>JBKBUF010000010.1:0-155159 GCA_046290815.1 Cytophagaceae bacterium | reverse complement strand
GAGCTTGCTCAAACAAGCCCTCAAATTCCTTTAATTTTTCGTCTTTGTTGTTTTTGGTGTTCATAAAAGTATAATTTAACATTTTTTTACTTTTATGACACAGTTTATTTTACAGCCTCATTCAAACTGTAAATCAACTTGAAAAATCCATTAACTTAATGGCATTAATTCTTAATTCTTAATTCTTAATTCTTAATTCTTAATTAAATCTCCAGTTCCGCTACCACAAAAGTACTGCCACCTATAAATATCACATCCTCTGCCTCTGCATTTGCTTTTGCTGTTAGCACAGCTTCATTCACATTTTTTACTACTCTCCCCTTCTTACCTGATTCAGTTGCAACTTTCAGTAACATGTCAGCATCTGCTGCTCTTGGCAAATCAGGCTGGCAAAAGTAATAAAATGCTTCGTCCGGCAGTAGTGAAATCATTTTCTTTATATCCTTGTCAGAAGACATTCCTATTACCATATGTAGCTGCCTGAATGGTATGCTTCGCAGCTGCCTTACAATATTCTTAATTCCGTCTTCATTATGTCCGGTGTCACATATTACAAGTGGCCTCTCCCCGATTTTCTGCCATCTTCCTTTTAAACCTGTAGTTGGCACGACATTCCTTAATCCTTCAATGATATCCTCTCTTGAAATTTTATATTCAGGAGACAGAACATCAATTAAAGCCAGGACGCCCGGAATATTTTTTAGCTGATAATCTCCAATAAGATCTGTCATTATTGTAAACAACTCCTCCTGCTTATTATCTGAAACCTGCAGTTTGAGATATCCATTTTCAAGGAGATGATTCTTTACAATAAATCTTTCGTCAGAGAAAACAATAGGTGCATTTAAAGATTTTGCTTTATCAACAAATACGTCCATTACCTCTTCTTGTCTTTCACTAATTACCACCGGCACTCCTGACTTTATAATTCCTGCCTTTTCACCCGCTATGCTTTTCAGATCATTGCCAAGAATATTCATATGGTCAAAACTGATATTGGTGATAAGACAGGCTTCAGGACTAATAATATTGGTTGAATCCAGCCTTCCGCCAAGGCCGGTTTCTATCACTGCAACATCAACCTTTTCTTTCCTGAAACAATGAAAAGCAAGTGCAGTTGTCATTTCAAAAAAAGAAGGATGTATCTCTTCGAATGCAGCTTTGTTTTTCTCAACAAAATCCACTACCTCCTGCTCTGATACAGGGACTCCGTTGATCCTTACTCTTTCAGTAAATGACTTCAGATGCGGACTGGTAAACAAACCTGTTTTATAACCTGCATGCTGCAATATGGAAGCAATCATATGCGAACTGCTACCCTTGCCATTGGTACCTGCAATATGGATAGATTTAAAGTTATTCTGAGGATTGCCTAAAAAATGACAAAGGGCTGTGATGTTATCAAGCCCTTTTTTTAATGCCGGCTTCCCAACTTTTTCAAACATGGGAAGACTATTGTATAAATAATTTACTGTTTCCTGAAAGGTCACTGCACTAATTCGCCCTTATTGTTACTGTATAAGTACCGGAAGTTTGATTAGGTGTTTTACCTGCATTTCTTGATCTGGTAACAGACCATTTTGTCTCAATTTCATTTTGGTAATATTTTACCACTGCAGGACTTACCGTTTTCTGAATAGGATTGATATAAATTAATTCTCCCTCAGCATTTACTCTGATCTCAAATACAATTTTACCTGTCTCTTTGTAATTATCTTTCTCAGGTTTAAAATCAACCTCCCAACCTGCCAGGCTTAATTCATCTCCTCCGCCTCCACCAGGCTCACCATAAAGGTTTTTAGCATCAGGTTTCCCCCTCGGATCCCCCTGGTCTCCCATTTTATTTTTATCTCCGTTGTTATTAGCTGCAGCATCTGTAGTTCCCTGTTCACCCTTGCCTCCGTCCTTAGCATTTTTTACAGGCTCCTCTACTTTCTTTTCAACTTTTTTCTCTTCGGTTACAGGCTTAGGTTCTACCTTAGCAGATTTTTTCTCCTCTACCTTATGCGGACTTTCCACCTTAGACACTACCACATCATTGATCTGCTGTACATTTTCATGCACTTCCGTCTGAGCGGAGACTTTGTTTTCCACCTGCTGAGGTGAAGGATCATCCGGTTTTGCATCTTCAGCTTTTGCATCGCTTGGAGCAGTCTTTGACTGTTTCTGCTTGCTTCCTGTATTGCTGGTGCCAAAATTTATTTCTATTCCCTTAATATGCTCTCCCGGAGGAATTGGTCTTTTCCATGCCAGCAGGAAGAAAAATAATAACAATAAAGCCACATGCAAGCCTATTGAACTTGCCAGCCCTATCCGGTCGTTTTTCTTATCCTTGTTTGACATAACAATTTGGGTTATGGTTTATTCTTCTTTAGCTGCGATTGATACCTTTGCTCCAAGTTTTGAAGCAATTCCGGCCACTTTAACAAAATACTTCACATCCACCGACTCATCAATATGCAACACAACTACATTTTCCCCTTCTTTTAGCTCATTTCTCAAAACCGGTTCAATATCATCCTCTGATACCTTTTTACCATTAATATCGTATTGCAAGTCCTTACTAATAGTAAGGTTTATATTGGTAATTACAATTTCAACACTTGAAGAACTCGGAAGGTTTACCGGAAGTGCCGAAGGTGTCACAAAATTGGAAGTAAGCATAAAGAATATCAACAACAGAAAGATCAAATCTGTCATTGACGCCATGTTAAATTCAGCAGATACCTTGGTTCTTCTCTTTAGCTCCATTATTATTTAGGCAATTGAAGTAATTCCAAAAACTCCACTGAAGCATACTCCATTTTATGGATAATCTTTTCAACCTTTCCTACCAATACATTGTAACCGACATAAGCAATTACACCCACTATCAATCCCGCTACTGTTGTAATCATCGCTTCATATATACCGGCAGATAACATTTTAGGACTAATGGATCCCTCTGCCTGAGCGATCGCAATAAACGCCTGTACCATACCGGTAACTGTTCCAAGGAAACCTATCATCGGGGCAGCACCTGATATTGTAGCAAGGATAGACAGGTTTCTTTCCAGCCTGTAAACTTCAATTTTCCCAACGTTTTCTATGGATGCTTCAATACTATTTAAAGGAGTACCGATTTTAGAAATTCCTTTGGCAATCATTCTTGAAAATGGCGTATCAAAGTTGCGGCATTGAAGTTCTGCAGCTTTTATATCACCGCTCAACACTAATGACTTGATGTTATCCATGAATACTTCAGGATCTTTGTCTGCCTTTTTCAATGACAAAGTCCGTTCTATAATGATGTAGATAGCCCAGATAGATAATAAAAAGATGGGGATCATAATTAATCCCCCTTTAAATATCAAATCTAATACTGACACTGCATCATTCGGAGTGGCTTCGGGCGTCGAGCCGGTAACCTCAATTCCTGTGTTTTGTAAAAAAATAAATAAAAAGTTCATTTATCTAACCTGTAATAATTTGTCTTCTTCCTTTGCTGAAAAACCTATTAATAATTCATTACCCAGGCAGCGCTGCCATATTCTCCTCTGTACTGCTCAAGTTTTCCTACTGCCTCTTCCTTTGTATCAAAGTCTGCTACCGCAACTTTGTAATACTGATTTGAACCCGAAGGTTGAATAACTGTCGGATTACCACCATTATTATTGATTTTCTTTTTCAGCTTTTGAGCATTCTCTTTTTTCAGAAAAGAGCCTACCACAATAAAATAACGTCCTTGTTTATTAGTTATTGCAGCAGAAGGTTTAACGTCTGCCACCGGGGCATCATTTACTATATTCTGGTGGCTTGCTTCATATCCCGTTTCCTCAGAAACCAGGTCTTCAGTAACTTCAGTTTCGCTGACAACTTCCTCTACAGGAGTTTCAGAAGCGGTCTGATTTTTAGAAAACAGTTCTGAAAAATTGAAAATACCGCTCAGAGCAGTATCTTTTTTTGTTACCACAAATACACCGGCTCCTGCAATAACCATGATAATGGGTAATAGGATTAGTACAATTTTAAGGCCGGTACGTTTTGGTTTTATTGGATTACCATTTTCATCAACCGGGAGATTTTCTCTGTTAACCGCTGGTCGCGCTGCAGGGCGCACGCGTGGGGGAACTTTGTTCATAGTATTATATTCTCTTTCTATAGGTTTACAATAAATTTCTGAAAGTCCAAAGCTATCTTCGTGGTAATTAAGCACGTAAGCTGGCTCAAACTCCAGATTATCAGACGCATTATAAAAAAAACGCCCTAATTCAGGTATCTCAAAAAAATGGAATTTCCTTAAATCAGATTTAATTTTACTTACATAAGCTTCCACCATTTCCAACGCTTCCTGCCTTCCTGTATTTTCCTCAGTAGAAATAAGAGTAACCAGATGCCCGTCATTGATCTGCAACTGCTGATTAAATCCAATTGTCTTGTAAGGGGGAGTAAATTTATTTGTAAGAGGGTGAACCTCTGCGCTTTGATAATGACAAAGGAATGCCCCGAAACCGGGTATTACTACACAGTCATGCTGAAAAAGCAGTTCTTTTATATACTTCTCGACCATCATATTTTAAAACTGGTAGGTTAAACCTGCCAATACGTTAATTCCTTTTACGGGATAATATAAATAATGCTGATATTTTTTAGCGAAAATATTATTCAGCTGCAAATAAGCTGAAAAAGCTGGAGAAAATCTGTATTCTGCCCTCAAATTCAGGTCTGTTATCGGATCAAGTTTAGTTACTTTTCCGCTTACAGGATTTTTCCCCATCAGTCCGCTAATATAATAAAACTCAGCATTAATTATTATTTTTTCATCCAGTTTGTAACGGGTAAGAATCGAGGAACTGAAGTCAGGACGATGCCATGGTTTTTCGATCTTGCTTAGGGTATAACTGTAGTAATCTGCCCGCAATTCAACAAGAAATTTATTGGTCACATCATAACTCAGATTAGCGCCGAAGTTTAGCACGGTGGAAGTACCGTTGTCGTATAAAATTTCAAATCTGGAAGTGTCAGTTGCTGCATTGTTGAAGAAATGCAGATTTTTGAAGGTCTGATAAGCAAGTCTTGCTTTGTAATTCAGTTTCTCTATCAGATTACCCTTTGCACCAAACATCAATTCAAGAGGCTTATTGGTATGTGCCAGTACCACATTACTGTCTATCCACGGATTTTGCATGGCAAACTGTCTCAGGGTGTTTTTCTGCATTTCTCCTTCAAGAGACGCAAAGGCAACAACAGTCCTTTCAATCACATCATATTCCACTCTGACATTTGGATACAGATGCACTCCGGAGTTATAAACCGTATCATTGGTATAAGCAACGTTTATTCCTGCTCTACCTCTTAATCTTCCTTTATTCAGGGAGTAACCAGGTTTAATCAAAAAGAAAGTACGGTCTGTGGAATTCGAATCTTTTCTTGTAGAGAATGAAAGCACTGCACCTACATCTATCCTTGCTTCATTATTCAATTTATAGGCAGCATTGATATCAGTCAGGTATTCACTTTCTTTTGCTTTGAAACGATCTGAGAAATTAAAATAATTGAAGTTCAGGTCATAGACAAAGTCTGCATTCTTATTGGTACTTTCAACACCTGCCTGCACGTTGAAGATGTTAAAAACCTGAGTTATATCAGACAGGTGCTCAAGAGTGTCCTGTCTGGCACCGTAAAAGTTATGCCTGAAACGGGTATAATTAATATCTCCTTTTAAAGTAACCCCATCCAGATAATATTTGCCGAAAAGGCTTACAAGATTTTCGCTGCTTCTGCTGAGGTTGCGTTCTACCGGACCGGCTTGTGATGCAAAATGTCTTAGCCTTGCTCCATAGTATCCTTTATCACTTCTTTTGCTGTTCAGGTATACCTCTGCATAAGAAGTACCATAATTACCTGCTCCGATTTTGAAGTTATTTCCATATAGCTTTTTTAATGCGTCAGGCGGCATTTTGGCAGGCTTCATTTTGGTAGGTAGATATGGCAGATTTAAATCTACCTCCTGTAAAGTATAAGGTTCTACCTTGGATGGAGAAGTTATTATTTCTGTTTTAATTTTTTCAAAATTTCTTGTAGCCTCCGGAAGATCCAGCTCAATCTCGTGAACAATATCAACTCCACCGTCAATCTGAGCATTGGCATTCAAGATTGCTAAATAAAGGAAAAGAGAAACAGAAAACCTCATTACAGTTTTCATCTTCATTTTATTTGTTATTTGTCTCAGATTATTCATTTGTAGTCTCCTCCTTTCTGTCCAGCTCTTCAAGTTTTTGTTTGGCCTTCTCCACTAATTCAGCAACTTTTGATTTTTCTATAATGGAATTTAAAGTAGCCTTTGCTTGAAATGTTTCATTCATTGCAATAAAGTTATCTGCAATCAATAAAAATGACCTACCATACCAGTTTTCATACATAGGATATGTATTATTCAATTCATGCAGACTTTCTATAGATTGCTTATGCTTTTTGTCTTTATATTGCATAAAGGCAATCAGATATTGAGCCTCAGCTGCATTTTCATCTTTGGCATTGTTGATCGTCTGCAGGAATTGATCCGTAGCTTTTTCGGTATCACCCTTATCCATTGCTACCTTTCCTAAGTAAAGGTATGCTTTACTTTCTGCATTCGGTGTGGCATTACCATGTTGCAAGATATTGTTGGAATAATATTCCACCGAATCGTATTTGCCGGCCTTGTAATAGCTCTCAATTAAACCTATCCAGGCAATGGATCGTTCTTTTTTATTTTTACTGTTGTTCAACAATATATGGTAGTTCAGCACAGCACTCTCATAGTTACCGGATGCATAAGCCAGGTCGGCAATTCTTTGTATGGCTCTCGCATAAAACACAGATGCTTTCTCCTGAGCTAGAGTGCGGAAATAAGGTAAGGCATTTTCATACTCATTCAGTCTGTAATAACATTCACCCAGGTAATAGATGACATCATTATTATTAGGACTATTCGGATAATTATTTTTATAAGCTAAAAAGCTTTGAATCGCCTGCTTGTACTTCTGGTTGTTGAACAAGGATTTTGCATTTTCATATTCAATATTCACCAGTTCTTTGCTTGAGGGATTTGCATCTTTATACCTTGATAGTATTTCAGGAAACTCCTCTGCTCTGTCTGCTGATGCCAAAGCTTCCTGAACACCGATAATCGCATCATTGGAAATAGGATGGTTAATAAATTTCTCTAATAGAAATTTATAATCATTGACTGCCAAATCATATTTCTGCTGGTTAAAGTAAGCCGTTGCACGTTTCAGGTATGCATAGGGCATGAATGGGCTTCCTGGTTTAATTCCAATCAACTCTGTATATCCTGAAACAGCAGCCTGCCAGTTTCCGGTTTGAAGATTTAACTGTGCCAGCTGGAAAAGAGCATCGTCATACCATAGAGAACTGGAATATCTTTGAATCACCTGCTCAAAAATATTCTTAGCTTCCGGTATCATACCTTTCTTCACAAGCACTAAACCTTTTTGGAAGTATGCATATTCTAATTCTGGATTTTTCTGGTTGATTGCCTTTTCATAAGTCTGCAATGCCAGCTCATAATTTTTGGAGACATAATACAAATCCGCCAGCCTTAGCAAAGCATCTTCGTAATTAAGCTTTCTTTCAGCTTCAGTTTTTTCTACATAATTCCTGAAATGAGGTAAAGCTTTGTCAAACTGTTTTGTATTATAGTAGGCATAGCCTATCCCATATCTTGCCTTTAAGAAATTTGAGTTGCTTTCATTGGCAGACTGAAAAACACTGGCATAACTGTTTATGGCTTCATTGTATTGTTTGAGCACAGAATAAGACTCCCCCTTCCAAAAATGTGCAAGAACTGTAAATTCTTTATCCAGCGGATACTTTAAAGATTTATTAAAAACATCCAATGCCTCATTGTATCTTCCATTATTGAACAACTCGGTACCTCTCATAAAAGCGATCTTCTGATAGGCAATATTCACCTTCATGGTTTTGGCAGGAAGTGTTTCCAGATAGGCCAAAGCTTCAGAATAATTGCTGGATTTGAAAAACGCTTCACTTAATAATTCGGAAGCTTCAACATAATGAGGAGAACCTGGGAAAAACTTAATATAATCTTTTAATGCAGGTATGGCTTCATTATATCTTTCCAGATCGTAGGTTATTTTACCATAGTTAAACAAAGCTTCCATATAAATTTCTTTATTGAAGGAGGCTCTTCTTGACTGATCGAATGCAGCCAGCGCAAATTCTTTATTTCCAGTATGTACGTAAGACAATCCCAGGTAATACGAGGAAGCTTGTCCGATCGAATCTTTATTGGCAGCTATAGGCTTAAAATTATTTATCGCATCTTTATAGTTTTTGTTTTTAAATTGAGAATATGCTAGTCGGTATTGTACTTCCGGAGTAAATTTTCCCTTCACCTCCTCCATATATTTTTTAAGACTCAACTCTGCATCTTTATATTCCCCTTTTCTGAAATAACCCTCTCCTGTAAGCAAGTAAAACTCATCGGGGTTTTGTATTTTCTGATCACTCTTCAATATTTTTCCTGCATAGGAAATCAATTCATCCATCTCTCCTTTCTTATAAAAAATATTAACAATCATATAAGGGACCAGAGGCTTGTATTGATCATTTTCTTCTGCTCTTCTGAAGTCAGAAAGGGACTCATCAAAATTTCCATTCTTGAATTCAACAAAACCGGAATAATAACTCGCAGCGTAGGAATATCTGTTTTTTCCTGATTTGACCCTGGTGAACAATGGACCTGCCTTTTCAAAATCTTTCTGACTGAAGTAAGAATAACCCAGCTTAAAATTCATTTCGATCTGCTGATCTCTGTTCAATCCTTCAGTATTGGATTTTTCAAAATATTGAATTGCTTTATCATACTTTTCCTTGCTGTAATAGTGAGTACCAAGGTCAAAATAGGCTACAGGTATTTTAGTATGATAGCTGTAATTTTGTATAAATGAAAGATACAATCCTTCTGCATCCGGATTCTGCAAATTCAATGCACAATAAGCCATATAATATCTGGCATCTGCAGACATCAGACCTGTAGGATTTTCGTTAATGAATCTTTCCAGATACTCTCTGGCCGCTGTATAGTTATCCTTATCAATTAACTCTATAGCTTCTCTGAACAACCTGTTTTCAGAAGTATTGTATAACGTATTTTGGCTAAAAGAGGAAAAGTGAATAAGGAAAGCGAAAAGAACAATAAAAGCTTTTTTTAGCATATTTATTCGTTTAGAAACTAAAAATATTCAAGTCCGGCATGCCATGGAAGCTGGTACTTATTCAGCTAAACGATATCTGCCCCTTAAATATTTCAGCAAAAATAACAGGCTTTTGCAGCTTATAAAATAAAATTGAATGAAATAAAGCGGTTAATGAAGAATTTTAAAAACCAGCTCCTTTAATATTTCACCTTCAGTACGGCTAATGTTATCTATCCCTTTCGAATGAAGATCAGCCTGGCGAATATGATGGATGATATGGACAGCTTTCGGGTAAGGATAGGCTTTTGCTGCAGCAATGTAATCTTTAACAAAAAAAGGATTAACACCTAAAACTTTTGCCAGTCCCGATTCAGATTTATCTTCTGCTGCGTGAACCATCAACACTTTGCTGAAAAAGGAAAAAAGATTGGCAATTATTGGAATAGCAGGATTGTTTTTAGGATCGGATTCAAAATATTTTAATATCCTGTTTGCCTTCAATACATCTCTTTTGGTCAGGGCAGCCTGAAGTTCGAATACATTGTATTCTTTGCTTATCCCAACATACTTCTCTACCAGAGCTTCAGTAATTTCAATTTTTTCTTTCAGATTGATAACCAGTTTATCGATTTCATTGGCTATCCGGCTCAGGTTGTTACCTATATAATCGGAAAGAATAATGGCCGCCCGATGGGTAATAGGATATCCTTTTTCTTTGCAATACCCTTCCACCCATTCCGGTAGTTTATTATCATAAATCTTTTTGGAGTTGACCAAAATGGCAAATTTATCCAGACTTTTACCCAGACTTTTTCGACCATCCAGGGTTTTGTATTTGTAGCAGAAAACTAAAACTGTTGAAGGCAATGGGTTTTGAATGTAAGCTTCCAGTTGCTTGTCCCCTGCATCCTTCCCCAGATCTGAGACCTCCTGAGCTTCTTTTACAATTACTACCTGCCTATCGGAAAACATCGGAAACTTCTTGGCATTAAGCAGAATGGTATTCATTACCACATCCTTTCCGTACATGACAGTCTGATTGAATCCCTTCTCAGATTCATTAAGGCAGTTTTTTTCTACATATTCAGCAATTGCATCGATATAATAAGGCTCCTCCCCCTGTAGAAAATATACAGGAGCATATTTGCCGCTTTTCAGATCTTTTAATACCGATTCCGGAGTGGAAGCCAATTGTAGAGTTTAAAGTTGAAAGTTTAAAGTGAGGTAAAGTTAATGAAATGCCGGGAATTTTGCCTATTAATATTTTGGCAAAAACTAAAGGTAAGGATAATGGTTAAATTCAAGTACTCCAGCTTCAAATTTGAACTTTAATCTTTGAACTTTATGCTTATAGCTTTAAGCTTTTAGCTTTTAATCTTTGAACTTTAAACTTTTAACTTTTAACTTTAAGCTTTAAACTTTAAAAATGAAAAACTTCGTAGAGGAATTAAAATGGAGAGGCATGGTGCACGATATCATGCCGGGAACAGAAGAACAACTTAATAAAGGGATTACTTCGGGATATGTAGGATTCGACCCTACCGCAACTTCTTTAACTATAGGTAACCTGGTTACCATTATGCTACTTGTGCATTTCCAGCAATGCGGACACAGACCCATAGCACTTGTTGGAGGCGCAACAGGAATGATTGGGGATCCTTCTTTTAAGTCAGAAGAGCGGAAATTTCTTTCGGAAGAAGCATTGAGGCATAATCAGGAATGTATCAGAAAACAGTTGGAAAAATTCCTTGATTTTTCAGGTAGCAATAAAGCAGAGATTGTGAACAATTATGACTGGTTCAAAGATTTCAGTTTTATAGGATTTTTAAGAGATGTGGGAAAGCATCTTACTGTTAACTACATGATGGCAAAAGATTCTGTAAAGAAAAGACTGGAGACCGGACTTTCATTCACGGAGTTCTCATATCAACTATTACAGGGTTATGATTTTCATCATTTATATAAAAATAAAGGAGTATTGCTTCAGATGGGAGGTTCTGATCAGTGGGGAAACATCACTGCTGGAACAGAATTGATCAGAAGGCTTGACGGTGGGGAAGCATATGCACTTACATGTCCATTAATTACAAAAGCAGACGGTACAAAGTTCGGTAAATCAGAAAGCGGGAATGTGTGGCTTGATGCGGAATTAACCTCACCTTATAAATTTTATCAGTTCTGGTTTAATTCATCTGACGAAGATGTAAAAAAATGGATAAGAATATTTACTTTATTATCCAAAGAAGCTATTGAAGCATTGGAGAAAGAACATGATGCAGCACCTCATAACAGAATATTGCAGAAGGCACTTGCTGAAGACATCACGGTGAGAGTTCACTCTAAAGAAGATTTACAATCAGCTATTCGTGCTTCTGAAATTTTATTCGGAAAGTCTACTACTGAAGATTTGCAGTCTATCAATGAGAGTACATTATTATCGGTTTTTGAAGGTGTACCTCAGGTTGAAATTTCAAAAAACGCCTTTGAGACAAGTGGTAATGTAACAGATTTATTATCTGTCGTAACCAATCAAAGTATTTTCACTTCTAAGGGTGAAGCAAGAAAAATGATAGCAGGCGGAGGAGTTAGCATCAATAAAAACAAGGTTGAAAGTCCGGATGAAAAACCGGAGTATAACCTGCTTCAGAATAAATACCTGCTGGTACAGAAAGGGAAGAAGAATTATTATCTGGTGAAGGTAGTGTAAAATCCGAAATTCGAAATTCGAATTTCGAATTTCGGATTTCGGATTTATTTCCATCCATCTTCCGCTTTCTTCAATATTTCTTCAAAGAAAAGAATAGACCAGATAATGTTGGTTTTATCAGCATAAGGGATAATATCATCAAGAGAATCTTTAACAGCAGCCAGATAATTATCCTTGTTTTTTACTTCTTTTTCCATGTGCTCTATGTTAGCCGGAGTTTCAGGGATACCCATTTCTTTCAAGGGAGCACCTGGCTTGTAATGAAGAGCAACATAGGGTAGAATTTCTGTAATCACTGCAACTCTTTCCATATAGACAGCTGTCAATTCGATTTTCCCCATCTGCTTCAATTCTTCTACGGTATGGAACTTGGTTATTTTGGCATTTTCACTCACATACGAAGTAACTTTTACCGGAGCTGCCACTGGTGCATTTTTCTTTTTGTCCTGTGCAAATGCAATACAGGACAAAAGTATTGCCGAAAGGAATAACACTGACTTTTTCATTCTATTTAATATGGTTTAAAGAGTTTTTAAAAAAAGAGGATCAAATATGTAGATTTATCTGATTATAATCAAATTTATCCTTGAATTTTTCATAAAGCAGAAAACAAAAGCAATAAAAAAAGGCTGAATTGCAATCAGCCTTTTTTTATTCTGAAAAGATTTATTGATTAATCGTCATTATCGCCAAATGTATATCCAAGCGTGAATAATATTGCTCTGTTATAGACATTATACTTCTTCTCTGCATCGATAGGATCAATAACTAGTTTAGACATGTTATTAACATATCTGATTCCAAAATTTAAACCGAAAGGCAATTGATATTCAAGTCCGGCTACATATCCGAAATCAAATCTGTTCAGGTGTTCAACCTCACCATCCTGTTTAGTTACTTTTTTACCGTTTTCAATGTCATCATAAACATTCATAACCAGGAAATTTACGGCAGGACCAGCAAAGATCTGAACACCTTTAAAATGAAATGTCGGAGATATAGGATACAGATCTACGTAATACAGGTTATTTCTCATTCTTCCAAAGGTAGGTGTTTTGTGATAGGTGCCTTTGTTTACAAAATTGAAATCTGTTTTAATCCAGAAAAAATCATTAATCTTTGAATTAACATAAAACCCGGCAGTTAGTCCGAATTTATCTCTTTCATACGGTCCTTTGGTATAATCAGAACCGGAATGGCCAGTCAATGCAGTACCTACTCTTAATCCGAATTTAGATTTTTGAGCAAAGGAAGGTGACAGGGCAATGAAAAAGCATACCACTAGTACTAGTAAATTTTTTTTCATAGGATTTTTGGGTTAAAAATTTGGGATAAATTAAGGGAAACTCCTGAAAAATAAAAGGGTCGGAAAAAAAAATTAATGAATTGGACTAATTTAAACTCTTTAATCTCTCCTTTGCATGTTTATAACCAATATTATAAATATCCTTTGCTTTACCCAGATCAAAAATTCTGAAATTTCTTAAGCCTTCCGGCTCGATAAACAGGTGACAATGGTCCTTTCTTTCTTTAATATTACTGGCTATTGCCAAATTGAATGTACGTTCAATAACTGAACGCATGGATTTTATGGAATAATCAGGATTGTTGGGATTACAGTGTGAACCTATAATGTAATCTACCTTAGCTAATATTGGCTCAACAGGAAGATTATTAACCACGCCTCCATCCACCAGCAGTCTATCCTTGTATTTAAGCGGTGCAAAAAGTATAGGAATGCATGAAGATGCCAACACAGGTTTAAGCAATTCACCGGAAGAAAAAAAGACAGTCTGCCCGGACCTGAAATCGGCAGCCGAAATGATGATGGGAATTTGTAACTCTTCAAAAGTTTTAAAAGGCAAATACATATTAAAAACAGGCATCAGTCTTTCGATATTCAATAAGCCTATGTTACTCCAGGACGGACGAAAGTATTTGTAAATTCTAAGTTTGAGTAAATAATTGAGAATCTCATCCGGCTTTAAACCTGCCGAGTACATAACAGCACAAATGGCTCCGGAACTAACTCCTGAGATAATATCAGGTTTTATTCCTTCTTCATCCAAAGCTTTCAATACTCCAAGATGAGCAATTCCTCTTGCACCGCCACCTGATAAAACTAATCCGGTTTTCATTTTGAGGTTGAAAGTTTAAAGTTTAAAGATCCCGTAGTTTAAAAGATTCTCCAGCCTTAAAGCCGCGGTCAGTTTGTTGTACAAGACAACATTCTACTATAGGATCATGTTCGAAAAAAAGGATCATATCTTCCTTTACTGCCTTAGACAAAACATCTTCTTTCTCCTTTAATGTCAGAAGCGGTCTGACATCGTACGACATAATATACGGCAAAGGAATATGATAGGAAGATGGAAACAAATCAGCCGAAAATAAAAGTTTCTTTCCTTTATAATGAATTAACGGAAGCATCTGCTTTTCGGTGTGTCCGTCAACAAAAAGTATGTCTAAATTATCAAACGGCTTGCTTCCCGGTTGAATTAACTTCAATTGCCCGCTCTGTTCAATAGGAAGAATATTGTCTTTAAGAAAACTTGCCTTTTCTCTGGCATTCGGATTGACTGCCCATTGCCAATGTTCATGATTGGACCAATAAGTTGCGTTTTTAAAAACAGGTTCAATTTTACTTTTGTCATTATTATATGCAGTAGCGCCTCCACAATGATCGAAATGCAGATGGGTAAGTATTACATCTGTTACATCAGAAGTATCAAATCCTGAATTTCGAAGAGACTTTAATAAGTTATCTTCACCATGAAGGTAATAATGACTGAGAAATTTGGAATCCTGTTTGTCACCTATACCGGTATCTACTAGTATAAGACGATTTCCGTCTTCGATTAATAAACAGCGCATAGCCCAGGTGCACATGTTATTTTCGTCAGCAGGATTTAATTTATTCCACATTGACTTGGGAACCACTCCGAACATTGCTCCTCCATCCAGTTTAAAATAGCCGGTGTTGATTATATGAAGTATCATATATTAAATTTATAATTCCCCGGAGAAATAACAAACGCAAATAAGAAAATTCCAAATAACAAATTGCAAAAAACAAAACCCGAATTCCAATTTTTTAAATTGAGATTCGGGTTTTTATAACTAATTCTTTAAGTTTTACTTTTCTATGAAGACTCCCATTGATGAGAATTTTTCTATTCTTTCAGCGATTCTATCTTCAGCTGATTTGGCTTTTAATTCTTCAATCGAATCAAGGATTTCTTTCTTAATCTTTTTTGCCATCCCTGCAGGATCTGTATGAGCTCCTCCCAGAGGTTCTTTTATAATGCCATCAATAAGTTTGAATTTTAGCATGTCAGTAGCTGTTAATTTCAATGCTTCTGCTGCCTGTTCTTTATAATCCCAGCTTCTCCAAAGAATAGATGAGCAGGACTCAGGAGAAATAACACTATACCAAGTATTCTCAAGCATCATCACTTTATCTCCTATTGCAATACCTAAGGCTCCTCCTGATGCACCTTCACCAATGATAATGCATATAACAGGCACCTTAAGCATAAACATTTCTTTAAGGTTCCTTGCAATCGCTTCAGCCTGGCCTCTCTCTTCGGCTTCCAATCCCGGAAAAGCACCAGGAGTATCAATAAATGAAACTATCGGCATATTAAATTTCTCAGCCAGCTTCATCAACCTTAATGCTTTACGGTAACCTTCGGGATTAGCCATACCAAAATTACGCATTTGTCTCTGCTTGGTATTTCTTCCCTTCTGATGCCCTATAATCATTACAGCGGTTCCGTTGATATCGCCAATACCACCGACCATAGCTTTATCATCACGAACAGCCCTGTCACCATGCAATTCAATAAATTTGGAAGTAATTTCCGCAATATAGTCTAGTGTATATGGCCTTTCAGGATGTCTGGAAAGCTGAACTCTCTGCCATCTGGTCAGATTGGAATAAGTTTCTTTCTTTAAAGTTTTGATTTTTTCTTCAAGAGATTTTACGGCAGAGGCAACATCTACATTGTTTTCCTGAGCCAGCTGCTTCATATCCACCAATTTGGCTTCAAGCTCAGCAATTGGTTTTTCAAAATCCAAAAGCATATTATGGTTATACCCTTTTATGTTTGATGCAAATTTATAAAATATAATTCCGGAATTTTAAATAAAAACCGAATTAACATTCAAAATTAAAATAAACTATTGTTAATCAACACTTTTATTATTGCATTATTACGATTTTACAATTAAAAGGGTTAATAACTTCATTTACTATAACTTAGGATTTAACAATTGTTGACTAAAAAAAATCACTTTTATTCCACATTTTTTATAAGGGCTTAACCTTGAACAGCTTTTTACGTTTTTCTTAATTTTAAAAGCCTTTTTATTGAATTTGATTCTTTTAAAGATAATTTTGGAAAAATCAATTAGTGGTCAAAAAAGTAATAACAGAATATATTTTTAGATAAACTGAAATCAGGGAATAATGGAAAATTCTAAGAACGAAGAAACTTTACTAGTAGAAGTGGCCTGGGAAGTATGCAACCAGGTAGGTGGTATTTATACTGTAATAAGATCGAAAGTGCCTTGCATCATGGAAAGCTGGGGTGAAAATTATTGCCTTATCGGACCTTATGTGCACAGCAGAATGCCGGCTGAATTCGAACCGGTGGAAAACTCAGAAGATCCATATTGCATAGCTGCAAGACAACTGAGGAATTATGGATATGAAGTCCATTATGGTAACTGGCTTGTTTCAGGTAAACCAAAAGTGGTTTTATTAAACCCTTTCAGTGCATACAACAAACTTGGAGAAATAAAATATGTACTATGGGAACACCATGGTATATCTTCTCCTGAAAATGATGACCTGCTGAATCAGGTGGAAGCATTTGGTCACCTGGTAAAATTATATTTTGCAGAACTTTCCAAAGCAGAGGTCAGAGGCAACAGAAGGATAGTTGCTCACTTCCATGAATGGATGGCAGGCCCGGCAATTCCGGCTATCAGGAGAGAAAACATTAACGTTACTACAGTTTTTACGACCCATGCTACTTTGCTGGGCCGTTATCTAGCTATGAATGATGCTAATTTCTATGATCACCTTCCATTTTACGATTGGGAAAGAGAAGCAATCAACTTCAACATAGAAACCTCCGTAAAAATAGAGCGTGCTGCCGCACATGGAGCGCATGTGTTTTCTACAGTAAGTGAAGTAACCGCTAAAGAATGTACACACCTATTAGGGCGTACTCCTGAGATAATTTTACCCAATGGTTTAAATATTGAAAGATTTACCGCACTTCACGAATTCCAGGTTCTACATAAAGAGTATAAAGAACAGATCCATCAGTTTATTATGGGACATTTCTTCCATAGTTACTCTTTTGACCTGGATAAAACATTATATTTCTTCACCTCAGGAAGATATGAATATCGTAATAAAGGTTTTGATCTGACTCTTGAAGCGCTTGCCAGACTCAACTGGAGAATGAGACAGGATAATATTGATACCACAGTGGTAATGTTTTTTATTACTAAACAACCTTATCATTCCATTAATCCTACAGTGCTGCAATCAAGAGCTGTAATGGAAGAAATCAGACACAATTGCGATGCAATCCATAAGCAAGTCGGGGAAAAACTTTTCCAGCATGCTGCTGCAAATATGGATCTGAAGCTTCCTGATCTGAATGGTTTCATTGATGAATATTGGAAATTGAGATTAAGAAGAACGCTCCAATCCTGGAAATCCAATCACCTCCCATTTGTGGTAACTCACAACCTGGTACATGACCAATACGATGATATATTAAACTTCTTAAGAACGGCTAACCTTGTTAATAACTGGTATGACAAAGTAAAAGTGGTTTATCACCCCGACTTTATCTCTCCTACCAATCCTTTATTTGGGATGGAATACGGACAGTTTGTAAGAGGATGCCACCTTGGTGTATTCCCTTCATATTACGAACCATGGGGATATACTCCATTAGAAGCTATTGCATCAGGAGTGCCTGCAGTTACAAGTGATTTATCAGGTTTTGGAGATTATGTTATATCCACAATCCCTCAACATGATGAAAAAGGAATATATGTAGTCAACAGGAAACACAAGAGCTTTGATGAGGCTGCGAATCAATTAACAGAACAACTATATTCCTTTGTGAAATTGGGAAGAAGAGAAAGAATTACACAGAGAAATATGGTTGAAAGTTCCTCAGAGGCATTTGACTGGAGAAATCTTTCTGTGCATTATCAGAGAGCTTATGAAATTGCTCTTTCTAAAGGGTAAGATGTGTTCAAGTGTTAATGTGTTAATGTGTTCATGTTCCTACCTTTAGCACGTTAACACTCTAACACTTTAACACCTTAATACTCTAACACCTGAACACTTTCACAATGGAAATCAAAGTTACTATAGGAGAAAACGAATACTTTAAGGGGATAGGAAAAATCCCATTTGAAGGAAGAGATTCACAGAACCCTCTTGCTTTTAAATATTACGACGAAAACCAGGTGGTGGCAGGAAAGACAATGAAAGAGCATATGCGTTTTGCAGTTGCTTACTGGCACACATTATGCGGAACAGGTGGTGATCCTTTCGGTGCGGGAACTAAAAACTTTCCATGGTTAAAAAATAATGATCCTATTCTGCAGGCCAAAGATAAAATGGATGCAGCATTCGAGTTTATTTCCAAGCTTGGAGCACCCTTCTACTGCTGGCATGATTTTGATATGGCTCCGGAAGGAAATTCTGTTTCAGAATCTGAATACAATGTTAAAGTAATGGCTGAATATGCAGCAGAAAAACAAGCTGCCTCAGGAATAAAGCTGCTCTGGGGAACAGCCAATCTCTTCTCACATCCAAGATACATGAATGGGGCTTCTACAAATCCGGATTTCCTGGTTTTATGTCATGGAGCAGCTCAGGTAAAATCTGCATTGGAAGCTACGGTAAAGCTGGGAGGTGAAAATTATGTATTCTGGGGAGGTCGGGAAGGTTACATGTCCCTATTGAACACAAACATGAAGAGAGAACTTGAGCATATGGCTCGTTTTCTTTCTATGGCTCGTGACTATGGTAGAAAAATCGGGTTTAAAGGTACCTTCCTCATTGAGCCTAAACCTATGGAACCATCGAAACATCAATATGATTTTGATTGTGCGACTGTATTAGGTTTTTTAAGAAAGTATGATTTACTGGATGACTTCAAACTAAATATTGAGGTAAACCATGCTACTCTGGCGCTGCATACCTTCCAGCATGAATTGCAGGTAGCTGCAGATAATGACATGCTGGGAAGTATTGATGCCAACAGAGGCGATTATCAAAACGGATGGGATACTGACCAGTTTCCTATGAACCTTAATGAGCTTACTGAGGCTATGCTCGTTATTCTGGAAAGTGGTGGACTAAAATCAGGAGGAATCAATTTTGATGCAAAAACCAGAAGAAACTCTACCGATCCGGAAGATATTTTTATAGCACATATCGCAGGTATGGACGCTTTTGCAAGAGCCCTAATCATTGCTAATGAAATTCTGACCAAATCTTCCTACAGACAATTAAGAAAAAACAGGTACAACTCCTATGATCACGGAGATGGGAAAAAATTTGAAAATGGTGAATTAAGCTTCGAGGATTTGAGAAATATTGCCAACCACTTTGGAGAACCACAGCAGATCAGCGGCAAACAGGAACTGTATGAAAGTATTATTAATCAATTTATAAGATAAGCTTTAAGCCAAAAGCTTAAAGCTTAAAGTTTGAATTTAAACTTCAATTCATCACTTTGACCTTTCCTTACTTTTAACGTAATTGCGTATAAATTCAATTTAAATATCCTTATAGCATTATGCTTTAAGCTTTACGCTTTATGAAAAAGTACACCTTCGAAGAAAAAATTGACACCAGATCCGGATTTGGAGTAGGATTACTGGAAGTAGGAAAGAAAAATCCGAATGTAATAGCCCTTTGTGCCGACCTTATCGGCTCCTTGAAAATGGGTGATTTTATTAAAGAATTTCCTGACAGATTCATTCAGGTTGGTATTGCAGAAGCTAATATGATGGGTATAGCTGCAGGTTTAACCATTGGAGGGAAAATCCCATATACAGGTACTTTTGCAAACTTCTCCACAGGGAGAGTATATGACCAGATAAGACAATCAATAGCATATTCACATAAGAATGTAAAAATATGTGCTTCTCATGCGGGCTTAACCCTTGGGGAAGATGGCGCGACACACCAGATTCTGGAAGACATAGGCATGATGAAAATGCTACCGCACATGGTAGTAATTAATCCTTGTGATTTCAATCAGACTAAAGCTGCGACCATTGCCATTGCCGATCATTACGGACCGGTTTACCTGAGATTTGGTAGGCCAGCAGTACCAAACTTCACACCAAAAGATCAGAAGTTTGAAATAGGCAAAGCTGTAATGTTAAATGAAGGGACAGATGTATCTATTTTTGCTACAGGTCACCTGGTTTGGGAAGCAATTAAAGCAGGTGAAATGCTGGAGCAAAAAGGAATTAATGCTGAGATAATTAATATACATACAATTAAACCTCTGGATGAACTGGCTATTCTTAATTCAGTAAAGAAAACCAAATGTGCTGTATCAGCAGAAGAACATCAGATGAACGGCGGCCTTGGAGATAGCATTGCTCAGCTCTTGACACGCTCCTACCCTGCTCCATTAGAATATGTGGCAGTGAACGATTCCTTCGGCGAATCAGGTACACCTGCTCAGCTTATGGAGAAATACGGTCTTACTGCAAACGATATCGTGAAAGCTACAATAAAGGCTATAGACAGAAAAGCGGTAAAGGTAGGGTGATTAGAATGTTGAATGTTAAATGCTGAATGTTGAATGAGAGGGTGGTAAGCATCGACGAGATGTCATCCCGACGAAGGAGGGGTTTGTAGAAAATAAGAATTAAAGTTTAAATAAAAAAAGGTGTTCTTTCGAACACCTTTTTTATTGCCCTATTAATAATGATTTTATCAATCATTAGATTTTATTATTCGGAAGGTTTTGATTTCATATTCTGTATGAACTTCCACAATATATGTTCCTGAAATTAAAGATTGACCTACAGAAACTGTCTTATTAATAAAATCACCTTGAACACTTTCCAAAACTTTGCCGGTCAAATCATATACCCTGATCGTTACCTTACTTTCTGCAGCACTGCTTATGGATACATTGGTAGAATTCTCAAATGGATTTGGGAATAAAGTAATTCTGGCTTTTCTCTCGTTATTCAAAACCACTACATTGCTCAAAGTACTGGTTCCATCAAAATCTACCTGAGCGAGTCTATAATAAATCATTCCATCAGATAATTCTTCGTCAGTAAAAAAGTATCTGTTTACTGTATTGGAAGTACCTTTTCCGTTTACTTTTCCGATGGTTTCAAAATCCTTTCCATTAACTGATTTTTGCACCAGAAAATGATGATTATTTATTTCTCTGCTGGTAGCCCATTCTAATAATACTTCAGTATGCCTTTTCTCAGCGGAGAAATGGAATATTGTAACCGGCAAAGGACATGAAGGTCCGTTTACTTCAGCTACCACAGGTACCCTGTCGCACTGTTTAGTATATGAAAATTCATATTCATAAAAAGCCCCCCAGGTTGTAGTTTGACTTCCTGCAGTAGGATGATTTGTTCTGTCGAATCTGACCATATTCCCTAAAGCAATATCGGATCCAAATACCGGATAAGAACTGATTCCGGTAATTGCGGAGAGATTTCTTGAACCGGGTGCAACAGAAGTACCTACAGGATCTATTGTATAAGTACCGGGTGCAAGGACAATTGCAGGACTGAATGCAACTCTGTAAAAACCATTGGCGACTGTAGTCTGAGTAATAGTTCTTGTTCCTACAATTGTTCCTCCGCTATTTCTTACATTAACTGTTAAAGTGGCACTGGCACCGGCTGATGACATATTGATTTTAACGGCATTCAAAGTAACAGTTTGCAGAACAGTAAAAACCTGGGCATAATTTCCTGCACCGGCGCCTCCTGAATTAATAGGAGATCCTGTCGCCTGTGATTCAAGTGCCCCCCATACAGCATTGGTGGTTGCATTATCCTGCACCCAAAAAGTGGTGGTAGTAGAAATAGAGGTTGAATATGATGATCCTGTGTGTAACAAACTACCATCAGTTTGGGCTGTAAACCACTGATAAGGCCCACCATTTCCACCGGAAGCTGAAACAGTCACCGGTCCTGAAGAAGGAATGCATGCACCGGTAACATTCGGTGTTCCGGAAGTCAATGTTATTGTTGCTGATGTAGGTCCGCAACCTGACACACCGGTAGATGCTGTAACAGTATAAGTACCTGCAGTAGCATTGTTAAGGTATGCCGTATTTGCACCCGGAACTGCAGCACCATCCTTTATCCAGGACCATGTTGTGCCAGATGGGAAGGAAGCCAAGTTAGTAGGAACAAGGTTCAGATAAGATGGAGAACACAGGGTTTGATTAGGACCAAGAAATGGTGTTGGAAATGAATTGGTAATAATTACTGCATCAGTCACCGTACAGAAGGTGAATGTTCCTGCAGCATTTGTTGAGTCCACCTGCACGCTATATACACCTGATGTAGTTGCATTATATGTAGCACCTGTTGCCCCTGGAATCAGAACACCGTTTCTATACCATCTGAATACTTTATTGGTATTAGAAGCTGTACCGTTTGCAAGAGAAATAAAGGCAGCTCCGCAAATTGTCTGATCAGGACCAAGATTTGCAGGAGAACAACATCCTTTTTCCGGGACCACAACTGCTGCTACCTGAGCTGAACCTGTACAAGTAGTACCGGCAGTTGCACCATAAGGTGTATTACGGCAATTACCGGTTGTTTTATCAGGAGCAACTCTTGATTCATCTCCTCCTGCGGCTGCTATACTTACATTTGGGGACAGTCCCTTTGATCTGATGAATCCCCCTGAACCTCCACCACCATTTCCATGGCAGGTAGCATCCTGATAGTTATCTCCACCCTTTCCTCCGTTAGCAGTAACGGTTAATGAAGTAATTGAATAGGTGCCAACATCCAATATAATACTTCCTCCTGCTCCACCGCCGCCTGTAGCATCCACAGTAGAACTATATGGGGCCAGGTTATTTCTATATCCATCCTGACCGTTTGCGGTAATTGTACCACCTGTTCCCGCAATAGTTTGAGCTGTAATTAGGATAATACCACCACCATTTCCTCCGGGAGTTGCAGCACTACCATCACCATTTCCGGCCCCTCCACCACCTCCCATAAAGATTCTGTTTGGAGTTGCAGATAGGGCATAGCCACCTATTCCATGCATTCGGGCAACTTGACCAGAAGCAACACTACCTATACCAGTATTATATATGGGATCATAGCCTACAAAATAAGGAGCTGTACCCGTATTATAACATGAAGAATACTCATAGCCACCTCTTCCTCCGGTGCAAATATTGGATCCCCCTCCGCCGCCTGAATTCCATCCACCACCGGATCCACCACCATTAGCTAGTGCTCCACGTCCATAAAGATGAGAAGAACTCAAAGCTATACCTTCTCCCCGAAGAGCAGTTGAACGTGTACAAGTTGCAGCAGAATACCTACCCATACCACATTTGGGATTTGTACTCGCGTCTTCCCAAACTTGACAATTTAAGGCAGCTCCACTTAATGGAGTTCCCGGCACTGCTACGTTTCCTCCTCCGCGGAAGCCTCTGCTGTCCATACTAATTGTACCTCCATTTATAGTGAGTGTACCCAAAACCTCCATTACAAATACTCCACCCGTAGTTCCATTCCAGGGTGTACCTTGTAATGTAGCACTTAGAGTATAGTTTGCAAATTGAGGTACTGTTACTAATTGCACATTCCCTGCCACATTGTATCTGTTCAAAAGATTTTGTGAAAAGGTAACATTACTACCTACCTTGGATGCTATAATTGCATATTCATAATTACCTGCACCATTATAATCTGTTACCTGGCCAAAAACATTGTCATTAGCTCCGCCGGTTTCAATCGCTGCTGCGGCAGTGTTTGCTACGGCACCCGTCATTTGTATTACCAAAACTTTGTCTCCTACATTAAAAGGCCCCGGATTAGCCAATGTAAATGTTGTTATGTCAGCCGGGGCTGATGGTGGAGGACAAGTAATATGTTGAGAAGAATATGCAGGGCTGATAGCAGTCACTGCAGAAAATGAGTTAGAAGCTACAGTGCAACCCATACCGGAAGCCATTGAAGTAATAGTAACAATCGATGATGAAGTACAAGTACCATTAGATAATGTCCATCTAAAAACGTTATCACCTAAAGGCATACCAGTAATATTAGAGGTATTGCTGTTTGGAGAAGAAATGGTACCACCACCGGAAACTAATGTCCATGTACCGGTCACATTAGGATCAAAATTAGGAGAAGCAGCCATAGAAGCAGTACTAGAACAAACCATTTGATCTATTCCTGCATTTGCAGAAGGAAAAGGCCCTGCCGTAATACTACCAAAAGGTAGACCTCCTACAGCTGCTCCATTTACAATGGCATTTCCTCCCCAGGTTCCCGGATCAGACGCTGGTAAAGAGGCATCACCTCCACCTCTCCAAATTTCTGATGTTCCTGCAGCAGATGATCTTACCCGAATACCACTAATGGTTAATTGATCTATTGCTCCACCACAACCACCACCTGCACAGTTAGAAAACATTATTGTAATGGTAGTAGCTGTTACAGTTATGGGAGTTGTAGCATGAAGTGTAACATTTCCACCAGCTGAAGTCCTGGTAACCGTTCCCACACCAGGTTGAAACTGGAAATTAGGATTAGATAGATATAATCTAAAGGTAACGTTTGCCTGAGGTGACCCATTTCCAAATGCTGTGTTACTGGTTTCGGTGATTACTATATTACCTAAATTAGTATATGCAGTAGGATAGGTTGAACAAGGATAAACATTCGCTGCAGGAGCAGTGATGTCAACCTGTGCATTACTTCTGATAACAAATGAAAGAAACAGAAGCAAAAAAAGGGCAAATATCTTCACCAGGAACGACAGATTCCTTAGATTAAATTTTATAAGTTTCGGCTGAAGTCTATTCATTTTTTTATTAATTATTAAAATTGCGGGAGTTTGGTCATTTTAGGATGTTTTACGGGAAGGGTTTAAAAACAGATAAAAAAAGTATAAAAATATGTAAAAATAAGTCAACTTTTTGAAGAAATCGGGATGGATTTAGGCGGTTTTACCTCATACAAATTGCGGATTCTGTTAGAATTTGAGGATTTTCAAAAATTTAATAGGCGGTTTTGTATCAAAAATTTAAGGAAAAATTAATCGGGATTTATATGCCCAAATCAATCAGGAATCAATTTATCCCAGCCCCCTAGTTTATCTGTTTTAAGCAGTTTTTTCTTCTCCAAAATCCTTAACGAAATAAGTTTTTTATATTCCCAACATGTTTTTTGCCGGATGGAAAGGAGCTTAGAGAGTTCGGTGGATGAAACTTTTTCGTTACTGGAATATACCAAAAATACAATCTGAAATGCCTTTAATACAGGAATTTTCATATTATGAAATATTGTGTGGGCAGTTACGCTTTCCTCATAACCACATTTGGTGCAGCGCCTTCCATAAGGAGTTTTTCCCCATGAAAATTTTGCACCTTCACATTTCCTGCATTTGTATCCTTCATCCCATTTCAATAAGGATAAATATTTATAACATGAATCATCTGTTGCATATAGTTTGTTAAACTCCTCGATGTCCACATTTTTTATGAATACACGGGCGGAAGTGAGCTCATTGACATTTTGCTGAAGTTTCCTGTTGTCACTATCCAGCAACAGGTTCATTTTATTAATTTCTTCGGCCTGAACCTTTAGTTTTTCATTTGCTTGCTGTAATTCAATAGTTCTTTCCTGTACTTTAGCTTCCAGTTCAGCATTAACCTTGTCCTTTAGTTTTTCATTTTCTTTAAGTTGTTCAACAGCCATCCTTAATGCCTTTTCTCTTGAGCTCCTCAAGGTTTTATACTTTTCCGCCAGCGCTATAGAAAAAAATATTAATTCTATCACAACTCCCATTTCGAGGCTGTAGACAGTAAAAATGTTTGGCTTGATTATACCATTATGAACAAGACTTAGGATCAGAAAACCAAGAAAAAGGAAGCTATAGCCGGCAATGTAAAAACGAGCAGGTAGAAATTTTCTATATAATGCGATTACTCCTGCTATAAAACCAACTAATAAGGGAAGTATATCAAGCTGGTAAAAAAGTAAGATATCTTTAAAGAAGAAGATCCCCAGAATAAATAAAGCAGATCTTAAAATTACCGCAGCTATGATAATTCGGTCAATTAGCTTAGCTCTTACAGAAGTAAACAAAAAACTTCTTGCGTACAAAGATGCAAGAACTACAATCAAAAAAGAGGCTGTAGGAAGTGCGTAGTCATTTATAATAGGATAATCTGGCCAGAAATACTGAAACCCTAAACCATTCCAGGACAATGAATATAAACCTATGCTAATAATATATAAAGTGTAATAAAAATAGGAAGAGGATTTAATTGTGAAAAACAGAATAACATTATATACAAGCATAATTAGAATAACTCCATAGAATATTCCAAGGAAATAATATTCGCTCAAAGCGTATGCAATGAATTTTTGGTGAGTCCGCACAACAGCTCTTTCTTTGTTCACCAAATGGTTATCCAGCTTTACTTTTAAAAAGTAAGTAGTAACAGTTCCTGAATCAGTTTTTGGAAGTAGAAAAAGAAAATTTTTATGCTTAATACTTTTGGAGGAAAAAGGAAATTTGTCTCCTCCTTTAAATTCTAAAAATTTCCCTGAAGTATCTGGTATATAGAATTCAAACCGATCTACCCTTGTATTTAACAATTCAAAACTCAACTGATAAGAATTTCCTAATCTATTCTCGACAGAGAACCTGTACCAGTAAACAGAAGGTTCGTTCGAACTCTTAGGATTGAGCTTGCTTTTATCAAAAGCACCCTTTAAGCTATCATGAGAAATTTCAATTATTGATAATGCATCACTTCTATCTTTAATAATCTTGAAATTTTTATCCGAAAGGAAAAATTCCTTTTCCGGATGATCAATAACTAACACCTCCTGTGCATGACAATAAATAAAAGATGCCAAAAAGGTTAGTACAGCTAATAAGATGAAATGGATATTTTTCAAGGATTGTTGACCGAAAAGAGATAATTTATTTTTGAATACGGAGAATTAACCGATTGGTTAAAATGCAGAATTTTAATGATCAAAAAAACATCATTAAAAAGCAATCCCTTGCAAATCTATGATCTACAAGGGATTTATTTCTTTGAGAGCGGTCTGGACGGGACTCGAACCCGCGACCCCATGCGTGACAGGCATGTATTCTAACCAGCTGAACTACCAGACCTCCTTTTAAAAAGGTGCTGCAAAGGTATATCTAATAAATTTACAATGCAAAAAAAGCTTCAAAATAATTTAGAATATTTTAGCAATTTCTGATCGCTGTTCTTAAATCTAAATGATTATTTTTGTTTATGAGACTTTTACTTTTAACTGGTTTGCTGTTTATAACCTCCCTTGGCTTTTCACAGTCTGCTCTAAAACTAAAGGATGGCCGATACATTGCAACTGAATGTATCAGAAACAATCCCACGGCTAACACCGAATCCTTTTTTAATTCCCTGGAGGCCTGGCTAAGGCAGAACTTTAAAGAAACGGAAAAATCCATCCTAATAAACAAAGCGGAAAAATTTGCAATCGCTGAAGGATATTATTTAATTATCAATAAAGGATTAGTATCAAGAGATATCCCTGGTGCAATTCAATACAAACTTAAAATAGAACTGATTGACAATTCCTATATTTATATCTTCCATGATTTTGTGTTTCAGGTTTTTGAAAAAAATGAAAACGGACAATACCTTCCGACTAAAAGATTCAGTAATATAGAAACGCTGGAATCGCTGGTAGGAAAAGAAAAGGCCAGCGATTTAATGGCTGACCTGGAAAAACGAATAAAATCCCTTGCAAATAGTCTTAAATCTGATCTTGCAAAACTCTAATTTTTAATATTTAAATATTTTTTGTTGTGTAGTCTTATCTCCTGCAATAATACTTATATAATATACTCCATTCGCCAATCCTGATACATCAAGCAAATTCATGTTTTGATTTGAACTTTTAAAAAGTATTAATCCGGAAGCATCCGTTAATATTATTTCACTAATCTCTTTTTCCGATTCAATATGCACATAATTATTTGCAGGATTAGGATATAATTTCACTTCGTAATTATTTTCTAAATGTGAATAAAACCTTTGGTTTCCGAAATTATCTCTTACAAATATCTGTGAAGAAAATGGTGGTATTACAACCTCTGATTTTGGGTTATTATCTAAATCAAATACCCCATTTCCCAGGGTATAATTGAGGGGCTGGTTTGTTTTATTCACGATAATAAAAGATTTATCAGTTGGATATTCCCATTGAAATGTACTCTTTTTTGAATGTGCATCCAGTCCTGTTTCCTGTTGCCAGTTTGACAAACTAAAAGTTTTCTTAGTATGCCATTTATACTGCACAACATTTTCTGAATATGGATTGCAGTAATAATTGCTGTCACTGGCAGAAAACACATCGTAATGATTATCTTCCGACTCAATCAATAACGGAATTCCTCCTGCAACATTAGTATAAAAGATATTACCTTTACAAATCATATTTAAAACAGAAGGTCCTGCATACCATTCAGAAAAATTCAATCCGTAATCTGACTTATAAACTACATTTCCTATAAATGAATTTGCAGATGTACCTGCATTAGATCTTAATCCGGCTGACATTACAGTATTGTTTTTTACAACACAATTGTAAACCCCATTATCAAGATAGATCCCTGATTTAAATACAGATGTTCCTGCTGGTCTGGCCTCCACATTGCCAAATACATTATCAACTATATTATTTTCGAAATTCATGTTATTAGACTTATTACTCCAGCAGTATATCCCTCCACCATCAGAGGCAATTAATAGAGTATTTGTAACAATGTTATTCGAAATGATACCATTACCTGAGTTACATGTAATTCCATTATATCCGATGCTATCTATCAAATTATTTCTAAGTTTGGAATTGAAAGAATCCCATACTCTTATGGCTTGCAATTCTCCTACACTCCCGGTAATGACAGAGGTATTCAGCCCTATTCTTTTATATTGATTGTTTTCAATTACAATATTATTTGCCCCTGTAACTTCAGTTGCTATTCCACCTGTTTCTCTGAAAATATTATTTCTTACAATGATATTTTCACCCATTAATGATACTGCATATCTCCTCTGACTATCATATGTACAGTTATTAATAATATTATTATTACAACCTGCACCTCTTAACCAAAGTCCATCTAGTGATTGTCCTGCGAAATTCAAATTTAAAACATGAATATTGTTTCTGTTCCAACTCCCCTTTATTCCATAATCATATACCGATGCGCTTATATTTCTTCCGGTAGGATTAACTGTAGAAAAAAGATAAAGGTAACCCGAAGTTTCGTCATAATACCATTCATCCTTCACATCCAGAAAATCTAATTTATTAATCAGATAATAGCCCTGATCTTTTGAAATATTTGAATTTACTGATGAGGCAAGTGTAAAATTCCCTGAACTATATGTAGCAACTAATTTTGACTCCCAGTGATAGTCCGTATTCTGTAGAACTACATTTGAACCGGCAAAATTTATCCTGGACTTTTTAAGTGCAGCATCGAAAAAGGATGTTCTTGTTCCTTCATTATCTGTCCGCAAATAGCCGGTGTTAGGAAAGCGACCGACAGGCAAGCGTCTGTTATTTTCAAAAACCTGGCTGACCTTTGTAGGAACAGGTACACGCCAAATGTTTTTTCCAAAATTTGTCCATACACCAATAGGTAAACATGCGCTTATACTTGCATTTTCTCCTGACCCATATGAATTAAAAACAATTGCTTTACCTGATGAACCGGAAACTGTAAGATTTATTTGTCCTATAAAAGTATCGCCTGTTCTAAAATAAATTGTATCACCGGGTTTGACTGTGGCCATCATAGCATTTAATTTGTCAATACTCTTCCATGCATGGGAAGAGGATGTTCCGGAATTATTATCATCTCCAGCATCACTCAAATAATAGTTAGTAGCCTCAGAATTATTATATTTAAAAACAAGCAAAGCAAAAATAATTGTACAAATCCATGAAATATGGGGAAATCCATTCACTATTCTAACAATTTTCATATTTTTTAGAGGATGGTTACAAAATGTATAACGCAGAATTTGATAGTTGGTTTATTTAACCCAAGCAGGGGGATATGGAATAATTAGAAAGTATCTATTTTCTTTGAGATTCAACTCAAAAATTTGTGAATGAATTTTCAAATGAATAAAGGACAGAAAACAACTTAGCGAAACCTCCGTACTAACTGAATTGATGGGCATGAACCAGTCTGGTGATTTGCATTATCAAAGAAGAAAATTTAATTTCAGCCGGAAAATCTTGTAAAATATTTATAAACTACACCGTTAGATTAGATAAAGTTGTTCCTGCTCTTAGCTGATTGGTCCATTTAAAATGAAACAAAAATTACCACTATTAATTTATTTTCTTTTATCCGTCATTTCCGTTTATGCAGGTGACACCCTCACAATCAGAGCAGATAAGGATGACAATTTTCTTTTGGGTGGTTATTTACAAATTTTAGAAGACCCCGGTCGTAACCTTTCTATCTATGAAGTTTCCTCTGCTGAGAATCATGATAGGTTTATTCCTCACAGCAGCAGCTCATCCTTTGCATATATCAAAAATACAGAGTCCGCTTACTGGATCAGGTTTTCAATAAAAGCTGATTCTATGATGGACAAACCTTGGGTTCTTGAAAACATGGACCCGCATATAGATAAATTTGAATTATATGTAAAAGACCTTAATTCAGGGAAATTCAAGATGCAACAGGCTGGTTATGCCTCACCTTTCCGTTTCAGAGATTATCCTCATAAAAATTTCATCTTTAATATTCCTGTAGATACCAACTTAAGGACATTTTATATACGCGTCTCTTCAAGAATCCACAATCCTTTTCTGCTTAAAATAAGGTCTACAAACTATTTTGCTTTTTATTCTCTCAACGAGTATTATCTGCTAGGCATGTTTTATGGAATCTTAGGGATTATGGCTATTTATAATCTTCTGGTTTACTTCTCCATGAAAGAAAGATTATATCTGCTTTATGTTATTTATGTTATATGCTGTGCGATCATCTCTCTTGCTGAAGATGGACTTGGCTTTCAATACCTTTGGCCGGAATTCCCCGAATTCAACAGGTTTATCTCCATTTTCTCACCTCTTATTTTAATGATACCGTTTACAATTTATAGTAAAGCCTTCCTTGAATTAAGATCTAACCTTCCCAAAATCAACCAGATTTTGAATTATGTAATTATAGGCTATACTATATTCTTCCTGCTTGATAAGTCCTTCTTCAAGGTAAATTGGGATCTTCCGATATATCTGGTACCATTTGCTATTATTTACCTTGCATCCATTCAGTGCCTGAGAAAAGGATACAGACAAGCACGTTATTATGTATTAGGTTATTCCTTCATGTTTATCAGTATTATCTTTTTAATATTCAGAATGAGTGGATTAATTCACTGGGATGACTTATTTACTGTGTATTCATTCAATATTGGGTTAGTATTTGAAATTGTAATCCTTTCTTTCGCACTCGCTGACCGGATTAAGATTATTAAAAATGAAAAAGAAGAAGCTCATAAGAAAATTATAGAGCAGCTTCAGGTAAATGAAAAGCTTAAAGACAAGGTTAATAGAGAGTTAGAAATAAAAGTTGCAGAAAGAACCAAGGAAATTCATTCAATGAATGAAGAACTGCAGCAAATGAATGAAAAACTGAAACAGCAAGCAGAAGAAATCACCAGAATGAATTTGTTGCTGGATGCAGACAATAGAAAGCTTCAATCCAATGTAAAAGAATTGGTTAAAGCCAGGGTCTTGATGAAGGATGTGGATTTTAATGAATTCAGTAAAATCTTTCCTGACAAAAACAGCTGCCTGCGGTATTTGGAGGAGTTGAAATGGGACAATGGCTACAAATGCAAGAAATGTAACAATAGCAAATGGTGTCAGGGTAAGGACATTTTCTCAAGACGTTGTACTAAATGCCGTTACGATGAATCTGCGACTGCGTTCACTATATTCCATCGCCTGAAGTTTCCAATTACCAAGGCTTTTTATATGCTTTTCCTTGTTTATGCAAATAAAGGTAAAATCACCTCCCTGGAGCTTTCACAAATACTTCAGCTAAGGCAAAGCACCTGTTGGACCTTTAGCAAAAAGGTAATTGAAGCCATGAAAGAACGTAAGAAAAACCCGGTTGAAGCAACAAATGATGCTGATGGCTGGGCATTGCTGGTACTGGATCCCAAAAACGAATAAGGGCATATTTTTCCAATTTAACCATCCAATTTCAAAAAATCCCGTATTTACCTTTGATTGCTTTTTAAGCGCAAACAGCATAGGCATAAATAACACGTATATGCTGTAAGAACAAAAAAATCAAGCTGTTAATAGTGCTTTTTAAACGCATAACCAACCGCTTAAACAATTAAAAATCAATCACTTATATTGTTGATTTGTTTTAAAATTCTTGCTTTTAAAAATTGGGGTATTAATATTAGACCATATACAAACCACAAGCAATTATTTTAAAACCATTAATTAGTTAATCAAATGAAAAAATTATTACTATCTATTTCAGCAGTCATTTTTGCAGCCCAATTGTCTGCACAAGTAACGTATCACCCTGCTACCGGAACACCTACAGGTTTAAACTGGACGGGAAATATTGCAGCTCATTCAAATGGAAGTTGGGGAAGTTATACTCCATTAAACTCAGACGATCAGTGTACACAATTCTCCCCTGCATATTTAGGAGGAAAGGGAGAACATTCATACCAAGGACCAGCAGATGGAGAAGCTGGCACCAACCAAATTAAATATGTTTTCTCTCAGGTACAACCCGGATATCAAAACTTCGGAACTTGCGGTGCAGCAAATCCTTCCTTTAGTTTTAATTTAGCTGACAATACTAAGGTGTTCGATTTATCAAATCCTGACCACAGAAAATTAACTGTGTATTTTAAATCGGACATGGCATTTCAGGTTGATGTTAACTTTTTTACTAAAGATTACTGGCCTCCTATTATTACATCAAATGTTCCAAAATTGAATATTTTAGGTGACAATCAGTGGCATGCATATACAGTAGATTTTTCAACTTCTGGTGTTGATGCTGCATTGATTGATGAAATTTTCCAACTTTCATTTATCTACTCTGGTTCAACTCCTCTTACAGGTGAACTTTTCGCAAGAAATTTATCAATCGGAAGCGCTCCGGTTCTTTCAACTAATAAAGCAGCATCTTACATAGCTTCTTCCAACCTTTATCCTAATCCTGCTACAGGTTCAGCTTCTTTTGATCTTAACCTTAAAGAAGTATCAACAGTAAAAGTAATTATTACTGACCTTGCAGGAAAAGAAGCAGCCGTTGTATTTGAAGGAAATATGACAGCAGGAAATAACACATCAAGCTTTGATGTATCTGCATTAAATAAAGGAATGTATTCTGTAAATTATTTCATCAACGGTGAAGCTGCTAAAGCTCAACTTTTGATGGTTAAATAAACTAATAATAATAACCTAATTCAAAGTCAGCAATATCTAATTGCTGACTTTGATTAACAAGAAACACCACTAATATTTTATGATTCTAAATAAAATAAAATCCATCATTTTTTCTGCCTTGTTTTTTTCATCTCCCCTACTTGCCCAGGATAATCTTTACATTTATTCTGATCAGATAGATAGAGGAGCACCATCCGGAAGAATGGGAGCCGCTGGAGGAAGCAGTCTTGACATAAATCCCAATTCAACAGAAAATCCTTTGAAAGGAAAATTTTGTCTTAATGTTTCAGCGACAGGAGCCGAAGCATGGTGTGGTGTTTTCATCCAGGAAGGCGGAACATGGAAAGAAGGAGTGCCGGCAGATAAAGAACTGGCCAATTTAACTCCTTACAGATATCTTGTATTTCATGCGAGATCTGATAAAAATTATACTATTGCAAAACTTGGGATGGGTGAAGGCAAAGAAGGGAACAAAGATGAAGGTAAAATACCATTGACAACAGAATGGAAAAGATTTGTTTTTGAGCTACCCGGAGGTGAAGACAGATCAAGGGTAAACGGATTATTTTTAATAGTCTTCGAAGGTGCAGGCAATGTATTTTTTGATGAAATATATTATGCCGGACCTGAATTTAAAAAAGAAACTACTGACATAGTGTACGGATCAAGATCTGAAGCTCTTGACCCTAATTCATTTTATGTTTATTCCGATAAATTTGACAATGGGGTACCTAGCGGTATGATGGGTGAGAAAAATGGAAAGAGTCTTACAATAGATGACAACTGGAGGGAAAACTGCTACATAGGACCAAAATGCATTAAAGTAACCGTGGCAAAAGGAGTTGAAACCTGGAGAGGAATACACATTCAGTACGCCTCTGCATGGAATGAATCCATTACACCTGCTACAAATCTGCCTGATCTGAGCGAATATGATCGACTTGAATTTTTTGCAAGAACAGACAAAGAAACGTATCTGATTTCTGAAATCGGAATGGGAGCCGGGGGTGTTTTTGAAGAGAAAAAATATGATAGCTTCATAGAGGTAGGACCTAAATGGAGAAAATATACAATCAATTTAAAGGGTGTAGATAAAAAAAGAGTAAATACCGTTTTATATATGGTATTAACAGAAGGCACATTTTATCTTGATGAAATCAGATACATAAAGAAACAACCGAAATAATTTTCTTACAAATAATATGAATAAACCCATTTTAAGAAAGCTCCTACTATCACTCACCATTGCAGGTGCAGCAAGTATGCTGAGTAACTGCTCTTCGGTAACCCTCGTTAAGCAGGATGATTTGTATAAATCTGCTGATGACATGATTGAAATCGATGATGTAACCACCGCCGATGCAGGATTCAAATCTACATTACAAAGAGACGGTTGGGATCTTGTTTGGCAAGATGAATTTTCCGGTCCGCATATTGATACCACAAAATGGAATCATGAAGTAAATGGTGACGGAGGAGGTAACAATGAATTGCAATACTACACAGCATCTAAGGCCAACAGCTACATCAAGGATGGGTTTCTTGTCATCAAAGGAATTCAACAAAATTACAAAGGAAAATTATTCACCTCTGCCAGGTTAAACTCCAAGTTCAAAGGTGACTGGAAATACGGAAGGTTTGACATAAGAGCCAAAACACCTGTTCAGCAAGGTATATGGCCTGCTATCTGGATGCTTCCAACCGATTGGGTATATGGTGGCTGGCCTCAAAGTGGAGAGATAGATATTATGGAGTCGGTGGGACATGAACCTGCTACTTGTTATGGTACATTGCATTATGGTCCACCATGGCCTAACAATAAACATACAGGAGGCAATGTAAAAGTAAATGGTACTCTTGCTGATGAATTCCATGTTTACTCTGTCGAGTGGGATGAAAATGAAATCAGATGGTACCTTGATGATGTTTTATTTTCCAAAAAAACTCCTGCGGACCTTGATCCACATCCATGGCCTTTTGATCAGAGATTTCATATGATTCTTAACCTGGCTATCGGAGGAAACTGGCCAGGACCTCCTGATGAGTCAACAACCTTTCCTAAATATATGTGGGTTGATTATGTAAGAGTATTTCAGAGAAAGTCGTTATAAGTAAGCAATAAGTTTAGTTTTATTCATAATAGTTAGTTAATAGAAAAGCCCGGCGTGCCGGGCTTTTTCTATTTTAGAAGTTTAGAGTTTAAACTTTAAAGATGAAAGTTTAAAGTTGAAGTTAAAGTTTAGCTTTTAGATTTTTAGAATTAATAATTTAGGTGTTTAAATCGATTAGTATTAGGCTTCAGACAGATAAATCTTGGAGAGCTTTTCTCATGATGCCCATGGATGCAATTTAACAGCCCTCCCACGTAGAACAAACGACTCCATCAATCTAATATCCAACATCTAACCTCAAATATCCCATGGACATTATTTGACTTTAAAACCTCCTCTCAAATCATTGCGATTTAAAATATTTTTTCAATAAAAGGTTTATCAATTGCGATTTTAGGCCTTTTTTTTCATTGCCATTTAAGCGCTAAACATACCGCTTTCACCGCCATGCCATGTATAAAAAAGTGGATAATTTTTAAACAAACGTATTGTTTTGTATAAGTTTTTTATAACATTTAAGCGTGTCGGGAACGTACAATACCCAAATTCCCAACCTAAACAAAGAACACCTTAATTAAAGGAAAATTGATGATCAAAAAATTACTTGTTTCAATGCTGGCCTGCGGATTTGCCTTGCCTGTTTTTTCCACTCCGGATTCTTTAGGTACAGACGACAACCTGCTGATGCGCAAGCCAAGCTACTTAAGGCAGCTAGCTGCCTCACAGCTACCACCAGGTAATGGTAATCCCGAACCTGAGAATTTGTTCAACAAATTTTTAAGTGGCCTCAATATGGGAGGATATTACAGAGGTTACTTCTGGAGCAGAAAAATGCATACGCCTTACGGAAATCTTGGAACTGAAAAGATTATGCGTGTCGGAGATGTATACCTTGATCCGATGTTGTTTCTGTATGTTGGAGGACAGCCTACTCCTGCCACAACATTTGGCGCGGAGGTCATGCTAATGAATCCATTTCTGATGTACCATGGCCCGGGACAAACAGAACCTACTGTTAATCCATTCTTTTCAACTGTATTAAGGGGTTCTGCAAACACAAAATTAGGTAACTTCTTTCTGGTAGCCGGTGGTATTGAATGGACCAGCTTATCCCCTTTTACTTTTGGTGACAACGTAGGATTCCACAGATATTCTCTGTTTGAAAGAAGACCATGGGACCCGGTAGGTAATATAAAGGATAGGTATGCGGCATATTATTATACAGGAGCCATAAGTCAGGATATTCGTTTCGGAACAAGACCTTTTAAAGGCTTTATGTTAACCGGAACAAATATGCCATTTAATACAACCCTTCATCTGTTCTATGGTCAAACACCCAATACTGCGACGGCAGGCATCCTTACAGTAAGCCAGTTCAGAGATTATACCTTGCCTTCCAGAAATCTTGGTGCAAGAATTAGTAAGGATTTAAAAAATGGCAACAGAATAAGCCTTAATACCTTCAATGCCTTCCATAGAGTAGATAGCATCAACTCCAATGGAAAAATTGATGCCCAGTGGAACATATACACCAGTGAGTTTTTATTCAACTTAAAAGATATAATCATTGCCGGCGAGGTAGGTATGGGCGGCTATGAAGACATGAATCATAAAAGAGGATGGAGTGAAGGTATTATTACTGACATAAAAATCCCTAAAAAATATACTTTAGTCCCACTAAGTCTTAGGTATTTCCAAATTGGCAAAAACTTTACCAGTAACGTCGCTAACTTCAGCAATACTTCCCTGAGAGAAGTTACTGCAGGATATAGTAATTCTTTAGGCATTAATACCGGTACAGTACAAGGGATACCGCCATTCGGAGCAGCACTAAATTCAGTAGGTGACCTTGCAAATAACCGTCGTGGTGGTGCTATCAACACGGAGGTAAAAATCTGGAAAATCAAGCTGAATACAGGTATTCAGATTTCTAGAGAAATGGATCAGATAGCACGTAATGGTCAGATCTCTTACGGACATGCAATTAATGCATTGCAGTGGTCGAGAATTCCATGGGCATTTCCTTTTGATGGCGGATTCGGACCAAATCAGAGAGTAAGAACATTTTACCGTGGAGCATTTGAAACTGTTACCGTCACTGATACGCTTGCAAATGGTGCACCGGCACACAAAAGAAATTTCAACTCAATGGACTTCCAATTGAAATATAAACACAGATTCCTCGGAAGAGACCTTTATATTAACTACCTGGGAAGGTTCAATTCAGTACAAAAACATTTTTCAGCAGTAACAGAATTTTCTAATAAAGCATATCTGAGAGGTTACTATCAGGAATTAGAACTTTATTATCAACTTCATGAAAGATTAATACTCGCATTATACGGAGGACTTGAAAACATAAAAGGAAACCATGAAACCGAACTAGGCCCCTACGGAAGACCAAGAAATCAGAAAGGTGAAGGTTATGGATTCGGACTTGACATTTCATTATCAGCACAGACTTCTGTATTCTTCAGACAAAGATGGTTTAACTTCAAAGATAAAAACTTCCCTGGTGAAGAATTTAGAGGACAGGAAGGCACCATCGAACTTAAAATATTTTTCTAGAACTTATTCTTAACAATGCATACATCAACTACAATGATAAAAAAGATTTTTACTTTCGCTCTCACTGCTGTATTTATTCAACTGACAGCCGAAGCTCAGGATGATAAAATCAAGTTTTCTGCTTATGGCAGGGCTTTACAGCAGACCAACAGACTTGGAGAAAAGGACACATTAAATGTTGACAACACCAGTGCTGGACATGTTCTTGTAGATCTCGGCATTCAAATGAACCCCGATAAAAAAACAGAAATCGGAGCTATAGTCAGATTAAGAAGTGAACTCGGAGGATTTTTCGGAGTGGGTGCTCAGGCTGTGCTTCGTCAGGCTTATCTGAAAGGAATTATTGGTGACTTCCTTGGATACAAGGTTGGAGATATGCACTTAAGTTTGAGTCCTTATACCCTTTTCAATGATTTCTCCGAAGGTTCAGTGAATGAGGCCCGGATTTTCAGTGATCTGAGAAAAGATTTTGTCTACTATGAAAATCTTAACCTGGGAAGAAACACCTGGTGGCAACAAGGAGCACATGCTGACTTTACTTTAGGATTTCAAAAAGTATTACAATCTGTCCGTGTGGATGGTTTCTTTCTAAGAAACCGGAATGCCACCGGAGCAGGTATTATTGCTATGCCTCAACGTTTCCATGCTGGCGGAAGAATAACTGCTAAACAAAGTAAAAATCTTTCAATCATTTATAATTACATCAACCTTTTCGATGTAGGCGCTACTGTAGGTACAACAAGAGAAAGAAGAAATCCGGTAAACACAGTTGAATTATATTCTACCTTCATGAACAGACCCGGATTAAAATTAGGTTTCGATGCTGAAGGTGGTACTTCACAACTGATTTTTAAAGGAGAAAACGTACCTTCAAGAAATGGCTTTTTCTTTGACGGCGGATTAACAGCGGGGCTAAACAGAATAAATCTGAAAGCGTCTTACAGATTGGTATCTCAAGGTTTCTTCAGCTCTGGAGCACAAAGTAAGAGAGTAAACTTCGCCGGCACACCTGAAGTATTTCCGATTTACGGTAACGATCCTTTCAACCCCTACAACAGAGAAGTAACATTATTTGATCTTGTAAGAGATCCATCTGTATACAATGTGGCTATAACTGATGTGCTAATGCCATACAACATTATGTATGGAAATGCAGAACCTTATGGAAGAGCAACACCAAACAGAACAGGTGTTACTTTAGACGGAACTTACACAGATTCACTTGAAAGAGTTAAAGTACAACTAACAGGATCATTCTTAAGTGAAGCCAGTGATCTTCAAAAAGCAGGCGGACTGAGAAATTTCCTGGTGGGAAGAGCAGCGTTTGATTTAAACATTCACAAATTTGTTGGCTTCACAAAAAGAGTAATTCTTTCAGGTGGCTACATGTATGAGAAGACCAACAGAAGCGGTTCAGCTGCAACCAAGGTGGATCTTACCAACCACCTGATTGATGCAGGTCTGGAAGTGGAAGTATTTAAAAGATTTGACTTGCTAGGTGGAATGAAAATGCTTAGCTCCAATGGAAACGAAGTCATTTCATCAATTAATCAGTACAACAGATACGTTTTACCAATGCCTGTAAAAGTGAATCAAACACAAAACATGTATGCGTTTGGATTAAAATATCGTTTTACAGCTAACACTTATATAACTTTACAACAACACATGTTCAGTCTTGACAACAAACTGGTAAGTGACAGATCTTACTCTATAAATCAATGGCTGATATTTTTCAACATGAACTTCTAACAAATCAGATATGAAGAAATATATAATTTATATATTAAGTATTGCCGCTTTTAGTACCTCCTGTAAAAAGGATGATGCTATGGGCCCGGATACCGAAGGAGTACTTAACCCTCCTGTTGTTACAGAAGGGCTAACAGTCAGCAATAGCAATCCTAACTTTTCCACCGGCGACAAAGTGCACTTCAATGCAGCCTTTGCCCGGGATGCATATTGGAGAATCACATTGATAGGACAAAGCAGCAATGCAAGAAAAGTTATAGAAGGCGTTAGCAGTAAAGTTAATATACAAAACAGTATCTGGGACGGTTCGGCAACAGATGTCCCTTCATTCAGACAGGAAAATGTATCAGTATTATTAACCTTTCCTTACTTTCCGAATGATACTTTAAAAGCTTCATTTTCTATTGCAGGAATAGTTAATAATGCCAGCAAAGGAATTTTAGTCTCAGATTTTGAAAATATCAATCCTTCAAAATTTGCAGTTCCTGACAATACAGACTCTATCAGATGGCAGACAGACTGGCCATTAACAAACACTACTCATAATACATTCCCGAAGGTTCAGGGTAATTCTTACCTGTATTTTGAAGGAACACCATGGGCCGGAACACCTGTAAGCCCTTACATTGATTTCTTAACTATAAGACCATACGGAGCAACAATAAATGGCGCATCAGCGAATTATGGAAGGTACTTTCCACTTTATGCAGACCCCAATAAAGTCTTCTTCAATATAATGGTATATGGTACAGGTACTCAGGCAAGATTGCTGATTGTGTTCACAGAAGAAGGAGGAAGACAACGTGAACTGAACATATATACTGACTGGACCGGTTGGAGACAGGTATCTGTTAGCTATGCGTCACTATTAAATGAAGGTGAACTGTTATCTACTGTAAAACCAAACAGGATAACCCAGTTGCAATTAGTTCTTCTTTCCAATTATAATCCTCACGAAGGTAGGCCGGTTAGTATCGCAGTGGACAATATTATATTCACCCACAATCAACCATTCCAGCCGTAATTGAAAGCTATAAGCTATAAGTAGAAAGAAGATATTTCACGCTCCACTTATAGCTTATAGCTTTAGGCTTTCATCCTAATTAAAATGCAAATAAAGCGTCACACTATGGCTGGTAATTCTTCTCAAACTTTGAGCATAAGGATTAGGATCATTCACTAATAAATTTGCAAGTCCGTGAGAGAATCTAAGTTCAGGTGAGAACTTGAAAAACTGATAATATATATCAAAGCCAAAACCATAATCGATGGCAAGGTCAATATTCTGAGTTCGAAGATCAGTTTCTTTCTTCTCGCGTTTTTTAGCACCTGCCTCTATACCCGGTTTAACTCCTGCTACCATGAACATTCTCGCATTCTTTCTCCTTTGAGATTTATACTTAAGCAATATTGGTACCTCAATAAATGTGGATTCCGTAACCTGTGATGAATTATGACCACCCGCAAATTCATAATCTACTTTTCTTTGGTAAAAAGCTACTGTTGGTAGTACACGCAAATCCCAAAACCCTTCTATTCTGAAATTAGCTATAAGGCCAATAGTAGCCATTGCAGTATATGGTGCTCTTGCATGCATGGCAGAGTCTTGCATATATAATTCTGAATGTTTGACTTTAAACCTGCTGGAACCTATACCCAGAGTAAAACCATAGTGAATAAACTTATCATCATAGTATGGTAAATTTGTTTCTGCAGTATACTGAGCGAAGCTTTGTAATCCGGAAAATAAAAAAACAGCTAATAAAATTATTTTATTGCGGTATAAATTGAACTGATTCCAAATGTAAGTGTTTTGCATTGCGGAGATTTAAAACCTGTATTTTCTAAAATTTGTAAAAAAGCTTTACCATATGGAAAATGACTGACTGACTCCGGAAGATATGAATATGCCCCTTTATCTTTCGAGATCAGCCTGCCTATTCCAGGTAAAACGAACTTACTGTAAATATTGTATATTTGTTTGAAAGGAAATTTTTCAGGCTGTGAAAACTCCAGTATTACAACCTTCCCTCCGGGCTTGAGTACCCTGTAAATTTGTTTAAGTCCTTTTTCCAGATCTTCAAAATTTCTAACACCAAACGCTACAGTTACTGCGTCGAAAGTGTTTTCAGGAAAATCAAGTTGCTCTGAATCACCTTTCCTCAGCTCTATTTTATTGCTTATTCCCTTTTTAAATATCTTTTCCTTCCCTATCTCAAGCATACCTTCAGATATATCCACCCCTATTATTTTAACAGGATTGAGTCTTAAAGCTTCAATAGCTAAATCACCAGTGCCGGTGGCCACATCTAATATATGATCAGGTTTGAGACTAATTAACTGATCTATCGCACGTCTACGCCATTTCTTATCTATTCCGATGCTTAATACTCTGTTTAATAAATCATATTTCTGTGATATATTATTAAACATGGTCGCCACTTGCTGCTTTTTACCCTCATTTTTGTCTTTATATGGCAGAACCTGCATTATAGTATCATTTTTTTTCAAAAGTAAAAAAAAAAGGCTAAACCATACGATTTAGCCTTTTCAATTTAATAAGTATTTTCTATTGCTGAACGATTTTGATTTCAGTTCTTCTGTTTTTCCTTCTTCCTTCTTCGGTATCATTAGAAGCAATCGGAGCATTATCACCAAAACCTTTGGCTGTTATCCTCTCAGGTGTAATTCCATTTTGAATCATAAATGATCTTACAGCATCCGCTCTTTTTTGGGACAATTCTTCATTGGCAGCCTTATCTCCTTCCGCAGATGTATGTCCTTCTACAGCTATAATCATTTTAGGATCTTTTTTCATTTCTTTTACAGCCTGCATAATATCAGATTTTGCTTTTGCATTAAGATCTGCTTTACCCACCTCAAAATTGATATCTTTAAAAACTATCCCTTTCTTAGGCTGTTCTACTGGCTTTTCTTCTTTCTTAGGCTCTTCTTTTACAGGCTCTTCTTTTTTTGCTATAACCTCTCCCGGTTTTGGCTTATAAGGCACCTTTACATTTTTAGTAATTATCTGATTTTCCTTTTCCTGAAATGGAATATCAAAAGTTTCTTTGTACAAAGTATCAGATCCCTGAACTACAGCAAGTGAGTATGAATTATATGCCATAACCTTGGCTTCAAACTTTCCATCATTCACAGGAACATTAGCCGAACTTGGAGAAGAAGTTTTCTTTAATGAAGTAAGTATAACAGTTACCCCCTGAACAGGCGCATTTGTACTATCTTCAATTACTTCACCTGAAACGATTACCGGCGGTATCGGAGCGATTTCATATATATCCTTTTCTCCAAATCCACCTTCACGATAAGATGCAAGGTATGATCTGCTACTTACACTTGATAAATAGTAATAAACATCATCATCAGGAGTATTTATAGGATGTCCCATATTTTCAGGTTCTGACCACTTACCTGTTTCATCCATAGTAGATCTGAACACGTCGTAACCACCCATATTTTTATGTCCTCTGGAACTAAAGTACATGGTTTTACCATCTGAAGTGATAAAAGGAGCATCTTCATCTTCGTCAGAATTGATCCCTCCTTTTAGTTCCTGAGGCTTACTCCAGGTTCCATCAGCATTTTTGCTTACATAATAAATATCAAGATCCCCGTTTTTCTTGTAATGATTGGTAGCAAAATAAGCTGTTTTCCCATCTGCAGTAATAAATGCATCGGACTCAAAATCTCTTGTATTTATGTTGGCAAACTTTTGCGGATCCTTCCATTTATCTCCTTCCTTTTCAGTGTAATAGATATCCCCACCCTTTGAAAATTTATAAATCAATAATTTGGTGTCATTATCAAACAATTGAATACTAGCATCGTGTCCGCTTGTATTCAGGTGAATACTTTCCGGATGAGACCACTCCCCATTTGCTTGTTTTTTAGTCATGAAAATATCTTCAAATGGCTCACCATCCAGATCCTCTTTCTGATCACTACTTTCTCTTCTTGAAGTGAAGATTAAAGATTTGTCATCTACAGAAGTAACAGGGCTATGCTCAGAATAAGAACTGTTAACAGAAGGACCTAAATTTCTTACATAATAATTCTGAGGATTGTTTACAAATTCTCTTGCATTCTCCACATGACGCATGTGGTTATCCAGATCTCTTCTCCTTTGATCGTTTTTTGAAAGTGTATTTTTATAGATTCCGTAATGATATAAAGCTTTATCAAAAAGGTAATTTTGATGATAAACCCTGCCCATCCAGTAGTGAATATGCTTATCTACAGCAGAATCTTTTGAATAGGCTTTATCAATATAGCTTAAAGCTTTTTCTTTTGAATATCTGTGCAGATAGCATACTGCGGCACCAAATAATGCCTGAGCATTTTCCGGTTCCTGCTTTAGTACCTGTTCAAAGTAGGGTAAGGCTTTACGATAATGTTCCTGTTTGAACAATCTCGTTCCATCCTTTTGCAGCTTATTCACATCCTGAGCATAGATGGAAAAAGGCAGCACTATAAGGATAAGTAAAGATATTTTAACAATCTTCATGAGTGTTTTGGGGATTATGTAAGTTTAATTAATGCTTATTGTTTCAAAATTTCAAATTCCGTCCTTCGATTAAGTTCCCTCCCCTCATCTTCATCATCATTGGAAGCCAAAGGTCTTTCTTCTCCGTATCCTTTAGGTATCATTCTGGAACGTTCAATTCCTTTACTTACAAGATAATTCACAACAGCTTCTGCTCTTTTTTGGGATAGCACTTTATTGTATTCATTCGAGCCCTTGCTATCTGTATGACCTGCTATTTCCACTTTCATGGAAGGGTTATCAGAAAGAAGTTTATGCAATTTTCCCAGCTCTGTATACGAAATTTGCTTTAAGGTGGCTTTATCAAAATCAAAATAAATATTTCTAAGAATAATTTTGGTGCCGACCTCCAGTTTTTTAAGGTTCAGATCATTGATTAGTTCCTGTTCTTTTGGACCATCTGCCGGAACTTTCACCGATTTGGAGCTGAAGCCAAAGCCATCCTTTTGTGTTGAAATAGTAAATTTTCTCTCGGATTTACCCGTCGTTGTAAACTGATAGCTACCATCGGAACCGGTCACTAATTCTTCAATAACTTTGCCCTTATCATCAATCAATTGAACAGTTGCCGACAATGGTTGCCCCGAGTTTGCTTCAAATACTTTACCTTTAAGTATTACGGGTACAAGTACAATTTCAGGTTTTGGCTCCTCTTTTGGAGGTTCTATTTTATCCTCTTTTATTTCTACCAATGTTTTTTTCTTGAAAGCTTCAAGTTTTGTAACAAGCTCTTCATAATCTTCTCTAGGAGGCATGGTAATCATATAAATATCCTTTTCTCCATATCCTTCCTCTTTGATGGAAGAGAAATAACCATGACGACCGTCCCCTGATAACACGAAGTAAATATCATTATCAGCAGAGTTTATAGGATAACCAAGATTTTGAGGTGTGGACCAGGTTTTAGTTTTAAAGTCGAATACACTTTTGAATATGTCATACCCGCCCATTCCTTTATGAAGCTGGGAACTGAAATAGAGAGTCTTTCCATCGAAGTCGAGAAAAGGTCCTTCTTCATCCGCTTCGGTATTTATCTCCTTGCCCAGATTTACCGGCTTTCCCCAATTGCCCTTATTATCCATTTCCACCACCCAAAGATCCATACCACCAAATCCTCCATCACGGTCACTGGCAAAATATAATCTCTTACCATCGGCAGAAATACATGCGGAATTCTCATAATATTTTTTAGTATTAACATGCCCTTCCATAGGTATTGGTTTGGACCATGTACTATCTTTCTTTAACCTACAATAAAATATATCTCCTCCTCCCTGATCATCTTTATAAATAAACAATTCTCGACCATCCGCAGAAAGACCTATACTGGCATCATGGCCAGGAGTATTAATATTATTGCCAATATTCTGAGGTGTTGACCACTTACCATTTACCTTGCGAGAAATATAAATATCTTCGAAATATTCACCTGTTTCATCCAGAAGAGCTCCTGTTGACCCCTCTCTTCTTGATGTAAAAATCAAAGTAGATTCATCAGCTGATATTACAGGAGCATACTCTGCAAAAGCAGTATTAATGGTTGGGCCAACATTTTCTATCTTGGCTTCTACAGGATCAGCCAGAAATTCTTTACCGTTTTTACATTCATAAATTTTACGATCGATTTTTGCAATCAGCGGATCTCCCGGCTTTAAAGTAGTTTTATACTTTTCATAGTTTTCTATGGCCTTATCAAACTGATGATTGTAATGGTAAGATTGCCCAAGCAGCTTATGAATATCTTTATCAATGGTGGGTTTTGAAGCAAAAGCTTTTTCAAGATACTTAAGCGATCTGGGCTGATACTTCCCGATTTCAAGATATAATTTACCTATCATGAAATTGGTAGTAATATTATCCGGATTCCTCTCGTATGCCTTCAAATAATTGCTTAATGCATTTTTTTTGTCGCCGTTTTTATAGCAATCTTCTGCCTCCTTTAAAAATCTCTTTTCCGACTGTGCCGAAACAGTCAGGTGCATTATGGAAAAAAGAAAAGAAAACAAAAGAATTTTAGAAAATCGCATGCCTCTTTGCCCTGATTTAATTCTGTTTATGATTTACAATTATATAAAATTTGCATTTAAAATTAGAAAAATCCAATTAATTTCCAAGTATTTCAAATTCAGTTCTTCTATTTAACTGGCGTCCTTCTTCAGTATCATTTGTTGCCATCGGCCTGTCAAACCCGTATCCTGCAAACTTCAACCTTTTGGCGTCAATACCTTTTCCGGCCAGATAATTCACTACTGCCTGTGCTCTTTTTTCTGATAAATTCTTGTTATACTCTGCAGAGCCTTTATTATCTGTATGTCCTGAAATTTCAATTTTCATATTAGGTACTGATTGTAAAAGCTGAACCAACCTTTCAAGCTCGGCTGTAGACTCCGGTCTTAAGGTAGCTTTATCAAAATCAAAGAAAATATTTCTTAAAACTATCTTTGTTCCTACAGCTACTTTTTTCAGATCTACATCTTTTACTACTTCCTGATAGTTTGCACTTTCAGGAATGTCAAAGTTTTCTGAATGGAATAGATAATCTTTTCTTTCTACGGCAATACCATAGTTTTTACCTGATGGCAACACAATCAGATAGCCCCCGGTCAGAGCATTTGATTTAAGCTCTGAAATTACTTCATTCTTGTCATTGTCTACTATCACGAGGTTTGCTTCCAGAGGATCTTTGGTCAGTGCGTCCCTAATAGTTCCCTTTAAGATTGTAATAGGATTAAATGCCGCTACCTGGGCTACAGGAAGTAATTTCTTTTTACCAGGCTCTTTTGTTTCGACTGGCTTTTTTGTATTCACATCTGCAAGTTTCTCAGGTTCCGGCATGCTGATAATGTAAATATCGGTTTCTCCCTGCCCGCCTTCACGCTCGGAAGCATAATATCCATGTTTGTTATCAGCAGAAAGTACGAAGTAAATATCATCGTCCGCGGTGTTGATAGGATAACCAAGGTTTTCAGGCTCAGACCAGGATCCGTCAGGTTTCATAGTAGATTTGTAAATATCAAATCTTCCCATACCTGCATGTCCTTCAGAACTGAAATACAAAGTCCTTCCGTCCGGATGAATAAAAGGGGCATCATCGTCATACTCAGTATTTATAGGTTTCCCCAGATTTTTCGCTTCTCCCCATTTCCCTTTTTTATCTTTTTTACTCATATAAATATCAAGGCCACCCATTCCACCTTCTCGATTACTGGTAAAGTATATCGTGTTACCATCGGCGGTCATGGATATAGATTTTTCTGCGTGTTTGGTGTTCACGTTCTTTCCTAAATCTAAAGGCTTTGACCATTTCCCCCCCTCAAATTTTGACATAAGGATATCACCTGCGTTGTCATCGGTATAAACAAAAATCTGTGATCCGTCAGGTGAAATCGCAATGCTTGCATCATGCAGATCTGTATTAATCGGCTTGCCTATATTTTGCGGAGCAGACCATTTGCCGTCTTTTTTATAAGAAATGTAAATGTCTTCCATAAAAAGACCATTGTCATCCAATGCCCCTCCCGTGCTGCCATCTCTTCTGGAAGTAAACACCAGAATGGATTCATCGGCACTAATCACAGGAGCGTGGTCAATGTATTTGGAATTGATTACAGGACCTAAATTTTCAATTTTTGCCTTTACAGGATTCTTTATATATTCTATCCCGTTTTCACACTCAAAGATTCTTCTGTCGAGCTTTTTATGTTCTTCGACATTCTTCTTATCAAGAGTTTTTTTTACTTCCTGATAAGCTTTTAATGCCTCTTCAAATTTATGATTGTATTGGTATGACTTAGCAAGTAATTGCTTGATATCCGGGGCATAAGTAGGATTAAGCTTATATGCTTTTTCTAAATATGGCAGAGACTTGATATGGTGGATAGTATTGAGGTAGGAAACTCCAAGTTTATAATTAGCTTCTATATTATCAGGTTCAGCTTCCAGGGCTTCATGATACATAGGAATAGCTTCTTTCCATTTTTTGGAGTCGTAGTAATAGTTTGCCTTCTTGAGTGCCTTTTTAGCATTTGCCTGACTAAAGGCATAAACACTAAAAAGGCAGAAGAAAGAAACTATCAGAGATAGTCTAATCATATTTTATTTTATTATTTTAATCTCAACTCGTCGGTTCCTTTGCCTTCCAACTTCTGTATCATTTGTATCATCCGGCTTATCAGCACCGAAGTTAGTCGTTCTGAACCTGGAAGCAATAATTCCTTTGGCTACAAGATAATTTTTTACGCTATTGATTCTCCTTTGAGCCAGTGCCTTATTATATGCTTTGTCTCCCATACTATCTGTATGACCATGGAGCTCAAGTTTTACATCCTTATTTGCCTTCAACAATTTGATCCATTGTTCCAGACTTTGCCTGGCTTCGTCCCTTAAAACTGATTTATCAAAGTCAAAGTAAATGTAATCAAGTTTATTAAGAATGGAATCAGGCAAAATTAATCCCAGCTTTTCATCCTTCAAGGCAGTGTGCAAAAGTTTCTGGTCTTGTTCCTTCTGTTTGTTAAAATAGAAGGTTTCCTTCTCTTTCCATGCCATACTTTCAGTAAGTGTTTCCACTATGATCAGCTCTGTTCTTCTATTCAGCTGCCTTCCTTCATCAGTGGAATTAGTTGCAACAGGAAACTCCTCACCATATCCAACCCCTAACAACCTTTTTTCATCAATACCTTTATCAACGAGATATTTAACAACTGATTGTGCACGGGCCTCTGACAATTTCTGATTCGATTCGCTATTCCCTACATCATCAGTATGTCCGGCGATTTCCACGCACAGTGTCGGATTTTCCTTAAGCATCTTATAAAATCTGTCTAATTCACCATAAGATTCCTTCCTCAAATCCGCTTTTGCAAAGTCAAAAAACACATTTTTAAGTACTGTTACGCTTCCTTTTTCCAAAGGTTCTAAAATAATATCCTTCGTAACCTCAAAGTAATCATCTTTTTGCGGAATATCTACATTTTCTGAATAAGCAAGAAAACGGTCAGCCTCCACGGAAATCCCGTAGTTTTTTCCGGGCGGCACAATAATGGTATATTTTCCGGTAAAGCTATTTGAGGTATACACACCAACCACCTTATTCGTCTCATTATCAACTACTGTGATAGTCGCGGCGACAGGTACTAAATTTGGTTTTGAGAAAACTTTACCTTTTAATACAATCAGAGAAACTTTAGGCTTGGGTCTGCTTACCACCCATATATCTTTTTCTCCGAACCCACCTTCCCGGTAGGATGAAAAATACCCTCTTGTTCCGTCGGCCGACCATACGAAAAATATGTCGTTATCCGCCGTATTGATAGGATAACCGATATTTACGGGCTTGCTGAAGGTATCTGCCTCCAAATCTACCTCAGTTGTAAAGATATCATAGCCCCCCATACTATTATGCCCTGTACTGCTGAAGTATAAAGTCTTTCCGTCCGGGTGGAAAAATGGTGCATCTTCGTCATAAGGGGTATTAACTTTCGGCCCTAGGTTCTTTGGCAATGCCCACTGTCCGTTGGGAAGCATTTTGGTCATGTAAATATCGTATCCACCGAAACCGCCATCACGGTCACTGGTAAAGAATAGCACCTTTTCATCGGCGGAAGTAGTAGCGCTTGGCTCGTGAAATTTAGAATTAATTCCACCTGGAATTTTCTTAGGCTCAGACCATTTATTTCCCTCCAGCACGCTGACAAAAATATCTCCGTTACCTTCATCTTTGTAAATAAAAAGTTCTTGCCCATCAGGAGAAAGGCCTATACTGGCATCATGACCTGCGGTATTGATATATGCAATATTTTCAGGTTTAGACCAGCTACCATTTAATGAGTCTCTGGTTGAAATATAAATATCTTCGAACCATTGTCCGTTTTCTTCCTTTTTCCCACCTGTGGTATTTGGCCTGCGAGAAGTAAAAATCAATACTGTCTCATCGGCAGATATTACTGGCGCATATTCAGGAAATTCAGAATTAACCACAGGTCCCAGATTTTCTATTTTGACGTCTACCGGTTTCTTTACAAGTTCTTTACCATTTTCACACATTTCTATGTACCGGGGAAGTTTTTTCAGCTTAACGACATCATCGTCTTTTTTAGGATTAAAATGCCCATGACTGGCCTTATAATACTCGATAGCTTTGTCAAATTCATGATTGAGATGATAAGCAACGGCCAAATGAAAGCTGATATGATCTTTGGTATATCCAAGCTTTTGAGCTTTTACCAGGTAAGGTAAAGCTTTAGATTTATTTTCTGTATGAAGATAACATATTCCTATCCTGCAATTAACAGATGGGTTTTCAGGTTTTATAGAATCCAGTTTGAGGTACAATGGCAGTGCTTGCCGGTATTCATCGATCCTGAATAACTCACGTGCCTCCGATTCAACTGTTTTCGGGTTAAGTTTTGGCTGGTTTTTATTCTGGCTTTGACCTGAAAAGGCTAAACTTAAACCTAAGAACAATAAAAGTAGATGCTTCATTGGCTTTAAAAGACTCATATCTTATAAGTTTGCTTTGGTTACAAAATGAATTTTGCCGGGAAAATATCCACCTGGTAGTGGGAGATTATTATTATCTTTCAAGCAAAAACAAAATCGCCGTATCGGAAAAGATGACACAACAATTTTGGATTTTAATTAGCCAAAACTAATAAAATATCTTAAAAACAGGAATTAAAAGGTCATTAAATAGGACTTAAACTAGACTATTTCAATAATGAATATAACGAAATCCTCTTTTATTACCAGCAAAAAGAATTATAAGGAAAGTCCTGCCCCGGACAAGTTTGAGATTGCTTTTATTGGCAGATCGAACGTTGGCAAGTCTTCCTTAATAAATATGCTAGCAGGACATAAGGGATTGGCCAAAACGTCCTCCAGACCAGGTAAAACACAGCTTATCAACCACTTTTTAATCAATAATGAAATGTATTGGGTTGACCTCCCGGGTTACGGTTGGGCAAGGGTAAGTAAAGAAAATCGAGAAAACTGGGAAAAGATGGTTAAGGATTACATTTTATATCGTGAAAATTTATACTGTCTATTTGTACTGATTGACTCCAGACTTGAACCTCAAAAAATAGATATAGATTTTATTAACTGGCTGGGTGAAAAGGGTGTGCCTTTTGCAATAGTTTATACCAAAGCGGACAAGCTAAGTCGTTCTCAAACCTTAGCTTCAACTCAACGATTCAACAAAGAACTTTCAAAGTTCTGGCAAGAATTACCGGTAACTTTCGTTACTTCCTCGGAAACAGGGGAAGGTAAAAATGAATTACTTGATTACATACAGGAGATATTTGAAAATTACAGAGAACAGAACCACTAAAATTTGGTTAATCAATAATTCAATATATTTTTGTACCCTGGTTTGCAGCAATACGCGAAACATTTAGTTAACCATCTCTCAAATAACTTACTTATGAAAAAATTAATGTTTCTTTTTTCTCTTATTATTGGTTTTGCATTTTCTGCAACTGCACAAAGTTCTAAGGTTCCTGTGGCGGATTTTTACCCGGGTGGACAGGATTCTATGTATGCCTTTATTGAATCCAATAAAGTATACCCTATTATGGCTAAGAAAAACAGGATCTCCGGAGAATGTATCATTGGCTTTACTTTAAACGAAGATGGCAGCATTTCCAATCCGACGATTGTAAAAAACATTGGAGGCGGGTGTGGACAAGAAGCCCTTAGGGTGGTAAAACTTTTAAAATTCCGTGCTCCGGGATATAAGTTACAAACCAGTGTGCCAGTATATTTCAAACTTTAACATAACAAACTAAAAACTTTTTGATCATGGATTTAAAAGACATTGCAGCAGTTTCTGGAAAGAGTGGTTTATTTTTAGTATTAAAACCAACACGTAACGGTGTAATCCTAGAAACAATAGATCAGGCCAAATCCAAATTTGTTGCTAATGCTAACACAAGAGTTTCTTTATTAAAAGAAATCTCTATTTATACCACTAGTAAAGAAGGATCTGTTCCTCTTGAAGATGTATTTGCTAAAATCCATGAGAAATTCGGCAAAAGTATTAATTTAAATGCCAAAACAAGTTCGGATAAAGAATTATATGATTTTATTGCACATGTGGTACCTGACTATGACAGTGAACGAGTATACCTTTCTGATGTAAAAAAACTCGTAAGCTGGTACAACATCATAGGCTCCTCCTTGCCGGAAAGATTTGATGCGCCTAAAGAAGAGAAAAAGGATGCAGCTCCAAAAGCTAAAGCTAAGGATGCAGAGGATGCAGAGGTGACAGAAGAACCAAAAACTAAAAAGGCCACTGCTAAAAAGTCGAAGGAGGAGGAGCCTAAAGAAGAGAAAGCATCTAAACCAAAGGCAAAATCAGCCTCCAAAAAATAATCAAAATTAAAAAGGCTGTCCATATGGACAGCCTTTTTAATTTGAGGAGTTAATCTTCCCTATCAGGATTCAAGGTAATTCTTAAACTTACCGTTATCACATTATTGTAGAATGATCTTGGATGTATGTTAGAGCCACCGGTATTGATAGGGCCCAGAGAATAACTATGTCTTGCGTTAAAAGCTATACCTTTTGTAATGGCATATTCAATTCCGCCGGTGTATGAAACATTCACTTTATCAAAACCTTCGTTGGCATTAAAAAAACCATGTCCCAAATCAGTTTTTGAATTAAGAAATACAGAAGGCATCAGACCTATCTGTGTCGAAAGTTTTTCTGTAAAGTGATAATTAAAAATTAATGGAATATCTATATAATTTAATCTCCATTTAAAGTAAATGTAATTATCCGGATCTACTGCTCTTGCCCCTTTTTGAGAATAAAGAATTTCACCCTGTAGATATATTTTTTTGGAAAAATTATAAGCTGCAGCTGCCCCAAGTGCAAGACCGGCTTTATTATACCCTGCATATTCATCTCCATCCACCTGTGCCGCATTGGCGCCCAAAACCAATTTCCCTTGAAAACCTTGTGCGGAACCCTGGGAATATATTGTAAACATTATCAATGCTGAAATAATTATTCTCATAAAGTATTATTAAATTCATTATAAAATTATCAAAGAATTTGATAAATGCTAATTACGAACATGTGAAATTGGAAAACATCCCAAAATTATGATAGTTGATTTTTATCCTGAATTAAATACTGCATTAAAAAATGATGCTATAGACGAGAGTGATTTTGCAGAAAAGATTGCAAAGTTAATTAGTCAAATGATGGACAAAGATTTAAACAAGTTCATTCAGGTCTTGTATAAGATGGATATTGATGAAAGAAAAGTTAAAAACGTTTTTACATCAGGATTAGATATACCGCGACAATTGGCTATTCTGGTGGTCGAAAGAGAAAAATTAAGAAGAGAAATAAGACAAAGATACAGCGAAAATCCCGACAGGATCAGTTAAGTATACCTTTTCAAAATGCTCCTTACCTGATTTAAATAAAATCCTCCGAAAAGGTTTACATGTACAATTAAAGGATATAGGTTATAAATATCAATTCTTTCACCAAAGCCTGGCTGCAGTGGACAAATTTCATTATAAACCGAATAAAACTTCTCCGGAAAACCACCAAATAAAGTAGTAAAAGCAAGTTCAGCTTCTCGGTTTCCAAAATAAACAGCGGGATCAATTAAAACTGGTTTTCCCATTGCTGAAGTTATTAAATTACCACTCCATAAATCACCATGAAGGAGCGAAGGTTTTTCAACTGGCAATATATCTGAAAGTTTATTATATAATTTATTAAACGATTCAAGAATCTCCTTTCCGACTTTTCCTGCATTCATGGCCAGATCAAGCTGATATTGCAACCTATATGAGATAAAAAAATCAATCCAAGTTGAACTTGCTTTATTTACCTGTTTTAATGAACCGATGTAGTTATCAGTATAAAATCCATAGGTATCTGAACTATGATTATGTACTTTTGCCAGCCCCTGAGCACATTCTTTCCAATAATCATTTGAGGGGTACCCGGGAGTTATATACTCCAGTATTAAGTAAATTAAATTGTTGTCTCTTCCCTCCGCCAGTACTCTAGGCACTTTTAAAGAATCAACTTTTGCAAGAGCATCCAAGCCAATCGCCTCTTTATTGAACATATCGTTATATGAGGCATTGTTTATTTTGATAAAATAATCAGAATTTGACCCTGAGACATGAAAGCATCTATTAATACATCCTCCTGCAACAGATTTCACAGTTACAGGTTTATCCGAAATGCCTGATATCCTGAACAACTCTTCAAAAAATTTACCATCTATGTTCATTTAAGATTATGTTCATCTATTATATGATTCAGCAAGTTTCCACAGCTAATTTCCAACATTCTGTATACATGCTCAAACCCATCCAAACCACCATAATAAGGGTCCGGAACATCCACTCCCGATTTATTGTCATCAAAATGATTCATCATAAATATCTTTCCTGATTCAACAGAAGGAGAGATAAAACTTTTTATATGATTCATATTAGCAGCATCCATTGCAAGTATGTAATCAAAGGCAGCAAAATCTTTAACAGTTAATTGCCTGGCCTTATGGTCCAATGCAATCATATATTTCAAGGCAATATTGCATGACCTTATATCAGGGTTTTTACCGATATGATATGCCCCGGTTCCTGCAGAATCACAGAATATAAAATCTGTCAGTTTCCTTTGCTTTATTTTATGCTTAAAAATCCCTTCCGCCAATGGAGATCTGCAGATGTTTCCCAAACAAACAAATAACACCTTTACCATATATACATATCTTATAACTTTTACTATTTATCGAAAATTATCCACAATTAAATCTGTAAATCATTGACTTCCGTAATAATACCCAAATAAGTAGTTACCTTTTGTAATTTTACGGTATTTAGTATTAATAAAGTGTCATTTATATGTCAGACTTAAAATTTTTGGTTAAAATATTACTACTTTTCACAATATTAACCATCTCATTTTTAGACAAAAAGACAGAGATTGCCCGAAAAAATTTAACTTTAAATACCCCGGGAACAAGCTCTGTAATATTCAAAAAGGTTAATCTTTAATGATTAAAACAATAATAAAAAAATAATTTATCAAAGTCGGTTACCTTTTAAATGTCTAAAGTATAAATAAGCAAACACCGTTTAATTCATAACCTGTTTAATTTCTTCAGTTTCTAAAAAAAGCCTCCGTGAGGCTTTTTTTTATTTTTATTTATAAAAAAAACAGTTTGAATTAGCCATTCCTAAAGCTATTTTTGCCCTCGTTGAATTGAGTTTTAATATCAATTTATACAACTCATTATCATTTAAACTTAAAACAAATTATATGGCATTAGTAGGAAAAAAAGCGCCTGTGTTTACTGCGCCGGCTGTTATCAACGGCGAAGAGATTGTAGAGGATTTTTCACTACAACAATATCTTGGAAAAAAAGATGTGATATTCTTTTTTTACCCAAAAGATTTCACTTTCGTTTGTCCGACTGAAATTCTTGCTTTTCAGGAAAAACTTGCGGAATTCGAAAAAAGAAATGTAGCGGTAGTTGGCTGCTCAACTGATACTGAAAACTCTCACCTTGCATGGTTGCTCACTCCTAAAGAACAAGGAGGAATCCAGGGTGTAACATATCCTGTGGTAGCAGATGTTTCTAAAACAATAGCAATCAATTATGGGGTTCTTGCAGGAGATTTTGAATACAATGAGGACGGACTAATGAGCTTTAACGGCACTCCGATTGCTTACAGAGCTACTTTCCTTATTGACAAAAACGGTATAATCAGACATCAGTTGGTTAATGATCTTCCTTTAGGAAGAAACATTGATGAAGCAATTCGTATAGTTGATGCATTGCACCACAATGAAAAATTTGGTGAGGTTTGCCCTGCAAATTGGGAAGAAGGAAAAGATGCGCTTAAAGCTACCAGAGATAGCGTAGCAAAATATCTTTCTACACACTAAGATTATCAATTGAACCTCTGTTTATCTTCCCCTGCTGTACCTGTCAGGGGAAGATTTTTTCTCCCTCAAGGTAATCCAGATCTTTACCGAAGGTCTCTGCCAGAAAATACAAGGAAACAAAAGAAATCGTCATCACAATAGCTGTCACTACCATTGCTGCATAAACAATGGCATAATCAGAAGGTTTAAACAACTCCCAGAAATACCAGAACATAGCGGTAACAGGAACAAGTGAACCTCTGACAAAATTAGGAATGGTGGTTGCAGCAGTTGCACGCATATTAGTACCAAACTGCTCTGCCCCTACCGTCACCAATACTGCCCAGAAGCCTACAGAAAACCCAAGAGCAAACACCAGCGAATAAAACACAACATTACTTACGTTATGTAAGGAGAGATATATTGCTATCAAAACAATCGCCAGTGTATAAAAAATATAAAAAATCTTTTTTCTGCTTTTAAGAAACTGACTCAGGCCACCGCTACATATATCACCGAATACCAGTCCCGAATAACATAACATAACACAGTTCCCCGGCACCACTGCTCCGTTTACTCCAAGAACTTTCGCAATCAAAGGACCTTTTCCAATCAGTATCCCGATAATATACCAAACAGGAAGTCCTATTAAAATACAATTGATGTATTTAAAGGCCCTTTTTTTATTGGTGAAAAGTTGAAAGAAATTCCCCTTAGTAACTTCTTTTGCTTTTACATTTTCAAACATACCCGATTCGAATACACCTATACGCATCAGAAGTAAGGTAAGTCCTAATCCACCTCCGATGTAATAGGTAATTTCCCAGCTTATAGTTTCGGAACCACCTATTAAGCCAGCCACCACTGCACCCAGAACACCGACCGATGCTACAATCATAGTTCCATATCCTCTGGTTTCCTTGCTCATGATTTCAGAAACCAGTGTGATACCTGCTCCAAGCTCACCAGCAAGTCCAATACCTGCTATAAGTCTCAATGCTCCATAAAGGAAAATAATGGTATCCGGTTCAGCTTTCACATTGGCCATTAATCCATTTGCTATATTGGCCAGAGAATACATAAGAATAGAACCAAACAATACAGATAGTCTTCCTTTTTTATCTCCTAATACTCCCCATAAGATACCTCCGATTAACATTCCCGTCATTTGGATATTGAGCAACAGATCAAAGTTCTTTTCCAGTCCCTCACCTATCCCCGGGATAAGATCCTGAAGGCTTCTTCTTCCTATAATCAGAAAAAGTACCAGGTCATAGACATCAACAAAATATCCAAGGGCTGCAACAATTACAGTGATATTTACAACATCCCTGAATTTTATTTTTTGAGGCATTAAAGTAGATTCCATTTAGGAAATATAACTAATGGTTTAACTGAAAAATAACGATTTTCTAAGGTACAACTTATTTAAAACCAGTTCAAAATTAATAAAATATATTAATAGTTAGGAGCAAAGGAATTTATAAATCAATATTACCTAAATTAGCTTAAATTTTATTGAATGGAAGGCATTTATTCGCTTATTATCGGTATTCTGAATTTATCTATCCGGACGGCATCATTCTTTAACGAAAAGGCCCGCCTTTGGGTAAATGGAAGGAAAAACTGGGAACAACAACTAAGAAAAAAATTTGAATTAAACACCTCCCCTGTTATCTGGTTCCATTGTGCCTCTCTAGGAGAATTTGAACAGGGAAAACCGGTAATGGAAAAAATGATAGAACTTTTTCCTCATCACAAATTACTTGTTACATTTTATTCTCCATCCGGATACGAAATCAGGAAAAACTATGAAAAGGCATTTCATACAATGTACCTTCCTATCGACACCAAAGACAATGCCAGAAAACTAATCTCCATCACCCGGCCTTCAGTTGTGTTATTTGTCAAATATGAATTCTGGCATTTCTACATTAAAGAAGCAAACCAAAATAATATCCCTTGCATCTGCTTTTCCGCTGCCTTTAGAAGGGACCAATTATTTTTCAAACCTTATGGGAAATTCTACTTGAATATTCTGAAGATGTTCCACAAAATATATGTACAAAACTTCAGCTCAGTAGAGTTGCTAAAACACCATGGTATTAAAGATGCAGAGTTTGCCGGCGACACAAGATTCGACCGGGTAAAGGAAACAGCTGCTAACCAAAAAGAATTTCCTCTCATAAAAGAATTCTGTCAAAGCAAACCGGTATTTATTGCTGGTAGTGTTTGGCCTGAAGACATGGAAGTGATCATTTCCTATATTAATAATTATGGAAAGCATTTTAAGTTTATCATAGCTCCACACGAGATTAAGCAAAAAGAAATAGATGAATATATTGCCCGCATAAATACGACATGCACAAAGTATTCCATTGGAAAAATATCCAGTGAGGATGTTCTATTTATAGATAATATTGGCATCCTAAGTCATATATATCGATTTGGCCGTTTTTCTTTTATCGGAGGGGCCTTTAAACAAGGTTTACATAATATACTTGAAGCAGCAACATTCGGACTTCCGGTATTTTTCGGACCTGAGTATAAAAAGTTTCCGGAAGCAGGCGATCTGATTTCATTAAACGCTGCTTTTTCTGTAAACAATGCTGAAGAAATGAATTCAATAATTTATAAAATAAATACTCCGGAAAGACTAACTGAAATAAGAAAAGTTTGTAAAAAATATATAGATGAAAATGCAGGCGCAACTGAAAAAATCATCCAATATTGTAACGAAATATTAAGCCAAAAATCAGGAGAGAAATGGAAGGATTAATAATGAAGTCTACCGGCTCCTGGTACGACATTTTAGGAGCCGATAGAAACAAATACAAAGGAAGACTACAGGGTAAATTTAAAACACACGGATTAAAAGTTACAAACCCAATTGCTGTAGGTGATAAAGTAACTTTTCAAACAGAAGATGTCGCCGAAAATACTGTTATCATTACTGATATACATCCAAGAGAAAACTATTTAATAAGGAAATCTTCTCACAAGACAGCCTTCGGACATATCATAGCCTCTAACCTCGATCAATCTATCCTGGTAGTAACCCTTGTATATCCAAAAACCTCACTTGGCTTCATCGACAGGTTTTTAGTATCCTGTGAGGCATTCGGGATCCCGGCTGTGCTAATTTTCAACAAAGCGGATCTATATGACGAGGCGCTTGAAGAATACCAGAATTATTTAATTGAAATTTACGAAAAGCTTAATTATAAATGTTTGGTAACATCGTTAAAAGAAAATAGAGGTATTGATGATGTACAATCTTTACTAAAAGGAAAAATAAGTTTACTATCCGGACACTCAGGTGTAGGAAAAAGCAGTTTTATTAATGCTATACTACCGGAACTTAACCTGAAGACAGCGGAGGTTTCCAATTTTAGCAGCAAAGGCACACATACTACTACATTTGCCGAGATGTTTCAGATAAATGACAATACTTTTATCATTGACACACCGGGAATAAAAGAATTAGGCATATTTGAAATAGGTGAAGAAGAGCTGTCGCACTATTTCCCTGAAATGAGATCACTGATTAATGAATGTAAATTCAATAACTGCAAACATATAAATGAACCAGGCTGTGCAGTATTACAGAAAGTAGAACAAGGGGAAATCTCAATAAGCAGGTACGAAAGTTATATCAGCATGATGATGGATGAAGATAACAGGAGGTAAAATGAAAAACCTAAGCTTCCTAAATAATAGAATTTCTTTTATAAAAGATTTATATCCTTTACTGGTATTCGCATGCTTATTTTGTATCTATCTATACAATGGAAGCACATCAATGACTTTTGGCGATTCATTGGGATTTTACAAAGCAGCGGAACAAGGCTATGAATTATCTACTGCAGCAGTAAGTCACTTTCTTTATGCCAATGCATTTGCTTTATTTTACAAGAGCACTCCATTTTCAATCTATTTTTCAGGAATTTTATTTTCCATACTTTCATCTATAATAGCCTTATACTTTTTATATAAAACCATATTTACGCTAACACAAAATAAAATCACAGCATTATGCTCCGTTGTTGTAATGGGACTTTCTTTTACCTTTTGGCGGCAAACTGAAATTATTGAGGTATACTCGTTCAACAACTTATTCTTTTCAATACTTTTATACTTAACCATCTGTGATCTTATCAATAACAAAAATGATAATAACTATGCAACCTCTATCATATATGGATTGATATTAATAATACACATACAAAATATCTTATTAATTCCGTTCTTCTTTATTTATCTGATCCACTCAAATAATTACCAGATCAACCTCAATACTATCTATTCAGTAAGCATTGTAACATTGATCTTTTCAATACTACTCATTATACCACTGATATACCAAACCAATACCATCAGCAGTATATTTTTTCAAAATAAGGAAATCGGCGAAAAGGTACTGGGACTTGAATTTACAACTTTCCTGAAAGGTGGAATCAAGAGCTTAGGATACCTTGCTTACAATTTCCATATATTTATAATATTTTTCATATTAGGACTGATCCGTATTTATAATACGAACAAAAAATTTTTCATCCTTATTATATCTGGTATACTTCCGTTCTGGGGATTTGCCATGAGGTTTGATGTGCCGGACAACTATGTATTCTTTTTACAACCATATTTTCTTCTGGTAATTGCAGGAGCTATAGCAGGAAATGATTTAATTAAAAAAACAAAATTGCACTTTCTTATTCCAGTGAGTTTGACTTTAATTATCCCTGTTTTTTATTATTCTTTATATCTGACGGCGATTAAAGTATCTTTTCTTAAAGAATTACATGAAAAGAAATTATACAAAGGCGGACTTAAATACTTAACCTGGCCTGGAATGAGAAACAATCCTAACATGCTGGATTACTGCAAGATTATTTACCTAAGTGACTCTAAACCGGAAAATTTTACGGAATTTGAATGGAACTACTATAGTGCCATAGAATATCTGGATAAAAAAGGAGAGCTTCAGAATAAAAAATAAATGCACAGTAGCAACTTAAACACATTTATGATACAATTCTCCTGTAGGTTTTGTAAAAAATATGGACCGGAAGTCTCAGCAAGCTTAAACCCCAAATTACTTCCAGTTGCAACGATCTCTTACCTAATCCTCGCAATAGTTCTCTGTAATTATTCACAAGCTGAAATTGCTGCATATAAAAACAAAATCTGGCTTCGAAATTAATCCTACTGACAAGCATTTCATCCTCCTCATTATTTCTGTTTAACCAGGCTATTTTTTGACAGACTCTAAAAGTACTGAGATTCATTACATGATTATTTTTACTATAGAATGCAGAAGAGTGAGACCCGGAGCTTATTCTTTTACTGAATAAGACCTCAGGGCAAAATTGATATTTATAATTTCTGGAAGATCTAATCCAAAAGTCAAAATCTTCATAGGCCAGGTTCTCATCATACCCCCCAAGCTCATGTAAAACATTTTTCCTCACCATCATGCCAACCGGATTTATAAAACTTTTCTTTACCAAAAATTTATAAATCTCACTCACATTGGGAGTATTGTCTGAAATACTACTCTGCGAGATTACTTTATCTTTTTCATCTATTATTTCAACATCTGAATACAAAACACCGAACTCAGCTGGTAAATTTTCAAAAGTTTGTACCATTTTGGAAACCATGCAAGGCTTCATTATATCATCTAAAGCAAAATCAACAATATATTTACCCTCTGCCAATTTCAAAGCTCTATTGAAAGATTTACAATTACCTTGATTTGTTCGATTTTCAATGAAAACTACTTCGGGGTTGTGTTTTAAAGTTAATTTTATTTGTGAAACAGAATCATCGGAACTATTGTCATCTACCACCAAAATTTGAATATTCTTATAATCCTGGGCTAAAACTGAGTCTAATGCTTTACCTATAAATGGAGCATGATTATATGAAATACAAATAATGGTTACCAGTGGATTCATGCTTAACTCCCTTTGTTATTAAAAATCAAATTTTTGTAATAAAAAAAGAGGACCGAAAAATATGCAACAAATCTGATAAAATGTGCCACTAAAAACCCTTGTACACCAATTATTGGAGTTAAGATATAAATTAATAAAATGTAAAATATTGCTGACCCAGCCTGAAGAAGGACAAAAAGCCTTGTTTTGGCTTCTGCTGTTACAAGATTCCCAAAAAAGAATGACAGCATTTTAAGAAAATCTCCTAATAACAGGAAAAGCATAAATTGAGTAGCAGGCTTGAAGGATTGATCAAAGAAAAATCCGATTATAAAATCCCGCAATAAATAAATTACAATAAATGCTATCAGTAATACCGGAATAGAAATACCAAGCCATTCTTTAACATATGATGATAACCCTATTCTATTTCCTACCATTGAGGTAATTTTGGGATAATACGCTAATGAAAGAATACTGGTAAAAGCCATAACATAATATTCAGAAAATTTTATTGCGGATTGCCACAAACCAGTATCATATGCACCAAAGGTAGTCAGGGAATAATGCCTTACTGAAAATTCAACTATTTTTCCAAATACCAATACACTTAGAGCCATCAATACAAATTGAGATAGTTTATTCAGATCACCCTTTGAAACCTTGGCACTAATTACCTCCCTAAGATTTATTTTCTTTAAGGCAAAATATCCTGAAATGCCTGATACCGATACAGAACCAAATCCAATCACAATAAATGCCCATGATTTACTATCATAAACAGAGGTAAGATATACTAAAAATATAGTTATGATAGATGAAGATGCCACTAACAGGACATATTTTATCAGCTCATCTTTTGCCAGAAGAATAGCCTGAAATATAAAATTGAGTAAAAGAATAAATAAAAGTAAAATAACAACTCCGATCCATATCCAGGATGAAATTTTGCCAGCAAACAGTGATGTAAAATAAGTATTGAATATCACCAGCAAAATTGCAGATAAAACAAAAAACAATGCATTTAAATAAAGAGAAGATTTAATTATTTTACTTTTAAATGTATCTGACTCTTCTTTGGATGAAATGTATTTAATTAACCCGCGATTTGCACCATCTGTAGGGGCGATTAAAAAAATGGTTAATAAATTTTGAAAATGAGCAAGTAGGGCAAAATCATGGGGAAGAAAAAATTTTGCAAATATCTTATTTACAGCAATACTTGAAATTGCTCTTACAACAACAGACAAGCCAGCCCACATGGAGGATCTAAGCATTTTCATTGGCTTGGTATTCAAGTTTTGCACAAATCAGTTTTATAAACCTACTAATTTTTATTGCAATTTAAAACCTTTGACTATTCAATTTATCTAAGAAAACCACTCTAAATTTAAAAAAATTTCGATCTTTGAATAGATATTAATGAGTTTTATTAATGAATTATCTACCTTTTCCAAAAGCCCATAACCTAAGCTTAGAAGTCGTTTCACAACTTAACAATGCAGCTGCCAAACTTCATTTCAAGCTTAACACATTAAACCTGGATCAGCTTGAAATTTCATCCTACAACAAAAAATACTTACAATCATATATAAACTCACTGGACTTTTACCTGCCTGTTTATACACAATTAATGGCAAAGGCTCTTAAACAATTATCCAAACCAATTGAAGAATCGACTTTTATAGACTACGGTGGTGGATGTGGATTATTGTCTTTTTTTGTCAGACAACTTGGATTTAAAAATGTTATCTATAGCGACATATACGATGTTTCTGTGAAAGATGTAAAACTATAAGCCGCATTTTAGGATTACAGCCTGATTCATTTATTTGCGGTGAAATAAATGAAATCCTGGATTTCGTTAACTCCTCCAATATAAATATTGACTTAATATGTTCCATGGATGTTTTGAAACATATTTACAACCTGAATGAATGGTTTGAGAAGGCATATAAAATAAACGGGAGTTTTGCAATTATTTTTATGACCAGTGCAAATCCACATAATCCATTTATAAGAAAAAGAATATTAAAACTTCATTTTAGGGCAGAACATCTTGGAAGAAAAAAAACTGAAGGATGGAAAGAAAGAGATATTGAAAAACCATTTTATGAAATACATAAACAACTAATTAAAGAGTTTGCTCCACAGTTATCTGAGAATGAAATAATATTTTTAGCCAGGGAAACAAGGGGACAGAGGCAGGATGATATACAAATTTCCACAAACGAATATATCAACACAGGATCAATAAGCTATAAACCAGATCATCCTTCCAACACTTGTGATCCATATACAGGAAATTGGACTGAAAGGCTTTTATATCCTATTCAGTTAAAAGAATTAGTTCAATCAAAAGGATTTAAAGGTAGTTACACCAATAGTTTTTATTGTTACTCCAAACATAAAAAATTAAATCTTGTAAAATTCCTTCTTAAAATTTTTATAAAGATTATAGGACAAACAAATTTGTTATTATCACCTTCGTATACCATTACAGCTCTTAAGTCTAAAATATTTATTTAATTGAAGTTTTCTAAGTTACTTTCCAAAAACCGCTTATTAAATAATTCAACTCCTTTTTGGTTAAGGTGATGCGAATCATAAAATAACTCATTAGTATAATTAATTGAGTCAAGGTTGAAATTAAGGTAGTCACAATTAAATGACTTGAAATATTGGTCAATTTCATTATTATTATTAACCCTAAAATATTCACCTTTTGTTACCGGTGCCTGTACTAAATAAATTTTACAATTTGTAGATTGGCATAACTGCAATAGGTCTTCAAAAGCTCTTTTTTGCTCGTCATTAAATAAAATAATTCTATTTTTTGTAATGGAAATTAAATCATTATTAATAGTTTTTCTTTGAAGATATCCATTAGGGATATACTCCTCATTCTTTAAATCAATTGTTTCAACCTTATTTTTTACATTGAAATAATAATTAAATATGGCATATATTAAAGTATTATAAACCCTTATGCTCTTTGTTTTTAAGGAATGAAGAATTAACTCTTCATTAAGTGGACAATTTGACAATAGATCAACAGTTGATTCTACTCCATCCGACTCAAACATATCAGGATAAACCTCAATTATTACTGTTTTAGGATTAAGTTGATTTAAAAATTTTTTGGCGAGATATTTACTCTGGATAGGAGTTTGACTGCTAGAACCAAGATTAAATAGCCTTACACCTTTTCTTTCAAATATTCTTGGATCAAACCCTCTGTATGCATGAGAAGAACCGAATACAACAACATCTACCTGTCCTGTTTTTTTTAAATCATTCATAGTATAAGTCAGTGGACTTTTAATATAGCTTAAATTTTTTTGTAATGTTCGAGGAGCAATAGTCCCAAATAAACAAATACTAATTACCCAGACAAATGGGAAGATCAGGCAAAATGAAATCAACTTTAAAAAAAATTTTTTCATCAAAACTGAAAATATATAAATGGTGTCTCATTAAATCTTCCAAACAACAGAATCATAAATACAATCAAATAATAGAGAGAAAATTTATAAACAATCGGGGTACTTTTATTTAGGGCAAAAACATTTCCCACTCTTCCAAAATGATATTCCAGAACAAAACCCACACATAAAATTAAAGCCATATAAATTTTTAATAGTTTATTGTCCACAGGAAAAAATTGATTTGACAAAATTGCATCAAGATATATAAATGCATGGCCAAGATTTTCGGCCCTGAAAAAGATCCATGTTGTCGTAACTAACATAAAAACAAAAAACATACTTATGGATTTATGTATCCTTACTGTAGAAAGCATACTTTTACTAAAATAATTATAAGTAACCAATAAGATACCATGCAAAGCACCCCAAACAATAAAATTCCAGCCAGCTCCATGCCAAATGCCACTTATCAGGAAAACGATGAAGATATTTACAACAGTTCTGTTTGGATTTATTCTATTCCCACCTAATGGAATATATACATAATCTCTAAACCAAGAAGAGAGCGATATATGCCATTTATTCCAAAACTCATTTATTGTTGTTGAGAAATATGGAGCTTTAAAATTTTCCATGAGGTCAAATCCCAACAATTTGGCTGACCCCCTTGCAATATCAGAATAACCGGAAAAATCACCATAAATCTGAACTGAAAAGAAAATAGCTCCAAAAATTAACTCTAAAGATGATAAGGTATTGAATTCCGAAAAAGCAATATCAGAAAATACAGCACAATTATCAGCAACAACTACCTTTTTGAAAAGACCCCAAAGGATTAATTTTAATGCCTGACTTCCCCTCCGATAAGTAAAAATTCTTGGAGAGTGAAATTGAGGAAGCAAATTTGAAGCTCTTTCAATTGGACCTGCAACCAGTTGAGGAAAAAAACTTACAAATGCAGCAAATACTATAAATGATTTTTCAGAATCAATTTTCCTTTTATACACATCTATGGTATAACTTAAAGTCTGAAAGGTATAAAAACTTATACCAACAGGAAGTATTATCTCCAGAGAAGTTGTATTTAATTTAATCCCGGCAGTTTCTAAACATATAGTGAGTGACTCAATGAAAAAATTAAAATATTTAAATAAAAATAAAATCCCCAAATTGGTGGTGATTGAAAACCATAAAAGTGCCTTCCTTTTTTTTTCAACAGTTTTTTCTAACAGATGACCAATTGTGAAATCAATAAATGTACTTATAAAAATTAAAGCAAGAAATCTATAATCCCACCAGGCATAAAATGTATAACTGGCCAAAAGAATAAGAATATTCTGAGTCCGATGATGTTTTAAAATAAACCAATAGAGGATAAAAATTAATGAAATAAATACAAAGTAATCAATGGAATTGAAGACCATTTTATAGGAAAATCTAAGACACTATAATAAATTTCAAAAAAAAATTTAATTTGATCAATAATTACAATGATTAATTTAAAATAATTTAAGCAACTTTCATCATAAACCTGATGAATAATTGTCTATAAAAACACATTACGATAAATCATATCAATCTCCTTCCCAAAACTAAGCTTCAAACTCTCCTTCCCTCCCAGCCTTCTCTTAAAATTTATCAACCCCCAATTGGGAAATTCTTTAGAGGTAGCAATTCCCAGGTCAAATATTTTAAAATTATTTTCTCTACAATATTCATACATCTTTTCTAATACCAATAACATCGGACTATCATGCTTGAATGCATAGTCATCTGCAGGTAGGAAGTAATATAATATATTCTTATTTACAATAATGCCGAAAGATACTGCTACCAACCTGCTATCTCTCCTTCCTTCAAATACAAGGAATTTATCTTGAAAATTTCTGTATAAATTTTCAAGAGCAGGAAGATTTATTGTAAGTGGCAAACCTTTCATTTCCCTGTTTTGACGAATAAGTAAAAATATCTCTTTAAGATCAGGGTTGCCATTAATATCTACCGAGTAAAGATTGGCCGATTTAATTAGTCTTCTAGAGAGTGAAGGATGAACATGATCTTTAAATTCGCCGTTTACCGGAAGATGGAAATTCATTTCTCTGAAAACAACCTTATATGCTGAATCGAGATATGCTTTTGTTAGTTTGGAGGCTGAGGCCTGATCATAACAATCCGGCCAGGAGGTTATTCTGATTTTCTTTACACCTAAAGCAGAAAGCTCTGTCTCTACCTTATTCAAAAAAAATTGCAGAGATGCAACCGAAAGATCTTTTCTGAATTCTACAGATCCGAATGGAGCGCGAAAAGGAGAATAGGCAACATTATTCTGGATGATAAATGTAATTCTTGCAGAGACAACCTCAGCATTTAATAAAACAAAAGATTTAAAACCATCAGATTGCTGTTTCCACTGCTCTCTTTCATTAAATAAAAAAACTTCCCAGCTAGCAGGAAACTCAAAATCATTATCAACTTTTACCTTTAACACAATCCTTTAAATATTTCGTATTCTCGTATATAATCTTCTTCTTTATATTCCATTGACGCTAAACTAATCAATGCACCATGGTTTTTAATATGGATCTTTCTCCAATGTAAATTTGGCACAAACAAACCTACATTCGGATCGTTTAGTAAAAATACCATCTCCTCTCCTTTGATATTCTCCAAAATAACTTCAACCTCACCGGCAACCGCCACTAAAACCGTTTTCCCTTCTCTGTGTGCATGGTTTCCCCTCTCGACATTTTCTGGAGTACCATATACCCAGTAAACACGTTTCACCTCAAAAGGTAAATTCTGATCATACTGGGCTACAGAAATATATCCGATTTCTTTTTCTCCAATCTGCTGGAACTTTATAAGTTTTGGCTGCATGATCAATGTAAAGAATAAGAATTTACTAATTTCGTTTTAAATTAAGATAATTTCAATTAACCCTTCATGATATATCTGTTTTTAACAGTTTTTTTTACTGTTGCACTCTTCCTCATATTCCGGGCCTTTCCTGCATTAAAGATAAACACCTTTAATGCGATCGTTATTAATTACTCCACCTGTTTTCTATTAAGTTTCATATTCCTTCGGCTGCCTGAAATCAAATCTGCTTTCGATTCTGACAAAACATGGGTGATTTTATGCTATTTAACAGGAATCTCCTTTATCCTTACTTTCAACTTAATAGCTTATACAGTACAAAAGGTAAACGTAACTGTAGCGACCATAGCCAATAAAATGTCATTAATTATACCGGTGACCGCGAGTATATTTATATTAAACATTGACAATCAATCCTTTTCTTTCTTAAACTACACCGGTATTATCCTTGGGATCGTGGCAATAATTTTAACTTCCATAAATCCGGGAAAATCGTCTGGCTATATTTCTGCCTCCGCTTCGAGCCATTCTAAAACGTTTTATGTGGTATTACCTGTAACAGTTTTTATCCTTGGGGGCTTAATTGACCTTTCAATCAACTATATCAATCTGCAATTTCTGAGTGATAAAAATCCAACCCTTTTCTCGCTTGTAGCTTTTTTTGCAGCTGCATCAACGGGAATAGTTATATTAACTTATAGACTTATTACCAAAAGAACCACTTTGTCAGTGAGAGATACAATCGGAGGCTTTATTCTCGGAATTCCAAATTATTTTTCAATAGTGTTTCTTCTAAAAACGCTTAGCTACTTCAACAATAATGGTGCTGTGGTTTTTCCTACCATGAACATCGCTGTAATTCTCCTTTCTGCATTTCTGGCTTATCTTATCTTCAAAGACAAGCTTTCCAAAGTAAACATTGCAGGAATGCTCATAGCGATTATTGCCATATACCTGGTATTTCTGAAACAAGCCTAATTCATTGAAATACGGGGAAAAACCGAAAAATGAACCATATTTATCCACACAAGGTTTAACAGGCAAAAATTTTAAAGTATTTTCGCAAAAAATTCTTCAGCCGTGAGTAAAAAAGTAAAAGTTGGTCTGGTACAAATGTCTTGTGTAAAAGACACGGATACAAATTTCCGTAAAACCATTGGTCTTATTCGTGAGGCAGCCCAAAATGGCGCACAAATAATCTGCCTTCAGGAACTATTCCGCTCTTTATATTTCTGCGATGTGGAGGACTATGAAAATTTCAAACTGGCAGAAGCTATACCAGGACCATCAACTCAGGAATTGGAAAAGCTTGCAGGTGAATTAGGAGTGGTAATCATCGCTTCACTTTTTGAAAAAAGAACTAATGGCATTTATCACAATACCACTGCAGTGATTGACGCAGATGGAAAATATCTGGGAAAATACCGAAAGATGCATATTCCTGATGATCCGGGATATTATGAGAAGTTCTATTTCACTCCGGGAGATACCGGTTATATGACTTTTAAAACAAAATTCGCCACCATTGGAGTATTAATATGCTGGGATCAATGGTACCCTGAAGCAGCCAGAATTACAAGTCTGATGGGTGCTGAAATATTATTCTACCCTACCGCAATCGGTTGGGCAGAAAGCCAGGTTGCTGAAGTAAATACAGACCAGTATAATGCATGGCAAACCATGCAAAGAGCACACGCGGTAGCGAATGGAGTTCATGTTGTTTCTGTAAACAGAACAGGCAATGAAGGTCCAATGAAATTCTGGGGAGGATCATTCATCTCCAATCCTTTTGGCAAACTGCTTTATCAGGCACCTCATGACAAAGAAGAAATTCACGTTCACGAACTTAATCTTGATGAAACTGACAACTATCGTACTCACTGGCCATTTATGAGAGACAGGAGAATTGATTCCTATGAGCCGATTACGAAGAGATACATTGATTAATGATGAATGTTGAATGTTGAATGAAATTAAACTCTAATCAAATTAACACTTTAACACTCTAACACCTTAACACACTAAACCTTGAAAAACATACCAAAAGATCTGGGTTATTATTTCCCTGCAGAATGGGAAAAACATAGTGCTACATGGCTAAGCTGGCCGCATAAGGAAGCTTCATGGCCTGGAAAAATTGAAAGTATTTATCCGGTCTATTCAATGTTTGTAAAGGAGGTGGCTGCCGGAGAAAGAGTACACATTAATGTGAATGACGAAGCCATGAAGGCAAAAGCGCAGGCACATTTGAGGGATGCCGGTGTTAATATGAATAATATCAGCTTCTATCTTCATCCTACCAACGATGCCTGGTGCAGAGACCATGGGCCGGCATTTCTGATAAATCCTAAAGCTGAAAATAAAAAAATTATTATAGATTGGGGATACAATGCTTGGGGAGACAAATACCCTCCTTATGATTTGGATGATGTAATTCCTAGTCTTATTGCAAAAGCATACAACCTTCCTGTGTATCATCCCGGCATCGTTATGGAAGGCGGTTCCGTTGACTTCAACGGTAAAGGCACTGTACTGACTACCACTTCCTGTCTTCTTAATCAAAACAGAAACCCTCATCTTAGTCAGAAGCAGATCGAAGAGTACCTTATGTATTATTATGGAGTGGAACAGATTCTTTGGCTAGGTGATGGGATTGTGGGAGACGATACTGACGGACATATTGATGATATAACCAGGTTTGTAAACTCTGATACTGTTGTTACAGTAATAGAACAAAACAAATCTGACGAAAACTATCACTTACTTCAGGAGAATCTTAATGCACTTAAGAAAATGAGGTTGATCAACGGCAAGCAAATCGACATTGTTGAGTTGCCCATGCCTTCTGGTGTGATCTATGAGGACCAAAGACTACCGGCTTCGTATGCAAATTTTTACATAAGCAATGCTGCTGTAGTTGTACCAACCTTCAATGATAAAAATGATGACAAAGCTATATCTGTATTGGAGTCTGTGTTTAAAGACAGGAAGGTAGTCGGTCTTGACAGCACCGACATCATCTGGGGACTGGGCAGTTTCCATTGCCTCAGCCAGCAGGAACCGGAGGTTGTATAATGTATTAAAGTATTCAGGTGTTAAAGTGCTAAGGTACTACTTTAACACTTTAACACCTGAACACTCTATCCTTTAACAACTAGTTTTTCAAAATCCCTCGTCACTTTAATAGTAATCAGGTTCTTTGACTTATCTGCTTCAAAAGAAACAACATTACCATCTACTTCACATTCAGTTGCTATAAAGGGCAAACCGTGAACCTGAAGTAAGTAAGTACCATAAGTAGGAATAAAGTTACCTTCTTTGTGCTGATGAATCAGGAATTGACATTCATTTCCGATACTCTTAAACGAAACGACATTATACTTCCCTTCTTCATATTCATACTCATCTCCCTTATCTTCAAACATGACAGACTTATAATGTGAAGTACCGTAATATGCATGAAGTATAAGTTCCTTTAGTTCAAACTCACCTACATATTGCATTACAGGATACATTGGCAGGACAGCACCTGCCCTGACATATATCGGCACTCTTTCTAGCGATGCATCCGCCCAAACCTCTGTGTTACCAAAATATCTTTCATCATCCCAGAAGTAGTACCAATTGCCGGATGGCAGGTACAACCATCTGCCATCAACTTCAGGCTGTGCAATAGGAATTACCAGCAAGTGATCTCCGAAACCGAACTCATCCTGACGGAAATAAGTTTCTGTGTCTGCCTGATCAAGGAATGTTATCGGTCTTAACATCGGTGTACCATACCTGGTGTATTGCCAGAAAGTAGTATAGATATATGGTAACAGCTGATATCTTAATTCAATAAATTTCTTAGCCAGCTCAGCATACTCTTCACCAAATGACCAAGGTTCCTGGTCACCATGGTCTCCAGAAGAGTGTGTCCTGCAGAATGGGTGGAATATACCCATTTGCAACCATCTTATATACATTTCAGGAGTTGGAGTCTCAATGAACCCTCCTATATCAGATCCTGCGAAAGATATACCTGATACACTTAAACGCTGACACATTATATTGGCAAGCCACAAGTGCTCCCAACTGGCAACGTTATCTCCGGTCCACACACTGGCATACTTCTGAACACCAGAATAAGCAGATCTTGTAATATTGAAAGGCCTCTTGGGATAAAGGAATTTTTTAATTCCATTATAAGTGGCACGCGCCATTTGCATACCGTAAACATTATGACCTCTTCTATGGCTGGATAAATCACCTTCAAAATCATGCCTTACATCATTAGGAAATGTCTCAATTTCAAAAACAGCCGGCTCATTCATATCATTCCAAACCCCTCTTACGCCCGTTTCAACCAGACCCTTAAATAAACCTGACCACCACTCTCTCACTTCAGGATTTGTAAAATCAGGGAAATTACATTTACCCGGCCATACAGATCCCCTCATAAGAGGTCCATCCATTCTCTTGCAGAAATAACCTTTTTCAATACCCTCCTGATAAACCCAATAGTTTTTATCTATCTTAATTCCCGGATCTATAATCACCACCATTTTAAATCCATCTTCTGCAAGATCATTGATCATGCCTTTCGGGTCAGGAAAATAGTCCAGATTCCAGGTAAAGCACCTGAAGCCATCCATATAGTCAATATCAAGATAAAGAGCATCGCAAGGTATTCTTCTCTTTCTGAATTCGGCCCCAAGATCTCTTACTACTTTTTCAGGATAATAACTCCATTTGCACTGATGGTAACCTAATGCCCAAAGTGGAGGTAATTCAGGTTTACCGGTCATGTTAGTATAGGTTTCCACCACTTCCATCAATTGCGGACCATAGATAAAGTAATAATTCATCTCTCCGCCATGGGCCCAAAAGCTGAATACATTTTTTCTTTCAAATCCAAAATCAAAAAAGCTTCTGTAAGAATTATCAAATAATATTCCGTATCCTGTTTTGTGATGAAGCCCCAGAAAGAATGGTATATTTTTATATAAAGGATCAGAGTTTTTCAAAAATCCATAGGTGTCTTTACCCCACAACTCAAGTCTCTTCCCCCGCAGATTCAAATCAGTAGGCTTATCACCTAATCCAAAGAAATGCTCTCCGCTTTGCACCTTCTTACTTATCATAACTATTTCACCACCGTACTGCTTATTTTCTTCCCAGTGAAAGCCTTTTTCATCTTCCAGTATCACTTTACCTTCTTTATCAAATATGCTGGTTAGCAACCGCTGCTTTGACACATGTATATCAAGGCTGGCAGTACTTATAATTATCTTGTCATCCTCTTCCCTGGCTTCAAGCAAAGCTATCTTACCATCATATTCATGAGCATAGGAGTATGAAAAGTCTTTATTAAAAACTCCTTCCGGAGCAAATCTGAACCTGATTACCTTGTCGGATTTTACATCGAGTTGAAGGATTGTCTCTGTACAATAAAAATAAAAAGTATTTCCTTCTCGCTTCCAATTCTGAACAACATCCGGGAATTGCTGAACCGTCACCTGGTTCGCCCCTAAATTCATGTAACTTTCCATAAAAATTTTTTTCTCCTTTTCCTTCTTTCTGTTTAAAATCTTAAGGATAGAACTCCTAAGCCGTAATAATTCAATTTTTTACTGCAAAAACCAAATATAATATAAATCCTTTTACTTACCCTGCATGATAACACGGCATATGAGGCAAAATGTAAAAAGCTTAATCTATTAAAATTTTAGTTATATTTATGGTCTGAACCAGCCAGACTATAAACAAACTATTTCTACCCTTCCGGGTTAAAGACTAAACTATTTTTTTCTGATACTGTTCAAAAATTATCGAAATTGAAAAATTTCCGAAATTTTAAAAAACTTCGAAACACATTGCAATAAATAAAGTTATAGAAGAGATTTTTTCAAGGAAAGACAAAAATTATGAGAAAACCTAGAGTATTAATGCTTGGTTGGGAGTTTCCTCCCATCATCAATGGCGGACTTGGAGTTGCCTGCCTCGGCTTATGTAAGGCAATGTCGAAGTATGTGGATCTAACCATGATAATACCAAAATCAGATCCAAACTTTATTGTAAGTAATGTGGAATTAATAGGGTTAAACAATGTTGAAATCGAGGGATTGAAAAAAGTAAAATCCAGCAGGATGTACAAGGAGTTTGCCAAGGTTCATACGGTTGATGCCAACATTTTCCCTTATGAATCTTCAGATTCGGATTTTGATGTAATTAAAGGCAAGTCCATAGACTTCCAGATTGACTCAGGGGTCAACATATTTCAGTTGGGAGACCTATACGGCGACGATGTTATAGGCAAAGTAATTGAGTATGCAAAATATGCTGCAAGACTGGCAGCAGACAAAGAGTTTGATATCATCCATTGCCATGACTGGATGACTTTCCTTGCAGGTATTGAAATAAAAAATCTTTCCGGAAAACCATTGGTATTACATGTTCATTCTCTTGATTATGACAGAGGGGGACCGGATAGCAGAGGTTGGATATATGACATAGAAAAATGGGCAATGCAATATGCAGATATTGTAATACCGGTAAGCCGCTATACCGGCTCTATTGCACAACACCACTATGAAATTGATCCGGGAAAAATACTTCCTGTACACAATGGAGCTGATCCTGTCCATGTTTTCCATGACACTAAAGATTTTCCTGAAAAATTAATTCTTTTCCTTGGACGTGTTACCGGACAAAAAGGCCCCCAATATTTCCTTGATATTGCGACCAAAGTTATAGAGCATGTACCTAATGTCAGGTTTGTAATGGCAGGTACCGGGGATAAACTAAGAAATTTGATTGAATCAGGAGCCTATAAACAAATAGGTAATAAACTCCACTTTACAGGATTTTTAAATAAAGAAAAGGTTCATAAACTCCTTTCAATAGCGGATGTATATGTGATGCCTTCAGTATCCGAACCATTTGGATTATCAGCCCTTGAAGCTGCACAATTCGGTATCCCATGTGTAATATCCAAGCAATCCGGAGTATCTGAAGTATTGTTTGGAGCACTAAAAGCAGATTTCTGGGATGTTGATAAAATGTCAGGACATATAATTTCTTTGTTACAAAATGAATCTTTGAGAGAGTCAGTGATTAAAGATGCATTTAGAGACCTTGAATCATTGACCTGGGAAAAAGCTGCAGAAAAAGTAGCCGATATATATAAAAGATTGTTGTAAGAAAAATTTTGTAATTTTAGGAAAATCGCGTTTGTATGCCTTCTGTTTGCTTTTATTTTCAGGTTCATCAACCATATAGATTAAAACATTACTCTTTTTTTAACATCGGAAATGACCATGGGTATTTCGATGAAAACTTAAACAGAGAGATTTTAAACAAGGTAGCTGACAAGTGTTATATACCGGCTAACCGCCTTATGCTGGATCTGATTAACAGACATAAAGGGAAATTTAAAGTCTCTTATTCTCTCAGTGGAGTTGTTCTGGAACAATTTGAGAAATACCGGCCTGATGTATTAGATTCTTTTATGGAACTGGCCAAAACAGGTTGTGTGGAATTTCTTTCGGAGACCTATTATCATTCGTTGAGTTTTCTCTATTCCAAAGACGAATTTCTCAGACAGATAGAATTGCACAAGAAGAAAATTAAAGACCTTTTTAACCAGGAACCAAAAGTTTTCAGAAACACAGAATTGATTTACAATAACGAGCTTGCTGACTTTGTTCAAAAGTTGGGATACAAAGCAATCCTGTGTGAAGGTGCAGACCACATGCTTTATGGAAGAACGCCAAACTTTCTTTATACTGCCCCAAACAATAAACAGATAAAATGTCTGCTCAAAAATTTCAGACTTTCTGATGACATTGCATTCAGGTTTTCCAACACCGGATGGCCTGAATATCCGCTTACTGCTCCAAAATATGCTTCCTGGCTACACCATTATCAGGATAGTGCAGATGTGATAAATCTATTTATGGATTACGAAACATTTGGTGAACATCAATGGGAATCATCAGGTATTTTTGCCTTTATGGAACATCTACCCTCTGAATTATTGAAAAATGAAAAATTCGATTTCAAAACTGTAAGCGAGGCGGCAGATACATATGAAGCTAAGGACATTTATGATGTTCACTCATCAATATCCTGGGCCGATTCAGAAAGAGATCTTTCGGCATGGCTATGCAATTCAATGCAATCAGAGTCTTTATCTAAATTATATGCGCTGGAGGAAGATGTTAAAAGAACCAGGAATAAAGACATTATAGAACTATGGTCAAAACTTCAGGTTTCTGATCACTTCTACTACATGTCAACCAAATATTGGTCAGACGGAGAAGTTCATAAATATTTCAGTCCGTTCAATTCCCCTTACGATTCTTATATTTTCTTTATTAATGCGCTATCTGATCTTGAGTTGCTTGTAAACAAACAGACCATTGCATCTACAAGATTAGTATAGCACTCTGCCAAAATTTATTATTTTTGCTTTGTGATCTTTTATGATTACAAAGCATTTTTATTTTAAATACCTATGAACTACCTATCGGCTGAAAACATCTCAAAATCGTTCAATGAAAAGTTGCTGTTTAAGGATATCACACTGGGAATAAACAGAGGGCAAAAGGTCGCATTGGTAGGCGCTAACGGGTCAGGTAAATCAACATTATTTCAGATATTATCCGGAAAGCTCCCTGCGGATTCAGGACTGGTGGTACAAAACAAAGATATCAGCATTGGATATCTTGATCAAAATCCACAATTCGATCCCGGAAGTACTGTTAAGGATGCCTTATTCCATTCAGATTCTCCTGTCATAGCAGCAATAAAAAAATACCAGGAATGTCTGCTGAAACCTGAGGATGAAAAATCATTAAATCAGGCTATGGAAAAAATGGATTCATTAAATGCATGGGATTATGAATCCAGAACCAAACAAATTATCAGTTCCATGGGATTAAAAAACCTGGACCAAAAAACAGAGCTTCTTTCCGGAGGAGAAAAGAAAAGACTTGCACTGGCAAGGTTATTAATCGACACTCCTGATCTGCTTATTCTGGATGAACCAACCAACCACCTTGATCTTGATACTATAGAATGGCTGGAAAATTTTTTATCAACAGCCAATACTACACTTTTCATTGTTACACACGATCGTTATTTCCTTGACAAAGTATGCAATGAAATAATCGAGCTTGAAAATGGCCAGATATACAAATACAAAGGCAACTATACATACTATCTGGAAAAGAAAGCCGAAAGAGAATTGCAGGAAGCCGCATCTGTAGATAAGGCAAAAAATCTTTTACGAACTGAATTGGAGTGGATGCGAAGGCAGCCCAAAGCGAGAGGAACGAAATCAAAATCCAGGATTGATGCATTCTATGATCTGGAAGAAAAGGCAAAGTCAGGAAAGAAGGATGCAGAAATGCAATTACAAATGGAAGTCTCAAGACAAGGAAATAAGATTGCAGAAATAGATCATATCAGTAAATCATTCGGTTCAAGAGTAATTATTGATGATTTCACCTATGTCTTTAAAAAGAAAGACAGGATCGGTATTGTAGGAAAAAACGGTTCAGGGAAATCCACTTTTCTGAATATGCTTACAGGAAGACTGAAGCCTGATAAAGGGACAATCATCTTAGGTGAGACTACTAAAATCGGTTATTTCTCACAGGAAGCAATCGAACTTAAAGAAGAACAGAGAGTGATAGAAGCTGTAAAAGAAGTTGCAGAGGTAATCAAAAAACCAAATGGAGAGACTATAACAGCATCACAATTTCTTGAGCATTTTTTATTCCCCCCCGCACTTCAATATACTTATATAAAAAAATTATCCGGTGGAGAAAGGAAAAGATTACAACTGCTTAAAATTCTCATACAAAATCCTAATCTGTTAATACTGGACGAACCTACCAACGACCTTGACATTAATACTCTGAATGTTTTACAAGAATTTCTTAAGACCTATAGCGGATCATTGGTTATTGTAAGCCATGACCGATTCTTTCTTGATCAATTGACAGAACATTTATTTATTTTCGAAGGCAATGGACACATTAGAGATTTCTTCGGGAATTATACTGACTTCAGGGAAATAAAAGAGAAAGAAGATGTCATTGAAAAACCAAGCACCATATCTCAGGAAAAAGCAAAAGAAAAAACAGTTTCTGATAAAAAGAAACTGAGTTTCAATGAACAAAAAGAATTTGAAACTCTGGAAAAAGACATTGAAAAACTTGAAACAGAAAAAGAATTAATTTTGAAGGAATTAAACTCCGGCGACGGAGGGCATGAAAAACTAAAGGAGTTGTCGGAAAAATTTGAAAATCTGAATAAGCTAATCGACGAAAAGACAGAACGTTGGATAGAGCTTTCTGAAAGAAAATAGATAATATTTTAGAAAGTTTAAGAATCAGGAACAATATTTGTGTATATTTATAGGATAAATTTTATAAACTGTTATAATATTTTAGTTTTTCCAATCTCTAAATTATGGTAAAAAAAATCACATTAGCCGGTTGCGTTTTTAGTTTAATCTTTAATTTTTGTTCTGCTCAAAAGGGCTCTGACCAGATAAGGCTCAATCAGATAGGATTTTATCCTTCGGGCCCAAAAACTGCTGTTATAGTCGACAGTGAAGCGGATAAATTTTTTATTGTTTCCTTGGATTCTAAGGACACAGTATTTAATGGAAAACTGGAAAACAGTGGCAAATGGGAGCATTCGGATGAAATGTGCAAAAAAGCAGATTTCTCAAAACTTAAAAAAGAAGGAAGATATGTAGTTTCTGTTCCTGGTCTTGGAATTTCTCACCCTTTCAATATCAAATCTAATGTTCACCTGGATCTGGCCAAGGGTGCAATGAAAGCTTACTACTACAATAGAGCTTCCATTGAAATAACTCCTGAATATGGTGGAAAATGGGCCAGGAAAGCAGGGCATCCGGATACCAAAGTATTAGTTCATGGTTCGGCAGCTACAGCTACACGTCCGGAAGGTACTGCTATATCCTCCCCAAGAGGATGGTACGATGCGGGAGATTATAACAAATACATTGTTAACTCAGGTATCAGCACCTATACCCTGCTTGCTGCCTATGAAAATTTCCCAAAACTTGTCGATACATTAAAACTTAACATACCTGAAAGAAATAATAAAATTCCTGATGTACTAGATGAAGTATTATGGAATTTAAGATGGATGCTGACTATGCAGGATGAAGACGGAGGTGTATACCATAAACTGACTAATCCGAATTTTGATGGCGTGGTGATGCCGGATGCAGCAAATGCTCCTAGATATGTTGTACAAAAAGGAACTGCCGCTTCATTAGACTTTGCTGCGGTGATGGCTCAGGCAAGCAGAGTTTTTGGCAAATTTAAAAAAGAACTACCTGGTCTTTCAGACTCTTGTTTAAAAGCAAGTGTTGCTGCTTACAACTGGGCTAAAAAGAATCCTAATATCGAATACAGACAAAGCCAGATCAATCAGAATTTCATGCCTGCAATCAGAACCGGTGCATACGACGATGCAAAATTTGAAGATGAATTTGCATGGGCTGCTGTAGAACTTTTCATTACCACAGGGAAAACAGTTTACTGGGAGGAATCTAAATTTGACTTCTTGCTTAAAGGTAAAAACCTTGGAATACCAGGATGGCAAACCGTAAACACTTTAGGTCTTTATACCCTTGCACAGCATAAGGATAAACTTAGACTTATTGAAGGATTTGATGTGGAAGCAATCAACAATAAACTTTTAGAGCTGGCAACCCCATATAAATCTTATGCATTCAATTCTGCATATGGTGTACCTATGGGGCAAGCTTCAGGGGATTTTGCATGGGGAAGCAATTCCATTGCAGGGAATCAGGCTATACTATTGATTCATGCCTACAGAGTTGGCAACGATAAAGATTATCTGAATGCAGCTATTGCGCAACTGGATTATTTACTAGGCCGCAATGCTACATCCTATTCCTTTGTAACAGGTTTTGGAAGCAAACCTGCTATGAATCCGCACCACAGACCATCTGAAGCTGACGGCATACCGGAGCCGGTACCGGGTTTCCTAGTAGGAGGACCTAATCCGGGACAGGAAGATAAAGGAGATTGTCCCGGTGCTGTATATCCATCCTCCTTAACTGCGAAATCTTATGCTGACCACTGGTGCAGCTATGCCTCCAATGAGATTGCCATCAATTGGAACGCTCCTCTGGCGTATTTATCGATAGCTATTGAAGCATTGAAAGGAAAATAGGTATTAATAAAATCAAAAATAAAAAAGCCCGTCGCCACCGGGCTTTTTTATTTTTCATATAAACTTATGATATTCAATAAGTTTTATTGTATACTTTAACATATCCAAGCTTCCGCCAGTTTATCCTTTGAGTGAAGTTGAATATAAATATCAGGGGATATGACGATACGGAATACAGAGGAGAAGAGAATAAATTACAATAATTTTTACATCTTAATGTTTTGCATGGGTTTGGTTTGGACGGTTGCATCAGTGCTGGGCTTTTACAACTATACCAATACATCCATTTTAATTTTACTGGCCGGGTCTACCTTATTCAAACCATTTTACAAAACTGTAAGGAGGCTTGCCGGATACAAAAGTACTGAAGCAAGACATCCATTAAATTTATTGGTATCATTAATGAGTATAGGTGTACCGCTTGGTGTTGTGGCAGGGTTCTTCCCTTTCATGGAAAACATCAATTTATTTTTTCCGTCTTTTGCCATTTTATTTGGCATAATATTCGGAACCATCGGATACGTATTCAACCTTCGTATTTACCTGGCTCTTGGACTAATTAAAATAACCGGAGCGGTATATATAGGAATGAATTATATCCAGCAATATAGTGCTGCAGGTTTTTATTGTGCACTGGTATTATTAATATTTTCGCTGATCGGTAAAATATATGGCGAATTTGACATCAGATATCTGAATCTTAGACGAAAGGTAAGACTACCGGAATAGTAATCCGGTAGTTTTTCTGTTTAAGTAATTTATCGGAAAATGATTATCAGATTTATGGCCTATTAATTTTTTTAAAGTAAATTGGATCATGATTTTGATAATCATAATCTCAGTAATTTTATTATTTTATCTATCAGCCTGTCTTGCATTATATCTGAAACAGGAACGGCTGATTTTCCTGCCTGAAAAACTTGACGACAACTACAAATTTCATTTTGCGACCCCCTTCGAAGAAATCACCCTTACCCCTAAAGATGCAAAGCTAAATGCCTTGTGGTTTAAAGCGACGAATCCAAAAGGAATAATATTATATCTGCACGGAAATGCAGGATCAAACAGGACTTGGGGAACAGTAGCCGAACAATTGAGTGACGCAGGCTTCGATGTATTCATATATGACTACAGAACCTATGGTAAAAGCAAAGGTAAATTATCAGAAGCAGCTATGTACAGCGACGCACAGTTTGCTTACAATCACCTGAGAAGATATTTCAAACAATCAGAAATTATTGTTTATGGAAGATCTTTGGGATCAGGCTTTGCGGCTTATCTTGCAAAGAAAAACAATCCAAGACTTTTAATACTTGAAACTCCATATTACAGTATGCGCGCAATGGCAGAATTGCAAATGCCCGTATTTCCTGTTTCTCTGCTTTTGCGGTATGCAGTTCCAACACATAAATTTCTAAGGAAAGTAAAGTGTCCTGTGCTTATATTTCATGGTACTGCGGATGAACTTATACCCTACAGGCAAAGCTTAAAATTAAAATCATATCTGAAAAAGGCCGATAAATATATTACCATCCAAGGTGGTACCCATGGCAATCTGGCGGAGTTTCCGGAGTATAGTCAGGACCTGAAATCATTTATTGAAAAGTACAGCTAGCAGAATATTCGACCAATTACACTATAGCTTGCATATCCAGCCCTGGTTATACAAATAATAATTTAATAAAAGCTTTAATAAACTGTTTTAATTTATGAAATTTGCCGCTTCATTAAGCAAGAAGCGAAGGAATGAAAAGTCATAATATTAAAGTTAAAGGCACATGCACCTATAAGACCAAAGATGGTGTATGCGGAAAGACGACCATACTAACTCATCCATACTGCAATCATCACACGAAGCTTACAACTGGTTTCTATGTCGCTAAATCCAACATTAAAGGAGCGGGCTTAGGATTGTTTTCTGCAAGACATATTGATAAGGGTGTAATGATATTGGAATATACAGGCGAAAGACTTTCCCATAAAGAATTTGAAGAGAAATATAACGAAGACGGTTATGGTTCTTACTGTATCACTTTAAATAAAAGTACAGTCATTGATGCCTGTAAGACATCAGCAGGCATTGCAAGATACATCTGTGATTGTTATAACTCCGGCATGACTCCAAATGTAAAATATGAGTCTACCGGTAGAAGAATAGAGATAACCACAATCAAAAAAATCAAACCGGGTGACGAATTATTAGGCAATTATGGCCCTGAAATGCGAAGAGCCCTTGGTTTTTACAAAAAGAAATAACATAATATTTCCTGGTCTGCCATAAATTTTTAAAAAACAACTTTTGTTAATTTTATAAAGGGAGTTAACGAAAAGGAGGTAATTATGGCACTTACAAAATGGCGGGATCCTTCTGCCGGTGTTCCTACTGTTTCCGATTTTTTCAAAGATTTCTTTAAACCGGGTTTTATGACTGATTTCTTAGGAGAGATGAGAGATTCATCCCCTGCTGTGAATATTGTCGAGTCAGACAAGGAGTTCAGAGTAGAAGTAGCCGCTCCTGGAATGACTAAAGAAAACTTTGAATTAAAATTGGAAAATAATATAATAACTATAAGCGGCAGAAAGGAAGATAAAAAAGAAGAAGGAAAAGAAAATGAACAATACTGGCATAAAGAGTTCAGTTATTCTTCATTCCAAAGATCCTTCAGCTTACCTGAAAATACAGATCCTGAAAAAATACAAGCAAACTATCAGGATGGATTATTGTGTGTGAACATTCCTAAAAAGGAAGTAACGATTAAAAAGGAAAAGGCTAAAACCATTAAAATAAATTAAATTTAAAAAAGGGGGCTGTTTAAACGACAGCCCCCTTTTTTATCATAATCTTTTCAAGAAAAGACATTTATCATTCCATATTTGACCATTATCATATGTATCCAAAATCAAAACCCGCTTTTTAACATAAATTTATTCATTTAGTTTACTTTATACCCAACCCCGTAATTATATGAAATGGTCAATTACAATCGGAAGATTCTTTGGTATCCGGGTCTTGATTCACTGGACGTTCCTCTTGCTTTTAGCATGGATAGGTTATTCTGTTTTTAAAAGAAGTTCTGATATCAATGAAACAATTATTACAATTGGTTTTATATTATCGATTTTTCTTTGTGTCCTTCTTCATGAATTCGGACACGCTCTTACTGCCAGAAAATATGGTATAGGAACAAGAAAAATAACATTATTACCAATAGGAGGAGTAGCAAGTATTGAAAAGATCCCTGAGGACCCCAAACAGGAGCTATGGATTACAGTTGCCGGGCCTGCTGTAAATCTGGCAATAGCAATAATACTATTTCTGATAGCTCCGGTTAAGGAGAACATGACAGATCCCGAACTGCAAGGTATCTCCTCCCAAACCTTTTTGACCTCATTATTCTGGGTGAATGTAATCCTGGTTATTTTTAATGCCATTCCGGCATTTCCGATGGATGGCGGAAGGATCTTAAGATCATTGCTTGCCATGAAGATGGGCAGATACAAAGCTACAAAAATAGCTTCCAACCTGGGGCAAATAATCGCTATAGGTTTTTTCATTGTAGGATTATTCTACAACCCGTTTCTGATGTTCATAGCTGTATTTGTATTCTTTGGAGCATATGCTGAAAATATGGGTGTACAAAATATGGAATTCTTATCAGGGTATACAGTACAAGATGCGATGATGACCAATCTGACTTTACTTTCGCCTGAAAATACATTGAAAGATGCCGCTGACAAACTTTTGGAAGGCTCTGAACAGAATTTCATCATATATTCGGATAATGCAGTCATTGGAATTATAACCAGACCGATATTAATTGATTCCCTGAAAACGCATCAAATCAATACCCCTTTGCATCAGATAATGAATCGCAGGTATATTACCTTCCAAGCTACGGATAGTCTCATGAATGTTTATACCGCTTTGCAACAAGACCCCAAAAATTTCTTTCCTGTGATTTATAATGGGAAGCTCGCAGGAGCAATAAATTTTGAAAATATTAATGAATTTATAATGATCAGATCCGCTCTACATTAACTTTTGAATTTATGACAAAAAACATAAATTAGGCGGCAATAAAATTTAAAATAGTAATTATCAGGCTTGCTTAATAACCCGGTGAAAGAACAAAAACAATTTGATTCTATACTTTTAATTGATGATGATGACATAAGCAGTTTTATTACTGAAAGTTATATCAATCAATTTAAGTTATGTAAGAAGCTTCACAGGGTAAAAGACGGGGAACAGGCTCTAAGCTTTTTAGTAGATTTTCATAATCAAACAGGAGAACTACCACAGGTCATTTTACTGGACCTGTTTATGCCATTTATGGATGGATTTGAATTTTTGGAGGAGTTACAAAAATTGAGAGGCAGTATCAGAGCTAATACATTGGTTTATATATTATCAGTAACTCATCGAAGGGGCGATATTAACAGGTGTGAGTTATTTAATATCGATGGGATCTTTCACAAACCCTTCAATGAAACCCATATAAAATTACTAAAAGAAACTCTAGAAGTTAAAAATTAAAAATACCCTCTGCCATCATTTATTTGCAGCAGCCAATCGTTGCTTATCAGATCAACCTTTTTAACAACTCCTTCCTGCCTGGTACTTTTGTTGACCACCTTGAAATTATGCCCATTGATGGCGATAATTTCCCATGTTTCATTACTGGTCTGCGATGGCTTTAAAAAATCACCTACTTTCAGGATAGTATCTTTTTTTATGGGCTTCATACAATTCTTTTTTTGAATCAGGCAAAAATATAAAAAAAAACAGGTCTTTAAAAAGACCTGTTTAATAATACTGCTGATATTGCACCATTATAATGCGGTAGTTCTATGTCTGGAGTCTTTATAGCATGGTGCGCCTTGAGGACAATTTTCCGGCACCAGATAAGTAAAGAAACCGGAACCTACCATAAATATTCCCACCAGTAAATGAGGAAGATAAACCAGATTATTAAAACCGAAAATCCAAGGTGAAAGCGCCAGAAATATCCCTGAAATAACATCTATGCTAAGATGAGCCGTCATAGATAGTTGTCTGGAAACTGACACTTCATGATCTGTAAACATTGTCATAACTAGTACCATCACCCCGATTGCTACCGGTATCCATGTCTCCGCTCCTCCCAGAGAGAATCCAAATAACCACGGACTTATAATCAATAATGCACCAATTACATAATCCATGTATCCATGTGTACGAGTTGATATAAATTTCATATTATTTTCTTTTAAAGCCCTTTATAATATAACCAGTGGAAAAAGGGGTATCGTTCCAAAATTCTTATTGCATAGCAATTATATGAGGATAAAATTACCGGGCGCCTGGTTTATCAAAAAGTTCAACGTGAACTGTTAAAGGTTTTCCATTTCTGATAATTTCCAGAGAAACTTTGTCTCCCGGATAATGAGTTGCAATAATTTCAAGCAATCTTGTGCTGGTATAAACTTCGTTTCCGTTAATACTTAGGATAACATCACCTGGCTTGATTCCTGCTTTATCCGCAGCGCTGGATGAAACCACATTTTCCACCAGGGCACCCTTAATCTCTTTAAGTCCTGCCTTAGCAGCTACATTAGGATCCAGGTCTCTTACAACTACCCCAAGATAAGCTCTTTTAACTTCACCAAACTTTTCAAGATCTGTAATGACTTTTGCTACAATGTTACTTGGAACTGCAAATGAATAACCGGCGAATGCCCCTGTAGGTGTAGCTATCGCAGTAGTTATACCAATTAATTGTCCTTCAAGATTTACCAATGCTCCTCCACTGTTTCCGGGGTTGACTGCGGCATCTGTTTGCAAAAATGCTTCAATAGCAGATCGGTCTTTTAATATTTGTATGTTTCTTGCCTTTGCGCTAATTATACCCGCTGTAACTGTTGATGATAAGTTGAACGGGTTTCCAACTGCGAGAACCCAATCTCCTATATGTGCATTGTCAGAGTTTCCAAATTCTACGGAAGGAAGATTTTTCTCATCTATCTTAATCAGTGCAATATCAGTTGAAGGATCTGTACCAATCTTTTTTGCGGTATAGACTCTATTGTCATTTAAGGTAACCCTGATTTCATTAGCACCATCAATTACATGGTCGTTGGTTACAATATATCCGTTGGCATTGATTATTACACCCGAACCGGTAGCCATCTGATTTTCCCGAGGTCTTCTTCTCTCAAATTGATCCCAAAAATCTTTGTAAGGATCCCCTGACCCACCCGGAGAGGCAGAAGATGAACCACCAATCGCGGAATGAATATGAACTACAGCAGGCAAAGCTTTTGATGAGGCTTTCCCGAATTCCGCAGGTGCGTTTTGCACCGAAGACGGAGTATCATTATATTTCACCAGACTGTCGTTGTTATTCCTGTCTGTCCATTTTAGCGCTGCTATTGCAATAAGACTACCAATTACAGCAGCTGCCAGCAAGGTCAAAAACTGTTTCATGATTAAACCTTTGGGAGGATTAAAAATCAGCCGGCATGACTGATATACTGATAACAACCAAAAATTAAGGGAACTGTTTAAGGGAAGCTTAGAAAATGGTATCTAGAGAATTTGATGTTTTTTATAAATTCTCATTATGTTTTCCGCAGCTTTGGCAAGTTGTCTTGGCCCGGAACTTAAGGCTTCAGAAAGTGTTATGGGGCCATTACAAAGTGATAATATTGCAGATGCACCGAAATCATAAAGGCTTTCAAAGCCTTCCCCCAATGATCCTGATAAAATAATCAGAGGCTTTTGGTATTTCTGACAAAGTAAACAGACTCCAAACGGTACCTTTCCATTTAACGTTTGAGAATCAGTCCTGCCTTCTGCTGTTATCACCAGATCAGCATTTTGAATTTCAGGCTCCAATCTTGCATATTCAGCTATCAATGTAAATCCTGACCTCATTTCTGCTTTCATGAAGGCAGTTAAGGCAGCTCCCATCCCTCCTGCTGCCCCAGCTCCTGGTAAATTTATAACAGAAAGCTTCATTGTCTTTTCTATTAGCTTACCAAATCTCAAAAGATAATTATCCAATTGACGGACCATAGATTCATCTGCGCCTTTTTGAGGACCAAAAACAAATGAAGCACCATTTGGTCCGCACAGAGGATTTTTCACATCGCCGGCAATTATAAATTGCACACCTTCCACTACTTCCTTAAAATGGCTGACATCTATTGAAAAAATATTTTCAAGGCCTTTGGCACCTTTTTCAATTTCAACATTTTTATCATCTTTTAAACTTACACCTAGCGCCTGCAACATTCCGGCTCCGCAGTCATTAACTGCACTGCCGCCTAATCCTACTATTATTTTCTTAAAACCATTCCGGATTGCGTGAAGAATTAATTCTCCCGTTCCATAGCTGGTAGCCTTCATGGGATCCCTCTCTTCTTTACTTAGAAGTTCAATTCCTGATGCCACTGCAGCTTCTATTACTGCAATTTTTCTATCAGCCAACACCCCATAATAGCCGGTAATTTTTCGCATCAAAGGATCATGACAAGCGACATTAATAAGTTCCCCTTTCGTAGAAGTAACTAATGTTTTAACGGTTCCTTCTCCCCCATCCGCCATAGGAAAGGAAATAACCTGTGCATCAGGAAAGATTGATAGTATTCCCAGGGTGATAGATTGGCATGCAGTTTCTGCAGACATACAATCTTTAAATGAATCAGGAGCAATAACTACTCTCAGCGGTTTATCTGGCATGTGGGATTTCCAGAATTACAGAAGCTGCTACCTTTTCGGTAGTTTTAACAGCGAATTGAATACTTGAAGGATTATATTTAATCAATTCATCTGAAACCAGCTTGTTTCCTAAAATTTTAGTAAGCCTTTCTTTTAAAGAAGGAGATTTGTCATTTTCTATTTTCTTAAGGATATCATTGATATCAAGTTCTTCTTTGGAATAAAGCACCACTATATAATCTTTACCTGGCAGATTATCTAACCTAAAGTAATGGGCTTCATCAGGGAAAGCAATTTTATCTGAATTGTAAACCAATGCTACACTGATGTTATCTTTTTCAGGAAAAATCTTATAGCATTTAGAGTTCGCATCAAAGTTGAAAACATAAACAAATGCAGGATCATTACATGACAAATGAGCTCTGAAATCGGTTCCTGCAGGATAAGCTGGTGTAGTATAAACTCCATTGTTCAATTGAACCCTCATAGTTTCACCATCAGGCAAAGTAACTTTTAAGCTTCCTGAAAGTCCAACCTCAGAGGTCTTCATATCAAGGTCAAAAATTTCATAGGCATATCTTGTGAATTCAGCAAAGTCTGCATACCTGATCCAGATAAAGCCATCATTACCCCAATGCTTTCCCCAGCTATTCATTACTTCAAATGCGCCGCCGTATTTATTATCGTCATAACCAATAACACAAATGGCCTGTCCACCCCAGATAGAAGGATTAGATAAAGCGCCTTTTGGATGCCAGAATTCCTTAGCATCACGGAAGTTGGTTGGAGCAACCATAGCTGCTATAACAGGCATACCGGAGGAAACTGACTTTTTTAATGCTCTGATTTTAAACTCAGCCTCATCAGTAACATTAAATAAACGGGTATAACCGGAAATTTTATTTTCAGCAGCAAGTTTATATACATTATCGGGAATTTCATCTGCGCAGAAACATGCAAAATCCTTAAACTTTGGAGCGCCCTTTTCTTTTAGAACTCTCAGAATACTTTCAAGATTGGTTCCTTCGGAACAGTCCTTATCATTTTTACTTTTGGCAAGGTAATAGGCAAAGCAAGGTGAAAATGCATTGGCTGTAATCAGTTCCAAATCTGTCCAATGATTGGCTCTTGCTTCAAGGATGGTACGAGCCGCCCATACACTTGCCCACGCTGAAGAGGTCGAAAACACCAGTTGATTGGCAGGCCTGGGGCAATACTTTTTTAAGCTATAGGTAGAGGGAATATTTTCGTATTCCCCCCTTATAAGTTCACATTTTCTTCTTTCCTTGTGATAGCTATCATCATTAAAGCTAACATCTTTTGTAAGATTTTGTGCATTAGCTATAAAAGAAAAGAACAGAAAAATTAATACTGCAATTACAGGCTTATTTTGCCTGGAATACAAAGTCACTGCCTGGTTCATTGCTTCCGAATTCGCCAAATCTTGGTTCTGGTTTAAGTTTTTCCAAATAAATCAATAATTCAGGCAGGGTTAAAATTTTGTCGCCACCACCATAATTTCTTAAAGCCTCAAGGAATTTTCTGGCAAATGGTGAATGTTGGCCAGGTCTTCCATCCGGAACATATTCTTTACCTCCGGAGGTAAGATATTTTCTGGTTTTAAACTTCAGCTTTCTGCTGATGTATTCTGAGTGGGTAAGCTCATTAACTTCTTCCTGTCCTCTGTATCCGGCGCTTGCTATCACAGGGTCAAATGTACCTCCGAAACATACGTCCATGGCCAACAATATGTGGTCACATGGTATGTTATTGATTACAGTTCTAAGGTTAGAGTGCGAAAGATATGAAAGTTTAGTTCTGTCGTTAAGTATAGAGTTCTTACAAACAACATAACCTTCTTTAAAAGTTTCGTCAAATTGCCCATGACCTGCAAAGAAGATGAATAGCTGATCTTCTTTCTGATAAGACTTATCCGCGTATTCTCTTAGTTTAATCATCACTTCATCGGTAGTTGGATTTTTGATCAACTCTACTTTGAAGCCATAATTTTTTTGTAATTCTTCTGCAATGGTTGTTGCATCATTGATCGGATTAACCAAATCATTCCAGTTATCAAAATCATCAGTTGCAAAAAGAAGAGCATAATCCGTTCTTACAACTTTAGGAACAGAAACCTTCACCACTCTTTGATCAGAAACAGAAGATCCGGATTGGTTGGTTGCAACGATTTTGATTACATTTTCTCCTTCATTAAGATTCAGTTGTTTTTCAACAATGTGGGCAAAGCTTTCGCTTTCGGTTGCTTCCACAATTGAAAAGCCTCTATCGTCACCTACAGGTTTATCATTAACATATATATCCACGCTTTTAACAGCTACATCTGAACGAATTCCGGCCTTAAGTTTTACAGACCGGGTGTTGGTGTTGGAAACCTGATTTACCGGGCTTACCCAAACGATAGCCATTTGACTGGATTTAACCGGGTTAGATTGCTGAGCGTTTTGTTTGTAATTAATGTGAATGGTATTGCTTTGACCTGATACCTGCTGCGCATAAACATTTACTGCAGAAGCCAGCATAAGCAGAAAAAAATAGAAACTGAATTTAATTTTCATTTTATGGTTTAGTTTAATAAAAATGTAATATCCTTATTCAACGATAACTTTTTTAATTTGTTCTTCGGTAGTACCCTGCCCGGTCACGTTCAATTTAATAAAATACATTCCTTTTGGCAAATCTTTTCGGTTAAAGCTAAGTTCGTGATATCCAGAGCTATAATTTTCATCGGTTAAAACGTCGACTTTAAAGCCCGAAGCATTGAATACTGAAACATTCACATGATAAGTTTGATTTTCTCCAGGCAGGAAGAATGGAACTGAACTCACCGCCAAAACAGGGTTAGGGAATATATTTCCCAATGTTACTGAAGATGCATTGATATTCTCCTGAACGAAGTCGTAATCGCCGAAGATAACTCGGAACGAATTACTTGAAGAGCAGTTAAAAGTGTAGGTATCCTTATCCTTCATATTAACAACCCTTTGGTTTGAAATATCCAACAGATATATATTCTTTGAATTGCCAAAATAAGAATTATCCCAGCTTAATACTTTCACCGGATCTTCAACATTTGACTCCACAGTAAAATCCCAGACATGTGATTCGGAAGTAGGGACAATATCTCTGGTGAATTTATTATGAAAATATTCAGAATGGTTAAAATTGACTTCAATAAATTCTCCGAATCTTGGCAAAGTCATTTCGTCAAACTTATCTTTAGATTCTTTGGCTTGAGGATGCATCCCAATCCCTCCAAGCACATATTCCAGTCCGCCTGAATTCACCTTGAACGCTACCTCCCAGCTTTCCTGGTCGAGAGTTGACAATTGTTTCTCTCTTTCAATTTTACCTACTCTGGCAATGTTAGATACATAATTTTTATATACCGGTATATAAATAGTTTCATCTTCATCCGCAAAAACAAAAGCACCTTCATAAGGATAAAAATCTATGTACTCTTCAAATTTTTCATAATGAAATTTCGGATTGCCAACTTCACCATTTATCAGATTACTGAAGTACTTTGCGTCTTCCCAGTTGAAAGTAAAATAGAATGGATTGCCCACCTGATTCCATCCTTTTTTAAGATCAATAGAAAAATATGTACGGCCATTATATTTTGGCGTAACACATGATGGTGTATAAATATCTTTTTCCTGTTTTGCTATAAACCAATAAGCTTTTCCATATTCTATATTATTGAAACCATTTTTATATTCAATATTTTTACCATTTGAATAATTAAAAACTCTCCAGTTTTTAACATTATAAGGTCCTAATTCCTGGCTAAATAAATCATCCACAGATGGCTGATCAAGAATAAATGGCATGGAAAAAATTCGATAATTTTTTTGTTCTGATCCGAATTTCAAATTAAACATTTTAACCCCGTTGGGATATTTAATATATGAATACCCATGTTCACAGACCGCCAGATTGGAATTCTGGTCATAAATTTCAAAGAAATATTCCAGTCCCATTTCGTCAAATTTATCTTCGAAAATTTTTTCGGTGTAATAACCTGTGGAATTTGGTGTCAAACTTTTGTATCTGAAACTGGAATCCATTTCAGAAATCCCTTTATATCCTAAAAAAATTCTTGATATAGTAAGGTTGGAAGGAACCGTTATTGAAGCTTCAATAAAGTCTGAATTACTGGAAGTATTGTCAAATAAATATTCCGGAAATGTAGTTGAAAGATTAGCCATGAAAGGATTCGTAGAAGTTGCATTTACGTTGAAATTAACTAAAGCAATATTATTATTTTCATTGGCTTCAACAATCTGCTCATCTGCATCGACCATCATAAGGATAGTACAATTACCAGGTCGTACATCCGTAGGAATCTTTAGAACTGTGGAATTATATACCCTATCAGAAAATTCAATAGGAGGCAGAGGAATAAATTTCAGAAATCTGGAATTATTATCAGAGTCTAATAAGATAAAGTAAACAGAAGAATTGTGTGTTAAATCAATTGTACCTCTATTTATTACTTCATATTCTAAAGTAATCGACTGCCCTGGATATACCTTATCATTTGCGGTATTAAAGTAATTCACATTACTTTTTTTATAGGAAAGCTCCAGATCTATTCCACTGGGAGCTGAAGTGTTAATTACGAAATTGTAGGTTGAAGTGGCAGTTGTTCCAGCTGTTGTAACAGTTATTTTTCCTGAAGTAGCAGATACTGGAACCGTAACTACAATTAAGTTTTGGCTGCTTGATGTTACAACGGCTTGAACACCATTAAATCTAACAACATTGTTAGCCGGAACTGAGCTGAAATTTTTTCCCGTAATGTACACTTGAGTACCGGCCGACCCTGAGGAAGGCAGAAAATCCGTTATAGAGACAGTAGGACTTGTAACTGTAAAACTGGAACTACTAACTACAGACTGTCCATTTACAGTCACTGATATTGTTCCTGTTGTAGCTCCTGAAGGGACTGTCACAGTTAAGGAAGTGCTTGTTGCCGCCGTGACAGTTGCTGCTACACCATTAAAGGTAACAGTATTCTGAGAGGGTGTACTACTGAAATTTGAACCTGAAATTGTTACTGTAGTTCCTACTGATCCTGAATTAGGAGAAAATCCTGAAATTGCAGGAGCTGAAGCGGTTCCGGTAATATTCCGGTGAATATCCAGATAATTATAATAAGTATCTACAATAACTAAATCTGGTTTCCCATCAGTATTTATATCAGCCAACGTGAAATACTTAACATCAATTGCCCTCTCAAATGATTCAGAAAAGTGACTGGAAACAATACCTGTCCCGGTACCGGAATTTCTGTGAATCATTATTTGCCAATTATCATTACAAGTCACCACATCAATTCTGCCATTACCGTCAATATCTGCCAATTCAACCCATTTTGGGTAATTCGCTGTAATAGATATTGACGAAAACGAGGCAGCTGTAATATTTCCAGAAGTGGAATTATTTTTCAGGATTCGAAATAATTGTTGATTATAAAAAGCAATAACAAGATCCAGTTTACCATCATTATCCAAATCCCCTAAGCTAACCTTCTCAGGATAATCATCTGTTGATAAATCTACTCTTGAAAAAGTAATTGTAGCTGAAGTACTTGTATTTCTGAAAACAGATATTTGAGAATTATAATCTCCCGCAGAAACAATATCAAATTTACCGTCATTGTCAATATCGCCAACCTGAACATTTTTAGGTAACATCAGACTGGTTAAATTTTGAGAAGCGAAAGAAATACTCCCGAGGGAACTGGTATTTCTGAAAATAGTCAAAAAAGATGACCCATAATTTGCTATCACTAAATCAGATTTACCGTCGGAATTAAAATCTCCTGCAGCAATTCCTTCCGGATTAGAACCTGTATCAAAGGCTACGCCGGTTGCAAATGAAATGGTTCCGGTGACAGATGTGTTTCTGAATACAGTAACTCTGTTAGATCCATTATTAGTTACTGCTAAATCCAGCTTTCCATCCCCATCCAGATCAACAACAGCAATAGATGAGGGACTGGATTCTGCTTGTATAGTTAATGGAGATGCCAAAGAAACCGTATTGACTGCATTTGTGGTATTGGGATAAATAACAATAGCGTTATTATTCTGATCCGTTACTATTATATCAACTTTCCCATCATTATCAAGATCACCGGTTGCGGGTCTGTAAAGCGGATCAAGTGTGGCGGTATTTAAAGGGCTGGCAAATGAACCGGAATTTATCGCTCCTCCACCAGGAAAAGTAACCAGGAAATTTTGCGAGGAATATCCTATCAGTCCGCCAACTGTCACTGATATTGGACTGTATGAGGCCCCTCCAGGAACAGTTACAACCAATTGGGTTGATGAGGCTGAAGTTACATTTGCTCTTACAGAACCAAAATAAACAATATTACTAGCAGCAGTGGCGCTAAAATTTGAACCGGAAATGGTAACTGAACTCCCAACATTTCCAGTTAAAGGAGTAAAACCATTTATTCGAGGTTGTGCAACCACAACTGTTAATGATAAAAAGAAGAATAGTATTTGAAGCTTCATGCTTAATAAATGATTATCAGTTTCAACGATTGAACAAAAATATTTTATCAGGGGTTAGGCGGAGCAGGTAGATCCGGATCCTCTTTAACCGTTTCATCCTCCACCGGTACTGCAAGTAATGCTGCAATGGCACCACCTGTAATAATTACTGCAACAGGGACAATCTTAAGAGCCAGTGGTATTTTTCTTTTTATAATAAAAGGATCACTCATGGCAAAATCCTGGCTATTGCCTGAATTAGTTATTTTAACAGAATATTTCTTACCAGGCTTGGTTTTAACCGGTATTTTCCAGTTATATGCGCCTCCGCTAGCTGCATTATTTATTACATCTACTGTTTTTCCATTTCTGAGTAATTCTAACTCATACGTTTGAGACTGATTGGCACCTTTCCATTTGATCTCATAGGTTTTACCTCTTCTGATTACCTCATTCTTTGAAGGTTTAATTATTGCCACGTCTGCACCAGATCCCGAAACAGGAACACCTCTTACCTCAAATGTAATATCCCCTTCATATTCTCCAAGTTCTTCTCTGGCACTCCACACAATTTTTTTATTTTTACCAGGCTTCACACCTGAACCAACATCGCCGGAAACATACTTTAAAGCGGTAGTAAACTGGTCTTTAGATGAATAAAGCGAAATTTTAAAATCCTGGTTTACTTCTGTATGAATAAGATCATAGGTAACAACTATGTTATCACCATGAACTTCAGCTTTGACATTTTGGATTTTTTGTGAAAAGGAAGAATTATACCCCAGTATCAGAAGGGATAAACTCAAAAAGATATATCTCATTTGCAATTAGAAGAGTTTAGTAATACTGCAGGATGACCTGAAATAATCTATCCGCAATCAAATTTATTACAATTTTTTCAAAAAACCATCGTTTGTGGGCGAGTCCTTTGAATTTACTTCCCAATCTCCGCAGCAGTTTCCTTCATGGGCCGTTTTAAGCCATTCTTCGTTGGATATGGGCTGTTGATCCTGCCTGCACCAATCACAAGAAGATCCGTTTTCCAATAAGCCTCTACCCTCACATTGAGGACAAACATATCCACATCCGGGCATCGTACAAAATTTATTTGACTTAGTATTGATGTTTATAAAAATTGATCAACCATTCAACTTGTGAACAATTTACCAATTTTCAAAATGACATTAAAATCTCTCTTAATATTTGATCAACTTTAAAACCTTACGGTATCCGTCCAAAGTAACAGAAAGGAAATAAATACCGGAATTAAATGAAGTCAGATCCAGTACATCAGCTGATTGATCATGCCCCATGGATAAAATTTCATTTCCACTTACATCTGTGACCGAGAAGGTATATCTTTCATTCAATAATTTACCTGTAAATCTGAATATACCATTGGATGGATTTGGACTTACAATGAAATCATTTAACGATTCAGGTTCATTTACCTGTGTTACAAATGAACTCACATTAGCTTCTTCTCCATTTACATACCAGATTGCTTTAGAAAAACTAATGTTATCATCAGATTCAATATAAAATACAGGTCCGCTATATATGGTGTCTTTTAATATAATTGAAGTCACCAGCAGTAATGAATCTTTAATATTGAAATTCAACCCTATCCAATCAAAAGCAGGTCTGACATTTTTAATATTTAAGGAAGATTCTACCGCAAGGCTTAAATCTACAGATTTAAGTGTATCAATTCCCAATGAAACAATAGAAACATTCTTTTGATTTCTTACAAGATTTAACCTTGCTGATATTCTTGAAACGTCTCTAGAACTTCTTAAGGACTCATAATTACCGTCAATATCACCTAATAAAATACCAAAATATGTTGTTGGTGATGTTGTGCTACTACATAGTCGTTCAGCAGGAACAGGCAAGCAATTACTTATCCGGGGAACATTGTGCCTTGTACCAAGAGGCAAACTATTCAAATCCATATTTGTAAATAACCAGTCAAAAGAATTTTCTGTACCAGCAATTCTGGTAGGCACCCCATTAACATTTTGATAGTTCCATGCCTGAGGGTATTCACAAATTGAGGATACAGCCCGGGAAGAAATTAAAGTAGCATCTCCCGCAGTAACTTTTCCATCCATATTCACATCAGCTGCTACCAGTTGGTAATTATTCGGCAGCAACTTTAATGTTGAAATTTCCAATGCCAATAACCAATCTGTACCATTTATTGCATCTATTACATTTATACAAGGGACGTCCCGTTTTATTACTAAGTCATTTCCGCCAAGCATCGGATTGTATATAAATGTTCCTCCGGAACCTGAAACAGAATATTCATGATTAGCATTACATGAATTTATAATATTATTTATCCGTCCTGTACTTCTGGGAGAACTATTTGTTAAAAGCTGGTTTGAATTGCGGAATAATAGTCTTCCTTCATAAGTTTTATTAAGAACACTAAAACTGGCCCTCAGAGGTGAAAAATTGCTTTCGGTTCCATAAATAAACGATTCCTGTAAATTCGAAATACTTAAAAAAGTATTTAAGGGGATTGTATTAGCAGTAAAATCCAATATTAAAAGATCACGAAAGTCAGAAATAGTAACACTTGCCGGAGCACCCTCAAGATATATACTAAAATAAATCTGCGTATCAAATCCTCTTGATCTAATATTATGATGGACCCTAAGATATTGACTTGAATTAGGTGAAACTGAAACAGAGTTTAAAGTTAAACTTCCGGTATAACTAAGTGTAAAATCAATACCAATTACTCCAGGTTTAAGAGACCGTGTTAAAGAAAGTGTTGTCCGGCCATTTACACTGTTACATAAAAGATTTGTATCCGATAATTTATATGGTGAAAGAGACCCGATAAAGATCTGTGCTGTATTATTTATTATTTCCGACCACAGTACGGTACTACCTCTTAAGATAGGAAAATACTGCGTATTAGGTGACTGAAAGGTGATATACTCTTCATTGGCAAACACCTTTACTGTTCCTTTGTTTGAATATTCGGTCCAGGCAACCCCATTTTCTGAAATTGACAATCCATATTCATACAAAGAATTATCGGTTATTTGTCTTAAATCAGTACCATTCCAGAAGAAAATCTCCGGATCCTGACCATCGGATAGTGAAAAAGCAAAATTCTTTCCTGATCCTACAGTCTCATATATATAATTGGTAGAATTATGTACCACTTTATATGCTCCGTCATACACATAAATGTAATTGGTACTATTAAACTGTGCATAATAACATAATGCTTCAGGAGTAGCTGCAAGAATATAATCATTATGACTATTGTTTGTAATTATCCCTGTTGCTTGATTATTTTTATAATAAATTTCATAATCATTTCCATCCCAGGCAGACCAATAAATTATATTATCAAAAAGATATACATTGTAAGGACTAACAACTCTGTTAGATAAAATTTCTGTAGATCTGGATTCAAAAACATACTCATAAAGGGTATAAAAACCATTATCATTATAGGTACTCCAGGTGATACTGCTCTCAGAGATTTGCGGATTAATTTCATATTGGCTGGTATTTGTCAAATTTGATATTTGCCCTTCTTCATATTTATACAAATCCCAATTACCATTCACCAAACTGTTCCAGATAACTGCGTTTTGATTCCTTTTTATATCCTGACACTGAGAAACTGAACTCTGAATTTGATGAATCGATCCATTATATTCCATAACTCTGAAATTGCTCCCGGCCATTTCCAGCCATGCTACCCTTCTATTGGCAACGTCATAACCAAGAATTGATGAAGATAAACTCAGTTGAAGTGATTGATTTAAATAATTATGATATAGCCCTTGCTGATTATGAAAAACCAATAAACCATCATTAAACCCTTTAGCATTATAATAGTTATGAAGATCATTATTGCTGACATTCGTTTGTGCATAGCAACAAAACCCATTAAACATATAAAAGGAAATGATAGCAAAAATTAAGCGTTGCATAAATTAATAAGTATATTTGTTTTCACGGCAAAACTACATTTTTGCCGGTCTACCATCAAATAAATCGCTTAATTATTAGCAAGTTATAGAATAATTAGTAAAAAAAATTAATATAATCCAATTATGGCAAGAACACCCTCTGTAATGATTCCTTTAGGAACCAAAGCTCCGGATTTCGTCTTACCTGATGTTGTATCAGGCAATAAATTAAGTTTACAACAATTGAAATCTGATAAAGCTACGGTGATCATGTTTATATGTAATCACTGTCCTTTTGTAAAACATATCAATCCTGAGTTAACAAAATTAGGCAATGATTATGAAGAAAAAGGAATATCATTCATAGCCATCAGCTCTAATGATGCCATCCAGTATCCGGAAGATTCACCGGAGAAAATGAAACAATATGCCAAAGAATTGGAATATCCTTTCCCCTATCTTTATGACGAATCTCAGGAGGTTGCAAAAAGTTATGATGCTGCCTGTACTCCTGATTTTTTTATATTTGATAAGGAATTAAAACTTGTCTACAGGGGACAACTGGATGATTCAAGGCCATCCACAGATATTCCTGTCACCGGTAAAGATATAAGAAGAGCATTGGATCAGATATTAAAAGGTGAATCAGTTTTTGAAGACCAAAAACCCAGTCTTGGCTGCAACATAAAATGGAAATAAAGAAAAATTTTTGCTATGAATATCCCAGACCGGCTGTTTCTGCAGACATAGTTTTATTCAATCTTACAGAAAAAGACCTGCAGATATTGCTGATTCAAAGAAAATCAGATCCGTTTAAATCCATGTGGGCATTACCCGGCGGATTTATGGAAATCGACGAAACAGCAGAAGCTTGTGCACATAGAGAGCTGGAGGAAGAAACAGGTTTAAAAAATATTGAACTTGAACAACTACATGCTTTCTCCGGCTTAGATAGAGATCCCAGAAGCAGAATCGTCACCATTGCGCACATGGGACTCAGCAGACTTACAGATGCAAATGTTCAAGCTGCTGATGATGCATCTGATGGAAAATTCTTTTCTATCCACCATTTACCTTCACTGGCCTTTGACCATGAAGAAATTATTAAAAAAGGATTTGAAAGGCTTAAGGCTATTGTACAAAACACCCATCCCACCAGATTAAATATAAATGATCATGATAAATCTGTTATAAAAACCCTTATACCATCATTACTATGAAGCCTATAGTGGACATAAAAAAATCATTGATCAGCTTTAAATTTGCATGGAAAGGAATAATTGAACTTGCAAGGATAGAAAATAATTTTAAAGTTCATATTTTGTCCGCAACTGCTGTAATAGCCTTAAGCGCTTATTTTGAAATTACCAAAACAGAATGGCTTTTTGTAATCTCAGGTATTGCTGCCGTAATGATAACAGAGGCGATCAACACATGTATAGAAAAAATAATAGACAAAATTTCGCCTGACTACAATAAAGAAGCTGGCCAAATAAAAGACATAGCAGCAGCCTCAGTATTATTATCGGCCTTATATTCAGTTATTATCGCATTCATTATTTTTATACCTTATATTTTTCAGTAGAAATTTTATTTTCTGTTATTTTTGCCCCCTGAATAATTTTCTAAAAAAATATCAATACACTAACTATGAAAAAAACATCAATTTTACTTTCTGCAATAATTCTCATTGCAGCGGCTTGTGAACAAAAGCAACAGGAAGCACAAACAGTAGACACTACTTCTGTTCAACAGCAAATTCAGGAACCTGTTGTATCATTAGAAGAAGTTTGGCGTTCTGACAGCACATTTCAAACACCTGAATCAGTATTGCTAAATTCTGATAAAAATATCCTTTACGTTTCAAATGTAAATGGTAAACCTGATGAAAAAAACAATAAAGGATTCATCTCCCAATTGGGGCTGGATGGCAAGATCATTAACCTGGAATGGGTAAAAGGTTTGCATGCACCAAAAGGAATGGGATATTTCAATGGAAAACTTTATGTCACAGACATCGATAAACTGATAGAAATCGATACAGAAAAAGGTAAAATCACCAAATCATATCCCGTTGCGGGCTCTAAATTCCTAAATGATATTTTTGTTGACAAAGATGGCTCTGTTTTTATTTCTGATTCTCATACACATAAAATTCACGTCTTTAAAGATGGAAAAATCACTGAATGGTTATCCGAAGGTTTAAGCGAACCTAATGGAATTTATATAATCGATAATACATTATATCTTGCCTCTATGGGAAGCCAGGACTTTAAGGCTTTCAATATGGAAACTAAAAAAGACACTGTACTTGGTACAGGTTTAGGAGCTGGAGATGGCGTTATCCATACCGGTGAAGGAGAAAGCTTTGTTGTTTCCAACTGGCATGGTCAGATATTTTACATAAGCAACGGCCAGACCATAAAACTTCTTGATACAATCGAGCAGAAAATCAATGCTGCGGATATTGAATATATTAAAGATCAAAATCTTGTATTGGTTCCTACATTCTTTGACAACAGAGTTGTAGCTTACAGGTTAAAGAAATAATAATGAATTATCAGGGCTGTCTCAAAAGCGTCATTCCAGGCACGACGAAGAAATTTTCAAAAATTACATTTATTGATAATAAGTATAAATCCCTCCTTCGTCGGGATGACAACGTCAGTTTTGAGACAGCCTTTTTATTCTAAAGCCTTTCTGAAAAAATCATTATATACCACCATCTCCTTAAAACCTTTTTTGTAAAATTTTTCCATATTACCCTTTAATACATCCTCATCTGAAATGCCTGTATAAATTGAAAAACTTTTTAGTTTAATCAGATCTATATATTCACTATCTTCTGAGAAGCCTTTTGGCGCTCTGCTTAATTTTTCTCCATCAATAAAAGGAAATAAGTTTTTGAAGGAAGGCTTTTTTATGATCGCCTTAAGTTCATTTCCATTATAATCAATTTCCTGTCTGATTTTATATAACGCTTCGGGATCGGGCAAATAAACTCCTCCGGCAATAAGACTATTCCCTCCCGGCTCTAAATGGATATAATAACCGGGACCAAAAGATTTCCTGCCCTTTTCAGAAATAAAAGCAGAAAAATGAGTTTTGTACGGAGTTTTATCTTTGGAAAATCTGATATCCCTATTAATTCTGAAAATACAATGTTTAGCCTCGATATAACCTATTTCAGGATCTATAGATGAGACATATTTGATTACCTGATCTACCAGCCCCACAAACTCAGTCCGAAGTTCCTGGTATTGGTCACGATTTTTATCAAACCACTCCTTATGGTTGTTCTTTTTTAATCCCTTTAAAAAGGAAAACAATTCTTTATACATTTATTTCCTGTATTTTTACCACAACATATAAAATAACAACAATATATTCGTTTTAAATATTAAAACCTTTAGTGATAAATAATTATTTGGTATGCAATACATGGTCGACATCACCCTGCCGGTATATTCTGACGAAAATTATTACCAATTGCTTCCCCAGCAAAAAGAACACATCAGCAGTCTCATGAATAACGGAATCATACTATCCTTCAGCCTTTCGGCGGACAGATCAAAAATCTGGGCAACTGTTAAAGCTGTTTCTGAAGAATCAGTAATCAACATCTTATCTGAATTCCCTATCTATAGTTATCTCAAATATTCTGTAACTCCTCTGGCTATAAATACCGTCAGCAACAAAATCCCTCCGATATCAATGAATTAATCTTATTCTTCTACCAAGCCCTTGACTTTATTTAAAACTTTATCTTTGATAATTTCCTGAACAGGTCTTTTTTCAATTTTGCTTTCAAGCCATGAAATTATATCAAAGTAGATAAATGCTCTTTTTTCATAACTGCTGTTTACCAAAGGAAGAAGCTGCATTTTCAACTTAGTAAACTTTGCTGTCATTGCCTTATCTCCACCCTCATTATTCAAATCCTTTAAGAACTTCAGAATAAATTTTTGAAATAAGTGCAAGTCATCTTTTTTCAATAGGAAACGGTATGTTGAAATAATGTAATATTTTATTACATCAAAGTTACCCAATTCATAGTGACATATCAGATTAATAATCCTTGCAAAACAATGTAAATCTTCTCTTATATCTGCCTGAGGTATGTTGATAATTTTATTCAGCCATTTTAAAGCATCATGAAACTGGCTTGCACCAAAATATAAGCAAGCAACTTTATAGGTCAAAATCATTTCTGAATGTTTATCCACCAATTGTAAAATCTCAAGAAGATTTGACTTTTCGTTTTCAACAATCACTTTAACACCTTTACCAAACTCTCCTATCATAAAGTAATAATTAATCTCATGTGTAAAGTAATATTTCAGCAATAAAATCCTGATACTTTCATTAGACTGAAATACGCTGTTTACCGAAAAGGACTGGAGGAGATCCTTGGTTTCAAGAAATTCGTTATATCGAAAAAGTTTATATTGAGCTATCAAAAGATTATTCAAGCCCTTAATGTACTGTTCCGGACTAATCTTTATCAGTTCTGGGTTATTATCAAAAAGCTCTACAAGTTTTTTAGAGTATTGATATCCGTTTTCAAAGTCCTGCAAAAAGAAGTAATATCCGACAAAAAGTTTATACAAATGTATCTTCTCTCCTATACTCAGACAATCTTCAGTATAATTTGGAAGATTTGAATAAAAAAACTCCTTTACTTTTAAGAAATCCTGCTCATCTCTGATGTATCCAATTCGGGTGTAAAATGAATTAAGCTTAATAGAAAGATTAGAAAATATATTGATATTATTGATTCTGGAATTGATCTGACTTACTTCTTCAATAATCCTGTCAACTTTCGACACAGTATCATGATCAATTGTCTGCATCAAAACACTTTTTTCCAGTTTGATTATCTCCAGCTGAAGTTCGAGATTGTCATGGGTCTTAGAGAGCTTTTTAGCTTTTTTCAGACATGCCATACCTTGTGCATATAATCTCCTTTCAAAAAGCAATTGTGCAAAGTCTATCTGTTCCCTTATCTGAATATCCAGAATTTTAGGGCAGTTATATTGCCGTACAGATTGTAATATTTTCTCATAGAGATAAGCTTTCATATTTGAAAGCTGTTCTGGTTTGATAGAAGGCAATTTCCTTTCTATATCTTCCTCTTCAAAATCCTTCAATTTATTCAGGTAATCAAAAAGCTGCATTACCTTTTTATCCTCCTTATTTCCTGTGGAAGACTGAATGGTAAAATACCTTTTCTCATTTTTAGTCAATGAGCGGATAAGTTCAAATAAACTTTTAGATTTAACTCTTGCCAAGGCTTAAACACAATTTTATATACACCAAAATTACTTAATTTTTAACGGGTTTCATAAAAAAAATATACATCTGAAGCCGTAAAAATGAAAATTATTCAAAATCAATCTGAAAAATATAGAAATAAAAATATTAAACAATTGAAAAAAAAGTAATTACAAACAAATTAAAAGAATTTAAAACCGTATTAAAAGTAGATTATTTCAGGTCTTATATACGGATAAAAGTATTTTTGTACAGTTATTAGCAAAATCCAAAACACAAGCAGTGTGCAACAGCATGACAAAACCAGGCAAAACAGGTGCAAAAGTATTAATTGAAATTCTGGAAGAATTAGGAGTAGAATATATCTTCGGATATTCAGGAGGCGCTGCTCTTCCAATATTTGACGCATTGTACGATTCCAGAATTAAATTAATTCTCACAAGACATGAACAAGGTGCAACGCACATGGCAGATGGATATGCAAGAGCTACCGGAAACCCTGGTGTGGTACTTGTCACATCAGGCCCTGGCGCTACTAATACCATTACAGGAATCATGACCGCTCAGATGGATTCCGTACCCATGATTATTCTTGCGGGCCAAACCATTACCAGCCTTTTAGGAATGGATGCATTTCAGGAAGCGGATGTTTTCGGACTAAGCATGCCAGTAGCCAAACACTCCTACCTGGTGAAAAAAACTTCCGATATAGCAAGAGTAATACGAGAAGCATATTTCATTTCCAGCTCAGGGAGACCCGGGCCGGTACTCATCGATCTCCCTAAAGATGTAACGTCAGGTATTTACGAAGGAGAAATCAAGCCTGCTTTAAACCTTGATGGATATAAAATACCATCAAAACCAGACAAAGAATCGATCGAACAAATCGCTGCGCTTCTTAACGCAAGCAAAAAACCTTTAATTCTCGCCGGACATGGAGCAATAATAGCTAATGCATGGAAAGAAGTCAGAATCCTGGCTGAAAAACTTCAGGCACCGGTTACAACTACATTGCTTGGAAAAGGTGCATTTCCCGAGTCCCATCCTCATTCTGTTGGAATGCTTGGAATGTATGGCACCGCCTATGCAAACAAAGCATTAATGGAATGCGACCTGATCATTTCCATAGGTAGCAGATGGGATGACAGAATCAATGGTAATCCAAAAAAGTTTGCACCTGATGCCAAAAAAATTCATATAGACATAGATCCTTCCGAAATAGGAAAAATTGTCATTCCGGATGCTTATGCCATAGGTGATGCCAAAGTAATTTTGTCTGCTCTTTTGCCATTGATCAAAAAAGCAGACACGGAAAAATGGCTTAGCAGGATTGCGGAACTAAAAACTGCTTATCCTTTACATTTTAAAAAATCAGAACCACTGAAAGCGCAACATGTAATTGATGCCGCATACAAACTGAGCAACGGGAAAGCTATTGTTACTACTGATGTCGGACAACACCAGATGTGGGCAGCACAATTCTACCTTTCAGATGCACCTGACAAATGGATATCCTCCGGAGGTGCAGGAACTATGGGCTTTGGACTACCTTCAGCAATAGGCGCACAATTTGCTCAACCAAAGGAAATGGTAATTTCGATTGTAGGGGACGGGGGTTTTCAAATGACTTTATCTGAGCTATCCACCGCAGCAATACATAAACTTCCTATAAAAATCCTGGTAATCGACAACAAATATCTGGGAATGGTAAGACAGTGGCAGGAAACATTCCTTGATAAGCGCTACTCAGGCGTCGACCTTGAAGGCAATCCGGACTTTGTAAAGCTTGCAGAAGCTTATGGCATTAAGGGATTCCATATAGACAAACCAGAGCAGGTGGATGAAATACTGTCAAAAGCATTTGAATACAATGAAGGCCCATGTGTAATACATGCCGAAGTAGCCAAGGAAGATAATGTTTATCCGATGGTGCCGGCAGGCCAGTCTGTGGATAATATGATTTTAGAATCACCGGTAGAGAAAATGGAAATGCCGGAAGGAAGCACGTGATTAATTAAGAATTAAGAATTAAGAATTAAGAATTAAGAATTAAGAATTAAGAATTAAGAATTAAGAATGAATGAATGATGAATGGTAAATGCCGGATGAAGGAGACTTTAAACTTTAAACTTTGAACTTTACACTTTATGGAACATACATTTTATCTTACCTTTAACAACAAACCAGGTACATTAATCAGAATTGCACTATTATTTGAAAGAAGAGGCTATTCAATGAATTTCATGGAAATATCTGAAGAAAAAACATCTGAAGGATTTTCCACGATGAAAATAAAAGCAACAGGTGATAATTCCAGAAAAGAACAGGTAATAAAACAGCTTGAAAAACTTGTTGACGTTTTTTCAGTAAAAACACCTGCACCTGAGAAAAATATTAATCCAACTGTACTTGAGCCTTTATATGCATGACAAATTGTTGTTTTTCACCTGGTAACAAGCATTAACAACAATCCCATTTCGCCAAATGTTGATGTAATAAAGGGTAGTGAAACAAACTTTATTACAATGAATACATATAAAGCATTAATCAGCGGATTCACAGGAGCAGTTACTATGACTGCATTGCACCAGTTTATAAAAAATGTAACCCCGGAAGCACCGAAACTGGATATTTTCGGAATGCGACTTTTATCCAAAGTACTGAACGGATTAGGGTTGAGAAAACCGGGTAAAAAGAACTTATTCCAACTTTCATTAGTAAGCGATCTTTTACTTAACACCATTTATTACAGTTTTACTGCTGCCGGCAAAAAACCATTACTAAAAGGTTCTTTGCTTGGGATCCAGGCAGGAACAGGGGTAATTTCCATACCCGAAATTTTTGGAATCGGAAAGAAACAAATCTCTGCCAGTCTTAAACAAAAAGCCTTAACAATGGGAATTTACCTGACAGGGGGATTGGCAGCGGCAGGAACATATAAATTATTAAACAGCAAATAGCCCTGGCGTTTGACCAGCTCTTTAAAATAAGGTTCTGGAGCTGGTTATTTTTTACCTTGATTATCACATTGTCTTCCATCAAAAGTGGTCAATTTGCTCAAAATTGCATATTATTGAAGAAAATTTAATTTTGAATCTTCATTAAAAACCTGAATAAGAACTTTTCATAATATTCCGTTTATACAGCGTATGAAATTTTCCGGAATAATTATTTTCAGTATAACGGCTATCAGCTTCTCTTTCAACAGCAATCCTGAATGGAAATTAAAAAAGCAGGCAGACAACATCTCTGTATATGTACGAGAAAGCAACACCGCTATAAAACAGGTAAAAGTATCCGCTGAGATTTCCACAAACATCAAAAACGTTCTTGATATATTAGATGATAAAGCTTCTTATAACGAATGGATTTATTCATGTTCCGAATCTTATTTGGTAAAAAAAATAAAGGACAATGAGGTGATCCATTACCAAAGGATAAAAACTCCATGGCCTGCGGAAGACAGAGATGTTGTGATAAAATCCAGCATCATTTACGATTCTCTTTCAGGAAAAGCATATGTTCATGCAGTTGGTTACCCTGATGGGGTTAAAGAAAATCCGGGAGTTGTCAGGGTAAAAAAATATTCTGCAAATTGGGAAATTCAGCAGATTGGTCAAAACCTGGTGAAAGCAGAATACATCCTCACTGCAGATCCGGGCGGAGCCATACCTATTTGGATAATCAATCTTGCCGTGGCAGAAGGCCCCTATAAATCAATGGAAAACATGAAGAGAATATTGCAGAAAAAAAACAAAAGATAATTATAAGGAAACCACTCCATCAATGGTTGAGGCTCTTTCATAAACTCTTATTACATCATCTCCTGAGGAAAGCATATAACAACTGGTAATACTAACATATTTTTTATTCTTAGAAAATCTTTTCTCAACCAGGCGATTGTCAAAAATCTCCACAAGATCCCTTTCTTTATCAGCAGGTACAATAAATTTAAACATATATATTGCCGGCCATGCAAGGTTATCCAGTTTTTCTTTTAATCCTGTAAAATCAATTTTTGCCATACCCTGTATAACGGATATTCCATTGCTTCAGTTCGGTTTTTGACACTATTTCAAACTAAAGATATACTTCAAATTTCGTCCCCTCTCCCTTTTTACTTTTTACATTTATAGTGCCATTCAACTTTTCTAATGCAGTTTTAACAATATGTAGGCCTAAACCTGTACCAGATACCGATGTATCAATTTTGTAAAACATTTGAAAAATTTTATCCTTATGTTCTTCATCGATCCCTACACCATTATCTTCCACTGAAAAATAAGTATTTTTATCATCTGATTTAACAACTACATTTACTTCATGATGCTTTTTAACCGGATCCCGGTATTTGATACTATTCTCGATAAGATTCTGCACAATTGAATATACCAGGATGTAGTCACCATAATAATGTCCCTGATCGCATACATCAAAATTAAAGATGACATCTGAATTCACTTTGTCATTTGTAAACATCCCAATCGTCTCATTGATTATTTTATTGAAATCAATTTTTACCGGCTCAACTAATTTTTGCTGAATTCTCGTCATTAATAATAAATCAGCTACCAGAGCATCTAATTTTGAAGCACTCTTAAGTATATGTTCAAAATATTCTTTTGCCTTTACATCAGATACATCTTTAATACCTACAGTGGTCAGCCCTATGATGGATTTAAGCGGGCCTTTAATATCATGTGAAGCCTTGTAAACAAATGTATCGAGATTCCGCGTCCTTTCTTCAACCAATGACTCCAACTCTTTATTAACCCTGTCTTTTAATTCCTGATTTTCATTCAACTGGAATATCATTTGCTGCTGTGCCTGTTCCTTCTCCTTAATTATAAACTTAATTTTATCAGCAAGAGCCAACGAAAGTAGTATAGATTGCAAGGCAACCCCTGCATTTAAACTGTAAGCAAAATAAACCCAACCTGATATCAACCTTAGTCTGTCAAGACAGAAAATGGTAAACCCTATATAGAAAAAAGTAAATGCTAACAAATAAAACCTTGCAGCTTTATAATTTTTAAAATAAAAAACATTTAGCCCTGCAACAAATACAACAACCAGTATAACAAAATCAAAATAAGAAAAAAGCGCTCCGAATTTTTCAGGGAAATAAGATTCACCCAGGACAAAAAATAATATCCTGACACAAATCAACATTGTAAATACCTTGTCCAGGACAGGAGAATTTACCTTTAGCACTAAAAATTCCTTGGTATACAGTAAAAGGAAAACTACGGAGCTTAAAAGAGAAACAGCAGGAATTATCTCATTAAGATGCGGATGTTCCGGCCAAATAAATTGAAAACCCAAACCATCCTGACATAAAGCATAAAAAATCATGCTCAGTATAAAGAAGACATAATAAAGATAAACCTTGTCTCGTACAGAAATGAGCAAAAACAAGTTGTAAAATGCCAATGCTATTAAAATTCCATAAAATAAGGCCAATAGAGAATACTCAACTGTGGCATAATGAAGGAACCTTTCAAATGACCTGACAACCCCTATAATTCCTATTTGATTCCCAGGATAAATCCTTAAATATACCTGCCTTTCCTCCCCTTTGGGGATAGAAAAATGAAAGGGAAAATTTTTATGAAGAAAACTTTTTTTATAGAATGAAAACTGATCACCTCCTTCATATCTTTCATAGCCATCTCCTTCCTTTTCTAAATACAACTCAAAATGGTTAATTCTGAAATCATAAAGTTCGAGAACCCAACGATCTTCCTGAGTATAATTTAAAAATGAAAATTTCACCCAATAAGTTAATGTAGGATCTTCATTGGCTGCAAGAGGGGAATAGTTTACAGAATTAAATTTGGCATTTTTTACATTTTCAAAAGTCAATACATTGGTTGAATCAACAAATACCTCAATATTCCCAGTCCTGAAATGAAATTCCCTTGCATTGTAAGGTTCATCCAATACAATTACATGTCTTGCGTTTAGTATTGACGGAAACAGAATAAATATGTAAAAAATAATAAATTTTAAAGTAAAAAAATGCCGGCTTCTGTTCATTTAAACTGATGATGAATGCTATATCTACGAATAAGACAACAAAAAGGTATAAAAAGAATAAAAAAATATTTAACAAAAGGAATACTGCAACAAGTCCAAATAATTGAAAAAAACTTTAAAAAATGAGCAAATTCCATTATTTTTATAAGAGTATGAAAGCTTGTTTTTTATTTACTTTTTTTCTCCCCCTTATGCTTTTTGCCCAGCCTCCTGTTTCTATAACAACCTGGAAAAACGGGGCATCCGGTTGCTATAATATCATTCATGATGACTTCGGATCCAATCTTGTTATAGGAATCAACAACTATGCCGACACCATGACATTCAACAGGGGGATTAAAATTACTTTTGGTGCTATCACAGAGGAATGCGAAAGCAAACCTGAAATGTATGTAAAAGCCAAATCCATGATAAACGACCATGGACATGAAATAATCAACCACTCACACACCCATACATGTGCTGTAAGTCAGTCCTGGTGCACAACGAAGTTTTGGGCAGAACCGGCAACAGAAGATTTTGCAATGGAAATTGATCTTAGCAGTGAATTAATAAGGACAAAAACAGATGTGGATCCAAAATTTTTCATTTACCCATATGATCAATTTAATGAGACAGCAAATAATTATCTAAAAAGCAAAGGATACATAGGATCAAGAACGGGTGCATATAATTCAAACTCTTCTGCAAACTTTCTACCAGACGCAGATGGATTTTTTAAAACCGCATTTGTCGTAGATGTGGTAGAAAACAAGGCAATTAATTTAAATGAAAGAGTACAGGAGGCTATCAATCAAAAAAGATGGATCAACAGAGAATTGCACAATGTAGGTGATGATGGATGGGGACATGTTACAGTAGACGAGTATCGAGACCATCTGAATTTTGTCAAAACTAAAATGGATGCAGGTGAGCTATGGGTAGGCACCATTTCAGAAATATTAACCTACAGAATCCAAAGAATTAAATATACCCCTTCTTCAATCTACAATGCAGGAACAGAAACTATCACTGTCAATTGGAATAATAATAACACTTTTAACATTGAATCGTATCTGCAGCCATTGAAGTTTAAAAGTCCCATTACTCTTTCTGTCGACATTACCAATTACCCAGGGAATTACCATATAACCCAAAATGGGAATGAGATTACAGACTATCATATAAAGAACAATAGTATTTTAATCAATGTATATCCGCATAACGGTCCGGTTGTTCTAACCAAAACTGCACTTTCGGCTAACGAAGAAAAATTCCTAAATGAACTATACTTCTATCCTATGCCTGCTTCCGGCGAGTTAAAATGCAATAAATCGTTTGAGCATTTTTCCATTCAGGTATTAGATATAACGGGCAGAAATACCGATTTAAATTTAACAGAAGCCGAATTTATTGATATTTCTTCTCTTCCTGAAGGTATTTACTTCATCAATCTGAAAGGCAAGTCAGGAATAAGTAAGGTTTACAAGTTTATAAAACAATAAACTAAATACCCTTTCACAAAAACGCGGATAATCCAAATATCACAAAATGATTGTCTATTCCCCAATTGGGATAATTCAGGCCGGCATTTGAAATATGCCGGAAGCGATATTGTAAATCAAAGAAAGTCGAACCTATCAACTTTCTTTTAACTCCCAGCATAATATTGTCCGAAAAAATAAAACCGGAGGCCTGCCTGGGTGTATTTACTGTAATATAATTTGGCCCTGTAGTAACTGCCGTATAAATTAAAAAATACCGGAAAGCAATCTGATATTGCAAACCATAAGTAACAGCAAGTTCTCTCTCAAACACTGGATTCTTCCTGGTTTTTACAGACACATGTACAATTTGTGGCTCTAAAATCAAACTTAACCTTGATCGTCTTAAATTGGATGTTAAATAGTAATTGAAATAAGGCAAAATTAATAAGGGACGATAATATTTATTATCCGGTAATTCCTGATGTAAATGGCTATAACCGGTTCTTACCCCTATTTCACTCCTGTAGTCCCTGTACTGAAGCCGGTTTTCCTGTTGTGAATAACCGAATAAAGGCAAAAGGATAAATACCAAGACCTTAAAAATTTTTGCCAACATAATATCCGGATTATATAATAAATTAACCGGAAAGGTATAGCAAAAGTTATAGGAGGAAATCTTCTTACACGCTTCTACTCCTCAAGTTCATCATGTTCAGGACTTGATTTTTTTATTATTATTGGTTTTCTGTTTTTGGCTGATTTAGGCTCAGGAGTATTCTCCATGGATGGAATTACCTCAACCTTATCCTTTCCCCTTTGCTCTTCTACCTGTTTCACTTCAGAATTAATTTTAATCTGCTTTTTCTTTTCGGATTTTATCGAATGCTTAACTGTTTCTAAGTTCACAACTTCTGGCTTCGGATGATCATCGGCTTGTTCATCTTTAAATGAAACGGAATCCACTGAATGGTTTACATGTTTTGAAATGGTATCTGCCGCCGGAAAAATAGCATTTCTATGCTCCTGCTCATTACCTCCCTTGACAATAAGATAAACAATTATTAAAGACGCTAATAATGCAATTCCAATTGACACAGCTTTAATTAATTTAAGATTTCTAAGTTTTAATACCTGCTGATAATTGTATGTATTAACCAGTTTGTCAAAGTCCATAGCAGTATTAATTTCAGCTTCAGATGGTGCTTTATAACCCTTAATAAAATCAATTTTACTCATGACATATTTGTTTTATCTGCTGAAGAAAAATTTCTTCAGCTTGTCAATAATCCTATAGGTTTTAACCTTAGCGTTATTTTCTGTTATATTGAGAAGATAAGCTATTTCTTTGAAGGATCTACCTTCGAAAAATCTTAAATCTATTAATTGCAAATCTTCTGTTTCCAGACTTTTCAAGGCTTTAATCAATTTTGCTTCCTTTTCCTGATAATCTTCATCACCTGAGTCAAAAGATTCAAACAAACTTTCTACCCCATGAAATTCCAGCGGGAAACATCTTCTCACTTTATTTTTTCTAAAAAACTCATTTACTTCATTTATTGCTACCCTATAAAGCCAGGATGAAAAAGCAAATCCCTGGTACTTATACTTACTAAGGGAAGAAAGGGCTTTCAGAAAAACCTGTGACGAGATATCTGATGCAAGTGATGAATCATTAACTCGTCTGTGTACAAACAGAAATATACTCTTATAATATTTCTCATATAAGGGAGCAAAGTCTTTAGGATTCTTTTTAGCTCTCTCAATAAGAATCTGTTCCTGGTCGCTATCCCTTATAAAATTTTCCAATTACTTGTCGATTTGTACGGAATTTACCAATAAATAAGCTTTCTTCAATATTTTTTTTATAATTCCTGTATCTTTTTCAGACAGCATCCATTTCAATATAAAATTCAATAACTATGAGAGCTATAAACAACAGATGGTTTAAAGCAGGGACAGCTTTATCCATACTTATCATCTTCATATCTATGCCATGCCTATATGCTCAAAGAGATGCCGACATTATGTTTAAGAAAACCGTGATCAGGGCATTAGACCTGCGAGAAAAGCCAAACAATGGATTATTTGCAAAAAACAATGAAATCACAAAATGGCTTGTCGAAGGAGCAGTTGCCGGGAAAATAAAAATGTATCGAAACGACTCGCTTACTCATTTACAAGAAATATCAGAACTAAAAACCAAGCTGATAATTCCGGCTACCGGTCCTGTAATTGACCCTAACAATCCGGCAGACACATTAGATGCGTATATCAATTTCGGAGCTGACTGGAGAGACAACCTTGTAATATCACAGGAATATTTACCTTCAGATCTTTATCAGATGGAAATTAAGGAGAATGTTATTTTTGACAAATCAAGATCACAATTAAAATACCAGGTTTTAGCCCTTACGATATTTATACCTGCTGATCATCCGGCAAACATAAAAGGCATACAGTTACCTGTTGCATCATTTTCATGGGAAGAAGTGCAAAAATACTTTAGCATCCATCCGAATATGAATTATTATAATTCTTATAATGAAGCAGCAGTCATGAACCTCGCTGAAGCAATTGATCTAAGAAGATTCAGCTCATATATTATCAAGGTCGGAAATGCCCGGGACGCCTATCTGACTGATATTTACAACGACCCATACAAAGGCATAATGGCTTCACAGTGGAAGCAAACGGAACTAATGGAATATGAACATAATCTTTGGGAATTTTAAAGGGTAATCCTTTCAGAAGCAGGTTACAATTGCCGTTAATTTTACTTAAATTGTAACGTGCTTCCGATATTAGAGATATTAGAACAGATTAGGGGAAATTTAAATAATAACAACACCCTCATATTACAAGCTCCTCCCGGTGCGGGAAAAAGTACAGTGCTACCTTTGGAGCTGATGAATGAGCCATGGTTACAGAATAAAAAGATAATCATGCTGGAACCACGGAGGCTTGCAGCCAGATCAGTTGCTTCGAGAATGGCTTCATTGCTTAATGAGGAAACAGGCCAAACTATAGGTTACCGAGTAAGATTCGAGTCAAAAACTTCTGATAAAACCAAAATAGAGGTCGTTACGGAAGGAATTCTGACAAGGATGGTTCAAAAAGACAATGCCCTTTCGGATATCGGACTGATAATATTTGACGAATTTCATGAAAGGAGCCTTCAGGCTGACCTGGCACTTGCTTTAGCAAGAGAATCACAACAGATATTAAGAGAAGATCTAAGAATTCTGATTATGTCTGCAACTCTAGACGGGACCAAATTATCAGAATTACTAAATAATGCACCGGTTCTTACCAGCACCGGAAGGCAGTTTCCTGTTGCCATTTCCTACAGCAATCCGGAAAAAGAAAGTCCTATACATGAGTACATGTACAGAGCTATTACCAAAGCCTTCAAAGAAACCGATGGAGATATCCTGGCATTTTTTCCCGGTGCAGGTGAAATTTTAAGGACCAAAGAAAAATTAGAAACAGCGATAAATGCCGACATTTATCCACTCTATGGAGATTTACCTGCAAAAGAACAGCAGGCTGCGATTTTACCATCTCCGCAGGGAAGAAGAAAGATTGTTATGGCTACCTCCATTGCGGAAACCTCTCTTACAATTGATGGTATCAAGACAGTAATTGATAGTGGTTACTCAAGAGTATCGAGGTTTGATCCCAGGACAGGTCTGACAAGATTAGAAACCGTAAAAGTAACCAAAGATGCCGCAGATCAGAGAGCAGGAAGAGCAGGCCGATTAGGACCGGGAACATGCATTAGAATGTGGCCAGAAGGATCTCACCAATATCTGAATGATCATCGTACCCCTGAAATTCTCGAAGCCGACCTGAGCCCTGCTGTGCTCGAACTTTCAAATTGGGGAGTAAATGATATCAGGCAACTGACTTGGCTTACACCACCTCCTGCCGGATCTGTCAATCAAAGCAAAGAATTGTTGGAAAAGTTATTTGCATTAGAAAATGGAAAAATCACCGACACAGGAAAACAAATCCTTAACCTTCCAACTCATCCTCGGATAGCACATTTGCTACTTGAAGGTAAGAAAAAAAGCCTCACTTCTCTTGCCATAGACATTGCCTCTATAATTGAAGAAAAAGATCCACTTGACAGAGACTCAGGAAGGAATTTGATAAGTAGAATAGAGGTATTAAGAAAATATAGGAATAAAGAGAAAGTTCAGGCAGACAAAAACACTCTGGAAAGAATTGAAAAGCTTGTATTGTCATGGAGGAGATTACTACAACCGAAAGAACCTGAAAAAACTTACCGGGCAGAGGACGTAGGAATGTTGCTTGCCGCAGCTTATCCGGAAAGAATAGCAAGAAAAAAGGAAAACAATTTTTACAAACTAGCATCAGGTCGTACTGCTTCCATCAATCAAAATGATCCGCTAATTGTGGAAGAATGGATTTGCATTGCTCATCTTGATGCAGGAATTCAGGAAGGCAAAATATTCCTTGCTGCACCATTTAATCCCGGTGACACTCCTGAATTGATTACAGAATCAAAAACTTTGCAGTGGGATGGAAAGAAAGGGATGCTGATAGCTCAAAAAGTAAAAAGAATAGGAGAGATAATATTGGAATCCAAACCATCTTCAGACTTTACCAAAGAAGAACGGATCAAGATTTTAAATGATTTGATCAAAAAAGAAGGATTGCAGCTATTACCATGGAATGAGGATACAGATCAGTTGCAGGCAAGGGTGTTGAGTTTAAAGGCATGGAGGCCCAATGAAACATGGCCTGATATAAGTAAGAAAACGTTAGTTGAAACACCTGAAAGCTGGCTGGAATTTTATTTAGAAAATATCAAACAAAAAGCTGATTTTGAAAAGCTGGATTTGCTGAATATAATTAAAGCAACCATTCCCTGGGAACAGCAAATGAAAATGGAAGAGCTTGCTCCGGAAAAAATAAAAGTGCCAAGCGGCTCCCTTATAGAGATTAAGTATTTTCCTGATGGATCCACCCCTGTAATTGCTGTAAGATTACAGGAACTTTTCGGACTTCCCGAAACACCTTTCATAAATGAAGGAAAGACAGGATTACTAATCCATCTATTATCTCCGGGTTATAAACCTGTACAAGTTACTAAGGACTTAAAAAGCTTTTGGAACAACACTTATGCAGAAGTAAAAAAAGAATTAAAATCAAGATACCCCAAACATTCATGGCCTGATGATCCCTGGACAGCAGAAGCAGTCCGCGGAGTTAAACACAAAAATAAGCCATCCTGAAACACAAAAGGCTCATTTCAAAACAAAAACATTTATCAGGACAATGAGTAATAAAGGAAAACCAGCTAAAATGAGTAACGCAAGATCATTACCAGTACCGGTGAATGAACCTTTAAGGCTTACATCTCTTGAGAGGTACAAAATTCTGGACACAGAAGAGGAAAAGGATCTTAATGAACTCACAGCTTTAGCCGCAAGCATGTTTGACATGCCTATATCACTCATTACCATTCTGGACCAAAACCGACAATGGTTTAAATCAAGGTATGGATTTGATGTAAAAGAAACAGACCGTGCTCTTTCATTCTGTCAATACACCATTATGGGAGACAAGGCTTTTGAAGTAGAAAACGCTGATACAGATGAAAGATTTCAGAAAAACTCTCTTGTTACAGAATATCCTAAAATGAAATATTATTGCGGTGTCCCTTTGGTGAATAAAGAAGGTTATACATTGGGTACCCTTTGTGTTATAGATAAGAAGCCAAGAAAACTAAGCGAAAATCAGATTAGAGCATTAGAAATTTTAAGCAAAATTGTAATGACTCACTTTGAACTTCATTATCAAAAAAATTATCTGGAAGAAAAGAAAAATGAATTAGAAAAAACCATTGAGATAAGAACCAAAGAAATAAACGAAAATATTATTACCCTTAAGGAAAGGGATCAGGAACTTCAAAAGGTAAACGATGAATTAAAGAAAGTAATCTATAAAGCCTCACACGACCTTCGCGGACCATTAAAAACCATGATGGGAATAACAGATTTGGCCCTGAGCGAATCCAAAAAGGAGAATATTTATAATTTTCTTTCATTATTAAAAGCCACCCAGATTAAGCTCGACAACACCCTGGATGATCTGTTAAAAGTAGTAGAGATAAAAGAACGGGAACCAGAGTTTCATCCTGTAGATTGGAACAAAATAATCAAATCGGCCAGCGAGACAGCCAAAGAAGAATACAATGAAAAAGAACCAACAATTGAATTTAATTGCGAAAACCAAAAAACATTTTATTCAGATAGCTCGATGCTGACGACCATGATGCATCAATTAATCATAAATTCCATCCAATATAATATAAGTGAACATCCTACAATCAACATTAAGCTGGAGCAGGACAAAAAAAAACAAATAATTAAAATAAAAGACAATGGAATAGGAATAAAAGAGAATGAGAAAAATAAAATCTTCGAAATGTTTTATAAAAATGCCAGATCAAGAGGAAGCGGACTTGGACTATATATAGTAAAAAACATTGTAGATTTATTAAAAGGTGGCATAAAAGTAGAATCTGATAATTCCAAAGGAACCATATTTACCATTGAATTTCCTCTAAATTCAGACTAATCATCAAATCCATTCATTTTATCTATTTTTTGTTTGGCAGATAAATTTTTTATAAGATTTTAGTATCTTAAATTAAAATCAATCTTTATGAACCCGGCAAAAAACTTTCCTCTATTTCTATTCTTTTTAATTCTGTCTTTCCAGACCATCGCAGGCAGGTACGTCAGGTACAATTATGCAGGCTACGAACCTGAAAGGAACAAAGTTTTATTTATTCTTTCCGATGACAACTGCATAAACACTCCATGGGAAATCAAGGACTTGTCAGGAAGTATAACATTAAAGGGGACAATTGGAAAAAGCATTAGCGGTTCAGGGGATCATAGTCCGAAATTTTTCAATCACGCCATTGACTTTTCAGAATTAAGGAAAGAAGGTGAATACACATTTGAAATAAAGGGTATTGAACCTTTTAAAATAAAAATCACCAATGACCCCTACTCTACCCATATTTCAGAAGTATTAAGATTCCTTAAGAGCCAGAGATGTGGCAGCAATGATGCGATTGATCATGCATATTGCCATGAAGGAGACAAGGAATGCAGCATCTATAGAAGAAACAAAGGGAGCAATAAAGATTGGATTGAAGATGTATCAGGTAAAAAAGTAAATATGTCCGGAGGTTGGCACGATGCAGGAGATTATATCAAATTCACCCTTACTACATCATATACTACTTATTTTCTATTGCGTTCTTATGAAGCTGCTCCTTCATTGTTTGCAAAGAAGAAAACCGGAGGTAAAGACAATGCTGATATACTGGATGAAGCCAAATGGGGATTAGATTATCTGATGAAATGCATGCCGGACACATCAGAGTTCATTATACAGGCAGGTGGCTGGCTTGACCATGAAAAAGGATTAAGACTTCCTGACACTGATGTGCTGGATGGAAAGAGGGAAGCATATTCAGCCCTTTCTCCTACCCAAATGGGATACACCGCTGCAGCACTGGCATTAGGAGCTAAAATATTTTCAGAAAACGGCAAGTCAAAAGAAGCCAAAGCGTATGCAGACATGGCTAAAAAGATATTCAGAGTTGCCATTAAAAATGACAAAGACAATCATTGTGCCTGGTTCGAAAAAGACTTTCAGTTTTATGCTGATAACAGCCCTAATGATAACCTGGCTCTGGCCGCGGCAGAACTGTATATTCTTACAAAAGATGAATATTTTCTGGAAAAAGCCAATTATTATTCTGAAAAGGCAGGAGCAGCATATTGGGCTGCATGGCCTTCATGTAATATGATTGTTCATCTGCGTTTGCTTCCTTACAACAACTCCCTCAAAAGACATGTAGAAACTGACCTGGAACAATTTTACTCCATAAGCACTGAAGAAAATAATATCTGGGGAATGCCGCACAAATATACATGGGCAACGCTTTATTCAGCTTTTCTGGTTGCCAATGCAGCAAAACTATACCAGAAACAAACAGAAAGCACCAAATACAACAAAATCCCGTATGATGTATTGGACTACACGTTTGGAAGAAATAATTGGGGCGTAGCTATGCTTGCCAGCAAAAATTTACCGAACAGTATCAGAAATGTATACTCACAGGTTTACAAGTTACAACCAAATTTATTTCCTACAGGTGCAATTGCAGAAGGGCCCGGAGACAAGCAAACCCATAGCAACCTGATTAAATATTTCAATATAAGCGAAAGCGACCCCTACCATCGTTTTAATACTAAAGCTGTAGTGTTCTTCGACAACAATACAGATTTTCAATCAATGGAGACAACAATTACAGGCCTGGCTGATGGCATTTTTATGCTAAGCCTGGCATACGGCAGATAAAATTTATGAGTTATATAAATAACAGAAAGCTCCAGCTTCTGATACTACTGATTCTTGCTTTTGGTGTATATTTTAATACTACCTTTAATGAATACACACTGGATGATGAAGCTGTCATTACAGGAAACAGGCTTGTTAAAAAAGGCATAGACGGCATCCCTTCGCTGGTTAGTCACCACCTTTTCTATGGATCTTCCGAACATAACCCGGGTCTTAGTTCCGGTTTGTACAGGCCACTTCCACTTACAACCTTTGCTCTTGAATATGAGATTTTCGGAAAAGCGCCTCATATAAGCCACCTTTTAAATGTTATTTTGTTTTGTTTGATTGTCCTGGCACTTTACTTATGGATGGAAAAAAAATTCCACCAGGCTAGGTATATCCCTTTAATTTGCGCTGCATTATTTGCCATACATCCTATCCATACAGAGGCAATAGCAAATATTAAAGGAAGAGACGAATTACTGTCCCTCCTATTTATTCTTATAACATTACTCAACTTTCATTGGTACAACCAATGGAAAAAGTCAAAATATTTAGCATTCAGCATGATGGCATATATTATGGCTTTATTTTCTAAAGAAAGTTCAGTCACCTTTGTAGGTCTTCTGTTTATCAGCAATTGGTTTCTTGATAAAAAAACCTTTAGAGAATGCTTTATCCATAGTATACCTTTTATCATAGTCACATCAATATACCTGATAATTAAATTTAAGGTCACCGGGCTAACATTCGAAAGTGAATTATCGATTCTAAATTACCCGTATTTGTATGCAACAGCTGAAGAAGCATTTGCCACTAAGATATATATCCTTTTTAAATATATCGGTTTACTATTATTTCCTCATCCCTTAACCTACGACTATTGCTTCAACCATATTCCATACATAAAATTATCGGATGTAAAATTTATTATTTCAGCAATAGCCCTTACCGGATTACTGACATTTGCTATCTATAAACTTCCCGGCAGAAACATTTATTCATTTGCCATTTTCTTTTTCTTTATTTCAATTTTTCTGGTATCCAATCTGATCTTCCGCATAGGGGCGCCTATGGGCGAAAGGTTTCTATTTCTTCCATCTGTAGCATTTTGCATTGCCGGAGGGTTTATGTTTAGTCATTTCTTAGTCTCAGGCAGCAAAACAGTCAGGACAATTTGTATAAGTACATTACTGATAATTTTCTCTGCTGCTTCATTTAAAACAATATCCCGAAACAGCGATTGGAAAAACAATTTAACTCTTTTTACTAAAGATGTAGAAACCGCGCCTAACAGCATCAGGACGTTAACCAATGCCGGGGCTTATTCCTATTATCAGCTGGCGCATAAAGCAAAAACCAAAGAGGAGGAATTAAAATTAAGAAATTATTCAATAGAAAAACTGAAAAGAGCCATTGCGACCGACAGTAGTTTTTCAGAACCATACATTCATCTTGCCCATATCTTGTTTAAAAACGAAGATACAGATGCAGCCATAGCTTGTCTTGTAAATGCAAAAAACAATGCTATTAAAAACAGTCGACTTGACATTTATTTTAAAGAAGCTGCCTACAGATTAAATAAAAAAGGATTGGAAGATTTCAAATCCGGTAATTTAGAAGAAGCTCAAAGAAAATTCTTATTTGCTCTTGAGCTGGATCCGAGCAATGCAGACAGCCATTGGTATGCCGGAGGAATACACCTTGAAAGAAAAGAAATAACAGAAACCCTTAAGTATTGGAATAAAACTTTGGAATTAAACCCAGACTACCCTAATGGGAAATTATTACTGGAAACAGTAAAAAGAGATTTCAATGTAAAATAGAATCTGATATTGAATCAAAAAATTGTATAAACTGCGGCTACCATAGTTACTATAAAAACAAACCAGATACTAACTACAAGATTTCGTTCGTATTTAACAGATGCCGCTTCCTTAAGGACAATATCAGATTTAAGAGGATTTGCAAAAGTAACCAATCCTATTACTGATCCGGTGACCAAAAAATTTATCCCTGCCAGTGTCAAAGTACTCAATCCTGTTTCATACCAAACCATAAACACATAAATAGGCAAGGCCAATACCAATCCTGCTAATGCAGCATTTGCAGAAGTTTTTTTGGAATATAAGCCAAAAAGAAAAACCGAAGCTATTACCGGTGCTACAGCACAATCGAAAAACTGTCCTATCATAAAAATATTTGTAAACCTGGTAAACAGTAAACCTATGCTGCATGAAAAAGCAATCATTAAACCTATACTTATTCTTGACACACGTATTAACTTTTTATCATCCGCATTTTTATTAAGGAAACGCTGATAGATATCAAAAGTAAATATCATAGAACAAGCATTCATAAAGGAATTCACTGATCCTATAATGGTGCCAAGAAAAGCTATTAGTATAATACCCTTTAATCCTCCCGGTATCAGATTTTTTAGCACAACCGGGAAAACCATCTCTGCATTTGCAACTTCAGAATTAAAAATTTCATATCCTATAATACCCGGTATGGTAAAAATAAAGGGAATGAAGATTTTTATAGTTGCAGCTAACAGAATACCTTTTTGTGCACGGGACAAAGAATCTGCCGCAATGGTGTTTTGAACAATTACCTGGTTGAATGCCCAATAGTAAATGTGCAAAATCCATAAACCACCAAAAAACACTTGAGTCCAAGGCAGCATGGGATCATTTGCAGGAAGTATACTCTCCATTCTTCCATCCGAACCAGAAAGAAGCTTATCAAAACCACCAATATTAACAAGACAAAAATATAATACCAATAACCCGGCAACAAGCAGAAAACTTACAACAAATAGATTTGTCCGTACCATTGATGACATTCCTCCTGAAATAACAATCAGTCCTGTAAAAATACCAACAGCCCAAATCAGATATTTTGTATAATCAGAAGGAAGTCCAAACAACTCCTGAATCATAAGAGTTGCAGATAAAAATAAAGAAGGCATCCCATCAAAAAGATGTACAGCAAGGATAATTATACTTACTATTAACCTTATCCTGTGATCAAACCTTAACTCCAGATAATGATTAATAGTGACTATCCTGAGAGACATAAATTTTGGCAGGATGTACACTGCCATAATAATCATGGCGATACAAGCAGTCCACTCATAACTTCCGATAGCGATTCCTTTTTCAAAACCGACAGACGCGCTGCTCATCACATAATTGAATGTAATGTCAGCTGCTATAATAGAAAAGGCAATAGCTATCCAATGGATATTTTTATCGAGCCTGAAATAATTATCAAAAGATTGTTTTTTAAATAAGTTGCTAACAGCCAGATAAAGAATAAGGCATAGAAATAAAGCGAGAATCAGGTAATCAAAACTGTTAAAATCCATAAAAATTCGGTGATTTATAGTACGATATCCCTTTTAATTTGTTACTTTCTCCATTGCATTGAGCCAACGAATTGCCCGAAAAGTCAGATTCCATTAAATTTCATGAATTTTATGGATATTATGTGCTTACTTTATTTATAACAACCGGATATATAAGTAACCCGGTTGAACCTATTAAATGAGATTATTTGCCCTACTAACAGGACTAACTTTTTTGCCGTTATTGATATCAGCTCAAAAAATCAATGACCTATTCTCCCCAAATAGTCAATTTGCCTACATTTATATAATCAGCAGTGCAGAAGCTAAAGAAATTTATGAGCAGCCAAAAATAAGTCCTTCTTACATAAAATACTTCCACACCCTGGTAGATTCGGTGTTATATATCAATAAACACAAATTAAATTTACCAAACGGCCAATATATAATCACATACCTGAAAGAAGGACAAGTTCAGTATGAACTAAAAGGATTTTCAAGTATCAAACCCCATCGGATCTATCATAACGGAAAATCATTTTTATTTATAAAAAATACCCGAGGGCAAAACATACCTAAAGATAGCCTTACACTATTCTTGAGAAATGAATACTTAAAATACAATGAAGAAATAAAAGCATTTGAAATCCCTAAAGGAAAAGAAGGGATATTAACAATTACATCCAACAAGGAAACAAGTTTTTATTCAATCAGCAAAACAGATTATGACAAAAAAGTAATTTTGAAACTAAATAACCTGACTGATAAAATCAAATATTCGCTGGACAACATTTTTACCTCCGATTACTATGGCTATCTGGCATTAAACAAGCCGGTATATAAACCCGGTGACACTTTAAAACTAAAAGCATACATCGTAAATAAAAAAAGGAAACACAAAAAGAAAACTGAAATAGTAATTAAAGGCAAAGATTACAAAGACAAACCAACCACCATAGCAACCCTTAAACCGGTTAATCCGGGATCATACCTGATGGAATATATTTTACCGGACAGCTTAAGGTTGGATAAATATTATAATATTGGAATCTCCAATAAAGGGAAGAAATACAAATTCAATTTTTCAAACCAATTTAAAATAGAAGAATACAAGCTTAACCAAAACATTATTTCGGTTAAATCTGAAAAGAAAGAATACCTTCCCGATGATTCTATAAAAATAAAAATCTACACCCATGATAATATAGGAAGCCCTATTGATGATGCAGAAATAAATTTAATCATAGAGACAGAATCAATACATACGTTCCAGGAAGATATAACTTACGTACCATTCGAATTATACAAAGCGACTTTAACATCAGACAATAGTGGCATAACTCAAATAACACTACCGGATTCTATATTTAAAAATTGTGATCTTACAGCAAAATGTAAGATTCAGATTAAATCAGCAGGTGAATTGTATGACACTTTATTTAAAATCCGAATAAACAAACTTCCGGAATTTATTAAAGCCGAAATTGTCGATGGCAAAATATTTGCACAATATCTGTATAAAGGTAGGCCAACAGAGAAAAAAGGACAAATGGTTATAAGTACGGGAGCCGACACCTTAATTTCAAAAATAATTTCTTTTCCTTACACGGATTTCATCAATTACTCCGCAGCCAGATACAGTTTTTCCGAAAATAAAGTAAAAGAACATATCATTGTACCATGGACTGAACCATTCCTATTAGAAAACACAAGTAATAAGGATAGCATCAAAATAAACCTGACAAACTACGAAAATGCAGATGTCTATTATAATCTTTATGAGGGATATAAATTAATTCGTTATGGCAAAGCAGACCAAACAAAAATTAATATAGCCAGAAAAAGAAGAAAGAATTATTCAATTCAAATTCAATACCTTTGCAGGAATGAAATAAGAGACCGAACCATTCAAATCGGATCTGACAAAAACAGTTTAAAGATTCAAACCAATATACCTGACTATGCCCGTCCCGGAAGCAGACATAAAGTAAGAGTTCAGATAACTGACAAAAAGGACAAACCAGTACGAGGAGTGAATCTTACATCATCAGCACTTAATGAACAATTCAAAATCAAAGTTATCCCATCGATCTCAGTAAAAGAAAGTCCTGAATCATATTATACAGAATCTCCAAGGCAATCTGTTTACAAAGCCAGCATCAATGTAAATAATAAATTCAGTCAAACTCCGGATGATTCAACTTTTGCCAACAATTTTTATTTTCCGGATAAAAATGGATTTAGATATTACCATACTATAAAAGACACGGCAGGACAATTAGCTATTTATATTATTAATAAGAATAAATCAGAAAAGATTTTCTATATCGAAGCAGATGATAAACCTGTTTATATTGATGGAATTGGCACCAACAATTCAAGCCTGCATAATCCGGGTCAAAATTATTCTATTACACTTAATTCCGGATGGCACAAAATCGGCATAAGGACATTTGACAAATATTTCACAATTGATAGCGTACTGATAAAATCAGGGAAAAAGCTGGTTCTTTCTTTTAATCCGGAGAACAAATCCGAAGTAGTCAAAAGTATTCCGGCACCCACAACTATAAGGGGCACTGAATTAGGAAAACTTAATCAGAACGTTTACCACATTAAAAATCTTTCAGGAAGAACTTTAGGAATAGGTTATACCAACAATACTCAATGGATACAAAACGGCAAAAATGCCTTTGTCGGACCTTTTTATAGCGATTCTATAAATATTTTTTACTATGATACTCAAAGAAGTGTTAAACTTTCGAACGGACATAGTTACTTCGTTTATAATAATGATGTTAAGGATACCATAATAACCAAAAAAGGAATCTTCAATGGCAAGCTTTATAATGCAAATGAATATATTTCTAATTTAAGTAAGGATAAAATATTATCACCAGGGGTTGTAGCTGAAAATCTGAATAAAAAACCTGAAAGTAAGTTAGAGCCGGATTTCATGAACAACACCATTACAACTTATGGAAACGGCAGTTATTATATCCAAAAAGATACGATAAATTTTATTGCAGTAACTTTTATTAATAATAATAAAACCGATACTTACGGAATAGGATCCCAGGCAATTTATAATATTCCTTCCGGAACATACAAACTAATACTTATGGATCAGCAATTCAGGTATTACACTAAAGACTCTGTAAATATCTTACCGAACACAATCACTTTGGATATCGGAAATAATATTACACCTTATAACCAGGAAATTCCTGAAAGATATTTCACTTTTTATAAATATGATTTTAAGAAATCCACCCCACTTAGTTCCTTCAATCCTGTTTCAGGAAAACAAAATACCTATTACAGCAGCAGCAACAATAATCATTACAACAACTATAACTCGAACTTTGACAACCGAAAATGGACATTTAACAAGAAAAACCGGTATAAAGGATTAGGGATATCAGTTAATACTGCCACCTTAAGATCTGAATATTCCGGAGCTATACAGGACATTCGACCCGGCATAGGTGTTTTTGTTCTGAAGAAATACACACCGAGACTTGCTGCAAGACCGGAATTGAATTATTATATACTTAAAGGTCAAAACACCTACAGCGGAACCTCTTTCAGAAACAGAATAGCAGAAATTGCTCTCAATTTCACTTTTGACCTTTTTGAAAACCGTGGGAGATACATAAAAAGACCTGATTACAATTTCTACCTGGTTGCAGGTGCAGGACTGTATTATAATTATCAGCAACAATATATTAATGGCAATTGGCGACACATACCAGCTTATTCAAATGCAGGTATAAACATTCCGGTCGGACTTGGATTCAATTATAAACTCAGTAAAAACTGGGGAGTGGATATTGAAGGAAATTATAAACTTTATCTGACCGACAATTTAGATGGAATGGCAGGTAATTCAAATGACAATGCTTTGTTTATTAATATCAGAGCATTATACATTATTGCATCAAGGGTCATGTGTCCGAGGTTCAGTGATGGGGGTGTTGCTTATAGCATTACTTACAACTCCAGTCCGAAAGTAGAGCTTCAATCAATTCAAAACGACAAGGCACCATGGCATCCTAATAAGGAAATGCAGATGGAAAACAGCAACAGAATAAGACAAAACTTTTCCGACTATGCATGGTGGAGCCCGGACCTAATGACAAATAAAAACGGAACGGTGGATTTTGAAATCTCATTCCCTGATGATATTACCAGTTGGAGATCATACCTTATTGCCTTAAGCAACAAAAAACAATTTGGCGCCTACCAAAAAACTATCAAAACATTTAATCCGGTTACCAGCAAAATTAATCTACCCGATTTCCTTATCGAAGGAGACGAAACAGAAGTATTTTGCAAAACAACCAACTTCACTCCTGAGACTATATTTCTTGAACAAAAACTTTTGAGCAACCAGGACACCATATTCAATATATCCGACACCATTCAAAGCAACAAAAAATATACAGGAATAATAAAAGCTAAAAACCAGGATACATTAAACCTGAGCTTTATTTCATTAAATAAAAAAGAAATTGCAGATGGAGAAAAAAGAATCATTCCTGTATTCCAACAAGGGGTGTTAGAGTCTAATGGAAGTTTTTCCGTAATTACAAAAGACAGTACATTTCAATTAGTCCTTCCCGGAAACAATTCCACTATAAGAATAGAAAACAATTTCAACCAGAGTCTTCTGGAAGAAATTGAGCATCTGGAAAAATATCCTCACTACTGCATGGAACAAACTGCTTCCAAATTAAATGCTTTATTATTAAAAAGGCAGATCCTAATCCATACAGAAAAATTATTTTCTCAAGACAAAGACATTAAAGATCTGATTTCACGTCTTCAGAAAGGGCAACATGCAGATGGAAGCTGGGGATGGTGGCCGGGATCACAAACCAGCTATCACATTACCTCCTATGTTGTCAACACACTAACCAGAGCATCGAAAGCAGGATATAATATCCCTGAACTATCAGGCGCGATCAAATATATGAATTCCGAATTCAATTCAAATCCTTCCATACACTCACTTTATCAGCTTTCTGAAATCAATACCACATTAAATTACGACTCCTTATTAAATATTTTAAGCGTTAATAACTCTCCTTTATCCATTCACAATAAGGTAAAAATTATAAAAATTAAGCAAGCGAATAACCTACCATATCGGCAGGAGTTACAAAGTATTAACCTCGGAGAAGTGCTTAGAAATAAAGAAAACTACAGCGTATTCAACAGCAAAACAGAATTAATGATTGACCTTTACAAATTGTACAAAGAAGAAAACAATGTGAAAAATCTGGAAGTACTGACACAATATTTTTTAAGCATGAGAAGTAATGGAAAGTGGCGCAACACCTATGAATCTGCCTCTATTTTAAATCTTCTTGTACCGGAATATCTTAACACAAACAGCAATCCTCAAAAAACTGAAGTGAGTATAAAAGGATCAAGTGAAAAAAAAATTTACAAATTCCCTTATAAGGAAAATCTGTCAGGTGACAGTATCATTCAAATATCTACTAAAAACAATACACCCTTATTTATTTCAATTCACCAGAAAAAATGGAATAACCAACCAATAGCCAAAGAAAATATTTTCAGAATTCAAACTTCCTTTATTCAAAACAAAAAAACAACAGACACTTTGATTTCGGGCAGTGTCGCCACATTACAGGTACGAATAGCAAGTAGTGAAATGGTTGAATATTTAATGGTAGAAATTCCGATACCTGCCGGATGCCACTATGGCGAAAAGATCAAAGGGACCGGATTTGAAACTTACAGAGAGTATAAAAAAGACAAAATAATTGTATTTTTTGAAAGGTTTTATCCGGGAACAGAGATAGTAAAAATCGAACTTCTGCCAGTGTATAAAGGTAAATTTACTCTTAATCCATCTAAAGCAGAATCAATGTACTTCCCGACAATTTATGGAAATAACACTATAAAGACAGTAATCATTAAATAGAAAACTAATTATCGATGAATTTTTCTCCCAATATGAAATATTTCAGATTTACAATAACCATATCACTTTTCACACTGTTATTCAGTTGTCAGAAAAAGTCAAGCTCCACTCTGGATTTCAAGGTAGATTCGCTACTATCGCTCATGACCCTTGAAGAAAAGATAGGACAAATGACGCAGATTAACATCACAAAAATAATGACTGATTCGCTGGAGGAAAACTACAGCAAAGTTACCGCCTTTGATCTGGATACTAACAAACTGATAAACTACATTACAAAATATCATATCGGATCTTTCTTAAATGGCCGAGGCGTTCCTGCAAAATCATGGCACACTTACATGGACCAGCTTATGAAAATAAATCTGAAATATTCCAGATTAAAAATTCCGATTCTATATGGGATTGACCATGTACATGGTAGCAGCTATATACTGGAAGGAACCATATTTCCACACAACATTAATATTGCATCCACCTTCGACACCATTCATGCCTATAATACCGGTATGGTTACATTATATGAAACTTCAGAACTGCAGCACAATTGGATTTTTGCACCGGTCATGGACTTAGGTAGAAACAAATTCTGGGGAAGATATTATGAAACTTATGGTGAGGATCCATTGCTGGCATCGAAAATGGGCGTGGCTTACATCAATGCCATTCAAAACAACCAATCAATCTACAAAGCTGCGGCATGTGCAAAACATTTCTTAGGCTATTCAGACCCAAAATCCGGCTGGGACAGGTCACCTGCTGAAATACCTGAGCAAACGTTAAGGGAATTTTTCCTGCCACCTTTTAAAGCTGCTATAGATGCAGGAGTAGAAACAATAATGATAAATAGTGGCGAAGTCAATGGAATACCGGTTCATGCTTCCCATGAAATTTTAACCAAACTATTAAGGGAAGAATTAAAGTTTACCGGTGTAGCTGTCACTGACTGGATGGATATCATTGCTCTTCAGAAAATGCATTATGTTGCGGAAAATGAAAAGGAGGCAACCTTAATGGCTATCAAAGCTGGAATAGACATGTCAATGACTCCATTAACCACAGACTTCTGCAGGTATGTAAAGGAATTGGTAAATGAAGGAAAAATATCTGAAGAACGAATAAACCAATCTGTTCGCAGAATATTAAAATTAAAATTTAAGCTTGGCCTTTTTAATAACCCTTATCCTTCAAAAGAAGCCTTGAGCAAATTTAATTTAATTGAAAACAAACAAAAGGCTTTTGAAGCAGCAGTAGAAAGCATTGTGCTGATAAAAAATGAAAACATTCTGCCCCTACCTAAGGGAAAAAATATATTATTAACCGGGCCTAACGCCAACAGGAAAGTGCCACTATGCGGAGGATGGACATATCGTTTTGCTCCACAGAGCGATGAATGGTTCCCCGACGATATGTTGACATTATACGATGCTATGAAAAGAGACTTTAATCAAACGTTAAAGCTTGCTGCCAACATCAATGAACTTGATAAAATGGCCCTTGATGCAGACATGATAGTATTTGCTGCGGGAGAAGAAACAGCCTACGCTGAAACTGATGGAAGCATTAACGACCTGCATTTATCTCGTGACCAGATATCCTGGATTAAAAAAGCAATATCAACAGGAAAACCGGTAGTTTTGATTTTAATAGAAGGAAGGCCAAGAATCATAAGTGAAGTCTTCGATGATTGTAAGGCCGTAATATTTGCAGGACTCCCCGGAAAAGAAGGTGGGATAGCTATATCCGAAATCATTTCCGGAAAGCGCAATCCTTCCGGCAAAATGTCATTTTCCTATCCATACAAACAAGGCCATATCATTCCATACAATTACAAAAGAAGCGAGTACTCCATACTTCGTCCGGTGGAAGGAGACTTAAAAAGACATGCCATTGCAGAATTTGGACATGGATTAAGTTATACAACATTTGAGTATTCTGAAATCAGACTGAGCGATACAATAATTTCTACATCCGGCAAACTCACTGCAGAAGTTACAGTAACCAACACCGGTAACATGTCAGGCAAGGAATCTGTATTGTGGTTTTATTCCGATGAGTATGCATCTATAACCAGACCGATAAAAGAACTTATTCATTTTGAAAAACAGGAATTGAAACCCGGAGAATCCAAAACTTATATATTGACCATTAATCCTGAAAAAGACCTTAGCTTTCCGGATAAATATGGGTCTAACATGATTGAGCCCGGCTACTTTGAAATTATAGCAGGCCCATCAAGAAAAAAATTCTATTTAACTCTTAAATAGGCGTTTTGTTAGCTGCAAACATTAAATGAAATATCAGGTTGTCAAAAGACCTGATTCTTCATTTAAATGCTTATGAAATACGGTTGGTACAAAAATGCAGTATTGTATTCCCTTGATATTAAAACCTTCAAAGATTCAGAATCCAAAGGAATCGGAGATTTTAAAGGACTGACAGAAAAACTTGGTTACCTCTCCTACCTTGGCATTACCTGTATCTGGATACTTCCTTTTCATCCTTCCCCTAAAATAGATGACGGCTATGATGTATGTGACTATTACAATGTGGACCCTGCCCTCGGCACTTTGGGAGATTTTGTTGAGTTTATAGAGCAAGCTAAAGAAAAAGGAATACGTGTAATTATGGATCTTGTGGTCAATCATACCTCGATAGAACACCCATGGTTCAAAATGGCAAAATCAGATAAAAAATCTAAATACAGGGACTACTATGTCTGGACAGATAAACCAAAACGCAATAAGGAAAAAATAATGTTTGAGGGGATAGAAGACAGTATTTGGGAATATACAAAGGAAACTGACTCTTACTATCTCCACAGATTTTTTAAGGAACAGGCAGATTTAAATATCTCAAATAAGGAAGTAAGAAATGAGATAATCAAAACAATGAAGTTCTGGTTAAAACTTGGAGTTTCAGGCTTCAGAGTAGATGCAGCCCATATAATAACCGATCCGGTAGATGTGGAGCACATTGACTTTGGAAATCTCCATGAACTTTTTGACGAAATGAGAGAATTGATTGAAGAAGTAAACCCCGAAGCAGTCCTCCTAGGTGAAGCATGTGTTAGTCCGGAAGAACAAAAAAAGTATTTTGCAGATAAAGAAAGAAATAAGCACAGAATCCATATGCTTTTTAATTTTCTATCTAACAAATACACCATGCTTGCTCTTGCTGAGCATAAAGGTAAATTCATAAAAAAAGGACTGGATCAATTGAAAGAAATTCATTTATCACATTGGGTAAATTTTGTAAGACATCATGATGAACTTAATCTTGAGTTACTAACAGAAAAAGAAAGACAAGAAGTTTTCAAAGCATTTGCTCCGGAGGATCACATGCGAATTTTCGGACATGGTATCAGAAGAAGACTTCCTCCCATGTTGAATAATAATCCTTCAAAAATAAAATTAATCTATGCTATTATTTTTGGGCTACCTGGTATACCGGTCATCAACTATGGAGAAGAAATTGGCATGGGAGATGATCTGAACCTGGAAGGAAGACAAAGCGTGAGAACAGTTATGCAATGGACATCAGAAAAGAATGCGGGCTTTTCCAATGCTCCCAAATCAAAACTATATCGGCCGGTCATTGAAAAGGGACAATATGACTACAAAAAACTGAATGTAGACACTCAAATCCGTGATGAAGATTCTTTGCTTAACTGGATGATAAAATTAATAGGAATAAGAAAACAAACTCCCATAATAGGGACAGGTGAATGGGACACCGTAAAGAGCAACAAAGATGAGGTGGCAGGAATAATTTATAAAAGTGACTTTTATCAACTTTTAGTGGTTTACAACTTATCAGTGAGAGAGATTAACTTAAAATTAGATCTGCAAATAAAAAATGCTTCAATGGCGGATATATTTACAGATTCAGAATATGAAAGACCAAAAGACACCGGAAATTTGAAATTAAACAGGTACGGCTATCGGTGGATTAAAATCCAGAGCAAATAAATTACTGATCCACAACATTTTAATAATAATAAAAAGCTAATCAATTTAAACAATTAGTCATCAGGCATCTTCGTTTTTATTCTGATAAGAAAACAATAATTGTTATATTTACATCCTTGTCAAAAACAACAGCCTTGAGATTATTTTTTTATCCCATATTAATTTTTATCATATTATCATCCTATACAAAGTCAATTGCACAGATATCAGTGGATGACCGAAGTTATACGATGGAACAGCTGGTTAGGCAGCTTGCAGGTAAAGGAGTTACCATTACTAATGTCACATTTGATTGTCCGACCGGATCATCCAACTTGCCCTATGGATATTTCAATGATGAAATCGGAGTTATAGGTTTACAGGAAGGATTAATATTAACCACCGGGGCTGCAAATTTTGCGGTTGGCCCTAATGATAACTCATGCAAGTCACAAGAAAATAGCTCTAACGAAGTAACCGATCCGGACTTACTACCATTACTTACAACTGAAAAAGCGCTATACGATGTTTGTAAAGTGGAATTTGACCTGGTAGTAAATTCTGATTCATTAATTTTCAAATATGTGTTTGGGTCTGAAGAGTACCTTGAGTATCCCGATTATCACGATGTATTCGGTTTCTTCATTAGCGGTCCGGGAATATCCGGCACGCAAAATCTCGCAGTTATTTCCAACCCGCAGACCGGAATACCTTCACCGGTGAATGTTAATACAATCAATCCCAATAACAATTCAAAATTCTATGTAAATAACGGTACCGGAGCAACGCCATTCTATAATATGGATTTGCAATACGATGGTTATACTGTACCTCTGTTTGCAAAAGCCAAAGTAATTCCATGCGAGACTTACAGACTGAAATTAATCATTGCAGACGTTAAAGATCAGAAATGTGACGCAGGTGTATTTATTGAGCGAGGCAGTTTTACCACTCCTGAGCCGGTCATAAGCAAAGTTGTTTATCAACATCCGCAATATCAAACTGCAATGGAGGGATGTAATAAAGCATATATTGTATTTAAGAGAGGCAATAACGACAAAAGTCAGGCTAAAAATATCAAGTACTTTATTAAGGGAACAGCAGAAAACGGTATCGACTACCATACAATTACTGACAATATAACTATACCCGCAGGAAAGGATACTGCATTTATCACTATTGACGCCATAATCGATAACATAGCAGACGCCGGAGAAACTGTAAAAATCGTTCTTCCTAATATTTGCCCCGGCAAACCGGATATAGATAGCATTGAAGTAGTTATAAACGAGCTTTTCCCTTATAAAATACCTTCAGAAAAATTTTGTCCTGGAGAAGAAGTGGTATTAAACAAAAACTTCAAACAAAACGACAGCATCAGATGGAACAGCTCACCATACTTAAGTTGTCTTATTTGCCCTGCTCCTGTGGCTAATCCTCCCGGAGATACCTGGTTTTATTATGAAGTAATAGATAAAAACACCGGTTGCAGAGCTATTGATTCTGTGCATGTAAAAGTGTTGGAATTACCGATAGCTGATTTTGAATTTAGCACAAGCGATCATTATCTCCCGCATGATATATTCTTTACAAACCTATCTGTAAATTCCGATGCATACTTCTGGACCTTTGGCGACGGAAATCATTCAACCGAAAAAGACCCGCTAAACAGCTATCCGGAGAATATAAGTTTTTCACCTGTTTTTTATAATGTAACTCTTATCAGTAAAGTACAGGGACATACCTGTACTGATACCATTACCAAAACTATTGAAGTCGGCCCTTTCTTTATTCCCAATCTTTTGACTAAAAATGAAGACCAGAAAAATGATGAATTCAGAATTGTTGGTATAAAACCCGGCTTCTGGAATGTATCAATATACAATCGGTGGGGACAAGAGATATTTAAAAGTAAAGGATACAACAACAAATGGAAAGGTGAAGATGTAGCGGACGGAATTTATTTTTTTCATTTCAGCAACGGACCAAAAGACCGGGAATTTAAAGGATGGCTGCATATAATCAAGTAAGAGATGTTCAAAGATATATTTAAAATATTTACAATTGTATTCTTTCTGCTCATTTGCAGCTTTGCGTCATATGCTCAAAAATCGGACAGCTTAATAAAAGCACAAAGAAAAGAACTTAAGAGGGAAAAAATGAAAGTGGGCTTAACCGGCCTTGGTGGTTTAAGCAATGCCTATGGTGGCACTCTGGAACCGGGAACTACGCGATTCAGACCTGCATGGGGAATTGGCGGACATATTTATTTACCTATTGGGAAACAGTTTTATATCCATTACATGCTAGGCTATGCCAAAAGAGGGTTTAATTACAGAATCCGGACAAACATTGAAACTGCTACACATTTCAGGGAGAGACTTGTCATAGGCCATACAAAATTAAATTTTCTGGACAAAAACTTAACTGTAGGTTGCAGGTTTAGCAATACTATAAGTGTATTCACAGGAATAAATCTTGGCGTAAGACTGAGAGCTAAAACAGAATACGACGTAGAAGATGTGATAATCAATAAATCCACACAGCAACAGACAGTCAGAAACTCCTCTTATTCAAAAACCGGAGGAGATACATCTCAGGATGTCATAGATTATGCTATACTTTTCGGAGTCAGAGCAAGACTTCATGAAAACATTGCTATTTCAATAAGATATTTGCATGACTTTTATGGTTTAAACTTTGGGGGAGATATGACTTCGGAAGGAAACAGCTTTCTTGCAACCAGCAGTTATGATAGTTCAGGAATATTTTTTACTTTAGAAGGCCATATTTTTTCATTCAGCAGGAAAAGAAAAAAAGAAACTAAAAACTAATCATGGTACCATTTTCAGACGACTTTGATGATTTTGACGACTTTGACGATGATGACGATGATTTCAATGAAAGAGATCATTCTGACCTGCCCGTATTTAAAAAAGCAGAAGAACTGGTAAAAATAGTACAAAGTATTACAGAAATCATAGAGACCGATGACGATATCTTTATGCTAAAAGAACAAATGATGAGCAATGCTGTAATCATCCCGGCTAAAATAGCAGGAGCGGAAGGTGGAGATATTTATAGCATTCGATTCGACAATGCCACTTTAATAAAACTCGCAGCCAGAGAACTTCAGGCTCAGACTTCCCTGCTTAAAGTTGAAGAACTCTGCAATCCTAAATACATCGAACTTTTAAGGAGAGAGATAGAAGAATTCAGGATTTTATTCCTCGATTGGGTAAGGTCGTTTGACAAAACCAATGACATAGAAGATGAGTGGGATATAAAAAATCTGTAATTATTAAATCTGACATCAATTTGCTTCACCAGCCAGACGCCCCTTTTCACTAAATCAAACAAACAGTTCACTAAGTTCAGCTTTTAAAAGAATCATATACTTCTACTTTTGATAAAAAGACAAGTATATGAGCACAGTTTTAATAAAAAAATATACCGGTCCAATTATTTTCTGGACACCTGTTATCTTTCTTTCTTTATTATTAAGCTATAATTCCATCCTTTATTTCTTCAATGGAAGCGACTATGGCATTTTACCGGAGAAACTTAATGAACTGAAAGATCCACTCTGGAAAGCCAGTTTTTACCTGCATATCCCCTCAGGGATTGTATGTCTTCTAAGTCCATTAATAGCTTTTCTTGCCCCTCTCTTAAAAAAAGGTTGGCAATTACACCGCACTGCAGGTAAATTCTATGCCTGGGCGACTTTAGCACTTGTTTGCCCTACGGGAGTGTATATGTCATTCTTTGCCAAAGGAGGTATTATAAGTAAAACAGGCTTTCTGATTCAGGGGCTATTTCTATTTTACTTCACTTACAAGGCTGTCCTGGATGTAAAAAACGGAGATATGAAAGGCCATAGGGAACATATGATCAGGTCTTATTCTATGGCCAGCGCTGTCCTTTCTTTCAGAATATTACATCTGCTATTGCTTATTTGTAATATCCCTTATACAGAAGTATACACCCTTTCTCAGTGGATGAGTATGACAATTCATTTACTGGCTGCAGAAGTAATCATTGAATACAACAAAAAGAAATCAATATTAATAACCACTTAAAAAGAAACATTATGAGACTGAATGCAAAAATCACAATATTAGCCGTGGCCTCTTGTGGCATGATTATGTATGGAATTGTAGCCGCAACAGGCAACGAAGAAACCTATGAAACAGAGAACAATAACTCTATAGAAGCTGAACATTACCCTGACTACACGGTAACAAAAATAACAGAAGAAGAACAATTGCTATTAAGTGAAACGGAAGCTATCATAAGAGACAGCTCAGAAAGGACTAAAGAAAAAGTAAAACCGAAAGTAAAAAGAAAATCTAAAAAACTCAAAGCAAAAGAGATAAACTCCAAAATGTTTATGAGAGGAGAACCCTATTGGGAGCCGCGGTTTTCTGAAGATTTTGATTCAGGCACCGACACCATAATGGCTGTCCAATAATTATTCTCCAGGTTTTATACCCTTACGTTTATCTTCATGATAATCGTAGCTTCTCCTTGCCAGTTCTGAAGGCTGAATGGTGTGCGCATATCTACGTGCGTACACCTGAGTAAACTCTGCACCGAAAAACATAATCATGCAGGAATATGAAACCCATAGCAGAATCAAAATTATGGAACCTGCAGCGCCGTACGTAGATCCGGGCTCGGCCTTGCTAAAATAAATTCCCATAGCAAACTTTCCTATCACAAATAATAAAGCGGTTACTACGCCACCTACCCATACACTTCTCCATTGGATTTTAACATCCGGAAGAAATTTAAACAGTAAAGCAAACATCACCGTGACTAAACCGAGCGTAATTAAAAAATTAAGAAAATAGAATACGTAGAGTAAAAAATCCGGAAGTTGTTGCTGTATCCAATCAGAAAGTACAGACAAAGCGCTTGTCAAAACCAAAGAAATCAGCAAAAGAAATCCTACTACCAGAATTATCCCGAAAGACATGGTTCTATCAAGAACTACCTTTCTAAATCCGACCTTTTCTGTATCCTCCTCTACTTCCCACATTCTGTTCAAAGACCTCTTTAGGGCAACCAGTACACTGGTAGCTCCAAACAGAAGTGTAGCGATTCCTATAATAGTCATTACAAGCGAACGATCACTTTGATAAGCATTAGCCAGCATTGTTTCAATTTCTTTTCCAGCATCTTCCCCCATTACACTTCCAACCTCTTTTGAGATGGTTCCTTCTACTGCATGTTCACCAAATGCAAGTCCTGCTACAGTAACAATTATAATAAGTAATGCAGGAAGTGAAAAGATAGAATAAAAGGCCACAATAGCACTCTGATCAAAAGGATCATCATCCATCCATTCTATAAAAGTTTCCTTCAGCAAGGAAGGTAAATGCTTAATTGAGAAGCTATTTTCTTTCATTTGTATCTGTTTTACCCAAAAAACTCCTGTTAGGACAGTTTGTTTAATTATCTTGAACAACTACAGAATCCCTACACATTCCACCCAAACTGTCTTCACATTTATGTCTTTCATTTGTGTAATAAAAACTACAGTTATGAATAACCTGACCAGCACTCCTTCACTTTTGTTAATTGATGACGACCAGATGTCTTTATTTATTGCTAAAACAACCATTAAGAAATCCGGATTAAAAGCTCATTTCTTCGAAGCTTGCAACGGTCAGGAAGCATTAGCCTTTCTCGAAATGCATTATCAGAAAGGAAACGTCATAGATCATATTTTCCTTGATCTAAATATGCCTATTATGAACGGTTTCGAATTCCTGAAACAGATTTCTGTACATCCATTCCCACGATTAAGAGAAATACCAATTTATATACTGACATCATCAATTAATAAAGCAGATGTTATTGAAGCCAACAAAAGTAAAATTTCAGGTTATATTGAAAAGCCATTGACCTTTGACCATATTCAGTTGTTATTCCGAAAGGAACAATTACCTAAATGTTAGCAGGCTTTTACAGCTGATTGGTTTTTTTTATTTTAAGTGATATTTTTACTGCAAAACCAGCTAAAAATGCAGTATCCGGACAACACTAACGATTATTCTAGATTAGCGTATCAATACGCCAACACCACCTTACAAAACCTTTTCCTAACAGGTAAAGCAGGGGCAGGAAAAACTACTTTTTTAAAGTTCCTCACCTCCAACACCCACAAAAAATTTGTTGTTGCTGCACCAACAGGTGTGGCGGCAATCAATGCCGGTGGTGTTACACTGCATTCATTATTTCAATTACCTTTAGGTTCTTTTATTCCGGACAGAGCTTATATCAAATCAAATTTAAGCCGGCCCGTTCACAATCAACATAGCCTTCTGCAGCACCTCAGGTTCGGAAACGAAAAGAGAAAATTACTGGAAGAACTGGAGCTTCTGATTATAGATGAAGTTTCAATGGCCAGGGCAGATATCATTGATGCCATTGACACCATACTAAAACATGTTAGAGAAAATCAACTTCCCTTCGGCGGAATACAGGTACTTTTCATAGGTGATTTATTCCAATTACCTCCTGTAACAAACGATCAGGAATGGGAAATACTGGGCAAATATTACAACAGTCCATTCTTCTTTGATGCACATGTATTAAAACAAGCTCAACCTTTATATCTGGAACTTAAAAAGGTTTACAGACAAAGTGATGAAAGATTTTTAAGTCTTCTGAACAGAATCAGAAACAATAATACTACAGCCGGAGATATCGAAACCCTGAAGAAATTTTATAAGCCAGGATACAAACCAGAAAATAAAGGTGAATATATAACCTTAACCACCCACAACTACAGAGCAGATCAAATCAACAAAGAAGAACTGGAAAAGCTCCCCGGAAAGGTTCATATTTTTGAAGCAGAGATAAAAGACGAGTTCAATGAAAATGCAATGCCTGCAGACAAAAGGTTATTCCTTAAAGAAGGCGCACAAATAATGTTTATAAGGAATGACACCAGCGATGCAAAACTGTATTATAACGGCAAAATTGCAACTATAAAAAAAATAGACAATAACGAAATTTATATTAGTTTTTCCGGAGAGGAGTCCGTACATAAAATTGAGAAAGAAACCTGGAAAAACGTAAGGTATCAATACGAAAAAGAATCTGATTCAATAAAAGAAGAGACCCTGGGCAGTTTTAAACAATATCCTATCAGACTTGCATGGGCCATTACAATTCACAAAAGCCAGGGATTGACTTTTGAAAAAGCCATTATTGATGCAGGGCAATCCTTTGCACCAGGCCAGGTTTATGTAGCATTAAGTAGACTTACCTCACTTGAAGGACTAGTCCTTTCTTCTCCTATAGATCAATCTGTAATTTCCACAGCTAGTCAGGCTATGCGTTTTGCAGAAACAGAATTGGAAATCAATGTTCTGAATCAAATTCTATCCGAGAAACAACGGGATTATATACTCAACTCATTAAAAAATGCTTTTGAATGGGACAATCTGATTAATGAGACAAAAATGTTCATGGAATTTCTTTTGGAAAGACAAATACCGGAAAAAGCTCAGGCAGCAAAACTTATTGATGACATTATTCAAGTAATTTCAAAACAAAAAGAAACTGCCGACAAATTTCTGATACAACTTGACCAACTAATAAAAGCAAAAGATCTCCTTCTATTAGACTCACGGATGCAGGCAGCAGCGGGGTACTTTACCTCAACTCTGGAAAAAGAAATTATTTTTCCTTTGAAGGACCACCATCAGGACATGAAAAAACGATCCAAAACCAAAAGATATACCAATGAATTATCAGAACTGATCGCTGTGTTGGCAACTCAGATAAGAAGGATTAACAATACATGTGCAACAACCAAAGGATTAAAAGAAGGAATAAGCCCCGATGAACTCCTAAAAAAAACTGAACCTATTTCATCGCCCTACTTTGAAGATCAAAAAAACACGAGTGCTCCCAAAAAAGAAAAACAGGCAAAAGGAGAAACTCAAAGAATCAGTCTTGAAATGTTTTTATCGGGGAAAACAATAACTGAAATAGCAGAGGCACGAAGTATGGTTTCCAGCACAATTGAAGGCCACCTTGCATCATTTATTCCAACAGGAGAAATTAAACTGGGCGACCTTGTAACACAAGAAAAAGCTGAGGCAATCAGGCAAGTGATAATAAAAACCGGAGAATATAAATCATCTTCTTTGATTAAACAATTTTTAGGTGATGAATACAGCTATGGCGAAATAAAAGCTGTTTTAAAATCAATGGAAGTATCAGAAAACATATCGATACACAAATAGTGTTTTTATGAGAAAAAATAGTGTGGTTTAAATGATTTTTTTCATTTACAGGGAGAAAGAATATTACTTTACAAATACTCAGAAACAAGGTCAGAAAAAACACAGTTCTATAGTAAAACAACTACAGCTATGGAACGACTGATAACACCAATCAAAATTACTTTGGTACTTATTTGCCTTATGATGGTTTCGGAAGGGAAAGCCCAGTATTTAAAAAGAAAGGCCAAAACACTTCCGTTGCTAAACTATGTAACATTGGATGAAAACACCTTCGATAATAAAAAGCTGAAAGAAAAACAAAACTTGTTGTTGATGTATTTTGATCCAACCTGCGAAATATGCCATAATGAAATTATGCAGATTATGAACAATCTTGAGGAGTTGGAGGAGACAGAAATAATTCTTATAAGTCCTCATCCTAAAACCGAGATTGAGAAGTTTGCAGAGAAATTTCAACTCCAGGAAAAAAAGCAAGTAGTAATACTCATGGACAGAGAAGGAAACTTCCCTAAGCAATTTAAGGCTGAGACCTTCCCTGCTATTTTCCTATATAATACCGACAGGATATTAGTGGGAGATTTTGACTCCTATGCAGATTTCAATGAAATTAAAGCAGAATTTAATCAGAATTTTCGCTAAACTATATTGGCGGCAATCATTATAACCTAAAGATAATTAATGGATTAGCTTGAGAGTCAACAATTCTTTGCTAATCCATTTAATTTTTTGTTTCCCGGGAAAAAATGTAATTTAGCATCTGCTTAATTGTATAAATATTTCATGACCAAAAAAATTGTTAAAGTAGGGAATATTTCCTGCGGATCTGACGAATTATTTTTAATCTCCGGCCCCTGCGTAATAGAAGAAGAAAGCATAATGATGAAAACAGCTGAAAAGCTGAAAGAAGTATCAGAAAAGCTAAAAATCAAGGTAATTTACAAGTCCTCATTTACCAAAGACAACAGAAGTTCATTAAACTACTATAATGGGCCTGGACTTGAGGAAGGCCTGAAAATGCTTCAGAAAATTAAGAGCCAGTTCGGATTTCCATTATTATCAGACATACACTATCCTTCACAGGCTAAGCCTGCAGCAGAAGTGCTTGACGTGATTCAAATTCCTGCTTACCTGTGTATGCAGTCAGAACTGGTTACAGAAGCTGCTAAAACAGGAAAAGTAATTAACCTGAAACACGGACAATTTCTTGCACCGGATAACATGATCAATCCTGCAAAAAAATGTGAAGCAGTAGGCAACGGAAATGTAATTCTTACAGAGCGAGGCTATACTTTCGGTTACAACGATTTGGTTGTTGACCCGAGAAGTTTTTACCATATGAACAAAACAGGATACCCTGTTGTATTTGACATCACACATTGTATCCGCAAATATGGTATTCCTAGTGCCGATCCTAAAGGAGGAATGAGAGAAGTGATGCCTACTATAGCAAGAGCAGGCGTAGCCGCCGGATGCGATGGTGTATTTATAGAGACACACCCGGAACCTGCAAAAGCACTTTGTGATGCAGCAAGTCAGCTTTGCTATACTGACCTTGAAGAATTTTTAAAACCACTAATTGATATTCACAAACTAGAAGTTCAATACAGAAAATAAGTAATTACTAATACCCATGGAATTATATTTAGACTCAGCCGACCTGGGCGAAATCAAAGAAGCATTTAAACTTGGCTTCCTTGCAGGACTTACCACCACTCCTACCTTTATGCACAGACATGGGGTAACAGATGTTGACTCTCTTATTCTTGAGCTTGCTAAAATCGTACCTGTGCTTCAGGTTGAAGCTTTGGGAAGAACTGCCGATGAAATAGTTGCGGAAGCACATCGTCAGGTAAAAATGGGACTTGATCCTAAGAAAACAGTATTCAAAATTCCGGTTTCTCTGGAAGGACTAAAAGCCTGCCACCAGCTGATTAAGTCAGGATTAATGGTAAATGTACACCTAGTTTATACCATCCAACAGGCATATATGGCTATGGCTGCAGGAGCAACTTATGTTTGCCCTCTTGTTGGCCGACTTCAGGATCAGGGACATGATGCTTTACAATTGGTGAGCCAATGTGTACAGGCAGTAAACCATTATGGATACAATTCAAAAATCATGTTCTCATCAGTAAGATATCCTGAACATATCCGCAATGGCATCGATGTAGGTGTTCATACAATTACTGTACCTTGGAAAGTAATGAAATCTCTGACAGAGAATAATTTCACTAAACTTGGTACTGACCAATTCTTCGAACACACCAGATTGATGACTGTAAAAGTAAAAGAAGCTATCAATGGAGTAAATCCGATTGTGAATGCTGACACTACTATTACAGAAGCTCTTGTAAAAATGACTGAATATGGTTTCGGTTGTGTTGCAGTAGTTAACGGATCTGAAAAAGCCATAGGGGTTTTCACAGACGGAGAACTACGTCGTCTAATCCAGAACCAGGGCAAAGATGTACTTAACAAAAAATTATCTGATCTTAATTTCAGAGAACCGATTTCCGTTGATGCAAACGAGCTACTGAATACAGCTTCTAAACTTTTAAGTCAACACCAGATAGACACCTTACTGGTAACAGAAAATGGCAAACCTATCGGAATGCTGGACATTCAGGATCTTAATGAATAATGAACGATATCATTAATAAATATGAACAATACGGAGGCGTTTTTATAACGCCTCCTTCTGTTTTAACTCAAAAACTGAGTAAGATCAAAGCTTTGCTTTTCGATTGGGATGGAGTATTTAATAACGGAATCAAATCCCATAACTCCGGTAGTGGCTTTTCGGAAGCAGACTCTATGGGATTGAATATGGTTAGATTCAGCATGTGGCTTAATCAATCTAATAAAGAAAGAATAAAAGCTGCTATAATCACGGGAGAAACCAATCCTACAGCGTTTTCATTTGCCAGACGAGAAGGATTTGATACTGTTTATTACCAAATGAAAGACAAAAGAAAGGCGCTTGAACACTTTTGCAATAAACATAATATTACACAGGAAGAGGTAGCATTCTTTTTTGATGACATACTGGATTTATCTGTTGCCGAAAAGACCGGCGTAAGATTTCAAATAAACAGAACTGCCGGAATTGCACTGAAACACTACACGACTGAAAACAAACTCGCAGACTACATTACTATCAATGACGGAGGCAATGCAGGCTTGCGTGAAATATCTGAGTTATGGTTATGTCTCAACAACTCATTCGATCAGGTGGTCAAAAAACGAATTCAGTTCAGCGGAGACTACTCTGAATTTATCAGCCAGAGGAACAGCATATCGACGGACTTTTATATCTTAAAAGGTGACCTGGTGGAACAAATAAAAGTGGACTAGTTATTTTAATTTTGACGAATATTCTTTTTCATCAAAACCCAGCACCATTACCTTGTTATTTACTTCCACTAAAGGCCTTTTTATAACGCTGGTCTTATTAAGCATTAGTTCTATTGCTGTTTTTTCATTGACCACCCGTTGCTTTTCTGTCTCCTCCAGCTGCCTCCAGGTTGTACCTTTTTTATTGACCAACGCTTCCCAGCCCACCTGGCTGCACCAATCCTTTAGCTTGGCTTCAGTAATTCCTTTAGACTTATAATCGTGAAAATCAAAATCCAGACCTTTACTTTTCAACCAAATTAAAGCATTTTTCACCGTGTTGCAGTTGCGGATACCATAAATGACCATAAATTTGAGCTTTTAATAGACAATTGTAATTTTACGCACAAACATTTAATAATAAAAACAGTTTTCATCAGGTCTTTTTTTAAACAAAAATCCAAAACTTTAATAAAGGAAATGAAAAAGAATATACAAATACTATTAGTTATCTTATTATCAACCATTTTAGCATCCTCTGCATATGCTCAAAAACGAAGAAGTTCTTCAGCTCCTACAGGTTGGGGAGTCGGAGTTAGACTGGGCGACCTATCCGGACTTACAGCCAAAAAATATGGTAAAGGATCAGCCTTTGAAATCAGCATCGGCAGAACACATATGTTTTATGGCTCTGGTTGGTATAGCAGAAGGTGGCACCGCTCCTCGACAAAAATATTGAAGGATCACCCCAATTATTCCGAAATAAATTTTACAGGCTATTCAGCATCTATGCCATTCGGAGTTCAGGCACATTACCTGATTCAAAAAGATTTCTTCGATGTCCCTAACCTTCAATGGTATTACGGGGTGGGTGGGCAATTCCGTTACCAGACGTATCATTTTACTTACAGATACAAAGTCCATGGAAATCCTTTCTGGTACTATGGTTCAGAAAGAGTAACCGATATAGATATCGGAGCTGATGGAGTTATTGGTGCAGAATACCATATTCCTGACCTTCCACTTTCAGTTTTTGCAGATGTAACATTATTTATGGAAATCCTGGATAATCCATTCTTATTCTTCCTTCAGGGAGGAGTTGGTGTGAGATACAACTTCAAATAGCCAAAAAAATGACCAATTACGGCTATTTCAGGATAGCATGTAATCAGGTATCTTTGTTTAACTATTATATAATAGGGGTTTTTCGAACAATTTTATTTTTTAAGCTTTCAGAAACTGCTACAACTTCGGTTGAGCAGTTTTTTTTATTTCCTACAGTTCCTTAATAAGGAACCATGCTTTTTAATCGGGAGGTTATTTTATTATAGGAGGACAACATGAAAACTAAAGAAAGAAAGCTGGCTAAGGACCTTAGTAAATCTTATAACCGATTTAAGGAATACGAAGGAAAAAAATATACAGGAATGAAAATAGGTCGGAGCCATTCCTGGAAATATGATGCCGGTGATTGGAAAGAAAGAAAAGTAACACCGGACAAATGGGAATTTGAGTATGCTGTAACTAAACGCAGGAAAGGAAAAGCACCGGAAGGTAGCGGAGTGCCTGTAGGATCAGAATATCATTGGTATATCCTAGCCCATCAGCACGTAAGAAAACTTAACGCTAATGATTATACCACTGCCATGGCAGGATTAAAATTTAAGCTGGCACACAAAAGAGAAGGATCTGAAAAATGGAGCGCCAGCGAAAAAGCCCAAAAACAAAGACTTATAAAGGTTTTGAAAAGTATAATAGTTCAATTGGAAGAAGAAATAGAAAATAAAAACAACCGCAAGAAAGAATAACCTTACGGTTGTTTAGTTTAAGGATCTTTTCAAGATTAAATTAAATAAAGCTGGCCAGGATCAGACCTGTATGAATAAGCAGATTTACTATAAAACCAATCACAATGACTCTCATAGGCGCTACTGAGATATTAAGCACAAGAACACCCATGGTCGAAAGGATAGAAAGTAAAACTCCTGCCTCAGCTACTACGGGAGAAAAATAAAACATTATCAACAATGCTATCGGAGCAATAACTCCACCTTGAACAGCAAAAATTGCTGCTAAAATACCATATCTGCTAAATTCTAGAGAATCACACCAGTTTAAAAATTTTGCTGTCAAAGACAAGTTTGAAGTAGCGGACACAGCAGTTCCTGCAGCATAATTACTACCATTGATTGTTACTTTTGAAGTTGCCATAATATTTGCATTTAATTTTTACACAATTGTTAATGCAAATATGGTAACATACATTCATACAAAGGTATGATAAAAATCATCGGCAGAGGAGATTTATATTACCCTGACAGGGTCCACCCTGACAGGGTCTAAAATTGGACAACCACCTCCACCCTTCTGTTTTGCTGCCTACCCGCTTCTGTATTGTTATCATCCGCAGGTTTATCCTCACCAAAAAACTCTATAGAGATTATATCTTCCTTTACACCTGCCCTAACTAACTCCTTCCGCACGGCCTGGGCTCTCTTTTCCGACAACCTTATATTATAGGCAGTACTTCCTTCGGAATCTGTATGAGCATATACTAAAACTCCGGAAACAGCAGGATTTGTTTTGACCATTGACGAAATTTCAGACAATTTAATTCGCGCTTCCTTCGTCAATTCATAAGAATCAAATTCAAACAATAATAACTCTTTCATTTTTTCAGATTTCCTGGCTTGTTCCACCGGTTTCTCCACTACTTTAACTTTTTTTTCTAAAACGAGATCCGGATCTTTTACAACCTCACCGGTAGTATCTCCCGGAATATGCCCATAATTATCATAGCTCTTAAATGAATGAGCACGCAATAATACAGCAGAATCATAGAAGTAATCATTCACATCTGCTATAGCAATTTTAAACCTGTATTTCTTCCCGGGCACCAACTTTGCTTTAGCAGTTATGCTTTTCGTATAACCATCAAATTGTATATAAGAACATTGATCTGTTTTACATTTCATTTGAGACTGAAAATATGCAGCATCAATTTTCTGTTGTTTTTTTGATTTTTTATTTCCCTTACCAAAATTGATTAACTCCAACAAATGCATTACAGATGGAACCGGGTTATCAATATAAAAATCAGAATTCTTTAAATGATTAACATTATTCACGGTAATTACTTCCGACGTTTTCGGAAGTCTGGCAATATTAAAAGATTTTCCCGTTTCCGGATCTGTAATGATAAAAGCGAAAACATCATTAAAATCAGAGTTGACGAACTCAGGATATTCTTCTGAGGCGAAAACAAAATCGAAGGCGACGTTCTCAGCACCCGGGACAAAATCGAACTCAAGAATATTGGCATCGTAAGTTTTACCTGCCGCAATCACTGACAACAAAGAATCACCCGGCAAACCCTGCTTCCCTGTAGTATTATCTGAAAAATTTGGCCCTTTAAAATCTCGGATAAAGCCTGTACTAAGGATTATTCCTTCAGTGAGGGGAAATATACCGGGAGAAATAGTAAAGGTACCTTTTGCGCCCTGATATCCTTTAAACCGAATATTATTTACATCTATACCACCTCTTAAAAATTCTCCTTTTACCAGCATTTCGGCAGATAAAGAAGTGTCAGTCTTTACAAATACCTGCGCTACTGATGAGTTTAAACCAAGGGAAAAACAAGTAAGAAGACAGAAAAAACCACGAAAAATTATTCCGGACATAAGGACAAAACGAAAAAATATTATCAGGATTTTACTTATTACCAGAAAGAAATTTAGAAAAAAAACAATTACTTTTGAGGTTTAACCAATTAAAATTATCCGGGAACCACGTCGGTCGTGACTTTTATGAGAAGCAGCTCCAATAAATCCTCTGTACTTAAGACCATATTTGCCGCGGTCCAGGAACATCAGCATGACCTTACCCGCATTGACATCAGGCAGAGCATAATCATATTAGCCGTGCCTATGATTCTGGAAATGATGATGGAATCATTTTTTGCGGTGGTGGATATTTTCTTTGTTGGAAGGTTGGGCGAACATGCAATAGCAACTGTTGGACTCACAGAAGCTGCTATTATGATTGTTTATTCAGTCGGTGTAGGATTGAGCATGGCCGGCACAGCTTTGATCGCACGACGGTTTGGAGAAAAAGAGTATTCTAAAGCAGGTACTGCAGCTTTTCAATTACTTTCTTTCGGAATTTTCATTTCAATAATTATCGGGGCAACAGGATTTGTTTTTTCCGGAAATATTCTGGTATTAATGGGTGCACAAAATGAAGTGCTGGCTTTTGGAGAAAATTACACTAAAATCATTTTTGCCGGAAATACTGCAATTATGCTTTTGTTTTTGATTAACGGAGCCTTCAGAGGTGCCGGTCAGGCACATCTGGCTATGAAAACCTTATTCATATCAAATGGATTAAATATAGTTTTAGACCCTCTATTGATTTTCGGATTAGGCGATATTTTCCCGGGATTGGGCCTTGCAGGAGCAGCATGGGCAACTACCATTGGAAGAAGCTTCGGTGTATGTTACCAGCTTTATCATCTTTTTAATGGAAAGCACTTATTGAAAATTACCCGATCAAACCTGATTATTAAAGTAAAGCTGATTAAAAAAATCATAAGTATAGCAGCCGGAGGAATGGGACAATTTTTAATTGACTCTGCTGCATGGATTGCATTAACACGAATGGCAGCGGAATTTGGTAGCGTTACTGTAGCAAGTTTTACCATTGCATTCAGAATTTTGTTATTTAGTCTGATGCCTGCATGGGGATTATCAGCCGCAGCTTCGACTCTGGTAGGGCAAAATCTGGGCGCAGGAAAAATATTGCGTGCTGAAATTTCAACTCTACTTACTGCCAGATACAATGTCGTTTTTTTAGCAGGTGTAACCGTTATATACCTTCTTGCCGGAACCTATATTGCGGGATGGTTTTCTATCGTTCCTGAAGTAGCAAATCTTTCAGGAAAAGGATTAAAAATTATTTCGCTTGGCTATGTATTTTTTGCTGTAGGAATGGTAATGATACAGGCATTTAACGGAGCCGGTGACACGAAAACTCCTACCTTAATTAATATTGCAGTACTTTGCTGTGTGGAAATACCTATGGCTTACATTCTGGCATTTTATACACCACTTAAAGAAACAGGTATATTCCTTTCCATTGCGATATGCCATTCCCTGCATGCGGTAGTGGCCTATTACTTTTTCAAACAAGGGAAATGGAAGAAAAATATAGTTTGAGCTAAATATTTCCTTTTGCTTCTACTATTATAAGATCATTGCTAACCGGGTGTAAAAATTCAAGTCTGTAAGCCTGAAGGGCAATAGAATTTTCTTTATACACCTCTGTTGAACCATAAATTTTATCCCCTATTATTGCGCAGCCTATAGATGCGAGTTGCCCACGAATCTGGTGATACCTACCCGTAAAAAGTTCAATATCCCATAAAAATTTATTCCCATCAGGTTTTACCTCATAATATAAACACGCAGGATCGGAATATTCAATCTGATTGTCATAAAGCACTGCCTTCTTCTTTTCTTTGCGATGCCATTGAAATAATTCACCTTTCATATTAGCCGGAGCAGAAATGGTTTTGGCTTTATAAAATTTTTTCACATTTCTTTGAGCAAACTGCTCATTTAGATTCTTAAGCACAGATTTATCAATTGCAAACAAAACGACTCCGGTTACAGGTCTGTCTAGACGATGAATATGCTGGGCATAGACCTGTTTTTCTGAAGTTTGACCTATATATCTTTTGACTTCATTTAACAGATTAGGGTTCTGGTTCCTATCCGGCTCTACCATTAATCCATGAGGCTTATCGACCACCATTATATACTTGTCGTGATAAAGAATTTTACCTTCCAGATTTATCATTTTTCTCAAAAAACAGAACTTTAATTAACAAAAATGAATTGGGTAAAGAAAGAAAATTTCTAAATGAAATTTGTAACTATTTCCGATACGCACGGCTACCACTCGCAATTAATTTTACCCCCTGCAGACGCCATTATACACGCAGGAGATATTACAAAATCCGGAACCAAAGAGGAAGTTTTGGATTTCATTTCCTGGTTTGGAGCACTTGATTATCAATACAAAATTTTTATTCCGGGGAACCATGACTATTATTTAGAGAAATGTAGTCCTGAGGAACTAAAATCTCTTCTCCCCAAAAACACCTATTTACTTAATGATTCAGGCATAACCATCAATAATATTAAAATCTGGGGTTCGCCCGTTCAGCCATGTTACCATAATATGGCCTTTAACAGAGAACGAGGGGAAGAAATAAAAAGGCATTGGGACCTGATACCTGAAGATACAGATATACTTATAACCCACGGCCCGCCTTTCGGAATCCTGGACGAAAACTGTGAAACGGAAAACGTAGGATGTAAAGACATTCTAAAAAAGGTCCTTAATTTTAAACCAAAGTACTATGTATTCGGACATATTCATGAAGCCTACGGAATGACATGCAAAGACGGGGTATGTTTTATTAATGCCTGCGTATTAGATAGAAATTATAAGATTATAAACTTCCCTACTGTTATAAAATATTTACCACTTGAATCCCCTTCTGACAAGTATTATTCATATCTCAACAACTCTCACTAATATAAAATAATTACATATCTGACTACATATTTTTGTTTTTAATCGAAAAAAATTATATTGATATTTAATTGGTAATAATACCGGATGCAATTTTTTTTATAGCAAAGATTGAGATATTTAAAGATTTATTTTTCAATTAAGATAATTAATAATTTTAATGCGTTTAACTTTCAATAGTTACCTATATCTGTCCTTCATTCTGATTTTAGCTATTTTATGCTATCTGTCAGTATATGCCTTTAACAAAAACACTCAAGTACTTGAAACAAACCTGAAAATCTCTGAAAGTTATGATCTTTTGTTTAACCTGGAAAAAACACTAGCTCTTGTAACAGAATTAGAAACTGACCAGAGAGGATATGTAATCACAGGAAATGAAGAGTTTTACAGACCCGCATTTGAAACAGAAATAAGACTTTTAAAACAGATAAATAATTTAGAAGACAATCCTATAATCAAATCTACATACTTTAGGGAAGTAGACACAATAAACAACTTAATCATAGATAAAATAAGTTTCATAAAAGAAACCGTTTCCTTAAGAAAAGAAATTGGGTTTGAAGCCAGCCGTGAAAACATAGCAGATATGGAAGGCAAAGTGATTATGGATAAAATCAGAACGATAATAACAAACATCCAATCTCAGGAAACAAAAAAAATTGAAAACAACTCAACAAAGAACAAAAACAACATAGATTCCTTCAATCTAACCTTTTCAGTATTAGTAATTACAGTAACACTTATTCTCACCACCGGAGTCACTATAATTATCCGCAACTGGAATTTAAGACTTCAATCAGAAAAAAAACTTAAAAAATCATCTCAAGAGATTGAAGACTTATATAATAATGCACCTTGCGGATACCACTCACTTGATCATAATGGCACATATGTCAATATAAATGAAACCGAATTACAGTGGCTTGGATATAAAAGAGAAGAATTAATCGGAAAGGTAAAATTTACAGATTTACTTACAAATGACAGCCTGGTTACATTTCGTGAAAACTTCGAATCTTTCAAAAATAAAGGATTTGTACAAAATTTAGAATTTAATTTAAAAAGAAAAGACGGATCTGAAATTCCGGTAATATTAAACGCGAAAGCAATTTTTGATGAAAACGGAAAATATATAAAAAGTCGCTCTACTGTATTTGATAATACACTAAGAAAAGAAGCCGAAGTTAAAATTCATAGCTTAAATAAAGAACTTGAGGCCTTCACTTATACTGTATCTCATGATTTAAGAGCTCCTCTAAGAAGCATCAACGGATATACTAAAATCTTAACCGAAGATTACTATGAGAAGATAGACGAAGAAGGAAAGAAAACTATGAAAATAATTATGAGAAATGCAGAAAAAATGGGATCCTTAATTGACAACCTACTGCAATTCTCCAGACTCGGAAGATCAGAAATCAATAAAAACTACAGCAATATGCAGGCTATAGTTGAAAGTGTAATTTCTGAAATAAATAACAGCAACAATCAATTATCTCAAAATATTATAATTGACAAATTACTCCCATCACCATTCGATCGCAATTTAATGATTCAGGTTTGGCAAAATCTGATATCTAATGCCATTAAGTATTCATCTAAAAAATCAGACTCCAGAATACAAATAGGATCCTATGAAGACGAATTACATATAATTTATTTTATAAAAGACAATGGTGTAGGATTTAATATGGAATACAAAGACAAGCTCTTTGGTGTATTTCAACGACTCCACAAAATGAATGAGTTTGAAGGAACAGGTGTAGGATTAGCAATTGTAGAGAGGATTATCACAAAACATGATGGACAAATCTGGGCAGAAGCTCAGGTCAATAAAGGAGCAACATTTAGTTTTAGTTTACCCAAAAAAGTATAAGTAATGAATAAAAGTATTGTTGAAATATTGTTAATAGAAGACAATCATGATGATGCAGGTTTAACAATCAGGGCTCTAAAAAAACACAATCTATCGAATAATTTACTTCATATAGATGATGGAGAAGAAGCCCTTAACTATCTATTTTCTCCTGAATCTGACAATCATCCAAAACTAATTCTATTAGATTTAAAACTTCCAAAGGTAGATGGGCTCGAGATTCTAAGAAAGTTGAAAGCTGATACCAAAAAGAAAAATATTCCAGTAGTTGTACTTACTTCTTCACGTGAAGAGCAGGATATAATTAAGTCGTACGATTATGGAGTAAACGCATATGTTGTAAAACCTGTTGAGTTTGATAAATTCATAAAAGCAGTTTCAGATCTTGGATTATTCTGGATGATCATAAATGAAGTACCAAAACAGTAAACCGAATTCCACAATTAACGTATAATACATTTTTAATTCAGGAAAATGCAGACATTAAAAATACTATTATTGGAAGATGTAGAGGAAGATGCAGGGTTGGTAATAAGAGAATTAGAGAAAGAATTTAAATCATTAAAAACTTTAAGAGTTGATACAAAGGAAGAATTTCTTGATGCCTTGGAATTCTTCAATCCTGATGTAGTTTTATCCGACCATTCCCTCCCTCAATTTAATTCCTTAGAAGCATTAAAGATATCCAGAACCCAGAAGCCTGACACAGCTTTCATCTTAGTAACAGGAACAGTATCTGAAGAGTTTGCAGTACGATCACTGAAAGAAGGGGCCGATGACTACCTAATAAAAGATAATCTTACAAGACTTACCTCTGCAATTAAGAATGCTTTGGAAAAGAAAACTTCAGAAAAAGAAAGAAAAACTGCGGAAGAATCGCTATTAAAAAGAAATGATGAACTAGTAAAAATAAATCAAGAACTTGACAGATTTGTTTATAGCGCATCTCATGACCTTAGAGCTCCACTTAAATCTGTTCTTGGCTTGATTAACCTGGTTAAAGAAGAAAGCACCGGCACAAACAATTGTAAAAAATCATTAGAAAAAATATTTAGCTATAGTGGCCTAATGGAAAAAAGTGTTATCAGACTTGACAACACTATTAAAGACATTATAGATTATTCCAGAAACTCAAGAAAGGATTTAGTTTCTGAAGAAGTAGATTTGTATAATTTAATAAATGAAGTAAAAGAAAGCCTGCAATATATGGAAGGATTTTCTGAAATGAATTTCAACATATTCATTAACCCTTCATTAAGGGTATTTTCAGACAAGAACCGGCTTAAAATGTAATCGGAAAATAACAATGCACCATTTTCGGTAAATAGGAATGCACCAATTTCGGCAACAAGAATGCACCAGGTGAGCAAATATATTTGATTAATTTTCCTGATCAAGGAAAGTCTTTC
>JBKBUF010000009.1:0-159467 GCA_046290815.1 Cytophagaceae bacterium | reverse complement strand
TAGCAATTAAATATCCTGAAAGATTAAAGATCTGTTGAAATATGGAAAAGTTTTTCAAACTTTACCACATTCCAACAGAGATAATAATTTTAATAATGACACAGTTATTTAAACAGAACCTCACAAGTTACATTTTCGATAATTTCCGCTTCAAATCCCTCATTCAAAATTCAACATTCATCATTCAACATTCATTGCTCCCATTCTTAATTCTTAACTCTTAATTACTCCGCCCATACCTTCGTTCCCTCCGAACAATTTTTACATATCTCTATTTCTGATCTTGACTTGAGTAAACTTTTTCTGAAGCTTTTATAGCCTTCGCTGTTCCAGATCTGGAAAAATGATTTCTCTTTGAGAGAACCCAGCGGATGGGAAGCATCTTTGTCGAAACAGCAGGGTACTATGGTGCCATCCCAGGTGATGACACAGGAGTGCCACATTCTCCAGCAACTGTTTTCCATACTGCTTTTTATTTCGTATTTCCCTTCTGCTGTTTTTTTATATCTCGAGTATTTTTGGTTTTCAGGTATCAGATCAGATCCGTTTTCATAATCATATACCTGAGCAGTTTTAAATACTACCTGATCAACTCCTAATTCTTTACCTAGCCTTATTACTTCTTCTGTCTGGTGTTCGTTAGGTTTAACTACAAGAAACTGGAATACCACATGCGGAGTCCTGGATCCGGTTTTCTTTTTCCATTCTATAATGTTTTTTGTTCCCTCTATTACTTTGTCCAGAAATCCTCCGACTCTGTATGAGGAATATGTTTCCTGAGTAGTGCCATCGATTGAAATTATCAGTCTGTCAAGTCCTGATTCAATGGTGAGCCTGGCATTTTCCGGACTAAGGTAATGTGCATTGGTGGAGGTGGCTGTATAAATATTTTTTGAACGGGCATATCTTACCATTTCAAGAAAAGAAGGATTGAGATAGGGTTCACCCTGAAAATAAAATGTCAGGTAAAAAACCTTTGAATGAATCTCGTCAATCACCTGGGTAAAGAATGATTTTTCCAGCATGCCTGTTGGACGGGTAAATGATCGCAGTCCGCTGGGACATTCCGGACATCTTAGATTACAAGAAGTGGTGGGTTCAAAAGAAATGCTGTAAGGTGCTGCAGGATTAATTGCTTTGCCTGTCCATTTGGAGATATAATAGGTGCTTAACACGGAAAAAGCATTTAAGCTCCTTCTGAAAGTTAATTTTGATAATAAGTTGAGGGAATCATGAAATCCCGTTATCATTTTTTAATGAGGGTCAGAATGGATAAAGTCCCGGAGACTTTCTTCAGGATTTTCCATGGTCAAAGGCCATCTGTTGGCCGCCGTTTCAATGTAGTTTTTGATGCTTTTGGAAGAAGCAGGGTTTTTTATCTGAAAATCGAAATACCCGGATTTCCAGGCAAACTCATCATTGTATTGCCTTTTGATTTCTATAAGAGAAGCAGCCTTAAACCAGGTAATTAAATGGAAGATAGATCCTTTGAGCATAAATGGATTGTTTCTTCCCACCATTAGTCCGAAACAGATCTCAAATCTGGAAACATCATGAATGATGTAGTTTTCTTTCTTTTTCTGGTTAGGATTGATCTCAATAATGCCATGGATGTGATTGGGCATTATTACATATTCTTTTAGAGTAACATTAGCAAAATGCTCTTCGATCTGATGCCAGTATTTTTGTGCCGCTAATCCCGCCTTGGAAAGTTCGATTTTGTTGCTTTTTGTTACTTCTCCTAACACACATCTGTTGTCATTAGTAGTTATAGTAACGCAAAACTCACCTTCCAGACCGTATTTTTCGTCCTTTAAATATTCGTTTATGTTCATATGCCGGTATCGAGAAAACATTTAAAAATACTGTTTAGCCTTTAAAAAGTTTTAACAATGTTAAGCCCGAAACCATGTCCTGATGATTTTCTAGGCAGTATCAATTGTTCAAAATAAAAAATATTGGCTGAAATTATAAAAAAATCGGATATTTTTTTTGCTGCAGAGATTTCAAAGTCTCCTCTTCCGTAACCTCCGTAAGAAAATGTAGCAGCAATGATCAGGCTCTCAGACAAATAATATTCCGGCCTCAAATACACTCTCGGCCTGTAAGAAGCATTAAAAATTTGTCTGATTCCTACGGTCATCGACAATTCCGAATTGAAGAAATGTTGGTAATTCAGGTGCAACGTAGCGGGTAATAAATAACTTTTGTTGCTTCTCACATTTTGGATTCCAAGTTGATTTGCAACCGAATCCGGTTCAAATTTTTCAAAAACAGTACTGTCAATTGAAAAAATGTCTTCCACATATTGCCCTTCATATCGATACACGCCATCTCCTTTGAAGCTGTTCAGGTTTCTCCAGGAAATGAATCCAAGGTCACGCAATTCTGCTGATATCAGACTTTTTTCAAGTCTGTATGTTCCATATAAAGTTAATGAAGCGCCATAACCGTTTCCGGAAAATCTCCCCTGGTTTCTGTCAGTGTATTGGATGTCAGGATTGCCATCCAGTTCCACGTAAGTACCGTATTGTTCTGTATGTAGTTTGCCTCTGGTTAGTTCTATACTGCTGAATCTGCCGCCTCTTATGATGTTCACTCCTCCGCCGACAAATAATTTTTCGGATGATTTCTTCTCAAATCCTAAATACAATTGTTGGGAGGTAAAACTTCTAACCCTGAGTGGTGCAATATCTATGGTTTGGCCAGCATACCTGCTGTTTCCTCGGAAAACGAGCTCAAAAAAATCTTTGGTGAATTTTGCATCATAATGCTCAACGTAGAAAAGCCCGGCCACCACAGCTGTTCTATTTTTCAGTAGGCTTTTGCCTGTAATTCCTGTGCGAACATCAAGACCTGCAACATTAACATTCCGAAGCCTCTTGCTTACCTGGTCTTTTTGCTCATTGGAAATATACCCTCCGTACAGAAAATTATTTTTAAAATTGTTGGTAACCGAATTGGAATTTACATGAAAATCAAATCCCGCATGGATATAGCCGGTGTTAACAATAGAGTCTCTTGACTGATCCAAAAATCTTCTTTCAAGTGCATCAGCAGCAGGTTGTGCTGCTGCAGTTCCTCCCATGAGGAGTACTATCAGGTAATAAAAGTTTTTCATTATGAAATTGAAAAATATACCGGGGTTTTATTTTATAGTTACATTAAGATCACCTGTCAGGTGAAAATCTATTTTATAATCACTGTAAATTTTTACATGCTGGTTTGCAGGTGCACTTGAAAATGAGACAGTAAATACCACATATTTTGCACCCATCATTGTTGGTATTGCTCCCTGATTGATGGTGTAGCTTACAGCCGATCTTTTTTTGTTTTGCACCCGGTCATTGAGACCAAGGGTTGCAGGTTCTAATTCTCCTGATGAAGTCAGAGTTTCGATAATATCCATATTTTCATTCAGGAAGGTAAGATTTACTTTAGCTGAAAGCGGAAATCCATTGTCGGCCACAACATAAAGTTTTCCTCTGTTGATCGCAGACTCAACGGATCTTGCAGGAAACTCTATGGTATCGGATAAAGTCAGATTTTCAGCAATAACAGAAAGAGGAATTTCCATATCAAGATATACATCGAGCGGACTGCTTTCATAGGCAAACTGGTCAAGCGCACCGGTAAATCCTGCAGGGTTTGCGATAGCACGTATATTATAGTCGATGCTGTGAGGTAGTATGCTCACCAGTTGTGCGCCATTTGTTCCTTTAAGGTCAATGGTAGTATGGTCAGGAATAACCGGATTGCCATCAACTGCTTTGCCAATGTTGATGTCAGTGCCGATATTTGGGCCGGCAAGTGTTACCGATGGTTTTGCCGGATGATTTCCCTTAATGAAGTTGACCATCACAGAACCTGGTACACCCGTTCCGTTTTCAATACGTGCATTCAGTTTGATATCCTGGAACTCCAGATTGCCACCACGAATATTATTGAACAGGTCGATGGCTTGACTGCCTGAAGCAAATACAGTGTCACGGCCGAGATAACCTCTCACATATTCAGGTTCGATTCCTATCATGGTAATTTTTATTTCAAGACTGTCTTCAAGAGATAGGTGTACTTGCCTTCCGGTGTATTCTATACGTCCGGTGATTTTATTGTAAAAACTGTTGACTGTGTCATGGTCCCTGCCGGTAAGATCAAGGACATAACCGGAAAAATCATAGGTAAAAGTTTGCGTACCATTTCCTGCATTGGTGGCGGGTGGAACTACTGTGTTGGTTTCGAAAGGAATACCGTTTTTGCTTGCTCCCGGAAGCTGATAGTTAAAGTAAAGATTATCTTCTGCGGTGCTGGTTACATCTATTCTTACGGTTCCTTTTTTGATTTTCGCATAAGTAAGCCTCATGTCGTTCATGTTGACAAGAGGTACGTTGCTGCTATCGTCTACTACGTTTTGAGCAGGGAAGACTGCAATGGCAGAATGAACTTTAAGGTCGTAGACTTTAATATTCGCAACAACCGCGTCTGCTGTATCAATCACAACTCCATTTTTCCCGGCAGTATCCATGTCATCAATAGTAACAGTAAGATTTCCTTCAATGGTTTTACCCGATAAATCATAAATTTTACTTTGACTGGTTCCTGTAGCAATAGATGAGAAAACATCATGAATAATAATTTCATTATCTGATTTATTTCGCAATGTAAATTCAAACCTAAGGATATCAACAGGTAATTCATTTGTAATTGTTATTTCCATCTTGCCCTCTTCCATGGTGGCAATTTTGAAAAACTGGTTAGCATCCAAATCTATAGGTCCTGCTTGTATGTTATTAAATGCGGGAAGAAAAGTTGGCTGTTTAGTAGTATGGTAATATATAACATAATCATAAAAAGGTGTTGGTTTAGCTATTTCTCCCAAGCTGATTCTTCGTGTTATACTTTGTGGCTCAAGCACCAGAGTATTCAACTTCACATTCTTAAAATACTCCGGAAAGTTTTCATTGGTAAGTGAAAGCAATGATTCCAGATTCAAGGTGTAAAGTTTTTGTGCATTCACAATCTTCAGACTGTTATCCGGATTGGTATGAACGGAAGTATCTTTGATAATACTTTCAAGACCCATACTTGTCTTGATGATAGGGGCTAAAAAATCTGCATCCCAGCGCGGGTTGCCCATGTCTTTTTTGCACGAAAAAAATAAAAAAGACGCCAGTGCAGGTAATAAAAATCTTAACATCTTCATAGAATAGGAGTTTAATAGGAATAAGGGAATAAATATAACTTATCTAAGTTGAATTATAAAGCTTTTGATTTGATTTCAAAAAATGTAAAACAGTAAAAGTTGTACTGAAGCAACAGGATTGCTCTCAAATTGTTTAAAATCAAATTAAAGGATTTACTTTTTTATACTTTTCGGTATTAATAATACATCGGCCGTTCGGTCAATCAAAAAAGGGGTATGTAATCTGTATTTCACATCTTTATTATTGCATTTTTTACAAGTATTACTGCATTCGGACAAATTTCCGGTGTCATTAATACCTATGCCCCGGTAATAAATATCGATGGCTGCAATTCATTGGAAATAGGTGCAACTGCGGGTAATCCTACAGGATTTTCTGTAGGCGATAAAATCCTGATCATACAAATGAAGGGTGCTGATATTGATGTGAGTAATACCGCCAGCTTTGGGAATATCAACTCAATTGCAAATGCAGGAAACTACGAAATCAATGAAATATCCGATATAACCGGTTCGGTAATTCAGATGAAGTTTTCCTTTCTTAAGACTTACACACCTGTAGGTAAAGTACAGCTTATAAGAATTCCCCAATACACTAACGTGTCTGTTGATGCTATGCTTACAGCATTGCCATGGAATGGAACTGTGGGTGGAGTTTTAATATTCGAAGCCAGTGGCAGAGTAACTCTCAATGCTAATATCAATGTCAGCGGTATTGGTTTCAGAGGAGGTTTATGTTCTCAGAATAATTCCAGTTATGGGTGCAGCAATACTACAAGCGCACTTACAACAAGTAATTTGTTTTATTACTCCTGGCCATCATTTCAGGCCGGTTATAAAGGTGAAGGTGCGGCAGAATATGTGGCCACACGAGAAGCCGGAAAAGGCAAGCAACTGAACGGAGGAGGTGGTGGCAACGGCCACAATTCAGGTGGTGCAGGAGGGGGCAACTACGGACAAGGGGGCAGAGGTGGAGATAAAGGTGGGAATTGTGCAAATAGTTTTTTTCCCAATGGTCCGGGTATAAATGGGTTTGGTTTTGGTAATGTTTATTACACTCCTGCAGTGAATAGAATATTTATGGGAGGAGGTGGTGGTGGAGGCCAGCAAAACAATGATAAATGTAATAACGGTGGAAACGGAGGTGGTATAGTAATTATTAAGGCCAATGAAATCGAGGGTAATGGATATGGAATCTTATCGGTAGGAAATTCGGTGGCTGAGAATACAGATGATCATGGCGACGGAAACGGAGGTGCAGGGGCAGGCGGAACAGTTTTGATTCATGCTGCTTCTATATTGAATTCATTGAACGTAAATGTTTCCGGAGGTGCCGGTGGTAGTACCAATAATTTCGGTTCGGATTTTGACTTCGGGCCTGGTGGCGGCGGAGGCGGAGGACTGTTGTGGACTTCAGGTGCTATGGCGAATCTTAGTACGGTAGTGACAGGTGGTGTGCCGGGAAATTCAAGGAAGTGTAATTGTCCTCATAATGCAACTTCCGGAGCTGTTGGTGCAGTCCTCACCAATCTTTCTCTAGCTACTGCAACAAGTCCCTTTGTCCCTCCATGTATGGCTACCCCGGTTAATCTTGTTTCATTTGAAGCAGTGAAAAAAGGTGATTCTGTAGTTTTAAAATGGATTACTGCAGGTGAAAAAGACAATAAAGAATTTCTGATCGAAAGATCTGAAGATGGCAGTAGCTTTTCACCAATCGGTAAAGTAAATGGCGGAGGAAACCTGTCTTCGGTCATGACTTATTTATATGAAGATAATAATCCTGTTGGAGGGATTAATTATTACAGACTCATACAGGTGGATCTGTCAGGAAAGCTGACATTTTTGGGTGTTGTGACTGTGGGATTGGAAGATGCAAAATTTTTGGAAGTGTATCCGAATCCTTTTACGGATTATATTGAAATTAAAACAACTGCCCCACTGGAAAAAATCAATCTTACTTTATCAGATCTTGCAGGGAAAGTTTATGTAAACGAAGAAAAGGAAATGTTGAATTGCAAAGCCTTGGTTCAGCTAAGGGACATTGAAGCAGGTGTTTATATTTTGACTATTGAGACTGATCAGGGCAGGTCATTACATAAAATAATTAAATGGTAATGCCTGTAAAAAAGAACGGAATCGATTTTTAAATGCTCGATTCCGTTCAGGTTATTTTTTGTTTTCTGTTCTTCATGTGTTTAATTCAGTCCTTTTGATAAAATGTGTGAAATGTTTTACTCCTTCATCACCGAACAGTACCTGCGCAAGCTTGATGTTGTCCCGCTTGAACTGATCCAGATACAATGAAGGTGTTTTGCCCTTGTAGCTTTGTAAAAAGAATTCATAGTTCCTTCTGAATCTTCTGAAGAATAGCAAAAGGTTTCTTTTCGTACGCTTATCCATAATTTTTATGGGTTGGTTCTATGGATTTATACGATTTTGTGGAAAAAGGAGACTAAAATGTGCATAAGTTTGAGGTGAAAAAATACTGCACAGGAATTCAATGTTTATTATTTTGAAAAAACTGGTAATAAATGACTGATTTCTTGGGAAATACAATGGGTAATATTTTCGCCTATAAGTTAAAAATTTTTATTCCCATTTGGTCTAATATCTAATATCCAAAATCAAATATCCACAAATTCTAAACAAACCTCCCCACCTTCTCTACCACATAATCCACCTCGTCTGCCGTGTTGTATTTGCTGAATGAAAAGCGAACATGCCCTCTGTTTTCATCTGCCTTAATTGCCCGAAGTACATGTGAACCTATATTGGTCCCGCTGGAACATGCACTGCCTGCCGATGCAGAGATCCTGTCAATATCAAGTTTGAAAAGGAGCATATCATTGTCTTCAACACCAGGAAGGGCAACATTAAGGATGGTATAAAGGCTTTTGTTTTCTTCAGTGCAGTTTCCATTGAAATCAATTCCATTTACCCTGGCCTTTAAGCCTTCAATCATTCTGGTTTTAAGCTTAGAGATATGTTTCTCATGCTCTTCTCTTTTTTCGTAAGAAATCTCAAGGGCTTTTGCCAGACCGATTATGCCTGCAAGATTTTCGGTGCCTCCCCGCATATTTCTTTCCTGTGCGCCTCCGAAAATAATAGGATTGATTTTTCTTTCAGCATTTACATAAAGGAATCCAACACCCTTTGGTCCGTGAAATTTGTGTGCAGAACCAACAATAAAATCTACCTTTAATTTACTAAGATCATGTAAATAATGCCCTGCAGTCTGTACAGTGTCCGAGTGAAACAGCGCTTTATAATGATTGCACCAATCTCCTATCTGTTCAATGTCATTAATGTTTCCTATTTCATTGTTGCCATGCATGAGACTTAACATGCAATCTGAATGGGATTCGAGCAGCTGATTTAATTGTTCGTAATTTAGATTGCCTTTACGGTCCACCTCAAGTATGTGAAGCTGCACTATTCCTTGTGCATGTAGATGCTCTGCGGTATGAAGTACCGCATGGTGTTCCAGAGGGGAAGTGATAAAGTGTTTTATTTTATAGGAGTTTACCCCGGAAATGATTGCTGTATTGTCTGCCTCGGTACCTCCGGATGTAAAGAAAATTTCTGAGGGAGAAGTGTTAAGTAAACCGGCTACGGTTTTGCGAGCCTTCTCAATGGCAGCTTTGGCTTCCCTTCCGTGAAAATGTATGGAAGAAGGATTGCCATGTACCCTTGTAAAATAGGGTAGCATGGCATCCAGTACTTTTTCATCTAAAGGAGTAGAAGCTGCATTATCTAAGTAAACATGCATGTCTTGCCAGGATCTCCTTAATGTCTATAATAATTTTATTTGCAAGATGATCTGCAGTAGCAAGTGTATCCGACTCTGCATATATTCTGATGATAGGTTCAGTATTGGATTTTCTCAAATGAACCCACTCTTTCTCAAATTCAATTTTAACACCATCCACTGTATTGATTGGCTGCTTTTCGTATTTCTTTCTGATTTCATCAATTACACAGTCTACATCCACTTCCGGCGTCAGTTCAATTTTATTTTTCGAAATATGATAGTTAGGATATTGAGCCCTAAGCATGGAAATGGACTTGCCGGATTTTGCCAGATGGGTTAAAAATAATGCTATTCCAACCAGGGCATCTCTTCCATAGTGTAACTCAGGATAGATTATACCTCCGTTGCCTTCACCGCCAATAACTGCATCGTGTTTTTTCATCGCTTCCACCACATTTACTTCTCCGACAGCAGAGGCAAAATACTCTCCCCCTGCTTTTTCTGTTACATCTCTCAGTGCTCTTGATGAAGATAAGTTAGAAACTGTATTTCCCTTTTTATTCTTTAAAATATAATCAGCAACGGCAACCAATGTATATTCTTCACCGAACATGCTTCCGTCTTCGTTCACAAAGCAAAGTCTGTCCACGTCCGGATCCACTACAATGCCAAGGTCAAATTTGCCATTGCTTATTTCACTTGAAATATGAGTTAAGTTTTCAGGAAGCGGTTCAGGATTATGCGGAAAATGTCCGTTTGGTTCACAGAAAAATTTGGTAACATTTTCAACGCCTAGAGCTTCTAGCAGCATAGGCACTACAATACCTCCGGTAGAGTTGACACAGTCAATCGCAACCTTAAATTTTTTCTTTGCAATAGCATCTTTGTCTACCAAAGGAAGTTTTAGTATTTCCTCAATATGCTTTTCGAAGTATCCATCTTTTGTGGAGTATTTTCCAAGCTTTTTTACCTCGGAAAAGTTAATGTCTTCTGCCTCTGCAAGTGCAAGTATTTTTTCGCCGTCTTCAGCTGAGACAAATTCGCCTTTATTGTTCAAAAGCTTTAATGCATTCCATTGTGCAGGATTATGGCTTGCGGTTATGATTATACCACCGGCAGCTTTTTCCATAAGAACCGCCATTTCTACAGTAGGAGTGGTAGATAATCCAAGATCAACTACATCCAGGCCTACACTTTGCAAAGTAGATGCAACAATTTTTACAATCATCTCACCGGATAACCTTGCATCTCTTCCAACAATGATGGTGCTTCCACCATTAGTGTTTTTTATCCATTGTCCGTAGGCAGCAGAAAATTTTACCACATCTATAGGAGTTAAAGCTTCTCCGCTTTTTCCCCCGATGGTTCCCCTTATTCCCGAAATTGATTTTATTAGTGACACTGCGTCTTAATTTAGTTTAGTTCTTTTTAATTAATACTATTACCGGAAAAAAGGTAATAGTTTGTGTAAGTAAAATCCTATATTCAATTTTTCAATTCAGGTTCTGTAATATCCTGAATATTGATAATAACGAAAATAGTATGCCAAATTTCCCGGCTTTCCGGTTTAGGCAAGGGCCAAAATTATAAAATTTGTATTTTACTAACGTTTGAATAACTTAAAATCTTAGTTTTAAAATAAATATATTTCTCTAATGTCTGATTTAAAGGATTTTATAAATACCAAGTCGCAGAAACTTGATGCATTTGCCAGATTACTGAAAATAATGGATGAATTGCGGGAGCAATGTCCCTGGGATAAAAAGCAAACCATCGAGTCATTGAGGTATCTGACGATAGAGGAGACTTACGAGCTTTCCGATGCCATTATATCAGGTAATATGGAGGAGATTAAGAAGGAACTGGGTGATATTTTCCTCCATATAGTATTTTATGCCCGAATTGCTTCAGAAACAAAATCATTTGATATAGCAGATGTCATCAACTCTTTGTGCGAAAAGCTTATTACCAGGCATCCTCATATATATGGTGATGTGAAAGCTGAAACCGAAGAAGAGGTGAAAAAGAACTGGGAGCAAATAAAGATGAAAGAGAAGGGAAAGTCTGAATCCATACTTTCCGGCGTTCCTAAAACCTTGCCTGCACTTGTAAAAGCTATGAGGATACAGGAGAAAGCAAGAGGAGCAGGTTTCGACTGGGATGATAAGACGCAGGTATGGAAAAAGGTGGAAGAGGAAATGAGAGAATTCAAAGAAGAGTTTAATGTTGATACCGGAAAAGAAATCAATTTAGAAAAAGCTGAAAACGAATTCGGCGACTTGCTGTTTTCTTTGATCAATTATGCCCGGTTTATCAATATCAATGCAGAAGATGCATTGGAAAGAACAAATAAAAAATTTATTAAGCGATTCACCTATCTGGAAGAGCAAAGTAAAAAAGATGGGAAAAAGCTAAATGAAATGACACTGGAGGAGATGGATAAGTATTGGGAAGAAGCGAAGAAAAAATAGTAAGCAGTAGGCAGTAGGCAAATGTACTGCCTACTGAAATTATTTTCTGCTTACAATAATATGCACCAGTGTACTTAACACTATCAAGCCCATTCCGGCAAAAGTTTGCAGATTGAATGTTTCTCCGAATAGGAAGTAGCCCAGGGCTAACGCAAATATCACTCCCACATAATAAATCGGAGCCAGTATGCCGGCTTCCTCTGCCTGATAGGCCTTGGTTAAAAAATATTGAGCATAGTGAGAAAGTAATCCCATAATAATTAAGACAAGCCATTCATGCCATTCAGGTTCTACCCACTGATATATCATAATAGGAAGGGCTATCGGAATTGTCATAAGTGGCAAATAGAAAACAACCAGAAGGGGGTGGTCATTTTTATTCAGTCTTACACTGAAATGTGCTAATGCAGAAAATAAGGCTGCAGAAATTGCAATGATGGTATCAAATAATGTGATCCTGTGATCAAATCCTTTAATCATGGCTACTCCGACCAAAGACAAAGGAAATAGCAGCCATGTAAGCTTATTTATTCGTTCATGTAAAATTATCGCTCCAAGCAAAGCAATAAAGAATGGAGCCACATGTGAAAGTGTAACTGCAGTAGCTAATGGTATTTGCTGCAGTGTATAAAAAAATCCAAAGAGCGATAAAGCGCCTAAGCTGCCTCTGACAATCAGTAATTTTTGGTTTTTACCCCGAAAATTTACATTTTGTTTAAACAGGATTCCAAAAGCGATAATGAAAGATATGCTGACACGAAAAAATATTACCTGTGCAAGAGGAATGTCTTTCACATATCTGACACTGGCATGCATCAGAGAAAACAACACCATGGATGCCAGCATGTAATTGATACCTTTGGACCGGTTCTGCACATTTCCCAACATTTACTCCTTATTTCAGTTAATTGGTTATTATTTTTACTGTTATGAAATATTTAAGCTATTTTTTACTGTTTTTTCCTTCGGCTGTCTTCGGCCAATTTACTTTAAATTCCTCATATAACTATCAAACAGGGACAACCTACAGAAGTTATGAATACCGGGGAAATAATATCACCACTCCTTCCTCAGGCCCGGAGCAGGAATGGGATTATACAGGTTTAATGCTGAGAGGTAGTTATGACAATGAGGTAGTGCCAAACTCTAATACTTCATATCCTTCCGCCAATATTACAGTAAGAACTAATCATTCTCCTGCCAGAGAGTTTTACTATCAGACCGGAGAATCGGAAATGCTGAATTGGGGATACAGAAATACAGATATTGGAGATGCTAATTATAGCGGTAACGATGGACAAATGGTACTATCTTATCCAATGTATTTCGGTGATCCGATAGCGAATGATAATATAAGCGGGACCGGAAGAATTACTGTAGGAGGTTTTCCATTGACCACGAACAGAACAGGTACAGTAACAATAGAGGTTGATGCTTATGGAAGTTTAAAGCTTCCGGTAAATGAATATGAAAATTGTGTAAGAATCAAACAGCAAATTCAGTTACAAGACTCTCATTCTTCTTTCTTTGCAAATTTTAATGCTAATACAACAATAGATTTATATTATTGGTATGCAGTAGGTGTCAATTATCCTGTTTTTACTCTTGCCTTTTCAGATACACAAATTTCCGGTTCTTTCGGAAATGACAATATTAAAGATACCATAGTGATTGAAAACGGGCCCGTACCTATGGGAATAAATAAAAGCCAAGCTTATCAAGCTGTTTCTGTTTTTCCAAATCCGGCTAAGAATAACTTTACAGTTCAATTCCATTCACATATAAATAGTTTTTCAAGGTTTTCTCTGACCAACCTTGCAGGTAATTACACAAAAGAATTAGGTGAGCGGAATATTATCCCCGGGCAGCAATATCATTCATTTAATATTCCGGATCTTCCTCCGGGTCTTTACTTTTTGAAAATGCAGTCAGATAAAGGCTTCTCTGTTGTAAAACTTGAAATATATTAATTTCAAAAAGCTTTATCTTCAAATACCATAGCCTATCGAATTTTTACAGGAAAGTGAAAATTATTTCATATCTTTATTTTTATAAAACTTTTTTGATATGAAGCACATTTACTTAGTTTTCCTTTTTGTAGCTCATGTAAGTATGGGGCAATTTACTTTAACTTCCAGCTATAAATATGAAGCCGGAATGTCCTATAGGAGCTACCAATACTATACCGTAGATTTAGCACCTCAAGGTTCCGGAGCAAGCCAGACATGGAATTTCACCGGAATGCAGGAGTTTTCCAGATACAATAGTGTGGTGCAATCCAAGTCTTTTGATTTATACTACCCGTCGGCTAACATTGTAGTGAAAACAAGTCACTCTACTCCCAGAGAATATTATTACCAGCCTAAAAATAATGAGCTAATTAACTGGGGATATAAAAATACTGAGATTGGTGATGCTAATTATAGCTACCAGGACAGTCACAAAGTTCTTCAATACCCAATGAGTTTCGGAGGTGCAGAATTTTCAGATAGTGTAAAAGGCACGATTTTAATTAATTATATGGGTACATCATTCCCTGGTACACGGAAAGCTAAAGTGGTTACTTCTATAGACGGATATGGGTCTATAGTGCTTCCAAATAGTAATCATGATAACGTGATAAGAGTTAAATCTTTGCTTACATCTAAAGACACATTTACCAATCCTACAGACGGAGAACAGGTAGTGGTTTCTTCTACAGTAACAACTTATGTATGGTATGCAGAAAATGTTAAATATCCTGTCTTTACTTTGGTATATACGGATATCACTGATGTGCCGTATATCGGTTCGTACACTGATACCCTGGCAATAGAAAATACTGAGGTTCCTGCAGGGCTTTTTTCTTCAAACAAAGAGTCTGAACTGATTAATGTTTATCCTAATCCTGCTTACGGCAAAATAAATGTTTCATGGACTGCAGAGAACAGTGCAAATGTAACATTCAACTTAACAGACTTATCCGGTAGAAAGATGATGAGCCTTGGTTCAGTTACTGTTAATGCCGGTGAACAAAATCATTCTTTTGATATTTCAGGCATCCTTCCGGGGGCTTATCTGCTGGAAATTGAGTCTGAAGGTAGAAAAGGAGTGAAGAGGGTAATTATTAAATAAAACTCAAAAATCGAAAGTCGAAATCCGAAATAAAGCTCTGGGATTTCGACTTTCGATTTATTTTTTTACTTCGAATTTCGAAATTGGCATTTCGAATTTATTCTTTCTCAACATAATTCTCCCACTTTTCCAACACCATCTTAAAATCTTCCGGCAAGTCCGAATCAAACTGCATAAACTCTTTACTGGTAGGATGTATAAAGCCTAATGTTTTGGCGTGCAGTGCCTGTCTTGGAATTATTTTAAAGCAGTTTTCAATAAACTGCTTGTACTTCGTGAAGGTGGTCCCTTTTATAATTTTATCTCCTCCATAAGTAGCATCATTAAAGATCGGATGACCGATATGTTTCATATGCGCTCTGATCTGATGTGTCCTTCCGGTTTCAAGATTACATTGTATTAAAGAAACGTAGCGCAGGTTTTTCAAAACTTTGTAATGGGTAATGGCCAATTTCCCGATATCATTTCCCTCCGGAAATACAGTCATAATCTTCCTGTCTTTTGGACTCCTTCCCAGATTATTTCTTACTGTGCCGGACGGTTCTTTAGGTTCTCCCCACACAAGTGCATAATAAGTCCTTTCAATGCTGTGATCATAAAACTGTTTGGCCAGAAAAGTCATGGCCAATTCTGTTTTGGCTATTACCAATAGTCCTGAAGTGTCTTTGTCGATCCGGTGAACAAGTCCCGGCCTGGCTTCTCCGTTTTGACTTGTGGGGAGATTTTGAAAATGATAAGCCAGTGCATTTACTAGTGTTCCTGACCAGTTATTGTATGCGGGATGCACAACCATTCCCGGAGGCTTGTTTACAATCAGCAGTTGGTCATCTTCGAAAACTATATTGAGAGGAATATTTTCAGGTATGATAACATCTTCTCTGGGTGGACGAGGAAGAAAGACGGTGATGACATCCAGCGGTTTTATTTTGTAGCTTGACTTGGCAGGCTTATCATTGACAAGAATCGCTTCTGCATCAATGCCATTTTGGATTTTGGTTCTGGTAACATTAGGCAGACGATCCATCAGAAATTTATCTATCCTGATAGGGGCCTGTTTTTTATCCACCTCAATGCGGTAATGTTCATACCACTCCGAATCCTCCGGCTGATCACCTGATATTTCTATTTCGTCTGTCATTGTTTCAAAGTTAAGAAGCAGCAGGTTCAAAGCAAAGACATAAAAGTTTTAATCGGATATTTGATGTTTGATATTAGATGTTGGATATTTGATCATCCAATATCTAACATCCAATATCAAAAATCTATATTCGGTTGCCAAAAGTCCAACATATCTCCAGCATAAACGGCGTCCACCTTTTTCTGAAAAGAGAAGATCTTATACATCCTAATATTTCCGGAAATAAATGGTGGAAGCTTAAATACAACCTTGAGCAGGCAAAGAAAGAGGGTAAAGATACTATTTTGACTTTCGGGGGTGCTTACTCCAATCATATTCATGCTACAGCAGCAGCGGGTAAGGAGTTTGGTATGAAAACAATAGGAATTATAAGGGGAGAAGAACTGAATGCTGATAATTCCACTTTGAAATTTGCTGAAAGTTGCGGTATGAAACTTGTATTTATCTCAAGGGAACAATACCGTCAGAAGGAAACGGAAGCTTTTCTCAAAGAAATAGATGACAGATTCAACCATCCTTATATTGTTCCGGAAGGTGGCAGCAATGTACTTGCGCTAAAAGGTTGTATGGAAATGATGCAGAATATGTCAGAGAATTATGACTTTTATTGCTGTGCAGCAGGTACAGGAGCTACTATGGCAGGGATTACCGCTTATTCCGGAGGTGAAAATATAGTTTTAGGATTTTCATCCCTTAAAGACGGAGCTTTTCTTGCTGATAATGTTAGCTCTCTATTGGTAGAGGGTGGTTATAATTATTCTAATTATGAAATAATAACAGATTACCACTTCGGGGGTTATGGAAAGGTGACAAAGGAACTGGTGTTATTTATAAATGATTTTAAACGTTTGTACTCCATTCAATTAGATCCGGTTTATACCGCCAAAATGATGTTTGGAATAATGGATTTAATCAATAGAGGATTCTTCCCTCATGGGAGCAGAATACTGGCGGTACATACAGGAGGAATTCAGGGTATAGATGGTTACAGAGAAAAGTTTAAATTTGAATGATTAAGCCCTTTAGAAATATTTAAGGGAAATTTATAGAGATATGAAAGAGTATATAGAAAAAAACAAAGAGAGATTCCTGTCCGAACTGTTCGAACTTTTAAGAATTCCATCTATCAGTGCAGATTCTAAATACAAAAACGATGTATTAAAAGCTGCAGAATATATCAAATCTAAACTCATTGAAGCCGGTGCTGACAATGTAGAAGTATGTCCTACTGCAGGGCACCCAGTAGTTTATGCAGAGAAGATTATCAGCAGCTCCGCACCGACAGTACTCGTTTATGGCCACTATGATGTGCAGCCTCCTGATCCTTTAAATCTATGGGAAACGCCACCTTTCGAGCCTACGATCAGAGATGGAAGAATTTATGCCCGTGGTGCATGTGATGACAAAGGACAAATGTATATGCACATCAAAGCATTTGAAACTTTAATGAAAAACAATGCCTTGACATGCAATGTAAAATTTATGATTGAAGGAGAAGAAGAAATAGGCTCCGATAATCTGGATAAATTCATAAAAGCCAATAAGGAAAAGTTAAAAGCCGATGTAATCCTGGTTTCTGATACAGGCATGGTTTCTAATGACTGCCCATCCATTACTGTCGGACTAAGAGGATTAAGCTATATAGAAGTGGAAGTAACGGGACCTAAAAGAGATTTGCACTCAGGTATGTATGGCGGCGCCGTGGCAAATCCGGTAAATGTATTGTGCAAAATGATAGCTTCTATGCACGACGAGAACAATCATATCACCATACCGGGCTTTTATGATGATGTGCTCGACTTGACTGCGGAAGAAAAAGAAATGATGAAAAAGATTCCTTTCGATCTGGAAGAGTATAAAAAAAGCCTGGATATTGAAGATGTGTATGGTGAAAAAGGCTTTAATACGTTGGAAAGAACATCTATCAGACCAACGCTCGATGTAAACGGAATATGGGGAGGATACACAGGAGAAGGGGCAAAAACGGTTCTTCCTTCTAAGGCTTATGCTAAAATCAGTATGAGATTGGTGCCGAATCAGAATTCTCAGAAGATAACCGAGCTTTTCAAAAAGCATTTTGAGGCGATTGCACCCAGAGGGGTGAAAGTTGTTGTTAAGCCTCACCACGGGGGTGAACCAGCCCTGACTTCTATTGATTCTGCGGGATTTAAAGCTGCAAGCCAGGCAATTGAAGAAGTATGGGGTAAAAAGCCATTAGCCACGCGAGAAGGGGGAAGTATTCCGATTGTTACGCTTTTTAAAAAGGAGCTTGGAGTAGATACGGTTTTGATGGGTTTTGGGCTGGACGATGATGCTATCCATTCACCCAATGAGAGTTACATGGTTTTTAATTACTTCAAAGGGATTGAAACCATATCTGCTTTTTACAAGCATTTTAATCAGGCGGTGAAATCTTGATACAAATGAAAGAATTTTTTATTTTTCCTGTTCGTTAAGGCTATTGTATGAGATACGGATTTTTATTGCTGATATTATTTTTCCTTTTTCAGTTCGGTTTTGCCCAGATAGAAAAACCAACAGAGTGGAGTAGTTCTGTGTCCAAACAGGAGGTGAAAGTTGGTGAAACAGTTGATCTGATATTTACCGCTAAGATAAAAGATGGCTGGTATTTGTACTCAAGTGACTTTGATGAAAATCTTGGCCCTATGGTTACAACTCTTGAGATCGAACCACATCCTACTTTTCAAAGTGTTGGAAAATTAAAACCTGTTGGGGCAAAGAAAAAATATGACGATATGTGGGGAGGGGAGTATACTTATTTTGTTGGTACTGCTAAGTTTATTCAAACAGTAAAAATACTAAAGGAAAATCCTGTAATCAGAATAAATTTAATCGGCCAGGCATGTACTGATGTTTCGGGTAAATGTGTCCCTGTAGATCATGAGTTCGTGTTCAATTCAATAAAAGTTGTTGCGTCTGATGTCCAGCCTAAAAACAGTAATCAGTCGGATAAGCCAAAAGAACCTAAAACAACTGTTCAGCCTTCGACAGGAAAAATGAGTATTTCTGAGCTGGAGCAGGAAAAGGAAAGGAATACAAAACGTCGTTCAGACGGACAAGATGAATCTGTATTGTACCTTAAAGAATTTGTAAGGAAATGGGGGAGAAAATGAAGGCATGGTTTTATTTCTTACTGTTCACCATACTTTTGGTAAACCCTGCTTTCCCGCAAGGTCCTTCCAGAGAAGAAGCTGCTAAAGCTGCAGAACACATCGAACGTCTATTAATCAGAGATAGTTTGAATAATCTGATTATAGATCAGTTAAAGGAAAGAGTAAACTCCCTTGAGGGAAAATCAGGAGTCCCCGGTTTAGGTCAGATACCAGGAGGCACAATGCCTCAGGAGATTAAACAAAAAAATCTTGAGGTGAGCGTTAAGCAAAGGGGAGGAGGCGCATTTGAAGATCTGGATATATGGACCTATCTGCTATTTGCCATAGGCTCCGGGTTGCTCGCTCTTATTACACCTTGTGTTTTCCCCATGATTCCTATGACTGTTAGCTTTTTCACCAGCACCAGTTCAACACGTGCAGATGCTGTTAAAAAAGCTTTGGTTTACGGACTAGCCATTGTGCTTCTTTACATGGTACTTGGATTTGCATTCGGACCGGCATTGGCAAGTCTTGTAAGTACCCATTGGCTTCCGAATATATTATTCTCTTTAATATTTGTAATATTTGCACTTTCCTTTCTGGGAATGTTTGAGATTACACTCCCTTCAAGATTCGTAAACCGTGTAGATAAAGAGGCAGACAAAGGAGGGTACTATGGAGTGTTCTTTATGGCACTTACTCTGGTGCTGGTTTCTTTTAGTTGTACGCTGCCAATTGTAAGTAACGTTGTTCTTCTTTCATGGGAAGAAGGCAGATTTTTTAAGCCGATATTGGGACTGGTTGCTTATGCGGTGACATTCGCTATTCCATTCACTATATTCGCACTTTTCCCATCTTTAATTAGCAAGCTTCCTAAGTCTGGCGGATGGCTCAATGTTGTAAAGGTTACCTTGGGTTTCCTTGAGCTTGCATTAGCAATGAAATTTTTAAGCGTAGCTGATCAGGTGTACCATTGGGGAATACTGGATAGAGAAATCTATGTGGGTATTTGGTTTGTTTTAGCCGTTTTGTTAGGAGTTTATTATTTAGGCAAGCTTCGTCTTCCTCACGACAATGAAGAAAAAATTACTTCCGTCCCCAGGTTAATGCTCGCTATCGCAAGTTTTAGTTTTGCAATGTACTTGTTCCCGGGAATGTTTGGTGCCCCCTTGAAAGCTCTTTCAGGATATCTGCCTCCTATGTCAACTCATGATTTTGATCTTCGTGGTATCATAAGAGAACATGCTGCAATAACTACAGAAAGAGTGCATGCTGCAGGTGCATTATGTGATGAGCCAAAATATCCTGTACAACCTTTGCCGCATGGCTTGAAAGGTTATTATTGGTATGAACAGGCAAGAGAATGTGCTAAGGAAAAAAATATGCCATTGTTCCTGGATTTTACAGGACATGGTTGTGTAAACTGTCGTAAGGTGGAAGAATATGTATGGGCAGATCCAAGAGTTTTAAAACTGCTTAGAACTGATTTCATAATTGCATCATTATATTATGATGACAGGGCGAAGGTGGATTCTGCTGATGTATATACTAGTCCTTTAGATGGAAAGAGAAAAACCAATCTAGGTTCAAAAAATATAGATTTTCAGATAAGAAAATACCAAAGCAATGCTGCGCCTATGTATGTTGTTGTAGATCCGTTTACCGAAGAAACCATAGCAGGACCGGTGTTTTTTGAAGAAAATGTAGATGCCTATCTTGACTTTCTTCAGGAAGGAATTGATAATTTCAGAAAACTTCATCCTACTCAATAGAACAGGATGAAGTTTCGATATCCCTAATATTTTAACCTTAAGGGTTATTTCACTACCAGTTTACCTGTGCTTGCATTATTTCTGCTATCCAGAATCTTATATAAATAAATACCCTCTGTAAGCTGATCTTTTTCCAATGTATAATTGTCTCCTGAAAATCTTATCTGCTTTACTACTTTACCTAAAACGTCTGAAACCGTTAATGTGTAATCATTGCCGGAATTTCCGCTTATTGTAATGGAAGTGTTTTCGGCGAAAGGATTAGGTGAAATGTGTATGTTTAATGCATTGGATTGTTTTGTTCCGGTTCCTGTAATTAAGTCCATAGCTGTGCCCCACTCTTCCGCCCCTTTTTTATAATATACAAGTGATCTGTAATCAGCCTCTGGCGCAATATCAAAATAGCCACTATAATACCCTCCTCCAAGGCCTTTATAATAATATGTTACGGTGGGGTGCATAATAAAGGAATAACACGTTTCTCCAGAATAGTTTGAATATGTTGTGTATTTGCCTTCTCTTCCATTTATTCCTTTATTGCTGCAGTTGTAGTTCCCGTCTTGATTAATAGGAGTAATATTTAATGAAGGTAGGTTTAGTATTTTATTTTCTTCGCTGCTTATTATAAATTTAATGGTTTTGTTTATTAGCTCAATTTCTGTTTCACCGCTAACACTTCTTTTGATGTTGGATAATGTTTCAACTTCATATTCAAGCGTATCCTGATTGATTGAAATTCTCTTGCTTAATATTTTTATTCTTTCTTTTTTGTGAAAATATGAAGGTAATGAAGTAATGAACACTTGCTTCTCTTCGATATGAAAAATATCATCAACTTCGAAATCATAAATTTCTCTCGCTGTTATATTTTGGAATCCTACTTTCGGATTAGATAATCCAGCTAAACTAAAGGCTGTAGTGTCTTCAGGAAATAAGAGAAAATCATAACCTTGTACCAGGCCATAGTTTTCACTTATCTTGATTTTTTTTCCATTAAAAGGATGCTCGAGGGTGTTTCCTTCAGAATTTTTAAAAGACAGATTGATGGTCTTTATCTGGTCGGTTAATCCTTCAGTTATTTCGTTCGAACCGATATCTATTACCTCGGCCTCAAAATAATTTCCATTTGTAAATTGAGCAAAAAGCCATTTGTCACCCTGATTGCCCTGGGTTTTGATAAGTATGCTATCGCCGTTTTTATTCAAAAATGAATTATCTCCATTTGGTTTGATCACAATAGCTCCTCCTGTCCAGTTGGCACCTTTTTTATATACACAGGAATTTTCGGTATTCTCATTTCCTCTAAGGGCTACAAAGGGAAAATAAACGTCATTGTAGTTGTTATTTTTTACAGAATCAATTTTTATAAAGGTATATGTACCCGTATTTTGGTAGCATGCTTTTTCAAAATGCTTCCCTTCATAGAACAAATTCTGATTGTCCGAATATCTATGAGTCAGGTAAGTTGCGGTAACACCGTTACGGATTGTCTGGAAATTTTGTGCATCTACAAAAAATGAATAAAGTAAAAAGATAAAAATTAATGCAATTCTTTTCATATATTTTATTGTTAATAAAAATTTAATACTGGCTAATATATAAAAAGAAATTTATACCATTCAAGGTTTTATATACAAAGAATTTGAATTAAATTTTATCCTTCATTCTTTTTCACCATTCCCTCCAGACAATCAATCCACATTTTGCTATCATTTAGGCTTTCAACCAATTGCCACTCTTCTCCTCCGTGTTCCCTGAACATATCTCTGTATTCAATGCCTCCTTCTATTGTAGTCTCAAGGCAGTCAGCAATAAAAGATGGAGAGAATGCAAGAACTTTCTTTATACCTTTTCCTGCCAGTTCTTTAATGATGTCATCTGTGTATGGCTTTATCCAGGGATCTTTGCCCAGTCTGGACTGAAAGCATACTGTATATTTTCCTTCAGAAATATTCAGCTCTTTTACAAGATGTCTTGTGGTTTCGTAACATTGAGCCCTGTAGCAGTAGTAATTTTTGTTATTGTAATTAGAGCAGCACTTATCACTCAATTGACAATAACCGCCAACACTGGCTTTTTTTATCTGTCTTTCAGGCAAACCATGGTATGTAAAAATGAAATGATCGTAATTGGTTTTGTCCATATACTTTCTTCCATTCTCGGCAAAGGCTTTTATCATAATGGGATCAGAAGGAAAGTTGCTGATGAACTTTACATCCGGGATTACTTCCCAGGTCATTAAATGCTTCATCGTTTCTTCGATTGCAGAACCGGTAGATGCACTTGCATACTGTGGAAATAAAGGAATAACTACCAGCCTTTCAAATCCCTTTCCCTCAAATTCTTTTAATGCAGATGAAATGGATGGACTCTGATATCTCATGCCCAGGGCAACATGGTATTTCTCTCCTAATCTTTCCTGTAAAAGTTTTTTGGTTTCCACACCATAAATGAGCAAAGGAGATCCTTTGTCAGTCCAGACTTCTTTGTATACTTTGGATGATTTAGGTGCTCTGAAGGGAGCTATTATCCCATTGATCAGTAAAAATCTGTTGGCATAAGGGATGTCAATTACCCTTCTGTCCATCAAAAATTCTCTTAGATATTTTCTCACATCTGATACTCCCGGGCTGTCTGGTGTTCCCAGGTTGATCAGCAATACTCCGATTTTAGCTTTGTTACTCATGCTGCAAATTTAAGAGGGATTGTAAATAAAACTTCACAAATCAATAATTTGTAAAACAATTCAACCGCCATAAAATGTTTGCAGTCCTATTGATCAATGCGACTTTGCCTTGGAATCCACAGAATATTATGGTGAAATTATTCGCTTTTTAAAATATTAACCGGCTTTATGTCAGCTTGATAAGCTGTTGAATATGGATGGATCCCGAATTTGAAAAATCCGCATGAAATACCGACAATTTACATATCTTTGCGCCATGGAAAAAGTAAGTACACAGACAGAGAATACTTTTAAAAACATCGTTTCCCATGCCAAGGAATACGGTTTTGTTTTTCCGTCAAGTGAAATATATGATGGACTTCAGGCTGTATATGATTACGGTCAGAATGGCGTAGAATTAAAGAATAACATTAAGAATGCATGGTGGAAAGCCATGGTCCAGCTAAATGAGAATATAGTAGGAGTAGATGCGGCTATCTTTATGCACCCTCTTACATGGAAAGCTTCAGGACACGTAGATGGCTTTAACGATCCTATGATCGATAATAAAGATTCTAAAAAAAGATATCGTGCGGATCAGCTTATTGAAGGAAAAGCAGAACAGTTAGAAGCCGCAGGGAAGAAGGATGAAGCAGACGCACTTGTCAAGAAGCTTGCAAGACTGCTGGAATCAGAAGATCTGAAGGGTGTTCAGGAATTAATTATCAATGAAAAAATTGTTTGCCCTGTTTCCGGCACATCCAATTGGACTGAGGTAAGACAATTCAACCTAATGTTCAGCACCCAAATAGGTTCTGTTGCAGAAGAGTCTGATTCTATTTACTTAAGACCCGAAACAGCTCAGGGTATATTTGTTAACTTCCTGAATGTACAGAAAACCGGAAGGATGAAAATCCCTTTTGGAATTGCACAAATCGGTAAAGCATTCAGAAATGAAATTGTTGCAAGGCAGTTTACCTTCAGAATGAGAGAATTTGAACAGATGGAGATGCAGTTTTTCATCCGTCCCGGTGAAGAAATGAAATGGTATGAAGAGTGGAAAGCTACCAGGTTGAAATGGCATAAAGCAATAGGGCTTCCTTCGGAAGCACTTCGTTACCATGACCACGAAAAGCTTGCTCACTATGCAAATGCAGCTGTTGACATTGAGTATCAATTTCCATTTGGTTTCAGAGAAATAGAAGGCATCCATTCAAGAACTGATTTTGATCTTGGGAACCATGAAAAGCTTTCCAAAAAGAAACAGCAATACTTCGACAATGAATTGAATAAAAACTATGTCCCTTATGTGGTGGAAACTTCTGCAGGGGCAGACAGAGTTTTTCTTGCTGTGTTATGCAATGCCTATAGAGAAGAAAAAATAGTAGAAGGCGAAAGTGAGAAAGAAAGAATTTACCTGAAACTTCATCCGGCACTTGCTCCTGTAAAAGCAGCTATATTCCCATTGGTAAGAAAAGATGGGTTGCCAGAGAAAGCAAGGAAAATTGTAGATGATCTTAAGCTGGAGATGAACGTGGTTTACGAAGACAGGGAATCCATAGGTAAAAGATATACAAGACAAGATCTTATAGGAACTCCATTCTGTATTGCTGTCGATTACGAAACTATGGAAAATGATACAGTAACTATTCGTCACAGGGATACTATGCATCAGGAAAGAGTTCACATTTCTGAATTACGTCAAAAGATCAGAAGGGAAGTATCTGTGAAAAGAATACTCGAGCAACTAATTTAATTTTTGAATCCTGCGAAATTTGTAGGATGTTGTCACATCTTATAAATTTCTCAGGATGTTAATGGATAAATAATCCTGGGAATCTTTTAAATCTTTTAATATCCTGGTAACATGACTATAAAAGCCACTCTTGAAAAATTTGTAACCTTTTACAATGCGCTTTCATCCTATGAAAAGGCGCGGTTTGAAAAAAGAGTGGATGACTTTATACTTTCTAAAAATTTCATAGCCAAAGGAAATCTGAAAGAAGTTTCTGAGGAAATTAAGATCCTTGTAGCTTCGGCTGCAGTGATGACTACCTTCGGCTTTGAAGAAATTCATTTTGGTCATTATTCTGATATTCTGGTTTATCCGGATAAATTTTTCTCCAATTACTCTAATGGTGAGCAAATATCTGAAGTAAACCCTGACGGCGCTATAGTTTTCAGCTGGAAAGACCTGGCATCGGGTTTTTTAATTCCTGACGACGGGAATAATATAGGTATCAATTGTTTTATGCGTGCCATCGTGATTGAAAATACTTTAAAAAGAAACTCTATCCTTGATGCAAGATTCTTGGGGAAATGGCAGGCTGTAGCAGATAAAGAGTACGAAAGGATCATGCAAAATAACATGTGGCCTGATAAAGGAAAATTTGAAAGAAAAGATTTTTTTGCCATCACCGCTGAATATTTTTTTGAGAAGCCGGAGATTTTAAGAAATGGCCATCCTGTCTTATTATCAGCTTTTTCGGATCTGATAAATCAAAAACCTAAAGAAGCTTAAAAAATTATAATCATCTTTTGCTCCCTCATCTCCAATCTCCAAAATCTAATATCTAAAATTTACTTTCAGGCCAATAATCTCCGCTCCATCACTTTAAACTTTCAACTTTAAACTCCTTCCAAAACATTTTCTCCCTCATCAGGGTAATTTATTATGTAGTCTGGTGCTGCGGAATATGAAGATTTCTATTTAAATTATCACTAAATTCATTTCATTGGAAGCTTTTGGCTTATTTCTCGTCTTCATGCTTGTTGTGAGCTTTTTTCTGGTCCTCTTCGGGACTATCGGAATGGGGATTTATGCCATTGCTATTATTCCATTACTGGAAGGTTTAAAAATTAAAAAAGGGTTAACACCTTTACAAAAAGCCATTCTCTGTAAGCATTTCAGATTTTATAAAGACCTGGATCCAATAAAAAAACGAAGCTTCGAAAAAAGACTGAAATATTTTTTAATGAACAAGGAGTTTATTCCCAGGAAAATGGCAAGGGTAACAGAAGAAATGAAAGTACTGATCGGAGCCTGTGCTGTGCAGATTACTTTTGGATATCAGCCACTCAAACTTTCTACATTCAGGAAAATAATTTTGTATCCTGGTCAATACTATTCCTATTTCTCCCGTCGCAAACATAAAGGTGAAGTGAATGCCAATGGTTTTATAGTTTTAAGCTGGGAAGATTTCTTGAAAGGATATAACATCCCGGATGATGGTTATAATCTGGGCCTACACGAAATGGCACACGCACTCAGGCTGGAAGATGCTATTACCAAGGATGAATTCGCATTTATTAATGAAAAACACCTTTCCGACTGGCACAAAATAAGTGGAAGGGAAATGAAAAAGATCAGATCCGGGCAAACTACCTTTTTGCGAAGCTACGCCGGATCCAACAGAGATGAGTTTTTTGCTGTTTGCGTAGAGTATTTTTTCGAAAAGCCAATTGAATTTAAACAGAAATTGCCGGAGCTATATATTGCTCTGGGTAAGCTGCTAAACCAGGATCCCGCAACAAAAACAGGAAATACTTATTCTTAAAGAAAGGTATTACTATGTTTGTCTCTATTTTGCTCTTATCATTATTTGTTGCTGCAATCGGAGCTGTGATTTATGAAACTATAGGTAAAACCGTTTTTCATTTGACACAATACTTCATCGCCGGCATTACATCTTCTGATCCTGATACAGAAACCATCCTTCAGGAGAAGTTTCCTTATTACAGAAAGCTGCTGCCTTCTAAAAAAATTGAATTCAAAAAAAGACTGAAATATTTTCTGCTGAATAAAAAGCTTATACCTAAGGCCGGATTGGAGCTGACGAAAGAAATGAAAATAATCACCGCCGCATGTTTCATACAGCTGACTATGGGTTTTAAACCTTTAAAAATGACCCATTTCAAAAGATTTTTTATTTATCCCTCAAGGTATTATTCCATCATTACAAATAAATATCACCTGGGTGAAGTAAATACCAAAGGTGCAGTTGTAATAAGCTGGGCGGATATTCAAAAGGAAGTTTCATATTATGGAGAACAAGTGCAGCTTGGCCTGTATGAAATGTCGCATGCCATTAAGTTAGCCGATGCCTTTTTTGCCAATGAATTAAATGATGGAAATTTTTTTGATTACAAGGAGTTTTTGATTTTTTATAAAAGAGTAAATCTTGAAATGCAGCCCTTAATGCTTGCAGAATCACCCTTTTTGAGAAAGTATGCAGGTTCTTCTATCGATGAATTTTTTGCGGTATGTGTGGAATTTTTCTTTGAAAATCCGGGTGCATTTAAATACGAGCTGCCCGAATTGTATTTAATTTTCACCCGCATTCTTAAGCAGGATCCTGCTTCCGGACAGTTTTTTCAAAAGGAATCCAGAACAAATAGCAATATATAGCCGGCAGCTAAGAAAAACTGGCATATTACCCTCTTTCACATTCAGGCAATTAATCCAAAATTCACTACATTTGCCTTCTTATTCCATAAGGCTCCAAAGGGCACTTTAGGTAAATATTTAAAAACAATGCTTTAAGCTTATAGCTTACTGCTTTCAGCTATAATACCTATGAAATATAAAGAATACAAAAATCCGGATCTGGCAAAGACAGGAGAGGAAATTCTGGATTACTGGAAGAAAAACAAAATTTTTGAAAAGTCGGTGGACAGCAGAGAAGGGGCTGAGACTTTTACTTTCTACGAAGGGCCTCCTTCCGCCAATGGTACTCCTGGCATTCACCATGTAATGGCGCGGACAGTGAAAGATATTTTCTGTCGCTATAAAACTCTTAAGGGATTTCAGGTAAAGAGAAAAGGCGGGTGGGATACTCACGGTCTTCCTGTTGAGTTGCAGGTGGAAAAAGAACTTGGCATCACCAAGGAAGATATAGGCAAAAAAATTACCGTAGAAGAATACAATCAGAAGTGTCGTGAAGCTGTGATGAAATATAAATCGCAGTGGGATGACCTTACCGAAAAGATGGGTTACTGGGTAGACCTAGATAATCCTTATATAACTTTCGAGAAGGATTATATTGAATCTATCTGGCATCTGCTGAAAGAACTTTACAAGAAAGGTTATCTGTACAAGGGTTATACAATTCAGCCGTATTCTCCTGCTGCAGGAACGGGCCTTAGTTCTCATGAATTGAATCAGCCAGGTTGTTACAAAAATGTAAAAGACACAACTATAGTTGCTCAGTTTAAACTGGCAGATGGTTCAAGACAAAAAGCTAAAGCTTTATTTGGTGCAGAGGAAAATGAAGAAATATTTTTCCTTGCATGGACGACAACTCCCTGGACCCTTCCGTCCAACAGCGCTTTAGCAGTAGGGGCTAATATCACGTACGTAAAGATTAAAACTTTTAATCAATATACTTCCAAGCCTGTCAGCGTAATACTTGCGAAGGATCTGATGGGAAAATATTTCTCTGATAAAGCAAAAGATATTGCGCTTGAGGATTATAAGCAGGGTGATAAATTAATTCCGTTCAAAATTGAAAAGGAATTTAAAGGCTCTGAAATAGCAGGATTGGAATATGAGCAGTTAATGCCATATGTTCAACCTGATTTGCCTGCTTTCAGAGTCATAGTTGGTGACTTTGTAAGTACAGAAGATGGTACTGGTATAGTTCACATAGCCCCAACTTTCGGTGCTGATGACTACAGAGTGGCAAAGCAAAATAATATTCCTGCCATTCTTGTGAAGGATGAAGATGGGAATCCTCTACCATTAGTGGATAAGCAGGGAAGATTTGTAAAGGAGGTGACTGATTTTCCGTTGGAGTATGTAAAGGAAGATTATCTGAACGATGTTCAGAAAGAAGAAGCAAGAAGACAACAGGCAAGGGAAAAATATCTTTCTATAGATGAAAGAATTGCTATAAAACTTAAAACAGATAACAAAGCATTTAAAGTAGAGAAGTACGAGCATACTTATCCTCATTGTTGGAGAACGGACAAGCCCGTGCTTTATTACCCGCTTGATTCATGGTTTATCAAAACCACTGCTGCGAAAGACAGACTGGTTGAGTTAAACAAATCCATCAACTGGAAGCCTGCATCTACCGGTTCAGGTCGTTTTGGTAACTGGCTGGAAAATCTTGTTGACTGGAATTTATCGAGATCAAGATATTGGGGTACACCGTTGCCTGTATGGAGAACGGAAGATGGTAAGGAAGAAAAGTGCATTGGATCTGTAGAAGAATTAAATGCAGAAATTGTTAAAGCTTCGAAAGTACTTAATATAACTGATGCTACGCTTCCTGAGCTGGAAAAGAAATACAATACCAAAATAATAAATCTGAAAGGTGTTCCGGATCTTCATCGTCCGTATGTAGATCAGGTGATGCTGGTAAGTGATTCCGGCAAGCCGATGTTCAGAGAGAAAGACCTGATAGATGTTTGGTTTGATTCAGGAGCAATGCCTTATGCACAGTGGCATTATCCGTTTGAGAATAAAGATATCTTTGAAAAGAATTACCCTGCCGATTTTATTGCAGAAGGAGTGGATCAGACAAGAGGATGGTTTTTTACCCTACATGCTATAGCTGTAATGTTGTACGATTCGGTGGCTTTTAAAAATGTAATCGCCAATGGACTGGTACTTGATAAGAATGGAAATAAAATGTCTAAACGTTTAGGCAATGTTGTGAATCCATTCGAAACAATTGCCAAATATGGTCCGGATGCGACAAGATGGTATATGATTACCAATGCGCCTCCATGGGATAACCTGAAATTTAATATCGAAGGTGTTGTAGAGGTACAGAGAAGATTTTTCGGAACCCTGCAAAATACATATGCTTTCTTTGCGCTTTACGCTAACCTCGACAACTTTACTTTTGCCGAGTCGGAAGTGCCTTTGGCTAAGCGGACAGAAAGCGACAGATGGATCATCTCCAAGCTTAATACTTTGGTAAAAAATGTGGATGAAGCTTATGCCGATTATGAGCCGACCAGAGCTACCAGAGAGATTCAGGATTTCGTAATTGATGATCTGAGCAACTGGTACGTGCGTCTTAACAGGAAAAGATTCTGGAAGGGAGAGTATAACGAAGACAAGATAGCTGCATTTCAAACTCTTTATTCATGTCTGGAGACAGTAGCAAAACTTGCGTCTTCTGTCGCACCGTTCTACTGCGAAAAATTGTTTCTTGATCTTAATGAAGTTTCTAAAAGGGAGAACGTTGAATCCGTTCATTTGAGCAAGTTCCCTGTAGCCGACGAAGGCAAAATAGATAAAGATCTTGAAGAAAGAATGTCTTTGGCTCAGAAGATTTCTTCTCTGGTGCATTCATTGAGAAAAGGAAATAATATCAAAGTAAGGCAGCCTCTTTCAAAATTGCTGGTTCCTGTGCTTAATGAAAAAACAAAGAAACAAATCAGTTCTGTGGAAGATCTGATACTTTCAGAGGTGAATATTAAATCCATAGAATATATTGATGATACTTCAGGAGTTTTGGTGAAGAAGATTAAGCCTAATTTCAAAAAACTTGGAAAGGAGTATGGGCCCAGATTAAAAGAAGTTGGTGCAGCAATTACTGCCATGGGCCAGGAAGATATTAAGAATCTTGAAAGGGAAAATGCTTTCAAAATAAAACTAGGTGACGGCAGCATAATCCAGATTACTCTTGAAGATGTTGAACTGACATCAGAAGATATTCCAGGATGGTCAGTTGCTTCTGAAGGAGGAATCACAGTGGCGCTCGATATGACTATAACAGATGAACTGAGAAAAGAAGGTATCGCAAGAGATGTGGTAAACAGGGTGCAAAACCTAAGAAAAGATATGGGACTTGAGGTGCAGGATAAAATAAAAATCCTGATACAGAAAAAAGATGAGCTAATCGACAGTGCGCTTATTGCGAACAAGGAATATATCTGCAGAGAAACTCAGGCCTTGTCTCTGGATCTTACCGAAAATCTTAAAGACGGTAAACTGGTTGATATGGATGATCACCAATTATACATGAAAATTGAACTTTAATTTTTTGACATGTCCAATTACAAATATTATAAATATTACCTTCTGACACTTGGAGTGATAGTGCTGGATCAGATAGTAAAGCTGCTGGTGCATTTTTATATGGATTACGGTTACCCGGGTCAGATTAAAGTGTTCGGTGACTGGTTTAAACTTTATTACACTACCAATCCAGGTATGGCATTTGGTTTTGAGCTTGGCTCCCCTTACGGAAAACTAATATTAAGTTTGTTCAGGATAGCAGCTATGTTTGTCATAGGTTATTATCTGTACAAACTTGCTAAGAAACATATGCATCCGGGCTTGCTTTGGGCTATTGCTCTTATACTCGGCGGTGCAATAGGAAATGTAATCGATAGTACATTTTATGGGGTGTTTTTGAATAACGCTCCATATGATGCACCTACACCTTGGTTTCATGGTCAGGTGATTGACATGTTTTATATCGATATATGGGAAGGAACATTACCATCATGGATTCCGATTTTCGGGGGACAGGATTATGCTTTCTGGCCAATATTTAACATTGCAGATGCTGCAATCTTTATTGGAGTATGTATAATCCTTATTTGGCAAAAGCGGTTTTTTAAGGAGTCAATTACAGAACAGCAGTCAAGTGACTCTGCAAATACTCCTGTGGATTCTCCAGGAAATCAATAATTGTGCTCCTGAACTTGCAGGTTTCTTATTTTAATTAGTCTTATGAAAGTAACAATTCTAAAGAAGGCTGCATTACAAGGTATTCCTTCTGCTTCAGGAGTAGAAGTGATCGATGGAATGATATACATAATGGGCGATGACAGCCCATTTCTTTTTTGTCTTGACCATAATTTAAAACTCAAGGCTCAGGTGGAGTTATTTAAAGCAGAAGGCTTTGAAGGGGAAAGGATTCCAAAAAAGATTAAACCTGATCTGGAATGTATGACCGGGCTTGAGATCAATAACAATAAACATATCCTGCTAATGGGGTCCGGGTCGAAATTGAACAGGGATAAAGTATATCTTGTAAAACTTCCTACCCGATATAACAAGAATCATTTTGTGCAGGAATTTTCACTGACCCCTCTGTACAATTTATTCAGATCCAACTCCGAAATTACTGGCGATGGCACCTTGAATCTTGAAGCTGCAGCAGCTGATGCAGAACACCTTTTTCTTTTTAATCGCGCAAATAAAGCCGGTAATAATGTCATCCTTACCATAAAGCTGGAGGAATTCCTGCCTTACCTGCTCGAAGGTTCGGACATGATTCCTTTTCCTTCAATTTATAATTTTACTTTGCCTCCGATTAAAAATATTCCGGCGGGCTTTTCGGGAGCTGATATTGTAGACAATAAGATTTTTTTTACTGCGTCTGCTGAAGATACCTCAGATGCATATCTGGATGGTGATGTTGCAGGTAGTGCTGTAGGACTGATAGAATTTGAATCCGGTGATTACCTGCGAGGGAATTATGGATTCTCCTTCAGCGATGTAAAACAATTTGAAACCTTAAAAGAAGATGGGAAAATATTTCCCTGGAAAGTAGAGTCTATAAGTGTGTACGAAAAAGATTCAGATTCAAAATATATCGCCCTAGCTGTGACTGATGATGACAAAGGGGGGTCGGAAATTATGATGATGGAGATTGAACTATTTTAATTTAAATAAACAATTATGAAAAAGTTTTTCAGCTTAATTATTATCGTTTTTGCAAATATAAATTTTTCATATTCACAAAATGTAAGTACAGTAGCAGGAACCGGTCTTGCCGGAAGTACTAATGGAAGTGGTGCTGTTGCATCATTCAACCATCCATATGGGGTTGCTTTGGATTCTGAAGGAAATATTTATGTTGCGGATACGCAGAATAATAAGATTCGTAAGATAACAGCTGATGGCCATGTTTCAACTTATGCAGGTTCTGGAGTTTCGGGAAGTAATAACGGCCCTGCATTGTCTGCTTCGTTCAATTCTCCTTATGGAGTGGTGGTTGATGCAGAAGGTAATTTATACGTGACCGACAGTGGTAATAATAAAATCAGAAAAATTGATCCTTCGGGAATGGTAACAACATTTGCAGGCTCAGGTGCGCCAGGCACAGAAGATGGAGAAGGAATCCTTGCAACTTTTAATCATCCATATGGAATTGCTATCGATTTATCTGGTAATATATATGTCACTGACTATTCTGGTGATAAGATTCGTAAAATTACTCCTGCCGGAACTGTTACTACATTTGCCGGATCCGGCGAGCAGGGAAGTGTTAATGGAGAAGGTAATATTGCTTCATTTAATCGACCTGCAGGACTTGCAGTGGATAATTTCGGAAATGTTTATGTTGCAGACCAGGTTAATCAAAAAGTCAGAAAAATAACCTCATTAGGTTATGTATCTACCTTGGCAGGAAATGGTAATACAGGAAATAACGACGGTGATGCTGAAAGCGCGTCTTTTGCATGGCCTACAGGAATAGGCCTTGATGCCTTAGGAAATGTTTATGTAGGAGATGGAACTCATAAAGTACGTAAGATTAGTCCTTCAGGAGTTGTGTCAACTTTTGTCGGTAATGGAGCCTACGGCAATACTGATGGTCCTGCTTCATTTGCACAATTTAAGATGGCTGTATCTTTTGCCACAGATGCAACCGGGAATATATTTGTTGCTGATCTCTACAATCATAGTATTAGGAAAATAACACCTGCCATTACAGACCTTTCTTCCGATAGTGATGATCCATTTTTTAATGTGTTTCCCGTCCCTGTTAAGGATAATTTAACAATCTGCTATCAAGGATCAGATTTTGAAGTTGACATATACAATGGAAAAGGTAGCAAGGTATATTCTGCCTTTTTAAATTCAGGTTATTGTAATATTCCATTTGAGTCTATGGCCGATGGTCTTTACCTGGTGGTGCTAAAAATACAAGGTAAGGTTATAGAACAAAGGACAATTACAAAAAAATAAAGTTCCTTTACAGCGAAAGTAGCTTCACAGAAAGCTTGGCCGAATGATGTAAATAATTTTTATTGATCTAGGTTACTTTTTGGGTGTTTGTGTTATTTAGGAATACAATTAAATAATCAAAATATGAAAAAACTATTTTTAACTATCTCCTTATTATTTTTTATTAGTTTGTCAAAAGCACAAACACCCGGTGCGCATCAGACTTATGTATATGATGATTTCGCATCAACTACTTCATATGATGGAGCATTTTGGTGGGTAAACGAATCCGGCACCTATTCGATTTCCCGTCTGGGAAATAATAAATTACATGTAACAGCAAATGGCGCAGATCCTAGTTATTCCTCATTCGGTTTGCATTTTTCCAATGGCTTGGATTTACGTACAGGTGCGTTTGTTTCTTTCAATGTAGAAAATCTGACATCTACAAAATTAGTGATCAATTTATCTCTTATAGATATTGATAATAATAATTTAAGCATTCAAAAGGATACCGGGGATGGAAGCTTTGGGAGCAAAAAAGGTATAGCTGATACAATATATCCCGGTCAGTCTAAGAATGTCATGCTGGAACTTTCAGGAAGTTATGTTGCATCTTCCTGGTTATGCAATTCACCTGCAACATGTCCTAAGCTGGAGAAAAATTTCAGATGGGATAAAGTGATGGGAATCAATTTTCAATTTAACGGCGGGGCAGGTGCACTGAATGATTTACCACTTTTTACAGGACAGGTTAATTTTAGCTCCTTTCAGTTAGGCTCTGAACCTTGCTTAAATTTTACTGAGGCTATGGAAGGAATTTCATCTATCTGTACTAATGCTACAGGGATAACCTTTTCTGTCCCTGTCGTAGATGGGGCCACCAATTATTTATGGACTGTGCCGGATGAAGCTGAAATTATTACAGGGCAAGGAAGCCATGTAATTACTGTAAACTTCGGCACGAAAGGAGGTTTAGTTACTGTGTTGCCATCCAAAACTGGTTGTAATGGTTCTGTTAGTGAAATGAATGTGACATTGTTTAGTCCTATAAATTCTTTAGCGGTATCGGGTGTAGTGGAGGTTTGTGAAAGGTCAGAAAATTTTTATTCTGTCGCACAAACTTCAAATATTTCTTCTTACACTTGGCATCTTCCGGCGGGATCAGAGGTCATCGAAGAGGAAAAACATATTATAAAGGTAAAGGCAGGTTCCGTTTCGGGGGAGTTGTATTGCGAAATGAACAATGTGTGCGGGACAGTAGAATCTGAAAAGCTTAACATTAATGTTACGACTGTAGGAGCACAACCGGTTATTTCCAAAGAGGGTTATGTATTAACGGCCTCTGATGCGACATATTACCAATGGTATAGATTTGACAGCCCTATATCAGGTCAAAATGGTAAAACCTTATCAATAGAAAACTCTGGAGAATATAGAGTAAATATTTCCCAGGATGAATGCCCGAATTTTTCAAATCCTGTTTTCGTGGCGATATCTATGTTAAATGGGGTAAATAAAACATTTGTTAAAGATGATTTTGCGACCAAAGAACCATATACAAATATTGCTTCGGGATATCCAATGATCTGGTGGGCATCGTCCGTGTATGATTTATCACGTATAGGCGACGGTAAGCTAAAGATAGAAGTTAATGGCGGCGATCCGCATTGGAATTCTTTCGGAGTGTTTTGGGCTTTTGAAAATGCAGATTCCACTCTCGATCTTTCCGGAAATGCAAATGTACATATGGTAATTCAAAATCCTACAAATAGCGATGCTGATGTATGGATTCAACTGGTAGACATTAATGGTAAAAGTGTTAATATCCTTGCTGATATAGGGGATGGAACATGGGGGCCTGAAGGGTATAAAACTGCCAATGTTATTATCCCGGCAAATGCTGAGAAAGAAGTTAATATTGATCTTACTAATGGACATTATTTTGACTGGAATTGTTTTTGCCCCGGAGAATTTGATTGGACGAAAATTGCTGGTGTTATATTCCAGGTAAATCCCGGGTCAGATGGAGCAATCTGGTCGACCCCCAAATTCTACGGAACCCTTTTTCTTAAGGATTTCATGGTCGGCACTTACATATCTCAGGATGGAAATACACTGGTTGCGTCCAATGCAAGATCCTACAGATGGAGGCGAAACGGATCTTTCATTGAGTCTGCAAATCAAAAAGAATACACACCGGTCCAATCAGGTGATTATTCAGTGGAACTAGAGGATTTAGATGGTAAGAAATATGAGTCATCAATAATTCCGGTAGTTATTACCGGTACTAAAGCGGTTGAAAAGAATTATAAGGTGTTCCCAAATCCATCAGAAGGGCTTTATTTTTTTACCTCTGATGCTCATTCACAAATTCTTATTACCGATAATTTTGGCAGACCAGTTTATCAAGGTGAAGGATCATTGGTTAAACTTGATTTATCTTTTTTGCCTGAAGGAGTTTATTTTATGAGAATTTCTAACAACGGTCTTCAGTTTGTAGAAAAACTTATTAAAAATTAAAACATTATCACTTGTTAAATATTCATAAATTAACAAGTGATATTTGATTCGTTTTATGCGCTTACTATTAATTATAGTTTTAACCCATTTATTTCCACTTTTAAAGGCACAGGTTCCTTTTCAACCTGTGCCTTTTCAGTCAATGGCGGATAAAGTAGTGATTCCGGAGGGCCTCAAATATGATATTCTTTTCAGGGAAGGTGAAATAGTGGTAAACGATAAAGGTCAGAAAGCTCCATCAAAGGGGAATCATGACTTCAATGCATTTATACCAAAAGGCGAATCCTCAGATGAAGGTTTTTTTTATGTTTCTCATGAAACCAATGATACCAATTCAGTCGCTGGTGATGGAGGAGGAGGAACTGTATTTGAAGTAAAGCGGGGTACCAACGGTTGGGTGGTTACCAGCGATTATCATGTCATCGACTTTTCACCCGTTGGTGGTACATATCAGAATTGCAGTGGTACTCTGACCGGCAAAGGGACCATTCTGACTACAGAGGAATTTCCTCCCGCATGCAATGCAGATTTAATAAAAAAAGGAAGAGGGTTCCGGGATACCTCTGTTTTTAATGGCTTGTCCCGTTGCGACAATATGGGATGGGTCGTGGAAGTTGATCCTGTTTCCAGAAAGGCTTTAAATAAGTTGTATTCTCTGGGTCGTTTTTCCCATGAAGGCATATTAGTAATGCCTGATAACAAAACTATCTTCCTGTGTGATGATTATTTGCCATCTGTTTTTTTTCGTTTCATCGCCGATTCACCCAATGATTTTACTTCAGGACAGTTATATGCATTCCGAAATGTAGACCAGGGTGAATGCGGGGCCTGGATTAAACTGCCGATGGTTATGGATTCACTCAAGCGTATAAGAGAAGTAGCTTTGAATATGGGAGCTACTGCATTTGTGCGTATGGAATGGATAACTTATATAAATAAAAAAATATATATATCTGAAACCGGTGCTGATGATTTTAAACTGGATAGCTCCAATCTAAAAAATGCTTTTCCTTCACCGCATTTACAGAGATATAAAAAGGACAATAATTCATATGATTATCCCTATGGAAGTATTCTGGAATTTGATCCTGAATTTAACGGCATGAAAGTTTTGATTGCCGGAGGGCAAGCACTTAAAGACCCGGAAAAACATTTTTCGAATCCCGACGGGCTGACATCCGTAAAAATTAAGGGAAAAAATTATCTTGTAATAAATGAGGATATTATTGCTTTGAATAAAGGCAGAGTTTCTGCTGCCGCCTTAAAGGACAATAAATATATAAATGAAATTTATTGGCTGGATCTTTCAAAGAAGAATCCGACTTTAGATGACCTTCAAAGGTTTTTAGTAGCTCCTCCGGGAGCTGAAACTACCGGGGGTGCCTTTACTCCTGATGGAGAAACTTACTTTGTAAATATTCAGCATCCGGATTTGGCCAATACTCCTCCTTTTAACAAATCGATGACTATTGCCATTTCAGGGTTGGCAAAAAAGAATAAGAAGTAACCGGGTATTATGAGACTTATCAGAAAACCTGTCTTATGTAATTATTATGTAACCTATCGCTGCAACGCCACATGCAGCTTTTGTGATATTTGGGAAAAGCCTTCTCCTTATGTCACGCTGGAAGATGCTGAAAAAAATTTTACAGATCTTAAGAAATTAGGAGTTAAGGTAATTGATTTTACCGGTGGTGAACCCCTCCTTCACCAAAAGATAGATCAGTTACTTTTGCTGGCAAAACAGAAAGGATTTTTAACTACACTTACCACCAATACACTTTTGTATCCAAAGTTAGCGGAGAAAATCAAAGGAAAGGTAGATATGCTTCATTTCTCTCTCGATGCATATGATAAAAAGATGCATGATGAAATGCGAGGTGTGGCTTGTTATGATTTTGTGCTTGAATCTATAAAGATAGCAAAAAAGCTTGGGGAACGCCCGGATATTCTATTTACCGTTTTTGAGAAGAATATAGATCAGATTGCAAAGGTATATGACAATTTGTGTCTGCCGGAAAATCTAATGTTGCTCTTAAATCCGGTGTTTGAATATAATCAGGTTGAAACGTTTAATGGATTAACAAAAGATAGTCTGATCACTTTAAAGAAATGGGGCAGAAAGAAACTGGTTTACTTAAATGAGTCTTTTATCGATTTAAGAATCGATGGAGGAAACCATATCCATGGACCGGTGTGTAAAGCGGCTTCAACAACTATTGTAATTTCTCCCGAAAATAAATTAGTGTTACCCTGTTACCATTTAGGTGTTGAACAGTTTCCTATCGAAGGAAAACTATTTGAACTATATAATTCCTCAAAAATTAAACAACTGATAGCAACAGAGGGAAGGCTTCCGGAATGTGAAGGCTGCACTATCAATTGCTATATGCAACCTTCCTTTGCCGTTGAAATAAATAAATACTGGTGGAAGTCCCTTCGAGGGACAATCAAATACAATCTGGAAAAAGGTACCTGGAAGAAATTACTCAAATCAAATTAAAATCTGCCTATTCCGCAGAATCTGACTGAATTTCTTTTTTTATGGTTTCAAGGATAAGGGCCAAAGCAAGCATTCCTTCATGGTCATTCATTTTTTCAGGAAACAATGCAATTAGTTTTCTTCCTATAATTTCAATATGAATGTCCGGGTAATTGACCAACACTTCTTGTATCCCTCTATTGATTTTGGTTTTTAACAACTCTTTGTTTGTGCCTATCAGATAAAATTTATCGCTGAATTCTTTATTTTCTTCAAAGTCAATTTCCCTCCTGGTAAAGAAATCTATTACCTTGTCTGTAAATGTTTCAGGGGTCATAAGTACATGACCAAAATCTATCGGAAGATTCAGATAGCCTAATGTCAGATTATCACCAAAGGCACTGGTTTTTCCTTTGCTTTCAAATCCGAAAAATGATACATGGGCATTAATGATTTTTATATCGTCGTTACCCGGGTTAAGATTCAGAATGTTTACAATATCAAATTCATGATAATGGTTTAACAACTGAAAGCTTCTAAGGAAGATATTTAAGTCTGAAAAATAACTTTCCTTTTCAAGGTCGATAAGTTTAACCTCGTATTTACTCTTTAACTTCTCAATCGTGCTTATAATATTCTGATTGCCAGATTGTTGTTGGTATTCGTTAAATTCCATAGTTTTTTAAATTGTAAAAAAAATTAAAAAGTCAGAGGGTTATTGATATTACCTTTGTACAAAAAGTAGAATAATTTAGTATAAAAAATGAAATAATCCAAACGACAGCCATGAAAAAGATTGGTAAGATTTGGACTTGCTGTATGTAGTTATTTTAAAGTCCTAATATTCAACCGTCTTTTACTTTCCTTCTTTTTGCCCTATAATTTTCCTTACCCGTTCAAGATCTTCAGCTGTATCCACCGGAATACTGTCGAATCTGGTTACCCCCACTTTGATTTTTTTACCGGCTTCTATCCACCTGTTTTGTTCAAGGGATTCTGTTTTTTCAAGGAATGACACCGGAAGGCTGGAAAATTCTTTTAATGCGTTAATAGTATATCCATACAATCCAAGATGTTTATAGATAGTAGCATGTTGTAGCCATTCTTTCCTTTTTATACCTCTTACATATGGTATTACAGACCTGCTGAAGTATAAAGCATACTTGTTTTTATCCATGGTTACAAATACCTCACTTTCATTTTCGAGGTCATTGGGGTCGGTAACAGGTATTACCAATGTGGCCATTTCTGTGGCATTGTCCTCAAAGCATTTCAGGATATCACGCAATTGTCCCGGATCAATCAGGGGTTCATCTCCCTGGATATTTATAATTGCATCATAAGTCCTTTTTTCAATCTGAAAAATCTTTTCTGAGGCTTCCAGGCACCTTGATGTTCCATTTGTATGGTCAATCGAGGTCATTACATATTTTCCACCAAAAGATTTTACCTCATTTACAATCCTCTCATCATCGGTAGCTACATACAAATGAGTGAATACCTCTGAACATAATTCATACACTCTGCGGATCATTGTTTTGCCGGCAATGTCAAGTAATGGCTTTCCTTCAAGCCTTGAAGACCCGTATCTGGCGGGTATAATTCCCAAAAATTCCTTTTTATTCATTTTAAATAGATCCGTCCATTAAATATTATTCGATAAATATCTGTAATTTTAATGCTAATTTATTAAAACCAGAAATTTGACTGCTAAATCCTGACCGAATTTTGCCTGAAAATGACAATATGCCGGTTTAAATTTTTTCAAATTTCATTAATTGAATTATAACTTTTAAAACCATAATACTATGCCCGGAACAGAATTATTCGGAGATGAAGAAAGAAAAGAAGTAATGGATGTGCTTGGTACAGGAGCACTTTTCCGTTACGGACACGATGATATGCGTAAGGGAATGTGGAAGACCAGAGAACTTGAAGCAGAAGTTAAAAAATTTACAGGAGCTAAGTATGTTCATGCTATTTCCAGTGGTACGGCCGCAGTGCAGTGTGTGCTTGCTGCTGCAGGAATTGGATATGGCGATGAAGTGATTGTTCCCCCTTTTACTTTTATTGCCAGTATCGAAGCGGTGCTTTTTGCAGGTGCACTACCTGTATTTGCCGAAATTGATGAAAACCTTTGTTTAAGCGCAGAAGGTATAAAAAGGGCGGTTAGTTCTAAGACCAAAGCAGTGCTTGTCGTACATATGTGTGGTGCAGCTGCAGATATGGATGCTATACAGGCTGTATGCAAAGAGCATAATCTGATACTTGTTGAAGATGCAGGACAGGCTCTGGGTGCAACCTACAAAGGAAAGCATGTAGGATTATTCGGAGTAGCCGGAGGTATCTCTATGGACTTCTTTAAGCTTACTACAGGTGGGGAAGCAGGTTTATTTATTACCAATTCAGAAGATGCTTTTAAAATTGCAGATTGCTTCTCCGATCATGGACATAATCATGAAGGGAATAACCGGGGAATGGAACCACATCCGATTTTAGGATTAAACTTCCGTCTGGGTGAATTGAATGCAGCAGTTGGTTTGGCTCAGACAAGAAAGGCAGAATACATTCGCTCACAGAACAGAAAGAATAAAGCTTATCTGAAAAAAAGGTTATCAGAAATACCCTCTGTAACATTCAGGCCTATGCCCGATCCTGAGGGCGATTCAGCAACCTTCCTGAATTTCTTCCTGCCTGATACTAAAACAGCTCAGCAGGTTGTAAAGCAATTTGCAGAAGATGGTATTGCAGGAGCAAACTATTGGTTTTTAAATAACTACCATTTCATAAATCAATGGGATCATTTGAAAAACCTGAAAACAGCGGGTCCTTTGCCGATAAATAAATTGGGCGCACCACAGGATTATCATAACCTGCAGTTGCCGAAGTCACAGGAAGTAATTGGAAGACTGATTTCTTTCGGTATTCGTTGCACCTGGACTGAAGAACAACTTGCGCAATTAGCAGATAAAATGGTTTCATCAATCAATAAAGTAGTAAAGAGTTTACAAAATGCATAAGAATTTCAGAAACGTTGACAAGGTTGTTTACGGACGTGGTGCTTTCAACCAGTTGGAAGAAATAATAAATGAAAAAAGAAATGACAATGATAAGTTTATGCTTTTTATTGTCGATAAATATTTTGAGAACAAACCGCTGGCGAAAAGAATTAAAACCAGGCCGGAAGATGTAGTCATGTACATTAATGTTGATGAATACGAACCTACAACAGATCAAATTGATTATGTGCGTGACACAGTAAAATCTTCGAAAGGAATTCCTTCAGGAGTAATTGGTATAGGAGGGGGAAGCATTATGGATATTGCTAAAGCAAGTTCTTTAATGTTCACCAATGAAGGATCATCCCAACTGTATCAAGGTCTCAATCTTGTTAAGAATCCCGGAATTTATCATGTGGGGGTACCTACACTTGCAGGTACCGGCGCAGAGGTTTCTACTACTGCAGTTGTTACCGGTCCGGAGAAAAAGCTGGGATTAAAATGTGAATGGACTCCTTTCAATCAAATTGTTTTGGATCCGGATCTGGTGGCAGATGTTCCCACGGATCAATGGTTTTATACCGGAATGGATACTTATATCCATTGTATAGAATCTGAATGCGGGATGTATAAAAACGTGTTCAGTACAGCCTATGCACAGCAATCACTTGAATTATGCAGAGATGTATTTATCAGAGAGGGTTGCGGCCAGACTGCTATAAATGATGAAAAATTAATGGTCGCTTCTCTTATGGGTGGATTAAGTCTGACATATTCAGAAGTAGGAGCTTGCCATGCATTATCCTATGGTTTGTCATTTGTATTCGGACTAAGACATGGGTATGCCAATTGTCTTGCTTTTAACAACCTTCAGGAGTTTTACGGCGATGCTGTGGCTGAATTCAAAGAGATGGTTAAAAAACACAAGGTGACTCTTCCTCAAAATCTGGCTAAAGGATGGACAGAGGATGAAATTACCCAGATGGCAGAAGTCTCTTATAAATTGGATCATATGTGGAAGCATGCAATCGGACTGGACTGGAAGGAAAAGCTTACACTGAATGATATTAAAGATATGTTCAGAAGGTTATAAAGCCCTATTTTTATGCATTGCATTTCAGAATAGAAGTGCAATGCATTTTACTCATTATTATATTTCCTATCCTATATGACTGATGAAACTGCATTTGATAAATCATCAAATAACTCCTCTCTCTTTTCATTTTTCATTGCGACTTTAGCTCTGCTTGTCTTGTGTAATAATTACAATCATGAACTGTTGTCTTTTGATAAAAGGATGATTGGTATTGCCACTTTGGAAAAAATTGATATTTCTTATAGGGTGAGGTTCTTTTACAAAGCCATTGCTATATTTTCATTTGTTTTCATCCTTATTAAATATTTGTCAGGCAGGATTTTTTCCCGACTTCTGACAATTGTTGAGGGAAATGTTCTTGAAATTGTTTCTTTCGCGGGGTCGTTCTTGATTATATTTGGCTTTTTAGGCTATAACACAATAAGCAGTTATCAGTTGATGGTATGGTTATTGCCTTTGCCCATCATGGTTAGTCTTATAAAGAAAGCTAAACCAGATGTTATTTTTAGTGCCTTATCGTGGTTTTATTGTCTGGTTATTTCCTTTGTGCTGACATTCCTATTGAATATTTTGCTCAAAGAGTTTGATGTAATTCAAGGTCTCGAATTTCTGCAACTTTTCCTTCCGGTTTTCTATTTGTCTGTAATAACATTTGCATTTATTTCTTCATTCGAACTTAAAGCAAAACTATTCGCTGCTTCTGCTCCTTTGGTTTTTATTCCTTTTTTTGTGACTCTCAGCAGGGAAATTTACCTGATAATGAATCAACGGGAGATATATTTAAATTCATCATTTTCTGTTTTTCTTTTTTTGCTTATTGTCTCTGCGTGTATTTCTTTTTTTCTTTTTATTAGGATGAAACCTGATAAGCTTAGTCAACAGAAATTAAATTCAAGGTTGGTAAGCTTTTATTTACCGGTATTAATTTTTGGTATAGCTTCATTTGTCCTTTATGAACCGTTTTATGATTATAGCGGAGAGCTTTTTGAAAAGGCAAACCCTGCCTTAGGAGTACAGAGATTTTTTTTATGGAATGAAATTCCGCTGCTTGAAAGTTTCAACAGCCATATGTTTCAGGAATTGATACCCAATTTCGTTTATGTGTTTCTGAACGGGCACATCGGGGCTGACATGTTTTTATATGACTTCTTTTTAAAGGTTATAGCTTCAGTATTAATTTTTATTGCTTTCTCAAAGGTGATTAATCCTTATTATGCATTCGCTTTGGTTCTTTTGATGCCAAAAATTTTCGTACACCATAATGTGAGCTTTTCTTTAATTGCGATTTTTTTCTTATTAAGGCTTTTTTCTGAGCGCAGTTTTAAGAATTATTTTATGGTAACTGTCGTTGTTGGGGCCTTATTTCTTTACAAAATTGAAATTGGTCTTTCTTCATTATATGCCTCCCTTGTAACTTTTTTGGTTATAAGTTACCTTCAGAAAGAAAATTTTAACCCGGGATCGCTCATTAAAGGTGCACTCGCGGGCATATTATTTTTCTGTATTCCTGCCTTATTAATTTGCTGGGTTAAAGGGGTTCCAGTTATCGATAATATGCTTCAGGCATTGCATTACCTGGATTCTGCGCAAACCTATGGCTATACTGATATAGCATATGACAGAGGTCCAGCTTTTATGATACATTATTTTGTATTTCCTTCTATAGCTATACTTATATTGGTTTATTTTCTCTATAACATTTCAAGGTATTATTCTGAAAACAGAGCTCTGTTCATATGTATCATTTTTATGATCATATATTACCTTGCTAACTTTCAAAGAGGAACCTTAAGACATAGTCTGATTGAGGGTACGGATAACTATTTCAATGCATACATTTATTTGATAATTCCCCTTTCCGTATATCTCTTATTAAAGGATGAAATAAATAATTTCATCAGCCTGGCATTGATGACCTCTCTCCTGATAGTTGTTCCTTATTTTTTTGCAATTCCCCCTGTCAGAAATTCCTCAGGATTATTAGAGGCGGCAATTTTGAAGTTTCAAAAATTTCCGGAAAAGCTTAGTTTTTCGGAGAAAATAAGCAGGGCCACTAATCAGGGTCAAGGAAATAAAAGTTACTTTCCCGAACTTAAGCAATTCCTGGATAAGAATTTCCCGAACAAACAAAGTACATTTTTTGATTTTTCAAATACTCCCATGATGTACTTTTTTACAGAAAGGAAAGTGCCGGTTTATTTTAACCAAACCTTGCTTACTGTCCATGACGATTACCTCCAGGATAAAAGTATTGAACAGATCAGAATGAATAACACAGTTGCGGTTATTTTTTCTCATGAATCGAATGGCTTTTGGGATAATGTTGACCAGGTTCCAAATACTGTAAGACATTATAGATTGGCTGAATTTATTTTTCAGAACTACAGACCATATTCAATGATGGACGGTTACAATGTATGGCTAAGAAAAGATATTGAACTTCACTCTGACGAAGGGTTAAATGTATGTAAAAATTTCAGTGGTATTTTTAACCTTAGATATTTGCCCTTTATTTGGGCTAATTTTGATAAAAAATATTCTGCTGCCGATGTGCTTCATAATTGGGACCCTGCTTCATCAAATATTTATCAGTTGCCAGGTTTCGACAAAAGTTCAGGAAATTATGTAAAGCTTGACTTGACTGTTCCTGATGTCGTTAATCAATATCAGTGCACAATTACTTATGGAAATGGTGAATCGGAAAAGGGTGGATATACTTTTGTACTGGAAAAAAAAGATGGTGATCAGCACTATATGATCCGATCCAGTATGCAGTATAATTGGTTTGCATTCGATAACGAATGGATAAAGCTGGTATTTAATAATGAAGGCGGACCTGTTGAAGGGGTAAAAGTTAATAAGATTCAACTTCTGAAAGGAGATTAGATGGAATGTAAGGTTTGCGGACATGTTAACGGAAGTATTTTGTTCCCGTTTTCTGATCAAAGGAATATCTGGAAATGCAATGCATGCGGGCTTCAGTATCTTCATCCTGTATTGGAAAAAGATGAATTAATCCGATTGTATAGCAAAGATTATTACAAGTCCTGGGGTCTTGATCAGGAACAATTGTATGCCGGGCTCGAAAGGGTAAAGAAAAGTACTTTTGAATTGCGTATAAAATTAATTCAAAAGTATAAATCAGGTGGAAATATATTAGACATTGGCTGTGCCAATGGATTCTTTCTTGAAGTGGCAAGAGATAAAGGATTTAATCCTTTTGGGATAGAAATTTCAGAATACTCCGCCAGGCTTGCCGCGCAAAAGTTTGGAAAAGATAAGATATTTAATGGAGTCCTGGAAGAGGCTAAATTTCCTGAGCCTATGGAAGTGATTACTATGTTTGATCTGATCGAACACGTATATGATCCGGTAGATCTTTTAAAAAGGGCCAAAGCTCTGCTTAAGGAAAATGGAATAATTGTTATTACCACTCCCAACACAAGCTCCCTTTCCAATAAACTTATGGGCCGTAAATGGACTCACTATAAGCTGGAGCACTTTTTTTATTTCAATTTAGATAATATTAAAATTGCTGCTGAACAGGCAGGACTTAAAGTGCTTGAAGGAAGTAAGTCTCAGAAGAAATTGTCAATAGAATATATTTGTAACCAATTTAAAATATATAAACACCCTTTATTGTCTCCTTTGGCAGGTATTGCTGAGATGGCCTTGCCGGCAGCTCTTAAAAAGAAGCCCTTGGGTTTTTACCTGGGGGAGTTTACTGTAGTATTACAAAAAATAGCTTGAATTGAAACTAACCACTAAAATATTTTTAGATAAAACAGTATGCTATCCTGCAGCATTGATTCTTAATTTCGTGGTTAGGCTATTTGGTAAAATTTTAAGAATAGATCATTCCCTGGATAAAGAGTTTAAGACTATTACTATTTGCAAGTACAAAGGACTGGGTAGTATTGTGCAGGCAACTCCCTTAATGAAGAAAATAAAAGAAAAATACCCGGGCTGTAAACTGGTTTTTGTTTCAGGAAAAGAAAATGCAGCCCTGTTAAAAAATATACCTCTTATTGATGAGTTGATTTTGCTTGATTCGGGTTCGGTTTTAAGTTTCATGCAAAACTTTCCCCGCTTCATTTTCTCCTTATGGAAGTTAAGGTCTGATGTTTACATTGACTTAGAAATTTATTCTGACTTCAGCAGCATAATGGCCTGCCTGAGTCTTTCCAAAAACAGGTTGGGATATTTTCTTCGTTCCTCTCAGTATCGTTTAGGTATGTATACCCATATGATGTTTTTCAATCTTTACAGCCCTATAGCAAATACATATCTTCAAATGGGCAGGTTGCTAAATATTGATGATGGACATGTCGATTTATATTCCTTTGATGGTTTAAATGAAAATGATCAATTGGAGGGTTTTGGGCTTGAAAAGGACAAGTATATTATTATTAATCCAAACTGCTCAGATCTCAGACTTGAAAGGAGATGGGACAAAGAAAAATTTCAGGAGTTAATCCCAAAAATCAATCATGATTTTCCCGAATACACGTTGGTATTAATAGGAGGGAAAAATGAAATGGGATATGTTAAAGGCATAGAGGATAATGTTAAAGGACTGCCAGTAATTAATCTTGCAGGAAAAACCACTCTTGAAGAATTGCTGGTTATCATAAGACATTGCATGTTAATGGTAACCAATGATTCAGGGCCTATGCATATAGCTTATGCCATGAAAGTGAAATGCGTTTCGCTATTTGGCCCCTGCTCTCCTGAGCAATATGGGCTGCAGGTTAATGCGTACAACATTTATAAAAAAGTTTATTGCAGTCCTTGTGTGCATGACTTCGTGATGCCGCCATGCAAAGGGAATAATCAGTGTATGAAATTAATATCAGTGCAGGAGGTATATGAATTATGCAGGTCTTTGCTTAAAGGTGAAAAAGTAGTTTTTTCGGGTAGAAGCTCTTTGATATATACTGCGGGAAATATGCCATTAGGAATTATAAGTCGGCCATAATCGGTCTGATATCTGCTTTATATGTTTTTACGAAGTTGATTCAGCTTTGATTTAGACACCGAACTGCTTCAGGTGGTGGTCCAGATGTTTATAAAACATGTTGCTCCACTCTTGTTTAGTAAGTTTTCCAAATGAAAATGACTCTCTGTTGTCGAAATGATTTTCTCCAAGCAGTTGAGTTTTGTTTATAAAAGCGATTAGCTTTTCTTTTTCTTTGGAGAAGTTTTTATCTTCCTTTATTCGGAAATTTTTTGAAGTGATTTTATTTGGTTTGAAGGGAACCTCATTAGTAACCATATCTTTTATAAATATCCTCAGTAGGAATCGCACAATACCATTTGGTTTTTTAAATTTAGTTTCAAATTCCTGTACATAGGCTACATTGCAGTGTGCCAACATCTGCCCAACAGTCATTTTACCCCATTGTGGTTTTGATTCCGCATTAAGATTATTTATTCTTCCGATCAGTTCAGATGCTACGCCTGCTTCAAAGACATTTTTCATGTGGCCTTATGTTTTAGAAAGTAAAAGTAGTGATTTTGCCGGGGCTATAAAATAAAAAACCCCTTAATAAAGGGGTTTTAAAAAACGGGAAATTTAATCGAATTAATTTTTAGGAAGGTAAATAGAAAACTGCTCATACCTCTTCTTTTGTGCCGGGCTAACATCATAAGTGACATGCTTGAATTTAACCTTGAGAGTTTTGTCTTTATCTGTTGCAGAAGATACATCAGCTTTCACCTTAGGGTCTCTGTAAGCTTTAATTTCTTCTTTATTTTCTTCAACAGATTCAGCTTCCGCCTGAGCTGATAAGCCTTTGGCATTTTTTAGCATTCCTGCCAGTTTATCATTCATTTGCTCGCACTCATTGATTACTTCCTGAGATTTATCATAAGCTTCTTCCTTTCCTGTTAAAATATACAAAATCATATATTTTGCTGCTGTATCAAGTTTTAAATCCAGTTCTTTGTCAAGTTTGGAAATCTCCTGATGTGTCTGTGCGAATGATGGAATAGAAAAGAATAGTGCTCCGAAGAATAAAAAGAAAATAACTTTAGTTTTCATAACTGTTTTAGTTTTGTTTATACGTAATTCTTAATTCTTAATTCTTAATTCTTAATTCTTAATTCTTAATTCTTAATCTTTTCCCCTTTTTCCGAAAGCAGGATTTTCAATTCATTTAGCTTTAACAATGCTTCTACCGGTGAAATTGAATTGATGTCAAGTTGCTGAATCAATTCTCTTATCTTTTCCAGATTAGGATCAGATGGTTCAAATAGCTGGAGCTGAAAATTGTTTTTTGGAATTTCCTGCATTTTTTCCCTGTTCTTACCCCTGCTTTTGTCTTTCTCAAGGTGATGCATAATCTCATGCGCCCTTAAAACCACCTGATTCGGTATACCTGCCATCTGCGCAACATGTATGCCAAAGCTGTGCTCACTGCCTCCTTCTTTCAGCTTTCTCATAAAAACAACCTTGTTTCCAACTTCTTTCACTGAAACATTGAAATTCTTTATACGAGGGAAGTCTTCTTCCAGTTGGTTTAATTCATGATAATGTGTTGCAAAAAGTGTCTTTGCTTTACATTTAGGATGATTATGAAGATATTCTACAATTGACCATGCTATGGATATACCATCATAGGTGCTGGTGCCCCTGCCTATCTCGTCCATCAATACCAGACTTCTTTCACTCAGGTTGTTTAATATGCTGGCAGTTTCATTCATTTCTACCATAAAGGTGGATTCTCCTTTTGATAGATTATCAGAGGCCCCTACTCTGGTAAACACTTTGTCCACTATTCCGATTTCTGCGGAACTGGCAGGTACAAAACAGCCCATTTGAGCCATCAGAACAATTAACGCTGTTTGTCTTAGTAAGGCTGATTTTCCGGCCATGTTAGGCCCGGTGATAATTATGATTTGCCTGCTGCTGTCATCTAAAAATATATCATTCGGAATATATTTTTCTCCTACAGGAAGTTGCTGTTCAATTACCGGATGCCTTCCTTCTTTTATATCAACGCCCTTGCTTTCGGTAATGAGAGGTTTGCAATAATTATTAGAAATGGCTGCCTGTGCAAATGAGGCAAGGCAATCTATGTTGGCTAAAGCTTTCGCATTTTGCTGTACAGGTAATACATAATCTTCAGCAAAAAGTATCAGATCATTAAAAAGCTTTTGCTCTATCTGACTTATTTTATCTTCGGCCGTAAGTATTTTTTCTTCATAATTTTTTAATTCTTCGGTTATGTATCTTTCGGCATTTACCAATGTCTGCTTCCTGATCCAATCGGAAGGGACTTTGTTTTTGTGAACATTTGTTACTTCAAGGTAATATCCGAAAACTTTGTTATAGGCAATTTTAAGTGAAGATATTCCTGTTCTTTCTATTTCCCTTTGCTGAATCTGTATCAGATAATCCTTGCCTGAAAAGGCAATCTTTCTCAGTTCGTCCAGCTCAGTATGAATCCCGTCCCTTATAATTCCTCCCTGATTGGTTACAATCGGAGGATCATTTCTAAGTTCATTGCTGATTTTTTCTACCAGCAGGTCGCAGGTATTTATTTGTTCAGCAAGTTTTTTAAGGGTTGGATGACTGGTAGAGGCCAGTAAATTCTTTATCGGTTTAGTGTGTTCAAGGGCTCTTTTGAGTTGTAGCAGTTCACGAGGATTAACTCTTCTTACCGCTACCTTTGAAATAAGCCTTTCTATATCTCCAATTTGCTTAAGGTCATTTAGAATTGCCTGAAGGAGATCTTCGTCTTTTACCAGTTCCTCTACCGTGTTAAGCCTTTCCTCAATGGGAGTCTTTTCTTTTAAAGGCAGCAACATCCATTTTTTAAGCAGCCTTCCTCCCATAGGGGTAAGTGTATGGTCCAGTACCTGAATTAAAGGCACTGCTTCCGGATGTTGGGCAATTACCAATTCCAGATTCCTGATAGTAAATTTATCCAGCCAGACATATTTTTCTTCTTCTATCCTTGAAAGATTTACAATGTGTTTGGTTTCCTTGTGTTCTGTTTCTGCTAGGTAAAACAATATGGCTCCTGCAGCAACTATCCCTTCCTGAAGACTTTCTACCCCAAATCCTTTAAGACTGGCGGTGCCGAAGTGCTCTGTAAGCTTTTCGTATCCGTAATCAAAATTGTAAACCCAGTCATCAATGCAGTAGGTATTGTACCTGTCGCCAAAGTACTGCTCAAACTCCTGCTTTCTACCTTTAGAGTAAATGACTTCTGAAGGATTAAAGCTTTGTAAGAGTTTGTCTATGTAGTTCTGATCACCCTGTGATACTAAAAATTCTCCGGTGGAAATATCAAGAAATGAAATACCTGTTTTTTCTTTTTGCAGGTAAACAGAGGCCAGATAGTTGTTTCTCTTGACTTCAAGTACATGGTCATTGTAAGACACTCCCGGAGTAACAAGTTCTGTCACCCCTCTCTTAACAATACCTTTGACAGATTTAGGATCTTCCAGCTGATCGCAAATTGCAACTCTTTGTCCTGCTCTTACCAGGCGTGGCAAATAAGTGTCCAGTGAATGATGAGGGAAGCCCGCGAGTGCAATTTCCGAAGCCGTCCCGTTGCCCCTTTTGGTGAGGGTAATCTCCAGGATCCGACTGGCTTTTATAGCATCTTCTCCGAAAGTTTCATAAAAGTCTCCCACTCGAAATAGCAATAATGCTCCGGGGTATTTTGCCTTTATGGCATAATACTGCTTCATTAATGGAGTTTCGGTGGTTTGTTTTACGTCTGACACAAAATATGATTAAGGAAATTGCCTGCGAATACGAGATTTTTAATTTTTACCAATTATAAAAATACAGCATTCGTAGTGAAATCAGAAATTCTGTCGGAAGATGTGAATAAGTTTTTTCTGCTCTCATACACAGCATGTTATTGTGGATTGTTTTCAACACTATTTTTACGGAAATTTATGCCTGTAATTTCAATTTGATATTTGAACTATGAGGAAGCTAAAACTTGAAGAGCTCAACAGAATGAGTGTTGAAGAATTTAAATCTACAGAAAAAATGCCGGTTGTATTAGTGTTGGATAATATCAGAAGTATGCATAATGTAGGTTCTGCTTTCAGAACTGCAGATGCTTTCCTGCTTGAGAAAATATTTTTGTGTGGCGTTACTGCCACACCTCCGCATAGAGAAATACACAAAAGTGCACTGGGAGCAGAAGATGCTGTTGCCTGGGAATATTTCGAAAATCCTGTCGATGCAGTAAAAAAGCTTAAAAGCGAAGGCTACCGAATACTGTCACTTGAACAAACTGATAGTAGTGTAATGTTGCAAAAATTTATCCCTGAAAAGGAGAAAAAGTATGCTATGGTATTTGGAAATGAAGTATTCGGAGTGCAGGACGAGGTGATAGGACTTTCAGATTGTGCAATAGAGATCCCTCAATTGGGGACTAAACATTCATTCAATGTTTCTGTAAGTATTGGTATAGTTTTATGGGATTTAATGCTGAAAACTAAATTCTCTTAAAATGATTATTTAATATTTAAATTTTTTACAGGTTGGCCATCCAATGTAACTTCTTCTTTTATATCAATCCAGGATTTACATCCGGAATATTCAGGCAAATTTTCAATTATTAATGGTTGTTGCATTTGATAGGTTTGAACTATGAGCAGATGTACCTGTTTCTCCCATCTGTTAAACCTTTCCTTAATTATTCCTTCTTCCCATGCATGATAAGGGAATAATTTTTCCAGTATTTGCCAGTCGGTAATAATTTTTGTATCGGGGATCTCTGCAAAATATGAAATAATGATTTTGTTATTTGCTGTATGGAATTTATCCGGCTGAAAATCTTTAAACCATTTAGATTTTACATGTTGATCAGCCTGATGAAATAAGGTAGGAAATAACAAAAATTTATTTCCTTTAACTTCAAAGCCATTCCCATCTTCCTGGATGCCACCTTTTCTTAAAATGATATTTTGATAGCCTTTGCCTAATGCTTCAACTATAAAAGACCATTCTTTAAATGCAAGTGCCATAAATTCCTGTTTAAGTTGTAATTATTTCATCCCGGGCTTTGTTCCCTGATAAAGATATTAATTTTTAATTATTTTTACAGAATAAGCTAAAGCAGTTGCAAGACATCATCATAATTGGCGGCGGACTATCAGGATTGGTAAATAGCATTTGCCTCTCAAGGGCTGGTTTGACGGTTACTTTAATTGAAAAAAAATCATACCCTTTCCATCGTGTTTGCGGAGAATATATTTCCAATGAGGTGCTTCCTTTTTTGAATAGCATAGATGTGGATATTCAATCTCTTAATCCGTCTAAAATTAACAGACTTAAAGTTACTTCTCCTTTAGGGGCTGAAATAAATACTATTTTAGATCTGGGTGGATTCGGTGTAAGCAGGTTTACATTGGATAATTATTTGTTTCAGCTGGCTATTAAGTATGGTGTTACATTTCTGCTAAATACCCAGGTGCAGGATGTTATTTACCAAAAAGATCAATTCAGGGTTTTGGCCGGTAATTCTGAAGATTTAAATTCGAAAATTGTCATAGGGTCTTTTGGGAAAAGATCTAATCTTGACAGGCATATGAATCGGTCTTTCTTTTATAAACGATCTCCCTATGTGGCAGTAAAATATCATATTAAAACAGATGCCCCTGCTGACTTAATCTCTTTGCATAATTTTCGGGATGGATATTGTGGTATGTCTATGGTCGAAGATCAGAAATTTTGTTTGTGCTATATGACAACCAGAGAAAATCTTAAGTCAGCAGGAGATATACCTGCTTTGGAAAATGAAATTTTGTCCGTTAATAAAAATCTGGATTATATTTTTAAAAATTCAGATTTCCTCTATGAAAAACCGGAGGTAATTAATGAAATCTCTTTTTCTCCCAAAACTGCCGTAGAAAATCATGTGCTGATGTCCGGTGATGCGGCCGGGATGATTACTCCTTTGTGCGGAAATGGAATGGCAATGGCCATTCATTCTACTAAAATTTTATCTGAATTGATTATTAAACATTTTCCCCGAATTAATGAAAGCAGAACCCTTCTTGAGCGTGAATATTCTGATCAATGGAATAAGTTGTTTGCACGAAGATTGATGACCGGCAGAATTATTCAAAAGTTATTTGGTAAGGAATGGTTAACCGAAATGTCTATCCGGATGCTGGGTAAATCTCCTGGCTTAACCAATAAGATTGTAAGCCTTACCCACGGTAAAGAATTTTAAAAATTCTTATAGATAATCAACCATGTAAAAAAACATACAAAACATACTGCCGAAATAAAGTTTAAACGCATGGTAGATTTAAAGTCGGCATTAGAAGTGTTTTGTAAAACTCTTCTAAACCATAGCAAAAAATAAACTAGGGTAGGTAGGAGAAATAAAGGAAAAACAATTGCTACCAGTGTGTTTTCATAATTTATAAAGAAAAAAATGAAAGCCGCTGTAGCAATAGAAAAAATTATCCCTGTCCATAAAAATGTACCTCTGATCCCCAACATTCTGCTTATGGTCATGTCGCCGCGCCTGCCATCTTCTCCATGCTGATATACTTGTGTCATAGGGTAAGACCCGAGCAATATTAAAAAACATAATACAGCAGGAAAAATAATCTCAGTCTTTCCAAGCTGATGAAAACTCAATTGGTTAATTGCAAGATATGACATCAGATAGGTCCAGCATCCCTGGAATATGGCGACAGTTAATAACCCTATTACAGGGTATTTTTTTAACCTTACTGATGGATGGCTATATGCCCTTGAGGCAAGAATGATAGCAATTAGCATTAGTGTGAAGTCGGAACTGATAAGGAAGCCTAGCATTACCGCCAAAACTTCCATGCTTACAGATACATAATAAAGCTGTTTGTCAACCGGCGGAGGGGCCTCAAGCCCCCCTATACTTTCTTCGTCTTTGTCAAAGTAACTGTTATACCCATTGCTGGCAGGGTAAAAAAGGAAATGAATAATGATGAAAGATAAAATTAAATAGAGTATATTGGTTCTTTCTGACTGGCTTACTGCGAAAAGGAAAAATGGAAGCAGGTAGAAAGAAAATGGAATTCTGAGATGCTGAAGGGTGGATTTTTTTATCATAAAACAAATATTGGAACAAGTATAATAAAAATTTGTTTAGTTTGTGGTATAGTTCCGACTACCTTAGCTTCATGTAGATTGATTTAAATTCAAACCCGGTGAAAAGTTTTATTTCCTCCATAGGTTTTGCAAACCCTCCCTATTGTACTCCTCAAATGAAGATTGCAGAGTTTATGGCTGATGCTGTAAACATGAATCCTGAAGAAAGACAAAGGTTATTTACCTTGTACAGAGCTACAGGTATTTCTAAGCGATATTCTGTTTTGGAGGACTTCGGTTTGGAAAGAGGAGAATATAAATTTTTTCCAAATACTCCTGATATGGAACCTTTTCCAACGGTTGCAACTCGTATGGAACTGTACAGAAAGGAAGCCATTAAGCTTGCTGCTAATGCTGTAAAGGATTGTATCACTGAATCTCAATATGAATCCGTGACCCATTTAATCACCGTAAGTTGTACCGGTATGTATGCCCCGGGTATAGATCTGGACCTGGTTGAGCACCTGGGATTAAATTCCACCACAAAGAGGACATGCATTAATTATATGGGCTGCTACGCAGCATTCAATGCATTAAAAATAGCTGATAATATTTGTCGTAGTGATCAGGATGCAAAAGTGCTTATTGTATGTGTGGAGCTGTGTACCATTCACTATCAAAAAAGCAAAGATTGGGATCATTTGCTTTCAAACGCCATATTTAGCGATGGTGCAGCAGCAGTATTGATGGAAAATACCAGTAGTACTAATGTTGGTCTTTGTCCTGAGGTATTCCATTGTGATATAGTATTCCAGGGAAAAAGAGATATGGCCTGGCAAATTTCAAATTTTGGATTTGAAATGACCCTTTCTTCTTATGTTCCATCTATGATCGAAGGTGGGATCTCTAAGCTTACCTATGGCGCTCTGCAGAAAGCTAATATAAATATGGATGAAATTAGTTTTTTTGCTATTCATCCAGGAGGAAAAAAAATTATAGAAGCAGTGGAGGATGCGCTTGATATTCCAAAGGACAAAACCTCCCACAGTCATATGGTTTTGAGAGAATATGGAAATATGTCTTCTCCTTCCATTCTCTTTGTACTCAAAAAGATTCTTGATAGGGGCATTGACCTTCAAGGTAAGAAAATTATGGCCTTTGCTTTCGGTCCAGGACTTACAATTGAATCAGTAGTGCTTTCTGCCTGCTTGAATCCTGCTATTCAAAATTCTGATAATAAAACTCAATACGCTATACTTCCTCAATGATTAATTTTTCATTAAGATCTAATGATGAAGAGATCATGGATGACCTCAATTTCGAGGGTGAGGTCCTGGGTCAAACTTTGCGAGAGCTGGAATTTATTAATAAATGGCTGGGGGGAAATGCCGTAACTATTTCAGCTCTTGATAAGGTAATTCAAAGTTGTAAAGCTAATCCGGTCAAGATTGCGGACCTCGGTTGTGGAAGTGCGGAAATGCTAAAAATAATTTCTGACAGATATCCCAATATCAATTTAAAACTTACCGGTATTGACGCCAATGATTATGTTGTAAACCATGCCAGGAACAATTGCGTCAATTATAAGAATATTGAAATATTCAAGCATGATATATTTTCAGAAGAGTTCAGGAATATGAATTTTGATATTATGCTTTGTACACTTTTTCTTCATCATTTTACCAATGATCAATTGACGGAACTTTTCCGGCAAATGTCAGGGCAGGTTTCTACAGCAGTTATTGTTAATGATATCCACAGGCATCCATTAGCATATTATTCCATTAAGGGGCTTACTTCTCTTTTTTCAAAATCCTACATGGTGAAATATGATGCTGCTTTATCTGTACTAAGGGCTTTTAAGAAAAACGAGCTTTCGATGTTGCTGCAAAACTCAGGTTTTTCCGCTGTTAGCATTAAATGGAAATGGGCTTTCCGTTATCAGGTGATCCTTTACAAATAGTGCAACCTTTTTTTTTCGGTTCAGGTTTTTTTATAAAGGAGTGTTTTATGAGCAAGGTGTATTTTGTGATCGGATTAATCGTAATAGCATTACTTATTGCTGCCGGAATGGGCACCGGAGTAGTAAACCTGGTTGAGGGCGCTATGCTGGTAGCTGTGATTGCTATAGCCTCACCTTTTATCTACAAATTTTTGCAGAGAACCAGACGGCATGATGAACGATGATTAACTTCCTGAAGAATCGAAAGATCAGGAGATGGTTTCTTTCTTCTCTTTTGCAAAGTTCTTCATAGCCAAACGCCAGGCTGCTAAAAATATAAGTACAAATATAAAAAATGCGAGCATGTGACAATGGTTTATTATTAATACCATTTGGCTTCATTTTGTAAACAGGATAGGTAGGTATAAAGGTATAATTTTCATATTTTTTTTGTTTTTCACTTTTTTCCGCTGTATTTTTGAATCTTCCTAAAGTCAATTACCTCAGTTGTAATTGATTTATAAAGAAGAGGGGAGAGATAAGGCTCAGTGAACCTCTAGCAACCTATCTTATTGACTGATAAGGTGCTAAATCCTTACCTAAAGTAGTTTAGGGCATATAAATTAATTACTATGAAAATGTTATCCGGAATTTCACATTCTCAGTACTTTTCTGGCCAGATTTATTTGTTTCCCGCTTTAGGCAATTGTTTAACTGTTGGAATTTATTTGGTTTAGCACCTGTCAAAACGTAGGGAAAAGAATTGGAAAATTTTGTATTTGAGTCTAAGAGTGAGTTTATTCTTGAGTCCGGCAAAAAATTAAGCGGGCTAAAGATTAATTATTCTGCTGCCGGAAAACTGAATCAGCAAGGAGATAATGTAATCTGGATATGTCATGCTCTTACAGCCAATTCAGATGTAAGTGCCTGGTGGGAGGGTATGATTGGTGCTGGTAAAATTTTTGATACTTCTAAATACTTTGTAGTCTGTGCAAATATCCTTGGTTCATGTTATGGAACAACCGGCCCGATTGAATTAAATCCTGATACAGCTAAGCCTTACTTTGGCTCCTTTCCACAAGTGACAATAAGGGACATGGTTGAGTGTCATGAAATCCTTAGGAATCATCTGAAAATTAAGAGTATTCATACTTGCATTGGTGGCTCGTTAGGCGGACAGCAAGCCTTGGAGTGGGCGATTATTCAACCTGATCTTATTCTAAATTTGATCCTGCTTGCAACAAATGCATTTCATTCTCCCTGGGGTATAGCTTTCAATGAATCTCAGAGAATGGCAATTAAAGCGGATCCAACCTGGACAGAAGAAAGAGTGGATGCAGGAAGGGAAGGTCTGAAAGCTGCCAGAGCTATTGCTTTGCTGTCTTACAGAAATTATTATACCTACGAATGCTCACAATCCGAAGAAGATTATAATAAGACAGACGAGTTTAAATCAAGCTCCTATCAGCAGTACCAGGGTGAAAAACTTGTAAACAGATTCAATTGCCACTCCTATCTTATCCTTTCTAAAGCGATGGACTCCCATAACGTGGGCCGTGGAAGGAATGGGGTAGTTAATGCCTTGTCTTCTGTAAAAGCAAAGACACTTGTTATAGGAATAAAAAGCGATGTCCTTTTTCCGGTATCCGAACAAATATTTTTAAGCGAACATATTCCATATGCTATCTATAAAGAAATCGATTCAATTTACGGGCATGATGGGTTTTTGATTGAAACTGAAAGGATTCAGTCACTTATTTCTGAATTTTATGCTTTGGATAAAGCTGCCGTAAGATCCATAGCATAAATCCCTATTTTTCTCAATTCTTATAATCTGAACTTTTCAGAACCGTTTTGCCTTTTACCTGGTATGCCCTGAATATTTCTATTTAAAAAAATTATATATTTAGGCTCGTTTTTTGTTAATCAAAATAAATCTTTGAACCTCATCTGTAATTGAAGATGGTCGGCCCCATCCTGACAATTTGTAAGGAAAGGCAGATAATCTCAAAAGGAGTTATGAAACAAATTAGATAATTATGAAAAAAGGTATTCTGATTTTCCTTGGAATAATTGTATTCCTGATCGCAGCTTTAGCTCTGATTCCTTTTTTATTTAAAGATCAGATTAAAGCCAAGATTGATGCCGAACTAGCAAAGTCAATCAATGCGGAAATTATATATGACACAGATAAGCTGAGCCTTTCTGTATTCAGAAACTTTCCTAATATCACTATCGGAATTAATGATTTTACAATGCTTGGCAAGCAGGAGGAATTTAAAGGGGATACGCTCTTTGCCGCTAAAGAGATGTTGTTTGCGGCTGATATAATGAGTGTAATTAAGGGAGATAAAATTAAGCTTAAAAAGATTTACCTTAATCAGCCTGTAATAGCAACCTATATCGCTAAAAACGGAAAGATGAGTTGGGATATCGCTATTGCAAGTCCGGAGGATACATTACAAAAAGAACCATCTGAGCCTTCAGAGTTTAACATTGCAATCGAAGGATGGGAAATAGAAAACGGTCTGATAATTTATGATGACCAGACCCTTCCAATGTATGCAGAATTAAGAAAAGTTAACCATAAAGGAAAAGGCGATCTTACAAAGGATATCTTTGACATGCAGACATCAACTCTTATTTCTCAGACAACTATCGTTTTTGATGGTGTAAAATACCTGGATAAGCATGAGTTTGAGGCAAATGTAAACATGAATATGGACCTTGCTAATTCTGTATATAAATTCCTTGAGAATAAATTCAGAATTAACAATTTCACTATGGGTATCGACGGCAGCCTTGCCATGAAGGATGATAATATTATTTACGACATCACTTATGATGCCAAGGAAACTGAATTCAAAAATCTTATATCATTAATTCCTGCCATTTTTACTAATGATTATGATAAGCTGAAGACAGAAGGCTCTATTGCCTTTAATGGCCATATTAAAGGTACACAGTCTGCAACCACTCTTCCAGGATTTGCCCTTAATCTGAAGATCAATAAAGGAATGCTTCAGTATCCTGAGCTTCCGTCTGCTATTTCAAATGTAAATGCAGACATTCTGGTAGACAATAAAGATGGCATTATTGATAATACCGTTTTGAATGTTAAAAATTTCCATATGGAAATGGGTAAAAATCCCGTTGATGCAAAAGTCCTGGTTGAAGGCTTGAGACCTTACAAAATCGATGCTGATATCGCTGCGAAAGTTAACCTGGAAGATGTGACCAAATTTTATCCTATCGATGGTACTACTTTAAAGGGATTGTTTGCATTGCAGGTGAAAGCTAAAGGTCTTTACAGTGATTCGCTTCATCTGATGCCTGTGGTGGATGCTAAAGTAGGTATAACCAATGGATATGTTAAGACTAAGGATTTTCCTTCTGCACTTGAAAATATCAATTTGAGCGCTAATGCTCAAAGTTCCGGAGATATGAAGACATCCAAAGCTACACTTGAAAATTTCAGCATGTTGCTGGATGGTGAACCATTTCAGGCAAAAGCTTTTGTTGAGAACTTTGATAACATAGCGTATGATGTTAGTCTGAAAGGTATTATTGACCTGACTAAAATGACCAAAATATACCCTCTTGAAGATATGACTGTCTCAGGAAGAATTGGGGCAGATATTAGTACTAAAGGTGTCATGTCAGATATAGATGCCGGCAGATATGATAAAACTTCTACGAGCGGTACCATGGATGTTAAGAACCTTAAGTACATAAGCAAAGATTTTCCTCAGGGAATGACCCTTACAGATGCAAGCTTTGCCCTTACTCCGGACAAGATGACAATTAATAATATGACCGGATATCTGGGGAAAAGTGATATAGATATTACCGGCTATGTTTCCAATTATATGGGGTATGCTTTCGGTCACGGTGATACTGTGATCAGAGGAAAGATGACTTTTAAATCCAAAAAATTTGACGTGAATGAATGGATGACTGAGGAAGAAGAAACCGTTCAGGCGGCCAATACCGCTCCCGATACTGCTGTTTTTGAAGTGCCGAAGGACGTTGATTTCCTTCTTGCTTCCGATATCAAAGAAGTACTTTATGATAATATGAACCTGACTAATGTGAAGGGGAATGTTATCATGAAAGACGGTATAGCAAAATTGGATAATCTTATATTTGATTTGGTAGGAGGTAATTTTGTGACTAATGGTACATATAACACACAAAATATCAGTCAGCCTAAATTTGATTTTGATTTGAAGATTTCGCAAATGCAGATTAAAGAAGCATTTAAGACATTCAATACCGTTCAGACTTTTGCTCCGGTTGCTGAAAACATGGAAGGAACTGTTAATGCCAAACTTACCTTAAAGAGCGATCTTGATAAAACTATGTCTCCGGTATATAGCACTATGTTTGGCGCGGGTGTACTACAAATACCACAAGCACAAATAGCAGGCAACAATGTTCTTCAGGGAATAAGTAAGTTGACGGGAACTAAAGGGTTGGATCCAATGGGAATTAATAATGTGAATGTTAAATTTAAAATAGAAGATGGAAGGCTAAAAGTAGAGCCATTTGATCTGAATGCTGCCGGCATAAAAATGAATATTGGTGGGTCAACTATTTTGGATGGAGGTCTTGATTACCTGGTGAAGATGGATGTTCCTGCAGGTGCTGTCGGAGAAGCGGTGAATAGCGCCATTGGTCAGTTTACAGGAAATAAGAATACTTCTCAGAATATAAAATTTGATTTGAAAGTGGGAGGAACAGCTAAAGATCCGAAAATAACACTTGCGAGCTCATCTGTTAAGGAACAAGCAACGGAACAAGTGAAGTCGGCTGTGGAAAATAAGATCAAAGAAGAATTAAATAACAATGCTGAAATTCAAAAAGCTAAAGAGGAAGCAGAAAGGCTACAGAGGGAAGCTGAAGAAAGATTTAAAGCCGAACAGGAAAAGCTAAAGAAAGAAGCTGAGGAGAAAGCAAAAAAAGAAGCAGAGGAACGCTTGAAGAAAGAAGCTGAGAAAAATCTTAAGGATAAGATCAAAGTTCCTGGATTAAAATAAAAGAATTTAAAAGAACCAAAAAAAAGGACCTGAAAAGGTCCTTTTTTTTGGTTTAGAGATCAATTTTTTCCACAAGAGCTACTTCGGACACCAAATATTTACTGCCTGATTTTATTTCTCGACAGACAGCTCTCGTGCGATTGATTTTTTCCTTAATAAAAACTTTTCTTCCCAGCCTGAATTTATGACCCATTTTTATCTCCGAAAGATAGATCAATCCATCATCATCAAATTCCCGGAGTGCCATCATTAGATTTGTGTCTGCACAGCTTGATGCTTTGGGGTTTTCAGTATACTCTTTCAGTGGTTTTATTATTGAAGCAGGTATTACTTTCTTTTCAAATAATGGTAACAGTAAGCTGGCAAATATAGCTTTCCATTCCGGACCATGTGGTTTTACTCTGTCACCGTATCTTATCTGAGCTTTTAAATGTGCAACTTCATGTAAATAGGTAATAAGAAAAGAATATGGATTCAAATCATGATTTAACGTAATTGTATGCGACTTGGTCTTCGGGTCGAACCGATAGTCGCCCAGCTTTGTTTCCCTCCTGCGGGTGAGTCGGAAATGAAAAGGATTTTCATACCATACTTTATAGCAGTAAGATACCGAGCCCTGTGGTAAATGTTTTTCCAAAAGACTGACAAATCTGTTTTCCACGGTGATAGTTTTGGTAGGTTGAACCCTTAAAGGAACCTTAAAAGATTCTTTATTAAGATAGGAAATTGAAGCCACTGCTGTTGAATTATGTAAGATTTTCTTTTTTTTAGCTGTTTGTCCCCCTGCAGCCTTTTTATCCTTTCCCATACATGCGACCGTTTATAAATCCAACAATGGCGAATGACAACAAATTCTAAAAAAATGGTCGGAAAGCTTAAGGCTTGTTCTTTAAAAGATTAAAAATTCTTATATTGGGAGTTTAAAATCGTAAAATAGTTCAATTATATGCTTGAAAAGATTAAATCCCTGAAAGGTGTATTGGTAGGTGACCAGGTACAAGAAGTATTTGAAGCAGCTAAAAAACATAAGTTTGCCCTTCCGGCAATCAATGTGGTTGGAACCAATTCCATTAATGCTGTTTTAGAAACAGCCAAAGCGGTAAACTCCCCTGTAATTATTCAGCTTTCAAATGGTGGTGCTCAGTTTTATGCGGGTAAATCACTTCCTAATGATAAACAACAGGCTTCAATAGCAGGAGCTATTTCTGCTGCACATCATGTGCATCAATTGTCAGAATTATATGAAGTGCCTGTAATATTGCATACAGACCATGCAGCAAAAAATTTGTTGCCATGGGTAGATGGCATGCTTCAGGCCGGAGAGGCATTCTATAAGGCAAATAAAAAATCATTGTTTTCTTCTCACATGCTTGATCTATCTGAAGAGCCTTTGCATGAAAATATAGAGATATGCGCAAAATATCTTGAAAGAATGAAGGCGATGGGAATGACACTGGAAATTGAGCTTGGAGTAACAGGAGGAGAGGAAGATGGAGTTGATAATTCCGGTGTTGACAATTCTAAATTATATACCCAGCCTGAAGAAGTATCTTATGCTTTTGAGGAGCTAAATAAAATCAGCCCGAAATTCACTGTTGCTGCTGCGTTTGGTAATGTTCACGGTGTGTACAAACCAGGAAGTGTGAAGCTTGAGCCAAAAATTCTAAAGAACTCTCAGGAATATATCAGAAAGAAATATAATAAGTCAGAAGAACTTCCGGTAAGTTTTGTTTTCCATGGTGGTTCAGGCTCTACTCAGGAAGAAATCAGAGAAGCTATTTCCTATGGTGCAGTAAAAATGAATATTGATACTGACCTTCAGTGGGCATGTTGGGAAGGAATTCTTAATTATTATAAGAAAAATGAGGGGTATCTTCAGGGGCAAATCGGAAATCCTAAAGGAGCAGATCAGCCAAATAAGAAATTCTACGATCCAAGAGTTTGGTTAAGAGAAGGTGAAAAATCAATTGTTGCAAGGCTTACAAAGGCATTTGAAGATTTGAATGCTATCAATGTAATGGGTAAGCTGTAAGCTTCAATTCGTAAATATTTAGGTTATGAATTTCAAAAACCGGACTTTAGGTCCGGTTTTTTTATTAATTTTGAGTGCTTTAAATTTTATTTTATATGAGAAAATTTTTGATACTTATTTTTATTGCTGCCTTTGCTGTAGCAAACAAGGCAGAAGCTCAGGAACAAAAAAAGGGCGCTAAGAAAACAGAGAGTAAAAAGTCAGAAGGTATTGATACTAAAAAAGGAAAAGAAGCGGAAACCAAAAAGATAGAAACAGCTAAAGAGGTTAAAGAGCCGGATCCATTTCCATATCCTTTTCCGGGAAAGCCACCCAGAACAACCAAAGTTGCCAAATCAGAATTTCCCGGTGTGGGTCAATGCAGGATTTGGTATTCAGATCAGCCTTCAGCTAATCAACCGAAAGCAGAAGATTGTACCAATTTAAGGGCTCCAAGATTAGCTCCGGGAGCTTTTATTCTCCATGGAGGAAAGGCTTTTGATGCTGAATATGACTGGAGAGAGTATTATTTAAAATATCCGGATGCAGTGCCTTTTGAAATTATTGAGGTTTTATATCCCGATTGGAGAGATTAAGAATTATATATTGATATAAAAAAGCCCCGTTTTTACGGGGCTTTTTTATATCAATATATAATTCTTGATTCTTAATTCTTAATTAATCAATGTTGTCCGTTGCTTCCGCTGTTGCTCTTTTTCTTTCCGTTGATTTTACCTGTGGGTTGATTGCTTCCCAACATTGAAAGAAGGTCTGTAATCTTGGTCTTTAAATCTTTGCGGTCAACAATAAAGTCAAGGAACCCATGCTCGAGCAGAAACTCTGCTGTCTGGAAGCCTTCCGGTAAATCTTTACCGATAGTTTCTCTAACAACCCTTGGGCCTGCGAAACCTATTAATGAACCTGGTTCAGCAATATTGAAGTCCCCTAACATAGCATAAGATGCTGTAACACCTCCTGTAGTAGGGTCCGTCATTAAACTTATATAGGGAATTTTTTCCTGGTCAAGCAAGGCAAGCTTTGCTGAAGTTTTAGCCATTTGCATCAGAGAAAAACCTGCCTCCATCATACGGGCTCCTCCTGATTTGCTTATCATCAGGAATGGAATTTTATGTGTTCTGGCATAGTCTATGGCTCTGCCGATTTTTTCCCCTACTACGGAACCCATAGAGCCACCAATAAACCGGAAGTCCATACAGCTCACAACTATTTCAATACCGTTCATTTTACCTACGGCATTCCTTACTGCGTCTTTCAACCCGGATTTTTTTTGTGAAGCCGATATCCTGTCAGGATATGGTTGACTGTCGGTGAATTCTAAAGGGTCGGAAGAGCTAATATTAGCGTCCAATTCCTGGAATTGCTCATTGTCAAAAAGGATTTCAAAATATTCCTTAGATCCAATTCTTGAATGGTAATTACAATCAATGCAGGTGTAAGCATTTAATACATGATCTCTCGATTGCATTACTTTTTTGCATTCAGGACACTGATACCAGATTCCATCAGGAACCTCTTTTTTTAGTTCGGTAGGTGTCTGAATACCTTTTTCTGTTCTTTTAAACCAAGACATCCCGGCTTCCTTTTATGTGTTAATATTTTTGTGGATTTTAATACTTCTTTCTGTATTAAATCTGTTCCTTATCAAATAATCTGCGGCTAGTTTCGAATAGCCTGATGACAAATATACTTCTTTTTTATATTCAGGCAAATCAAGCAAATCGCCTGAAAATGAGCCATTTTTGTTGTATTTTGATCTAGAAAATGCTCATTTTAAGCCTTTTATTTTACCTCTTCAAAATCCACATATTCCCCTTCATAATCGGAAGGCTTTTTGCCGGACTTAGTTTTATTTTCTGTATTATTCTGATACTCAACATGAATGCTCCCGTCAGGGCGGCGAGGAGGTTGATTACCTTGATAATATGCCTGTTGCTGGTTTACCATCTTTTTAACCATCCGCTGCAGCATTATCCTTAGCAAGGGTTTTGCAAGCCATCGCAAAAGCAAAAAAAGGCATATAAAGGTCAGAATAAATTTTAACATAGATACCTTATTAAACTATCGGCTTAGATATAAGTTCCTTTCAGAATAGAGTTTTGTAAAATAATCATCCTGAAGGTCATTTATAAAATAAATTGCCTCACCTGTAGATTTCATCTCTGGCCCCAATTCCTTGTTAACATTCGGGAATTTATTGAATGAAAATACGGGAATTTTAATGGCATATCCGTTTTTCTTAGGGTTGAATTTGAAATCCTTAACTTTCTTTTCTCCTAGCATGACTTTAGTCGCATAGTTTACATAAGGTTCGTCGTAAGCCTTGCAGATAAATGGAACAGTTCTGGAAGCTCTCGGATTAGCTTCTATTACATATACTACTTCATCCTTGATCGCGAACTGTATATTCAATAATCCTTTTGTATTTAGTGCTAAAGCTATGGTTCTTGTATAATCTTCAATTTGCTTTATTACTTTTTCGCTTAAGTCGAAAGGAGGGAGCACAGCATTGGAGTCTCCTGAGTGAATACCTGCAGGCTCAATGTGTTCCATTATCCCAATAATATAAACATCCTCCCCATCGCAAATTGAATCTGATTCCGCTTCAATGGCGTTTTCCAGGAAATGGTCAAGAAGCACCCTGTTGTCAGGGATGTCCTTTAACAAGTCTACTACATGCTGCTCCAATTCCTTTTCATTGATCACAATTTTCATACTCTGACCTCCCAATACGTATGAAGGTCTTACCAGTAAAGGGAAATTTAATTCTTTACACAATTCTAATGCTTCATCTGCATTTTGAATTACTCCGAATTTTGGATAAGGAATATTGTTTTCTTTTAATAAAGTAGAAAAGCTACCTCTGTCCTCTGCAAGATCCAGTGACTTGAAATCGGTTCCTATGATTTTAATCCCGTAACGGTCTAATTTTTCAGCAAGTTTTAGGGCTGTCTGTCCACCTAACTGTACGATTACCCCTTCAGGTTTCTCATGCAAAATGATGTCGTAAATGTGTTCCCAGAAAACAGGCTCAAAATATAATTTATCAGATATGTCAAAGTCGGTTGACACTGTTTCCGGATTGCAATTGATCATGATAGTTTCATAGCCACACTCCTTAGCTGCAAGAACACCATGAACACAGGAATAGTCAAATTCGATGCCCTGTCCTATCCTGTTTGGTCCCGATCCTAATACTACAATCTTCTTCTTATTGGTGCTTACTGATTCATTTTCTCCCTCAAATGTTGAATAATAGTAAGGTGTCTTCGCCTCAAACTCTGCTGCGCAGGTATCTACTACTTTGAATACTCTATTAATATTGAAATCATTTCTTTTTTTGTAAACTTCACTTTCAAGACATTTCAGAAGGTGGGCGATTTGCCTGTCTGCATATCCTTTTTTCTTAGCTGTATGCAGTAATTCCTTAGGCAAAGTTTCTATGGTGTATTTCTGAATCTCCTTTTCTACCATTACAAGTTCTTCAATCTGGTGAAGGAACCAGGGATCTATTTTTGTCAGTTTATGAATGGTTTTAAAAGGAATTCCCATTGCAAATGCGTCTCTTACATGCCATAATCTGTTCCAGCTCGGATTTCCCAAACTTTCAATAACCTGTTCCTGGCTTGTTAATTCTTTTCCGTCAGCACCGATGCCATTTCTTTTTATTTCAAGGGACTGACATGCTTTTTGGAGGGCCTCCTGGAAATTTCTTCCTATACCCATAGCTTCACCTACCGACTTCATTTGTAAGCCAAGATGTCTGTCTGCTCCTTTAAATTTATCAAAATTCCATCTTGGGATTTTTACAATTACATAATCAAGGGCAGGCTCAAAATAAGCACTGGTTGTTTTTGTAATGGCATTTTTTAACTCATCCAGATTGTATCCGATGGCAAGCTTAGCCGCAATCTTAGCAATCGGGTATCCTGTGGCTTTAGAAGCAAGAGCTGAAGATCTAGAAACCCTCGGGTTAATTTCGATTCCGACAATAGTATCATCATCCGGATTTACTGCAAATTGAACATTACATCCCCCGGCAAATTGTCCTATACCATTCATCATTTTAATGGCAAGGTCTCTCATTTGCTGGTAAATGGTATCAGGTAGGGTCATTGCAGGAGCAACCGTAATAGAGTCTCCTGTGTGGATCCCCATCGGGTCAAAATTTTCAATGGAGCAAATGATGATTACGTTCCCAATATTATCTCTTAATAACTCCAGCTCATATTCTTTCCATCCCAGAATACTTTGCTCCACTAAAACCTCATGTATAGGTGATGCATGCAAACCTCTGGTTAAGGCTTCATCAAATTCTGCAGGAGTATTAACAAATCCTCCTCCTGTTCCTCCTAAGGTGAATGAAGGCCTGATTACAAGTGGAAAGCCTATTTCCTGGGCAATTTCTTTTCCTTCCAGAAAACTTGTTGCTGTTTCACCTTTGCAGACATTTACCCCTAGCTCAAGCATTTTAAGTCTGAATTTCTCCCTGTCTTCAGTTGTTTCAATAGCTTTAATATCAACACCGATTATTCTTACTCCATACTTTTTCCAGATGCCCGCTTTGTCACAATCAATAGCAAGATTCAATGCAGTCTGGCCTCCCATAGTTGGCAGAACGGCATCTATTTTATGATTTTCCAGAATTTCAATGATTGATTTTTTCTCCAAAGGTTTTAGGTAGACATGGTCAGCTGTAACCTTGTCAGTCATAATAGTTGCAGGATTGGAGTTAATAAGTACTACTTCTATCCCTTCTTCTCTTAGTGATCTGGAAGCTTGTGATCCGGAATAGTCAAACTCACAGGCCTGGCCAATGATAATTGGCCCGCTTCCGATAATTAAAACTGTCTTGATGCTATTGTCCTTTGGCATTGATTAAATGGGATTAAATTTACTTGAGATGAAACATTTATCTTTCTAATAAAATTCGATTTGTCTCTAAGGAGCAAGAAAGGTTATATTGTCGGCTCGCTTTGATAAAAATCTTACAAATGTAGGGCAAAAAGGCTTTAAAGAAAATAAATGTAAGAGATTATTAATTTCTCTAAAAAATCTTTGAAAAGTACACTTAGAAAGTGGAATTTTCAAAGCAGTCTTCCTTTGAAGTTTATTAACTTAAGCTTCTCATAAAATATTTTAATTGTTTGGATGATAGGATAATGACCAAATTTATCAGTTCCTGTAAAACAGTTGAGGACCTGAGTGAAGTAAGAAAAATTTGCTTTCGTGGCTTTACTGAAAGAGAATTGATTTTCAGATTAGCTGCTACAGCAGAATGAAGAAATTCAAGGTCGAAAAGATAACCTTTTATTTTTGTTGTCAGAAAAATTTTTCGGGCAGTTGAATTGAACCCTTTAATTCCACACTGGCTGTCTGAAATTTTTTCATTGAACAAAATCCGCACAATAAATCTTAGAGCTTTTGATAATATATTTCTCAGAAATGAACAGGTTTGATAATATTCCTTTCCGCGCTCTCCAATTACCACATCGTATTTCCCGGAGATTATTAATCTGTATATCATGGCAATATGACGTACTTCGAATGGAATATCCACATCGGTAAAAATTATGACCGGGCTATTTGAGACACTGAAGCCCTTTCTTAATGCATCTCCTTTTCCTTTATTAATCAAAGAGTTAATTAGAGTTATTTCTTCAATTTCAAGTTTCAGTTTGCGGAATCCCTCAGTAAAATTTCTTGAAGATCCATCATTTACGATGATAAGATGGATTTTTGCATTGTTAAGGATAAGCTTTAATTCTTGGAATGCTTTAATTAATTCTGATGCCCAATTTTCCTCCGGATTATAGCAGGGTATAACAAGACATAAATCAGGGATATTACTTTGCATGATGAATTATACGGATTTTTATATTTTATGCCCTGAATTTTATTTTAATTTTTAACACGTTGAGGGATATTGAAAAATACGGACTAAAAAACTTATATTTGCTTTTTGTCACTTGTCGAAAATCACATTTAAAATGAGAAAAAAGATCGTTGCAGGAAACTGGAAAATGAATAAAAACCTGGATGAAGGGTTAAAACTTGCTTCTGAAGTTGCAAATATGGCTAAGGATGAAGTAACATCCGCTGTTACCCTAGTTATTTGTCCCCCTTTTATATCCTTGAGTCCAATTAGCAAAATATTAGAAGGTGCTCCGGTTTCGCTTGGAAGTCAGAATTGCTATACAAAATCTTCCGGTGCCTATACCGGAGAGGTTTCGGCAGAAATGCTGAAATCTACAGGTGTTAAATACGTAATCCTTGGACATAGCGAAAGAAGAGAATATTTCGGAGAAACTAACCAGATGCTTGCTGAGAAAGTTAATATTGTGCTTCAAAACGGCTTAGTTCCAATATTTTGTTGCGGCGAAACGTTACAGCAAAGAGAAAAAGGAATACATCTTGACCTTGTAAAAAATCAATTAACTGAAAGCCTTTTCCATTTATCTGCCGATGAATTTTCAAAGGTGGTAATTGCTTACGAACCTATTTGGGCAATTGGAACCGGAGTAACAGCTACTTCTGCTCAGGCACAGGAAATGCATTTGATAATCAGAGATCATCTTAAGTCCAAATACGGTAAAGATGTAGCTGATAAAACAACAATTCTTTACGGCGGTAGTTGTAAACCAGACAATGCTAAGGAATTATTTGCCTGTCCGGATGTTGATGGCGGATTAATCGGTGGCGCTTCTCTTAAAGCCAGAGACTTTATTGATATTGCTAAGTCATTTTAATTAATTCAAATTAAGGCTTGCAATAAGCATTAGCTTAAAATTATATCCCGAATTGTTAAAACCTGATCGGATTTCCCAAAGAATATGTTTTCCGACTCAGGTTTTCTTATCAGGAGAAATAAAATACAGGATATTTAATATAGGATTATAGAATTATTATTTTGGATTTTTTAGAAGTTAAAATAAAAATCAACCCTGACTATGCAGAGCTGTTGATGACAGAACTTGTGGAAGCCGGATTTGATTCATTTTTGGAATCAGATGAAGGGCTGGATGCTTATGTAGAAGAGCATGTATATGATAAAAAAAGTCTGGAAAATCTGATACTAAAATATAAAACTCTTTCAGGAACTGACGTACCCTTTACTGTAAGCAAAATGGAAAAAAAGAACTGGAATGAAGAATGGGAAAAAAATTTTCAGCCTGTAAAGATCAATGACAAAGTATATGTCAGGGCATCTTTTCATCAGCCGGATAACAGCTTCCCATGTGAAATTGTCATCAATCCTAAAATGTCCTTTGGTACGGGTCACCATGAGACTACAAGTCTAATGCTGGAAAGGCAATCTGAAATTGACCAGAAAAATAAATCGGTTTTGGATGCCGGTTCGGGTACCGGAATTCTTGCCATTTACGCGTATAAATCCGGCGCTTCAAATGTGGTTGCTTATGACATGGATGACTGGGCATACGAAAACGTTCAGGAAAATCTTGAGCTTAATGCTTGTAAGGAAATAAAAACTTACAAAGGAATAATATCAACGGTGCCTGTTCAGGATTTGAAATTTGATATTGTATTGGCCAATATCAATAAAAATGTTTTGATGAAAGAAATTCCTGAATACACTCGTTTAATAAAATCCGGTGGGTCATTGATTGTAAGTGGATTTTATGAAAATGACATTAAGGATATCGAAAATATTGCTGTGGCAAGTGGTTGTTCTTTAGTTTATAAAAAACTAAAAAATAACTGGGCCTGTCTACACTTTAATAAATAATCAGGTTATGAAGAGGTTTTCTCTGCTGTTTCTATTTTGTGTTTTGCCATTGTTAGGCTTTTCTCAATTTAAATTTTCTTCTGATCCGGCACAGTTTCCGGCAGATGTAAATACTTTGCTTAGTAATACCAAAAATGCAAATTGTATTGCAGCAGCTTCTGAATTCGCAGCCAAATGGTCTTCGTTTTCTTCTGATGAACAAAAGAAGATCATAGAGACAACCCAAAGGCTCGGGAAGTCAAAAAGGCTTAGAGTAAACCCTCATTATGCTGATTATTTCTCTATTCTAGTAGCTGCAAAAAACAGAAATATGCCATCTGCCGATATAGATACTTTGCTGCAGATTGCTGATTATGTTGTCCAAAAATACCAGCCCAATCAACTGAATACATTTTTTCCTACTGTTAAACTTCTGCTCGAAAAAGGAATGCTGTATAGCAGTTCCTATAACAGATTATATGTGACCGGTGGTTCGTTCAGATTCGGATTGGTCCAATTTAAAGAGGAACCGGTTTATGAAATTCCGGAGACAACCAAGAAAGACCAGGAAGATGAATGGGGCGATGGTTGGGGAAATCCTAAAGATATGGATAAAAAGAAAGAGGATTTCTTCAGTGACTGGGATCAAAACTACGAAGAGGTAGAAGAAGTGCCTGTAGAAAATGTACTGGATGTAGGATATATGCCTCCTCCGCAGCCACCTGTTGACGGAGCTATCATTGTTTTTGAAAATGTCGACTTTATCATTGCAACAGCATTTGATTCGGCAATTGTGAAGGGTACTTCAGGTTCTTTAATGTTAAAGAACAATCAGTTTGTCGGTAAAGGTGGTGTATTTGATTGGTCAGTCGCAGGATTTAATCCCGGGGCAGTTACAACTGAATTTAAGGATTATAATTTCTTTATTAAAAGTCCTAAGCTTACAGCCGAAGGAGTTGTATTAAAATATCCTGAAAAGTGTGATAAGGAAGTTGAAGGTGTATTTGAATACAATAGTAAAAAACATAAAAGCTTTGACGATATCAATTACCCAAGATTTAAATCGTTTAACAGCAATATTGATGTAAAAGGGCTTGGTGAAAATATCAAGTACCATGGTGGTTTATCATTAAGTGGTAGGAAAATCTATAGTTCATCGCTGGATGAAGGTTCTGCCAGCATTGAAATTCTCAGGGAAGGAACTACCAAAATAAAGGCAAGATCTCCAAGGTTTGAATTATCTGATTCCACCATTGCCGGTGAGATTTGTTCCATTGTTCTTTATCAGGGAGAGGATTCTATCTATCATCCCGGCGCTAATTTGAAGTACAATAAAAACAGACATTCACTAAGGGTGTCGAAAACATCAGGTTTTAAGCATGCCCCATTCCTCGATAGTTATCATAAAATCGAAATTGTTTCTGATCAGCTTACCTGGGATATGAATTCATCAAAGATGGATTTCAATATTACCAATGCTCGTGAACAAATTGCAGCACTTTTTGAATCAGAAGAGTATTTTAACGGGAATAAATATTCGGCTATGCAGGGGATGTATAAATTCCATCCTCTTCAGATTATCGTGGCCTATGCTGATAAGAATAAGAATGATTACATGGTGCTTCATGAAGTTGCAAAAAGTTATAAAATCGAACCTAATACGCTGAAAGGAGCGATGATGCAACTAATGAAGACAGGCTTTATAGATTTTAATCCGAGGACTGGCGATATTAAATTAAGAAAGAAAGCAAGGCACTATGTACTTTCAAGAAGAGATAAAAAAGACTACGACAACATTACATTCGTATCTATTGCTCCGGGAGGTTCCAATGCCACTTTGGACCTTGAGACCAACGAACTTGTTGTTAGAGGTGTGGACCGGGTTTATATCAGTGATTCCCTAAGTGTAAATTTTGTGCCTGATAACAGAGAATTAAAAATTCTTAAAAACCGCGACGTTCTATTCAATGGTAAAATCAATACTCAAAACTTCCAGTTTGTCGGCACGGATTTTACCTTTCGATATGATACCTTCCTTGTCAGACTGAACAACATCGATCAGATCAGACTTGCAGTAGAGCAAAAAGATAAAGGTGAAAAAGGAAAAGCCAGAGTGCTTGGAAATGAATTAAGATATTCTTCCGGAGTATTGTATATCAATAAGCCGGATAATAAGTCCGGAAGACGCAGAATGCCGGAATATCCTATTTTTGATGCAGCTACAGGTGCTACCGTGTTCTTTAATAAACCGGAAATTGCAAGTGGCGCATATGATACAACTCTTCAGTTTAAGATCCCTCCTTTTAAAGTAGATAGTTTGAGCAGCAAGGATCCTCAGTCAATAGGTTTCGACGGAGAGTTTTCATCGGGAGGAATATTCCCCAAATTCAAAGAAAAACTGGTTGTAATGCCGGATATGTCTTTAGGATTTGAGCATAAAGTACCTAAGGATGGGTATCAACTTTATGAAGGCCATGGAAAATATTATAAAAATCTTTCCTTAAATAATCAAGGTTTGAGAGGTGATGGAGAAATTCATTTCCTTAATACTACTCTATGGTCAAAGGACTTTGTCTTTTTTATAGATTCTGTTCTCACAGAAGGGCACGCTACTGTGACAAAACCCGGTACCAACCCGCTTACCAGTCCTGATGTAACTTTTCCTGAAATGAAAGTAAACGAGTACAGGATGAAATGGCTGCCAAAGAGGGACAGTATGTATGTTTCCAATGTGAAGGAGCCTATCATGTTATACGACAACACTGCCCAATTGGAAGGAACTACCATTATCTCTACTAAAGGGATGAATGGGATGGGTGTGTTGTTTACCAGAGGTTCTGAGTCAGAATCCAAAAACTTTCATTTTGAGCAGACAAGGTTTGCAGGCAGAGAAGCGAATTTTGAAGTTAAGTCTGATAATCCTGACAAGCCTGCCCTAAGTTGTGATAATGTGAAGCTTGATTTTGACCTGGAAAAGAGTGTTGCCTATTTTAGCCCGGAAATAGAAGGTGCTGCAAGTAATGAGTTCCCTTATGCTCAGTATAAAAGTTCTTTGGATAAAGGTGAATGGGATCTTCAGAAGAAAAAGATATTTATGAAGATGCCTGAGGGTGGAGATATAAATAAATCTTATTTCTATTCTACAAGAAAAGATCAGGATTCACTTGTATTCAATGCAACTGATGCGGTTTATGATATTGAAAAGTTAACATTAAATATCAATGGTATTCCATACATTAAAGTGGCAGATGGTAAAATCTTTCCTAAAGGAGATAAAGTAACAGTTGAAGAAAATGCGGTAATCAGAACTTTGAAAGATGCAAAAATTGAGCTGGACACCATCACCAAATATCATCACTTATACAATGGAACAATAGATATTCTCGGAAGGAAGAAATTTGCGGGTGAAGCCACATATCAATATGTAAACCTGGGTTCCGATACCTTATCGTTTAAGTTCCAGGATTTCCGCCTTGTGGAAGGGGAACGTAAGAAAGATGGGGCACATACAGTTGCTACAGGTGCTGTAAGAGAAGAAGACAGTCTGGAGATTGCACCCAAGATTTTATATAAAGGTAAGATTACAATGTATGCCCAAAATAAAAATCTGGCATTCGATGGTTATGTTAAGCTAAACCTTAAAGGTGCACTTAGTTATTCTCAGTGGTTGAAGTACCAGAATCCGGGGGACAAAAATGATGTGGTGATCAATATTGATCAGGCTGTGGCTGACAATGGTACACCTTTGACTACAGGTATGCACTTTGATAAAGGATATGAATTATATACAACCTTTATCTCTCAAAAGCGAAATAAGCTGGACAAAGATATTTTTATTACTACAGGAATATTGGAGTATAATGCAGATACCAATGAGTTTCGTGTAGGTAAACCTGAAAAGCTTGCTAACTCTGCTGTTCAGGGTAGTTTGTTTAAATATAATGATACCAGATCGGAAACTTATTACTCAGGTAAATTCAACCTTATTGATGAGAATCCTAATATTAAGTTAATTGCTACCGGTATAGGAGGCGCTGACCTTAATGTTCCGTCGTATGATTTCAATACGCTTTTGTCTTTCGACTTTAAATTAAATTCTGCTGTATTGACAAATTTAAGTAAGCATGTTAAAACCACTTCAGCCTATACTCAACCTGATTCGACGGAAACTTTTGAGGTAATGAACAAAAGAGAGGCCAGTCTCGGACCTAAACTGGTGGAAGTATTAGGTGATAAAAATTTTGAAAATTATAAAAAGAAAAAAGCATTTGGTCCTGTCCCGGTTTCTTCTTTACATAAAGATTTTTCAAAAGGCATTGTTCTTTCAGATGTTAATCTTCGCTGGAGTCAGGAATATAAGTCTTTTTACAGTAAAGGGAATATATATGTATCCAACATAGGTAAAGAGGATATAGGAAAGGCAATGCCAGGTTACGTTGAAATAAGAAAGACTCCTAAAGGAGATATAATTACTCTGTACCTGCAGACCACTCCTGAAAGCTGGTATTTTATCACATATGATGATAACCGAGTTGCTGTATTATCCTCCAGTTCGGAACTGAATACCTCAATAGGCGCTAAATCTAAGGGTGAAATGCCCGACAGGTCGAAGTTATATTATGTCCTTGCATCTGCCGTAGAAAAGGTAAGATTTATTAATGCCTTTAAGGAAAGGTACCTTGGTATCGAAAATGCAGAGGAGGAAGAACTTCCTGTCGATGATGCAGAAGAACATAAAGAAGAAAAAGAAGAAACAATATCCGATCCATCAAAAGATAGCGAAGATCCTTCTACAGAAAATGAAGAGGAGGAAGAGGAGTCAAATGTTAAAAAGCAACCTGCCAAGGATAAGGGTAAGAATAACAAAAAGGCCAAAAAAGATGACAAGAAAAAATTTGACCAGTATAAGCTTCCTAATCAGGATTTAGACTTTGAAAATGAAGAAAAAGAGGAAAAGCAACAGCCTTCTTTGGATGATCATAAGAAGTCTCAGCAAGATCAGCAGAAAATCAAGGACTTATTTAAATAGTTCCATTAAAATTAAATTAAATCGATCTTTTTTAATGGAAATTGTGTTGCATATATCTAATTTGCATAGTTATAAAAAACAATTCTATTAGTCATCCGTAAAATTTAGTATGGAAATAGTAATTATTTCAATCGGAATTTTGGTCGCCTATTTATTGGGATCTTTACCTACAGCAGTGTGGTATGGCAAAGCTTTCCATGGCCTGGATGTCAGAGATTATGGAAGTGGTAATGCCGGCGCAACTAATACCTTTCGTGTTCTTGGAAAAAGGGCGGGTATAATTGTAATGCTTGTGGATATTCTTAAAGGATGGACTGCAACCAATGCTGCTTATTTTCTTGCCTATTTTAATGCAGTGTCACCCGAAAATGTAGTTATTTTCAAATTGGTTTTCGGTATAGTTGCCGTTGCAGGACATATATTTCCGGTCTTTGAGCGATTTAAAGGAGGAAAAGGGGTTGCGACTTTATTAGGTATGGTGTTGGCAATTCATATAAAAGCTGCCTTGGTGTGCATTTTGGTATTTTTGGTGGTTTTTCTTCTTTTCAAATATGTGTCTTTGGGTTCCTTGATTTCAGCATTAACTTTCCCTTTAATTTTACTTTCTCCCAAATTCAGTCCGGAAAGTCCGATAGTGTTAGTTTTTGCTTTTGGAATGTGTGCGATAGTTTTTTTTACCCATCAGAAAAATATTATCAGGCTCCTAAATGGAGAGGAAAACAAGGCCAAGCTCAGGATAAGAAAGAACAATCAATAAAATATATAGGGGCATTTTAAATGCCCCTTAATTTTTACCTGCAATATAAACAGACCCGCCGATATTATTCATTGCTGCACCTGTAACGGATGAAAGACAATTTGGCAATTCCAGCATTCTTAAAACTCCAAGGAAAGCAAAGATCAAAGCTTCTTTAAACATTACGATCCCTTTTTCAGGAACGACATACCTTACCTTTCCTTCAGCTTTTTCATTCATAAGGTTTATGAGAAAGTTATTGAAGGCTCCGCCTCCGGTAGTCAGCACTTTCGCACCATAGTTATTGGAGTATTGAAGGGTAATATGATTTATTTGTATTGCAATGTGATGACAAAATGTATTTAAGGTATCAGGAATGGATAAATTAAATTTTTCAATCAAAGGTATTACCTGCAGGTCAATCCATTCTCTTCCCAGCGATTTAGGAAATTTTTCATTATAGAAAGCAAGCTTGTTTAGTTCTCCTAAAAGTAATTCATTGCATTGGCCTGAAAATGCCATTGTGCCACCCTGGTCATATTCTTTACCTTCTTTTTGAGAGAGATAATTTAGTATAATATTCACCGGGCAAATATCAAATGCCAGCCTCTTTTGCAAATGATCGAAAGAAATATTAGAGATTCCTCCCAGATTAAGACAGAAATCATATTCGGAGAACAATAATTTGTCTCCTATCGGGACCAATGGTGCACCTTGACCTCCTAAGGCTACATCCAACGACCTGAAATCATTTACTACAGGAATGCCTGCTTTTGCTGCTATTGCAGCTCCATTTCCTATTTGATAGGTAAAACCCTTTAATGGCTGATGAAAGATAGTGTGACCATGAGAAGATATAAAGTCAGGTTTTAACTTATGCTCTGAAATAAATTTTTTGCTGGCCTCGCCGCAATAATAACCAAAATCAAAATCAGTTTTGGCTAACTCTTCAGCAGATGCTTGCATAAGATTTTTTAACCTGCTTTTCCATTGGTCATCATACTCAATGGTAATCGCATGCTCTATGGAATAACTCCATCCATCCGGGTTTTGGGAAAACGTGCAGCTTGCAATATCAAGACCATCGAGGGAGGTGCCGGACATCAGGCCAATTACCTTGTATTTTGATTCCATTGAATAAATGATTTTGTTCAAAGTAAATAAAAAACTGAATTCTTACTGGTATTTTATGTGTATTTTAGCGCGATTTTCTAATGAATTTGAATTGTAATGAACCTGGTTATTGACAGAGGTAATACTTTAATCAAAGCTGCCATTTTTGAAAAGGCAGAGCCGGTTTATAGCATAAAGACTGATGATATTAACCAATTACGGAGTTTTATTAACCAATACCCCTATAATCAGGCCATACTGGCTTCTGTTGGCTCAAACCCGGAAAGGATCTCAAAATTAGTAGACAAGGCCAGACTTCACATCCTAAATACCGATTCTTTGCTCCCTTTTAACAATAAATATAAAACAGCCAGGACTTTGGGAGCAGACAGAATAGCGGGTATTGCCGGTGCCATTGCAATGTTTCCGGGTAAGCCTGTATTAGTTGTCGATGCGGGAACATGTGTTACTTACGATTTCGCCGATCAGGATGGCAATTATTATGGTGGTGCCATATCTCCGGGATTATTAATTAGATTTAAGGCCCTTAATACTTTCACAGCATCTCTGCCGTTGGTAAGCTGGGACAGCTCCCCTGTTCAGTTAGTGGGCGAAAACACCGAGGAATCAATATTGTCAGGGGTTATAAACGGACTTATAGAAGAGGTTAGAGGAATATGTAGTCAATATCGATCAAGATTTAAGGATATTCAACTGGTTTTTACAGGTGGAGACGCAAAACTTTTTGAAACTACCATAAAAGAAGTCATCTTTGTGGTCCCTGATTTAACGCTTAGGGGTTTAAACAGAATTTTAGAATTTAATAGATGATAAATAAAGGCGGAAGATTTTTATTGATATTGTTTATTTTTTGCAATTCAATACTAAATGCACAAATAATTGAACATAATCCCTATTCAAGGTTAGGAATAGGTGAATTAAATACCGGTGCCTTGGTGCGAAATCTGGGTATGGGGGGTATAGGTGTAGGTGCTCCTGGAAATGAATACATTAATCATTTAAATCCTGCTCTCCTTTCTACCAACAAAAAGCTTAATGTTGACTCTACACATAAGTTTACGATGTTTGAAGCCGGAGCTAAAGGCGTCGCAAGATTTTTAGCCAACTCCAATGAAAAGTATAGAAGTATGGGAGGAAATTTTAATTATTTCCATTTCGTATTTCCTGTCTCAAGAAGATGGTCTACCTCTGCAGGAATTGAACCTTACTCTCAAATGAATTACGAAATGAGGTATGGAGAATATAACTCAGGCCAGACGGTTGAAATGACACATTCCGGAAGAGGTGGAATATATAAAGCTCATTTTTCAAATGGAGTTGATATTACCAGAAATTTATCTTTCGGATTACAGACTTATTACTTGTTTGGTAATCTTACAGAAGAATCGGTAACAAGAGCTTTTGTAAGTCAGGATGAATTCCGATATGGCATGGTTCAGAAAACGTTTTATTCCGGAGGAGGAATTAAGCCTGGTGTTTCTTATAGAGGATACTTTAAAAGAGACAGCTTAAATACCAATGATATATTCTTCACGGTAGGAGCAACGGCAGACCTGTTCTTCGGAACGCATGCAGAGAGAACACGTACCAGAACATCCATGACTAACCTTAATCAATTGGTTACTGATACGGTAGTAGAGAGTATGTCAATGAATTTTATGCCGCCTCCTGCATACCGGATCGGATTTAGTATTGATAAGCCAAGAACATGGTTGTTAGGTGCTGATTTTGCTTTTTATAACTGGCAAGCGATGAGGAATTTTGACAATGATAATATGCAAAATGCATTTACAGTGGCAATTGGGGGCGAATATTTATTGCCTTATACAAAGGATGGCAACAAGAACCAGGATCATTTGAAACGAAAAACTGTAAGAATGGGTTTATCCTATTCCAGGACTCCATATGTAATTAACGGAGAAAGGGTCAATGATTTTTCAGTATCAGTTGGTGGATCATTGCCTATCGGCAGGCAGGATAACCCCAGGTACCGATCTAAGCCTTTGAATAAAATAAACTGGGCTTTGGTTGCAGGACAAAGGGGAAACAACGGAGCAGGTTTGGTTCGTGACAGATACATTCAGCTGCATCTTGGGCTCCTCATAACTGAAAAATGGTTTGAGGTAAGGCGGATTGATTAAAATAATGCCGTCTAATTCCAATTACAACTATAATTCTTTCAAAGAAACCACAGGTTTTCTGTGATTCAATGATATTATGAATTTGATTCAAAATCTGCTTAAACTGATAGTAATATCACTGGTATTGCTGGGCTGCAGGCAACCTAATTCTTACGAAGAGATGAAGCCTTATGATGGCCCTTTAATTGAAGTGGATGATATTGTTACCATTTACTCGGATTCCAGCATTATGCGTCTGAAGCTTAAGGCTAAAAAGCAGCTTGAAATGCAAAATGGGGACAGGGAATTTCCAAAAGGAGTTTATGTGGAATTTTATGATGAAAAAGGGATAATGTCTTCAACACTTACAGGTAACAAAGGAAAATTCAATAAGGAGAAAAATCTTTATACTGTGACTGGAAATGTTGTGGTAAAAAACGTGGGAGAAAATAAAAAACTCAATACCGAGGAGCTTTTCTGGGAGCCCGACAAACAAAAAGTATATACTGATAAATTTGTACGGATAGAAACACCTGACGAAATTTTAACTGGAAACGGATTGACAGCAAAGCAGGATTTCAGCAGCTATAAAATTAAAGACCCTATCGGGGAGTTCAGAGTTAAACAGTAGTAGATATACTTCATGAAGTTAATTGATACCATTATTTTTGCTTTCTCTGCAGGGTTTCTTCTTATCGGAATTCATCAGGCCATGCTGGTTGGTTTTGCTCAAAGCTATTGGCTGATAATGATTTCAGCCTTGTTTCTGCTAATACTTCAGATAAGAAAGAAGAAAGTTGATAAGCAGGCTGAACAAGAACCTCCGAAGCAAGGGAAAAATAAAAGTAAAAAAAAGAAAGTCAGTTAGTTAGCTTTATTTGGAATTTATAACTTAATATAATTATTTTTGCGGTTCTCAAATTATTTATAAAATGGCAATTTTTAACAGAATCAACAAACATTCAGGTGTAGTGGTAACAGTAATTGCTTTAGGGCTTGTGCTGTTTCTTGTAGGAGGAGAAATCTTTGGTCCTAATTCATATTTCAACCAGCAGTTTAAAGATGTAGGAGAAATAGATGGTAAGAGTATTTCTTATAAAGAGTTCAGCTCAGTTCTGGATCAGACAGAACGCGACTATATCATAAGGACAGACAGAGGTATTTCAGAATCTGAAAGACCGATGATATTGGAGCAGGCCTGGAACAGGCTTATTAATGACATCGCTTTCCAGAATCAGTATGATAAATTAGGGGTGAAAGTTCCTAATGATGAGCTTGCGGATATGATTCAGGGTAGAAACATTCATCCTACGGTAAGACAATTATTTTCTAACCCTCAGACTCAGCAATTCGATGAGGCTTTCATGAAAGAGTTCTTTAATAAATTTTCTGAAAGACCTGAAAGAGATCGTAATTTGTGGTTTAGTGTACAAAACGGAATTGCTGAAGAAAGATTGAGAAGTAAATTCATGAATCTTTTTAAGAAGTCTGTTTTTGTTACCACCGCTGAAGCTCAAAAAGAATATGAGTCTCAAAACAGTAAAGCCGAAGCAAGATATCTTTATGTGCCATTTTATGCCATACCTGATACAGCGGTTGTCATTACTGATGGAATGCTGAAGGATTATTTAAGAGCACATGAAAACGAATTCAAAGTAGAAGAGGGCCGTACAATTGACTATGTTGTTTTTACTGTAAACCCTGCTGCGGAAGATACTGCATACTTCCAAAAAGAATTACAGGATTTGAAAAGAGATTTTGCATTGGCTGATAATGATACTTCTTTTGTTCAGGCCAATTCAGATAATCCTGGAGAGCCTTCTTATAAAAACTTTTCTGAACTTCCTGAGCAATTAAAAGAGAGAGCTAAAGAGCTTAGACTAGACAGCATTTATGGTCCTTTGAATGTAGGAAATAAGGTTCAGCTTGTAAAAGTTATCGGCACTAAAAATGATAGCGTTTACACTGCAAGAGCAAGCCACATTCTATTTGACACAAGAGGAAAAGAGGGAGCTGAAAAAGAAGCTCAAAGGAAAAAGGCTAATGAAATCCTTTCTCAGATTAGAGGTGGTGCAAGCTTCGAGCAAATGGCAAGAGAACATGGTGCAGATGGTACAGCATCCAGAGGAGGTGACTTAGGATGGTTTACTGAAGGCCAAATGGTAAAACCATTCAATGATGCAGTGTTTAATGCTTCAAGCGAAGGCCTCCTTCCTCGAATAGTTGAAACAGAATTTGGCTTTCACCTTATTAAAATTACAGGAGTTAAAACAAATAAAAAATACCTTCTGGCTATAGTAGAAAGAGAAATTGAGGCTGGCGACGCAACCAGGGATATGGCTTTTAGAAGTGCAGAAGAGTTTGCGCAGGGAATTTCAGATACAGCAGATTTCAATGCTAAATTAAGAGAGAATCCTTCTTTGGTTAAGTCTACTGCAATGAACCTTAGAAAGTCAGACAGATATGTAAATAATCTTTCCAATGCACGTGAGATTGTAAGATGGGCATATAATGATGCCAAGATAGGAAAGGTTAGTCCGGTATTCACTTTGGAAAATCAGTATGTGGTTGCAATCCTTACAGGAAAAAGAGAAAAGAATAAGCCAGAAATTAAAGATTTAAGAGACGAATTAACTGCCAAAGTCAGAAATGAGAAAAAAGCGGAAATGATTATTGCTAAGTTAAATGAAACTTCCGGTGACTTTCAGGCTAAGGCTGCCGCTTATGGTTCTTCAGCTACAACAGGTACTGCATCAGATATAACCTTAGGTTCTAATTCTATCCAAGGTATCGGATATGACCCTGTAGCAGTTGGAAAACTATTCGGTTTAAAACAAGGTCAAAAAACAGGGCCATTTAAAGGTGAATATGGAGTTGTAATGCTCGAGCTTGTAAATGTAAATTCAGCTACTGAGATTGCAGATTATGGCCAATACAAAAATCAATTGAAAGATCAGAGAGAGTCAAGAATTGAATATATGGTTGATCAGGCTATCAGAGATAAAGCAGAGATCGAAGATAACAGAGTGATCTATTATTAAGAATTATATAAAAAAAAGAGCCAACCGGCTCTTTTTTTTATATAATTCTTAATTCTTAATTCTTAATTCTTAATTCTTAATTCTTAATTCTTAATTCTTAATTCTTAATTCTTAATTCTTAATTCTTAATTACCCCTATTCCAGTCTTTTAATAATATTCTGCTTCACTGTTTCATAAAAAGTAACTGGATTCATAGTTCTCCAATTGCTAATTTCCAAAGATCCGCCATAATTAATATAATAGTCTAGGTTGAATTTTTTCCATTCATCTAAAATGAAATCTCTGAAATTTACTGCAGCGATCCATCCGTCTTCGATGTCTTCAAACCATTCTTCGTAGTAGCAGTCATCTGAGCCATGAAAGTTCATGACATTTTCCCCTAGCAAAATAAATTGATTTATGTTTTGACTTACAAGGTGATCGATGACATTTCTTTTGAAATGCATAATGTCATTGTGTAGAGTGTCGTTCCATTCTCCGATCATTTCAATTATGGCCACTCTTGTTTCGTAATTGATGTAAAGAATTTTGATGTATAGGGTTTCAGAGCCTATAAAATCCCAAAGAGGATGGATGTAATATCCATAAATGTCGTTGGTGTAATACTGAAAATTGTACTCTACGCCATAGAAAGGAGATTTTTCATCTTCTGCAGATGAATAATACTTTTCCCAGCGGTAATATGGTTCTATTTCATGCATTTTTTCTGAAGAATTCTATCGCCTTTCTCACACTGCCGTGCGTCTGCAGTAAGGTTTCGGCATGAGAATGGTCAATGTTTAACTCCTCAGTAATAATTTTGATTCCCCTGTGGAAAAGTTTTTTGTTGGTGAGCTGCATGTCTACCATTTTATTGCCCTTTACTCTTCCGAGTTGGACCATAAGTGTAGTGCTAATCATATTCAAGACAAGCTTTTGCGCTGTCCCGGCCTTCATGCGCGTGCTGCCGGTAACGAATTCAGGACCTGTTTCTACTTCTATAGGAAACTGGGCTTTAGTTGCCAGAATGGAATCTTTGTTGCAAGTGATGCAGCCGGTAACAATGCCTTCATTGCGGCACTTATCTATTACAGAAACTACATATGGCGTTTTCCCGGAAGCTGCGATGCCTATTACGCAATCCTTAGTGCTTATATTAAACTTCAGAAGATCTTTCCATCCTTGTTCTGTATCATCTTCTGCAAATTCAACTGCATGGCGAATGGCTTTATCCCCACCTGCAATAATTCCTATTACCATATCCCCGGGGACACCATAGGAAGGAGGGCATTCAGATGCATCCAGAATGCCTAGTCTTCCGCTTGTTCCTGCTCCTATGTAAAAAAGCCTGCCACCGCTTTTTATTTTTGGAATAATAGCGGTAACAAGCTTTTCAATTTGAGGAAGAGCTTTATTAACTGCTTTCGGTACAGTCTGGTCTTCCTGGTTTATGTTTTTTAATATTTCTGAAACCGTCATCTTCTCCAGGTTGTCGAAACCGGAGGATGCTTCAGTGCCACTCATGAATTATATTGTTTGTTATAATGATAATCCGTTAGTGAATCCATAGGATCGGCTACAATCTTTTTAATTGATACACCTTTGTCTGATGCGACTTTATAAAGAACATCCCTCAAATACCATGCAATGGATCCTACGAAGTTAACGGGCAATGTTTTGTATCCATCATATCTGCAGATGCATCTGTCAAACATCTGCTCAAAGCTTTCATAAGCAAGCTTAAATACATATTCGTCTTTTTGATTCTCTACAACGAATCTTGCCAATGATGCAAGGTATCTGTTGGGGAAGGGTTTCGTATAAACCTTGTCCAGAATTTCCGCTTGTCTGTCAGTAGTAAAAGCTTCAAACTTGGCTCGAATATGATCAGGCATTGCTTTACGTATATACTCTCTTGCAATAATTTTCCCTAAATATCCGCCGCTGCCTTCGTCTCCGAGGAAGAGCCCAAGTGAGTGAATGTTTAAAACAACATCTTTGCCATCGTAAAGGCAGGTGTTAGACCCGGTTCCGGAAATGCATGCAATACCTTTTTCATTGCCAAGCGCTGCTCTTGCTGCAGCCAGCAGGTCGTGGTCCACTATGACCTCAGTATCAGGAAAGGCTTTTCTGATTGCTTTAGCAACTTGCTCTCTTTGTTCCATTGCTTCACACCCCGCTCCATAAAAATTAATATTCAATATTTTCTGCTTAGGCACATTGGGTACCAATTCCTTCATCAGGGTTTGATAAATATCCTCGGTGGTCTGATAATAAGGATTAAACCCTACAGTTTTTAGCAAGGTTTTATTTTTGTCTTTGTCAATAAAAACCCAATTGGTTTTGGTTGATCCGCTGTCTGCTATTACTATCATCTTTGTTGGTTTATATCTTTTGTTAAAAAATTCAGGGTTTTAATATACCCACAATTTTAAATTTATCAAAAACTTTGTCAGTATGGGGTGCATCCTTTAGCTCTGCTGTTAAATCCTGTCCTGCCCAGTGTTCATAGTGTTTGCCGTTTCTCCACAATCTGGATTTATTTAATTCGTAAATATTTCCATTGTAAGCGCACCAGATCTCCTCACGGTCAATGCCATTTCTTAAAGCAAGCTGAGTTTTGGTATATACAGGTAATTCATCTTTCATAATTCAACAGCATTTTAAAACTATTCCAAATGTCTATTGTTTTGCAGGTCAGATTAATTTGGAATGGGTCAATATCCATCTGTTAGGAATTTCACCTTTGTTTGCCAATTGATAATCATTATAGCTGCAAGGTACAATAGAGTTTCTTGCAAATTTAGTTTTATCACTTGGGTAGGGCACTTCCAACCACCACTTTTCAGATTTTACATGCTTGTAAAATGTCATTTTATGAGGATCCTGTGGCATTGAAACTATGTATTTTGTATAATCAGGCCCCTGGACATTTAGTTCTTCTATTCTGCTGTAGTATCCCTCTATAAGATACCATATCATTGTGGCTATCACACCCGCAGTTTGTCCTTTAATGTCCTGTTCAGGATTGTATTCATATATTCCAAAAGAGGTTAGATTTGAGCTTAATCCGGCGTACCAGCAAATCTGGCATGCTTCTTCACCTGTTAAGCCAAATGGCTGAGAGTTGCTGTTTCCGGGGGCGTCAGATTGTCTGATTGCAGTAATATCAAAGGATATCAGGTCTGCATTTCTGATCACCGGTTCAAACTCCGAAAGGTTTTCTCTCAGGCTTCCAAGTCGATGAGTTTCGAAATGAAGTTTTTCCAAAACATTGATCGTTTCCTGATCTGTAAGAAATGACTGGTAGCCTAGCTGACAGTAATGAAAAATATAGTTAGGCTCATGTACCAAAATTTTATGGATATGATGCTTGCTCATGTCACCACTGCTTCCCTGCATATCTACGAAGGCGTCGATATTCAGAAAGTTCAGGTATTTCCCTGTGTTTTGATATCCGAGAAATTGACCAAGATCCATATCATGTGCGCCACCAATAATAATTGGCATGATGTCATGTTGTAATAAAATTTCACAAACCTCTTTGAGTCGTAAATGGGTTTCTTCAAGTGAGATGCCGTTCCTTAAGTTGCCCAGGTCTGCAATTTTATAATTACCTGTTCCTTTTCTTAAGTTATATAAATGCTTGCGGACCATGTCAGGTCCGTTTTCAAGGCTGATGTTGGATTTGCTACCTCTGTTTTCTTTAATTCCGATTAAGGCCAGGTCGGCGTTTTGCCAGTCTGGAAATTTGTCGTTATTTATCTGAATGTTATTGGCAAATGCACCGGGATCATTAGGGTCAATGTTTGTAATTTCTTTTACCGGGTCAAAGAAGATCCTTAGATTCATCAGATTGGATTTTGTCTTATCAAAATTATAAAAAAATTCGAAGGGATTGATTTATATATCCGGAAAGGTAAAATTACATTTCAGTGATATTTCTGTTTTTAGATATTATTGGTCGTCCGGATCTTACATTTCCATTGATAATCAAATTGAATAATTATCCTATAAATATTTTCTTTTAAAATATTGCTTTATTAAACTCAATAATTAATTTTGCAGTCCATTATTTATAAGCGGGAGTAGCTCAGTTGGTAGAGCACGACCTTGCCAAGGTCGGGGTCGCGGGTTCGAGTCCCGTTTCCCGCTCAAATGACCCCGTTAAATCGGGGTTTATTTTTTGTTCGCCGGTGTGGTGGAATTGGTAGACACGTCCGATATAATCGGGATGTCAGCTTAGAATGTAAGCGGAGAGTTATATAAAAATATTAATTGCCGGGGTGGTGGAATTGGTAGACACGCAAGACTTAAAATCTTGTGTCCGCTTAGGACGTGCGGGTTCAAGTCCCGCCCCTGGTACTAAAAGCCTGAATTGTTTAATTCGGGCTTTTTTATTTCAACCAATTTCGGTTATTCCAGTTGAATTCAAGCCTTCCAATTGTTTAAACTGGCTGTGTGCAAATCTTAAACTTATTCATTTATTATTTGTATTACTCATACTAAATTTTTCATTATGAGATCAGTTTTGTATTTGCATTTAATATTTATTGTAGTTGTTGTTATTCAATCCTGTAATCAAGTTGCCAGCGAGAACAATACAACATCCCTGGTTTTTAAAGCAGTGCCTATTGCAAAAAATGTAATTGCACCTGTAGGGTTTACTTTCTCTCCTGATCAAACAGGGCGCTTATTTTATATCGAGCAGCAAGGCAGAGTGATGGTTATAAAGGAAGGAAAGGTATTGGAAAAGCCTTTTATTGATATCAGATCTAAAGTCATCAGACAGTCCAATTCCTATTCGGAAAGAGGGTTATTAGGTATGGCATTCCACCCTAAGTTTAAACATAATGGGAAGTTTTATCTGTATTACAGTGCGGAATCTACTGATAAAAATTACGACCATATCTCTGTTATTTCTGAATTTAAAGTTCCGGATGCATCAGCATTGGAAGCGATGACAGAAGAAAAAATAGTTCTTACTATACCACAGCCAAAATCGAATCATAATGGCGGACACCTGATGTTTGGAAAAGACGGTTGTTTATACATAGGAGTGGGAGATGGAGGAGGTGCAGGAGATCCATTCGGGGAGTTTGGAAATGCACAAGATCGCGGCAATTTATTAGGTAAAATACTGAGAATTGATGTTGACAATGGAAGTCCTTATTCCATTCCTGATGACAACCCTTTCACTAAAGGAAATAACAGGCCTGAAATATGGGCCTATGGTTTAAGGAATCCCTGGAGATTTAGTGAGGACAGGCAAACAGGAGCCATGTATTGCGGAGATGTCGGACAAAACGAATTCGAAGAAACAAACATAATTGTAAAGGGTGGAAACTACGGTTGGCGTAAATATGAGGGTTTTCAGGTGTTTGATAAATCATTGCCTTTGGATGAAGAGAAGGTGATTATGCCAATAGATGTTTATGGCAGGCAGGAGGGTGTATCTATTTGCGGAGGATTTGTATATAGGGGGGATAAATACCCTCTTTTGCAGGGTAAGTATATATTTGGTGATTGGAGTGGAAAATTATATTATCTTGAAAAAAGTCCTGATGGGGAGACATGGAGGCGAAACCAAATTTTATTGCCTGAATTAAATGACGACATTACTTTGAACAGTCTTGGCGAGGATGAAAGTGGTGAAATTTATATTCTTATTCAGGAATCCATAGGACCGGAAATGCCCAATGGTTCTATTTACAGATTAGCAATTCAGCCGGCTTAATTATTCTGCAAGGTTTATAGCATGGTTTTTTATAAATTGAGTCTTTTATATTTTGAATAATTACTATGTGATATGAAAGGCTTCTATTCTGTATTTCTTCTTTTTCTTTCAAATTCATTTATGACCTTAGCCTGGTATGGTCATTTGTATTTTAAAAAGATATCTTGGCTGGCCAAATTAGGTTTGTGGGGCGTAATTATGGTAAGTTGGGGTCTGGCTTTTTTCGAATATATTTTTCAGGTGCCAGCTAACAGGATTGGATATGAAGGAAATGGCGGTCCTTTTTCCTTATTTGAGTTAAAAGTAATTCAAGAAGCCGTATCATTAACGGTTTTTACAATATTTGCCATCTGGATTTTTAAAAGTGACCGATTTGCATGGAATTATCTTGTAGGTTTTGTATTTCTGGTATTGGCTGTGTTTTTTATTTTTAAAAAGTGGTAATATTGTTTAAACAATAAAAATGATGGAAGTATCTTCAAAGGAGAGGACGGCACTGCTGCACCAAAAATTGAAGCTGGTCACAGAAGAAGTAAGTAAGGTAGTGGTGGGTCAGAATTACATGCTCAATAGGCTGCTCTTGGGGTTGTTTACCAATGGTCATATATTACTGGAGGGTGTGCCTGGGTTGGCAAAGACTCTTATGGTAAATACATTGGCAAAAGTATTAAATCTTAACTTTAACAGAATACAATTTACGCCTGATCTTCTTCCTGCTGACCTTGTGGGAACCATGATTTATAATCAGGCAAAAGGCGAATTTGAGGTAAAAAAAGGCCCTGTATTCGCCAATCTTATACTGGCTGATGAGGTTAACCGGTCTCCGGCAAAAGTTCAATCCGCACTGCTTGAGTCTATGCAGGAAAAACAGGTTACCATAGGTGAAACAACCTACAAACTTGATACTCCTTTTCTTGTTTTGGCTACCCAAAACCCTGTAGAGCAGGAAGGTACTTATCCTTTGCCTGAAGCGCAAATGGACAGGTTTATGATGAAGGTTCATGTGGATTATCTTGATAAAAATTCTGAGCTGGAAGTAATGAGAAGGATGTCTAATTTGAATTTTAAATATGAACTGCAGACCATTCTGAGCAAGGAAGATATAAAATCCATTAAAGAAGAAATTAATAAGGTGAATATTTCAGAAAGCCTGGAAAAGTATATTATAGAATTAGTTTTTGCTACAAGAAGGCCAAAGGAATATGGTTTAAATGATGAGTCAGGGTACATTCAGTATGGCGCTTCAACAAGGGCAAGTATTAATTTAAATCTTGCGTCTAAATTTACTGCATTTGTAAACCAAAGAGATTATGTTCTTCCTGAAGATATTAAGGAGGTTGCCTATGATATACTTAATCATAGAATAATTCTGAATTATGAGGCTGAAGCCGATGGGGTAACTACCAGGCAAATTATTGAGAATATTTTAAGGAAGGTTACTATAGGGAAAGCATAGTGATTAAATAAAAAATCCCGGATGGCTCCGGGATTTTTTATTTGAATCGATCTGGTTTTATTTTAAGTCATTCAGTTTTTGCTTTACAACTTCCAGGGCTTTTTTCATCTTCTCTACTTCCTGAGCCGCCGCTGACTGATCCTGTTTGTTTTGTTCAACATCCTTCTTAAGCTTCTCCAGTTCATCTGCATTGTCTTTTAATTTTTGCTCAAGATTCGCCTTTTCTTTTTTATTCTTCTCTATATCGCTTAGTAGTTGCTCACCTTCTTTAACTTTTTTCTCCTGGCTCTTTACAGATGAATTTAAGGCTTTCTCTGCTTCTTTTATCTGGTCATTGATGTCTTCTCTATAGCATGTTAATGCAAATTCATGTAAAATTTTCTCTGCAGCTTTATATGCAGAGGAATTGTTTGAGCTGGTAACATGCGAGGTTCCCAGGTCTATTGCCCACCATACTTTGGTTCCTTTTCCTGATCCTTCCACTTTGGATACTACTTTACAAGGATTAGATGAAACACTTGAGATGTTAGCAATATTCAGAGTGTAAGTTTTTTTTGAACTTTCTGTTTTGCCATATGTCTTCAGATGTTTCTCCCAAAGCTTGTCTACCATCTTTTCATCAAGATCAATGATGACATACAAGCCCGTTCTTGATATTTTATCAATAACCTCCGATGATTCTGCCACTTTTATTTTTTGTGCAAAGCTTATAGTGCAAAAAAATAGTAAGAATAAAGCAGGATATAGTGATTTTTTTAACATAAGTATTATTATTTAATTTTTGATGATGTGTATAATTATACAATTAATAATGTTAATATAAAATTTATTTATAAAAAAATTGAGTATTATACTGATATACGTCAATGAATGCTAAATATTTCTATCAAAAGTAACATTTGAAAATTTTATGCGTAAAGAGCGGATTTTAATTTCAGGTGGTTCAGGTTTGATTGGCAGAAAGCTTACCGAATTGCTTTTAAAGGATAATTATGAAGTTGCGTGGTTAAGCAGAAGTCGAGGGAATGGAAATGTGCCAATTTATAAATGGGACATAGATAAAAAAATAATCGACAAAGAGGCAATCGCATTTGCCGATCACATCATTCATCTTGCAGGAAAAAACGTTTTTGAAGGTAAGTGGACTGATAAAATGAAAGCAGAAATAATGAAAAGTCGGGTAAAGAGTGCGGAATTGCTGATAGATCAAATAAGGCAAAATGGAAAACATATCAATACATTTATCTCTGCTTCTGGAATTGGTTACTATGGTGCAGACACCGGCAATTTAATTGTTGATGAAAGCTCGCCACATGGAAATGATTTTATTTCTGAAGTAGTTCAAAAATGGGAGAATAAAGTGAATGAAGTAAGTTTACTTGGCGTTAGAACAGTAATCTTCAGGATTGGAGTTGTGCTTGCTCTGGATGACGGCGCTCTGCCAAAGATAATAATACCTGTTAAGTTAGGAATTGGAGCACCATTAGGTACAGGAAAACAATTTATGTCATGGATTCATATAAATGATTTATGTAATATTTATCAACATGCCATAAGGGATAATAATCTTCAAGGTGTTTTTAATGCGGTGGCACCTTATCCTGTAACAAATAGAGAATTTACTCAAATACTTTCGAAAGTGCTTAATAAGCCTTTTTTTATGCCAAATGTACCTTCAATGGTACTTAAGATGATTTTTGGTAATGAAAAATCTTCATTGGTGCTCGGAGGTAACAAGGTTTCTTCCAAAAAGCTATCAGATACAGGATACAAGTTTGAATATCCTGAACTGGAGAAAGCTTTAAACAATCTGCTTTCAACTGATAGGGGGTAATTGGATTTTAAGAAGTTTTTGCTGTTCAAATCAACGACATACAGGATACTTGCTGCACTTATCTCAGTGGTTAATAACATAGGATATTCCATTGACGTTTAATATATAAAAAGAACTTCTGCCGGACTGAATATAGAAATCAATAGAAGGCTATCTGTTAAGTATTTACACATTATTCCGGTGACAGAATCCTCTATTGAATGCACGGATAAATTTTTTGATATGGAAGATTATAAAGACTACAGCGGAAATTCAGGCGAAGAGTTTTCCCCGAAAGAAGAAAAAGATAACCTTAAAGAGATCAGAGAATCCCACAACGTTAAAATTATTTCAGATGAACAGCAAAAGCTTTTACAAGAAGAAAAAATAAGGGCAGCATTTAAGGAAAGAGATTGGAATGAAATTAAAAGTTCCGATTCCTGGGCAGTATTTAAGGTGATGTCAGAATTCGTTGAGGGTTTTGAAAAACTAGCTAAAATTGGTCCATGCGTTTCCATATTCGGATCTGCAAGAACAAGCCGGGAAAATAAATATTACCAAATGACTGTTGAGATCGCTGCAAAATTGGTAAGACATGGATATGGCGTAATAAGCGGCGGTGGACCTGGAATTATGGAAGCTGCAAACAAAGGAGCTCAAATGGAAGGCGGAAAATCCGTAGGATTAAATATTGAGTTGCCTCATGAACAGTTTCATAATGTTTACATCGATAGAGACAAGCTTTTGAACTTCGAACATTTTTTTGTTCGTAAGGTAATGTTTGTAAAATATTCCCAGGGTTTTATAGTAATGCCGGGAGGATTCGGAACATTAGATGAGTTTTTTGAAGCACTCACCTTGATTCAAACTAAAAAGATAGGAAGATTTCCTATAGTGCTTGTCGGAAAATCATTCTGGGAAGGGCTTTTAAAATGGATAAATGAGATCATGTACACAGAAAATACATGTATCGATCCGGAAGATCTGCAATTATTCAGCCTTGTAGATACACCAACGGAGGCTGTAAAAGTAATAGATGACTTTTATTCCAAATATCTGTTGCAACCAAATTTCTGATTGTGAAGAAAAAAACAATCATATTAGTAACAAGCGCTTTGGTGCTTGCTTCCGGATATAACTTTATGAATAGCCTTGCTGATTCAGTAGAGTTTTCTCCTGAGCAACAACTGCGGCATCAGAGGAAAATCAAAAGAATTCCTGATGATCTGACTTTTGCCGGAGAGAAAGTGCATTTCAAGACTGCAGATGCTTACCAAAGATACTACAAAGAACTAAAGCTAAATGCTCAGAGTAATTCGAGTACACGGCTACTTTTTAGAAATGCAAGAATATGGCTTCCTGAAATCACTGCGGTAATCAAGGCCAATAAACTTCCGGAGGATTTCAAATACCTTGCAGTTGCAGAAAGCAATCTTTCCAACTCGGTTAGTCATAAAGGCGCTGCTGGCTTCTGGCAGTTTAAAGAAGCTACAGCTCTGGAATTGGGACTTGAAATTTCAGATGAAGTGGATGAAAGATATCATCCCATAGTTTCTACAAGGGCTGCATGTAAATATTTCAAACAATCCTATAAAATGTTTGGCAACTGGACTTCTGTAGCAGCTAGCTATAACCGAGGAATGCACGGGCTTCAGAAGGCATTTATCAATCAAAGTGTTAATTCATATTATGATCTTGCTCTGAATGAAGAAACATCAAGATATATATTCAGAATACTTGCTTTGAAAGATATGATGAATTCTCCGGCAAAATATAATATTAAACTTGTCAACCTTTCTCGTCCTAAAATGAGAGTTATCAGGATTGATTCTACAGTGAAAGATTTGAAAAAATTCGCTGAAGCTAAAAAGCTCAATTATGATGTGATAAAAGAATATAATCCCTGGATCCTTAAAAATACCCTTACAATAAAATCTGCCGGAAGGTACTATGAATTAATAGTTCCTGATATTAAAGAAGCCGCATACATTGTGAATAAGCAGGAACTTGATTCAACAGGTTTGGAGACCAAAGAAATTAACCTGCCAGAGAAGGATATAGATAAATTGGAGGATATCCTTAATGGTAGCAGCTAGATTTTAGCTATTTAAGCATTTTCTTTTTTGCCTTTTGTTATAATTCCCCTATTTATCTGTTATTTTGCATTTCGAACCTTCCGGAATAGAAATTGTTATGCCTGAGGAGAATGTAATTAAAGATAAAGTGAGTACTGCCAAAAAAAAGCCTATTTTTTCTGATGTTACCGGACATGAATTCATTGAAGTATTTGGTGCCCGTGAACATAATCTAAAGAATATTGACCTTAGAATACCTAGAAATCAACTTGTTGTTCTTACCGGTATCAGTGGTAGCGGAAAGTCCAGTCTGGCCTTTGATACCATTTATGCAGAAGGACAAAGAAGATATATGGAAAGTTTTTCCACTTATGCCCGGTCATTTATCGGGAATATGGAAAGGCCGGAAGTAGATAAAATCTCAGGGCTTAGTCCTGTTATTTCCATAGAACAGAAAACTACTTCCAAAAATCCCCGATCAACTGTAGGCACCGTCACAGAAATCTATGACTTCATGCGTCTTTTATTTGCAAGAACAGCAGAGGCATTTTCATATGTGACCGGTAATAAGATGATCCGTCAATCTGAAGATCAGATAATGGAACAGCTGCTTAAGAATTTTGACGGACAAAAAGCAAATATCCTTGCACCTGTTGTCAAAGGAAGAAAAGGGCATTATAGAGAATTATTCCAGGAAATCCGGAAGATGGGATTTTCTAAGGTAAGGATAGACGGAGAAGTAACAGAGCTTGTTCCAAAAATGCAGGTGGACAGGTATAAAGTGCATGATATCGAAATTGTAATTGACAGAGTACTGGTAAGAGAAGCAGATCGATACAGAATTGCACAGTCTGTAAAGACTGCATTGGCACATGGAAAAGGAATAATGATGCTATTGCCAGAAGCAGGAAAAGATAAAAAGCCTCGCTTTTTCTCCAAGTATCTTATGGATCCTGAGTCAGGTATCTCTTATGATGAGCCTGCTCCCAATATGTTTTCTTTCAACTCTCCTTATGGCGCATGTCCGGAATGTAATGGCTTAGGAAAAATCGAAGAAATAACCGAAGATGCAGTAATACCCGACAAAAGTTTAAGCATTAGCCGCGGGGCGATAGAGCCTCTTGGAGAATACAGAGACATCTGGATATTCAGGCAGCTTGAAAGCCTTTTGCGTAAACATAGTTTCAGCTTGTCGACTCCTGTTTCTAAATTTCCCAAAGACCTGTTGAATATTATTCTGTATGGTACGGATGAGGCATTGAAAATGAAAGTTGAAGGAGGAAACTTCTTCAGCTACCGATTTGACGGTATAATCAATTTTATGAAGTCACAGCAGGAATACGGATCCGAAAAGACCAGAGATTGGATAAGTGATTATACAACTGTTAGTGTTTGTCCTGTATGTGAAGGTGCCAGACTAAAAAAGGAATCACTGTTTTTTAAAATAGATGATCATAATATTTCTCAGCTTGCTCAAATGGATATTGCCACTTTATACAAGTGGTTCGAGGGACTAGAGAAAAGAATAAGCGAAAGACAAAGAACAATCGCTGCCGAGGTTCTTAAAGAGATTCGTAAAAGAATCGGATTTCTTTTAGATGTAGGATTGGATTATCTCACACTTGACAGGCCCGTACGTACACTGTCAGGTGGCGAAGCACAAAGAATCAGGCTTGCTACTCAGATAGGTAGTCAGCTTGTGGGAGTATTATATATTCTGGATGAGCCAAGTATCGGGTTACACCAGAGGGATAATGTGAAATTGATTAATGCATTAAAGAATCTCAGAGATATAGGGAATTCAGTTCTCGTGGTAGAACATGACAAAGACATGATGCGAGAATCTGATTACATAATCGATGTTGGTCCTGGCGCAGGAAGACATGGAGGTCAAATAGTGGCCTTCGGAGCTCCTGATCAGTTTATAAAGAATAAAAGTATAACTGCGAAATATCTAAGCGGAGAAGAAAGTATAATTGTGCCGAACAAAAGAAGGGAAGGTAATGGTGAGTTTTTAAAACTGTCAGGAGCAACCGGACACAACTTAAAAAACGTAACCCTGACACTTCCGCTGGGAAAGGTGATTTGTGTAACCGGAGTTTCAGGAAGCGGAAAGTCATCGCTGATACATGAAACCTTGTTTCCGATTTTAAACAAACATTTTTTCAGATCAAAAAGAGAACCGCTTCCATATAAGAAAATTGAAGGACTTGAATCTGTAGACAAAGTAATTGAAGTAGATCAGTCTCCTATAGGTAGAACACCAAGATCTAACCCTGCCACTTATACTGAAGTGTTCTCTGATATAAGAAATTTATTTGCTCAACTGCCGGAAGCGAAAATCAGAGGATATAAAACGGGTAGATTTTCTTTCAATGTAAAGGGAGGTCGATGTGAAGCTTGTGAAGGAGCAGGCTTAAAGGTGATTGAAATGGATTTTCTTCCCGATGTTCATGTTTTTTGTGAAGAATGTAAGGGCAAAAGGTATAACAGAGAAACTCTTGAAGTAAGATATAAGGGCAAGTCTATTGCAGATGTTCTTGATATGACTGTAGAACAGGCGGTGGAATTTTTTGCCAGCCAACCTAAGATACACAGGAAAATTGAAACCTTATTTGAGGTGGGCTTGGGTTATATTACCTTAGGTCAGCATGCTACTACTTTATCCGGTGGAGAAGCTCAGAGGGTGAAGCTGGCTACTGAATTGAGTAAAAAAGATACAGGCAGAACCTTGTACATTTTAGATGAACCAACTACAGGTTTGCATTTTGAAGATATCAGGCATTTGCTGGATGTTATCAATAAACTGGCCGATAAAGGAAATACAGTTTTGATTATTGAACATAATCTTGATGTAATTAAAGTGGCAGATCATATAATCGATCTTGGACCTGAAGGAGGAGCAGGGGGTGGTTATATTGTTTGTGAAGGAACACCCGAAGAGATAATTAAAAATAAAAAAAGCTATACCGCGAGATTTCTGAAAGAAGAGCTTTCCTGATTCTTTTAATAAAAATTAAACATTAAGCATATTTAGAAGTTCTTTTTATGTTAAAATAAAAAGAATTTCTATGCATTTCATTCCAACTCCTGTTCCCGGAAAAGATGACCAAAGGGAAGAAGGTTCTGTAAGCATCTCTATGCATATCCCTCATTCACATAAGCAAAGAGTGGTAGTGATTGGTGGCGGATTTGCAGGAATTGAACTTATTAAAAAGCTAAGCAAAGAAAATTTTTACCAGATAGTACTGCTGGACAAGCATAATTATCATACTTTCCAGCCATTACTATATCAGGTAGCAACAGCAGGACTTGAGCCTGATTCCATAGCCGCTCCTTTAAGGAGAATCTTTAAAGGGTATAAAGATTTTTATTTCAGAATGGCGGAAGTAAAAAAAATAACTCCTCAGGAAAACTGCATAGATACTTCTATCGGGAAGTTGAGATATGATTACCTTGTCATTGCTACAGGTTCCAAAACCAATTATTATGGAATGAATCAGATCAAAGAAACCGCTTATCCAATGAAGCAGATTCCACAGGCTCTGGATCTGAGAAGCAGAATACTTCAAAATTATGAACAGGCACTTCTTCTGGACGATCCTAAAGAATATCAAAGTTTGCTTGATATTGTAATAGTGGGTGGCGGTCCAACAGGGGTGGAGCTCGCGGGTGCATTGTCCGAATTAAGAAAGTATGTATTGCCTAAAGATTTTCCCGAAATTGATTTTAAACAAATGAACATTTACCTGCTGGAAGCTGGGCCAAGATTGCTATTTGGAATGTCGGATAATGCAGGAGAGAAATCTCTGAAGTACTTGCGTGACTTTGGAGTAAATGTCATGCTCAATACCGCAGTAAAATCTTATGATGGCCATGTTGTAAAGCTAGGTGATGGAACAGAAATCCCTAGTCAGACAGTAATTTGGGCTGCTGGCGTATCCGGTAGTATAATAGATGGTTTAAATCCGGACTCTATAACAGGCAACCGTTATCATGTAGATGATTATAACAGGGTGAAAGGATATGATAACATTTTTGCTGTAGGTGATGTTGCCGGAATGTTAAATAAGGACCGACCTAAAGGCCATCCAATGGTTGCACAGGTGGCTATTCAGCAAGGAAAAAATGTGGCAACAAATCTCATTAACCTTTCCAATAAAAGGCCGCTCAAAGGATTTAAATATAATGATAAAGGGTCCATGGCCACCATAGGCAGGAATCGGGCAGTTGTGGATTTGCCTTCATTTAAATTCACAGGAATATTCGCCTGGTTTGTATGGATGTTTGTTCATCTCATTTTCCTTATAGGATTCAGGAATAAGGTAGCAACTTTTTTTAACTGGTTGTTCAATTATTTTACCTTTGACAGAGCCACTAGACTAATTATCCGTCCGGTTAAAAAGAAAAAAGTGTCAATTGCAGTGCCAAAGCATAAGTAGCGATTTTTACTTTAATTTTATTTTAGTCCTACTTTTAACCCTGTTTTAATTTAATTATCACCTCGAATTAAAGTTTGGCATAGGTATTGCATTTTTTTTACAAACAATAAAATTTTAAATAATCCAAACCGTTCTTAAACCGATCTCTTAATCTAATTCTATACCCTAAGAAACCATAAACAAATTTACAAACCACATTAAATTACTATTATGAAATTTTATGAAAACAAAAAGAACCAGGTGGTAGCAATGGCTTCTACCGGAGCAATTATGGTTTCCCTCTTTTTCGGGAGTGGATATCTTTATGTAAATAATAATGACCTGAAGAAAGATATTCAGGAAAAACAAAGTCAGGTGAGTAGCTTGACCGATACCAAAACAAAACTTGAGACCGAGGTTAAAACCATAGGTACAGAGTTGACCGGTTTTAAAGGAAAGAATGCAGAGCTTGATAAATTATTGACTGAAGCTAATTCTGAACTTGAGAAAAAAAGGGTAAGAATAGAGAAGCTGATGAAGGAGAATGCATCACTTTCAAAAGTTAAGAAGGAAGTGGAAGAATTGAAAAAAATGAAGGTTCAATATGCGGCTCAGGTAAGAAATCTTGAATCCAGGATATCGGAGTTGTCAAGAGAAAATGAATATCTGAAATCTGATAATGAAAAGCTGAAACTCGCATTCAATGACCTGAGCAATAAAAATTCTGAACTTCAGAAAAAGGTTGAAATCGCATCAGTGCTAAGAGTTGAGAATGTTTTAGTTGCTGGTATGAAGAAAACAAAAAAAGCATTTGTACCTGTTACAAAGTCCTCAAAAACGGAGAGAGTTAATATGTCTTTCGATCTTGTAGAAAATAAAGTGGCTGATATTGGTCCGAAAAATATCTATATCAGAATACTTGATCCAAAAGGAAAGACACTTCCTTCTCCAAGTACAGAATCAGGAAACTTTTCTAATTTAGATAACAACATTAATTTGCCATATACAGCTCTTGAGGTAGTAGAATATAACAAAACTAAAAAGAGAGTTACTGTGAATTATGATGTTAAAGGAGCAGCTTTTGAAAAAGGCACTTATAAAGTAGAATTCTATTGCGATGGATACTTCTGTGGTTCTTCTCAGCTAAAATTAAAATAATCAGTAGATTAAATTCTTTTAATGCGGCACATTTAGAAATTAAATGTGTCGCATTTTTGTTATTTTTAGGCTATAAGCGAAATTTTTTTTATAATGACAAACAACCAAATTGCACAATCATGAAGATTTTACTTGTTGAGGATGAGCCAAAGGTAGCTTCCTTTATAAAAAAAGGGCTGGAAGAACAACTTCACGAAGTTGAGGTAGCCTATGATGGATTTACCGGCAAAGAACTTGCTTTAAAAAATCATCATGATCTGATTATTCTGGATGTAAACCTTCCTCATGTAAATGGAATAGAATTGTGCAAAACCATTCGTAAAGAAAATATTTCCGTTCCTGTTTTAATGCTTACAGCATTGGGAACAACTGAAAATAAAGTTACCGGCTTAGACAGCGGCGCTGATGATTACCTGGTGAAGCCTTTTGAATTTCCTGAGTTGTTGGCCAGGATTCGTGCCTTGAATAGAAGAAATCAGAATACCTCAAATCTCGGAACTATATATAAAATTGCTGATCTGGAATTGGATACTATGACAAAAGTAGTGAGAAGGTCAGGTAAAAAAATTGATCTTACAGCGAGGGAATTTGCTTTGCTCGAATACCTGTTGAAAAATCAGGGCAGAGTGATTTCGCGTGTAGATATCGCAGAAAAAGTGTGGGAAATCTCTTTTGATACGGGTACTAATGTAATTGATGTTTACATTAATTTTTTAAGAAAAAAAATTGATAAAGATTACTCTCCGAAGCTGATTCATACCCTTGTGGGAATGGGTTATGTTCTTAAAGTAGAAGAATAAAAAATGCAAATCAGAAGCAGGTTGACGTTTCAGTTTATGGCAATAGTTGCTCTGTTATTGCTATTATTTTCTTCTGCTATCTATTACTTGTCAGCACTTCACAGATATAACGATTTTGAAGACCGCTTAAAAGAAAGAGCACTTAATACCGCTAAGCTTTTGCTTGAAGTTGACGAAATTGATGAAAGCTTACTTAAAACTTTGCGGAGAAAATATTTGCAGACCCTTCCTTCGGAATTTGTTCGTGTTTATAGTTCAGACCTTGATATAGTATTTAAAGATGACAGCCTGAATTATAAAATTGAAAACGAATGGCTCGAAACCATATTGCAGGAAGGGGAGGAAGGATTTGAAGATGGGGAAAGGCAAGTCATAGGGATGTTTTACCAGGATGATCTTGGTGATTTTATTATAGTTGCATCTGCTATAGATATGTATGGTCATAGGAAGCTGAAGAATCTGAGAATAGTACTCTCGGTTGGTTTTTTTATAGCACTTATTGTTATCTTCTTTACCGGGAAAATATTTGCAAATGCTGCTTTAAAGCCGATTCAAAAAGTTATACAACAAGTTGAAAGAATTACTGCATCTAATCTCCACTTAAGAGTTGATGAAGGAAAAGGAAAAGACGAGATATCGCAACTTGCCATTACCTTTAATCAGATGTTCCAACGAATAGAGGAAGCGTTTGCAATGCAGAAAAGATTTGTTTCTAATGCATCACACGAATTAAGGACTCCTCTTACTACAATAACAGGAGAAATTAGTGTTGCCTTAATGAAAGAACGTGGGGCTGATGAATATAAAGAAGTACTCAAATCGGTATTTGATGAGTCCAAGGAGTTGACGAAATTAACAAATGAATTATTAGAGCTGGCACAGACAGGAATGGAAGAGAATTCCGTAATTATGGAGCGTATTGATCCTGTAGACCTTTTCCTTCGGCTTTGTGATGAAATTTATAAAAGAAATCCAAATTGTAGCTTAGAAACCAACTTGCTGGAATTGTCTAATACAGATATGCCACCCATTTTTGGAAATGAAAAGCTACTACATACTGCCCTTATCAATATTGTCGAAAATGCAATCAAATTTTCTTCAAATAAACCTGTAAGGATAAAATTGGTTAATACCAATAATAAAGAACTTAAGTTTATAATTGAAGATGACGGTATTGGTATGACACCTTCTGAATTAAAAAGTATTTTCCAACCTTTTTTCCGGTCTGAGAACGTAAGTAATATACCCGGGCACGGAATAGGCCTTCCTTTATGTCAAAGAATTGTAAAAATACACGGAGGCCGCATTTCAGTAGAATCATCTCCGGGTAAAGGCACCGTGTTTGTTGTCACCTTTCCTTTAAGTATTGTTGATTAAAATTTTTTTAATCTCCTTTTAATTCATCCTTAATTTAAACCCGATATATTTAACCGTTATAGTCTGTAGTAGCGGTAATAATTATTGTTTATCAGGATTTTTATGAGACTTACATTTTTATTAAGCCTATTGATAATGAATCTGTCGGCTTATTCGCAACAGGTTTATAAAGATTCTTTACGGATCTCGCTAAGTCAGGCAGATAAGCGATTCTTAGATAATAATTTATTGTTATTAGCCGGACGTTATGGTATAGAAGCATCTCAGGCGCAAATCATACAAGCAGGACTTTATGATAATACCACTCTTTATGTAGAACAAAATGTGTACAACCAGTTTACCGGAAGGTATTTTGATGTTACCAGTTCAGGAGAAACAATTGTACAGATACAACAACTCATTTATCTGGCAGGGAAAAGAAACAAACGAATTAGACTTGAACAAATTAATTCCAAAGTGGCCGAGCATGAGTTTTTTGATCTGATCAGAACTTTGAAATATGAACTCAGGCTAAATATGGTAGAATTGTTTTTTCTACAGCGGTCAGATTTGATGTATCAGGATGAAATAGCTGCAATGAGGCAAACTGTACAACTATATCAGGCGCAATATGAGAGAGGTAATGTTTCCCTTAAGGAAGTGATAAGGTTAAAAGCCTTTTTATTTGATCTTGAAAATGAAAGAAAAGATCTGTTAAGTGAAATCTCTGAAAGAGTAGCCAATTTGCAAATTTTATTAAGGGATACAAGTTTTTCCTATATAATTCCTGAAATATCGATCGATGAAACTGACAGAATAGCGGTGAATAATCTTTCCTTAAATCAGCTTATAGATACAGCGAGAGTGAATAGGCATGATCTTAAAATATATGAAACCAATATAAATTACGAAGAAGCAAATCTTGCTTATCAAAAAGCATTAGCGGTGCCAGATATGTATCTGGGAGGTGTATGGGATAGAATGGGTAATTATATACCAAATTATTTCGCTGTAAATGTACAAATAGATATTCCTGCTTTTAATAGAAATCAGGGTAATATCAAAGCTGCAAAAAGCAGAGTACGAAGAAGTAAAGCAATTAAAGATGAATATGAAACAAGAGTGGAAGCAGAGGTGGCAATGGCTTTTAATAAAGCCATAGAATATGACAATCTTTATAAGAATTTTGATAATCGATTCGCAGGAGATTTTGACAGACTTATTGAAGGAATTATTACCAGTTATGGTAAAAGGAATATTTCGCTTTTGGAGTTTATTGACTTTTATCAATCCTATAAAAATACAGTAATTCAGATGAACCAGCTGCAGACAAACCGTATGGCTGCTTTTGAAGAATTGAACTTTTATACAGGAAAAAGCACATTAAATTATTAATTAAGTATTATGAAAAATAGCATCTTTTATCTTTTTATTTTTTATACGGTTGCTTTGAATGGCTGTATCCATCCTGCTAAACAGGAAAAAGAGGAGATTCAAAAGTTTTGTGTTTCTGATACCTTAATGAAGGATATAGTTATTGAGGAGGCAACTATACAGGAGGTGATGAATGAGCTTGTATTATCAGGAAAAATTACTTCCAATGAAGATAAGGTCGTTAAGGTATATCCGTTGGTTGGCGGTAATGTGGTAGATGTTAAAGTTGAACTAGGTGATTATGTTGAAAAAGATCAGGTGCTTGCTATCATTAGAAGCAGTGAAATTGCTGATTTTGAAAACCAGCTGATTTCCGCTCAATCCAATGTGATTATAGCTCAGAAAAATCTTGATGTAGCTGAAGACTTGTACCAGACAGGATTGGTTTCTGAAAAAGATTTAATCACCGCCAAAAAGGAGCTTCAGAAAGCAGAAGGAGAATTAAAGAAGGTTAAGGAAATTCTTTATATCTATGGGGTAGATAATAACTCTTTTTATACTGTGAAAGCACCTATTTCCGGATTTATTGTAGAGAAAAATGTGACAGAGAATATGCAGTTCCGTACAGAAAATACTTCCAATCTGTTTACTGTATCTAATTTGGATGAAGTGTGGGTTGTTGCAAACGTTTATGAAACTGATATAAATAAAATTAAGGTTGGCTATGATGTGGTAAGTAAAATTCTTCCGTATCCCGAAAAGGAATTCCCTGGTAAGATCGATAAAATTTTTAATGTATTGGATCCTGAAACAAGAGTGATGAGAGCTCGGGTTAAGTTGATTAATAAAGATTATCTGCTTAAACCTGAAATGTACGCTCAGATAAATATCAAATACAAAAAAGGAGATGAAAAAAAGGTGGCGATTCCCGCATCTTCTGTAATATTTGACAAGAACAGACATTTTGTTCTGGTATTTAATAATCAGTGTGACCTTCAGGTAAAGGAAGTTGAAGTAGCTTCTTCGGTAAACGGTATCACCTATATTGATTCGGGTATAGATGCCGGCGAAAAAGTGGTGTCCAAGTATCAGTTGATGATCTATCAGGCAATGAACGATTAAATAAAGGAAGAGGAAGGAAATGAAAAAGATTATTTCAAGAGTGCTTGCCTTTTCGTTAAGGCATAAATACTTTGTTTTTTTTGCAACTTTTATATTGGCTGTTGCTGGTGTGTTCAGCTATCTCAATACTCCAATTGAAGCATTTCCTGATGTTACAAATACCCGTGTTCAAATAATTACACAATGGCCCGGCAGAAGTGCTGAAGAAGTTGAGAAGTTCATTACAATTCCTATTGAGGTGGAAATGAACTCAGTTGCGGGTAAAACCAGCTTAAGGTCTATTTCCCTGTTCGGACTGTCAGTTGTTACTATGATTTTTGATGACCATATAGACGATTTTCATGCACGTCAAATGGTGGTGAACAGGCTTATGAATGTCAATTTTCCTGAAGGTGTTGATCCGGAAATGCAACCACCTTATGGGCCCACAGGAGAAATTTTTAGATATACACTTCATAGTAAAAAAAGAGATGTTCGGGAACTTAAAACGATTCAGGATTGGGTAATTGACCGAAATCTTAAAGGTGTTCAGGGTATCGCTGATGTTGTAAGTTTCGGGGGTGAAGTAAAAACATATGAAATTAGTGTGGATCCCCATCAACTGAAAAACTATGACCTTACAGCTCTTGATGTTCATCAGGCCGTATCCAAAACAAACACTAATGTTGGTGGAGATGTAGTCGAAAAAAATAACCAGGCCTATGTTGTGCGTGGGATAGGTCAGTTGAAAGGCATTAAGGAAATTGAGAATATTATTGTTAACTATTATGGCGGTACTCCCATTTTTGTAAAAAATGTGGCACAGGTCAAAGAGTCGCATTTGCCTAACCTGGGCTACGTGAGCAGAAATAAAGAAGATAATCTGGTGGAGGGAATTGTGGTAATGAGAAAGAATGAAAATCCCTCTGAAGTTTTGGCTGCATTGAAAGCAAAAATAGAAGAGCTTAATGATTTTATTCTCCCCAGTGATGTAAAGATTATCCCTTTTTATGACCGTTCCACCCTGATTAATTTTACCACTAATACTGTTACCAAAAATCTTATTGAGGGAATTATTCTGGTTACTGTAATAGTGTTTGTTTTTATGGCCGACTGGCGAACCACTGTAATCGTTTCAATAATCATACCTTTGGCATTGCTTTTCGCCTTTGTGTGTATGCGTTTGAAAGGTATGTCCGCAAACCTCCTTTCTATGGGGGCCATAGATTTTGGTATTATAATAGACGGTGCAGTAGTTATGGTGGAAGGTTTATTTGTAATGTTGGACCACAAGGCTCACCAAAATGGAATGGAACGATTTAATAAGCTGGCCAAATTGGGTTTCATAAAAAAGACAGGAGCTGAGCTGGGGAAAGCAGTTTTCTTCTCAAAGCTGATTATCATTACAGCCCTTCTCCCGATTTTCGCATTTCAAAAAGTCGAGGGAAAGATGTTCTCTCCGCTTGCATGGACTTTAGGATTTGCTTTATTAGGAGCCTTGCTATTCACTTTGACACTTGTGCCGGTTTTGGCAAGTATATTGCTCAATAAAAATGTAAGAGAGAAGCATAATCCAATAGTTAATTTTATTAATGACAAAGTAAGCAGGGCTTTTCTTTTTACATACAAGCATAAAAAAATGTCTTTTATTACTTCTGTATGTGTATTGGGATTAGGTATTTTCTCATTCGGATTTCTTGGTACAGAATTTTTACCCCAGCTTAATGAAGGAGCGGTATACGTAAGAGCCAGTATGCCTATGAGCTCTTCATTACCTCAATCGGTTGAAATGACTAAAAGAATCAGGAATGTTTTAATGGAATTTGAAGAGGTAAACGGAATTCTATCTCAAACAGGAAGGCCAAATGACGGGACTGATCCAACCGGTTTTTTCAATATAGAATTTCATGTAGACCTGAAACCAAAAGATGATTGGACTAGAAAGATTAGTAAAGACCAACTAATAGAAGAGATGAAATCAAGGCTGGCGGTTTATCAGGGGATTAACTTCAATTTTTCTCAGCCTATAATGGATAATGTGGAAGAGGCGGTTTCAGGGGTAAAAGGATCCATGGCGGTTAAAATATTTGGAGACGATTTTACTAAGCTTGAGGACCGGGCAGAGAAAGTTTATCAGATATTAAGAAAGGTCGAAGGAATAGAAGATTTAGGAGTGATAAATCTTGTCGGGCAGCCGGAACTTAGAATCGAAATGGATCAAAGTAAAATGGCAATTTACGGAATAAGTCCTGGAGATTGTCAATCTGTAATTGAAATGGCAATAGGAGGTAAGTCTGCATCAAAAATTTACGAAGGCGAAAAGAAGTTTGATCTTATGGTGAGGTATTTGCCTAAATACAGGAGTGGCCAGAATGAAATTGAAAACTTAGCAATACCTACAGTTCACAATAAGAAAATTCTACTTAAAGAAGTTGCTAATATCTATTACGTTACCGGACCTGCATTCGTGTACCGCGAAAACAACAACAGATTTATTGCTGTTAAATTTTCTGTAAGAGGTAGAGATCTTGGAAGTACAATTGCAGAGGCGCAGCAAAAAGTAGGAAATGCAATTCCGCTGGATAAGGGAATGAAAATTGAATGGAAAGGAGAATTTGAAAACCAGGTTAGGGCTACCACAAGACTGGCACAGGTGGTCCCTGTAAGTATTATTTTAATATTTTTTATTCTGTTTATAACATTCGGCAATGTAAAAGATGCTGCACTGGTTTTACTAAATGTGCCTTTTGCATTGGTAGGAGGAATATGGGCTCTTTTGTTTACTGGTACAAACTTTAGTATTTCAGCAGGTGTGGGTTTTATTGCCTTGTTTGGTATTTGTATTCAAAATGGTGTTATTCTCATTTCTGTATTCAAACAGAATATAAAGGAAGATATGACTTTGGAGCACGCATTAAAGCAAGGAGTATATTCCAGAATAAGACCTGTAGTAATGACGGCTATGATGGCAGCATTAGGCTTGTTACCTGCAGCTTTATCCACAGGTATTGGATCCGAGACTCAAAAACCGCTTGCCATAGTTGTAATAGGTGGTTTAATTACTGCCACAATATTGACGCTTCTTGTGTTTCCACTGATATTTGAGTGGGCATATAAAAAGAATTTTGAAAAGAATTTACCTTAAACATTAGCGGATGACTTATTGGGTTGTTCGCTAAAGATTCTTTTATTCCTTGATTGCTGTTGTGAGATTCGTCGAAATATAAAACAAATCGGTTCTTACTTTTACTTTGTTAGGTCTGGTTTTTTTTAGAATAGTTGATTTTGTTTCCGTGGTAGGAAAAATTCGTAACTTGTCCTTGTCGTTTATAGTTAGTTCTATTGGCATTTTAAATCCGCTCTCCACATTTTCCCATTTATAAACTATTACGGCATTGTTTTTGGACTTATATATGTTATAAGTGAAGGTTGGTATTTTTGCTGACTGAAGATATTGATAAAACACAGGGTGTAAATCAAGTCCTGACTTTTCGCTAAAAAATTTAACAATATCAGCGGTATTAACAATGGAAATTTTTCTGCTTTCGGAATATTCCTTAAGTATAGAATACCACAACAGGTCATTGTCTATTATACTTCTTATCGTGTGTAACATCCATGCACCTTTGTAATACATGTCTGTGTCTTCCCAAAATTTCTCCGCAGATTCCATGATTATTGGATTGGAATTTTTAATATATTTTGTCTGGTAGTCCAGATATTTTTGGGCCATTGCTCTGCCGTATAACTTTTCAATAAATAAGCATTCAGTGTAGGTGGCGAAAGATTCATGTATCCACAACTCTTCCGGTCTATATGCAGTAATACTATTGCCCCACCATTCATGGGCTGACTCATGAAGAATTATGTAATCAAAATTGCCCAGGTCATTTTTATATTTATTTCCATAAGAAATTGCAGATTGGTGTTCCATTCCCAGATAGGAGGTTTCGATTAATGCGTAGCCATCTTTTTTGAAAGGATAAAGTCCATATAATGATTCAAGTGAGGCAAGAATAGTATGTGTTTGCGCGAAATGAGACTTGGCTTTTCGGAGATTATAATCAATAACATAAAAATTTAAATTCAACGTGTCTTTTTTTCTGAAATACTGTTCATGGAAACTTATATAATGCCCCGCATTTAATGTGACATTGTATAAGTTAACCGGATATGAAATTTTCCAGTTATATCGTGTATAATTATTTTGTAAAATTTGCGATCCTTCAAAGGTGCCGTTGCTTATGCAGGTTAGGTTTGACGGAACTTCAAAGCTCATTCTCATGCTGTCCGGTTCGTCATAATATACATCTTTACATGGCCACCAGGAACTTGCACCCAATCCCTGACAGGCGACACCGATCCAAGGCCTTTTAAGGCTGTCGGATTTCCATACAAATCCTCCATCCCATGGAGGATTTTTTGCCTCATTAGGCTTGCCCTTGTAATATACTTTTATAATTTCTTTGCAATTTTTGTGCTGGATGGAAGGTAAAGTTGCGGAAATTACTTTTTTGTCTCGCACATACTTCAACTTGTTATCATAAAATATTATACTGTCAATTTCATAATTTTCATACAGATGAAATGAAAATTGTTCGGTTTCTTCTAGTAATCGAAAGTAAAAATGGGTGATTCCGGAAATAGCTTTTTCAGAAGGGTCAATTTTTACATTCAGTTGATAATAGTAAACATCATATTTATTGTATTCGGAAATAAAAGACTGGGAGTTTGAGGAAAGCTTTGTCAGGAGTAAAATTAAAAGTGCTGAATATTTTCTCATAAAAAATCATTTTACTGACAAAACTAATAAAATCAAATTAATTTATGATCTCAAGTATTACTGAACAAGAAAGTTAACCTGAAAAATTATTCGATCACTTATCCCAAGGCTATTTAGTTCCAGTTGTGCATTCTCGATTAAGGCATCTCGTATCAGATTGTCTGTATACAGGGTAAAGTCTTTGCTTGCCCTGTCATATTTTCTGTTAATGACATCTATGCTGCATACAATTATTTGCTCACTGGTGTCATCGTCGTTTACCGTGTAAGTATGAATATCCAGTACTTTTATCTCGTCCATTTTCTCTGCTGTTTGTTTTACTATACCCGAAATTTGGTCAGTAGTTGTTTTTTGAGTAGACCTGAAATTGTAAAATTTTACAAATGCAGCGATAGTCAGTATTGAAACTGCGGATGTGATTGTGAATCTTAAAAGGTTAGTAGTAATGTTGAATTTTATTATTGCTGCGATGCAAATGTTAATGGATAATAAATGGGAAAAGACGATTAAAATCATATCCGTCCCGGTGCTAAAGTTTTTATTATAAAAATACATTCCAGCAATAGAAAGTCCGGGTGTTAAAATTGTTCCGGCGATAATATTGGTAATGATATTGTTGACCTTGTTGAAGTTATATAGTAATCCTAAGGTAATGCCGGCCACTAAAGAGAGAATCAAAATAAACTTTGTAAGGTTAAAAATCTGAAGAAGGTTGTATTCAAAAACAAAAGATAGGAAGAAAGAAGTTGCCAAAATACTCAGGGAAGTAATTGTGAAGTGTAATAAAGGTTTTAAATACAAACCTGGCTTGCCTGCGCTGATTTCTGCCAATTGATAGATAAAAAGACTAATTGGAGATATAATGATTCCTGCAAGTATAAGATATTCCAGATTGAGGAAAAACGAAAACCATATAAAAGCGGATGATAAGGTTCCCAGTAAAAAACTTAGCGATAGTTCTTTATAGGTTGAAAATGTGTCCGCCCTTTCGGCCGGGCTTTCTTCATGGAAAAAGCCAACCTGAATATTTTCTTTCAGCAGAATTTTGTAAAACTGTGGAAAGGCCTCCTTTGTGGCGTAAGCTATAATAATTTTTTCTATTCCCGGCCTGAATTCTTCAATTGTAACATTGAAGTTTTTGCACAGCTCAATAACAAAATTTTCCTTTTCTTCAGGTACCTTAATAAACAGTTTTTGCATTCTTTAAAAAGAAAGTAAAAAAATAACTGTTATAGGGAAAGTATGTTTAAAATGAGATTATTTTCTTATAAGATTCATCAATTCCTTTTGAACGCCCCAGTCTCTTGCAAGCTTTAGCATTGCTGTGGCTTCCATTTCACTGATGTAACCTTTGGTGTTAGTGGCTTCCCAAACCATCCTCAGATAGGAAAGCTTAGTTTCTTTGTCGTAAGCAGCAATGGTTTGGTTAAAAAAATCTCTTGCTCTTTCGAAGGCTGTCAGATAGTCTTGGTTAATAAAATCAAGTGCCCATTTTAACTCAGTAGTTGCTCCAAGTTTAGAAGCAGTATCCTCAAGCAGGTTGATTTCCTCTTTGTCCAGTCCATGGTAATTAAATACAATAGATTTCAAAAGGAAAAAAACCTTCTTTTGGTCTGTAGTCATTTCTGATGTCATTGTCATAGGCTAGGGCAAATATAACACTTTTCTCTATATATGAACCAATTATAGATCAAATTATGAAAAAATCTTCTGTAATCCTGTCAGCAAGGAATTTACCTTTATGTGTCAGGAAAATAGTTTCATCTGTAATTTTAATCAGATCGAGGGCGAGATTTTTTTCAATAACCTGTTCATATCTTTTTACCGAAAAACTTTTGAAATGTTTTAAATCTTGCAGACTGCAACCCCATTTGGTTCTTAGTCTGGTCAGGAAATATTCATTTATTTTGTCCTGCTCCGAAAGTTGTTCAAAAGTAATTTCCGGATGCCCTTCTGTTATCCCTTTAATGTAACGAACGTTACTATCAATGTTGTATTGTCTGCTATATTTATTGAAGGAATGTGCAGAAGGTCCTAATCCTAAATATTCTTCTCCCAGCCAGTAACTGCTGTTGTGTTGAGATATAAAGCCCGGTTGGGCGAAATTACTGATTTCATAATGTTCGTATCCTGAGTTGGTCAATCTGTCAATAAGAATTTTAAAATGAAGTAAGGCCGATTCATCGTCTATTAGCTTCATTCTACCCTTTCTTAACAAATTTCCGAAATATGTCCCTTTTTCTATAGTAAGACAATATGAAGAAATATGGGCGGAAGAAAATGACAAGGCTGTGTCAATATCAGCTTCCCATACGGATTGATCCTGTCCAGGGATCCCGTAGATCAGATCCAGGCTTAGGTTTTCAATACCTGCATCAAGGCTATTCTTTAAGGCTGATTTAGCCTTGTCTGAGTTGTGGCTTCTGTTTAGAAAATTTAAAACCTTATCATTAAAGGATTGTATGCCTATGCTTAGCCTGTTTATTCCTATAAAACTAAGTTCTTTTGTTTTTTGGGGAGTTAAATCATCCGGATTGGCTTCCAGGGTAATTTCACAGTCTGAATGGACAGAAAAATTCTGATGTATTTTTTTAATTATTAAATCAAGCTCATTTGACTCAAGTAAAGAAGGTGTGCCGCCTCCAAAGTATATAGTTTTAATTTCACGGGTGGAGAGATAATCGTTTCTGCTGTCTATCTCCAATAAAATTGCATTGATTAAGGCGTTTTTGGTTTCCCGGTTAAGTGAAAAATGGAAATCACAATAATGGCAAGCTTTTGAGCAATAAGGTATATGAATGTATATTCCAGCCATTATTTTCGTAAATTGTGGGGATGTTGATAATATTTTACTGTGATTGTTTCGTTAATTAAAACGTGATCCTGCGATACTTAATTCTATTTTTATTTCTGTTTTTCAGCAAATTTACAAGTGCCCAGAAACTGTATTACCTGGTAATTAAAACAAGCCCGGATTATTACGGCAAATATAACGTCAGGCATGCAGACTCCCTTTCTGTTATCAAAGAATTGAACAACTATTTTATTGGTCTTCATAAAAAGCTTTATCTGGCTGCAGAATTAGACACAATTTATAATTCAGGAGACTCAACAGTTGCTTTAATTTCTTTGGGGAAACAGTATAAATGGGCAAAATTTCATCGGGGAAATAAAGAAAGCGAGGCAATCGAGGAGGCGGCTCTTGGTAATAAGTTTTTTCTTGAAAAGAAAATGCATCCCGGGAAGCTTGCAGATTACGAAACGAAAATTCTGAGCTATTCTGAGAACCATGGGTATCCATTTGCCTCAATCTTACTTGATTCTGTTTCCTTTTCAGGAGATCAGATACAGGGAAGATTAAACCTCTTTAAAGGTCCGGAAATAGTCTTTGATTCAATTCAGATCCTGGGAAATACAAAAGTAAAATCCAGGTATATTAAAAGACACTTGAGGATATTCCCTGGTCAGCCATATTCACAAGCTAAAATAAATGAAATAGAAGCCAGGATCAGAGAATTAGGTTTTCTACGACAGTCGAGAGATCCAATTGTCGAATTTAAAAACGGGAAAGCATATCTGCATTTGTTTTTAGAGGAAAAGAAAAATAATCAGATAGACGGGCTTATTGGGTTTTTACCAAATCAGGCACAAAATAACAAATTGCTTGTGACCGGCGAGATTAACCTTAATTTGAAGAATCTTCTTGGTACAGGAAAAAACCTGGCTTTCGAATGGAGAAAGTATGATGCCCAGTCTCACATTATGAATCTTTTATATTTTCATCCTAAAATACTGGGATCAAATCTGGATTTAAAGTTTAATCTGAATATGCTTAAGCAGGATTCTTCCTTTTTAAATGTTTTCAGAGGATTGGTTCTGACGCAGCCACTTAAAGATAAAGGGAAAATTCATTTTTCAACCGGGTTGAAAACTTCAAGAAGACTTACAACAACAAATTTTTCCGATTCCCGAAGGCTGCTATTGTCAGACTATGACAATTATACCTATGGACTTGCTTATACATATTCCGCACTCGATGATATTTATTACCCTAAAAAGGGTTGGTATTTTGAATTAGGAGGTAATCTGGGTAATAAGCAGGTGCGTAGAGATTACAATTTACCCGATTCTTTATATCGAAATATTAGCCTGAATTCTATTCAATACTCTTTGAGTTTCTTTGCTTCAAAATTCCACCGATTAGGCAAAAATGGCGTTGTTATGCTGAAAGCAGAAGGAGGGCAGTTAATAAATCAGCAAAATAATATCTTTCTTAATGATCTTTATCGTATAGGAGGATTAAAGTCGTTAAGAGGATTCAATGAAAATTATTTCTTTGCCACTGCTTATGGTGTTGGCACCTTGGAATATAGAATATTTACCGATGAGACCTCTTATCTGTTTTTATTCTGCGATCAGGGGTATGTTGAAAATAATATTGCTGAATCAACCAAAACAGATTATCCCTTAGGCGTAGGTGCAGGATTAAGTTTTGCAACACCGGCAGGAGTATTTAGTTTTGTGTATTCTTTGGGTAGATCGAATGATCAAAAAATGAGTTTAAACCTTTCTAAGATCCATTTTGGTATTGTTAGCAGGTTTTAAGTAATTTACTAAAATTTTAAAATTGAGATGCTGCTTAATTCTTTGTTGTGCTTTGTGTGGGCTTTTTTGATTTCTGTATTTGCAATTCCTTCAATTATTCAGGTTGCACATATTAAAAAACTTTTGGATGAGCCAAATAAACGTACTGTGCATGAGTCATTAACTCCAAGGTTAGGAGGGCTCGCTATTTTTGCAGGGTTTATGTCAGCGCTTACAATTTTTGGCTCTCTGGATAATGCAGTTCAGCAAATTCTTGCCGGTGCAATAATTATTTTCTTTATAGGATTAAAAGATGATATCGTTTCGGTTTCAGCCTTCAAAAAATTCTTTGTGCAAGTGTTGGCTACAGGGATTGTAATGTTTATTGGTGATGTTCGTATTTCGGATTTTCATGGAATATTTGGTATTGGACCTATCGAAGAAGGTGTAAGTTACGCTTTTACTTTTTTTGTGATTATCGGAATTACTAATGCCGTGAACCTGATTGATGGAATGGATGGTTTAGCCGGAAGCATAGCATGTCTGGTGGCGGGGGTTTTTGGGGTATTCTTTTTTTTACATAGTTATGGTCACTACCAAAGTTATGCGTTCGTGGCATTTAGTCTTGTTGGTGCTGTTTTTGGGTTTTTAAGATATAATTTTTATAAAGCTATTATTTTTATGGGGGATACAGGCTCTCTGGTAATCGGTTTTATTATAGCGGTTCTGGCTGTAAATTTTGTGCAAATGAGCCCTACTGAAAATTCTCCCTCTCTGGCAATTGCTATATTGATAATACCGATTTTAGATACTTTAAGGGTGTTTATTCTTAGAATACTTAATGGAGTGTCTCCTTTTGCTCCGGATAAGAATCATATACATCATAGATTGAACTGCCTCGGTCTTTCTCAATTGCAGGTGGTATTTACATTGATTCTGATTAATGTATTGGCTATAGTAGTTTCATTATTTTTTATTGAGTTGTCATCCAATGAATTATTAATGATATTAATAATCTATGGCTTAGGGATTACCGCAATAATTGAATTATTATATATAAGGAAGGTTAGACAAAATGCCCAGGCATAGACTAATATACTTTTTATTGATGCTGTTTTCAGCAGTTCAATTTTCTGTATGGGGACAATCCAATTCTAAAGGTTCCTTGTTGGAATACAACTGGGTGGTTTTAGATGGAAGTAGCATGACATATGTCCCCTATTTGCCGGAAAAACACTATAGGGTTAAAAGCATTTACTATTGGCTGAGTCCTGAACAATATAAAGATTTAACCCTCGGGTTTACTGCGGCTCCTTCGTTGTCGCTATTTGTAAATGGAGAACTGTTTTATACAAATACAACTGATTCCTCAGAGCACAAGGAATTTGATGGTCAATTTGCAGGGAAAAAAGAGGGGCCTGTATTAATTAGTTTTTTTCATCCTGTAGGGCAATTTCCGATGAATTTCAGGATTTCATTTCCCTCAGAATTAGGAGAGAATAAACAAAATATATTGCAAATCGAAAGAAGGCAATCGAATGTTGGTGGGGATTACATTATAATTTTATTTGTTCTATGCATTTTTCTGACCGGGGTCTTTAAGTCCAGGTATTCTAAGCAGTTTAATGAGGCTATTAGCCTGTCAGATAGTACCCTGGGGCAGGATAACCTATCATTTGTTAATGTTCCGTTATTATTAATGGTGGTTATCAATTCTTTCGGATTTAGTATAATAAGTATGGTGGTTTTTGACCTTGAAAGCATATCTTATGAAAGTTTGTCGTTTTTACTGCCCGCCGGTAAACCTTTAACTCGACTTATATTTCTTACATTGATTTTCTTCAGTTTCTTTTTGTGGAAATATATTTATGTAATTATTGCCGGATGGGTGTTTAAAATGTCAAAAATAGTCAATATTCAATATTATAGCTTTTTAAGTACCTTCTTAAAAATCAATTTGGTATGTGTTCCCATGCTAGTTGCCGGATACTCGGTTAACTATTTAAATCCTATTTTAGGGGGCGTATTTTTTGCTTTAATCGTTCTTATAGGAATGATATTTTTACTGGTAAAATTAACTTTTTCAATATTTACAATATCATCATTTAGGAATCTTTATTTATTTTCTTACCTTTGCGTCAGTGAAATTTTGCCTATTTTCATTATATCAAAACTGATGTTGTTTGACGTTTCTTAAAAAAATAACTGGCATCAATGAGTGAAATTAAAGAAAAAGAGTTAAAAGACAGACATACCAAAGTTTCAAGTATCCTGGTTAGCCAGCCTAAGCCTTCAGACGAAAAATCACCATATTATTCTTTAGCCCAAAAGTATAACTTAAAAATAGATTTTCGGCCATTTATTCAAATAGAAGGGATTGACTTAAAGGATTTTAAGAAACAGAAGATTGAAATCCTAAATCATACGGCCGTTATTTTTACCAGCAGAAATGCAGTAGATAATTTCTTTCGTATTTGTCAGGAAAGTAAAATTGAAGTCCCTGCCGAGATGAAATATTTTTGTATATCTGAGCAGACTGCAAATTATTTACAGAAATACATTGTCATCAGGAAAAGAAAAATATTTGTCGGTCAAAAAACAGCAAAGGACCTTGAGGATATTCTGAAAAAGCATAAAAACGAAACATTTTTATATCCTTGTTCTGAAATCCGTAAGGATGAAATTCCTTTATTCTTAAAAGATAACGATTTTAAGTTTAATGAAGCTGTTATTTATAAAACAGTTTCAAGTGACTTGTCGGATCTTGCTGATGTCAATTATGATATAATTGCGTTTTTTAGTCCTTCAGGAATAAATTCCCTTTTTACCAATTTCCCTGATTTTAAGCAGAATAAAACAAGGATTGCCGCATTTGGTCCCACTACTGCCAAAGCAGTAAGAGATGCCGGCTTGATACTTGATATAGAGGCTCCTCTGCCAAATGCGCCATCTATGACAGGCGCTTTGGAAGTTTATATAAAAAAGGCCAACAACATTAAGTAGCTTACGTATATTCCCGCGTCTAATAAACATTATTACAGGATTTTGGTTATAGTTCCTCTATAATTAATTTTGTAATTTTATTTATAATTAATTTAAAATTACTTAGCTTTGGGACAGAACTGTTCTGCCCTTTGGGAATTTTATGAAAATAGTTAAAAGAATCTACCTTGTTGTACTGATCATATTTTTGGCCGGATCAGCTGCAATTGCACAACAGGATGCTCAATTCAGTCAGTATATGTTTAACGGATTATATTATAATCCCGGATATGCTGGGTTGGAGGGAGTAACCAGGTTTTCATTAATACATAGAACACAATGGCTGGCTTATCAGTCCACTCAATACGGTGGGGGCGCTCCTAACAGTCAAATTATCTCTGCTTCTACCCCGCTGCCTTTTTTAGATAAAAGAACAGGTGCCGGTATTTATATATTTAATGATAAATTAGGGCCATTAAATAATACTGAGGTTCAGTTGTCGCTTTCTTATCATGTTAAGTTAGGAGAGGGGCTATTAGGAATTGGAGCAAGAGGCGGAATATATTCTCAAAGAGTTAGAACGGATTATTATCAGGTGGTAGATGAAGACGATCAGATATACAGAGAGCTTACAAATAACCCGCGAATAAGGCAAACCAGGCCGGACATGGCAGGGGGGCTTTGGTATAAGCACAAAAAGTATTACGCCGGTTTAAGTTTTAACCACTTGAGCAGGTCAAAATTTAATTACGGTTCTCCTCAAATAAATTCAAAACTTGAAAATCACTTTTATTTTACTGCCGGATATAATTTTGATTTCGGTCCTATGCTTAAATTAACTCCATCTGCATTGGTACAAAGTGATATGAACCAATGGACTTATTTGTTTGGAGCACTTGGTACTTATAATGAAAAATTCTGGGTTGGATTCAATCTCCGCCAGTCATTTGCCAAGAGAGATGTTTCACAAGGGGGAAGAACTTTAAGTAATGATGATATAATATTATATGTAGGGATGAATCTTTTGAAGAACAAGCAGAACATGTCACCTTTAAGAATAGGTTATGCATTTGATTTTGTGACTAGTGGTGTGATGGCAAAGAAACGGACATCTCATGAAATCCTTTTATCATATATAATACCTACCCCGTGGGAGGCTCCTAAACCAAAAGTAAGGACGCCAAGATATAGGCATGAAGAAAATTAACAATTAATTCTTGGTTTATTCAGATTTATTTTCGATCTTGTACAACGTTTTTCCAAGATTTATGAATTATTAAAGGTTTTTTTGAACTCTATTAATAATTTCGAGTATTAGAAAAGCGTTTAACAGCATAAAAAAGTTCATTTAAACAAAAGAAAAAATAGAAAAAACATTACAAAAGGAAATTATTAAACGACTGTGTTATGAATAAATTAGGTGTTATTAAAAGTGTAGGTTGCCTATTCCTTGCAGGTGCCTATCTTCTGATTCAAGGTTGCGGAAGAAAGGGATCTGACGGAGGTGGAGACTTGATCGGGGTTCAGGGTCGAGAAGGATGGGTAATGACCGTACCTTACGGTATGACTACATGTCCTTCCGGAACTTTCCATATGGGCCAGGCCGATCAGGATGTTCCTGCATCTCAAATTAACCTCAATAAGCAGGTTACTATTGGTGGGTTTTACATGGATGAAACCGAAATTACCAATAATGAATACAGACAGTTTATTGATGTAATGCTTTCTGACTCTGTTGATGTGTTAGGAGAGCAGTATATTATGACTGAGCTTTACCCTGATACTACTGTATGGGTAAGAGATTTTTCTCACCACATGGGTGATCCTATGATGGAGTATTATTACTCCCACCCTGCATTTGATGAATATCCTGTTGTAGGTGTAGACTGGTTTGCCGCAAGATATTTCTGCGAGTGGAGAACCAAGCACATGAACAACTGGAGAGCCGAGCAAGGACTTTGGAAAATGCCAAATTTCAGATTGCCTTCAGAGGCTGAGTGGGAATACGCAGCAAGAGGTGGTAGAGATATGGCAAAATATCCTTGGGGTAACCCTTATATTAGAAATGCTAAAGGTTGTATGCTTGCAAACTTTAAGCCCGGTAGAGGAAATTACTATGACGACGGGTTTATGTATTCAGCTCCTGTAGCTTCTTACTTCTCAAATGACTTCGGTCTGTACGATATGGCAGGAAACGTGTCTGAATGGTGCGAAGATGCATATTACGATGCTGCTGTTCCTGTTGTATGGGATTTGAATCCTGTTTACCTGGACGATGAAGAGCCAAGAAAAATCGTTCGTGGAGGTTCCTGGAAAGATATTGCTTATTATCTTGAGACAGGTACCAGAACTTTCGAATATCAGGATACTACCAAATCTTATATCGGCTTCAGATGTGTAATGACATATCTTGGAAGATCCTCCGGATTTGAGTTTTAATCCAACACAGTTTTCCTAATAATCTTTTGTCGAGTAACCATAATTACTTAATCTATATTTATTTATTAATTGTTAAACATTTTAAAATTAAAATTTTACGAAAATGAGCACAAACAAAGGTGGTTTTAAAGAGTTCTTGTTCAACAAATTCATGCCTATGCTGTACGGTTTGGGCGCAGCGGTTGTAATTGTTGGAGCGATGTTTAAAATTATGCACTGGCCTGGTGCAGGCCCAATGCTTGTAATTGGTCTAAGTACAGAGGCAGTTATCTTCGCTTTTTCTGCATTCCAACCAGTTCCTCATGAACCAAAATGGGAAAGAGTTTATCCTCAGTTGGCTGATGATTACTATGAAGAAGAAGGAGAAGAAGCAACAACTTCTGGTTTGACTAGAAAGCTTGATGATATGCTTGCTGATGCAAACCTTAATCAGGATGTTATAAGCAGACTTGGCGCTGGAATTAACAACCTTTCTTCTTCAGTATCTAATCTTAAAGATCTTACTGATGCATCTGCTGCATCTACTGAATATGCAAACAATGTAAAACAAGCATCTAAATCTCTGCTTGAAATGAATAAAGCATATTCTAAAACTGTTGATGCTATGTCAGAAATGGCAAACGCTTCTCAGGATGCTAAAGAATATCACGCACAAGTACAAAATATTACTAAAAATCTTGGGGCACTTAATGCCGTATACGAAATGGAACTTGCTGATGCAAACAACCATTTAAGAGCAATGAATAAATTCTATAGCAATCTTTCTGTTGCAATGGAAAGCATGGCTGATGCAAGTAAAGATACTCAGCAATTCAAAGAAGAGCTTGGTAAGCTTTCTAAGAATCTTGTTGCCCTTAATAACGTGTATGGAAACATGCTAACTGCAATGAGATCTTAATTGTATAACTGAATCAATTTTAAAAAAGAAAAGAAATTAAGATATGGCTGGAGGAAAAGAAACCCCAAGGCAAAAAATGATCGGTATGATGTATCTGGTGTTAACAGCTCTGTTAGCGCTTCAGGTAAGCTCTGCCATCATCCAGAAATTTAAATTTTTGGATGACAGCTTGATGCACGTAAATGAAACCACCACTCACGAGAATAATAAGGTTGCTTCAAACATTAAAAAAATCGTAGAGCAGGAAGGTAATAAAGATGCACACATAGTTGCTAAAACTGACGAAGTCCGCAAAGTTACGGATGAGCTACTCGCATACATGAATTCTCTAAGAAAGAGATTAATTGATGATACTGGTGGAGTTGAAGAAGATGGTAACTACAAAGGTGCTAAAGAAGAAGATAAAGTTGCAATTCTAATGCTTGGACCTGAAGGTTCAAAAAACGGAGAGGCTTACAAACTTAAAGACAGGTTAAATGGCTATACTGAATTCTTAAGGAAATTCGGTTTGAAAGAAGCTCCTTTCCTTGCTCTTGATGGTAAAGATGATCCGATGTTCAAGAATGATAAAGAACAAGCTAATAAAGATTTCGCACAATTAAACTTCGCTCAAACTCCAATGGTGGCAGCACTTGCTGTGCTTGCTCAGAAAGAGTCTGAAATCCTGAAGTATGAGGCTGAAATCCTTGCTAAACTTGCAAGTGAAGTAGGTGCTTCTGATATCAAATTCGACAACGTAGTTGCGATGGTTAGACCATCATCTAAGGTTGTTGCTGCCGGTACTAAATACGAAGCTGAAATGTTCCTTGCTGCTTCTTCAAGTGCAATCACTCCTACGATGGAGCATAACGGTAGACCTGTAAAGGTTGATCCTGTTAAAAAAATCGGTAAAGTTGAGTTTGTTGCTCAAGGTGGTGCTTATGACAAAGAAGGAAACTTCAAGACAAAATGGAAAGGCGCGATCAAATTCAAACACAGAGGTAAAGATACTACTTTCCAGGTGGAAGAAGAGTATATCGTAGCAAAACCAGTTATTCAAATTCAGTCTGCTTCAGTTTCTGCACTTTACAAAAACTGCGGTAATGAGTTGAACGTTCAGGTTCCTGCTCTTGGATCTACTTACAACCCATCATTCGGAGGAACTGGTGGTAAATTTATCCCTGGAGCACAAAAAGGACTTATTACTATCGTTCCTGATGCACCTAAAGTTGTTCTTAATGTTTCAAGTAATGGAAACCTGATCGGTTCTCAGGAATTTGGTGTAAGGTTGATCCCTAAACCAACAATTGAAGCATTAAAAGGTGCTGCTCCTCTTAACGAGAAACAAGGTGAGGCTGCTCCTGGTCCTGCAAGTATAACTATGAAAGCAGTTCCTGATGAAAGCTTCAAAACTTTCCTTCCGAAAGATGCTCGTTATAAAGTTGCTGAATGGGAGTGTATCCTTGTAAGAGGAAAGAGACCTGTTGGAGCTCCGCTTACATTCACAACTGAAACAGGAAGCTTAGCTACTTTCAGATCTCAGGCTCAACCTGGTGATAGAATTCTAATTGAGGTAAAGAAGGTAACCAGAACTAACTTCTTAAATAATACTGAAGAAGTGAACGTTGGTACCATTATTAAAAACATACCTCTGAACTAATACTAAACAGAAATTAGTATGAAAAAATTAAGTGTTATTTTAATGTCAGGCTTGTTGTCCCTTCCGGGCCTGATTTCTGCTCAGGAAGTTGCCGAGAGCAGTGAAAATGCCGGATTTAACAAGTATTCTGTTCGTCCGATTCATGAATCTGATATTATGTTTAAAAAGACAATCATCAGAGCTGTGGATCTTAGAGAGAAACAGAATAAACCGATGTTTTCAAAAAATAGGGAAATAACAAGGTTCTTAATTGAAGCTGTTCAAAGAGGAGATATCAAAGCTTATGCTACTGATTCACTTCAGGAAGGGAAAACTCTGACAATTGAAGAGTTCAATGAAAGAATGAAGATGCCGGTAGAAGGTCCTGAATATACTGCTGAGGAACTTGAAATTATGAAGGCCAATGGCGAGGATGTTACTGCTATGCAGGCTGGCGCTAACGATTACCTTCCTACTGACTTGTACCAAATGGAAATTAAGGAAGATTTGATTTTTGACAAACAAAGATCAAGAATGTACTACGATGTACATGCGATTACTGTATATATTCCTGCAGACCACCCTGCGAATATAAAAGGTATTCAGCTTCCTCTTGCTTCGTTTGAATACAAAGAGCTTTGCGATAAGCTGTTTAAGGATAACCCGAAAACAATCTGGTTTAACCCTCAGAATGATCAGCAACACAAGAATCTTAAGGATGCTTTTGAGTTAAGACTATTTAGTTCTTATATCATTAAAGTTTCTAATCCAAATGATGCTTACCTTGTTGATATATATGGAGGTGATCAGCAAAAAGGTATCATGGCTTCTCAATGGGCTGCATTTGAATTGCTCGAGTATGAGCATAACTTGTGGGAGTTCTAAAAGAGTTTCTTAAATAAAAATATGGAGGCCGTCTCATAATAGGGACGGCCTTATTTTTTGACCTTTGTTGGTTTAGCTGGTTTTTATTGTCTTTATAGGTTTATCCGGATTACCTTTCACCTGGCTCCTTTAAATGAACTTTCATCATTGACTTTCTTAAGGTACTGATTGATGACTCTGGTTTGAGTTTAGGATGAAAGATTGTGGCATCGGGATAAAGGCAAGGATCAGTGAAAAAACTGAAATTGCAATTAATTATTTAAGTAAAGAAACTCTGTAAATCTGGTCCTCATTTACTTTGATAAGGTAGTATCCATAACCTAGTGCTCTGCCATTCGAATCAGTGCCGTCCCAGGCTGCCGGGGTATTTACTTCAGCTACCAATCTACCCGCCTTATCAAATACCTGGGCCTTGCCTGCTTCAGAAATATAAAAAGTGTCATCTATTCCATCGCCATTGGGTGTAAAAGTATATTCAGTGCAATTATCTCGATTGTCAGTGATATCAATTTGTTCTGAATATCTGCAATCTGCATCTTTTAATATTTGGATTATGTATGTTCCCGCAATGTCTATTTTGTTAATACCTTTATTTAACCGTATACTATCTGTAGTACCGATTTTCTTTAGCCAACCGGCTGTTTCTGTTGGTATTACTTCTATATTGATAGCACCCTGATTTCGGCAATCAAATGGGGTAATGTGAAAACTAATGTCGTTGGCGCTTATGCAAGGGGTAATGTTTAATTTAATACTACGGCTCTTTAAATGCATCTCATTTAAAAGAGGATGGGTGTTGCTGATAACGCAATGGTATACACCTGAATCTTCCAACTTAAGGCGCGGTAATTTTAATGAATCTGATGAGGAAGTTGAAAATAATATTCCGTTTTTATACCACTTGTAAATATTGCTGCTGAGATTTTTATCAAAGTCAAAACCAAAACGGAAATCATCACCTTCTTTCAGGATTATACTATGTTTCTCTCCTACAGAATCCTGTAAATAATAATATTGGAATACATTGTTAAAATCAGGATGAGCAGTCTGAGGTAATATGTCTTCAAAAGTGAGGTTGTTGTTTACAAGATAAGCATTGACTAAAAGATTATGATTAGAAAAATTGTTTATGCTTTTCAATCCGCAATTACTAAGATACATATCTCGGAGCTTAGTCATATGGCTTAAATTTATTGATGGACCTATTTGATTTTCTTCAAGGAAAAGCCGTTCCATGTTATTCAGTTTGTCCAGGCCTTTTATTGTCCTTAGCTTATTTGACCCAAGATGGAGTACTTTTAGTTTTGTGAGGTTCGATAGATCAGCAATAGTATCTATCGCATTCATGGCCGAATACAACTCAGTCAAATTTATATATTGCCCGATTTCTTTCAGACTGCCTATGTTATTTTCTGCAATAAACAGATTTTGAATTGATATAGGGAGCTCAGGTAAACCAGAAATATTATTCTTTTCAACATGAAGACTTTTAAGATTAGCAAGAGAAGTAAAAGACGGAAGTGTGGAAAGATTATTATTATAAATATAAATCTGCTCTAATTTTGGCATGGAAGCCAAAAGGTTAATATCACTGATCTTGTTATTGCCAAGAGTAAGGATAGTAATATTTTCGAAATATTGTATTCCTGAAATGTCCTCAATATTGTAGTTGCTGCAAATTAAATCACCAACCCTTGCTTTAGCATTGTTTATTACCAGTTCATTGTTCTGATTTAAAACTTCAGGATACTTTTCAATAAAGCATTGTTTGAGACCTGCATCAGGAATCTGATATACCTGAGCAAAAGCTGCACTACTCACTAACAGGAGTATTGGTTTAACGAATAATAGTAATATAACCTGTCTCATTTTTTCCTGATGTGTACTGAATTGAATATAGGTAAATCCCTTGGGGCAATAGTCCTCCCGCATCGTTTTCTCCTCTCCATTCTATATTTTCTTCTGCAAGCTTTTCAAATACTTTCTTTCCGCTTCTGTCAATTATGGTCACTATGCAGCTTTCAATTAATGGCATGGTCCAAATTTCCCCTAAGTCAGGTGCAAAGGAAAATTCTTTTTTTATTGTACAGTGTTTGGTGCCTATCATTATGTCGTGGGAGGATATGCATCCATTGCCATCTTTAATAACCATTCGGTAAATTCCCGGACTTAGCTCTGTCCAAATACCGCTATTACTTGTGTTTCCGTCAAGGGAATATATATATGGAAGTTTTCCTCCGGAAATCGTTGTTATTTTTATGCTTCCATTACTTTCTTCAGTGCAGCTAGACTTAATATCTGTATTAGCTTTTATTGTTATAGACTGGCAAGGGTCTGATATTGCTGAAGGATTTTGAGGAGCTTCGTTTTTAAATAACTTTTCGTCCTTAATGGTTACCTGAGATCCTTCCTGGTTACCTGGCTGAACTTCTTTAGTATGATTTAAGTTTTTTTCTTCGAAATTAACCTTGGTTAGTTTTTCTTTACTATCATAGTTTGATAAATCTTTTACTTCTTTTTTTGTCGCTTTATGTGCCGGGGTGTTTTCGGGTTGTATTATTGCTTCTGTGGAAGTTGTTTGGTTAATCAAGACTTCGTCGTACTGCTTATTATGTGATATGTCTTGATTTTTTTTAAAAATTGTAAATAATAAATAAAGAGTTCCGCAGCCGGCAATTACCAATAATAAGTACTTGCCAAATAGCTTTAGATCTTTTGATTCTCTTTCCTCTTTAAGTTCTTGTTTTATTATTTCTCTTAGCTCCTCCAGCTTTACATCTATCAGAAGTTCATTTAATTTTATGGCATCATTAACTTCAGTAGCAAAATCAGGATCATGAGCCATTGCGTGCTCAAAAGCTTCTTTGTCCGCTTTTGAAAGCTTCTGCTTACGATATTTTGTAATATGATCTGAAGTATAAATCATCTTTCAATAAAAAACTTTAATAATGCAGGCTTTCCTTTCATTATTTCAAGCAGTTTCTGTTTGCATCGGTAATGTATAGTTTTTGCTACATCTGCTGATTTCATTCCCATTAACCCTGCAATTTCTTTCATCTCCTTGTTATTATAATAAGCATGTTCAATTATTTCTTTACATTGACTTCCCAGACTTTGAAGTACTTCTTTCATCACGACTGCCCTTTCTCTGTCAAAAAAATCTTCCTGCATGTCCAGATCTTCCATATCGAAATCTTCACCGGGGATTACAGCGGTATTAGTTTTCCTCTCCCTTTTTACCCGGTTTATCCAAAGATTTTTGCAAATAGTAAAAAAGTAACTTTGGATGGTGTAATTTGTGTCAAACTTGTTCAGCTTGATGTTCTTTAATAAAATAATCAGCCCATCCTGAAAAATGTCCTCTGCCTCCTGAATCGTGCCTTTGTTGTTCAGGATATAACTTTTTATCCCGGGCAGAAAATATCTGTAAAGGTCTTTCAGGATCTTTCGGTCATCGTTATTCTTAACTGCTTCAAGTATTCTGATATCGTCTGGTTTCACTCTTTATAAGTACAAATTGCTATAAGAGAAAGTAAACATAAAAAGAAAATAATTTTGTAACCACTTCATTTATTTCTTTTTAAGATAAAGCCATATATATTTACGAAGTTCCACGGTCCCTGTTGATGAAACAAATAATTCTTTTAATTTCATATTTCCTGGTCATATATGACTTGAAGGGGCAGGGTAATTACCGACTTCCGGATCAATTTAATTTATATAGGCTTTCTTATTCAATATATAATCCTGCGGATTTGACAGACCAAAGAAGTAATGTAAAACTAGGCCATAAATCTGCGGCCGGAGCATTTAGTAATGTCAGATCATTTTATGTACAAGCTATAGTTCAATTAAATTCCTCAGAGAAGAAAAACGGCACTGCCTTAGGTGTATTAGTTAGTAACGAACAGGAAGGAAGTTTTATTCAGCAAACTAAAGCGAACCTTCAATTCAGGTATTTTACAAAGTTGTCTGAAAATTTTAAATTAGGAGCAGGTATGGGTATAGGGTTTGCGAATGCGGTGTTACAAAGTACCACCTCCTTTGCAGGTGGTTCAGATTTTGTTCCTGATGTAAATGCAGGATTTTTTTTAGCATCAGATAACTTCCGGTTGGGTGTATCCGGCAATCAGCTTTCAAATTCTACAATCCGGCCTGTGCATGGAGCAACAGTTCTTAAACGATTTTTTACTATATATGCCCGGGCAGGTAAGGATATTTCTCCTTATTTAAAAGCTTCTGCAAGCGGATTTTTGGTATATGCAGATAAAGATTTACATACTATTACAGCGGTTGGAAGTCTTGAATATAAGGAACTCCTTGAGGTCGGAATGGGATACCAATATTTAAGAGGTTTATTATTTTCCTTAGGGATGCCAGCTCTGAATCTAAATAAAAATCAATTTTCCTTATTTGCGATGTATTTTTTTTCTACAGGTAAAATAAGAGCAGCAAATTACCAATCAGTAGAATTGGGAATAAGTTTTAAAAAATAATATCCCTCCTTGTTTACTTTCCGTACCCGTTATTTGTACTCATAAAAAAATACTATTGAATATGAGAAATATACTACTTCTTTTAGTCTTGATTTTTAGCATGTATGAGACAAGTGCAGGGCCCGGCACCACAACAGAGCGAATACATATTGACCAGTTTGGGTATCTCCCCAATGCGCCGAAATATGCAGTAATAAGTGATCCTCAGCAAGGTTTTAATGCTGCAGTAAGTTTTACTCCTGGAACTACATATGAGGTGCGCCGGTGGTCAGATGATCAGGTAATGTTTTCGGGAAACATTACTATATGGAACGGAGGGGCTACGGATGCAAGTTCCGGTGATAAGGCATGGTGGTTTAATTTTTCTTCTTTCACTACTTCCGGAGAATACTATATTTATGATCCGACCAACAACGTCGGCTCCTACAAATTCAGAATTGCAGATGATGTTTATAAGGATGTATTGAAAGCAGCGGTACGTATGTTTTACTATAACCGATGTAATGCAGCAAAACTAGCAGTACATGCCGGTGCAAATTATGCCGACGGAGCATCTTTCGTCGGCTCACGCCAGGATACCGAAGCCAGATCGGTGTTTGACAGGAATAACGCTTCTACGGCTAAAGATTTAAGCGGAGGTTGGTGGGATGCCGGAGATTACAATAAGTATACAACATTTGCTCATAAGCCTATTCATCAACTTTTGGACGCATATTCAGAAAACCCTGTGATATGGGGAGATGATTTTAACATTCCTGAATCAGGAAATGGTTTACCCGACATCATTGATGAAATCAAGTGGGAGCTGGACTGGTTAAAGAAAATGCAGCAAAATGATGGGTCTGCCTTAATAAAAGTGGGTATAGCAAGAAATGAAACAGTTGCAGCCACCCGTCCGCCAAGTACAGATCAACGACCAAGATACTATTATCCCCAGGCATCCTCAGCCGCAACAATTGCTATCGCAAGTATGTTTGCCAAGGCATCACTTGTTCTTTCTCAGATACCATCCCTTCAATCATACGCTGAAGATTTGAAACAGAGAGCAATAAAAGCGCATGATTGGTATACAGCTAATCCCAAAAATGATAATGTAGATACAGGAGAAATTGAAGCAGGTGACGCTGACTGGAGCATCGCAGATCAGGAAAAAGTTGAAGTGGTAGCATCAGTATATCTTTTTGCTCTCACAGGAGATACTAAGTACAGAACAATTATAGACAACAACTACACTAAGATCGATATGATCAATCAATATTGGTGGGGACCATATAATGAAGATTCAGGAAATGCTTTATTATATTATACAACATTAAGCAATTCCACTGCTACAGTAAAAAACACTATCATCAGCAGAAAAACTCATTCTTCAAGTACCTATAATTTTTATAAAATGAATGCTGTGGATCCGTACAGAGCATTTATGACAACCGATTCTTATCATTGGGGGAGTAATGCCATTAGAGGAGAATATGGAAATATTAATATGCAAATGATTCAATATAATCTTGATGCAGCAAATCATGCTTCTTACCGAGAGCGGGGTCTCGGTTTGATTAACTACTTCCATGGCACTAATCCATTGTCTTTGGTATATCTTTCAAATATGTCGCAATTTGGCGCTGAAAAGTCCTGTAATGAGATTTATCATTATTGGTTTCATGATGGGACAGATTGGGATAATGCATCCACTTCTTCCAAAGGAGGGCCTGCCCCCGGATATGTACCCGGAGGACCAAATAAATTTTATTCCGCAGCTGAAGGACAGATAATAGCTCCCCCTATGAATCAACCTGAACAGAAAGCATATAAAGACTGGAACAAAGTATGGCCGGACAAGTCATGGGAAATAACCGAGCCGGGTATTTATTATCAGTCAGCATACGTAAAACTTCTTTCTAAATTTGTAAATATTGCTGCTGCTGCAACATGTGCTTCTCCAAATCTGGGAGAGGATAAGTCGATATGCGGACAAGCATCTTTAAACTTAAATACCGGGTTGTCTTCAACCAACAGAACATTTACATGGAAGAGAAATGGCGTAACGCTTACAAATAATACTGCTTCTATTACAATTACACAGGCAGGGACATATTCTGTAACTGTAGACTCTTTGGGATGTATACGGAATGATGAAGTGGTAATTTCCGGAACACTTAGCCCGGACCTGGGGCCTGATAAGAACTTCTGCAATTCAACAATCATAACGTTAGATTCAAAGGTTTCAGGATCCGGTTACAGCTTTACCTGGAGAAGAAACGGGCAAGTAACAGCTGGGTCGGGCTCTACTTTAAATGTAACGCAGATTGGAACTTATTCAGTGACAGTTTCCGCAACAAATTGTCCGAATGCAACTGATGAAATAATTATAGGATCGGACCTTCCTGTGGTAAAAAATGATACATTGTGTCAGCCGGGAAATGCGAACCTGGAAGTTTTTTCCGCAGGAGATTTTGATTGGTATGATCAGGAGCAGAATGGAAATAAAATCACAAGCGGCAAAACTTATAGTCCTTCAGTTGGCCAAACAACAACGTTTTATGTGGAGAAAAAAACAGGAATATCTTCCTATGTTGGAAGAACAGCAATCTCTACAGTATGGGCCGACTGGAATAATTATGAAAATAAATTAAGGTTTGATGTCCTTAGCACGCTCACTCTTGATTCGGTATTTGTTTATGGGAATGCCAATGGTGTGGGGAAAATCAGAATTTTAAATTCAACCATGACTACTGTGATAGTGGAGCGAACATTTAATATTGTAAATGGAAGAATAAGAGTGTTTGTAGGTACAACTCTTAATCCCGGTACCTATGTAATGGATGCTGTTGGGTCAGATGCGGGAAAGTTAAATATGGATGGAACAGATAATTCTGTTAGTTATCCGTATGAAATACCTGGAGTGATTTCAATTAATGCCACAGAGCCTGCATGGGCGAAGGATCAGAAGTGGTATCCATTCTTCTATCAATGGAAGGTTTCGACCACTTCCGGAGGAAGCACATGTACCAGAGTGCCTGTGAGAGCAGTAGTGGATAATACAAGGCCAGGATGTGTTATTACCTCTGCTTATAATAAAGAGTTGAAAAACTTTAAAGTCTACCCTAATCCATTCAGTAATTCCATTACAATAGAAAACAGGATAAGTAACTCAACGGAAGTAACATTAACAGATATGTCAGGGAAAGTAATAATTAGTAAAATAAGTCATTCCGCCATTGCAACAATTGATGCGGATATTCCTGCAGGAACTTATATATTGATTATAACAACTGAGGACAAAAGGGAAGTCCATCTGATGAATAAATATTAAAAATAAAGGGCAGTCCGATCGGCTGCCCTTTATTTTCCTGTTGCCTTTTATTAACAGATTCTATTCTTTGGGATTGCTCAATATTTTTTTAATTAGTTCTGCCTTGGATTTTCCCACTACTTTAATCAGTTCCTCCATACTTGCATCCCGAATATGGCTAACAGTTTTGAAAGCAGTCAATAATTTGGTTTCGGTTTTTTCTCCTATACCCTTCAAACCTTCAAATACAGTACTCTTTAAGGTGTTTTTACTTCTTTTTTTACGGTGAAAACTAATAGCAGATCTGTGAGTTTCGTCACGGATAATTTGAATCAATCTTAAAGATTCTGATTTTTTATCTATGAAGAGAGGGTCGGAGTCTTCCGGGAAATATAACTCCTCCAATCTTTTAGCTATACCTATGACCGGAATTTTACCATAAAGATTCAGATCTGTTAAAGCTCTGCATGCGGCACTCAATTGACCTTTCCCGCCATCAATAATAATAAGGTCCGGTAAAGGGCAATTTTCTTCCAAAAGCCTTTTATATCTTCGTAATACCACTTCATGCATGCTGTCAAAATCATTTGGCCCTTCGACTGTTTTAATATTGTAAACTCTATAATCCCGCTTGCTTGGTTTGCCGTTTTTGAATACTACTAAAGCGGCTACAGGTGAACTGCCTTGTATGTTGGAGTTGTCAAAGCATTCGATATGATTTGGAAGATGACTTAATCTTAAGTCCTTTTGTAATCTGGAAAGTACTCTGTTTTCTTTTGGTTCCTGCTCTTCCTCGTCTTTTTCCAGGTTGAAGTGAATATTTCTTAATGAAAGATCTATTAGTTTTTTCTTATCGCCGATTACAGGAACGGTTATTTTATAATTTTCAATTTCTAATGGAATATTGGTAAGTATATCCTTTGAATCACTTTTTAATTCTTCTTTTATCCCTGCAATGGCAATTTTTAAAATCTGAACTTCCGGTTCATCGAGTTTCTTTTTTACTTCCAGATTTCTTGCCTGCACAATTGTTCCGTTTACAATTTTAAGGAAGTTGATGTAGGCTTTCTTTTCTGTGCTTTTGATTGTAAATACATCTACATCGGTAATATCAGGATTTACAATTACTGAATATGACTGGAATTTCTCCAGAAGATCAAGTTTGGTTTTTAACAAATGAGCCTTCTCGAATTCCAGGTTTTCTGAATGTTTTTTTATTTTATCTTTGAAGTATAGTTTTACCTGATGGATATTGCCTTTTAATATATGATGAACCTGTTCCAGGTTTTTTAAATATTCGCCCTCTGAAAAAAGTCCTTCACAAGGTCCTTTACAGTTACCTATATGATATTCCAAACATACTTTATATTTTTTTTCTTCAATGTTCTTCTCTGATAAATTGAACGTGCATGTTCTTAAATAGAAAACTTTATGTACTAACTCCAATATGGTGTTCATAGCTCTTACACTTGTGTAAGGGCCATAGTAAGTGCCAGTGCCTCTTTCAAGCTTTCTTGTAGATATCAGCCGTGGAAATCTTTCATTGGTGATACATAAATACGGATAAGTTTTATCGTCCTTAAGCAGGATGTTATATTTGGGCTGAAAATTTTTTATCAGGTTATTTTCCAGAAGGAGCGCGTCAAATTCGGTATTAACAATAGTAAATTCAATTCTCCTTATCTGACTTACTAATTTTAGTGTTTTGCTGTCTTGTGAACCTGTTTTATTGAAATAGCTGGTGACCCTTTTACGTATATTCTTGGCTTTCCCTACATAAATTAATTCTTTTGCATCATTATAAAAACGGTAAACTCCCGGGTTCTCCGGGAGTTCTTTTACTGTTTCTTTAATATGATTTTCTATATCAGACATTTGATCAGAATTCCATCGGTAGTTTTTGTTTCACCCTTTGCTGCAGGGTGTCCGCATTTTGGACGTGCTTTTCTTTAAACTTATTACAATTTATTTCCACACTAAGTTTTTCAGGCATTGGAAATCTTTCTTTAACAAGACCAAGTGTAGGGTCATCAAATACTTTCCGGATAAACATAGCCCATAGAGGCATAGCCATTCTTGCTCCTTGTCCTAAGTCCATTGTCCTGAAGTGTATACATCTGTCATCTCCACCAACCCAGGCACCGGCGACAAGCTTAGGGGTAATACCAATAAACCATCCATCAGAATAATTTTGAGTTGTTCCGGTTTTTCCTCCTATGTCATATCCATTCCAAAGTAATCCGTAACGATTAAGACCTAAAGCGGTACCTCCTTTTTCTTCTGTAGCACCTTTAAGCATATGAACCATCAGGTAGGCTGTTTCTTCATCAAAAACTTCTTCGGTTTTCGGGATAAATTCCTGAAGTATATTTCCGTTTTTATCTTCAATCCTTTTAATGTAAAACGGTTCTGTCCAAAAGCCTTTATTGACAAACGTGCTGTAAGCTCCCACTAGCTCATAAACAGAAACATCGCTTACACCAAGACATAGTGCAGGTACAGGATCAAGCGGACTTTTTATTCCCATCCTTCTGGCGTTATTCACTACAGTTTGAGGGCCTACTTCTTTCATAAGATTAGCAGTGATAGAATTAATAGAATTAGCCATTGCTTTTCTAAGTGAAAACATCTCTCCTGAAAATCCTTCGCCATTGCTGTTTTGTGGCGTCCAGGTTTTGTTTTCGTCTCCTGTCGGGAATGTTACAGGAAGATCCGGGAGCTCAAAACATGGCGAATACCCAAGGTCAATGGCAGATGCATATACCAAAGGTTTGAAAGTCGAACCAGGCTGTCTTTTGCCCTGCTTAACATGGTCGTATTTAAAGTGTTTATGGTCAATGCCGCCAACCCATGCTTTGATGTGGCCTGTATGCGGATCCATAGCCATAAAGCCGGTATGCAGGAAATGCTTATAGTATTTAATAGAATCAACAGGTGACATCACTGTATCTTTCTCCCCGTTATAAGTGAAAATTCGCATCTTCACCGGAGTATTCATTATTTTTTTAATTTGAATGGTGTCATTGCCATAAACTTTTTTAAGCTGCCTGTATCTTTCGCTCCTCTTCATGGCCTGATCTATAAAACCTTTGATCTCTTTACCATTTTCGTCAGCCCAGGGATTCCTTCCTTTCCAATGCGCAAAAAATTTCTCCTGCTGATCCTTCATATGTTCTCTTACTGCATCTTCAGCATATTTTTGCATTCTTGAATCGAGCGTAGTGTAAATTTTTAAACCATCGGAATATAAATCCATTCCTCTCTCTTTGCACCATGCCATGAGGTAAGAGGTGATTACACTGCGGAAATAGGTTGCTAATCCTTTGTTATGATTTTCTACATTGTATTGTAAAGTTATAGGAAGTTGCTTTATAGAATCGAATCTGGCTGGCTCTAGAAATCCGTATTTTACCATTTGACTTAATACTGTATTTCTTCTTCCTATTGCTGTGTCAGGATTATAAATAGGACTATAATACGAAGGTGCCTTAAGAAGACCAACAAGCATGGCTGCTTCTTCAATTTTAAGACTATCCGGGGATGAATCAAAAAAAGTTTTGGATGCTACTTTAATACCAAAAGAATTGCTTCCGAAGTCTACCGTGTTTAAGTACATCGTAAGGATTTCTTTCTTTGTATACGATCTTTCAATTTGTATCGCTGTTATCCATTCTTTGGTTTTATCAATAAGTACTTTAACCTTTCTGTTTCCAGCTAAGGTGCCTTTATAAAGTTCTCCTCTGGTTTCGAAAAGATTTTTAGCCAGCTGCTGTGATAGAGTACTTCCACCTCCGGCATTTTTCTGTCTTAGAATAATCGTTTTAAAGAATACTCTTAATAAACCTCTTAAATCAATGCCGCTATGCTCGTCAAACCTGGAGTCTTCGGTTGCGATTAGTGCATTAACGAGGTTTGGAGAAAGTTGGTCAAATTCTATCGGAGTTCTGTTTTCTCTGAAATATTTTCCTAGTAAAACATTATCGTCTGTATATAATTCAGAAGCTACTTCACTTTTAGGATTCTCTAATATTTCCAGACTTGGCATAGGGCCAAACCAATTCATGAAGTTAATTGAAACCAGGTAAACATACAGGGCAATCCCTGAAATACTTAATACTAGAGATATCCAAAAGAATATAATCGTTCTTTTTATGATTTTTCCTGCTTTCATTTTTAGTTGTTATAGTTATTGTGGAAAAACTCCCTATACACTTTGTTGTTTCCTGATGTTTTATATAATAATTCAAAATTTCCTTCTGTAATTACCATAGGGTCAATTCCATAACTTTTCCAGACGCTTTCAAATGGTTTGTAATTTTTTAATTGTGTAAGATAAATCATGGCCATGGATTTGTCCGAAAAAGTTTTTACAGAAATGTAATCCATATTTTCGTTGGCGGATATTAATTCAGTGGTGAGGGTTTCACCTGAAGCATTGGTTTTGTTAAAGTCTTTGATAGTTTTCAGAACGTCATTTTCTTTTTTGCTTCCTTTTTCAACAAGGATGATAAACAAGTGACTTTTGTCTTTTACCTCGGTACTGAATTTAATTTGCTCCTCTGAAACTGACTCTCCCTTGGTATTCTTATCAGCAATATATTGTTCTGCTGCAGCAAGCAGGCCTTTAGCCACCGGTACTGTACTGCTCGTGTTATATTGTGTTAAAAACTCCTCAAGTTTTGCCTTGTAAATCAGGGCATTTTTAGTTTGACCGATGATCATTATTTCAAGTAAAGCAACTTTGTCATTTATGTCATTGTCCGGATAATTGCGTTTGATGAACTTTAGAATCGAGTCTGCATCAAAATAACTACCCTTTTTGTAGAGTTCATATGACTGCTTATAATAACCGTTAATAATCTTGTTAAGTTCTTTACTATCCGAAAGATGGTTTGGGTTTTTTATCAGCTTGGAATAGATGGAATTGGGGAACTGATTATGTAAAATATCAGCATACTCTTCGTACTTATTGTTATTTTTGTTTTTATAGATAAGATATAAGGTATATAAGACTTCGGGCTTTAGTTCGCTTTCATTAAAACGTCCAAGAAAGGTATTGTAAGTCTCAATAGCATTTCGCTCCTCTTCAAGTTTTTGATGGTAAATTTTTCCGAGTTGGAACATGGCTTTTTCTACTCTGGCGTTTGAGGCTATCATTTGTTCCTCTGTAAAGGGTATGTTTTTGTAATAAGGGGATTTGTCAACAGCTTCAGGTTCGGCGGAAGATTTGTCTTTTTTCGATTTGTCTTTCTCTTCCATAGAGGTCAATACTACATTGCTATCATCCGGATTGTCAAAGTCGTTTTTTTCTCTAAGTGATCGTCTCCAGTTATCTTCCAGCTTTCTTTGCCCCCATTTTTTCTGGAAATCGATTTTCCCTGCTGAATATGCTACAGGATTGTCAAAAATCCAATTTCCCTGCGATTCTCCCGGAAAGCCTGGGAGGTTTGAAGTCGGGGTTGTTACTGTCTCTGATTTTTTCTTCGCAATTGCCTCCTGCCTCTTTAGTTCCTCTGCTTCATGAGCAATGACATTATCAATATGTTTGGCGAGTGTAACACTATCCATTTTTGCCAATTTCTGAAGACTGTCTTCCAGTTGAATTATTTTTATCTGTTGCACAAATTCTGTCAGGTCTTCCAGTCGGTTGGCAATTAATTTATAATTCTTATCATTTTTGTCGAGTAAGGCAACCGCGCTGTCGTAATAAAGCTTGGACAACTCGTATTTCTGCAGCTTTTCATAATGCAATTCTCCCAACTTAAGGTAGGAGTATGCTTTTTGATAGTTATTTCCTTTGCTTACACTTACCGATTGCTTTAAATAGTCAATTCCTTTTGGAATGTTGTTTTGTTTTAGTTCAAACCTTGCAAGTTCATAGTATATCTTATCTTTATACTCTTCGTTTTTTTCGTCTTTTAGTAATTTTTTAAAATACTTTTCTATCCTTCTTTTATCCGATTGTTTTTTCAAACTGGTAACCTGCGCCATGTATAGTTTTGTATAAAAAGACAGTTCATATGGTGGATTATGTTTTAAGGTTTGTTTATAATGCTTAAATGCCGCCGAATCATTGCCAAGTAATTGGTTAAGTTGGCCTGCAATAAAATTCATTCTTGATTTTTTATCTCTTTTTTTAAGATAAGGCAATGCAACCTGGAGTGCTTTTAACGATTCCTTGTAATTTTCCTTTATGAGATAAAATTGCGCCAATGTCAGATGATATTCTCTTTTATTGACATTATTTAGTTTTTGTTTTTTGAGATAGTCATTCACCCCCTGGGCATTGTCATAAATCTCGGCGGTCAAAAATAGCCTCATCAGGTTTATCAGGGCTTCATGTCTTGCATAATCATCGGGGCTTTTTGAATTGACATATTTAAAGGTTTCGATGGCCATTGGCCATTCTCCCTGATAAAATCTGGTTTTCCCCACTATAATGTAACTGTCATCCACCCATTTACTATTCTTGTGTTTCTGGATAGGGAGAGAAGCCTTTTTAAGTATATCCTCAAGCTGGGCACTTTGTGCTTTAAGTTTTGTGGTGTCTACAGGCGAAAGAATGTTAATAACACGGTTGTAATCTTCAACCCGCATTTTATCGATTTCCTTGTCAACCTCCTTCATCCTTTCCCTTGCAAGGAAGTAAGCATTGTCCCTGGCGGTTAGATTATGGTAGGTCCTGCTTGCAAAGGTGTTTTTTTCTGCGGAGCATGAAATAAATATAACCCCTGAAAGGAGCAGGAAAATGAGATAATAAAAAGTATATGTTTTCAAAAATTTGATATGCTTAGACAATATTTTAAGGATATTTTTATTAAATATGTGCTGGTAATAACATTTGCCACGTTTTCAACAGTAATAAATCTACAACTTACCTCTAACTGATTTAGGTCTTTCGGTAAGACAATATTAACCAATGAAACATAAAAAAACTTTATATAACTGGTTAACGAACAGATTTCTTTTAATTATTCGTAATGAAGAAAATTTTGCTGAAAAACGTACTTTCAGTTTCAATTATGCGAAAATAATTGTTTTTGGGGTAACTTTTTTAACTGTAGTCTTTTCTATTTGCTTTTATCTCAGTACTTCTATTCTTTCTTTTCTTTTTGATCCAAGGCACAAAAGAATGGAAACCAACAAGAAAATTATTCTGTTATCCGCAAAGGTCGATTCTTTGGGCTTTGAAATGGAAAAAAAAGATAGGTATATAAATGACATTAAGCTGATTATGGCGGGTGTTCCGGTTCAAACCGCGGTAGAAAAAGTGGCAGCCGACCCTAAAAAGAAGATCGAACCAAAGGAGCTATCTAACGTATCAACAGTGGATTCTATCTTCAGAAGGCAATTTGAAAATAATAAGTCCCTGACTAGTAAGGTGAAGCCTGTTGCAGAACTCAGGACAGATTTTTTCATGTTTCCACCGGTGGAAGGTTCAATGGTTAACGGATTTAGTCCAGGGAAAAATTTTAGTGTTGAGTTATCCGGTTATGACAGCCAACCAATAAAAACGGTAACAGATGGTACTGTAATCTATACAGGTTGGGTAACAAATGAAGGATATATTGTTGTGGTCCAGCATAGGGATAATTTAATCTCGGTGTATAGAAAGTTAAAAGTGGTATTAAAGAAAAAGGGAGAGAACCTGAAGGGGGGCGAGGTAATAGGCTTACTCTCTTCTGCAGGTAAATCTCAGAAAAACCCTACTTTGAAGTTTGAAATCTGGCATAAAGGAAAACCAGCAGATCCTAATAATTATATTAAATTTTAAACGCTATGTTCAATAATAAAAACCAAAAAGGTCAAATGGAAGATCTAAGCTCCGGCACGACCAATGTTGCCAAAGGAACAGTACTGGAAGGTAATCTTGAAACCTTTGGAAATATAAGGATTGAGGGGAAAATCAAAGGTAATATAAAATGTAAATCTAAAATTGTACTGGGTGAGTCGTCTGAGGTGGAGGGAAATATTTTAGCCCAGAATCTGGAAGTGGCAGGTGAAGTTAAAGGTAAAATTGAGGTTTCAGATGTCCTGATTCTAAGATCTACTTCCGTAATCCTGGGTGATATTTTTACCAATAAAATGGTAATGGAATCCGGTGCGACCTTCAATGGCCAGTGCAAAATGGGTGCAACTTTAAAAGAAATAACGATAGGTGGAACCGAAGGATTCAGAGAAGAAAAAACCGCTTAATTCTTACATTAAGTATTCAGGGATGGCTGTCCAGATGATAGTCACCATGGTACTTGGTGCCTGGGCCGGTATGAAGCTGGATGCACATTTCCAGGTAAAAAGTCATCTATTTACTATTTTTTTGTTGTTATTTGCAGTTGTGGCATCCATATACCTGGTTATAAAAAGCCTCATGAATAATAATGACTAAGATTAGTAATGGCCTTTTTTATAAAGGGATTTTAACAATACTTATTTGTACTTCCGGGCTTACTCTAGCCCTGAGAACAACGTATCCCCAGCATATTCTTGAGCCTCAGATATGGATAACCCAAGGGTTTATTTTAACCATACTTTTGGTGAGTCATTGGATCGCAGGAAAAGGACTTAAAGACAAAGCTATTGATTTTCACATCTATTATATGGGATCAATGGGGTTGCGGTTCTTGCTTTCGGTATTTTACCTATTTTTAATTGTATATTTGCATCCTGAAAATGTTTGGGCATTCGTAATCAATTTTTTTATTCTTTACTTTATATATACTTCGTTTGAAATTTACTCTTTATTGGCTAACTTGCGGGCCGAAATTAAAAAGGAGTAAATTTTGAAGAAATTATCTGTAATTGTTGGCATTATTCTGGCAATTTTAGCCGATCCGGTTTTCGCAGGAAGTTCTCAGGATGGAGAGCATGGAAAAAGCGAAAGTTTCAATCCCGGTGAAATGATTACTCACCACATTATGGACTCCCATGAGTGGCACTTTGCAACGATAGGTCATTCTCATATTACATTACCATTACCTGTAATTTTATATTCCACCACAAATGGCCTTGTGGTTTTTTCGTCTTCAAAGTTTCACAACCCTGAGCATACCTACAACGGGTATCAAATACATCACGAGAAAATTCATGCCCTTGATAAAAGTGAAAAAGTGTATGACTTTTCGATTACAAAGAATGTGTTTTCCATGTTTATCAGTGCTGCATTATTATTAGGGATCTTCATTACAATCGGCAGAAGGTATGAAAACAATAAGAATAAAGCACCTTATGGAATTCAGTCATTTTTTGAGCCTATCATTATTTATATAAGAGATGATGTCGCCAGAAGTATTATCGGACCAAAGAAATATGAAAGATTCCTTCCATACCTTCTTACAGTTTTCTTTTTTATCTGGTTTAACAACCTGTTAGGTTTAATTCCAACCGGCGCAAATCTAACAGGAAACATAGCAGTAACTTTGAGCTTGGCGGTATTGACTTTTTTAATCACAACTTTCAGTGCTAATAAATACTATTGGGGTCACATTTTTAATCCTCCGGGAGTACCGATGGCATTGAAACCACTAATAGTGCCTATAGAAATTGTCGGAATGTTTACAAAGCCATTTTCTCTTATGGTCCGTCTTTTTGCGAACATAACTGCGGGGCACATTATTATATTGAGTTTGCTTGGGTTGATATTTGTATTTAACAGTGTGTGGGCAAGCGGGCTTAGTCTTCCTTTTGCATTGTTCATGAGTTTCCTTGAACTATTTGTTGCAATTCTTCAGGCTTACATTTTCACGCTTTTGAGTGCTATGTACTTTGCCAATGCGACAGAAGATCATCATCATGGCCACGAAGCAGAAGATCATTTAATAGGATAGAATTTTAGTTTAACCAATAAATAAGTACAATTATGTTGAATGCATTATTTTTAATCGAATTAGGATTTGCTCTTCTAGGAGCAGGTATCGGTGCCGGAATTGCAGCATTAGGCGCAGGCGTTGGTATCGGAAAAATCGGTGGTTCTGCTGTTGAATCAATTGCTAGACAACCATCCGAAAGCGGAAAAATTCAGACTGCAATGCTTATTGCTGCAGCCTTCATCGAGGGTGTTGCTCTTTTTGCAGTGGTTGTTTGTCTTCTGATATCTTTCAGAACTGAATAGTCATTTTAAAATTAACTCCTGTAACTGCGGCATTAGGCCAAATTACAGGAGTAATTAAGGTTAAGCTAAAAGAAACTGATATAAAAATTTAGAATTATAAAATTATGAATCTAGTTACCCCTGATTTTGGATTATTATTCTGGCATACGCTTACATTCCTGATTGTTTTGTTTCTATTGGCAAAGTTTGCATGGAAACCAATTACAGGTGCACTAAAGGAAAGAGAAGCTACAATCGAAGGAGCATTGTTAGCTGCTGAGAAAGCAAAAGAAGAAATGAAAAATCTTCAGGCTCAAAATGAGGCCCTTCTTCAGCAGGCAAGAATGGAAAGAGATAAAATGTTAAGAGATGCTCAGACTGTTGCCAACAGTGTTATCAATGAAGCTAAAGAAAAGGCACAGTCAGAAAGTAACAGAATTATTGAGTCTGCTAAAATGACCATCAATAACGAAAAGCAGGCAGCTATTACTGAGGTAAGAAATCAGGCAGCGACTTTGGCGCTGGAAATAGCTGAAAAACTTCTTAGAAAAGAATTATCTAACGAAGTAGCACAAAAGGAACTTGTGTCTGAATATCTAAAGGACGCTAAATTAAACTAAGAGAAAAACTACAAGATTATGCATGAATCAAGAGTAGCGGCGCCGTATGCAAAATCCCTCTTAGTACTTGCTAAGGAACAGGGTGTACTTGAGGATGTTCAAAAAGATATGGAAGGGTTTGTTGCTGTTTGTGAAAACAACAAGCAGCTGGTGAGAATTCTTAAAAACCCTATCGTAGGTCACGATAAAAAATTAGCCATACTAAAGTCTCTTTTTGGCGGTAAAGTAAATAAGCTTACAATGTCAATGTTTGAGATAATAACAAGAAAAAACAGAGAAGCTTATTTGTTTGAGATTACCAAAGAGTTTATCAAGCAGTACCGAATTGTAAAAGGTATAGAATCTGCAGTCGTAACTACCGCAGTTCCATTAACAGATGATCAAAGGAAGTCATTTGTTAATCTGGTTTCCGGTGTTTCAGGCAAAAAAGTTAATTTGACAGAAGTCGTTAATGAGGAAATTATTGGAGGATTCGTTTTAAGAGTAGGTCAGGACAGACAGGTTGATGAGTCTATAAAAACCAAACTATCAAGAATTAGAAATAAGTTTAAAGATAATCCATTCATATCTAAATATTAATTATGGAAGTAAGACCAGATGAGGTTTCTGCGATTTTAAGAGAGCAGTTATCCAACTTCAGAACAGAAGCAGAATTAGAAGAAGTAGGTACAGTGTTGCAGGTGGGTGATGGTGTTGCACGTATTTACGGTTTGTCCAAAGCTCAGTCAGGTGAATTGCTTGAGTTTGAAAACGGGCTAAGAGCACTAGTACTAAATCTTGAAGAAGATAACGTAGGTGCGGTAATGCTTGGAGATTACAGCGACATCAAAGAAGGTGATTCTGTAAAAAGAACTAAGCAAATCGCTTACGTAAATGTGGGTGAAGGAATGGTCGGCAGAGTGGTGGATACACTTGGAAATCCAATCGATGGAAAAGGCCCGATTGCTGGTAAAACTTATCAGATGCCAATTGAAAGAAAAGCTCCCGGTGTAATTTTCAGACAGCCGGTAAATGAGCCTCTTCAAACAGGTATTAAAGCTATTGACTCTATGATTCCAATTGGCAGAGGTCAAAGAGAGCTTATTATTGGTGACAGACAAACAGGTAAAACGGCTGTTGCTCTGGATACAATTCTTAATCAAAGAGAGTTTTTTGAAAAAGGACAACCGGTATTTTGTATATATGTGGCAGTAGGGCAAAAGGCAAGTACAGTTGCTCAGATTGTAGCAGCATTAGAAAGAGGAAAAGCAATGGATTACACAGTTGTTGTTTCAGCTTCCGCTTCAGATCCTGCTCCTATGCAATTCTTCGCTCCGTTTACAGGTGCAGCTATAGGTGAATATTTCAGAGATACAGGAAGGCCTGCACTTGTAGTTTATGATGACCTTTCAAAACAGGCAGTAGCTTACAGAGAAGTTTCTCTGCTTCTTAGAAGACCTCCGGGACGTGAAGCTTATCCTGGTGACGTATTCTATCTTCATAGCCGTCTTCTTGAAAGAGCTGCAAAAGTAATTGCATCAGACGAGATTGCTAAGAATATGAACGATCTTCCTGAGTCACTTAAAGAAGTGGTAAAAGGTGGTGGTTCCTTGACAGCTCTTCCGATTATAGAAACTCAAGCTGGTGACGTTTCTGCTTATATCCCTACTAACGTAATTTCTATTACAGACGGACAGATATTCCTTGAAACTAATTTATTCAACTCCGGTGTTCGTCCTGCCATCAACGTAGGTATCTCTGTATCAAGAGTGGGTGGTGCTGCACAGATCAAATCAATGAAAAAGGTTGCCGGTACGCTTAAGCTTGATCAGGCTCAGTTCAGAGAACTTGAGGCTTTTGCTAAATTCGGTTCTGATCTTGATGCTGCTACCAAACTTATCATCGAAAGAGGTAGAAGAAATCTTGAGATACTGAAGCAGGCTCAATATTCTCCTGTGCCTGTTGAGTTACAGGTTGCAATAATCTATGTTTCTACTAATGGATTTATTGATAACGTTCCTGTAAAAGAGGTGAAAGCTTTTGAGATTGAATTTTCTAATTTCCTTAAGGTTCAACATAAAGATACACTTGATGCTATCAGAGCCGGTAAAATTGATGATTCAGTTACAGGTGTATTGAAGAAAGTTGCTCAGGATCTTGCTAAAAAATATAATAAATAATTATGCCTAGCTTAAAAGAGGTCAGAGGAAGGATAGTATCAGTAAATTCTACACAGCAGATCACCAAGGCTATGAAAATGGTGGCTGCTGCAAAGCTGAGAAGAGCTCAGGACAATATTATTAAAATACGTCCTTATGCTCAGAAGCTCGATAGTATTCTTCAAAATGTTTCAGCTACTCTTGAAGATTCAGTAGATAATGTTTATTCTGCTGCTCGTGAAGAGAAAAAAATATTGCTTATAGTTGTAACATCAGATAGAGGGTTGGCCGGTGCATTTAATACTAATATTATTAAAGCCACTACTGGCCTTTTGAACGGAAAATATAAATCTCAGTCAGCACAGGGAAATGTTACTGTGCTTTCCGTGGGTAAGAAAGGTAACGACTTTTTTACAAAAAGAGGCGGAAAGACTATCAGTGATTATTTTGGAACATTCCTTAGTCTTAATTTTAACAGTGCAAGAAAAGTTGCTGAGTTTGCAATGGAAGGTTTTGTGAAAGGGGACTATGACAAGGTAGAGATTATTTACAACGAATTTAAAAACGTCGCAACACAGGTTGTAAATATAGAACAGTTTCTTCCTATTCTTCCTCCTTCAGCAGAAACCTCAGGAGCTAAAGCTTTAAATGTAGATTATATTTTTGAACCTTCAAAAGAGGAGATAGTTCGTGAGCTTATTCCAAAGTCTTTGAAAATTCAATTGTATAAGGCACTTCTTGAATCCAACGCATCTGAGCATGGTGCGAGAATGACTGCGATGGATAAGGCAACGGAAAATGCTAAAGAGTTATTGAAGGAGTTGAGGCTAACTTACAATAGAACAAGACAGGCTGCAATTACCAAAGAAATTCTTGAGATAGTTGCCGGTGCGGAAGCGCTTTCTAGTTAAGTAAATATTTAGTGAAAATTATATAAAGCTCATTCAGACTGAATGAGCTTTTCTTGTTTTATGACAAGAGCAGTAATTAAATCGGTTTTGGATTTCGTTCTGTACAGTTCTATAGTTTTGTCTATCTGTGCAGCCGGATTGACTTTTTCTACTTATTTGATTTTAGATTTGATTCCCGGTTTTGAAACCATATTGCTATGTACGATTGCTTTTAGTGGGACTTTTTTAATTTACAATATTCCTGTATGGCTTCAGGAAGAAGAATGTCAGGAATTTTATGGTATCATATCCTTCCGGGCCATCAAAATAATATTTGGCATTCTGAGCCTGTTGTTAATCTTCTGCGCATCGCTGTTGCCAAGCAAAGTATTATTATTTCTTCTACATGTTTTAATTATAGCTTTGATTTACGTGCTAACCGGACTAAGATCTGTAAGATTTTTAAATGTACGTAAAGTGCCGTTTCTGAAAATATTTTTACTTACTTATGCCTGGGGTGCAACGACAGTGTTTATGCCTGTTTTATGGCATAATCTCAATATATTCTCCTCTGGTGTGCTAATGCTTTTCTTCGAGCGATTTTTAATTATCCTTGCCCTTGCAATTCCTTTTGATATCCGTGACAGGCAATCCGATGAAGAAGCGGGTATATTAACAATACCGGTGATTTTGGGAACTGAAAGGGCAAAAGATGTTTCTTTGGTTATCCTGACCATATTAATCGTGGTTACTGTTATTCATTATGGGGCAGGGCCTGTATTGTCTTCCAGATTAATAACTATTTCTTTGGCCGTTGCAGCTATAAGTTATGTGCATGAAGGCTTAAGTAAAAAGTATTATTTAATTTTCATCGATGGAATAATGCTGGTGCAGGTGGCAGTTTTGTGGTGGTTGATGTTTTAAAATTTCTCAAGTCTTTGGTGCTTTGAATTTACAGCATAGGAGTAAAAATTTTCTTTAACAAGCATTTTAAAAATCAAAAGGAAGATGTATCTTTAATATATTTCTTCTAAATGAATTATATACCCGGTTTGCACATATTATGTGAAATAACCACCAGTGAATCCAGTAAAATTTCAGAATTCCAATCTGCCCAAAATTTCCTGAGAGAAAGAATCCGGCACTACGAATTGAATATTATCGGTGAAGTTTTTCATGATTTTCCCGGAGGAGGATATACAGGCGTGATTTGCCTTACCGAATCACATATTTCTATTCATACATGGCCGGAACATAATTTTTTAACACTGGATGTTTTTCTTTCCAATTATAAGAAGGTGAATGATGATACTGCGAGGAATCTTCTCGATGATATACTCTCTTTCTTTAAGGCTGAAAACTATGAAAAACGTGAGGTAAGGAGGTAGTATGGTGTTTGCAGGTAGAGAAGTATTCCAGTGTCCTCAATGTAGTCAGATGAACTACTACACCAATTATAAAATTACACATTTGGCTTGCTCCAAATGTAATATTGCATACTCTAAATCAGAGGATGGCTTTACATGGATGAAAATCACCAATAATATGCCGGAAGATATGAGTCCCTTGAAAGTGGGTGCTATGGGATATATAGGTGATATAAAAATAGACATCACAGGTAGGATAAGGTATGAATTTAAAGAAGGTTATAGAAATCACTGGATGGCTGTTAATAATGCCAATGAATTTTACTGGATTGTAGAAGCATATGGTACTTATGCCTGGTTGAAATACTCAGAGGTCAAAATCGAACCTTCAAAGCTTTTAAAATTTAAGCCGGGGTCTGTGTTTGAAATATCTGGTAAGAAGCATTTTCATGTTAATTATATTTCCAATATCACCGGTTTCTTTATTGAAGGGGAAATAGCTCTTCCATTTCAACCGGTAGATGACTTTATCACTCTTGAAATGAGTAACCCATGGTTTGAGATGGTAATAGTAGACGCAATAAGCAGAGATAAAATATTCGCTTCTACGGGAAAATATCAGGAGTTTGACGATTTTAAATTTTCCAATACAAGGCTACTGGATGAGTGGATTTGAAATAAAGGATAAGGACAAACTGCCTTCGGCTACTAAGGTTACTTGCCCAAGATGCAAAGCGCAGCTTGTAGTTAATACCTATGCTCAATGTACTCATTTAGCTTGTGGTTCCTGCAGCAGCCTGTATAATGCAAATGAAGGTAACCTTGTTTTTGTAAAGACATTTAAGCAAAAATATAAGGCTCATATTCCTGTCGGAAGTGTGGGCAAACTTAAAGGGATTAAATATAAAGTTGTAGGCTTTATACAATACAGGGAATACAAAACTCCATACAATTGGGGTGAATATATTTTATTTAATCCTTCGGTAGGTTATGCGTTTTTGTCAGAATATGATGGGCATTGGAATTTATTTGAACAGTCACTTATTTATCCAACTCAACCGTTAAGGGAGTTTAAGTTTGAAAATTATAATTTCAGGCTATTCCACCATTATAAGCAGAATGTTGATTATGCCGAAGGTGAATTTCATTGGAATATTAATCCTTCCGATAAACCAAAGATTACTGAGTATATAAGTCCGCCTTATATACTTTCAAAAGAAGAAAATCAAAATGAGCATGCATGGTTTCTGGGAGAATATATTGAACCTGCAAAGTTAACTGAGGCATTCGGGTTAAATACAAAATTGCCTAGAAAAGAAGGGGTGGGGGCTACCCAGCCCCTGAGTCTTTCCTTTTCAGTTAATGCCATGTATAAGATGACAGGAATTGCGGCTGCTCTTTTGATATTGTGCCAGATAATTTTTCAGACAGTATGTAGAGAAGAGGTGATTTTATCTAAGACCTATTCCGTAAATGAATCTCAAAGTGCTTTTGTCACTCCATCCTTTGAAATTAAAGGAGGCTTGATGAATCAGACAAATCTATTAAGTGAAGTTAGTTGCGATTTGCATAACGACTGGCTGGAGCTGAATCTTACCCTAATAAATGAATCTACCGGCGAGGAAATTCAATTTGAGCAGGGTATTGAATATTATTATGGGTATACCGGAGGAGAGAATTGGTCTGAAGGAAGCAGATCTTCCGATCAGACATTGTCAGAAATTCCCGCAGGAAGATACCATATGAATATATTGGTTCATCAGCAAAACAGCCCAACTACGAAATTATTTCAATATACTCTTACAGCAGACGTAAGTATGTGGAGCAATTTTTTCCTTTCACTTTTATGTTTGTTGATATTGCCTGGTTTAATTATTTACCGGAATCATAATTTTGAAAGAAACAGATGGATGAACAGCAACTTTTCGCCTTATGAATAAAGATGATTTGAAAAAGATGAAATACCTGCTGGTATTTTTCGGGATTGTATTTTCTGTTTACATATATGCCGGTGTAGCCGGTTGGAAATTTTTCGGATCTAACTCTGAAAAATGGGCTCCTCAGGGAGAAAAAGGACATCATAAATAAAAATTATATATGGAACCAATTATTAACCTTAAGTACGTTTTAAACTCTGTTCTTTATTCCTTTATAGGAATAATGATTCTTGTAATTTCCTTTTGGTTGCTTGAAAAATTAACACCTCAGAGCCTTTGGAAAGAAATTATAGATGAACACAATAATGCATTGGCAATTATTGCTGCAGCTTTTGTCATCGCTGTGGCTTTGATTATTTCATCAGCTATACACGGCTAAGTGGAAATTAATGAGATTTAACTTATTACTTCTGGTATCTGTTTTCGTCGTTGCAACCTGCGGCTTAATTTACGAGTTGGTGGCAGGTACTTTGGCAAGTTATTTATTGGGAGATTCTGTTACTCAATTTTCAACCATTATAGGTGTTTACCTGTTTTCTATGGGAATAGGCTCTTTCATCTCCAGATATTTCAATAAAAATCTGCTTGCCTGGTTTGTTCAAATAGAAATTCTGGTAGGCATTGTCGGGGGATTTAGTTCTTCTATCCTGTTTATATTATTCGAGCATGTAGAATCATTCCGCCTCATCCTTTACATGCTGGTATTTCTTACCGGTTCACTTGTGGGACTTGAAATACCTCTGCTTATGAGAATATTGAAAAACAGGTATGAGTTTAAAGATCTTGTTTCTCAAATTTTCACTTTTGACTATATAGGAGCACTGCTTGCAAGTCTTATTTTCCCTCTTATCCTTGTTCCTTATTTGGGGCTTGTTAAAACCTCTTTTTTCTTCGGTATTTTAAATGTCGGGGTTGCACTTGTAGTGTGTGTAAAATTTCAGGATGAATTAAGGTGGGCTTACTATATGAGAAGCCAGGCGATTGTAGTGATAATAGCACTTCTTGCCGGATTTGTATTTTCTGAAAATATAATGTCCTTCACGGAATCCAATTCTTATGCACATAAAATTATATACGCCAAGTCTTCTCCCTATCAAAGAATAGTGCTTACCAAGAATAACTCTGAACTTAGATTGTTTCTGAATGGTAATCTGCAATTCAGCTCAGCTGATGAATACAGGTACCATGAATCACTTGTTCATCCGGGAATTCAGCAATTAAAATCCTGTGATCAGGTGTTGGTGCTTGGAGGAGGAGATGGTCTTGCCGTGAGAGAAATTCTAAAGTACGATCAGGTAAAATCAATTACATTGGTAGACCTTGATCCTGAGATGACGCATCTTTTTAAAACCAATGAGCTGCTTACAAAATTGAATAATAACTCTCTGCACTCGGAAAAACTTAAAATTATAAATGCAGATGCTTTTACCTGGGTGAAATCAAATGATGAAGAAACTTTTGATTTTATTGTTGTAGATTTTCCTGATCCTTCTAATTATTCCATAGGAAAATTGTATACGGATACTTTTTATAAACTGTTATACAAAAAATTAAAAAGCCATGGCAGAGTGATAATCCAGGCTACTTCTCCTTACGTAGCTCCTAATTCTTTCTGGTGTATTAATAAGACATTGAATGCCTCAGGATTTCAGACTATTCCATATCATACTTATGTTCCGTCTTTTGGAGAATGGGGATATATAATGGCATTTAAAGAAAATGTCAACCCTGCTATAAGTACAGAATTTATTTCTGACGTGAAATTTATCACAGCAGATTTGTTCAGGCATATGACTACTTTTCCTAAAGACATGTTGAGTGAACCTGAAGAAATAAATAAATTGAATAATCAGGTGTTGGTTCATTATTTTGAAGAGGAGTGGTCAAAATTTAACCATCAGTAATGAGTTCTTTTGACAGAAGATCTTTTATATCAAGAATTCTCTTAGCTATAGGTGCAGGGAGCTTAATTGGTTCTGTTAATAACTCATGTAAGCCATCTATAGAAATCAAAAAGATTCCCGGACAAATAATTGGTGCAAGTGCTGAAAGGGGACATATGCTTCGAAATCCTGCCTTTGGCATTCCATTATCTGAAGAAGAAATCGATTGTGTCATTATTGGTGGTGGTGTTTCTGGATTATCTGCTGCATGGTGGCTGAAAAAGTATGGAGTGAATAATTTTCGGTTGCTTGAGCTGGAAGATAAGGTGGGAGGTAATTCATCTTTTGGTGCAAACGAGATAACTGCATATCCATGGGCAGCCCATTATCTGCCTATTCCTGATTTAAGTATGAAGGAATTGCAGGATTTCCTGGTTGAGTCAGGAATTATCAATAATATAAATGATAAAGGCTTGCCTGAGTATAATGAATATTATTTATGCTTCGCTCCTGAAGAAAGACTTTACATCAATGGGTACTGGCAGGATGGATTGATTCCGAATTTTGGTGTTCCCCAAGAGGATAGGCAGGAGATAATGAGGTTTTTGGAATTAATGGATCAATACCGAAATTTAAAGGGTGTAGATGGTAAGTACGCTTTTGCTATTCCATTGGATAGATCATCGGTTGATGAAGATTTATTAAAGCTTGACAAAATATCTTTTGAGGAGTTTTTAATATCTGAAGGATTTAATTCTAAGTATTTGTTTTGGTATGTGAGTTATTGTTGCCGGGATGACTATGGTACGGATTTCAATAATACTTCTGCATGGGCGGGAATTCATTACTTTGCTTCCAGAAAAGGTATCGCTGCCAACGCTGATAAATCAGATGTGCTTACATGGCCTGAGGGAAATGGCTTTCTTACTAAAAAGCTGAGCCAAGGAATGGAGAATAATATATTTTCAGGACAGGTAGTACATAATATCACTACCGAAAGGGAAATTGTATTTGTTGACTACTTTGATGTAAAAAACAGGGTTACCAAAAGATTGAAAGCAAAGAAATGCATTGTGGCTACACCTCAGTTTGTAACTGCAAGATTATTGAAACTATCAGACCATGGAAAAGATTATCGATATGCTCCATGGATGGTGGCCAATATTACACTTACCGATATTCCTGAAAAAAGCGGCCGGCCACTTAGCTGGGATAATGTCTTTTATGGTACTAAATCCCTTGGTTATGTTTACGCCAACCATCAAAACATTTCGATGGAAAGGAATAAGAAAGTGGTTACATATTATTATCCTTTAAGCTATAAAGATGCTAAGCAAGCCAGGGAGGAAGCTTATAAAACTACCCATGAAGAGTGGGTAAATATTATTCTTAGTGAATTAGGGAAAGTGCATCCTGCCATAGATAAATATATTGAAAATGTTGATGTGATGGTTTGGGGTCATGGAATGATAAGTCCATATCCGGGATTTATTTGGGAAAAGAGAAAGTCTGGCCAGATGAATACTTTTGGAAATAAAATTTTTTACGCCCATTCGGATTTGAGTGGTATATCTATATTTGAGGAGGCATTTTATCAGGGAATAAATGCTGCCAAAAAAGTTTTAAATCATGCCTGAGATGAAAGCAAGTCAGCCATGGATTCATTCTAAAAGTCTGGACGGTTTGTTCATTCTGTTTCCGCCCTTTGCTGTCCTGCTTTTGATAATTTTTCTGCCGGAATACTTTAATGATTCAGCAGAAGTCAACCCACTATCCTGGTTTATCCTTATCCTGTTAATTGATGTGGCGCATGTATACAGCACATTGTACAGGACTTATTTTGATCCTGCAGTTATAAATAAGCACAAGAAGTTATTGTATAATATTCCGCTTTTGTCCTGGATTGCAGGAGTGGTTTTGTATGAAATTGATGCAATGTTATTCTGGAGGGTGTTGGCATATATTGCAGTATTTCATTTTATCAGGCAGCAGTATGGCTTTATGAAAATTTATTCACGGAAGGAAAATAATAGTGTATTATTCAGAACGACGGATATTGTTACTATATACGCTGCAACTTTATATCCGATAATATACTGGCATTTAAATCCGGGAAGAAATTTCCAGTGGTTCGTAAAGGGAGATTTTATACAGTTTAGCAATAATCTGGTGTCAGATGTACTGCATTACATTTATTTCATTGTATTAGGGAATTATATAGTTAAGGAAGTTTATGTGAGCTATAAGGAAAGGAAATTTAATATTCCCAAAAATGTGTTGATTGCCGGAACAGTACTGTCATGGTACATTGGCATAGTATATTATAATGGAGATTTGATTTTCACTATGCTCAATGTAGTTTCTCATGGAATACCCTATATGGCATTGATATGGATTTATGGATACAAAACTCATAATAAATCTGAAAAGGTAAACAGGTCAGGTGTTAATGCCTATGTATTTCGCAGAGGCGGAATAATCTTGTTTGTTGTAATTATAATATTGCTGGCATATATAGAAGAAGCATTTTGGGATAAGCTGGTATGGAATTCTCATCCCCAGATATTCGGGATAATTAATACTACAATACAGATAAGCAGTAAAAATATTTTAGCGATCGTTATTCCACTGTTAACAGTCCCTCAATTGACACATTACATTATTGATGGCTTCATATGGAAAATCAAGCAGGATAATTTTGATTGGAAGGAGAAGACGTTGGGTGCTTAGCAGGCTTTTAATTTATTATATATTCCGAATTTACAATTAGTGTTATGTTAGATATCACCTTAAAGTGAAATAATTTGTGTTATTAATAATATTTTTTTGAGTTTTCTGTTAATATTAATAATATTTTTTCTAAAGGGCATTTTGAATTACTAATCGCCTCTTTATTTTTGGCGCTTTCAATTTTTTGTTGAATACAATCTTTTACTAGAAATTTTCAGTATAATCTAATCATTCATGAAAAGCCAGCTTTTGCTAATAATGTTGTTGCTAACATTATGTTCTAATCCACTGTTTGCCCAAGTAAGTTATGGAGGACAACCCAAGTCTTTTGTTAAATCGAATTTAAGAGCCAGGAGGTCCACTAGTGAATCATATAAAATTGCAAAAATTGATACGTCTGAAGTTAACAAAAGGATTAAAAAGGCAGAAGCAGAGTGTCCATCTTGCAGGAATTCTTTTTATGGAACAGGAATAGATGCTAAAATTGATTTAAGAAAACAGAAATTTATTGAATCGAAAGAAGATAGTGGAAGTATATGGATTTACAATATTAGGGCAGATGGTGCAGAGGCATTGCAATTTCATTTTGAAGAATTTGATATACCTGAAGGTGCAACATTATTTATTTATAATTCTGACCAAAGCATGGTGTTGGGTGCTTTTACTTCTGAAAATAATAAAGGAAAAGGAGCATGGAGTACACAAATAATCGAAGGTGAAAATATTTTTTTAGAATACTTTGAGCCTTTTGATGCTAAAAAGCCTGGAAAGCTGAGAATAAGTAGAGTGATCTATGTTTTTGAGTCGTTTCTCAGAAGTGGAAGGGAATTTGGGGGCGAAAGTTTTCCTTGTCACATTGATGTTGCTTGTCAATTAGGAACAGGATGGGAAAAGGAGATAAGATCAGTAGGGTTACTACTACAATATTATGAACAATACAATTTGTCTGCTGCTGGGTCAGGCGCTTTTGTTAATACCACAAGAAATGACGCAGAACCATACTTTTTAACAGCGGCTCATGTAATTTATTCTGCTGGAGTTTTGGATCAGGTTGCCTACACCAAAGATTATTCATATTTAGTTGTCATGCTTAATTATCAAAAAAGTCTATGTGGAGGTGTGTTGAATGCTCCTACAACCCAAAGCTTGTCGGGGGCTCATTTGCTGGCGATTGGAAGTGCCGGTAATTATGTTTGGGATAAAAATAAAGGTGTAATTACGGGGCCAAATGGTGAATTTGCAAGGGTTTATAATTCTGATTATGCATTATTAAAATTTTATGAAAAAGCACCAGCAAATTATAAAGTTTGCTATGCTGGCTGGGAAAGGAATGATCATACAACATTGGCCTCATCTGAATTTGTAGGGATACATCATCCCAACGGAGATGTTAAGAAAATCAGTAAAAGCACTGGTCGAATAATGCAAACCGCAATCAACGGAAGCGATTATTTTTATTTTTGGCGTATATATTGGAATCAAGGGATTACTGAAAAAGGTTCTTCAGGTTCTCCATTATTTAACTCAAATCATAGAATAGTAGGGCAACTCCAAGGTGGAGGTTCATTTTGTAATATTAACGGACCTGATCATTATGGGATGTTTTCAAGATCATATACTGACGGTTCTTTTTCACACTTTTTGGGCTTAGCGACTAATACAGATACATATTGTCCTGTATATGACTTCAGATGCCAGAATGGAATTAAAGATAATGGAGAGACAGGAATAGATTGTGGTGGAGTATGCCCTCCTTGTACACCCACTTGTTCGGATAAAATAAAAAATCAAAATGAAATTGGGGTTGATTGTGGAGGGGTTTGTGCTCCCTGTCCCGAAACATGTTCTGATGGTATAAAAAATCAGAATGAAACGGCAATTGATTGTGGTGGTGTATGTCCCGCCTGTCCTGATCCATGTAAAAATGGCATCAGAAATGGCAATGAAACAGGAATAGATTGCGGCGGAGATTGCAGGCCTTGTTCTGATTTTTGCTCCGACAATATATTGAACGGGGATGAATTGGATATTGACTGTGGAGGGTCTTGCAAGCCATGTGTAAACCTGGTCTTTAATGGTGTATTTGAAAATCATAATTGTCCACCAGTAGAATCGACCCTAAGCTCAGGCTTTTATAATGGAGAAGTTTGTTTGCCGGGGGAATGGCATGCGGCATTTGGTTATCCTTTATTAAAGAGTTATCCTGACGGTAATAATGCTATGAGAATGGCAAGTGAGTTCTTTTATCAAGATAATAAGTACTACACCAAAGGGGATGGTGTATTTTATCAATTTCCTTTTAAGTTGAATCCTTACAACATTTATACAATACACTTTTTGTATAGGGAATTAAATGAGGCAGGGGGTACAAAGTTTTTTGTTGCTTCAGGACTTAAACCAAGTAATTATCCAAGAGCAAATACTCCTGCTGATTTGGCGCCTCCTACATATTCTCATTCCAGGTATGAAATCCTGAATTTTGACAGAACGGGGCAGCCAATCCAAACAAATTGGAAAAGAAGGTCCCAATGGTTTACAATTCCTAACGACTCCTATGATCAGTTTTACATGTATTTTTATGGAGCGAATAAGACAAGATGGATTTATTTTGATGATATCATATTGACATGGCGTCCAATGAATGCTAATGAGCTTAATCTTGCCCCAAAATGTAGTACAGAAATAAGGTTTGTAAATAACAATAATTTGCCTCCAATGAACGAGGCTAAAGCAATTTTTGCTGACAATAATGTGCAAGTCATGTCTGGGCAGAATATAACATTTAAGGGAGTAGATGTTGTTGATTTAAATCCTGGGTTTACATCAAATGAAGGCGGACAATTTACCGCCAGGTTAGCCCCTTGTGGAATTTTTAACTCTGGGACAAATTATAGGCTTAGTGAAGGTTTTGATGAGTCTAATGATGTGAATTCAACAATTGGGACAGATTACATTCCGGAACCGGCGGAAGAAAGCGGACTTGATTTATCAACAAACATTGAATTTTATATTTATCCTAATCCCAATAATGGAGCTTTTTATCTTCAACCTACATTCAAGACTGTAGGGTTGTATGAAATTCTGGTTTTAAATTCTCTAGGTGAAATAATTTACAGGAAAGACAATACTTCTTTTGATGAGGGGTATGAAGAGGTTCACTTAGGTATAGTAACTAATGGGCTTTATTTGGTTCAAATAAAATCTGAAACTCAAAAGCAAACAGTCAAAATGTCAATAACCGATTAAAAAAACACACTCAATAATTAAAATGAATAAAATGAAAACAACAAAATTTTTTTCTTTTATGGTAGTAAGCTTATTATCTTCGATAGGTTCTATTGCCCAAACATGGAATATCCCTACCCATAATTCTGCTGGATCCAATTATATTGGAACCTCTACGGGACAAACTACAATCCAATCGCAGTCATCATTGTTGTTCCGTGCAAACGGAAGTAATATGATGTTCATACACACAAATGGGAATGTAGGAATAGGTACATTAACTCCAAATACAGGTTTACATATAAGGAAAAGCGATTCATGGGGTACGGCTCTTTGGCTCGATGCGGCACATTCCGGACTCGACGGATATAATTGGACCATACAGTCAACAGGAGGAAATCACCACAGTGGAAAAGGAAATCTGGCTTTTTTTAGAGAAGGGGGGCCAAGGTCATTAACTTTGTGTCCAGATGGAAATGTTTTAATCGGATGGAATTGGTTTGCACAACAAAAGGCGACAGCATTGTTAGACTTACAAAGATATGAACCCACTTTGGGAGGAAAAAATGTTATGGTGAAATTAAGTAATAATTATGTTGGAGGCGAAGGACATTTAAATGAGCCCGCTATACTATTTGATAATGGAACAACTCAAACAACATATGGTGATGGATGGGCTGTTGGTGGTCAGGTTGCAGCTAATGGGCCAAATAATGTTGCCGATGGAAGATTTAGGATATCACATTACCTGACTTCTTCAGGGGCTACTACATTTAGAGATTTATTCACAATTCTACATGATGGAAGAGTATTAATAGGTACAAGTTGCAAACCTGTTGATATTAATGCAAAACTAGCAGTGAATGGTACTATTTATGCTACTTCTATCAAAGTTAGAACAACTAATAATGGTTGTTTTCCTGATTATGTATTTTCGCCTGATTATAAGTTAAGATCCCTGAGTGAGGTTGAAGAATTTATTAAAGAAAACAGCCATTTACCTGAAGTTCCTTCAGCAGAAGAAGTTGAGCGAAGCGGAATAGACGTTGCTGAAATGAATGAAATTCTGTTAAAGAAAGTAGAAGAGCTTACTCTATATATAATTGAAATGAGAAAAGAAATTGATCAATTAAAATCTAATAAATAATGAAGCTCTATTTTCTGATAATAATAAATTTATTTATTTCAATTACAATTTCCAGCGGTCAAAACTTGGTGGCTAATCCCGAGTTGAATCTATATCTTTCTGGTGTAATTGAAGAATGTCCCGGATTGTCGAGATTTAGTGTTTACAACTATGCTTTGGATCAAAGTAGAACTCAAGGATGGCGTGCTTCTCACGGCGATTCCAGGATGACTTTTTGCCCTATTATTACAAAATGTTGTTCTAGCAGTTGCTCTAATGTTGAATCATATTTCATAGATGAATTCTCTGGTCTGCTAACCACCGGAATGCAACCAAACGGCCAACAGATAGAAACCACAAGTGGTATGTTTACAGGTATTCCCACTGTAGATCCGAATGAATTTTATTCTCTTTCATTTCAATTAAGTCCAAGTTATAAGGGGCATGGTACATCCATTACAGAATTTGGTGTTTATGCAACATCTGGACTGGTTAATAGTAATCAGTTGTCGATTCCTCAGCCGGTAAATAAACTTTTGTTATATAAAGAATCAAATATTTCTACATCAGATCTACAGTCCATTAGATCCGTAAGAATAAACAATATAAAAAATACGACCGGCCTTTTATTGGATCAGCTTTGGTTTTACATAATTGATTTAAATGGATGTCAACAAATTTTATGGTTAGATAATGTTGAGTGGAGAAAAGGTAGTTGTTGTTTGCAAGACGCTTCCTACACGGTAAATCATTTTATTCCAGGAAACACTAGAGTTAAGAACAATATTAATACATCTGGAAATGTTGTTTTGCAGCCCGAAAGAATTGTTACTTTTAAGGCAGGGAATATAATTGACCTTGCTTCTGGTTTTACTGTTGAAAATGGTGCACATTTTGAAGCAATGATAGAATCATGTTCAGGTCAAACATGTGGTTCTTCTGAAAGCACCAATAGAAAATCATATTATCATGAAAAAAGTGTAAGTTATAAGATATATCCTAATCCAACCGTTGGCACTGTTACAATTACCGGAGATCATGTATTTGATAAGATTCATGTGTTGAATTCTTATGGAGATAAAGTTTATGAATTTAACAAAGATGCTATGGAATGTACAATTGATTTGTCGGAATTTCCTTCTGGAGTATATTTTATTAAATTAAAAAATGGAGATAACTTCCTCACAGAAAGAGTTACTCTGATTAGGTAGTAAATTGTATTAAGTGATTTAAGGAACTGGTTTTATATTTTATTAAGTTTAACTGTAAATAAGACTAGGTTTAAGTTCTTTGGGTTTCCTGATTTTTGTAAATCTGTCTAAGAAGTATCAATTGCCCAAACAACCACTTAAACCACATTGAGTCCGGAACAGCAAGGTTTTATCAGTCAAATGTGACCAGTAGTTATTTTAATGATTTGAATTATGTAATTGGCATATATAATAATGAATATCATCTTTATAGATGCAAGTTTAATCATCCTGGTATTCCCAATAATAGGATTACGAAGCTACCTAAGGGGTGTTTGAAGTCCTTATTAAGAGTTTCGAACCAATAGCGAATATTATTTTACAGATATTAATGGAAATATTGGACGAGATTCAAGAAAATAAAATTTGAATAAATATGGAAAGGAATTCATCCGGAGTTTATTTTATAAAAATTATAAATGGAAAAGAAGCTTATAATCAAAAGTTGAGTTTACAACATTAATAATTCAGGAATTGTATGAATTATTCTTTTGTATGTTTTGGTTGTTATCAGCTTTTCTTAATGGCATCACTATCTCCATAAACCTTCCTACACTTTTTTCCACATCTATTTGTTTACTCAAATCATTACTTGAAGCGTTTCCTTTGTTCAGCGTCTCTTTTATTTGTTTATACAGGCTGGATTTTTTAAGTTTTAGTCTTTCTGATAGCCTTGCTTCCTCCAGAGCCTGAAGGTTCCATTCCTGTTCAAATATGGAAGGAGAACAAAGTATAGGAATGTTGTTCTGTAATCGGAAAATAACAATGCACCATTTTCGGTAAATAGGAATGCACCAATTTCGGCAACAAGAATGCACCAGGTGAGCAAATATATTTGATTAATTTTCCTGATCAAGGAAAGTCTTT
>JBKBUF010000065.1:0-4024 GCA_046290815.1 Cytophagaceae bacterium | reverse complement strand
CCACTCCTTTTCCAGTTTTGGATATGCTTATACATCTTTTTTTCCATATAAAATTTTTGCAGCAAAATTAATTCTGCTTAAATTCAGATGGAATATGTAGTTGGTCGTAGGGATACATTTGATTTATTTAAATGCACTACTGCAGGATCTTGAGGAATATGAATAGCATTTAAACAAGCTATACTAAATATTGCTTGGGAGTATTATAAGAATTGATATTTAGGAGGAACAGTATTTATACTTTATAATTACTGAATTAGCTCTTAACAATAAGTTCTTTATTCTCGGGCTGCTCTTCAGCATAAGTCAAAGGTAGATACACTGTTATAGTAGTACCGGCTCCCTTAGTACTTTTCACATCGATCTTACCACCTAATTTATTTGCTGCAAGTTTTACAATATACAATCCTAATCCTGTATCATCTCGCGATTCTTCATTACCTCTGTAAAACATATCAAAAATTAAAGGAATCTGATCCGCCTCTATCCCCTGTCCATTGTCCTCAAAAACAAGTTTAATAAATCCACCAGCACCTTCAATAGTAATATTTAAATAAGATTCCTTGCCTTTATCTCTGTATTTGATTGCATTTTCAAAAATATTCTGATAAATACATCTAATTGAGAAACCGTTAGCTCTGTAAACAGGCAATCCGGAAGAAACAGTTAAAGTTATTTTAACATCTTTAAATCCCGGCATTTCTTTAAAAGCATCCATGAGGTCATTATGCAAACTAATAAAGTTTATCGGGGCAACTAGGCTTTGTTCATTCTTGATATTAGTTACAGCATTCAGATCATTAATATTTGCTTCTAACCTTTTTAATTTCAAAAGTATCATATGGTAAATTTGAGTCGGATCAGATTCTTTATCCATTAATGCTACATTGCATAAACCTTTAATACTTTTAAGCGGTCCTTTTAAATCATGAGAAGCACTGTACAGGAACAGGTTTAATTCTTTAGACTGTTCTTCCAACATCTGAGTACGGTTGGCCACAAGCTCTTCAAGCTCTTTGTTCATTTGCTCCTTTTTAAAATTATCCAGCTTCATTCTTTTGAACCTTTCAGTAAGGGCGATCGTCATAAAAATACTTTCCGCTGCCATTCCGTAATAAAGAGCGAAGAAGCCGAAACTCATTGATGATACACCAATAAGTGTTAAATAATATCCTAAATAAGATACACTTAATAAGAGGAAGCCTACTGACATATATTTTGCATCCTGGTACCCATTAAAATAGTAGCGAAAAGAATTGAAGGTACAGAAAAAAATTATTATCAACTCAAGATGAAAAGTGACGTAATTTGAACTTTCATAATTTAATACAGTATACAAAATCCTGAGAACTATTAAGGTTATAAAAACATAATATAGCCTAGACTTTGAAGATATTTTCAGAAAATAAACTGTATATAACAATACAAATACTGAAAGCGATGTCAAAGACACATTTTTAACTATATCAGCATATTCAGTAAAATCCGGCATAAGGAATAAACCATTTCCATCCCTGAACAGCATATAAAGAATTTGTGAGGTGATGAAGCAAGCATAAATAACAATAACTTTGTCATTCAGAAATATAAAATACATAATGCTATACAGCAAAATAAATAGCATTAGCCCGTAAAAAAGTCCGAATAACAAATATTCTTGAAAGAAGTGAGAAAAGAATTCAGAACCTGAGTAGATGGCGAAAACATATTGGTAAGGCGAGTTATTCTTAACTCTTATGAATATATTTTTTTCTTCAAAAGGTTTAAAAGATAATCTGAATACTGGTTGCTTGTGTCTGAATTCCCTATTGTAAACACTTATGGTATCGCGGAATATTTTACTTGAATTTATTACATCACCTGAAGCTTCCAATACATCTATTTCATCAATGGAATAATTGTAAGATACCAAAAGCCATTCTTTAATAACTGAATCAGGATTTATCACTTTAAACTCATACCAATAGGATTTCTTTGTATCAGAATTATAAAAGTAAGGTCTGATATCAGGAGGATTTTCCAAACGTTTAAAAACACCCAGGCCTAAACTGTCAACATGAAAAAAATGGGAGCTATCAATTGTATAAACCTTATTGAGATCGCTTAATATAATAGGCTTTTTTTCATTAGCGAGCACTACAATATTAATTAGCAGAAGAAAGCATACAAGGTGTAATTCTATAAGATTACAAATAACTTTTAAAATATTGATCGTCCGCAATCGATTCTTTGAATTTTCTCAAGTATTAATATAACTAAATCCTCCAATTTTTCAAACAAACATATTGTAAAATAAACAATATTACAAACAATTATATATAAATACCTTTTATGTCAAAGAGATAGAAAAAATGAAAATGGGCAATAAAAAAGAATTAAACGGTAATAAAAACTGGTTGCATATTTACTTCTTGTCATAGAATTTCTGTAGCCATAATATTCCTTTCATTTTATACAAAAACAAATGAGAGAAGCTTTAGGGTTCACAGAATTTATAGAAGAATATAAACTCCTTCTTTCTGCTCCTGTAAAGGATAAGTAACTATCTTTTTAGAAGCTGACCCGGCAATAACAGCTCCTGTATTCACATTAAATTGAGATCCATGCCAGGGACATTGAACATGACCACACATCATCGCGCCTGCTGCCAGCGATCCGCCCCTATGTGTGCAATAATCATCAAAGGCTACATAATTTTATCGGTCCTCCCGATCACTATTCTTTTTCCATCTAGGTGAATAAGCTTCATCTGATTTACCTTTAGCTCATCAGGTTTTGCAACCATTACTCTTTCCCCTAGCCTGGATTCAAGATATTCTTCCTTCCATTTCCCTGCTCCGGCATAACGATGATCCACTCCAATCTGATTTCGGTAAGCAAGTGTTCCTCCCAGCCATCCTCCAAAAACAAGGAAAGCAATTCCAAGCATCTCGATGCCCAAAACTGCCCAAGCTGAAATTGTCGGTTCAGGAAAGCTAATGAAAAGCGCCGAAGTAAAAAGTACTACAGAAGTAATGTTGGAAAGTGCATGCTTGGTTGCGTGTTTTTTCCCGGAGCTATTTGGCGGTACTGTATAAAAATAATCGATTGCTCCCGGAATTGCTGCTGCTATTGCACTGAATATCCCGACGATCGAAAGGTAATTACCCATTTCCCATAGATTCACTTTTTGAAATATCACACTTATTAAATGAAACAAAAGAGTTCCGGATAAAAAAGCTATGGGAAAAGGAATCAGCATAGGGTGAATAGGATGTGTCCTAAAATTTGCTTTGCTTCTCATGACAGTTGTAAAATCAGATCTAAAAGTTATTAACAACTGAACTTTGGTTTGGTTACAAAAAGAAATAAACAACTACAAGAGGCAGGACATTGATTTCGATTGAACAGATTCCATACATTATCCCCTCATTACTCCGAGGGGATTTTCTTTATCCTTTGAACTTCTAAATGTTCTTTTAAACCTTCAATTGTATCTTTAAATTTTTTAAGCTCTTGTTCAATTTCTTCTGAAGGTGATTCTCTAAACAGTACTTGTAATTTAAAATATTCCTCTTCTGCAAAAATAAGCTCCTTTTTTATCTAAATTGACAATAAATCCGGGGTTTGCTGATTCATTATTTAGATTGTTTAATAAATTATATTAAACGACACTTTCCTTGTTGGGTTTTACTTAATTATCCCCGAAATACTATCATACTACACTTATAAACCAATTATATAATTAAAAAGACAAAACAAGGCAACGAATCGATTAAATACTCGTAAAACTACGATAAGACATAATCAAAAATTACTTTTATGTTAAACAAAGCTGTAATAATAGATGATAGCATAATGGATAGTTTACTGTTAAAATCAATGCTGAAGTCTATAAAGTATGTTAAAGATGTGATTATCTTTAATTGCCCCTTGCAAGCCTATGATTTTTTCGAATCCCTATGTAGTCGGTAACTACAACTGCACCAAAATCGGAAAATAAGAGTGCACCAAATTTGGCAACAAGAATGCACCAGTAATTACC
>JBKBUF010000043.1:0-26857 GCA_046290815.1 Cytophagaceae bacterium | reverse complement strand
AACTTGAAATCAGGCGGAAAGCAGAGGTGTGGGGAGTTTTTGAAATGTGCCGGGAAGTGGTATGTAGTTCTTTGAAAACGAGCTGAAAAAGTTGTGCAGGCGCTTACCGTTATGGGTTTAACGGGAAAGAAAATGACCAGGAAACAGGGACTCAGGATTATGGTTTAAGAATATATGACCCACGTTTAGCTCGTTTCCTATCTGTTGACCCACTTGCGGCAAGTTTTGCTTGGAATAGTACTTATGCTTTTGCAGAAAATACTCCAATATGGGGTGTTGACTTAGAAGGTGGAGAGCTTGAAAAATATACAGACAAGTTAAAAAGGGCTGCTGATAATCTTAAAAAACAAACAGAACAACAAGTTAGGCAAAAAGCTGATGCAGCAGCTTCTGCCGCTTTAATTAAGACTGCAAAGACTATTTATCCAGGAGTAGAGAAAGCAAACGAAGCAGTTAAACAGACCCAATTTAAGACCAATCCTAATAATACAGTCGCAATCTTGTTATATGAATTTGCTACTGGTACAGGCAAAGACAATAGAACCTTTAATTATGGCGAAAAAGGGTCTTTTGCAAATGCTTTTGTTCAAGGTAGGGTTTTAACAGAAGTTCAGACTGATTTATATGATAAAATTCAGGATATGACTTATTCTGAATTTAAAAAAGAAGGCGCAAGGTTTGGATTAGAATTTAGTCCTGACCATGCAGGTTGGATGGAATCTCTTGAGAAGCACTTAGATTCAAATCTTCCACAGTTTTTTATAGGAGGGGCTAATGTATCTGTTTCAGCAACAGATGATGAAAATTGGGTTAGTGTCTCAATTACTAATTACACATCCAGAAATTCTTTAATGCTGCATATAGGAGGTAATTATGAAAGAGATGGGAAGGATGAAGGAACAGAAAAGCCATTATCTACAATCTCACAAACATTTACATTTAGATTGAAAATTGACCCTTCTAAGTTTAAGAAAGAAGAGCCAGCAACAGAATAGGAATGAGAAATTGGATGTTAGTTTTAATTATGGGGCTGCTTTTGGCTACATGTAAAGATGTTAAAAAACCTGAAGACATAACAGGGAGGTACGTTAATACATATGAACCAGAAGCAGACCATTATGTAGATTTAAAGTCAGATAGTACATATTTTCATTATTACAAAAAGGAAAATCAGCCTGCTAAAATTAATGAAGGAAAATGGAGGTTATCTGTTAGGTCGCATAAAACGGAAGTCGTATTTAGAGAATGGGTTACGTTTGGTTATAAAGGCCCTGACTCATGCAATGGTTGTTTATGGGCAGTTAAACTGGAAGATGAAGAATTGATATTTAATGTAGATATTCCGGAGGAAATGAATTTTAAAAAGGTGTCTAATTAATTACAGGTTTCTTGATAAGCATTAAGTGCTTTATGAGAGCCTAAGTCAACAGCCTTTTTTAAATCTTTGCAGGCTTCTTTTTTATTATTTACCCTTAATAATAATCCTCTCATCATATATGCATCAGCATATTTTGGATTAGCTTTTATTGCCTTACTATAAAGGCTGATTGCAATATCATAATCTTCCATTAGCTGATAGATGCTTCCTTTAAATAAATATGCTTCAGCAAAATTTGGATCAATTTTTATGGCTTCGTCAAAATCTTGCAAGGCTTCTTTCATCTGACTTAAAAACATTAAACATATTGCCCTTTTTGTATAATGCTTGGCAGTAGGACTTAATTTAACGGCTTTGTCAAAAGCAGAATATGCGGCATTAAAATTTTCTTGCTGCATAAATTGTTCTCCAAAGTTTAAATACTCTTCAGCAGTTGTATCTTTTAAGACTTGTGCTTCAGTATTAAAAGTAATGTGAAGAATAACCGCAAAAATTAATGCTATAAATGATTTCATTTTAATAAGGAGTTGAGTTTATTTTTAGCAAGGAAGGCATCAAGAAAAGTATAGATACACTTTTTATCTTCTTCAGAGAGTGCGCTAATCTCATTGAATCTTTTAAGCATAGTAGGATCTTTGAGAAGGTTCATATCCTCCGATTCGCCAAGTAGATAGCCCACTGTAGTATTAAGTGCTTCAGCTAAAGCTCTTACCACATCTATAGAGGGCTTCATCTCATCCCGTTCATATCGCCCTATAACAGTATGTACGCTACCTATTTTTTTTGCTAATTCCTGTTGGGATAAGCTTTGAGCTTCCCGCGCCTCTCTTAATTTTTTTCCGAAAGTTACCATGTTTTTAGTCTTATAAGGTTCAAAAACGCCCTGAATCATCATTATTGTGTAAAAATATAACACAGAAACGGTTAATAAAAATCGTAAAGTTTTTGGATATTAAAACTCATACGGTATCTTTGCACCGTAAACGGTTAATGAAAATATTTTTTATGGCATCAAAAAACCAACCACGCACCCTTGAAGATTTTTTAAAATCCTATGCCGGAGCCGGAGAGCTGGCCAAGGCTATAGATCGGACAATGCTCAGTCTGGTGCTACTCCTGAAATACGAGCCGGAGCACCTGGAAGCAGTGGTCCACTGTTACGAAACCCTTTACCATCTTAAAAAACTAATCCTTCAGCAAGACTAAACCGCTAAAGCTATGAGCGACACAACAACTAAAGAGCTAAAGAAACACCTTGGCCAGCTCTCCCTGAAGAGCATGAACCTGTTTGCCCGCATGTACCAGCTACAGAACATCAGGGAGAAACTGGAAGTAAGGACGCTGAAATCCTTTGACAAAGAAGACATACTAAGCGAACTGGGCAGCATCCAGTACAGCATGAAAGAGCTGAACAGTGAAATGCTCAAAATCAGTGACCTGTTAAAGAAATCTTAAAGGATGGAAATCTCTGAAATCAAAAGCCGCCTTACCCTTGCCGAAGTGATAAAACACTACGGGTTTAAAGCAGATAAGCACAACCGTATCTGCTGCCCGTTTCATGATGACAAAACGCCGAGCATGCAGCTGTACTGGAAAACCCATACAGCTTATTGCTTTTCTTCCAACTGCAAGACCCACGGCAAGAGTATGGACGTGATAGATTTTATCATGCATAAAGAGAACTGCACCAAAGCAGAAGCCATTAAAAAGGCCATTGAACTTTCAGGCGGAGAAAACAGCCCGGCAAAAACAACGAAACCAGAAAACCCGACAGTGAAACCAACCATCAGCCGAGAACAGATACTGCAGAACATGTTCACCTACTTTAAAAATGCGGTACACAACTCAAAACCGGCACAGGATTATATAGCAGGTAGGGGACTGGATGCCACCAGAATAGAAGTAGGTTATAATACGGCACAGTTCCACCACGGAGCAAGGAAAGACGAGACACTTATTAATAATTGCGTTGCTGTTGGCCTCTTAAGCCCTTGGGGAACAAGTAAAACAGGCGAACAAGCTTACAAGCCTTTTGCAAAATACTGTATCAGTTTTGCATTAAGGGATAGAGGCAACCACATTACAGGCCTTTACTTCCGCAGTACGGTAAACGAGGACAATAATAAACACTTTTACCTGAAAGAAAGTACCGGACTTTATCCGAAATATCCCGACCCCGACACTGAAAAATTAATCATAACAGAAAGTGTAATTGATACCGCCAGTTTATTGCAGATAGAAGCGATAAGCAAAGAATACACTTTACTTGCTGCCTACGGCACAAACAGACTCACTCCTGAGCATGTAGAAGCTATCAAAGAGTTAAAGAGTCTAAAAGAAATCATCTTTGCTTTTGACAATGACGAAGCCGGTGGCACGGCCACAGCGAAATACAGCAACGAGCTAAAAGCATTGATGCCAGGCGTGAGTTTTAGTAAAATAGAACTGCCCTGCAAAGATGTAAACGAAACCCTGCAAGCCCATCAACCGGAAATATTTTTACACCTCATAGAAAACAGAACCTTTCTTCTTTCATCTGAACAATCAAATGAAAAAGAAAAGATACAATCTTCCGAATCAACAGTAAAACCAATGGTTGAGCAAGAAGCAAAGCCCAATGCAAACCTAAACACAAGCAACCCTAATAAAATCATATACGCCACCGAAACAGCCACTTACTACATACTGGGAGGGCTGCCCAAACAGCTTGACCACCTTAAAATCATGCTGAGCGTGGAGAACAAACAGGGCTTCAAGAGCCGGAATAAGGTTGATTTATATGAGGATAAGCAAGTAGAAAGGCTATGCAAAGACGTATCAGAAAAACTGCAAATCAGGAAAGATTTAATGGAGAAGGATATTTACAGGCTGACCGAACTTGCAGAAACCTTCAGGGAAAGCGAACAGGGAGAAAACAAAGCAGGGCAGGGGCCACAGCCAACACAGCACTTTTTTACCCTCAAAGAAAGAACCGAACTGGAAAACTTCCTGAAGAAACCAAGGGTAATCAAACGGCTCAATGAAATGCTGGGAAAAACGGGCATAGTAGGCGAGGAGCGCAACAGAATATTTTTAATGCTCATAGCCATCAGCTATAAAATGAAAGACCCTCTGCACTCACTTATACAAGGCAGTTCAGGAAGCGGAAAAACCAAGATAGTACGGCAGGTAAGCGACTGCATCCCACAGGAAAGCGTTACACGGTTTACAAGAATATCAGACAAAGCACTTTACAACTACCCTAAAAACTACTTTACCAACAGGCTATTAATCATTGAAGATGTGGACGGCCTGAGCGAAGATGCAGAAATGGCATTCAGGGAACTGCAAAGTTCCGGAGAACTCCGGAGCAGTGTATCAATCAAACTGGAAAACGGAAGCATTACAGGCGGTGAAAAAGTGGTAAGCGGCCCGATAGCCTCCATGAGCTGCACCACCAAAGGCGAAGTATATGAGGACAATATGAGCCGTGTTTTCCTTATAGCTGTTGACGAAAGCATGGAGCAGACCAAAAGAATCATCCAGTACCAAAACGCCAAGGCATCAGGGAAAATAGACAGCAAAGAAGAGCAAAAGGCAAAGACATTTATCCAGAACCTAATCAGGATAATAGAAGCCAGAGAAGTCATAAACCCTTTTGCCGAAAAAATACAGCTGCCGGAAGAAGCCCATAAAATCAGACGGTTGAACGACCTGTTCCAGAATTTTATAAAAATGGTTACCCTGATAAACCAGTATCAAAGAAAGAAAACAGAGCAGGGAAAACTGATAGCAGAAATAGGAGACGTGGAAACTGCCATTGAAATAATGTTTGAAAGCATTGTGCTGAAAGTGGACGAACTGGACGGCAGTTTAAGACAGTTTTTTGAAAACCTGAAAAGCTATTTACAGAAGAACTACAAAGACAATTACAGCAAAGTAGAATTTACCCAACGGGAAGTAAGGCAAGGCCTTCACATCAGCAAAGCCCAGATAAACCGCTACCTACAGAACCTAACCGAACTGGAATATATCCAGCAGAACGGTTTTGCAAATAAAGGTTTTAGATATAAGATAGCCTACTGGGACAACTACGAAGCCTTGCGGAAAAGAATAAAAGAAAACCTTACCAATCAGATAGCAGAGTTAAAAGTAAGAGCCACCAGTGAGCCGCTACAGAGCCGCTAGAATAGTATTAAGTTGCTGAAATAAAGCATTATAAACTCTAGCGGCTCATGATTCAAAAAGTTGTGCAAGCCCCTGATTTTAAACTATGAATAAGATGATTTACTACGATGGATATTTTAGAGCAATTTACCAGATACATACAGCAAATAGGCTACAGTAAAGGAAGCCAATACCAGATACCCAGCTGCATCAAAGAATTTTTAGAGGTAACAAATAAAACCTTCAAAAGCATTACTCAACAAGATATTTTAGACTTTTACCAGTACCTTCAAACAAGACCCTTAAAGCGCAGAACAGGGGCATTAAGCGAAGCCATGATAGCGCAGTATGTGTTCAGCCTGAAGACCTTTTTTAACTGGCTGGAGCAAACCGGACAAATCAAATACAATCCCATCAGCAACATCAGGTTCAAAAGTCCAGAAGGCAATCCCAGAGAACCACTAAGCCAGAAGGAAATACAACAACTTTTTGAAGCCGCCCAAACCAGTAAAGAAACCGCCATCCTCCATCTGTTTTATAGCTGCGGACTGAGAAGGACAGAAGCCGAAAACCTGAACACCGCAGACATCCATTTTAGTAAAAACCTGCTTTATGTCAGAGAAGGAAAAGGTGCAAAAAGGCGGGCAATACCCATAAATGAGAAAGTAAAAAATGAGCTGGAAAGCTACTACAACCACGAAAGAACCAAGGTAAATGAAGAAGCCTTTATGCTCAACCGAACCAACCAGAGAATGAGCGGAGACAGCTACAACAGGGCACTAAAGAAAATCATTGAAAGAACAGAAATAAACAAGGAAACAACCCTTCACCACTTACGGCACTCAATAGCCACACACCTATTAGAAAACGGTCTGAGCATTGAATTTGTAAGGGATTTTTTAGGGCATAGCCATTTGGAGGCCACACAGATTTACGCAAAGGTAAAAGCCAGACAATTAAAGAATATGAAATGAAATGAAACTAACTGAATACTTACAAAAGCAATACACCCCAAAAACAGCAAAAGCCTATATAAGAGAAATAGAAATCTTTACAGCAGCTAACCCCGAAAATAAAAAATACACTTACTCCGAAATCATAAACTACATCGGAGTATTAAGAACCAGATACAGCAACCCCAAGACCATAAACCGTATTCTGGCTAGTATCAAAGCTTATTACAGTTACCTGTGTTTTGCCGGAACACGAAAAGACAACCCGACCAAATCAATACTGCTAAAAGACAAGCAAAGCCGGGATATACAGCTACAGGATTTATTTGCAACTGAAGAACTGGAAGTCCTTTTAACAGCCAAAAAAGAACGCTTTACAAACCTTGATTACAGGAACAAAGTACTTATGAGTCTGCTCATTTACCAAGCTCTTAAACCCAATGAAATAGAAGCTTTAGAATGTGAAGAAATCAATCTGGAGGAAGCAACGGTTTACATCAAATCAAGTGCAAAGAACAACAGCAGGACACTGGCACTCAAAGCAAATCAGATATTACTTTTTAAGAAATACCTTGAAGAAATCAGGCCAAAACTGGTACAGGAAAATGAAACAAAATCTTTTATCATCGGACAGCGAAAAGGGCCGATGACGGCCGAAGACATTACCAAGCACATCAAGCGGAACTATGATATTTACCGCCCAAGAATAGTAAATGCCCTGACGATACGCCAAAGCGTAATAGCCAATCTGCTGAAGCAGAACAATGATTTACGCATCGTTCAAAGCTTTGCCGGCCACAAATACCCATCCACAACAGAACGGTACAAACAAAACAATGTAGATGCCCTGCAGACGGCTTTACAAATTTATCATCCTATCAGATGAAAAGAAAAAAGGGAAGCGGCCTTGCTGACTGCTCACCCACAGGGCAGCAAGCCCAGCCGTTTGGTAAAATATGTGTTTATTTTTTAAAGGTATTTTACCAAACTCCCCCTGTGCTTGCTGCCCTTCCCCGCATTGCCGTGCCCTTCTGTTGTTTTTTCTGTCATGTTTTTTGCACCCTGCGCACGAAGCAGCACATTGCTTTTTTGTTTTTAGGAGTTTAATTTTTTAAGGCAAAAACAAAAAATCAAAGAGCTGCACCCACCGCCAAAAGCAAAAAACCACGCCAGAAAAAAACAACCCAAAGCTATATTTACATAATACAAGTTATATAAGCCCTGTGCGTTTTCAATGGTGTGCGCCGGACACTTCACAGCCTTTAAGACCATCGGCAGGACAACAACCTTCACGGCATGGAAGAAGCGGGGGGAAAGGCGCACGGATTTTATGCCGGGTGTATATAACTAGTATTATGCAAAATAGCCGCACTTTGCCGACCCGGCCCCGCCCTGTCTTTGCGCGTGCCCTGGACGGGCCATAAGGCGCGGCCACAGGCGTATGGCGCTGCGCAAGTGTTTTATTGAAGGGGTCTTCCACCCCTCAAACTCCCCGGATCATTTTTTTGAAGGATAAAAGCCCCACAAACCGACCGCACAAAACCAAAGCTCTTACCCTCCAAAAAAACGTTTACTTCTTTCTTTCAAATGAATTTTTTTCCTGATGAGAAGAAAAAGTTGGCAAAAAATTACTACCTTAACAACTTGAAATCAGGCGGAAAGCAGAGGTGTGGGGAGTTTTTGAAATGTGCCGGGAAGTGGTATGTAGTTCTTTGAAAACGAGCTGAAAAAGTTGTGCAGGCGCTTACCGTTATGGGTTTAATGGAATGGAGAAGGATGATGAGTTAAAAGGAAATGGAAATTATTACACATCTCATCTTAGAGGATATGATCCAAGACTTGCAAGATGGATAAGTGTAGATCCTGAATCCAATCAGCTATCATGGCAATCTCCATATGTGTCATTTGATAATAATCCTATAATTTATGTTGATCCAGATGGAGATATTGTAAGAATAAGATCAGCAGTGGAAGAAAATGGAAAAATTAAAATTATAAAAGCTCCAAGAGAGATAAGACGTATATACAAAGAAGCGATAAAATATGCAATGAAAAACAGTCCTACGTTTAGACGGGATTTTCGAAGGGCGCAATTTTCACTTAAAACTTTAACGATAGTTGATAATTCTAGTATTGAATCAAGAGAGAAAATGGTAAATGAGGATGGGTCGCCAGATAAAGATCGTATTTACCGTAGGAATCAATATCTCTTTAATGTGGATTTGCCGGAGGAAGATAAAAATGACCCTGAAAAATTAGTGAAGGAACATGCTTTATATGAAGATAATATAGATGGAAGTAATGCCTCTACTGTGAACGAGAAAGCACATGGATCGGGAAAAGGAACATATATTGTAATAAATTTAAAAATACACAAAGATAAAGGCACTTCCCTAGATTTTAATTACGCACCAGATAAAGGAGCTAAAGGGGGGTTAGGATTATTAATCCATGAATTTAAGCATTCATTTGACTATATGAGGGGGAAATCTGAAGGTAGATCAAAAAATGAAGATAACGCAGTTCAATATCAAAATAAAGTTGGGAAAGAGATCTCAGAAAAAACAAATAAAGAACATGTTGAAAGAGAAACATATTAAAAACGGTTCATTCACAGTTATACTTTTTTTATCGATTGTGATCCAAAGTTTTGGACAAAGTAAAATTGAAATTATCAACGATAGTGTAACTTTTAATTCAATTTGGAATAATTATTATAAAATAAATTTATTGAATCCGACAATTATAAATCCTTCATTAGAATTTTATTATTGGAGGCCTAATAGCAATTTAACGGTTTATCAAACTTCTTACCAGAAAATAGATTCTAGTATTGTTCTTGCATCTAAGCAAAATGAAAAAATTAAAATCTTGCCTAATCCATTTTATAATAACATAGAAAATATCCTTAGATATTTTGAAGTGCTAAAAGTTGATGTAGGATCTTATCTTGTTATAAGAAGTATGTCAAATGAAAGACCAACAGGAGATAAAATAGTTACCCTTAAAATTGGATTTAAAGATGGAAATTATTTTTATATCATGTGCTACGGAAATTTAAATTGGCAGAGTAATACATTTGCTGATTACCCAGGTCTAAAAGATAATTTACTTTATTTGCTTTTAAATACTGTGTTGTAATATTGTGGTGTGTTAAATGGTAAGGTTACAATAATATTTTATCATTATTGTCCGACTAAAATTAATAGTTAAGCTTCTGTTTTCCCAATGTAAATACAGTTCTTTTAAAATGTTTGTTTTTTAGGGTAGCTCCTATCTGGCAAGAATGAAAGTAATAAGTTTTAGAAAATAAAGAAGCCAAGTCAAGGATCTGGCTTTAGTTTTTTAAGCGTAAGGATTGATGACAGTAAGCCCTGGAATATTTTTAAAGTCGTCAGTATTACGGGTAACCAGAGAGAGCTGGTAAACGATGGCTGTGGCTGCAATAATGGCATCTGGTGTTTTTATTTTTAAAGACCTGCGAAGCGCAATAGTTTGTTCTACCACTTCAGAGTTCATATCCAGAACCAGAACATCATTAAAAAAGTCTTTCAGAACTTTTAGGTATTCATCTGGAGCATTAAAGCCGAGTACTTCAATTTTAGAAATTACCGAGACAGTGGGAATATCATTAATGACCCCCTCTGCCGCAAGTCTGAGCGCAGCGGAGACTTGTGGCAAGAATGAAAGTAATAAGTTTTAGAAAATAAATAAGCCAGGTCAGGAGCTGGCGCACGCCTGTGGCGTGTGCCTACTAAGAGCAATAAACTATTGGATATAAGTAAATGAAGAAAGTTTTATAACTTGCTTTTTTATTTTAACCAGCTAGAAGACACGATTATATTCATAATAATCCATTAGAAACGTGTTTGTAGTGGAGCCTAATTACTGGAAGTACCGCAGTACTATTGATTATAGTGGAGGCAAGAGATCCCTTGAAAGGATTTTATTTAATGAGGCACACGCGACACGCGTGCGCCAGCAGGGGGTAGCAGCGAAGTAAAAAAAAGAGAAGCCAGGTTGAAGGATCTGGCTTTGTTATTTACTCAAAACGTTTATTGATCTTATCAGGGTCAAGAGCCTGGTGAAGGACTGCGTAAATATGTATAGTTGCTTTGTCTTCATCAACAGTAAAGAAAACAGAGAAGGGAAAACGAATGAGAGCCATACAGCGGATATTATTTTTATAGACCTTGAAGAAAGGACTGAACTTTAAAACTTCAAAAGCATCCTTAATGAAGGAATGAAATTTTTTACCAAGTCCTTCCTGCTGGTGGTTGTAGTAATCAATAGAATCCTGGATGTCCTGAAAAGCGGAATCCTCAATGATAATTTTAAAACGCTTCATTAATCCAGACGGAAGTTATCTTTCACATCATCCCAGTTTTTGGAAGATTTATCGGAAGCGTTTTTCATGCGCTGCTCCACAATATCCAGCTGCCAGTTATGTACCTGGGCATCCTCCACAGTAAAAGAGCTTCCTTCCTGAATGGCAAAACCCAGGGAGTTGATGAGTTCGAGGAAGAACTCGTTTTTATCGTCGGGTATGGTGATGGTGTATTGCTTCATGATAATAATTTTTTACTTAGCGGAGAAAGCTTTTTTAGTTCTTACATTCTGCAGGATATTATCAATAGCATAGAAGATGCAATCCTTATCCCGCTCCGGTAAATTGCTGATCTCCTTCAGACGTTGTAACATGGTAGGATCTTTGAAAAGTTCTGCATCCTCCGTCTCTCCGAGCAGATAACCCACAGTAGTATTTAAAATCCTGGCAATGTTCTTGGCTACTTCAATGGAAGGGGTCATTTCATCCCGTTCATACCGGCCGATTACAGAAATGGAAGTCTTTAATTTTTTGGCCAGTTCATCCTGTGTCATTTTTCTTTCCTTGCGGAGATCTGTTATTCTTTTACCAAAAGTGCTCATTTTTTAGCTCTTAAAAGGGTTAATAAAACCGTGATTTTTGAATTATAGGCTAATATAAGAACCGGATGTGAGTTAAAAAAATTGTAAAAGTTTTGGAAGTTAATCCTGATAGAGTAACTTTAGCCCGAAAACGGTCTAAAAAAATATTTTTAAACATGAGAGAAAAAGACATTCCGCAAACCTTTGAAACATTTCTTCGGGAAGAGATTACTGCAGAAGCCCTGGCCAGAGACATAGACCGGGCGATGCTAAGTATTGTGCTGCTGCTTAAATATGAAAAAGAGCAGGCCGAAGCCCTGAGCCGGTGTTACGAAAGCCTGTACGGTTTAAGAAATGTGATCCTGAATTACAAGCCCTAAAGAGCAATGGAAATTAACGAAATCAAATCCTGCTTAACTCTCTCTGCAGTAATACAGCACTATGGTTTTAAAGCAGACAAGTACAACCGTATTAACTGTCCTTTTCATAATGACAAGACACCAAGTCTGCAATTATACTACAAGACAAACACCTGTTACTGCTTTTCTTCTAACTGCACAACCCACGGCAAAAGTTTAGACGTGATAGACTTCATTATGAACATGGAAAAATCAAGCAAGCACGAAGCTATACTCAAAGCGGAAGCTTTGATAAATCCCAAAGAACAAAATACAAATCCCATTGCGTTTACCCGTACTGTTATACTTACAAAGATGTTCACCTATTTTAAAAATGCAGTACATAACAGCAGGCCAGCCCAGGAATACATCAGGTCCAGAAACCTTGATCCTACCAGAATAGAGATAGGATACAATACGGCCCAGTTCCATCACGGGTCACGGCGTGACGAGCAATTAATAAAAAGCTGCGTTCAAGTAGGTTTACTCACACCCTGGGGAACCAATAACCGGGCAGGAGGACAAGCCTACAAACCCTTTGCGAAAGAATGCATCTGTTTTGCATTAAGAAACAGATCAAACCAGATAACAGGTTTATACTTCAGAAGCACCACCAACAACAGCGATCAGAGACACTTCTATTTAAAGGACAGACAAGGTTTATATCCTCACTATCCCAAACCTGACACAAAAAAACTGATCCTGACAGAATCAATTATAGATGCCGCTACTTTATTACAGAATGAAGAAGTAACAAAAGAATATAGTTTACTTGCCTTGTATGGAACGAACGGATTAACCGAAGAACACATTCAATCAATCAAAGAACTAAAAGAATTAGAGGAAATAATATTTTTTCTCAATGGAGACGAGCCGGGAAAGAAAGCGACAGCGAAACATGCAGAAACTTTAAGAATCTTAAATCCTCAAATAAAAATCACACAGGTAAACGTACCGGAAAATGAAGACGTAAACAGCCTTGCACAAGCTCACGAACCAACAGTATTTACGCACCTTTTAGAAAGCAGAAGTTTATTTTTTTCAAATGAAGTTAAACCAGTTGAAAAAGAAAATCCTGAACCCATCAGGGAAACATCAAACAGCCTTGACACAAGCAACCCTTTTAAAATCATCTTCCGGACAGAGACAGCGAATTACTACATACAAGGCGGAATACGAAGCGAAGCCGACAGCATGAAAGTTACTTTGGTGATTGAACACCCAGCGAGCAAAAAGAAAAGCCGCACCAAACTGGATCTTTATGAGGACAAGCAGATTGAAAAGACAGCAAGAGAAGCCGGAGAGAAATTACAGTTAAGAAGCGATCTTTTAGAAGCAGATATCAGCGAGCTTGTTGACCACCTGGATAATTACCGGGAGTTACGAATTACGAGTGACGAAGTACGAATAGAAGAAACAGTTTATCCCTTAACAGCATTGGAGCGAAAGCAAGCTGAAGAACTTTTAAAGACCAAAGATCTTTTTACAAGACTCAATGAGCTGATCGGAAAATCCGGAGTAGTAGGAGAAGAACAAACAAGGTTATTCCTTTTTGTAATTGCATCCAGCTACAAAATGCCCGACACGTTACATGCATTGGTGCAAGGTTCCAGCGGTTCAGGAAAAACACACTTGATTGTAAAGATCAGTCAGCTGATGCCTCCGGAACATGTGAAGTTCCTTACAAGAGTAACCGAGAGCAGTTTTTACAACTACGGAGAGCATGAGTTAAAGAATACACTCTTTTGCATGGAAGACCTGGACGGGTTGAAAGAAGAAGCTTTTTTAGCGTTCAGAGAACTGCAGAGCAGAGAGCAGCTTACAAGCTCCACCAGTGAGAAAGACGAGAAAGGAAACATCCGTGCAAGGATCAGAACAGTAAGAGGACCTATTGCCAGCTTATCGGCCACTACGAAAGGAGAGATCTACGAAGACAATATGAGCAGATGTTTTTTAGTGAGTGTTGACGAAAGCCCGGAGCAGACACAAAGAATTATTGAGTACCAAAACCGCAGGGCCGCCGGAGGCATTAATAAAGAAGAAGAAAAACAGAACATAAATCTTTTAAGAAACTGCATCAGAATACTTGAGCCACTGCAGGTGATCAACCCTTATGCCGGACAAATCACACTCCCCGAAGAAGCCCACAAGATCAGGAGGCTGAACGACCTTTACCAGAGCTTTGTAAGACAGGTAACCTTACTGAATCAATACAAGAGAAAGCGAGACGAGAAAGGAAGATTAATAGCAGAGAAAGAAGACTTAGAGCAAGCCAGCGAAATCATGTTCGACAGCATCATGCTGAAAGTGGATGAGCTTGACGGATCACTCAGACAGTTCTACGAGAGACTTAAAGGTTATGTACAGAGCAAAGGCAAGGAATATAAAAACTATGCCTTTGGGAGAAAAGAAATAAGAGATGCGCTGAGAGTAAGTAAAACACAACAGCACAGATTTTTTAATGACCTCTCAGAACTTGAATACATCAGTCAGCACGGTAATAACAGTTACAGAGGTTACAAATATAAAATTGTTGTCTGGGATGATATGACAGCATTAAGAGCGAGAATAAAGCGATACCTGCAGGGACAGCTTAATCAATTACAGCTTTTTTAAAATGAGTGTTCCAGAGTGTTCCAAAAAATCTGGAACACTTAACTAAAAGAAAATCAGGAGAAAATAAAAGAGTGTTCCAAACAGCTTGGAACACTCTACTTTTTGAAAGACAGTAAGTTAAACCTAGCGTTCCAGAAAAATGAAAAAAGTGTATATAGGAGAAAATGAAAAAATCGTCGTAGAGGTAGAAAACGTCGTAGTTGCACAGTTCAGAAACTACCTTGAGAATGTAGGATACAGCAAGAGCAGCTGTTACATGCTTCCCGAATGCATTAGAGGCTTTATAAGCCACGCAAGGAAAAAACCTGAGCAATGTACCCAGAAAGAAATACAAAGCTTCTGTGCTCATCTAAACGAGCGGCCGCATAAAAGGAAAGAGGGAGGACTAAGCGAGCAGTATATCAATCATCATGTTTACGCCATCAAAGTATTTTTTAACTGGCTTGAAAGCACCGGACAAATAAAATACAATCCGGTCAGCGTGATGAAGTTTAAAAGACCGAAAGCAAATCCAAGAGAGCCTTTAACGAGAGAAGAAATCCAGACACTTTTTGAATCGGCCACCACAGCAAAGGAAACGGCAGTCCTTCATTTATTTTACTCCTGCGGACTGAGAAGGAGCGAAGCGGAAGGCCTGAATATAAAAGACGTTCATTTTAAAAAGCAGATTCTTTATGTAAGAGAAGGGAAGGGAGCGAAACGCAGAGCCGTACCTATGACGGCAAGAGTAACCAAAGAACTGGAAAGCTATTACACCGAGGAAAGAAGATCCGCAAGGGCGAAAGACAAAGAAGCTTTTATGCTGAACAAAACAGGAATGAGAATGCCAGGAGCCAGTTACAACAAAGCTTTAAAAGAAATTATCAGGAGGACAGAAATAAATCCGGAAACAACTCTGCACCACTTACGGCACTCGATCGCCACGCATTTACTGGAAGGAGGATTAAGCCTTGAATATGTAAGAGACTTTTTAGGCCATGCATTTTTAGAATCAACCCAGATCTATGTAAAAGTTAAAAGTTTAAAGTTGAAAGAGTAAAAAACGATTATCTAAAATGAAACTGGAAGATTACCTGCAAGAACGTTACACAGAAAAAACCGCGGAAGCCTACCGCAGAGAAATAGAAGCTTATCTGCAAAGCTTCCCCAAAGCCAGGACAGCCGTTTACCAGGACATTACCGCATACCTGGGAACTTTAAGAAAGAGATATGATAATCCTGCCACAGTAAACAGAATCCTCTGCAGTATCAAAGCCTATTACGATTTTTTAAACTACTCCGGAAAGCGGAAAGACAATCCGGCCAGATCAATCTACCTGAGAGACAAGACAAGCAGAGACATACAACTGCAGGACCTGTTTACAGAAAAAGAACTGGAAAGCTTGCTGGAGAGGAAGGAACGTTTTACTCTGCTCACTTACAGAAACAGAGTATTAACAAGTCTTTTAATCTATCAGGCTTTACTTCCAACCGAATTAGAGAATCTTACCGTAAATGAAATCAACCTCGATCAAGGAACGATCTACATTAAAGGCACAAGCAAAACCAATGCAAGAGAATTACCTTTAAAGCCAACACAAATCATGTTACTGCACCAATATATAAATGAAATCCGTCATAAGCTTCTTAAAGGCTCATTAGATCAATCTTTGTTAATCGGAAGCAGAGGAGAGCCGATGAAAGCAGAAGACATCACCAAGCATGTTAAAAGAAGTTTTAGGAATAAGTTCAAGGGCAGGAATGTAAATGTTACTACAATCCGGCAAAGTGTAATTACAAATCTTCTGAAAGCAGGAAATGATCTTAGAGTAGTTCAGGTCTTTGCAGGACACAAATACCCATCCACAACAGAAAAGTACAAGCAGACGAATGTAGAAGCTCTGCAGATGGCCATCAATCAACACCATCCCATCCAATAGCCAACCCCGGAAAAACCCGAATCGCACAACCGACACGCAAAGCCCACCGCACGGGCATGGCATCCCTTCGGGCATGCCAACAGGAACAGCGGCGTTCGTGCGCTGCTCGCTTAGTTCCGGTGTGCAGTGCTGCAAGGGTACGCTACGCCGTCAGCAAAAAAAATATATGATGAAATAATTTTTTAAGGCATATATTTTTTTTGCTTCCGCCCTTGCATCACCGCTACGCATACACCGCCTCCTGGCGTCGGCCGTGTATGCTTCGCTCTGCCCACCTTCACACGCTGCGCTGCTTCTCACAGCTGCTACTGTGGCCACGTCCTCGCTTCCTTCACTCGCTCGTTCCTCACTCGTTCAGTCAGCAAGTCCGTGTCCACCCGCAGCAGAGTAAGGCTCGCCTGCTCAACTCACCCGGACACGGCCAGTCGCCCTTCGTTTGCTCGTTCGTTCCTCACTTGCTGCACTGCGGGCTTCCTCTGGCCGGCCGGGTTCGTGCTCGCAGCGGCTCGCAGAAACGGGCTGCAAACCCGAAAGTGTTGCTCTCCGTGGATACAGCAGTAAGAGAAAAAGAAAAAAGGAAAGGAGCATTAAGCAAACAGAACCACACCAGACATATACAAAGTTACGGGCTTGCGGAAAGAGAGAGGCAAGGGTACGCTTGCGCCGGAGATAAAAAAAATCTCCACCCTCACATTACATTAAACAAGCATACTGCAAAATAAAAACGCTCTTGCTCTGTACTCTCTTTACAGCCTTGTTCGGGTAGTATTTTTTTTATTCCGCCCTTGCCTCTCTCTTTCCGTTCCCGTGCTGCGGTAGTATATGTCTGGTGTGGTTGCCAGGCAGGAAAAATAAATTTTAAATCTTATGGAAAAGAAAAGAAAGTATTACATCGTCAGAGAAGAAAAAGAATTAAAGATTGTGGTGGTATATCATGAAGAAGAATTTTTGGAAGATTACAAAGGAAAAATTATCTGCAGCGGGGACAGTCTTCAGGAAGTAATGATAGAGTTTAGTAAAAGAGCAGATAAGTCCGGGCAGTAAGTCCCGGATTTATTTTTTCAATTGAAAATTTTTCCTGTTGAAAAGAAAAAATCTGTTATCTTAGTGAAAACGTTCTTTAAAATGGTGTGCAGGGTTGTTGAAAAACACTGAAAAAAGTTGTGCAGGGGAGTATAGGTATGGGTTTAATGGAATGGAGAAGGATGATGAGTTAAAAGGAAATGGAAATTATTACACATCTCATCTTAGAGGATATGATCCAAGACTTGCAAGATGGATAAGTGTAGATCCTGAATCCAATCAGCTATCATGGCAATCTCCATATGTGTCATTTGATAATAATCCTATAATTTATGTTGATCCAGATGGAGATATTGTAAGAATAAGATCAGCAGTGGAAGAAAATGGAAAAATTAAAATTATAAAAGCTCCAAGAGAGATAAGACGTATATACAAAGAAGCGATAAAATATGCAATGAAAAACAGTCCTACGTTTAGACGGGATTTTCGAAGGGCGCAATTTTCACTTAAAACTTTAACGATAGTTGATAATTCTAGTATTGAATCAAGAGAGAAAATGGTAAATGAGGATGGGTCGCCAGATAAAGATCGTATTTACCGTAGGAATCAATATCTCTTTAATGTGGATTTGCCGGAGGAAGATAAAAATGACCCTGAAAAATTAGTGAAGGAACATGCTTTATATGAAGATAATATAGATGGAAGTAATGCCTCTACTGTGAACGAGAAAGCACATGGATCGGGAAAAGGAACATATATTGTAATAAATTTAAAAATACACAAAGATAAAGGCACTTCCCTAGATTTTAATTACGCACCAGATAAAGGAGCTAAAGGGGGGTTAGGATTATTAATCCATGAATTTAAGCATTCATTTGACTATATGAGGGGGAAATCTGAAGGTAGATCAAAAAATGAAGATAACGCAGTTCAATATCAAAATAAAGTTGGGAAAGAGATCTCAGAAAAAACAAATAAAGAACATGTTGAAAGAGAAACATATTAAAAACGGTTCATTCACAGTTATACTTTTTTTATCGATTGTGATCCAAAGTTTTGGACAAAGTAAAATTGAAATTATCAACGATAGTGTAACTTTTAATTCAATTTGGAATAATTATTATAAAATAAATTTATTGAATCCGACAATTATAAATCCTTCATTAGAATTTTATTATTGGAGGCCTAATAGCAATTTAACGGTTTATCAAACTTCTTACCAGAAAATAGATTCTAGTATTGTTCTTGCATCTAAGCAAAATGAAAAAATTAAAATCTTGCCTAATCCATTTTATAATAACATAGAAAATATCCTTAGATATTTTGAAGTGCTAAAAGTTGATGTAGGATCTTATCTTGTTATAAGAAGTATGTCAAATGAAAGACCAACAGGAGATAAAATAGTTACCCTTAAAATTGGATTTAAAGATGGAAATTATTTTTATATCATGTGCTACGGAAATTTAAATTGGCAGAGTAATACATTTGCTGATTACCCAGGTCTAAAAGATAATTTACTTTATTTGCTTTTAAATACTGTGTTGTAATATTGTGGTGTGTTAAATGGTAAGGTTACAATAATATTTTATCATTATTGTCCGACTAAAATTAATAGTTAAGCTTCTGTTTTCCCAATGTAAATACAGTTCTTTTAAAATGTTTGTTTTTTAGGGTAGCTCCTATCTGGCAAGAATGAAAGTAATAAGTTTTAGAAAATAAAGAAGCCAAGTCAAGGATCTGGCTTTAGTTTTTTAAGCGTAAGGATTGATGACAGTAAGCCCTGGAATATTTTTAAAGTCGTCAGTATTACGGGTAACCAGAGAGAGCTGGTAAACGATGGCTGTGGCTGCAATAATGGCATCTGGTGTTTTTATTTTTAAAGACCTGCGAAGCGCAATAGTTTGTTCTACCACTTCAGAGTTCATATCCAGAACCAGAACATCATTAAAAAAGTCTTTCAGAACTTTTAGGTATTCATCTGGAGCATTAAAGCCGAGTACTTCAATTTTAGAAATTACCGAGACAGTGGGAATATCATTAATGACCCCCTCTGCCGCAAGTCTGAGCGCAGCGGAGACTTGTGGCAAGAATGAAAGTAATAAGTTTTAGAAAATAAATAAGCCAGGTCAGGAGCTGGCGCACGCCTGTGGCGTGTGCCTACTAAGAGCAATAAACTATTGGATATAAGTAAATGAAGAAAGTTTTATAACTTGCTTTTTTATTTTAACCAGCTAGAAGACACGATTATATTCATAATAATCCATTAGAAACGTGTTTGTAGTGGAGCCTAATTACTGGAAGTACCGCAGTACTATTGATTATAGTGGAGGCAAGAGATCCCTTGAAAGGATTTTATTTAATGAGGCACACGCGACACGCGTGCGCCAGCAGGGGGTAGCAGCGAAGTAAAAAAAAGAGAAGCCAGGTTGAAGGATCTGGCTTTGTTATTTACTCAAAACGTTTATTGATCTTATCAGGGTCAAGAGCCTGGTGAAGGACTGCGTAAATATGTATAGTTGCTTTGTCTTCATCAACAGTAAAGAAAACAGAGAAGGGAAAACGAATGAGAGCCATACAGCGGATATTATTTTTATAGACCTTGAAGAAAGGACTGAACTTTAAAACTTCAAAAGCATCCTTAATGAAGGAATGAAATTTTTTACCAAGTCCTTCCTGCTGGTGGTTGTAGTAATCAATAGAATCCTGGATGTCCTGAAAAGCGGAATCCTCAATGATAATTTTAAAACGCTTCATTAATCCAGACGGAAGTTATCTTTCACATCATCCCAGTTTTTGGAAGATTTATCGGAAGCGTTTTTCATGCGCTGCTCCACAATATCCAGCTGCCAGTTATGTACCTGGGCATCCTCCACAGTAAAAGAGCTTCCTTCCTGAATGGCAAAACCCAGGGAGTTGATGAGTTCGAGGAAGAACTCGTTTTTATCGTCGGGTATGGTGATGGTGTATTGCTTCATGATAATAATTTTTTACTTAGCGGAGAAAGCTTTTTTAGTTCTTACATTCTGCAGGATATTATCAATAGCATAGAAGATGCAATCCTTATCCCGCTCCGGTAAATTGCTGATCTCCTTCAGACGTTGTAACATGGTAGGATCTTTGAAAAGTTCTGCATCCTCCGTCTCTCCGAGCAGATAACCCACAGTAGTATTTAAAATCCTGGCAATGTTCTTGGCTACTTCAATGGAAGGGGTCATTTCATCCCGTTCATACCGGCCGATTACAGAAATGGAAGTCTTTAATTTTTTGGCCAGTTCATCCTGTGTCATTTTTCTTTCCTTGCGGAGATCTGTTATTCTTTTACCAAAAGTGCTCATTTTTTAGCTCTTAAAAGGGTTAATAAAACCGTGATTTTTGAATTATAGGCTAATATAAGAACCGGATGTGAGTTAAAAAAATTGTAAAAGTTTTGGAAGTTAATCCTGATAGAGTAACTTTAGCCCGAAAACGGTCTAAAAAAATATTTTTAAACATGAGAGAAAAAGACATTCCGCAAACCTTTGAAACATTTCTTCGGGAAGAGATTACTGCAGAAGCCCTGGCCAGAGACATAGACCGGGCGATGCTAAGTATTGTGCTGCTGCTTAAATATGAAAAAGAGCAGGCCGAAGCCCTGAGCCGGTGTTACGAAAGCCTGTACGGTTTAAGAAATGTGATCCTGAATTACAAGCCCTAAAGAGCAATGGAAATTAACGAAATCAAATCCTGCTTAACTCTCTCTGCAGTAATACAGCACTATGGTTTTAAAGCAGACAAGTACAACCGTATTAACTGTCCTTTTCATAATGACAAGACACCAAGTCTGCAATTATACTACAAGACAAACACCTGTTACTGCTTTTCTTCTAACTGCACAACCCACGGCAAAAGTTTAGACGTGATAGACTTCATTATGAACATGGAAAAATCAAGCAAGCACGAAGCTATACTCAAAGCGGAAGCTTTGATAAATCCCAAAGAACAAAATACAAATCCCATTGCGTTTACCCGTACTGTTATACTTACAAAGATGTTCACCTATTTTAAAAATGCAGTACATAACAGCAGGCCAGCCCAGGAATACATCAGGTCCAGAAACCTTGATCCTACCAGAATAGAGATAGGATACAATACGGCCCAGTTCCATCACGGGTCACGGCGTGACGAGCAATTAATAAAAAGCTGCGTTCAAGTAGGTTTACTCACACCCTGGGGAACCAATAACCGGGCAGGAGGACAAGCCTACAAACCCTTTGCGAAAGAATGCATCTGTTTTGCATTAAGAAACAGATCAAACCAGATAACAGGTTTATACTTCAGAAGCACCACCAACAACAGCGATCAGAGACACTTCTATTTAAAGGACAGACAAGGTTTATATCCTCACTATCCCAAACCTGACACAAAAAAACTGATCCTGACAGAATCAATTATAGATGCCGCTACTTTATTACAGAATGAAGAAGTAACAAAAGAATATAGTTTACTTGCCTTGTATGGAACGAACGGATTAACCGAAGAACACATTCAATCAATCAAAGAACTAAAAGAATTAGAGGAAATAATATTTTTTCTCAATGGAGACGAGCCGGGAAAGAAAGCGACAGCGAAACATGCAGAAACTTTAAGAATCTTAAATCCTCAAATAAAAATCACACAGGTAAACGTACCGGAAAATGAAGACGTAAACAGCCTTGCACAAGCTCACGAACCAACAGTATTTACGCACCTTTTAGAAAGCAGAAGTTTATTTTTTTCAAATGAAGTTAAACCAGTTGAAAAAGAAAATCCTGAACCCATCAGGGAAACATCAAACAGCCTTGACACAAGCAACCCTTTTAAAATCATCTTCCGGACAGAGACAGCGAATTACTACATACAAGGCGGAATACGAAGCGAAGCCGACAGCATGAAAGTTACTTTGGTGATTGAACACCCAGCGAGCAAAAAGAAAAGCCGCACCAAACTGGATCTTTATGAGGACAAGCAGATTGAAAAGACAGCAAGAGAAGCCGGAGAGAAATTACAGTTAAGAAGCGATCTTTTAGAAGCAGATATCAGCGAGCTTGTTGACCACCTGGATAATTACCGGGAGTTACGAATTACGAGTGACGAAGTACGAATAGAAGAAACAGTTTATCCCTTAACAGCATTGGAGCGAAAGCAAGCTGAAGAACTTTTAAAGACCAAAGATCTTTTTACAAGACTCAATGAGCTGATCGGAAAATCCGGAGTAGTAGGAGAAGAACAAACAAGGTTATTCCTTTTTGTAATTGCATCCAGCTACAAAATGCCCGACACGTTACATGCATTGGTGCAAGGTTCCAGCGGTTCAGGAAAAACACACTTGATTGTAAAGATCAGTCAGCTGATGCCTCCGGAACATGTGAAGTTCCTTACAAGAGTAACCGAGAGCAGTTTTTACAACTACGGAGAGCATGAGTTAAAGAATACACTCTTTTGCATGGAAGACCTGGACGGGTTGAAAGAAGAAGCTTTTTTAGCGTTCAGAGAACTGCAGAGCAGAGAGCAGCTTACAAGCTCCACCAGTGAGAAAGACGAGAAAGGAAACATCCGTGCAAGGATCAGAACAGTAAGAGGACCTATTGCCAGCTTATCGGCCACTACGAAAGGAGAGATCTACGAAGACAATATGAGCAGATGTTTTTTAGTGAGTGTTGACGAAAGCCCGGAGCAGACACAAAGAATTATTGAGTACCAAAACCGCAGGGCCGCCGGAGGCATTAATAAAGAAGAAGAAAAACAGAACATAAATCTTTTAAGAAACTGCATCAGAATACTTGAGCCACTGCAGGTGATCAACCCTTATGCCGGACAAATCACACTCCCCGAAGAAGCCCACAAGATCAGGAGGCTGAACGACCTTTACCAGAGCTTTGTAAGACAGGTAACCTTACTGAATCAATACAAGAGAAAGCGAGACGAGAAAGGAAGATTAATAGCAGAGAAAGAAGACTTAGAGCAAGCCAGCGAAATCATGTTCGACAGCATCATGCTGAAAGTGGATGAGCTTGACGGATCACTCAGACAGTTCTACGAGAGACTTAAAGGTTATGTACAGAGCAAAGGCAAGGAATATAAAAACTATGCCTTTGGGAGAAAAGAAATAAGAGATGCGCTGAGAGTAAGTAAAACACAACAGCACAGATTTTTTAATGACCTCTCAGAACTTGAATACATCAGTCAGCACGGTAATAACAGTTACAGAGGTTACAAATATAAAATTGTTGTCTGGGATGATATGACAGCATTAAGAGCGAGAATAAAGCGATACCTGCAGGGACAGCTTAATCAATTACAGCTTTTTTAAAATGAGTGTTCCAGAGTGTTCCAAAAAATCTGGAACACTTAACTAAAAGAAAATCAGGAGAAAATAAAAGAGTGTTCCAAACAGCTTGGAACACTCTACTTTTTGAAAGACAGTAAGTTAAACCTAGCGTTCCAGAAAAATGAAAAAAGTGTATATAGGAGAAAATGAAAAAATCGTCGTAGAGGTAGAAAACGTCGTAGTTGCACAGTTCAGAAACTACCTTGAGAATGTAGGATACAGCAAGAGCAGCTGTTACATGCTTCCCGAATGCATTAGAGGCTTTATAAGCCACGCAAGGAAAAAACCTGAGCAATGTACCCAGAAAGAAATACAAAGCTTCTGTGCTCATCTAAACGAGCGGCCGCATAAAAGGAAAGAGGGAGGACTAAGCGAGCAGTATATCAATCATCATGTTTACGCCATCAAAGTATTTTTTAACTGGCTTGAAAGCACCGGACAAATAAAATACAATCCGGTCAGCGTGATGAAGTTTAAAAGACCGAAAGCAAATCCAAGAGAGCCTTTAACGAGAGAAGAAATCCAGACACTTTTTGAATCGGCCACCACAGCAAAGGAAACGGCAGTCCTTCATTTATTTTACTCCTGCGGACTGAGAAGGAGCGAAGCGGAAGGCCTGAATATAAAAGACGTTCATTTTAAAAAGCAGATTCTTTATGTAAGAGAAGGGAAGGGAGCGAAACGCAGAGCCGTACCTATGACGGCAAGAGTAACCAAAGAACTGGAAAGCTATTACACCGAGGAAAGAAGATCCGCAAGGGCGAAAGACAAAGAAGCTTTTATGCTGAACAAAACAGGAATGAGAATGCCAGGAGCCAGTTACAACAAAGCTTTAAAAGAAATTATCAGGAGGACAGAAATAAATCCGGAAACAACTCTGCACCACTTACGGCACTCGATCGCCACGCATTTACTGGAAGGAGGATTAAGCCTTGAATATGTAAGAGACTTTTTAGGCCATGCATTTTTAGAATCAACCCAGATCTATGTAAAAGTTAAAAGTTTAAAGTTGAAAGAGTAAAAAACGATTATCTAAAATGAAACTGGAAGATTACCTGCAAGAACGTTACACAGAAAAAACCGCGGAAGCCTACCGCAGAGAAATAGAAGCTTATCTGCAAAGCTTCCCCAAAGCCAGGACAGCCGTTTACCAGGACATTACCGCATACCTGGGAACTTTAAGAAAGAGATATGATAATCCTGCCACAGTAAACAGAATCCTCTGCAGTATCAAAGCCTATTACGATTTTTTAAACTACTCCGGAAAGCGGAAAGACAATCCGGCCAGATCAATCTACCTGAGAGACAAGACAAGCAGAGACATACAACTGCAGGACCTGTTTACAGAAAAAGAACTGGAAAGCTTGCTGGAGAGGAAGGAACGTTTTACTCTGCTCACTTACAGAAACAGAGTATTAACAAGTCTTTTAATCTATCAGGCTTTACTTCCAACCGAATTAGAGAATCTTACCGTAAATGAAATCAACCTCGATCAAGGAACGATCTACATTAAAGGCACAAGCAAAACCAATGCAAGAGAATTACCTTTAAAGCCAACACAAATCATGTTACTGCACCAATATATAAATGAAATCCGTCATAAGCTTCTTAAAGGCTCATTAGATCAATCTTTGTTAATCGGAAGCAGAGGAGAGCCGATGAAAGCAGAAGACATCACCAAGCATGTTAAAAGAAGTTTTAGGAATAAGTTCAAGGGCAGGAATGTAAATGTTACTACAATCCGGCAAAGTGTAATTACAAATCTTCTGAAAGCAGGAAATGATCTTAGAGTAGTTCAGGTCTTTGCAGGACACAAATACCCATCCACAACAGAAAAGTACAAGCAGACGAATGTAGAAGCTCTGCAGATGGCCATCAATCAACACCATCCCATCCAATAGCCAACCCCGGAAAAACCCGAATCGCACAACCGACACGCAAAGCCCACCGCACGGGCATGGCATCCCTTCGGGCATGCCAACAGGAACAGCGGCGTTCGTGCGCTGCTCGCTTAGTTCCGGTGTGCAGTGCTGCAAGGGTACGCTACGCCGTCAGCAAAAAAAATATATGATGAAATAATTTTTTAAGGCATATATTTTTTTTGCTTCCGCCCTTGCATCACCGCTACGCATACACCGCCTCCTGGCGTCGGCCGTGTATGCTTCGCTCTGCCCACCTTCACACGCTGCGCTGCTTCTCACAGCTGCTACTGTGGCCACGTCCTCGCTTCCTTCACTCGCTCGTTCCTCACTCGTTCAGTCAGCAAGTCCGTGTCCACCCGCAGCAGAGTAAGGCTCGCCTGCTCAACTCACCCGGACACGGCCAGTCGCCCTTCGTTTGCTCGTTCGTTCCTCACTTGCTGCACTGCGGGCTTCCTCTGGCCGGCCGGGTTCGTGCTCGCAGCGGCTCGCAGAAACGGGCTGCAAACCCGAAAGTGTTGCTCTCCGTGGATACAGCAGTAAGAGAAAAAGAAAAAAGGAAAGGAGCATTAAGCAAACAGAACCACACCAGACATATACAAAGTTACGGGCTTGCGGAAAGAGAGAGGCAAGGGTACGCTTGCGCCGGAGATAAAAAAAATCTCCACCCTCACATTACATTAAACAAGCATACTGCAAAATAAAAACGCTCTTGCTCTGTACTCTCTTTACAGCCTTGTTCGGGTAGTATTTTTTTTATTCCGCCCTTGCCTCTCTCTTTCCGTTCCCGTGCTGCGGTAGTATATGTCTGGTGTGGTTGCCAGGCAGGAAAAATAAATTTTAAATCTTATGGAAAAGAAAAGAAAGTATTACATCGTCAGAGAAGAAAAAGAATTAAAGATTGTGGTGGTATATCATGAAGAAGAATTTTTGGAAGATTACAAAGGAAAAATTATCTGCAGCGGGGACAGTCTTCAGGAAGTAATGATAGAGTTTAGTAAAAGAGCAGATAAGTCCGGGCAGTAAGTCCCGGATTTATTTTTTCAATTGAAAATTTTTCCTGTTGAAAAGAAAAAATCTGTTATCTTAGTGAAAACGTTCTTTAAAATGGTGTGCAGGGTTGTTGAAAAACACTGAAAAAAGTTGTGCAGGGGAGTATAGGTATGGCTTTAACGGCAAAGAGAAAGACGATGAAATAAAAGGGGCTGGAAACTCTTATGACTTCGGGGCGAGGATATATGACCCGAGGTT
>JBKBUF010000042.1:0-27280 GCA_046290815.1 Cytophagaceae bacterium | reverse complement strand
GAGCTTGCTCAAACAGGCCCTCAAATTCCTTTAATTTTTCGTCTTTGTTGTTTTTGGTGTTCATAAAAGTATAATTTAACATTTTTTTACTTTTATGACACAGTTTATTTTACAGCCTCGTCAATAAAAAAGGCCGGGGTGATTAACTCCGGCCTTTACTTTATATTTTATAATAAACTTGTATTCTAAAAAAACTCCTTCATCTTCTCAAAAAATCCTTTATCATATTTACCTGGATTTGGCTTGAAGTTTTCTAATTCGCGAAGAGATTGTAGCAATTCCTTCTCTTGTTTGGTTAATTGCTGAGGTGTCCAAACATGGACATAAATTAACTGATCGCCTTTCTGATATCCGTTTACTTCTTTAATTCCTTTTTCTTTCAGCCTCAAAATTTTTCCAGCATGGGTCCCCGGCTCTATTTTAATTTTTACTTTACCATCGATGGTTGGCACCTCTACAGTAGTTCCAAGAGCAGCATCAACAAAACTTATATATAAATCATATATAACATTATGTCCATCTCTCTTCAGTTCTTTGTCTTCTTCCTCTTCTATCAATATTAAAAGATCTCCAGGAATTCCGCCTCTCTCAGGTGCATTCCCCTTTCCACTCATACTTAACTGCATGCCTTCTGCAACACCTGCAGGAACTCTTATACTAATTACTTCTTCCTTCATCACTCTACCTTCGCCATTGCAGCTGGTACACTTTTGAGATATCGTAGTTCCTTCTCCATGACATGCATGACATGTAGAAGTTGACATCATCTGACCAAGCATTGTATTGACTACTTTTCGTACCTGGCCCGAACCATGACAAACACTGCAATTCTGAACTGATGAGCCGTTTTTAGATCCGTTACCACCACAATCATCACAAGCAACGTATCTTTTTACCTTTATCTTTTTCTCAACACCGTGAGCTATCTCTTCAAGATTAAGCTTTAATTTAATTCTGAGATTACTTCCTCTTCTCCCTCCACGACCTCTACCTCCACCACCACCGAAGAATCCTTCAAACGGACTTCCGCTTCCAAAGATATCGCCGAACTGAGAGAAGATATCCTCCATATTCATTCCACCGCCACTGAATCCGCCACCATTGACCCCCTGATGACCAAACTGGTCATATCTCTGTCTCTTTTCAGGATTGCTCAATACTTCATAGGCCTCTGCTGCTTCTTTAAATTTATCTTCAGCAGAAGGATCGTCAGGATTTTTATCCGGATGGTATTTAATAGCAATTTTTCTATATGCCTTTTTTATATCTTCCTGGGAGGCAGATTTGCTAACTCCAAGAACTTCGTAGTAATCTCTTTTAGCCATGTTTTTCTATGCGCCAATAATCACTTTAGCGTATCTTATTACTTTTTCATTGAGAAAATAACCCTTCTCCAATACATCAATTACTTTGCCCTTCAAATCTTCTGAAGGAGCTGGTGCCTGTGTTACCGCTTCATGAAGCTCACTGTCGAAAGGCTTGCCGATAATATCATCCATAGCTTTAAGACCTTTTTGCTCCAAAGACTTAATCAATTTATGCTGAATAAGATTCACTCCTTCAGCAATCGCTTTTGCATCACTGCTTTTCTCCATAGAAGCTTTTGCTCTTTCAAAATCATCTAATATTGGCAAGAGAATTACCAATACATCTTCAGAAGCCGTCTTAATAATTTCTGATTTTTCCTTTGAAGACCTTCTCCGGAAATTATCGAATTCTGAGTATAACCGCAGGTATTTATCCTTTAGTTCCTCAACTTCCTTTTTCAATGCATCTACCTCATTCCCTTGAGCAGAAGTTTCTGTGTTAATGCCACTTTCACTTCCAGACTCTGTCGAATCTACAGCGTTCTGTGACATGTTTTCAGTTTGATCTTTCACCTGGTCTTCCATTGATTCGTTTTTTTCTTCGTTCATTGCTTCAAAACAAATGGTTTAATATAAAACTAAATCCCTATCATTATTAATTCAATAATTCTGCCATGAATAAAACCTGACAGAATGGCAATTATATCTGAAAATTTTAGGTTTAATTTCTAATTTTCGAATTTGGCTAACTATTTATTACTCTCCAGATTACATCTTTCAATTTATCCAAACCCTCTCCGGTATAAGAGGAAAAAAATACGAAAGGAAAATCTTCAGGAAGATCATTTTTTATCTCATATTTTAGCTCATCATCAAGAAAATCGGACTTTGAAATGGCCAAAATTCTTTTTTTATCAAGCAGTTCAGGATTATACTTTTTTAATTCATTGAGTAGAATTTTATAATCCGTCATGATATCCTTACTATCGGAAGGTATTAAAAAAAGCAGGATAGAGTTTCTTTCAATATGTCTTAAAAAACGAATCCCAAGCCCTTTCCCTTCTGCTGCACCTTCAATAATTCCCGGAATATCTGCCATCACAAAGGATTTATCGTCTCTGTATCTGACTACACCAAGGTTAGGGACCAATGTAGTAAAAGGATAATCGCCAATTTCCGGCCTGGCTGCAGAAACTTTAGATAGAAGTGTTGATTTCCCAGCATTCGGAAATCCTACCAACCCGACATCAGCCAATAATTTAAGCTCCAGAACAACCCACATTTCTATTCCGGGTTCTCCTGGCTGGGCATATCTAGGTGCTTGATTGGTGGAGGTCTTAAAATGGTCATTGCCCAAACCACCACGACCGCCAGGCACAAGTATTTCTTCCTGTCCATCTTCCGTAATTTCCATCAAGACCTCACCTGTTTCCGCATCTTTTGCAATTGTCCCTAATGGAACATCCAAAATAACATCTTGTCCGCTTGCACCGGTTTGGCGCATGGCTGCTCCCTTTTCGCCTGACTCTGCTATTACATGCTTTCTATATTTAAGATGAAGGAGTGTCCATAACTGTGCATTACCTCTGAGAATTATATGCCCCCCTCTTCCTCCATCACCACCATCAGGACCACCTTTATCTACATGCTTTTCTCTTCTGAAATGAGCAGAGCCTGCCCCTCCTGCTCCGGACTTGCAGTTAATCTTTACGTAATCAATGAAATTTGAAGAAGCCATTTTCAGCAGGTAGTAAGCAGTAGACAGTAGGCAGAAGGCAGCAACTGCCATCAGCATACCTGATACTGGCTACTTAATTTTTTCTATAATTTTACATATATCTGCAAACACCTGCTCGATGGTTCCCATTCCATCCACCTCATAATATTTGGCTTTCTTTGCATAGTAATTTGCTACAGGTGCTGTCTCATCCTGATATACAGCAATTCTTTTACTGATAACAGCAGGATCTTTATCATCTGCTCTTCCACTGGTCTGCCCTCTTAGCACTGCTCTTTTAGTTAATTCTTCACTATCAACTGTAAGACCTATAACTCCGTTTATCTCAAGACCATTCAATGTGCATATCTGATCCAATGAACCTGCCTGAGGTACTGTTCTTGGAAAACCATCGAAAATAAATCCGTTAGCTTTAAGGTTAGATTTAATTTTATTGTCAATCATACCGATTACCACTTCATCCGGCACTAACAATCCGTTATTGATATATTGCTGTGCACTTTTTCCAAGTTCAGTACCTTCTTTCATCTCCGCTCTCAATAAATCTCCTGTAGAAAGATGAATAAGGTTATATTTTTCTATAATATTCTGGCTTTGGGTGCCTTTTCCTGCATAAGGAGGACCGAAAAGTATAATATTGAGCATAACAATGAGGTTTTTAAGTTAAGGGGGCAAAATTACTTATTTTTTTTAGTTCAGGGGTAATTAATCACATAAATATCATTCAGGTTTCTGCCGTACCCGTTATAATCCAATCCGAAACCCACTATAAATCTATTTGGGATCTCAAACCCAATATATCGGACATCTATTGCTCTCTTGTGGGATTCGGGTTTGGAAACAAGACATGCAATCTCCACAGATGCAGGTTTAAGTTTTAAAATTTCTTCCTTCACTTCTTTCATAGTTAATCCTGTATCTACAATATCGTCAACAAGAATAACATGCTCACCCTCCAATTCTTCATCCATACCAAATACTTTCTGAATTTCCCCAGAGGAACTCGTCCCCTTATAGGAATTTACCCTGATGAAAGAAACCCTGCAGGGAAATTTTAGTCTTGAAATAAGAAAAGATGCAAATAAGAATGCTCCATTTAATACTACAACAAATACAGGATCTTTATCCTTATAATCTGTGCTTATTTCAGATGCCAATGTGTCAATTTTTGTATGTATCTGTTCAGAAGAAAGAAACAGTCCGAAACTTCTATCCTGAATGCTTATAGTAGACATATAATGATTACAATTGTTCCATAAGGTACTTATACAAATTTATCATTGAATGAATATCTGACTTAAAAACCTTTTCATCCGGAGAATGGACATTCTCCTCCGGTGCTCCTATGAAACACCAATCAAAAGGATAAGGTGATGATTGTAATTCTTTACCATCACTTCCTCCCGAGCCTTCTACTTCCAACTGGAACGGCACACCGGAATGGTGCGCCAGAGAGATAATGCGATTCACAAAGTTTCTTCTTGGAATACTTCTGTCACGCATAGAAATAGCAACCCCCTTGCCTGCCTGCACTCCATCTGTAGCCCACGTAATATCAGAAATAAGCGCCTGTTTTACGTGTAGTTTTTCATAGATGTATTTTGCAAGATAGGCTACCGTACCACCGCCGTGCTCTTCCCAGCATGAGAAAGCAATTATTCCGTTTTCTAATGTTTCTGCAACTTTCAAAGCATTGTATACACCCAGCCGATTGTCCAGATAACAAGACTGCACATATTCTTCTGTTTCTCTGAAGTCGCATTCATATACCAGTTCGGTTCCCCTGTCTATCTCTCTAAAGTAATCACAGGTAGGAAAATCCTCATCGCCTACATTAATAGTACAATGTATTTCTCCTTTAGAATCCCATCCTTTCAGTTTATACCCATGCTTTACTTCCGGCGAACCAATATTGATCAGTTCATTATTGTAACGCACAGTAAATCCTATACTATCCATGTGTGCAAATATGGCTGTCCGTGGCCTTCCAAATACTAACATCAGGCAGTCCTGCAGGTCTTCATTCATCACCAGTTGGGGCACCACCTTCCAGCCTGGACTATTTTTTTTGACATAATCAATAATAAACTCCTTCACCCGGATTTCATTACCTGATGGTCCGTGAATGGCGCAAAGTTGGTGTAACAGATTCATAATTAAATTTATATATGACCAGATGTAAATAAGATTTTGTAAATTAAAACTAATTATCTTAAAAGACCATACTTTACCTATGTAAGTTAAAACCATTTGAATACTAGCGTGATCAGTATCTATTTTGGCATTTTGAAATTGTTTTCGGATAATAAACTAAAAAATAGGATTTTTCAGGAACAGTATTTGTTAAGCTATAATCAAGAATGAAGTAAACCAAAACGATATATTTCGCCGTTATCAGGATAATTCATTATATTTTACCACTAAAGAGCATCAAATGCAGCGAGTAGTATTAATAATTTTCTTTCTGTTTACTGCCATGGCGGGAGCCCGCGCCCAATATGCACCAAAAATGCTTTTGGCTGACGAGAATATTCAGATGGAATCTACAGAGGCTGTGAATGCCATGTACAACTTCAAGTTTGACATTGCAGAGGCTAAGTTTTTGGAATTAAAACAAAGATATCCCTGGCATCCTATGCCGTACTTTCTTATGGCTTTAAGTGCATGGTGGAAAATAATGCCTAACACTGATATCGAAAAGTATGACAATACTTTTATTGCATATATAGATTCAAGCATCGCCGTTGCTGAAAAGCTATATAAAGATAACGACAAAAATAATTATGAAGCTGCATTTTTTCTTGCAGCGGCGCATGGTTTTAAAGGAAGGCTATATGGAGAAGCCAGAAAAAAATACAGCAAGGCAGCCATGGAAGGCAAAGAAGCATTGCATTACCTCAGCAAGTTTGGGGACAACAATGACTTAAGTCCAGAATTTCTTTTTGGCAAAGCCTTATTCAATTACTATGAAGTATGGATTAAAGAAGAGTATCCTATCCTACGTCCTTTGATGGCATTCTTTCCTAATGGAGACAAACAGTTGGGTTTAAAACAGCTAAAGGAGGTTTCTTATAATGCTTTTTATACCCGGACCGAAGCACAGTATTTCCTTATGAGAATTTATTACCTGGAAGAAGAAGATTATCACAAAGCTTTTCCAGTAGCCCGCTATCTTGCAAGTACTTTTCCTGACAATCCATATTTCCATAGAATGTATGCAATGCTTGCATTTGTAACAGGGCAAAGATCAGAAGCAGAAGTAAGTTCACTTTCCATTTTGGAAAAACTTGAAAAGGGATATCCTGGCTATGAAGAAAGAGCTGCCAGATATGCTACTTATTTCTTAGGCAATATTTACAGGTTTACTTACAAAGACAATATAAAGGCTAAGAGTTATTTTCAGCAAATGATTATTTATTCTGAAAAGATCGGAGCAACTGATTCTTATTATTACTTCAGCAGTCTGGCTAATTTAGCACAAATGGCCGATCAGGAAAAAGATGTTGAGACGGCAAAAAAATACTACAAGACAATATTAAAAAAAGCGGAGAAAAAAGACGCTTTGTATAAAGAGGCGAAAAACTACCTGGATCCTCCAAAGCAAAAAGACAAGAAGAAAGAATCTGCAAAGAAATAACTAATCAAATACATTGTACCTTACTATGCAATATAGTGCCCTGAATCCATCCTTCCAGTTTATTTTCTTTCCTTCACTGTAAGTCCTTCCATAGTAAGAGATACCAACTTCATATATACGAATTCCAGGAACTTTTGCCAGTTTAGCGGTTACCTCAGGTTCAAATCCAAATCTTTTTTCCTGTAAGATTAACTTCTTCAAAATATCTGTCCTGATCATTTTATAACAGGTTTCTATATCAGTCAGGTTAAGATCTGTAAAAATATTTGATAAAAATGTCAGAAACTTATTTCCAATGGAGTGAAAGAAAAATAGTACCCGATGTGGTTTACCACCGACAAATCGGGATCCATACACTGCATCGGCATAGCCATCCACTATAGGCTTTAGCATTAAATTATATTCTTCAGGATCATACTCAAGATCTGCGTCCTGAATCACTATTACATCACCTGTAGCATTAATTATCCCCTTTTGTACAGCAGCGCCCTTTCCCTGATTAAAAGATTGCTTTAAAAATTTGATTTCGATTTCCGGATTCTGATCAACAAATCTGAGAACTTCTCCAGCAGTATCATCAATAGAAAAATCATCTATAATGACTATTTCCTTTTGAATATTTTCTATCAGATTGACATTCTTCACCTTTACCAGCAATCTGTAAATAGTAGCAAACTCATTAAAAGCCGGAATAATTACAGAAAGCTTTTTTACCTGCATAGCCTTAATCGGAAGATATTTTAAGGGTTATATAATAGGCATCACTTTAGTTTGCTTAAACGTAGAAAGAATAACCATAGATTGCATGTTACCAATCTCCTCCACGTCCACTAATTTTTCAAGAATCAATTCCTGATAAGAAGCTATATCTTTTGTAAGAACTTTAAGCAAAAAATCACCCTGACCGGTAATGTGGTGACATTCGATCACTTCCGGAATAGCATTCATTTTTTCAACAAATGATTTTATCTGATTTTTCTTATGGCTAGACAGGGAAATCAAAATAAAAATACCAACTCCCAAACCCAGCTTTTCAGTATCAACCTGGGCATGATAACTTTTTATTAATCCTGCATTCTCCAGTTTTCTTACCCTTTCCAAGGTAGGAGCAGGACTTAGCCCCACCTCTAAAGCTAATTGAGAATTAGTAATTTTAGCATTCGCCTGAAGTTTTTCAAGTATCTGGCGGTCGATGGGGTCGAGTTTAACAGGGGTGGTCATATAAATTCAAATTGCTAAATTAAAGTTTAAATTCGCTTAGATAATTTAAAGCATTAAAATCGTCTATTTTACTGGGATTTTTGAATATTGAAAATATCTATCATCTAAACTATTTAAAAAAGAATAACTTGCGAAAATTTTTAAAGCCAAAGTCTCATTTTTTTTAAATATAAGCACAGGGCAATATTCTTTATTAAATTTTTCATCATCCTGAATTTGTTTGAATACCTTCCTAAGCCACGGTGAGGTAACTATTGCTTCATTGGCATCAAGACCTGCTGTTGAAACAAATTCACCTGCATACCAAAATAAATCTGGCTTTTGCTCCATAAAAATTTCCTTATTAAATGCAGCATGGTTCTTTAGGCTGTTATCTTTTTGGGTTTCTGCATGTGCCATTTTCACGTTATTCAAGCCTAATAAATCAATTGTAACACCATTATATTTATATGCTGTTCCTCCTGCAGTAAATACGCCTTGTGATGGCAACCTTGGCAAAGCATCAAAAAAAGAATTTAATTTTTCTGATTTTTCTTGCCCCATTCTGGCAATTTCCCATTCGTTCCATAGAAGTTTCCTCTCAGGTTTATAGTATTTGACTAAACTATTTTCGCTGGTAAAAACCAAGAATAATAAAAAAGTAACAATTATATATAAGTTAGGCTGAATATCTTGATCAAGGAGAATAAGAACCAAAGCTAAATAAATTATTGGTACAAGAGGTTGTATAAATCTGCTATAACCAAAATGATCTCCCCCTGTATACAATGGTATGCTAAAAGTAAGTAAAATCACAAGTGCAATAAACAGTAGCTGAAAATTTATTTTGCCATTTCGAAAAAAGGTATAAAGAGTGTATGCAATTGCTGATATTATTAATATAACAACGGGCGAATCAATGAAATATAAGTAAAGATACTTAATACCATTTTTAATGTTCTCAATATAGTCTGAAGACACTTTTGCATAAAAAGTATTGGGGACCGGGTAACCGAAGTACATTAGTCGAAAACCAATCACTGCTGAAATCACAATTAGAAATGTAACAATTGGAAGAAAATTAATCTTGCTTGGTTTTTTAAAAAATAAAAATGACTGGGTCATTCTTACAATAGAAAAAAATAATCCCCATAAGATAGATTCTGGCCGGCACAACAAAAGTAAAAATATCAATACGGATAGACTTATATTCGAACGATTAAAATTTTCCGTGTTATAGGAAAGTATGTTCAGAACAGATAATATTAAAATGGAACTCCAAAGACCTGTTTCTAACAAGGAAAGAACCGTCCATTCAAAATATCCAGGAACTACCGCTAATAATCCTAAAAACAGAATAACATAACGGTTTGGTCGTTTAGCATTTAAATGAGAAGAGAAATAAAACACTAAATTACATAAAGTGTAGGTGATGAGGGCGATATTTAATAATACAAATAAAAATTCAGGATTATCAGTAAATACATAAAATGTGGCTCCGATTAATGTCCACAATAATGAGGTAAAACCCTCAACCCTTTCCCCTCCTACATTATAAACCAATCCATAACCTTTAGAAAGATTACGCATATACACAAAATAAATATTTGCATCATCAATTCCGGTTTTGAATTTACCATTTAACAACCAAATAACAGTTGCCATTAGGCTGACAAAAACTAGAATAGCGAAAGTGTATATTAATTTGGCCCTGGTGGAAAGTGAATGCAAACCAATTTTATTATTTACCAATGTAAACTGCGCTTTGGCCACCGCAACAAACGAATATCCTTTATGAATCACAATTAATTAGTTCCTTCTATTAAATGAAAAAAAACTAAACTTATTACAGAAAACCTAATATAAATATATTATTTTCAACTTCAGCTTTATTATGCTAAATAATTAATTCTCTTTATATTAATTTATAGGATAATTAGTTTTATATATATGGTAAAAATTCACCTTTTTCGATGGAAGTTTTAGACATTAAGGATTTATTATTAACTCCGGTCTATATAACAATAATTTACCTGTTTGCATATATCTATAAAAACAGGTTCATCAAAAATAAAGATATTGTCAAATTCTTTATTCCTGCACTTACCCTGAAAATTCTCGGTGCAGTCGCATTAGGTTTGATATACCACTATTATTATGCTGGGGGAGATACCTTTATGTACTATGCAGATATCAATAGTATATACAAAACTTTCATTGAATCCCCGCTGGACGGACTTCATTTGATTTTTGGAGATTTTTCCGAAATCAAGATGCAGCAACATACTTTACACCATTTTATTTATTTTTTACATGACAAGGCTAGTTATTTTATTATTAGAATCGGAGCATTAATCTCATTATTTACATTCAGCACTTATACAGTAATCGGAATTTTCTTTTCTTTAATAAGCTTTATTGGCGTTTGGAATCTTTATACAAGTTTATGCTCTTTGTATCCCAGCTATTATAAAGGCCTTTCATTTGCCTGTTTCTTTGTTCCATCTGTTTTCTTTTGGGGCTCAGGCCTAATGAAAGATACACTCTGCTTTGGCGCTCTCTGTATGCTTTACCACAATTTTTCGCAAATATTCATTTTTAAAAGAAATTACTTTCGGAATATATTAATAGGTCTTTTAACCATATACATACTTTATTCTATTAAGATTTACATTTTGTTATGTTTTATTCCAGCAGCGCTTTTTTATGCATTTACTTTGTTTAATCATAAAATCCGATCTTCATTTTTGCGTACCACAATAAAACCTTTGGTTATTATAATCAGCATTACGTTAGGCTTCATTTTAAGCAAAGAAATTGCAGAAGAAAACGAGCGATATAATATAAATTCCATTGCTATAACTGCAAAAGCAACCTCAGAATGGATTTCTTATGTTAGCAAAAAGGAAGGCGGCACCTATTATGATCTGGGAGAATATGAAGCAAGTTTGTTAGGAATGTTATCAAAGTTTCCCCAAGCTGTATGGGTGACTTTATTCCGCCCCTACCTTTGGGAATCTAGAAATATAGTTATGGTTTTGTCGGCCTTTGAGTCTTTGGGATTCTTTTTATTTACCTTTTACATTATTCTAAAAGCAAGATTCAAATTTTTCAAATACATAATGCAAGACCCCTTTCTCCAATTCTCATTTTTATTTTCCATAACATTTGCATTTGCGGTAGGAATATCGACTTTTAATTTTGGCACATTGGTTAGATACAAAATCCCCCTTATGCCATTTTATTTATCAGCATGTTTTATAATCTACTACAAATTAAAAACTCCGAGAAAAATGAAAAGAACCAAGCAATTATAACTTTGAAATTTGATTAAGAATTTTATTGATTCCGGTTTCAAGTGGCACCAGATCCCGGTTTAATATTTTCCTCATGTTTGTAATATCAGGCTTCCTTCTGGTCATATCACCCTCTTTTAATGCAGGAACATGAATAATTTTAGATTTTGAATTGGTTGCCTTTATAATAATCTTTGCCAAATCAAGAACTGTTGTTTCCACATCGTTACCCAAATTAATAACATCATTCACATACAAGCCATTTTCAAAACACTTTATTGTTGCTTCAATATTATCATCGATATAGCAAAATGTCCTACTTTGGTTTCCATCTCCATATATTGTAATATCCTCATTATTTAATGCTGCCTTTAAAAATTTCGCCACTACAAAATCGCGACTTTGCTTGTAACCGTAGGTATTAAAGAATCTAAAAATGGTATAATCTAAGCCATATTCATGTTGATACGAACGCAGGAATGCTTCTCCTACGTTTTTTACTACAGCATAGGGAAGCCGGGAATTGAGTGGGGTAGTTTTCTCATTTTGCGGAAATTCCACAGGTTCGCCATACACCTCAGATGACGAAGAAAAAAACACTCTTTTCACACCGGTATTTTTAGATAAATCCAATATATTTTTAATACCAGGAATATCATTTAATACATTTACAGGTTGTTCCAAGGTCCGCAATACTCCCACTAAAGCAGCATAATGAAAAACATAATCAAATTTATATGCTGTCATTATAGGGTATATGTCATTAAATACGTTTACATCTGCCTTTATAAATTTACAATTAGGCAAAGCAGGCACTTTAGACAAACTGCCTGTAACAAGATTATCTACAATGACGATAAAATAATCTTTATTTTCTGCTAGTTTTTCTGCCAAAGAACCGGCAACAAATCCTGCACCGCCTGTTATTAAAATATTAGTCATAATTTAAAATTTATATTATTAACCGATCAAGTTTTGCTGCCATTTCCAAGCAGTTTGCATCATTTGCTCTATATTATATTTTGGTTTCCAGCCCAGTAAACTTTCAGCTTTATAACAATTACTGTAAATACTCTCCACATCACCTGCCCTGCGCCCAACTATTTCATATTTAAGTTTAACCCCAGATATCTTTTCAAATGCCTTAATCGCTTCAAGTACCGTTATACCTTCTCCTGAACCTAAATTAAATATTTCAAAATTATTAATATTTTTATCTTCTAACACATAATCCAAAGCTTTGATATGAGCAATAGCGATATCTGAAACATGGATATAATCCCGAATACAAGAGCCATCCCGTGTTTTATAATCCGATCCAAAAACATGCATTTTTTCAATCATACCAACGGCGGTTTGTGTGATTACAGGGACAAGATTATTTGGCCTGTTTTTGGGGCTTTCACCAATCAATCCGGTTGAATCCGCCCCTACCGGGTTAAAATACCTCAATGCAATCGTATTTAAAGCACTGTTCTTGGAGAAATTCTGTAATATTGCCTCTCCTATCTGTTTTGTATGTGCATAAGGCGACTCAGCATCACTCAATGGAGTATCTTCAGTTACTGGCAAGGTTTTAACATTTCCATAAACCGAACAGGACGAGGAAAATATATGGGCCTTTACTTTAAACTCCTCACAACATTTTAAAATGTTAATAAGAGAATTTATATTATTATCGTAATAATACAATGGATTACTTACTGATTCAGGTACAGATTTTAAAGCTGCAAAATTTACAACGCCAATTAAATCCGGGTTCTCCATGAAAACTTTTTTAGAAGCTTCATAATCCCTCAAATCAAGAACATAGTTTTTCACCTTAGTCCCGGTAATTTTATATATGCGGTCAATGGTATCTAAATTGGAATTAGAAAGATTGTCTATTGAAATAACCTCATATCCTCCCTTTCTGATTAATTCAATAATAGTATGTGAACCTATATAACCGCAACCACCGGTTACTAAAATCTTTCTACTTTTATTATTCCTCATATAGCTTAATTGGTAAATATTGATGAATAAATTTTATTTGCTATAGAAAAACTTCTGTATTCAACAGCTACCTTCCTTACTCTTGCGCTAAGTTTCATTTTGTCTTCCTTCAATATTTCATCGAGTTTATTTAAAACAGAATAATAGGATTCTGCAGTAAAGTCTTCTATAACACACCCTATATTGTATCTTTTAATGATTTCTGAATCCTGAGATATATCCTTTGTAATTACCACAGGTAACCCTAAAGCCCAATATTCGCCGTTTTTTATCGGAGTACAAAATCTTTTTGTATAAACAGGTTTAACAGGGGTAATGCCAAAATCTCCTAGTCCCAAATAATCAGGGATCTCATTGTGAGGGACAAACATTTTCGTAATGTGTTCAATATTCACACCTGCATTTTTACAAAAATCTAAAATTTCCTCATCGGAATGAGATGTTAAAATTAAAAACCTAAATTTATCCCCCCAATAATTTTGTGCAGTTCTAATAAAATCAAACACTTCTCTATCTAAATATATACCTCCAAATTTGCCCGCATAAACACCAACTATTTTATTCTCAAAACCGAACTTTTGAACCAGTTCCTTATTTTTAATCCTTCCTTCAGAAAAAAGGTTGAGATCTACACAGGCTGGCTTAAAGAAAAACTTCGCTTTTACATGGCCATATCTTTCTCTTACGTAATCTTCCATTCTGGGATTAGCCGCAATCAAAAATTTCGCCTTACGGGCTTGAAGCTTCTCTAATTTGAACAAAATTTTAAAAGCTAAACTATCTATTTTCCATGTCCCATTCTCTACCATGGATTCAGCATGAGGCTCAAATGAATCTATTATTAATTTTTTTCCGGAAAAAACAGACAAAAAATACCCTAATGCACCAGCAGGGGTACAAAACGCCTGAATATACCCGACATTTTTAAACAGGCTTAAAAGCAATAGTCGTGGAAAATATGATATTAATGTAATTATTGATTTCATTCCAAAAGTATAATAGGGTATTCTTATCCATATAATACCTATTGCTTTTAGATGGTCTACAATTTTATTCTTTTCTTCTGACGACAAGCTATATTTGTTATTCTCAAGTGTAACCAAATATATCTTGCTTTCACAGGTATAGTCTCTGATTATTTTTAAATATGGGAGTGTATATGTTTGAATTAAAGCATCCTTATAGCTCCAAAATGTCAAGACAATTAAATTTTTTTTAGCCATAAGCTTTTAAATAACAATTTTAAAATTGCAAAAAATCGTCGCTTTTTTATAATAAATGGATTATAATAAATACTAATCAGAAGATACTTTAATGCGTGCATTCTAAATCTCCCGGATAAAATCAAATGCAATGATATATAACTATAAACACTAGCCTTGAATATCCGCTTATATTTACCGTATTGTTCATGGAAACCAGGATTCGAAAAAACATATTGAATCAAAAGATTACCCTTATTGATCAAATCCTCCATTTTATAATTTACAACACTCCTTTCTGGATGTTGAATCATTGTGGATGCAATAACATTACACGATTTAAAGTTGTATTTGCTAGATAAACGCAACCAATATTCCCAGTCCTCCAAACCTGCCAAATTCCTATCTTCAATAAACAGGTTCTTACGACAGATGTCCGATTTCATAAATACGGCATGGCAACTTAATACATTTCCTTCCGGAAGTAATAGGTTTACCGATGGTCGGAAGTCATTTATTACCTTTATTACCCTACCTGTTGTGGCTTCAGTGATATTGTAACCTAAATTAAATATCTCAGGGTAATCATTATGTAAAATAAAACTTAAAGCCTTTTCAAAATAATCTTTATACAGTAGATCATCTGAATCCAGAAAAGTTATATAGTCACCAGAAGCTTTCAAAATTCCGGTATTCCTGGCAGCACCTCTTTCTCCATTTTCTTTCCTTATATATATAATCGTTTCATCCGAATATGCTTCTACAACATCCTTTGTATTATCTAAACTACCATCGTCAATAATTAAAATTTCTTTTGGCCGAACAGTTTGGTTCAACACTGAATCAATACATCTTTTTAATGCGGATGCACGGTTGTATGTGGGAATTATTATAGAAAAAGCTATATTTGATTTCATCGCTCCCCTACATTAATTATTTTGAATACAACTCTTCCAGCTTTGAAATCATTTCTTTAAAATCATATCTGCCAATTACATCTTTTTTCCCCTTCGAAGCCATTTCCATTACTGCATCCCTGTTGTTATAAACAAAATACAAAGCATTATAAATATCATCAGAATTTTTATAATTTACCACGATGGCATTTTTTCGATTTTCTACAAATTCATTGGCTATTCCTGATAAGGTAAAAATTGAAGGGACATTTGAGGCCAACGATTCTATGTATACCTGGCCATAAGCTTCACAATACTTATCTATAGGTACATGAACAAAAACATCAAATATCTTATAGAGAGCAAAAACATCCGTTTCAAATGGAATTACCCGATAATTTTCAGAAGGCAAACTTTCAAGCTCCTTTAAAATCTTTTTTTCATCCGGACCTTTAGCATTTGCTAAAATCAATATAGCATCAGGATATTTATTAATAAAATCTTTAAAGGAAGTAATGATATATTCTATACCTTTCCAGGCAATAAACCTGCTAATTACCCCTATAACAAATGTTGAATCCTTGATATTATTTCTTTCCCTAACATTATTGACCCTTTCCAAACTTATATTTTCAAAACAAGAAAAATCGAAGCCATGGGGTATCAATACTATCTTTTCCAATGGAACCTTCTCCCATTCCGTTAAAACTTCTGAAACCGCATTACTAATTGAAACAATATTTGTCGAAAGAATATTAATCAACTTATCATATTTTACTGAAGCAGGATAATACATATGAAACAATGTTGAATTATGCCTTGTATATATTCTTTTTTTTACCCCTGTAATAAATGATGCAATTATACCTATTAAGGAAGCTTCAAAAAGATGACAATGGACTGCATTAGGCTTTTCTTTAATTAAACAAATTACTGTTCTGACAAAAGAAATAATTAAGGAAAACTTACTTTGAAGCTTAAAAGTATAAACTTTGAATTTATTCCTTTTAAGAAATCTTTCTAAATCGGTAGGCCCTGAATTTAGTAAAATAAAAACCAACTCAAATCTGGATTTATCTAAGTGCAAGCTTGTCCATTCAAATCCCTTTGATTTATCTAAATTGGATATAATATATATAACCTTAGTTTGCATATTCTTAAACTTCTCTAGTATACCAATAAATCAAAATGGCATTTACTAAAATCAGTATCTAAATAAATATCCTTTCCGCAAGCTGCATCTTTAAATGTTGTATATCCTATTTGCAATAAAAATGACACAACCTCATTAGGGGATGATTTATGAAATGTCAGATTTTGTTCATCAATTTCAACGAACAATTTAGGCTTATAAACTTTCAAAACATTTTTTGCACCTTTCAAAACCTCATACTCATAACCTTCCACATCAATTTTTATTAAATGGACAAATTTTATATTCGCATTTTTAACAAAATCATCAATAGTAACAATTGAAACTTCTGCAAAATTTTCCGTAGCATTAAAATCTACTCTATTTTTACCTCTGTTATCTTCTAATTCAGTTTTTAGTTTAACTATTTGATGTGTTGATCCCAGTCCAATGTTTATTAATTTTAAATTCATCAACTTATTTAATCTCCAGTTATTTTCTAATTGCAAATAATTGTAAGGATCAGGCTCAAATGCATATACTGTTCCTGTTGGACCTACCAACTTTGCAAAATTCAATGCTGTAAATCCTATATTTGCACCAATATCTAAAATGACATCTCCTTCCTTAATGAAATTTTTAAAGTTTTGAAATGCTAATTCAGGAAATCCAAAATATATATAGTGCCCAACATAATCAGAAATATCAACTTCCATTATAAGACCATTTGAATTAAATCTTCTTATAGAATGTTTGGGATATAAATTGTTACCAGGAACCATTTTCGAATAAAACCAGCAATTATCAGTTTTTAATTGATCTCTGATCCACTTTTCTAAAAACGGAATTTTGAAAACTGATCTTATAGAGTTAAATAGGAGAAATTTAATTTTACCGATCATGGTTATATCCTCGAAAAATCTTTACTACTATAAGAATTTTCACCAAGAAAAAATATGCAAAATCCAATCCTTTAATATTCGGAAAATTTCTAGCCCCAAAATATATTAATGGGTAACATTTATCGAAAAAATATATCAATATTCGTTTAACAAATTCATAAGAAATTTTAAGATTTTGGTATCCTAGATTAACAGCCACCTTTTGAGTAAAAGCATTTCTCTCCCTCCTATCTAGAAAAGACCCCAGACTAGTCCTATCAATTTCATTATGAATTATTGTAGCAATTGGATCTATATAAAAGGATATTCCTGCACCTTTTGCTCGCTGAATAAAATCAAAATCTTCAAACCCGGCAAAGGGAAAACTCTCATTATATCCGCCAATTTCTTCAAACTTCGCTTTAGAAATCAACAAACAATAGCTAGCACCTCCTGAGGTTTTAAATATCGCATGATCATTCCACTCCTCAGAATTACTCCAACCTTTAAGTGAAACCCAATTGTATCTGATTAAAAATCGTCCAAAACTGGATTTAGAAATTTTAGCCAAAGAATCATATGAATATGACCAATTTGGCATAACTATTTCTGACTCACGAACATTTACCTGCAATAATCTTTTCAAGATTTTGGAGTCAAGCAACATGTCATCATCCAAAAACAACAATTTTTTACCAGACGCCTTTAAGGCTCCTAAATTTCTTCCGGCAGCAACTCCTCCCTTGTAATTCTGTAAAATAAGAGTCTCTTTAGATGTTTTAATATTCAAAGGAACCTTAGAGTCATTGACTATAATAATTTCAGCATTAATTCCGGATATTGCATTTATTAGTGCATAATAGGTTTGATTAAAAATCTCTCCTCTGTCCTTGGTAGGAATAATTATTGATAAATCAACCACTAGCGCTTAAGTAACAATAATGAATAACGACGGTACTTATCTAAAGTAATTTTCTTTAAACTATAAAATTCATCCTTTCTGCCTCTGGCCAGCTTTAATAAACTAAGAAAATAATCATTTTTATGAACATCATCTAAAATCAGGAATCCTCCATTTTTAGTTTTCTTAATAATATCGAGTAAATAATTTATCCTGATCTCAACATAATTCATATCGTGCAAAACTAATTCGAACTCTTCAGTTTCTTGATCATTCATAAAAATATTAAAGTCAAGCAAATTTTCAGATGATAAACTGTTTTCAACCAGGTACTTTCTGGTCTTGTCCAGCCATTGAACATCGTCATCAACACTAAAAACTTCACAATTATTATCAAACAGTTTTTGATATAAACGAAAAGTAAAGCTACTGAAGCCTGACCCCAAATCTAAAACTTTTTTAGGTTTTCTCATTTTGCAAAATGCAAATAATACAGAAGCCAACTCTATAGAAATAGCCATTGAATCAACAGAAACAGACCTTACATATTCAGAATAATATGGCAACAGAAGATCTTTTGCACTTTTCACTTCCGACAAAAAAATTTTTTCCTCATTCTGATCATGAAAAATGCCTGAATATTCATCCAATTCCAGTTCATACCACTTTCGTAATATCTTGTTGTAAATACCAATCAATTTCATTAAACTTTATATTTGCTCCAACTTCCAGTTTATATTGTCAATGTAAATTTTATTAAGACTTTCCATAGGAAATTCCCCTTGACTATTCTGAATCACTTTATTTACTGTAATCGAAAAAACATCTTTTAATATTTCCAGATCTATAAAGGCATTACCGAAATGGACATCAACACTGTAAATACCCGGCATAAACGGAAATTTTGGAATTGTTATGGAAATAACTCCTGAATTAACCGGATTGAGAGCCAGGTTACCCACATAGTGCCTGTTATTAATACCAATCAATGGCATTCCATATGAATCTTTGATAACAATTCCCAGAAGAGGAAAATCTAATTTATTATCAGTTTGAAAATAAACTTTTATTTTCATCTCGCTACCAACAGCAATTTCAGGACTTATTCGACCATCTGAGTATACTTCTATTCTTTTAATAAACTTAGTCTTATCGAGATCCAGGATTCCACTAAAACTTTCGACATCTGAAATATTGTCATTTATATAATCCGAGACAACTTTTCCAACCGAATCAAAACTTTTAACTTTACCTTTACTTAGCAATATTGCTTTACTGCATAGCATTTCTACGGCTGACATATTATGACTGACAAATAGTATTGTCCTTCCACTTTTACTAACCTCCCCCATCTTGTTAATACATTTTTTCTGAAACTCACTATCTCCTACAGCAAGCACCTCATCTATAACCAATATTTCAGGCTCAAGAAATGCAGCAACAGAAAAAGCTAGCCTCAATTGCATACCACTTGAATAATGTTTTAAAGGAGTATCTAAAAATTTCTCAATTCCTGAAAAATTTACAATTGCATCCAAATTTCCTTTGATCTCTTTATAAGTCATTCCTAATATGGAACCATTTAAAAAGATATTTTCTTTTCCTGACAACTCAGGGTGAAAACCTGTACCTACTTCAAGTAAACTGGCAACTCTTCCCCTTGAAATTATCTTACCGTGACTTGGTGGAGTAATTTTAGATAAAATTTTTAACAAGGTTGATTTGCCTGCACCATTCTTCCCGATGATCCCTATGCACTCCCCGGCAAAAACCTCAAAGGATACATCCTGCAATGCATAAAACTCCTCTTTCGGTTCTTTCTTTAAAAAGGAAAGATTGGCCAGCGAATCCCTTATACTTAAATAGGGTTGAGAATCTTTTCTGATTTTAAACCTTTTAGATACGTTTATAAACTCAAGGATAGGTTTCATGCAATATCAGCAAAATAACTCTCGGTCTTTCTAAAATAATACAATCCTAAAATAAACATTACCACAGATATTATTATACCAGGTATAATTAGGGACCAATTGATTGGACTTCCAATAAGTGATAACCTTATCAATTCAATTGAACCAGTGAGGGGGTTTAAAGAAAGAATTAAGCCCCCGATTTTGTTATTCATAACACTTGAAGGATATATTACCGGGGTAACAAAAAATAATAATTGAATTAAAAAAGGTAAAGCGTATCTGAAATCACGAAATTTTACATTTAATGAAGCAAGAAGACTTCCTAAACCCAAAGTTGTCATCAAGGTCATAACTAAAGAAAGAGGAAAATAAAACAAAACAGATAAAACATTTATATCCATTTTATTAGAATAATAAACCATCAGTAAAATATAAAGTGCCAATGTGATCACAAAATCAAAAACAGAAACTAAAACTGATGATAATGGAATGATTAATCGAGGAAAATATATTTTTTTAATAATATTGGAATTAGTCACCATGCTGTTTGCGGCATTCGTTACTCCGGAAGAAAAGAGATTCCAAAACATTAATCCTGAATAAACAAATACAGGGTAGGGTACATTATCAGAAGGAACATTTAGCATCCTTCCAAAAAAATAAGTAAAAATCAGCATCATCAGCAATGGCTGCAACACCGCCCATAAAAAGCCTAGAAACGTTTGTTTGTACTTTACCTTAATATCCCTCCAGGTGAAAAAATAAAAAAGTTCTTTATATTGCCATAACTCACCAATATTAAAACTTAGTTTGGTTTGAGGCTTTATTTCGTATTCAAAAAAAAAAGTTTCGGGTGATTTATTCATTTATTTTATTAAGATTTTGCCACATCGATAAAGATGTTACCTTAAACATCTATTTATCATTGTATTGCTGAATATCAAATATAGTATATTTGATGATAAAATCAATAATTTCAAGGTACGTTACATTATAAAAAAAGTTATAAATTATTAGTTAAAGGAGAGAATTTGTGGCTAATAAATCAATTAAATTTTTTGACCTTAGAGCGCAGTATTTAACCATTAAAAATGAAGTACTTAACGGTATTACCAAAACCCTCGAGGAATCAAGTTTTATACTGGGAAACGAAGTCTATACCCTGGAAGCGCAGCTAGCCAAAAAAATAAATGCAAATTACTGCATCACCTGTGGCAATGGAACTGACGCTTTGCAAATTGCTCTTATGGCCCTGGATCTTAGAAAAGGAGATGAAGTAATTATTCCTGCTTTTACCTACATATCACCTCTGGAAGCAGCGGCAATATTAAAAATTAAACCGGTTTTTGTAGACGTGGATATTTCTACGTTTAATATGGACCTGGAAAAATGTGCAGAACAGATTAATCCATCTACAAAAGTTGTTCTGCCAGTCCACCTTTTTGGAAATCCTGTAAATATACATTCATTAAAACATTTAATCCCATCTAAAAACATCTATATCATCGAAGACAACGCTCAGTCTCTCGGATCTTATTACTACCATAATTCAGTGAAATATATGACCGGAGCATTGGCAGATATCGGAACAACCTCCTTTTTTCCTACGAAAATTCTAGGCTGTTACGGAGATGGAGGAGCAATATTTTGTAATGATCGTGAGCTTTCTCAAAAACTTAAAATGATAGCACGACATGGGCAAAAAGATAAATATATCCATGAAATGATTGGCGTAAATTCAAGATTGGACACCATCCAGGCAACTATTTTAATTTCAAAGTTAAACCATATTGAACAATACATTGATAAAAGAATACAAGTAGCCCAGTTTTATAATAACCAGCTAAATAATATAGAATTTATAACCACACCACAAAAAAGCATCGAAGCAAACCACTGCTACCACCAATATACGCTCAGAATTAAAGAAAATAGAAGAGACAAATTAAAAAATTATCTTTTGAAGCACGGCATAGAAACAATGGTGTATTATCCATTACCATTACACCTTCAACCTGGATACAAATTTCTCGGCTATAAAAAGGGGGATTTTCCTATATCAGAACAATTATGCAATGAGCTGCTTTCACTACCAATATATCCCGAAATACCCATGGCTGACCTTGAATATATTTGTGAAAAAATTCAAAGATTTGCTTCTGAAAAATCTTAAAGCAAGACAACTTTAATAACGAAAAAACAGTATTAAACATATTAAAACATTGAAATATCAAGGCTTTTTATTACATGGTTGCACTATTTATCAAAAAACATTATTTTTTGATAATTTTTTATTAAATAATAACATAATTACAATTTTAGATTATTAATGAAATTTCATTCCCACTGTTTGATTTGCAACAGCCCGGTAAAACCCTTAAAAGGATATCAAAAGCTTGGATTACAGAAATGCACTCATTGTGATTTTGTGTTCATGGCATCTATTCCAACAGAAGAAGAATTGACAAACTACTATAACATTTATTCCTATCAAAATTCACCTTACATATCTCCGGCAACAATTTCCAGTTACAACAAATTGCTTGATGAATTTGAAAAATTCAGGAAATTAAATAGAATCTTAGATGTAGGCTGCGGCGCAGGAGACTTTCTTGAGATTGCAAAACATCGAGGATGGGAAGTACATGGAACTGAATTTTCAGAAACAGCATATAAAATAAACCTGGACAAAGGAATAAAAATTACAAAAGGTATCTTAAAAACTGAAAACTACCCGGTCGAGTCATTTGACGTAATTACTTCATTCGAAGTACTGGAACATATTAATAATCCAGTGAAGGAGATACAAAAAGTACATACACTTTTAAGAAAAAATGGATTGTTTTACTGTACTACTCCTAACTTTAATTCAATTAGCAGATATTTATTAAAACAAAATTATAATATCATTACTTACCCGGAACACCTTTCATATTACACCCCTAAAACGCTTAAGTTCCTTATGAATAACAATGGTTTCACTACCAAAAAGATTCTATGCACCGGAATTAGCTTTAGCAGACTGGAGTTCGGAATGGGAATACAATCACACCAGGATTCAGTTAAAGAAAAATCGACAGATGAAAAGTTACGTTTAAAAATCGAAAAGCGATGGCATCTTAAAATTATAAAAAAAATTATAAACTTTTTACTCACTTTTACATCCAAAGGCGTGACGATTAAAGGATACTATACTAAAAAATGATTTATTATACTAATTTTATAAATCCAGAGCGAACCAATCGCTTTTTTTGAAAACTAAACTAAAATTATATGCCAATATCACTTGTTACAGGCGGAGCAGGATTCATAGGAGCACACGTAACCAATCATTTAATACAAAATGGACATACTGTTATCGTATTAGATGATCTCAGTGGCGGTTTCATCGATAATGTAAACAAAAAAGCGACATTCATTAAAGGAAGTATTACTGATGAACAACTAATCTCCGACATTTTTCATCGATATAAATTTGACTACGTTTTTCATCTAGCAGCATATGCAGCCGAAGGATTAAGTCACTTTATTCGTAGATTCAATTACAATAACAATCTTATTGGTAGTATTAATCTGATAAATGCTTCTATTAAAAATAAAATAAAATGTTTTATTTTCACCTCCTCAATTGCAGTATATGGAACCCAAATAGTTCCAATGATTGAGACAGCTGATCCCAAACCTGAAGACCCCTATGGTGTAGCTAAGTTTGCTGTTGAGTTAGACTTAAAAACTGCCCATGAAATGTTTGGTTTGAATTACATTATATTCAGGCCTCATAATGTTTTTGGAGAATTTCAAAATATCGGAGACAGGTACAGAAATGTTATTGGCATCTTCATGAATCAACTTATGCAAGGAATTCCATTAACAATTTATGGTGATGGAAAACAAACCAGGGCATTTAGTTACATTGATGATGTTGCTCCCTATATAGCTAATTGCATTAATAATCCGGAAGCATATAATGAAATATTTAACATTGGGGGAGATAAAGAATATTCAGTACTTGAACTTGCCGAGACAGTAATGGAAACCATGGGAATACCGGGGAAAATCAGATTTGTGGAAGCACGGAATGAAGTAGTACATGCATATTCCGACCATGAAAAAGCAAAAAAAGTATTTAAAATTGACAGCTCTAAAATCATTTCCCTAAAAGAAGGTCTTGAGAAAACTGTAAAATGGGTCAAAACTCATGGCGCAAGAAAAACTTCAAAATTCAATGGTATAGAAATTACAGAAAAACTTCCGCCGGTTTGGTTGGAAGATTGATGGATTATGAAAAAAAATAAAGTATTGTTTCTGGCGCTTCACAGGCCTGACAGGTCCCCATCCCAAAGATTCAGATTTGAACAATATATCGACTTTTTAAACCAACATGAATTTGTTTGCAAACAAATTTTCTTGCTAAACCAGCATGATGACAAAATTTACTATTCTAAGGGAAAATTCCTTACAAAAATTATTATTCTGATTAAGTCCATTTTTAAATTATTAAAGAAAATATTATTTTCTAAATACGAAATTGTTTTCATTCAAAGAGAAGGCTTCATGCTTGGCACTTCAATTTTTGAGAGGTTATTTTCATACCGATCTAAAATTATTTTTGATTTCGACGACTCCATATGGAGGCAACAAACAGGAGAAAACAAAAGCAATAATAAAAGACTTCAGTTCCTAAAAAATCCTGATAAAACCAAAGATTTAATATCATTATCCCATATGATTTTTGCGGGCAATGAATATTTAGCAAATTTTGCTTTACAATACAATTCTAACGTTAAAATAATCCCGACAACAATTGATACTGATAAATATAGGATAACTATAAAACAAAAAAAAGAAAGAGTATGCATCGGATGGAGTGGAAGCTTTTCCACAATAATACATTTTGAATTTATTGTTGAATATCTGGAAAAGCTTATAAACAAATATGGAAGTTTAATTTACTTTAAAGTAATTGGTGATGAAAACTATGTAAATCCTAAATTAAATTTAAAAGGATCAAGATGGAATCATGAGACTGAAGTAAAAGATTTATCAGAAATAGATATAGGTATTATGCCCTTGCCTGATGATGAATGGACCAAAGGCAAGTGTGGATTAAAAGGATTACAATACATGGCACTTGGAATTCCTACCATTATGTCCCCGGTTGGCGTTAATACAACTATAATACAAGATGGAATAAATGGTTTCCTGGCTTATTCACCAGATGATTGGATCAGCAAACTATCAATACTTATTGAAAATGAACATATGAGAAATGAAATGGGAAACAAAGGCAGAGAAACTGTAGAAACCTATTATTCTGTAAATTCAAACAAGGATTTATATTTGAAATATTTTAGAGAATTATTGAAGTCAAACTAAATTAATCGATACAAAAATCCCATTACATGTATTAAAAATCTGAACTTGCATGTTTTACTGCCACCCTTCCTCAATTATTGATCCTGATTGCCAAATTGGTAACGGAACCAAAATATGGCATTTCACGCACATAATGTCCAATTCTAAAATAGGCCAAAACTGCTCTATTGGGCAAAATGTAGTTATATCCCCTAATGTCGTCATCGGAAACAATGTTAAAATACAAAATAATGTTTCTGTCTATACCGGCGTTATTTGCGAAGATAATGTCTTCTTGGGGCCTTCCATGGTTTTCACCAATGTAATTAATCCCAGAAGCGCCGTTAGCAGAAAACATGAATACAAAACCACATTGGTAAAAAAAGGGGCAACCATTGGAGCTAATGCAACAATTTTATGTGGAATAACCATAGGTGAATTTGCGTTTATTGGTGCAGGTGCAGTAGTAACAAAGTCAGTACCGGCATATGCATTGGTGTACGGAAATCCAGCCAGGCAAAAAGGCTGGATGAGTGAGTACGGACACAAACTGGCTTTTGACAAAGAAAACAAAGCTATATGCCCTGAAAGCAATAAGGTTTACAAATTAAATAATAATCAGGTAAGCAGAATCAGCTGAAATGAGTGATAAAATAAATTTTGGTATTGTGGGTTGCGGCCATATAGGCCTTCGTCATGCGGCTATGATCTCTGAAAATCACAGGTGCAATGTCGCGGCCTTGTGTGATGTACGACCTCCTGAATACTTAAACCTGGGAAAATTTTATCAACTACCTTTCTATTCTTCCATAGAAGAACTTCTTAATTCAGCTGACGGTATTGACGTAGTCTGCATCTGCACACCTAACGGACTTCACGCTCAACAGGCAATATTAGCTTTGGAAAAACGGAAACATGTGGTCATAGAAAAACCAATGGGTCTTACCAAGAGGGAATGCGAAGAGGTAATCTTCAAATCTCTGCAAGTATCAAGGAATGTTTTCTGTGTAATGCAAAACAGATACTCTCCTCCTTCTATCTGGCTTAAAGAAATTATTGAGAACAAAACCTTGGGCAAAATATACATGGTCCAGATCAATTGCTACTGGAACCGTGATGAGCGCTACTATAAAAAAGGTACCTGGAAAGGAAATAAAGAAATGGATGGTGGCACTTTATTTACTCAATTTTCGCACTTCATTGATATCATGTACTGGCTGTTTGGTGACATTGAAAATATTAATGCAAGGTTCAAAGACTTCTCCCACACCCATCTGACAGACTTTGAAGACTCCGGCTTTGTAAGTTTTGATTTTATTAATGGGGGAATAGGATCCTTTAATTTTTCAACTTCAGTGTATGACTCCAACCTGGAAAGTAGCATTACAATTATAGGAGAAAAAGGCAGTGTTAAGGTAGGAGGACAATACATGAATGAAGTAGAATATTGTCATATCAAGGATTACACCATGCCGGTATTACCACCTTCAAACCCTCCCAATGACTATGGAACTTATAAAGGCTCTGCAGCAAATCATCATTTCATCATTGAAAATGTAGTAAACACTCTCCGGGGACATGCAACCGCCACAACCAATGCATTAGAAGGGTTAAAAGTCGTGGAGATAATTGAAAGAATTTATAAAAGCGGTTACGAAAAGTTTTCAAAATAACCAGACATTTAGTCCAGAGCCTTGGCAGGATTGCCCGCCACCCTGGTATCTGAAGGTATACTTTTCAAAACATTACTACCTAACCCAACTAATACCCTTTCTCCTATTTCAATATTATTTATAATATTAGATCCGCTGCCAATATAAGAATTAG
>JBKBUF010000008.1:0-167159 GCA_046290815.1 Cytophagaceae bacterium | reverse complement strand
AGCAATTAAATATCCTGAAAGATTAAAGATCTGTTGAAATATGGAAAAGTTTTTCAAACTTTACCACATTCCAACAGAGATAATAATTTTAATAATGACACAGTTATTTAAACAGAACCTAGGCCGCGAAGGATCGGCCATCTAAGATCTCATCTATCATCAACATCCAATATCCAATATCCAATATCTAATATCCAATATCTAACATCTAATATCCTGCTCCAATTCTTAATTCTTAATTCTTAATTCTTAACTCTTAATTCTTAATTACCCCGCAACTTATTCCCCTGTTTTGCTGTTAATTCTATCGGAATTATTGGGAAATAGACATTTCAATAAAATAATCCTATTTTAGCACTGATCAAAAACCCTGAGAATATGTATTACAATTCTATCATAGAGACAATCGGAAATACTCCGCTAATAAAGCTTAATAAGCTGAGTAAAGGAATTAAGGGTACAATCCTTGTCAAAGTAGAATACTTTAATCCCGGCAATTCTGTAAAGGACAGAATGGCAATTAAAATGGTTGAAGATGCCGAGAAAGCAGGTATTCTGAAGCCTGGTGGCACAATTATAGAAGGTACTTCCGGAAACACAGGGATGGGTCTTGCTCTGACAGCCATCGCAAAAGGCTACAAATGTATATTTACTACAAATGATAAACAGTCAAAAGAAAAAGTAGATGTACTCCGAGCATTGGGAGCAGAAGTAGTTATATGCCCAACAAACGTGGCCCCTACAGATCCCCGTTCATATTACTCGGTTGCAGCAAGAATGAACAAGGAGATTCCGAATTCATTTTATCCTAATCAATATGATAATCCTTCCAATTCTGTAGCTCATTACGAGACGACCGGTCCCGAAATATGGAAGCAAACGGATGGAACTATCACCCATTATGCTGCAGGAGTAGGTACAGGTGGTACAATATGCGGTGCCTCCAAATACCTTAAAGAGAAAAATCAGAAAATTAAGTGCATTGGTATCGATACTTACGGATCCATTTTCAAGAAATATAAAGAGACAGGAATTTTTGATCATAATGAAATATATCCATACGGTATAGAAGGTATCGGCGAAGACATACTTCCAAAGAATGTAAATTTTGATCTGATCGATCAGTTTATAAAGGTAACTGATAAAGATGCAGCTGTGATGACCAGAAGACTTGCAAGGGAAGAAGGCCTGTTTGTAGGTTGGTCTAGCGGTGCTGCTGTAGCAGGTGCTCTTGAGTATGCCAAAGAAAATTTATCCGAAAAGGATGTGATGGTTATCATTCTTCCTGATCATGGTACAAGATACCTTGCTAAAGTTTACAATGACTCATGGATGCGGGATCATGGTTATCTTGAGTCAAGAAATTTTGCAACTGCCAAAGATATACTCAGGGCACAAAACAATGGTAAAGTAATAACTATAGGAAGCAGTGCCACTGTAGGAGAGGCTGTAAAAGTTCTGAACCAAAAAGGAATTTCCCAGTTGCCTGTAGTTAACGGCGATCAATTTGTAGGAAGCATCACAGATTCGAAAATCCTGAAAAAGCTGATAGAAAATCCTGAGTTGAAAAATGTCAAAGTGGAAGAAGTGATGGATCCTCCTTTTGCTTTTGTGGGAATGGATAATACCGTAGATGTGCTTTCATCTCTTATTACCAAAGATAATAGTGCTTTGCTGGTAAGGGATGAAAAGAATGATGTTTACATCATTACTCAGGCTGATCTTCTGATGGCTATCGGTAAATAATATTTTGACTATTAGCGGAAAGAAAAATTGCTGAAATAGAATAGTCTCCATATTAGGAAATGCCATAAAAATCCTATAATTTGGATTGTAAACATAATTCAATTTCATCCGGCTATTCCGCTGATTTATAATGAAAAAGATTATCATAGCCATCGACGGATATTCCTCTTGCGGTAAAAGCACTACTGCAAAAATCGTGGCTTCCAAACTCGGCTATGCCTATATTGATACCGGTGCGATGTACCGGGCGACCACACTTTATTTTCACGAACATTATATTAATCTCACAGACCCTAAATCCATACAGAAAGCTTTGGATAATATTCAGATTTCTTTTGTGTATAATCCTAAGATTGACAAAAGTGAAACATTCCTGAACGGCTTGAATGTAGAAGGGGAAATCAGGAAGATGTATATATCGGAAAAAGTTAGTGAAGTCAGTGCTATAAAGGAAGTCAGAAAATTTCTGGTAAGTCAGCAGCAGAAGATGGGTAAGAAAAGAGGTTTGGTGATGGACGGAAGAGACATTGGTACCGCTGTGTTTCCTGATGCGGAACTTAAAATATTTATGGAAGCCGACATGCATGTAAGAGCTTTTAGAAGACAGCAGGAGTTATTGGAGAAAAAGCAGGTGGTGGATTTGGAAGATATTATTGAGAATATTAAAAAAAGGGATCACCTTGATACAACCAGGGAAGAAGGTCCGTTGAGAAAAGCTGAAGATGCTTTTGTGCTTGATACCACCTTTATGACTATTGACGAGCAGGTAGATTTTGTTTTAAACCTTGCCACAGGAAAATTAATTGATGTTCAAAACCCGTTTATTCAGATATGAATGTTGTAATTGATAAAAACTCGGGATACTGCTTCGGGGTAGAATTTGCCATTCAGATGGCAGAAGAAGAAATGCGAGACGGAGGAGAGCTTTTTTGTCTGGGTGATATCGTTCATAACAGCATGGAAGTGGAGAGGCTTAGTAAAAAAGGTTTGAAAGTGATTGACAGGGAGCAGCTGAAAAATCTTAAAAATTGTCGTGTGCTTATAAGGGCACATGGAGAGCCGCCCGAAACATATAAGATGGCTCTGGAAAATAATATTGAACTGGTGGATGCCTCATGTCCTGTAGTTTTGAAGTTGCAAAACAGAGTTAAGCATAGTTTTGATAAGATGGAAGAGGGAGAGGGGCAGATAGTAATTTATGGACAAAAAGGTCACGCAGAAGTTGTAGGTTTGACAGGGCAGACAAAAGATAAAGCAATTGTGGTTACTACTGAAGAAGATCTTGACAGAATAGATTTTACAAAGCCTGTAACATTGTATAGTCAGACTACCAAAAGCACTAAGGGATTTTATAAAATCGCTGAGTTGATTGAGAATAGAATAAAAGAGGCAGGAAAAGACAGTACTTCAAACTTCGAATACAATGACAGTATTTGCAGGCAGGTATCAAACAGGGAACCACAGCTTCAAAAGTTTTCTAAAGAACATGATGTGGTAATTTTCGTAAGCGGAAAGAAGAGCTCTAATGGAAAAGCATTGTATGCTGTTTGCAAGGTTGAAAATGAAAGAAGCTATTTTGTGGAGAATGAAAAAGAACTTGATCCTTCATGGTTTAAAGAAGGCGATTCTGTAGGCATCTGCGGTGCGACTTCCACACCAATGTGGCTTATGGAACAGGTAAAAGATTGGATAACCAATCTAAGATTTTAAAGACGTTGCATGCAACATATGTGAAAAGACGTTGCATGCAAGGTGTCTAGATTTCAATAAATAAAACCAGACCAAAAAATTTTCGAATTTCGAATTTCGAATTTCGAATTTAACATATGAAACGTTTCCTCCGATATTTCCTTCAGGGTTTACTGTTTGTTATACCTCTTTATTTTACGGTATATATCCTGTTTATACTTATAAGTTTTATCGACAATATCATTCCTGATATGTTCGGTACTCCACTTTTTCCCGGTGTAGGTATAGTGATAGTGGTACTTGTTACAACATTTATAGGGTATTTAGGGTCTACACTTATTGCCAAGCCGGCTTTTACCATCTTTGAAAACCTGCTTTATAAGTTGCCGATTATAAATCTGATTTATTCCTCCACCAAAGATGTAATAGGAGCTTTTGTTGGCGAAAAAAGAAAATTCAGCCAGGCCGTGATGGTAAAGGTTAATAAAGATTATGACTATTATAGGTTAGGTTTTATTACCCAACAGGATTTAAAGAATCTTGACATTAAAGATAAGGTAGCGGTTTATTTCCCTCATTCATACAATATCTCCGGTAATCTTTTTATCATCCCCAAAGAAAATATCACCCTTATTAATGCCCCAAGCTCCGAAGTAATGAAATTTATTGTTTCCGGAGGTGTGAGTGGGTTGAATCATTAATTTGGATTTTTATGAGGTTGTATTTTTTTTCTTTAATTTTTTTATTCTCTATTAATTTTTCATTCAGTCAAATCCAAAAGAAAACCTGGATTATAGGAGGGTCCGCTAATGCATACGTTGTTAAAGGGAAGGATGAATTTAAATTTAATCAGAGTCAATCCTCTTATATGGACGCCGGGGTTGGTTTGCAACCTTATGTAGGCTATTTCATTTTTGGTCGAATGGCAATTAGGTCAGTTGTGTCGGTGAAGTACAGTTATTATAATAGTGCAAGTACTGGAGAAAGAAATACGAGGATACAATCTTACACAATAGGACCAGGTCCTTTCCTAAGGACTTATTTAATAAATTCAAATGATTTAGGGTTGTATGTACAAGGTAGCTTAGAATCAGTTTACCAAAATACCATTATTACCCGGCAATCACCTGGATGGAAATCCTCCTCACAAGATTCTCGTATTACGTTAGGATATAAGGTGGGAATTGGTCTGAATTATTTTGTATTGCCTGGTTTGGCAATTGATCTTTATATCCATTATGATGATTTACAAAGAAGGTCTGATTTTAATGGTAACCAAGGCAGGTTTTATTATTACTATAAACAATTGGCTATTGACGCAGGGATTCAATACTTCATTCATCCTGGTTTATACAGGCCTAAAGGTTTAATCAATAGTATCAAAAGAAAAGGAGGGTGGTTGTTAGGTGGAAATCTGAACCTTGATTATACTAAACATAAATACCGAAATACAGAATGGAGTGGATTGCGTCACCTATCACAATTGAATCTGCTTTATTTTCTTTTTGATAAAATTGCAATAGGGCAACAGTTTAATAATTACATTTGGACAAGGAATCATATCATTTGGGGGAATGAATCAGGAGGGTACTTTACATTTAATCCCTTAATACGGTATTACATTATTTCTACAGAAGGATCTGGATTTTTTCTCCAGGCGGCATATCTTACTCGTTTAGATTTGTTAAAGGAAAATCAAGATTATAATTACCCTATCAGGTTATATAATGGCGTAGTTTATGGAGGACCCGGATATACACTGTTTCTCACCCCAAACCTTGCAATGGAAGGTGTATTGAATTATCATTATAACAGGTTTGAATCTGATGAAGTAAACAATTTGAGCCATCGGCTCCAGTTGAATGTGGGATTCTATTACTTTTTCAACAGTGCCGGAAAATCGGACTTAAATTAATCTGTATACCCTTCGAATTATTATAATCCTTTTTTACAAATTCCTATTTTAAATATTATCAGTCATGTTTTAATACCTGTAAAAACTTCGATTTTTGGCCATTATGGCTGGTTTTAGAAAAAAAATTCCTGCTTGGGTGCCAACCTATTTTATTGGAAATACCTCGCCTTCTGAATTGGAAATTTCTGTTTTTAAGTTAGTTAGAATTAATATTAAGTACACGTGAAATTGGAATAGTACAATCCTATAATTTATCAGTCTTTCTGGTATTTTTCCAGTAGAAAATATTGTATATTCTGGTAACAAGCTCCCGGTATATGCAAAAAAGAATATTTTTAATCCTTTCAATGTTAGGGATTTTCTTATCTCAAAATCTTGCTGCACAAAGAATCAGTGGATATTTTCCTAACTACGCTTATACAGCTGCCAACTACCTTAATGTACAATATGGTAAAATGACGCACCTGTACTACTTTGCATTAAACCCTGCTCCTCTTGGAGGAAACAACAATCAATCGGATGGGACACTTTGGTATGATGATATATATTCATGGTTTACTACGACCCGCTTCAATAATGTGGTAAATCAGGCGAGAACTGTAAATCCAAATATTAAAATACTTATCGTGACTGGTGGAGCCCCGGGCTCTGATGGAGGATTAAATGCCAGATTGAATTACATCGCTTCAAATGCCTCCAGGCTAAACAGGTTTTGCAACAACATCTGTACTTTTATTAAAAATAATAATCTGGACGGATGGGATCTAGATTGGGAATTTCCCTCCACCACTACAGATAAAAATAATCATGAAGCCATGCTTGCGAGGATGAGGCAAAAAATCGATTCTATGAAAACTGCAGATTGCAAGCATTATGAAATTCATATTGCCGTGGGTGGAGGCTATACCGATAGACTTCCCAAAGCATGCTGGAATCCTGCCCATACAGATTATTTAAATGCCAATGCCCTTAATCATGTTGATATTGTTAATATCATGACTTATGATGGAAACATTGGGGCAGCACCTTGCAGTTTTGCCAGCCACCAGCATTATGATTTGATGGTAAAAGCCCTGGGAGACTGGTTGTGGAATTTTCCTGCCCTTCCTACTTCTAAAATCCAGTTGGGTGTGGGTTTTTATAATAACAGCCATACAGCATTTAGTTCGGGCGGTAACAACAGTACCTGGTATAATCAGACCTATTGGCCTACAGGTGGCAGCGGCTGTCCTAACATGCAATCTAAAATAAATTATGCCCGCACTCAGAATACTGCAGGTACTTTTATTTGGGAAATCCTTCAGGATAACTTATGCTCCGGAACCACTCCAACATGTTATTCTCTTCTTGACTGCATGTATCAGTACACCATTTCAACATGGGGTGTCTGGACACCGCCTTCTGTTTGTACCGCTCCTGTCGTTCTGGTTAATTTTTCTGGTAAATGGAATAACGGAACGGTTACACTTTCATGGCAGTCTGCTTCGGAAATAAACCACAAATTTTATGTGGTACAGTCCTCTGATGATGCCAGAGAATTTAAAGATGTAGAATATATAAGCGGAACTGGTAGAAATGGAGCAGGATCTAATTATATGTATTTGCATTCAAATCCTGCTCTGTATTACAGACTCGCCATGGTAGATGTCAATGGAGGAATTGAATACAGCAGAATTATTTCCTCAGGTTCTCATATTCCGGATTATCCGCCTTTTCCTAATCCTTTTACCTCTGTTATCAATTTGAATATCCCTGCAGGAGAAGAACAGGTATTTGTCAAGGTATATGACCTGGCAGGGATGGAGATTTTTAATGGTAAAGTAGGAGCAGAAACTTCCTCCATCCAATTGGGTGAAGATTGGAAGGAAGGGATTTATATTTTAAAAATAATTACAGAAAGCCAGGAAAGAAGATATAAAGTTAGAAAATTATAGACTATTAAAATAAAATTTTTTAAATCAGCTTCCGGAACATTTTTATTTGCCTTCGTCCATAGTATGAAAAGCAATAACCAAAACTTATACTATGAAGACCAGATATTTTATTCTCATTATTTTCACTTTTTTTCTTTCATGTAAAAAATCTCAGGATCCGCAGCCGGCAAACAACAATAATAATGTTGTGAATCCTGCCAATTCACAACAGGTATCAGATTCCTTAAAGTTTAATAATTATGAACGGATGCATGGTGATTTACCTGAGTCATCCGGAAGCTTTATTTTGGCGGGATCTGAAGATAGGAATATAAAAGGAAATGCAGGTAAAACCATTTTATTGCCTATAAAATCTGATAATGGAGAAGTGGCCGGAGTTTATTTAAAGGTAACAGGAGCTAAAGATTATTTTAAAATTTTCATAAATACTACGCAAAGAAAATCCGAAACGGTGTCAGATCCGTTCAGGATATTTAAAACAACAAATGACTATCTTCCTGTCAGGCTACCGGCAACTATTACTCCTGGAATATTCTGTATTGAATATTGTGTTTTTGATGAATCAGGTAAAATAAGTAATGTGGTTACCAGATGTATTGAGGTCTTGGCGTTGGGTGGAAGCAATTCTGACTTCCTTCTTGATAAATCTTGGCAATATTATTCTTATACTGAATTTGATAATGGTATATATAAGGAGAAGGATGTATTTAATCCTAATACTACTGTATATGATATATTGGTTTTATGTCCTGAACATCCGGATGGTTATATCAAAACCCAATATGACCATACATTCAAAATAAATGATTCAAGAATTTCATTTCAGAAAGAAGGAAATGTTATTTGGAAGATTGATTATGAGTTTTCTTATGTAGATACCAGAACTTCGGAATGTGAAAATTTGGTTTACATCAAAGAAAACAAATCCGTTGATATGGTATATGGCTGGACCTATGATTATTTAAGTGAAAAGCTTATACTGGTTGACGATAAAATTGAAGAAGAATCAAATCCTGATGTATGGGAGGTAAAGGTGAAACTGGAAAACGGACAAATGAAGTGGTATGATAATGAAAATCCGGAACTGTATATGTTGCTAAGGCCAATGAATTAAGGTAATTTTTCCCGGAAAACCCGGGACTTTTACTTTATAAGTAAAACTGATCCGCTTATAAATCTGCAAAACTGCAGGTAGTTAAAATGCGATTGTTACAATTTGAAATAAATCGTAAATGCTTCGTAAATAAAAAAGTCCGGATAAACCGGACTTTACTTTTTGGGTGGCCAATGGGACTCGAACCCACGACCCTCAGAACCACAATCTGATGTTCTAACCAACTGAACTATGGCCACCGTATATTTTAAAAATCGAAATTCTAAGTTCGAAATCCGAAAAAAATCCTCTGTTATCCACCTGCCTACTGCCTACTGATTTTTCGGACTGCAAAGGTAATTTAGCCGATTGTAATTTTCAACTAATTAACCTATTTTTTTCTACCTGTTGAAAAGCAGCCTTTTGCCTTTAACGCTTTCATCAAATTTACCATCCCGGTATGCCAGGTGACCACTCACAATGGTATTTGTAACTTTTGATCTGAATTTGTACCCTTCAAACGGACTCCAACCACATTTGTAAAGAAGATTTTCATTTTTCACCTCTTCAGACGCTGCCAAATCCACTAATACCAGATCTGCAAAGTACCCTTCTCTTATATATCCTCTTTGCTTTACTTCAAAACATTCTGCAGGTGCATGACTCATTTTCTCCACTATCTTCTCCAGGCTTAACTTGCCATCATGGTAAAATTCGAGCATGGCAACCAGGCTGTGTTGCACCAATGGTCCACCCGAAGGTGCCTTCCAGTATCCGGCACTTTTTTCCTCCACCGTGTGAGGTGCATGGTCAGTAGCTATAATATCAAGCTTGTTTTCCAGCAATCCCTTCAATAATGCCTCTTTATGTCTTCTTTCTTTTACTGCCGGATTCCATTTTATCCTGTCGCCGAATTTTTCATAATCACTTTTGTCAAACCACAAATGGTGAATGCAGACTTCCGCAGTAATCCTCTTTTCTTTAAGAGGTATATCATTGCGGAATAAGGCAAGTTCTTCTTCAGTGGAAATATGTAATACATGAAAACGGGTGTTATACTTTTTTGCAAGTTCTACTGCGAAGGAAGATGATTTATAACAAGCCTCTACATCTCTTATTTCCGGATGAACATAGGAAGGAGCGGTTTCAGGATATAACTTTTTATATTTTTCCATATTAGCCCTAACCGTGGCTTCGTCTTCACAGTGAGAGGCAATAAGCAGTGGGCAATTTTTAAAAAGATTTTCCAGTGTGGAAGGATTGTCGACAAGCATATTTCCCGTAGAAGAACCCATGAATACTTTTATTCCGCAGACATTCTTGCCATTGGTTTTTAAAACTTCTTCCAGGTTGTCATTGGAGGCTCCCATGAAGAAGGAATAATTGGCAAGGGATCTTTCCGCAGCTATTTTATATTTGTCTTCCAGTAGTTCCTGAGTAAGGGTATTTGGGACTGTGTTAGGCATTTCCATGAATGAAGTTATTCCGCCTGCCACAGCAGCTTTGGCTTCAGTATAAATTTCAGCTTTATGGGTAAGTCCGGGTTCACGAAAATGCACCTGGTCATCTATCACGCCGGGTAAAAGCAGCTGGCCTTTGGCATCTATGGTAATATCGGCATGTTTTCCCGAAAGATTGCCTCCTATTTGTGCAATGTATTCTCCTTCAATAAATAAATCTGAAGTGAATATTTTCCCTTCATTTACTATACGGGCGTTTAATATTAGAATTTTCTTCATGGAACTCTTACTTAATTCATAAAGATACTGCCGTTCCAACTTTAATCTTATCTTTGTCTGAATAAAAATTTTATTGTGAGCAGTTTTGAATCATTTAATCTGAACCGTCAGTTATTGAATGCCGTGGAGGAAGCAGGGTATACCACTCCTACGGAAATTCAGCTGAAGGCTATACCGCAAATACTGGCGGGCCATGATATCCTGGGAGTAGCACAAACAGGTACAGGTAAAACAGCTGCTTATTTGTTGCCGCTTTTATTTAAAATTAAATATGCACAAGGACAGAATCCACGTGCATTGATCCTGGCTCCCACCCGTGAGCTATGCATTCAGATTCATCAGGAGGTAAAAAAACTTTCTGCCTTCACAGATATCAGAAGCGTGGTAATCTTCGGAGGTATAGGACCTAAAGCCCAAATTGAAGAAATTCAGAAAGGTGTAGATATCCTGGTTGCTACCCCAGGCCGGTTTCTTGATATTTACCTGCAGGGGGAAATAGCTGTTAAGGATTTAAAAACCATGGTGCTGGATGAGGCTGATAAAATGATGGATATGGGTTTTATGCCACAGATCAGAAGAATCCTCGAAGTGATCCCTCGTAAGAGACAAAATCTTTTGTTTTCTGCAACAATGCCTGATAAGGTTGTAAAATTAACGGAAGAATTTCTTGAATTTCCAATGAGAATAGAGGTTGCTCCTCAGGCAACTACGGCTGACATTATAGAGCAATACATTATTCCGGTACCCAATTTCAAAACAAAAATCAATCTTTTGGAGTTTTTACTTACAAATTCCAATGATTACAGCAGGGTAATTATTTTTGTGAAGACTAAAGAAGCTGCTGATAATATATTCAAATTTATTCAAAGAAAGGTTGAGGAGAGCGTTAGAGTAATCCATGCCAATAAAGGTCAGAATACAAGAATTAATTCTATAGAAGATTTTAAAAGTGGCAATGTAAGAGTGCTTGTAGCTACTGATGTTGCTGCACGTGGGATAGATGTTACTCAGGTTTCACATGTAATCAATTTTGATGTTCCGGTCATATATGAAGATTATGTGCACAGGATCGGCCGGACGGGCAGAGCAAATAATGAAGGGGTGGCAATCACCTTTGTAACAGAATCTGACGCCTATCACATTAAAAAAATAGAAAAGATAATCAGGAAGAGTATTCCGGTAAAAGATATCCCACCTGGTGTGGTAATTGAAGAAACAAGTTTCGAGGAATCGCAGCAGATGGCCCGGCAACTCGACGAAATGCGAAAAAGAGATGATCCTGAATTTAAAGGAGCATTTCATGAGAAAAAGCAGGCAGGGAAGCATTTCGGTAGAACAAAAAAGAAAAAAGGACGTTAGATATCATCCTGAAAATTAGATTGTTTTTAAGGAAGAGCCTGAACTTTGGGCAATTCTTATCGAAATTTTAAATTATTTTGTCTAAAAAACTGGATTTGTGTTTATCTAAGTTATATTTTTGTTTCATAATTAGATCAAGAAAAATCATTTCTATCTTTCCATAGCTGGTTGAAAGATCTTGGGGTAATATCGGGGAGCCCTCCTCGATGGCCCCAAGTTTCTTTAAGCAAAAATCCCAGAATTATCTTTCTTATAGTACCTCCAAACCTGTTAATCCTTTTTCTTTTTCCTGATAAATACTGAAATAACTTTACCGATAGTTTTACCTTTTTTGAAGCTATTTGAAAGCTTTTGTTGCGGTTTACAATTAATAAAGTTTGCAAATCAATTTTGACCGGACATACATCGCTGCATGCTCCGCATAATGTACTTGCATAACTTTGGTGTTTATACCTCTGAAAGCTTCCGATATGCATATTCACTACAGCGCCAATTGGTCCCTTTCTATGGGAATTATATGCCTCAGCTCCCGACTGCTGGTACACAGGACAAACGCTTTCACATGCCTGGCATCCAATACAATTCAGTGCAGACCTCAATTGAAGGTCATCCAGTAAGTTTGATCTCCCATTGTCAATAAAAATAAGGTAGATCTCCTGAAACGATTTTACTCCCGTCCCTGAAATAATATGAGTGTCTCCCTGTAATGGCTCTCCTGTTTTAGCTGTGCTCAATAAGGGTAAAAACAAATGCAAGTCATATATGGAGGGTATCAGCTTTTCTATGCCAGCTACAAATATTAAAGTTTTTACCTTGCCTAATGATTTTGTTAAAAATTTATTGTTGTTAGAAATGCAAACAGACCCTGTATCAGTAGCGAGAAAGTCAGCGGATACAATCAAGGCTTCACTTTGCTGTATTTTTTGGGCCATCAGGTTTTCAGCGGAATGGTACAATTTCTTCTGGTCAGTTTCTGTACCAAATGAAGCCTTGTTGTTAGCAATGAATTCCTCTAAATTCAATGTGTTCATTTCAATGCCCTGATCTTCCAGAAAGCCGTCAAGGTGAATTTCTTCCTCAATCTCCTTCTGGCCCCTAAGGCATGTCCTGATGTTTTTTTTGTTCAAAATATCATAGATATCCTTTTTTGCTTCTTCACCATCTGTGGCCCAAAGTAATTTTCCGCCGTTTTTACTGAAGTTTATTTCAAAATCCTTAAGGTATTTGTCCAGGTTTTCAATAGCCTGATTTTTTAAAAACGCTCCTTGTTTTCTTGCAAGACTGTAATTGGAAAAAATCTGTTTGATCGATCCTTTTCTCTTTTCATTTATTGAATAAAAGAAATCAGGCTTTTGCATACCTGAATTCTTGTATGCAAAAGCCTGTTGAATGAAATGTTGCTTGCCTTCCGGAGTTTTTGCCATTGCTATTCTGTTACATCCACTACTATTCTTTCTTCTCTGTTTGCAAGTTCCCAGGCAGTAAGAAAGATCAGTTGAGTGATTTTAGAAGCTTTGTTAAATAAAATTTTATCTACAGTGTCTGTAGGTTGATGGTAATCTTTATGGACACCGCTAAAGTAAAATATTACAGGTATTCTGTTTTTTGCAAAATTATAATGATCGGAGCGATAATAAAATCTATTCGGATCATCTGTGCTGTTGAATCTGTAATCCAACTCCAGTCCGGTATAAGTTTTATTTACATTTTCGCTTACCTCATGTAGTTGGGAAGAAAGCCTGTTGCTTCCGATAATATAAACATAGTTTTCATTATCCTCATGTGCTTCATCAAGTCTGCCAATCATATCTACATTAAGATTCGCTACGGTATTCTTTAGGGGAAACACAGGATAATCGGTATAATATTCTGAACCCATCAATCCTTTCTCTTCTGCTGTTACCGGCATAATGAGTATGGTTCTTCTTGGTGCAAAGCCCTGCTTCCTTGCCATTGCAAAGGCCTCTGCGATTTCTATAAGCGCTGCAGTGCCGGAACCGTCATCATCTGCTCCATAGAATATTTTTCCATCTTCGATGCCCAAGTGGTCGTAATGTGCAGTCAAAACAATTACTTCATCTTTTTTATCTGTTCCGGGTATTACTGCCAGCACATTTTCTGTATTAATGGTTTTCTCTTTTAATTTTGCTTTAAGTTTGATTTTCGCTGAAGAAAATGGGGACTTATAGCTTTCACCCAATTCGGCTATTTTGTTTTTTTGCTCATATAATTCTTTTCTTGAAGTTTTGAGCATTTCCGCAGCAAGGCTACCTGAAACAAAGAAGGCGCTTCCTGCTCTCTGCTTATGATCAAATCCTAAAAACGGCTGTTGTAAATGATGCTTTAATTGATTTAATCTGGATTCAAATTCAGTATCAGTATTTCCTACTATAAAGAACACATGTCTGGCTCCCAGTTTTCTTGCCTCAGAGGCCTTTTTTCTCCAATCGTTTGCCCATTCAGATAAGGCCGAACTGCCGGTTACCAATGATTTACCATCTCTGACAGGTTCTCCGTTCATAATGATTACCGTTTTTCCTTTAACATCCAGGTTTTTATAGTCTGAATATCTGGATGCATTGATGCCGTAACCTGCGAATACTGCTTCAACCTTTTCCTCCTGCGGAACCTTTAAATCACCATAACCATAGAAATCAGTAAGGAAAATCTTGTTTTTTTTACCCACTTTCAATGACACTTCATCCCACTCTCGTTGGATCAGATTAAATTCCTGAAAGTAAGAATTGCCGTTTCCCGGCTCTAAACCAAGTTTTATAAATTGATCTTTCAAATACTTAGCGGCCAGTTTCTGCCCTTTTTTACCTGTTTCCCTGCCCTCAAGACTGTCACTGGCCAAAACATGAAGGTGTCTGCTGAGATCCGAAGCAGTGATGGTATTGGCGTATTTTAATGCAATACTGTCTTTTTTAATTTGTGAAAAGCCTAAAAAGCTGTAAGAAAGGCAAATTGCCAAAAATAATCTTCTCATAATGATGCAAAACTAAAATAAATGACCGGTAAAATATACTCTGATCTTAGAAGAATTTTTTCAGGCTTATTATAGTTCCCATTTTAACCAGGCTTTAATGAAGATATAAGTTATCCACAGTTAGGGCTCCGGGTTTATAAGCACTCGAAAATTGGTTAGATTTGCAATAGTACAAACCCAAAAATAAGGTAATGACAGTTGTTTTCTCCTTCTGAAAATGGTGTCCGGCCTGTATAAATATTTATCATAATGAAACTTGATTTGACACAATCAGATTTATTTGAATCCAGACATCTGGGTTCGGAAGGTGAAGTAGTAAGTGATATGCTGAAATCAATTAATGCATCATCGCTTGATGAATTAATTTCTCAGACCATTCCCGATTCCATAAGATTGAAAAAGGCACTTAATCTGCCTGCACCTTTGTCTGAGATAGACTTTCTTGCGGCTTTTAAAAAAATCTGTGAAGGGAATAAATTATTTAAAAGCTATATTGGTCTTGGCTACTATAATACCATTACTCCAAAGGTTATTTTAAGAAATATACTTGAGAATCCGGGATGGTATACTGCCTATACACCATACCAGGCTGAAATTGCTCAGGGAAGATTGGAAGCTTTAATTAATTTTCAGACAGTGGTTACTGAGCTTACAGGTATGGAAATTGCCAATGCCAGCCTTTTAGATGAGGCTACTGCAGCTTGTGAAGCCATGACTATGTTGTATAGCCAAAGAAAACAAAAAGAGGCTAATGTATTCGTGGTTGCTGAAACATGTTTGCCCCAGACCATCGATGTGTTAAAAACAAGGGCTATCCCTCTTGGTATAGAATTGAAAATTACTAATCCTGAAATCAAAGATCTAAACCAGAATGTTTTCGGAGTTTTAGTTCAGTATCCTGATGTCAACGGTTCTGTAATAGACTACAGTGCTCTTGTTTCCCAGGCTCATGAAAAAGAAATTTATGTAGCTTTCGCTGCTGATCTTTTAAGTTTATGCCTGTTAACACCTCCGGGTGAAATCGGAGCTGATGTTGTTATAGGCTCTTCACAGCGATTTGGTGTTCCTGTTGGTTATGGTGGTCCGCATGCAGCATTCTTTGCTACCAAAGATGCATATAAGAGAAATATTCCAGGCAGAGTGATTGGTGTATCAGTTGATGCATCCGGAAATGCTGCTTACAGAATGGCCTTACAAACAAGAGAGCAGCACATCAGAAGAGAAAAGGCCACTTCTAATATTTGTACTGCTCAGGTTTTACTCGCAGTTATTGCAGGTGCTTATGCGGTTTACCATGGGCCGGAAGGATTGAAAAGAATAGCAACGAAAGTCCATGGTCTTACCAGCCTGCTGAATCAGGCTTTATCTCAACTGGGATATGCCCAATACAATAAATACTTTTTTGATACACTGAAAATTGATGTGGCAGGAAAAGCTGATGCCATCAAAAAGATTGCAGAAGCACGTAAAATTAATTTCAGGTATCATCAGGGCAATGTATATATCAGTCTGGATGAATCCACAGATCTTGCAGACCTGAAAGATATAATAAGTGTTTTTGCTGAAGCCAAGAGTAAATCAGGTGACGATATTTTCGATAAGCTGAGCAAAAATTTTGAGCCAAATTATCCTGCAATGTTTAAAAGGAAATCATCATTCCTTCAGCATCCTGTTTTTAACTCTTATCATTCAGAACATGAAATGCTGCGTTATCTCAAAAAGCTGGAGAATAAAGATCTTTCTTTGGTTCATAGTATGATTTCACTAGGCTCATGTACCATGAAATTGAATGCTACAACAGAAATGATACCTGTTACATGGCCTGAAATAGGAAATATTCATCCATTTGTTCCTGCCGAACAGGCACAGGGTTATAAAAAAATATTTGCGGATCTTGAGAAATGGCTTTCTGAGATCACAGGTTTTGCAGGCGTTTCTCTGCAGCCAAATTCAGGCGCACAGGGAGAGTATGCAGGACTTATGGTAGTAAGAGCTTATCATGAAAGCAGAGGAGATCTGAAGCGTACTATTTCACTGATTCCATCATCAGCTCACGGTACCAATCCTGCAAGCGCTGTTCTTGCCGGTATGGATGTGGTGACTGTAAAATGTGATGAAAAAGGAAATATAGATGTAAGTGATCTGAAGGACAAGATTGAGAAATATAAAGACACGCTTTCTGTTCTTATGGTTACTTATCCTTCTACACATGGGGTGTTTGAGGAGAGTATAATTGAAATCTGCCGTATGGTTCATGATGCAGGCGGACAGGTTTATATGGATGGTGCCAATATGAATGCTCAGGTAGGTCTTACTAGTCCTGCCAATATCGGAGCAGATGTTTGCCATCTGAATCTTCATAAAACATTCTGTATCCCTCATGGTGGTGGCGGTCCCGGTATGGGTCCGATAGGAGTGGCATCGCACCTTGTTCCATTCTTGCCCGGACATCCGATGGTGAAAACCGGAGGAGATAAAGCAATTCATGCCGTGTCTGCAGCTCCATGGGGAAGTGCAAGCATTCTGCCTATATCCTATGCATACATTGCGATGATGGGAGCAGAGGGCTTAACTAAATCTACCAAGATGGCCATTCTTAATGCAAATTATATTAAAGCAAAACTTGAAAAATATTACCCTGTATTATATACCAATAAGAATAACCGCTGCGCTCATGAATTTATCATTGATTGCAGAGGGTTTAAGCATTCTGTTGGTATAGAAGTGGAAGATATAGCAAAGAGGTTGATGGATTATGGTTTTCACTCTCCTACGGTTTCCTTCCCTGTACCCGGAACAATGATGATTGAGCCTACAGAAAGTGAATCAAGAGAAGAATTGGATCGTTTCTGTGAGGCCATGATCAGCATAAGAGAAGAAATCAGAGAAATAGAAGAAGGAAAGGCAGATAAAGCTAATAATGTTTTAAAGAATGCTCCGCATACCGCTTCTATGGCCTTAAGTGAGAATTGGGATAAACCATATTCAAGAGAAAAAGCTGTGTATCCGTTAAACTGGATCAGAGAAAATAAATTCTGGCCATCGGTGAGCAGAATTGATAATGCTTATGGTGACAGAAATTTATTCTGTAGCTGCATTCCTGTTGAAACTAAGGAAGATTTGGCTAAAGAAGAAGTATTGTCATAATATGATAGAACTTATTAAAGCCCCATGGCCCTGGTATGTAAGCGGACCATTAATAGGATTAATGGTTCCTTTACTTCTGCTTATCGGAAACAAACCTTTTGGTTTGTCTTCTACATTAAAGCATATGTGTGCCATGTGTGCTCCTTATAAGCCTGATTATTTCCGGTATGACTGGAAAAAAGATATCTGGAACCTAAGTATTATATTAGGGATCATTGCAGGAGGATGGGTTGCTTCAACCTTTCTTGTGGCGGAATCTGCTCCTGAAATTTCGCCTGCCACTATAGCTGCCTTACAAAAGCTTGGAGTGAAAGATTTTAATGCCATTCTTCCGAGAGATATCTTTAACTATGAAAATATCTTTTCTCAACAAGTGATTATTATGTTAGGGCTTGGAGGGTTCCTGGTAGGATTCGGTTCACGATATGCCGAGGGCTGCACTTCAGGACACGCAATTATGAGATTATCTGTTATGGATTGGAAATCATTAATAGCTGTTATCGGATTTTTTATTGGCGGTTTGATCTCAACACATATTCTCCTTCCATTGATATTGAACTGATGAAGCATCTGAAATTTTTTATCCTCGGAATTTATTTTGGTATTATCCTTACCAAAAGCGAAGTTATTTCATGGTTAAGGATTCAGGAAATGTTCCGCTTTCATTCATTTCATATGTATGGAATTATTGGTTCTGCTATTGCTACGGGAATGATAGGTGTATGGCTGATTAAAAAATTTAAATTAAAAACCATCCGGGGAGAAGAGATTGTAATTCCGGAAAAGAAATATACCAAAGGATACCTCCCGGGTGGAATAATTTTCGGATTGGGTTGGGCACTTACAGGTGCTTGTCCGGGCCCTCTTTTTGCGCTGATCGGTAACGGATTTTTAATTATTTTTTTTCCTGTTGTGATGGCCGTTTTGGGTACCTATACATATGGTTTGCTTCGAAATAAACTTCCTCAATAAGCAGTATTTGCCCTTTCTAAACAATTTCAATTAGCCAAAGATTATTATTATATACAAGCACCAATTAGGTCTGGTATAATTAGTTCTGCAAGTCATATCGGATATGATCCATGCAGACAACCACAATTTATAATAAAAATGTTTACGGGAATGAAAAGGGTTGCAACATTGGTATTTGCATTGGTAGTGGCAGGTAATATTTGTTTAGGACAAAAAGTTTATCTATGCGAGAAATTTACTGAGAACGGAGAGCCGGTGAAGCCGGCAAATGTCTGGACTATCAATCAGTCCGGTGGAGTGGTTTCAATCTTATTTCAGAATGGTGATAAAATTATACCAACAGATAAGCTCAATATTCTGATTGATAAATATGATAATGATACTTATGTGCCTTTTGATGTCAAAGCAATAAGCTTTGATGCTGACAAGAACTGGACATCCATGAACTACCGTTTTCATTCGGAGGGTAACTACAGGATTACCTTTACAGATAATAAGAATAATGTGCTGGCTAAAGAGTTTTGTGATATTAAACTTTCTTCAGCCAAAGCAAATGAGTCTGAGATGACAGGAAGTGTAGTTAATGTAAATTATTATTCAGGCACAAAGATTTCTTTTGCAAGAGTAGATCAGGGCAGCAGCGAGGGATTTAAAGGCTACAGATCTTTCGGTATGAATGGTAAGAAAGGAACGGTAGTGTTGGTAAAGGTAGATTGTGATAAAGATCTTGCCGCAGATCAACTACTGATATACATTGATAAAAAAGTTGGTGAAGGAAAGTATGTGGCACATGAAACAAAAATTATCGATGTGGAGCCGGGAAGCAGGTCGGTAACATTTAAGCATAAGTTTTTTATTCCTGGTTCATACAAAGTATTAGTATATAATAACAGAGGAGATAAAGGAAAGGTGTTTGTGAAGTCGGAGATAATAAATATCATTCCTGATTAATGATGAATTAAGTAAAGACATTTTTGAGAGGAAGAGGTGGTTGATCAATGATTCGAACTCCGGAAACGGGGTTTGAATTTTTTTATATTACTATTTTTATATTCCGTTATAATTTGAAGTCATAATTCGGTTTAATGTCATTTAATCGAATTACTGGTATAGATTTTGAATTCCCTCTTCGCATTAGTTTTTACTTCAATTTTTCAAATAATTTAAACTTATGCAAAAGTATTTTTTACTAACTACTCTATGTTTTTCCTTTTTGGTTACAATGGGACAAACTTCCGAAGTTCTGACTCCAAAAGCGGGCGATAAGCAGGCGGTAATGGGCGTTTGGAATAATGCTACATTTCTAATGTTTAAAAAACATAAGAATGAAACCAAGGCTTGCAGGCTAGGTCTGGAAGGAAATTATTTGTATCATAAGGAACCTTCGACTTCCGACGATCCAAAGCTTAAAGGCTTTTCGGAGACTTATAACTTCAATCTATTATTAGGATTTCAGAAAAGATTAGGCTCCTTTGATCGGTTCGAACCATATTTAGGTTCTGATTTTAGTCTTGGTACTTGGTATAGATCAAAATCTTATTCAACTAAACGTTATGATAGTTTTTTGTCGGCTGATGTGTATCGAACCGAAACGGAAGTAGCAAGGCCTGGTGTATCGGTAGGAGTTATACCTTTCTTAGGTTTTAATTATTATTTGATGGATAGGCTTGCTATTGGAGTTGAATATAGAATTCCAATCTTTGGATTTGGATTGGCTCGAGGTGTGAATAATAAGATTGAAGAGGTGGATGAATTTGGTGATTTAAAATATTCTGCAGAAAATACTGTAAAAAGAAACGGCTTCTCCATAGGTGGATCATTATCTGGTACTGCCATAGTTACTGCAACCTTGTATATAAACAAAAGATAGGTTATATGGGAGTAAAATTTCTAATTGGAATTTTCTTTCTGATGACGTCATTATCTATGGCTGCTCAGAATAAAGACACCCTTACACCGAATAAAGGGAATAAGCAAGTGCTCGTTGGTGTGGTAAATACTTCAAGTTTGCTGGCCTTAAGAATTAATAAATCAAAAGATTTAGCTTACAGATTAGATTTTGGAGGATTTTATAATATTGATAAGTCCCCGGAATATGACGGTAATTATGTAAGGAGTTCATGGAATTCTGACCGCTACTCCCTGGTGATATCGGCCGGAGTTCAGAAAAACTTGTGGCAATCCCATAGAGCAGAATTATATTGTGGTTTAGATGCAATGATGTCCTTACGTGGATATAAAACGTATTCAAAAGATTTTACAAAAATGGATTCTGTGACCATAGAAAGAAAAAATAATTATAGAAATGATTATAGATTATCAATTTTACCATTCGCAGGTTTTAATTATTATCTGACAGATTGGATTGCTTTAGGTGTAGAATATAAGATGTCTCCTTTTTCCTTGGAGTTGGACAGGGGATCAATATTGGAAGAAAAAAGCACCGATGCCAATGGCCAGGTTATTTATCATAAGAAAAATGATTTGACAAAAAATGGTGTTATTCTCACGGGTTGGGTTGGCTCATTTACATCAGTCAGGTTACTGTTTTTGATTAATAAAAGAAAATCCTGAATATAAAGTAAGAAGCTTCCGTATTTGGTTATTAACCTTGTAAGGAAGCTTCTTGATTTAATTCGGCCTTAGCTCTCAAATATGTCTTTCCGCATGATAAGATGATCTCACTAGCGGACCTGATTCAACATAGTTAAATCCTTTGCTCAATCCTACCTCTTTGTAGTGTGCAAATTTATCAGGGTGGATAAACTCTGCCACGCCAAGATGCATCTTAGTGGGTTGTAAATATTGTCCAAGCGTAAGTACATCAAGTCCGTTTGCAACAAGATCATCCATCGCTTCATATACCTCCTCATCGGTTTCTCCTAGGCCCAGCATGATTCCTGACTTGGTTCTTTTGCCGTATTCTTTTATCCTCTTTATCTGCTCCAGACTGCGCTCATATTTCGCTTGTGGTCTAACCATTCTGTAAAGTCTCTTCACCGTTTCCATATTATGAGACACCACTTCCTGTCCTGCACTTATCATTCTTGTTAAGGCATCCCAGTTGCCCTTTACATCAGGGATTAATGTTTCTATGGTTGTTTGCGGTGATATCTGTTTTACTGCCACTACTGTCTGATACCAGATCTCCGCTCCACGGTCTTTCAACTCATCACGGTTTACAGAAGTAATCACACAATGTTTAACGTTCATTAGTTTTACAGCCTCTGCCACTCTTCTGGGTTCGTCTGTATCATATTCATTTGGCTTTCCTGTAGCTACTGCACAGAATGAACAGCTTCTGGTGCACACATTGCCCAGGATCATGAAGGTAGCAGTGCCCGCACCCCAGCATTCTCCCATATTCGGACAGTTACCGCTTTCGCAAATTGTATGAAGTTTATGTGTGTCTACAATGTCCCTGACCTTGGCATACTCTTTTCCTACAGGAAGTTTTACCCGTAGCCAGTTAGGCTTGCTGATTTTCTTTTCCTGATCCGACACATTGATGTTTTGCTCTTCCATATACGTTCCTGTTTTGACTCCGGTAAATATTCTGTTAACTGTCAGAAGAAAATTAATTCTGTATTCTTTAAGCCGGATTTATGATTGGAAAATTACGAAAAAATGGAGGTAATAACAATGATATGTACCGGCTAGTCTCTTTTGCCGTAATAAATTGTGAGATAAAGTGATGTAAATACTGCTTTATTTCTTACAGAGCCTTGCTGGTCATTCATAAGGTTAATTCTTCGCGGAAAGGCTTCAAGAAGACCTCCGATTTCAATTCCTGAAACATTGCCCATATAAGGACCAAACTCCAGGCTTAATCCTGCCTTGCAGTGAATTCCCGGAACTATCTTTGCCTGGTCGAATCCTGACATAAAAGGTCCGTTGCCTAATATTCTGCTATAAACATGTCTCTCAGGGTCATAAGCTTCAACCTGAGAGTAGGTGAAATAATCATACTCTATCATGTATGGTTTTACAAGTCCTATGGTTGGCCCGGCAGCAAAAACGGCATCTACCTGTACTCCTTCCTCAGGTGCTTTGTTAAATAATGCAAAAGTACGTCCATACTGGGGTCGGAATGATACCAGATAGTTTGTTTTGCCAAAGATGTAAGCATTGCCGGTTACCGGAGAGGAGGTTCTTTCTTCACTAAGGTGTTTTACATTTACAACCTCCAGACCGAATATCTCATATTGAAATGCTGATTTTTGTCTGGCATATCTGAAGTTCGCTCCGCCAAGCAAACCTCCATGGGTATTGAAATTTATTCCGAAAATAAATTCTTTATTATGAGGCTGGTCCAATGGCTGTGCAAATGCAGGCAATGCAAGCAATATTAATCCCGATAAAAAAAGCGAAATCCTGCACTTCATAGGTGTTGAAATATTTTCCAAGTTAAAAATTCCTGATCTATATAAGGAGAAGGAATATTTTAAGATATTAAGTTACTTATTTATATTGTTAACTCAAAAATGAACGAAATATTCTGTTATGACACAAATTAAAAACAAGTATCTGGGTAGTCTGAGAACAGAGTCAATCCATTTAAAATCCGCTAATAAAATCATTACCGATGCACCTGTTGATAATAATGGTAAAGGCGAGGCTTTTTCTCCTTCCGATCTCGTTTGCGCTGCACTTGCAAGTTGTATGATGACTATCATGGGAATCGTAGCTGAGAGAGAAAAAATTGACCTTTCGGGACTGGAAGCCGATGTAACCAAAGTAATGGTAGCATCACCTCGAAAAATTTCGGAAATTCATGTGACGCTTAGGATGCCTTCGGCAGGAATTTCAGACAAACAGAGGGAGGTTCTGAAAAGAGCGGCTCTTACATGTCCGGTTGCTTTAAGTATTCACCCGGACATAAAGCAGGAAGTGAAGTTTGATTTTTAACGTGTTAAAGTGTTTACGTGTTCAGGTGTTCAGGTTAGAAATCCAACTTTAACACAATAACACTTGGACACATTAACACATCTTCTTTATCTCACTATAGCTTATTCCAAGATGTGATGCGTGGTAAACTACATTTCCATCCTTGATAAGCAAGGCCTGGGGAGATTCATGATTAATTTTGAAGGTTTCGGATATCAAATTGGATATGTTCCTATAGGAAAGCAGATCCAGAAAGTAAGGAGAAACATTTTTCATTTCCTCAGATACCCAGGAACGCTCAAGACGGCTTAAAGCTGTTGAACTCACCGAGCATCTGGTGCTATGTTTAAAAATAAGTACAGGATGAGACTTTGACTCTTCTATTATTTTATCCAGTTCTTTTTCTTCAACTATTTTTTTCCACTCCATAATTCTTTCTTTAATACCAGATCTCACTTTCTCTTTTATCGTACTTTGGTCTCTTTTCTTTCTTCTTCATATAATTGGCATCCTCAATTCCATCATTTCTTCTGGATTTCTTGAGCATTTTCTTCCTGTATTTCTCTTTCTCCGCATAAGAATTTTTAACTCTTCCTCCCTGATATACAGAACTCGGATGCATGCCTTTTTTCTTTTTCCTGACAATAATATCTCCCTCCCAATTGGCCATTTTCTTGTTTTTCTTCCTGATTTTCTTGTCTCTTTGCTGTAAAGATTTTACAAGAATATCTCCACGATAAACGGCCACTTCTCTGTCCTTCTGCCTGCGCATTTTATCACGCTTTTGAAGTGCATTGACAGGTATATCACCAGAATAATTAGCAACACGCTTTAATTGTTTACGATCAATTTCTCTGGCCAGTACCATCGAGCCGGAATTTCTTGGACCTTCCATCCTCGATTCCATTGGAACCATGTCTCCCTGGTATTTGGAGATCTGCTTGCTCATCTTTCTTTGGCCGGAATGATCAACTACTACATATACCTCTTGCTTAGGTGGTTTCATTCTGGATTCCGGAATCGGCATATCTCCGCTGCCATGTTTGGCCATGTATTTATCTTTCTTCCTCTGCTTGCTGTTGTCTACTATTACAGTAGCTCCGGGGTTTCTCGGGCCTTCACTCTTAGATTCACGAATTTTTACATCACCACCGGAGTTTTTATGCATCTCCTTCTCTTTCATCCTTTCTTTCTTCGGATTTACAATTACCGTGGCTCCCTGATTTTTAGGTCCGGATTCTTTGCTCTTCCTTTCGGTAGCATTAAGGGATTTGTTAAGATTCTTCTTGTCTTTTTTTGCAGAACTCTCCCTGACTTTTACAGCAGGTAGTTCTTTTTTCTCTTTTTGGGCATAACTCTTACCGGGAAATATCATTAGGGCCAGTAAAATAACCGGAAGAAATTTTGCCATTCTCAGAATGGAAGGAGAATATTTTGAATTGTAATTCAAGACTATATGTGTTTTTTGCGGGGAGCGTTCAGTTTCTTGGGCTTCTTTTTATTCACCATACCGGTGGTTTTGTCAATTCTCCCTTTGTTTTTAGATTTTTTGGGATCTTTCAATTGTCCGTTTTCGTCAAACAGACTGAAATCTGCTTCATTATTTTGTCCAAGCCCCGGACATGGATAGTCCTTCTTGTTACATGAAGCAACAAAAATCAGAACTATACCTATTAAAATCAGTAATCTAACTCGATTCATTATTCTCTAAATATAAACAAATTTACCAAAAATAATCCTTCTAATAAAATTTACATTTTATTACGGAATAGTGCCGAAAACGGCCGGGTAAATGTATTATTTCAGTATAAAACGGGAAGAATTAGTTTTTTCTTAGTCTGGCAGCAATTATTTTGATCAGGATTTTTAGATTCCTAATAATCAATAAGTTGCTGAAGTCTTTCCTTCATTCTTTTTTTAGGTAGGAAGTTTTCTTCCAAAGGGGGGGAGAATGGAACCGGGGTATCCAGACTTGCTTCCCTCATCACAGGGGCGTCAAGCCATTGAAAGCAATTTTCTGAAATATAGGAGGCGATTTCTGCGCTTATGCTTCCAGTATAAGTATCTTCATTGATCACTAAAGCCCTGCCTGTCTTTTTTACGGACTCCGTAACGGTATCTTTGTCCCAGGGAAGAAGAGTTCTCAGGTCAATAATATCTGCAGAAATATTCAATTCATTTACAATTTCTTTCGCCCATACCACCGGCAGACCATAGGTGATAATTGTAACTTCATTGCCTTCTTTAACTAGCCTTGCTTTTCCGATCGGTTCGGTATAATAATCATCAAAGATTTCTTCTGTCAGTGATCTGTATAAAAGTTTATGCTCGTAATAGAGAACCGGATTTGGATCCTCAATGGCAGCCAACAATAATCCTTTTGCATCATGCGGATTGGAAGGAAAAACTATTTTTAACCCGGGTGTATGAAAAAACCAAGCTTCGGTAGATTGAGAATGATAAGGCCCGGCAGCAGCTCCTGCTCCTGTAGGCATTCGAACTACTACATCAGCATTCTGTCCCCAGCGGTAATGGGATTTGGCAAGGTTATTTACAATCTGATTAAATCCGCAGCTTACAAAATCTGCAAACTGCATTTCAATGATGGATTTGTAGCCGTTAATTGATAAGCCGAGACCAGCACCGATAATGGCAGATTCGCAAAGGGGGGTATTGATAATTCTCTTTTTGCCGAATTTCTCCATCATGCCTTCAGTGACCTTAAATACCCCACCATATTCTGCAACATCCTGTCCCATTAGTACAAGTTTGGGATACTTTTCCATCGCTTGTCTTATACCATCAGATATAGCATCCACATATCGCTTCTTTGTTTTTGAAGGCCCCGGCTTTTTGATCTCTTGAGAATAGGGCGCATAGACATCTTTTAGTTCTTCATAAGCCACTGCCATTGGCATTTTTTCTTTTGCAGTTATTTGCCAATGTTCATCAATTTCTGCACGTATGTTTTTTCTTATCTCCTGAGCATCGGTATAACTTAATACTTTGGATTCTATAAGAAATTTCTCATAATTTTCTACCGGATCTTTTTGTGCCCATTTTTCAAATAAATCTTTAGGAACATATTTGGTGCCTGAAGCTTCTTCATGCCCTCTCATGCGGAAGGTCAACGCTTCTATAAGAATGGGTCTTGGTTGATTTCTTATACTGATTGCAGCCTGCTTTACGGTGTCATATACTTCCAGTACATTGTTGCCGTCTATCGTCATGGCTTCAATGCCATAAGCTGGTCCTTTATCTGTAAAACTTTTGAACCTGAACTGCTCGTTGTTGGGAGTGGAAAGTCCATAGCCATTGTTCTCAATCATAAAAATGACCGGCAGATTCCATACAGCTGCCACATTCAAAGCTTCATGAAAATCTCCTTCGCTGGTGCCTCCGTCTCCGCTGAATACCAGAGAAACTTTACTTTTATTGTCCAGTAAATTTGCAAGGGCTATCCCGTCAGCAACTGCCAGTTGCGGACCAAGGTGTGAAATCATGCCGACAATATGATGTTCTCTGGTTCCGAAGTGGAAAGACCTGTCTCTTCCTTTGGTAAATCCATTAGGTTTGCCCTGAAACTGAGAAAATAGCTTGTGAAAAGGAATTCCTCGGCCGGTAAAAATTCCAAGGTTTCTATGGAGTGGTAAAATAAATTCATCTTTATCCAATGCGCAGACTGAACCTACTGAAATAGCTTCCTGACCTATACCTGAAAACCATTTGCTTATTTCGCCCTGTCTAAGCAGGATAAGCATCTTTTCTTCAATAAGCCTTGGCTTTAATAGTTCTTTATAAAGCTCAATCAGAATATCATCTGAATAAAACTTTCTGTTATAATTGATCATGGTCTGCAGTCAATGGTTAAAGATGAATCTTTTCCAGCGCTGAATTTACTATTTCAATTTAACTTTTATCAATACGTCTTCTTTTTTCTTTTTGTAGGCTTCAAATATAAACTCATCTTCGCTTATAGGCAGTATCCTTCCGGTGCTGAACTGAAAAAGTTCGAAGCCGTTTACTTTCCTCATATTAGCAATTGAAATTTTGCTTACATCACCATTATACCCAACTTTATAGGCAGTAAGGAATCCACCGGCGCCATCCTGATGTTTTACAGGGACTTCATCGGGCGAAAGATTTATATTTTTTTCATGATCCAGATATACCAGATAAATACCGTTTTTGTTAGAAATAAATTTATAAGACATTCCTCCTCTGCCAGCCCCTCCAACCTGTCTCTTAGGTAGTTTTTTCATCCAGGCAAGTTTTCCGTCAGGGTTTACTTTTGCCAAAAGCATATCATTATAACAATAATATGTTCTTGTGCTTGTACGCCCATTGGCGTCTGTGTAGGTAACGGTATAAGTGTAATATTGCTCTCCTGCTAAAATTATGCTGCCATCCTCCAATATCTCCAGCTTTCTTAACTCAAGGTTTTCGAATTCGGCTGCATCTTTTGCGTCTTTCTTTTCATTCTTTTTCTGCTCTTTTCTGCTGGCATTCTGGTTCAGCAATTCAAGAGGAATTTCAAAGCTGTTTTTGCTCGCAACAAAACCATCTTTTCCTACCTGAAAAATCAATATTCCATTTACACTGCTATTTCCTCTGATGTTAGAATAAAAGCCTGCACATATCATTGTCTTTTTAGGGCTCTCATAAAGCCAAATGCTATTGATGAATTTTCCTTCCAGCGTAACAGGGGTTATTTGAATTTCTTTGGCACTCCCTTGAATTTTTAATAATTCAATATGATAGTTGGAATGTTTTTTCTTTGGTTTGGGGTCATCGGTTTCATCTGCAACAGTGGTAAGGATATATGCATTGCCATCTGAATCTACTGAATAATCAATGTTGTTCATCATGCTTTCTGTATATGGCATTTTTACTTCCTTTTGCCATACTGTCTTTAAGTCTTTGTCCAATACGTGCATTCCGATGATGTCATAGTTTTTATCATCATTTTTTATTTCAGGTTTCAGACGGTACTGGATAAGGATTTTGCTCCTGTCATAAGAAAACTGGAAGTCAAATTTATCAGATACCCCATAGTTCCAGTATCCAACGCTTCCAAGTGGGACTCCTGTAATCTTTCCCTGTACTTTCAGAAGACATACATGTTGGTCTTTAAATGTCCCTTTTTCAAAATCAATTTCCCTATAGAATAATTGCTCTGTTTTATTCGGCTTGTCCCATAAAGAATAAAATACAAAGTACCTGTCATTGAACTCGGTGATTTTCTCAATTACGATATCATCCGGCATGTCATTGTAGAATTTTTCTTGAATGAAGTTCAGTCCGTTTCCATCCAGTTTTTGAATTATATAATCTCTTTTTTGAATTTTTAAAGTAAGGACATTGCTGCCTCTGCTGAAATAATATTTTGAATAAGCATCAACTACTCTGTAAGGTTTTCCTACCGTAATGTCTGGCTGAGCAAATATTAGTTTAGGGCAGATGAGAATGATAAAAAATGATATTAATCTTTTCATAGGTATATTTATTGAATTCCGGGCATAAATATAGTATATAAAAAGAATAAGGTATAAATAATAATAGTCTTTGTGCTGGAAATATTTAATAAACAACAGGAGGAGCATGGACAGTTCGAAGCCGGAAGAAAACCTTAAAGATTTTCTTCCAGATACGTTCTTCTAAGTTTTTTATAGTCTTCAGGAAAATACTGAAGGAGAATGGAAACGTAGTAATTGTAAGGCTTGTGCTGGTATCCCCATGGTTCTTTTTTGTAAAGCTCTTTATTTACAAAATAACCGTCACTTCCTCTCTTATAGACAGTCATTAAAGAGTCATTCTGAAGAATTGTAGAGTCTTTTAAAATTCTGGGGTAAAATGCAGGGAATATCTCTATAACGTTACATACTTTATGGTAATTGATGTCTTCTGCATATTCAGGTATGGTTACATCCCCAACTTCTTTTTTAATTTGCTGCGTTGTAGACTCTCCGAACTTCTTCACAACTTTAGATACATTTTCTTCAAATAATAAAACCAGACCATCAGATACTGTTTTCTTCAGGCTAAAAGATTCTCTTTCAAAGATCAGGTTTTTAAGGTTTTCTCCTACATAATTGGTGTTGTTATAGCTCAATGGCATAGTAGGAATAGGATCTGAGGGATTTACAACATTAAAGCTGGAAAGATTTTCACAGTAAAGTTTACTGTATTCCTCATTGAATTCCTTATTTCCAACCATTGGAGCAGCAAATGTATAAGTTTTAAAGTTGTTTTTTTCAGAAATAACTCCTGCAGGAAGATGTTCAAAATAGGATCTTAGTAGATTACAAAGAGCACCACCCTGACTATGTCCTGTTAAAATAAAATTATAAATGCCGTCTTTATTAAGGTTTTTTATTTGGTGCAAAAGATCTGCTCTTAAAAAAGCCACACCAAGTGCAAATCCTGTATGCACTGCCGCTTTAGGATGATTAGCAAAGCAGTAGTTGAAAGTATCTTCTTTGGTTATAATGGTCCCTTTTGCAGGAATCATTGCTGAGTTAATGTTTTCAAGCCAACTAATTTTTTTTGCGGTGGATCCTCTTACATTAATAATAGCTGTATTTCCGTTCAGATAAATCTGGTATTTATTATCCATACCGAAAACACCTGAAGTATAAATTTTTTTATAATTTTTCGGGATGATTTCGCTGTCGCTTTTATATAAATCAAGAAAAGTAAAACTATTGCATAGCGCAATCATGTCTCTCGCTTCTTCCTTAATGAATCCTGACTTTAGCTGGGCAAAAGTCTGAATACTAAGGGAAAGAAAAATAATTACAACCGTTTTTTTCATGATTCCTGAATTAATTCCTTCTGTTTTTTAAAAAACATGTATAAGATAACCAATTGCTACGGTAAATTAAAATCTCACATGATATTGTTAATCAAATTTCCGGCCATTTTTTTCCGGCTGTTACAAATTCAAATGAGAAGATTTAATGGTTTTTCCTAGAAATATACTCGCTTTCTCATTGAAATTATCAGTAGAGTCTGTAGTTAAAAAATTACTTTGACCATTTTTACTGCACATTGCATCTATTTCGGGGTGATGTGTAAGATAATCTTTGAGACTTTTAGCTACGATTTCACCTTGGGAAACTATGGTAATACCTGAAGGAAGTGCACGGGAAATTTTTTCAATCAGCAAAGGGTAATGGGTGCAGCCAAGAATCACAGTATCTATTTTGGATGATTGACGTAAAAGATTTTCTGTATTTTTCTTAATATAATAGTCAGCACCAACATTGTTAAATTCATTGTTTTCTACCAATGGAACCCACATCGGACAAGCTTCCTGGTAAACTTTGATATGAGGGAAAAATTTTGATATTTCTATAGGATAGGAGTTGGATTCTATTGTTCCTTTTGTTCCAAGTATTCCTATATGTTTTGTTTTGGTAAAGTTTTCAATTATTTCTGTTACAGGTCGAATTACTCCAAGTACTCTTCTGTTCGGATCTATTTTGTTCAGATCGTTTTGTTGGATAGTTCTTAATGCTTTTGCTGAAGCTGTATTGCATGCAAGAATTATCAGATGACATCCCATTTCAAAGAGATGTTTGACGCATTCCAAAGTATATTGGTAGACGGTCTCGTATGAACGATTACCATAAGGTGCTCTTGCATTGTCTCCTAAGTATAAATAGTCATACTCAGGAAGCTCTTTTTGTAGCTCCTTTAGTATTGTTAATCCTCCGTATCCTGAATCGAATACTCCTATAGGTCCCGGTTGTTTACTAGTAAATGTCATTTATTCAATCCTATCTCAGGCAATAAACCGTTATCTATGAAATTTAGTTATATTATCTGCTATCTGAGCTCAAGTTAGGTAAATTTATCCCATTTTTAGTATTTAACCATAAAGCTTTGACAGAGGAAAATAACATTACTTATTTTATCTCTTTTTTTAGCTGAGTTAATATTGTTAACTTGCTGAACCTTTAATTTAATATGATTGATTATAAAAGTTTTACATTAGATAACGGACTTGAGGTTTATGTTCATGAAGACCATACTTCTCCGGTTGCGGTCCTTAACCTATTATATAAGGTCGGTTCAAAAGATGAAGAAGAGCATAGAACAGGCTTCGCACATCTTTTCGAACATCTCATGTTCGGAGGCTCGCTTAATATTCCTTCCTATGATCAGGAGCTGGAAAGAGCTGGTGGCGAAAACAATGCCTTTACATCTCCTGATATTACTAACTATTATATTACAATTCCTTCTGCAAATATAGAAACTGCTTTCTGGCTTGAATCTGACAGGATGTTGTCTTTGTCTTTTGATCAGAAAGTACTGGATGTGCAGAAAAGTGTGGTGGTTGAAGAGTTCAAACAAAGATATTTGAATCAGCCTTACGGAGATGTATGGTTGAAACTTCGGCCATTGGCATACCAGAAACATCCGTATAAATGGCCAACAATAGGTAAAGAGATAGCCCATATTGAAACTGCCGTAATGGATGATGTGAGATCCTTTTTTAAAAGATATTATATTCCAAATAATGCCATATTGGTTGTGGCTGGTGATATTAGTTTTGATCGCGCCAAACAACTAACAGAAAAATGGTTTGGACCTATTAGCATAGGTCCTGCGGTTCAACGAAATATCCCATCTGAACCTATTCAATCTGCGCCCAGGAAATTGGAGACGGAGGCTTCAGTTCCTCTTAATGCTTTATACAAGGTTTATCACATGCCCGCCAAAGGCCATCCTGATTACTATGCCAGCGATTTATTAAGTGACATAGTAGGAAGGGGGAAGTCCAGTTTGCTTTATCAAAAACTGGTTAAAGAAAAGCGAATTTTTAATTCTGTAAGTTGCTACGTTACCGGTTCTGCCGATCCTGGTTTGTTGGTTATTGAAGGAAAATTAAATGAAGATGTTTCATGTAAGAAAGGAGAGGAAGAGGTGGAAGCTATTATTGATAATATATTAGTAAATGGTATATCTGAAAAGGAACTTCAGAAGGTAAAAAATCAGGCTGAATCATCTCATGCATTCGGAGAGGTTGATTTGTTGAACAGGGCAATGAATTTGGCCTTCGCATCCTTTTTAGGTGATTCTGAAATGGTGAATAAAGAAGCAGAAAAGATTCAGGAAGTGGCTAAAGAAGATGTTGACAGGCTTGGTAGATATATTTTACGAAAAGACAATTGTTCAACACTATACTACCATGCAAAAAAATAGTATATGAAAAAAATTAAAGTAGGCTTTGGTTATGATGTACATCCCTTGCAGGAGGGAAGAGATTTGTGGTTAGGTGGAATTAAACTGGAAGCTAATAAAGGCCTATTAGGTCATTCAGATGCAGACGTATTAATCCATGCTATATGTGATGCTATTCTTGGTGCAGCAAACTTGCACGATATAGGCTATCATTTCAGCAATACAGATCCAAAATGGAAGGGGGCAGATAGTAAAGTCCTGCTAAAAGAAGTAATACGACTGATTTCAGAAAAAGGATGGAAGGTAGGCAACATTGATGCCTCCCTCGCAATGGAAAAACCTAAAATAAATCCTCATATTCATTTGATGAAAGAGGCCTTGTCTTCAGTAATGGGTATTAGTGAAGAAGATATATCCATCAAAGCAACTACCAATGAAAGATTAGGCTACGTTGGCCGAGAAGAAGGCGCAAATGCATTTGCTGTAGCATTAATTTACAAGGATTAATTCAATGCATTTCTCGATAATCTGAATCTTTATATCAATTGTATGATTTTCTAACATCTCCTAATCTTCGAATCTGACAATCTGATAATCTGTATTATCTGAATCATCTGAATCAAAATTTAGCTATAGGATCAGGTCTGTTGTCCGGATCGTCTTTTACAAATCCATCAGTCTTTACACTTCCTCTGATTGCAAGAATGCCTGCTACGTGCGGTGCAGCCATAGATGTACCGCTCATGGCAGAATATCCATCATTTAAAAAGGTCGAATATATTCTTACTCCCGGTGCGCAGTAATCCACTACTTCACCAAAATTAGAGAACGGTGCCCATGTATCCGTAGAATCCATTGCACTGACTGTATATATATTTTTATGTTGCACTCTTGCAGGGGAAGCGCCTCCGGCATCTACTGAACTGTTTCCTGCGGCTACTGCAAACAAGTACCCTTTATCTGCTGCATTCTTAACCTCCACGTCTAGTGCACTGGACGTAATTCCTCCCAGGCTCATGTTGATTACATCACCAGGTTTGCCTGAAGAAATTGCATGTTGTACTGCAGCGATAATATTGGAGACCGAACCTCTGCCTTTATGGTCCATGGCCTTCAGAGCTATGACTGTTGCATTATAAGCGACACCAATAACACCGAAATTATTATCTTTGGCACCGATAATTCCTGCCACGTGAGTGCCATGTCCATGATCATCGTTTGGCGTTGTGCCAGTGACAAAAGATTTACTTAATTTCTGATCAACATTCAGGTCAGGATGATCTAATTCAATTCCTGTATCTATGATCCAAACTCTTTTTCCTGTACCGTTGCCTCTTCCCACTCTCTTGATTCCCCATGGGATATTTTGTGAACTTATTTCAACGGGGCATCCACTTTGAACAGATACAATTCTGTCCGGTTCAATAAATGCTACTGATGGATCCTGGCTTAATTCTCTGAACTCCTCATGATTCAGACGCGCTGCAAATCCTCTGAATCTTCCAGTAAATACTCTTTGTACATTCGAGGATTTCAGCTTTCTCAATTTTTGAATTTTGCTTTCTACTGATTCAATTGATCCTTCCTGACCGGAATCTTCACGAAGGGCAATAATGTATTGATCAGGAATTATTGAGCCATTATCCCAGCCTTCTGTGCTTAGACACTCATCCACATTTTTGCCAGGAACTGTTTCGGCAGGCGGTGTTACAGCCTTATCCGGAGCGGGAATAATATCGCTTTCTTTTTTGCAGCTAACTGTAAATAATAAGGCTGCCAAAGTAAAAATTATGAACTTACGAATCTGAAACATTTACAATGGAGGTTTTCTTTAAAAAGATAATTTCCCCGGATAACAATTTTGGTATTTGTAAAAGTTCAGATCGATAGAATGCAGGTGCTTATTATATAAAATAAACGTATGGCTGCCAGTACAATAATAGAAAAAGCCCCGATTTTTCCGGGGCTTTTTAGATTTTAATTCTTAATTTTTGATTTTTAATTTTTAATTTTTAATTTTTAATTCTTAATTCTTAATTCTTAATTCTTAATTCTTAATTCTTAATTCTTAATTCTTAATTCTTAATTCTTAATTATATTATCATTCCCGCGCCAACAGTTTCATTGGTAAACTCATCGATCAGGATAACGCTTCCTGTCGAACGGTTTTTCTTGTAGCTATCGTGGAATAGAGGACTTGTAGTTCTTATAAGGACTCTTCCAATATCATTAAGGCCGATAGTTTTGTCGTCTTCTATTCTGTGCAGGGTGTTGATATTTACTTTATATCTAATCTCTTTCACTACACATCTTGCTTCTTTAGTTGTGTGGCGAATAGTGTATTTGCCACCTGCGTTCAACTTTTTATCGTTAAGCCAGCAAATCATCAGTTCAATATCCTGACCAACCGCAGGTTGATTATTTGGTTTTACGATCATGTCTCCTCTGCTGATGTCAATTTCATCTTCAAGAGTGATTGTTACTGACATCGGAGGGAAAGCCTCTTTCAAAGGGCCGTCCATTGTTTCAATGGATTTAATTTTTGTAGTAAATCCGGATGGCAGAGCCAGAACTTCGTCGCCCGGTTTGAATACTCCACCTTCCACTCTTCCTGCATAACCTCTGAAATCATGGTACTCATCCGTCTGGGGCCTGATTACCCATTGTACAGGGAATCTGCAATCAACGTGGTTAAGGTCACTTCCTATGTTAACATTTTCCAAAGTATACAGAAGCGTTCCTCCTTTGTACCAAGGCATATTAGGAGAATCATCCACTACATTGTCTCCATGTAATGCAGAGATAGGGATGAAGCGAATATCCGGTACAGAAAGTTTAGAGGAGAAGTTAATGTAATCTTGTTTGATTTTTTCGTAAACATCTTCCTTGTAACCTACAAGGTCCATTTTGTTAATACAAACAATGATATGTTTTATTTGTAATAATGAAGCTATGAATGAATGTCTGCATGTTTGTTCTACTACTCCGTTTCTTGCATCTATAAGAATGATTGCAAGATTGGCAGTAGAGGCCCCTGTTACCATGTTTCTGGTATACTGAATATGGCCCGGAGTATCAGCAATGATAAATTTTCTTTTTGGAGTTGCAAAGTATCTGTAAGCAACATCAATGGTAATTCCCTGTTCTCTTTCAGCTCTCAATCCATCAGTAAGTAATGCCAGGTTTACATATCCGTCGCCTCTTTGCTCACTGGTTCTTTCTATTGCTTCAAGCTGATCTTCAAAAATCGATTTCGAATCATATAATAACCTACCGATTAAAGTACTTTTTCCATCGTCTACGCTTCCTGCTGTAGTGAACCTGAGAAGGTCCATGTCGTGATAGTTGCTATTTTCAAATTGATTTGACATCATCTTTTATTTATTAAATCGAAAGAAATTCGATGTAAATATTAATTATTAATTCTTAACACTTAATTATATCAAAAGTATCCTTGTTTCTTTCTGTCTTCCATCGCCGCCTCAGATCTCTTATCATCAGCTCTGGTGCCTCTTTCAGTTTGTCTTGCAGCCGCTACTTCCTGAATAATTTCTTCAAGAGATTTTGCAGAAGACTCTACAGCTCCTGTGCAGGTCATATCACCCACCGTTCTGAAACGGATTATTCTTTCTTCATAACTTTCACCTTTAAGAAGGGAGATATAGTCCGATTTTGCAAGAAGTGTACCGTTTCTATAAACAACCTCTCTTTTATGTGAGAAATATATGGTAGGGATGTCAAGGTTTTCCATGGCAATATATTGCCAAACGTCCATTTCAGTCCAGTTACTTAAGGGGAAAATTCTGAAATGTTCACCAAGATGTTTTCTTCCATTAAACAGGTTCCAAAGTTCCGGTCTTTGGTTTTTAGGATCCCATTGCCCGAATTCATCCCTATGAGAGAAAAATCTTTCTTTGGCTCTTGCTTTTTCTTCGTCTCTTCTGGCCCCACCAAAACAAGCATCAAATTTCATTTCTTCTATTGCATCAAGAAGTGTTATTGTTTGAAGAGCATTTCTGCTTGGATTAGGTCCCTTTTCTTCAACAGCTCTTCCTTTATCGATCGACTCCTGCACATATTTTACTATCAGTTTCGCTCCGATTTTGTCTACAAGCTGATCACGGAATTCGATGGCTTCCTGGAAATTGTGGCCGGTATCAATATGCATCAAAGGAAAAGGTAGTCTTGCAGGCCAAAATGCTTTTTGAGCAAGTCTGACCATAACAATGGAGTCTTTTCCCCCGGAGAATAAAAGAACCGGTCTTTCAAATTGCGCAGCAACTTCTCTCATTATGAAAATGGCTTCGGCTTCAAGCTGCTTAAGGTGACTTAAATTATAGGAACTCATAGTTTAATTAGCTCAGTATTAATACTGCAATTGTCAAATTATTTTTTAATTCTTTTATAAACGACATTTAATATGTCATTCTTACATTCTTCCAGTGATTTTAAATCTGTTCTGACTTCAACAGCAGGTTTTTCAGGTTGCTCAAACGGAGAGTCAAGACCAGTAAAATTTTTAAGTTCCCCATTTCGGGCTTTTTTATACAATCCCTTCACATCTCTTTGTTCACAAACCTCGAATGGACAATTAACGAAAACTTCAAAGTAATCATTCTCACCGATGATTTTTTTGGCTATTGACCTGATGGATTCAGTCGGACTGATCAAAGAACAGATTGTTACAATACCGCAATTCAGAAATAACTTTGATACCTCCGCTGCACGACGAATATTCTCAATTCTATCCTCTTCAGAAAAACCAAGATTATTATTTATTCCTGTTCTTAAATTATCTCCGTCAAGTAATTGCGTTAAGATTCCTTTTTGGTTCAGCTCTTGCTCCAATGCTTTAGCTATGGTGCTTTTTCCAGAGCCCGATAGCCCAACCATCCAGATTACAACTGCTTTTTGGTTGAGCAAAGCTTCCTTATCTTCTCTTTTTAGAATCTTGTCAAAAATAGGATGAATATTATCCATTCAAATAAAATTGAACTACAAAAATAGCACTTTTTAAATAAATTAAGGCAGTCTGTCAGTAAAAAATATTAAATTTGAAACCACCATATAGTTTTTTGTAAATGAGTTTGTTAGCAAATGATATTCAGCAGATTGCCAAGATTGCAACCGAGGCAGGAAAAATAGTACTGGAAGTATATAATAATCCTGAGTTTAATTCTAAGGTTTCTTTAAAAGATGATCGCTCACCTTTGACTTTGGCTGACCAAAGGTCAAATGAAATAATAGTAAATTCACTAAAGAGATTATTTCCTTCAATTCCGGTGGTTTCCGAAGAAGAAAAAGAGGTTCCTTATGAAGTCAGGTCCGGCTATTCTACTTTCTGGCTCGTAGACCCATTGGATGGCACAAAAGAGTTTATTAACCGAAATGGGCAATTTACCGTAAACATTGCTTTGGTAACCAATGGTTTTCCGGTGTTTGGAGTAATTTATGCTCCGGTTTTTGATACTTTGTATTACTCTGACGGAAGCTTTGCGTATAAATCTGAACAGGGAAATCTGTCAAAAATTTTTGCCGGAAAGGGAAAGGTTGATTTAATTGCAATTGGCAGTAAATCACATTCTTCAGCAGAAGAAGATAATTTTTTGAGAAAATATTCGATTAAAGAGAAAGTGTCGATAGGCAGTTCATTAAAATTTTGCAAAGTTGCAGAGGGTCAGGCTGACATTTATTATCGTCACGGGCCTACCATGGAATGGGATACTGCAGCAGGTCAGGCAATAGTTGAAGCAGCAGGTGGGATAGTTGTTGATATTAATGGCGACAGGTTCAAATACAACAAACAGTCTTTGCTCAATTCAAGCTTTATTTGTCTTGCAAACAATGAACTGCTATAAACAAGCAGTGAATGAAGTTAAAAACCGAAATACTTTTATTTTTTGTAATTATTAGTCTTGCCATCGGTACAATCGGTGGTGGTTTTTATTATTACTATTTTAAATCTGTATTCCTGGATAATACCAGAAATCATCTTGCGTCTTTAACAATTGCTAAGGAAAACAGATTGAAAGATATCCTTCAGAAAAGAAAAGATGAAATTAAGCTTATTTCATCATCACCTTATTTGCAAAATACATTGCAGAAATTTCTGACTACAAATGATGCTTCCATTAAAGATGAGATTACAAGAACATTATATTACACAAAAACCGGCTTTGCAGGGTTGGGAAATTTTTATCTTTTAGATACTGCCGGAACAATCATTGCCTCCACCGATCCTTTCTCATCAGAGAAGGAATTCAAAAACAAAGTTTCCTTTATCCATGCCCTCGACGGTGAAAGATGTCTGCATGATCTGTACCTAACCGAAAATTTTAAACTTAAAAACTTACTATCTGCTCCTGTGTTTGTGAACAACGAAATTGTGGCGGGTCTTTTGGTTGAATATGATGCCTCAGATATCATGGGTTTATGCACCGATTATGCGGGGCTTAACCGAACCGGAGAAACTATAATTTTCAAAGAAAAAAATGATTCTATTGTTTTTATCTCCAATACCAGATTTGTTTTTAAAAGACCTTTAAAATTTGCAGTGCCTATATCGGATAGCCTGTCAGGAAAATTCCTGGCATTAAAAAAGGGGTATTCTGATAATTTTATCGATTACAGAGGTGTGAAAACTTTCGCTGCTATTTCTCCAATAGACGAAACGTCATGGATTATCATGACCAAAATAGATGCAAAGGAAGCGCTTGAGCCGGTTGAAAAGTTAAAGAGAATTGTAATTATAATCAGCATATCCATAGTTTTGATTTTACTTGGCTTCCTTTATCTGATTACTGAAAGATATATTCAACCTGTCAAATTAATAACAGATGCCGCTGAAAAAATCAGTAATGGCGATTTGTCACAAAGGGTACAGGTATCACAAAATAATGAATTTGGAAAATTGGCAGATTCATTTAATTCCATGACCGATAATCTGGTGCAATCCCAAAGTATATTAAAAGAAAAGGTAGAGCAGTTGGATAATTCTAATGAGGCACTTAACAGATTTGCTGCCGTAGTTTCACATGATCTTAAAGCTCCCTTAAACAGGCTTAGCGGTTTAATAAGGCTTATGAAAATGGAGAGTGGGAATACTCTTGATACACGGAAGGAGGAGTTATTTCAGATGATGCAACAGCAGATTTCTGTAATGAAAGATTTAATTACGGGAATTCTTCAATCAGCAAGAAACGGAGGTAAGGATTTCCTGAAAGAAAAAGTAAGAGTAAGCGATATAATTGATGAAGTAACATCAAACCTATTAATACCTGAGAACTTTAAAATAAATAAGGAAGAAAACCTGCCGGTGTTAAAATTCCAAAAAGTCAGTTTATTACAGGTTTTTCAAAACTTAATTGGCAATGCAATTAAGTATAATGATAAAGATTGTGGTATTGTCAGAATCGGAATATTTAATGAGCCGGGATATGTGGGTATTTTTGTAAAAGATAATGGGAAAGGTATTTCCTCCGATCATATGGACCAGGTGTTTAACAGCTACAATTCCATTAGTGAAAAAACAAATATTCTGGAAAGTACCGGGCTTGGTCTTTCAATCGTTAAGAAAATTATTGATGAAAACGGTGGCCGGATATGGGTGGAATCTGATCCTGCCATTGGAACAACATTTTATTTTACCTTTCCTGAAGCGGTTGTAATAAAAGAATAACTCGATGTCAATTCACAGGCTTTTGGTTTCTGGTGATGGTTCCCATACCATTCTTAACAGTGAGCTAAATGAAACATATCATTCTCACCATGGCGCTATGCAGGAGTCTGAATATGTTTTTATAAAAAACGGATTGGATTTAATAGTTGAGAAAACAATCAATGTTTTTGAGGTTGGCTTTGGGACAGGTTTGAATGGTTTGCTTACGCTTCATCATTCTTGTATGAAAGCAAAATCGATTAATTACATAACACTCGAGCCTTATCCTTTAGATATTCGACTTGTCAAAGAATTAAATTATACAGAATCCACACAGCTTTCCCCTTTCAAAGAAAAATTTTACAAAATGCATTCTGCAGAGTTTTCTCACGAAATTCAAATGCAGAATTTTTGTTTTCTTAAAATAAAAAGCAGGCTTGAAGATTATTCTTATGTTCCGGGTTTTGCAGATATAATATATTTTGATGCTTTTGCCCCATCCAAGCAATCTGAAATTTGGGATTTTTCAAATATTGAAAAGTTATATGCCATATTAAAGCCAGGTGGGATATTGGTTACATATTGTGCACAAGGACAATTTAAAAGAAATTTAAAGCAAGCAAGTTTTATTGTTGAAACACTCCCTGGTCCTCCCGGTAAAAAAGAAATGACAAGGGGAATAAAAGAAAAGTAATATTTATTCAACATTTGTTATTTTTGTGATTTAATACCGAAATATGGATCTGTCAATAGATAAAGCGTTAGATAAAATTATAGTCGTAGGAGATAAAGTACTAATTAAGCCTCGGTCTGTTAATGATAAAACCAATAGTGGTTTGTACTTACCTCCTGGCGTTCAGGAGAAAGAAAAAGTTCAAAGTGGGTACATTATAAAAGTTGGTCCGGGATTTCCCGTTCCCTTGCCTTCAGGAGATTCTTATGAAGAGCCGTGGAAAGAGAAAGAGGATAAGGTAAAGAATATTCCTTTACAGGTTAAAGAAGGTGATCTTGCTATATATCTTCAAAGTGGGGCCTTTGAAATATCATATAATAAAGAAAAATATTTTATAGTGCCTCAGCATTCAATTTTAATGGTGGTGCGTGATGAGGATTTGTTCCAATAGTATGACACTTAGGTTTTTTCGCATTTTATTTTTATTTTGTAATACGCACATACTATTTGCTTTTATTCTGAATTAAACAATCTACAATGAAAAATATTAACTCTAATTTGTTTAAGATTTTCCTGCCTTTATTTTTTTATTCTTTTTTTCTTAATGCGCAGAATAAATCAGGTTTTGACTTAAAGAAGCATAAGGATACATTGCTGAATTTTCCTGCACAGCGGTCCAGGCAAATCGACGGAAGAAATAGGATTGATTTCAGAAAAGCAGTGGAAGATAAAAATTCTGCTAGCCTTCATCAAAGATTATCAGCTCAAAGAAAGAATCAAAATTTCGTTGTAAAGGAATTGATAAAAAATAAAGAAACAGGGCTTCCTGTATTTGTTTCAATCAACAACTCTACCACTGCAAGACTGGAGCTACGAACCGATAAAAAAGATGCATGTTATAAGTTCCTTCAGGAGATATCTAATATCACCGGCATAAAAAATCCTGAAGCGCATTTTAGTTTTAAAGAGTTCCTACCGGATGCTTTAGGTAAAACGCATGCCAGATTTTCTCAAAATTATAAGGGCATTCCGGTTTATAACTCAGAAATAGTTTTACACCTGAACTCTTCGGGTTATGGTGAAATTTTTAACGGTAATTACTACATGGTAAATGGTGATGTAGACACTGTAGCAGCGTTAGATAAACAGTCTGCTGTTACCATAGTAGTCAATCATCTCAAATCAAAAACCAGATTTAGGGAGTTGACTGAATTTGAGAAGTCTTTACTCGAGTACAAAGGACCGGTTGTGGAAAAGGTAATATACGAGGATAATGCGTTGATCAGGAGTTATATTTTGGCATATACGATTTCTATTCAAGCAAATTTTAAAGAGTCATGGGAATATGTGATAAATGCTAAAACAGGTACAATACTTAATTTTTATAAAAATGGTTGTCATGTAGATGGTCCAAGAATTGCCACCGGAACAGACCTTAATGGAGAGCAACGTACCATTCATACATATCAGGAGGGAGAAACGTATCTTCTTGAAGATGTTTCAAGGCCAATGTATAGTCAGGAATTAAAAAACGGTTTGATAGTTACCATGGATGCAAAAGGTACTTATGGTAACAACTTCATCATTGAGAAAATAACTTCTGCAGACAATACATGGAACAATCCGGTAGCAGTGTCTGCGCATTACAATGCAGGGGTGGCTTATGAATATTTTAAAAATGCTCACAACAGAAATTCCATAGATGGAAAAGGAGGAACAATATATTCTATCATAAATGTAGTGGATGAAACGGGTGAAGAAATGGGTAATGCATATTGGAGTACCAAATTTATTCACTATGGAAACGGAGATGAATATTTTAAGCCTCTTGCAGGTGGACTGGATGTAGCAGGACATGAAATGACACATGGTGTGGTCCAGAATTCGGCAAACCTTCGATATCAGGGCGAGTCCGGTGCTATCAATGAATCAATCGCTGATATATTCGGCTTTATGATGGATTCGACTGACTGGTTAATTGGTGAAGATGTGGTCAGGCCTGAAAAATGGACCTCCGGTGCATTAAGATCTTTAGAAGATCCCCATAATGGCGGGAGCAATCTTTCACACCTTGGTTACCAGCCAAGACATATGGATGAAAAATATACCGGCTCTGCAGATAATGGTGGGGTGCATATAAACAGTGGAATACCTAACTGGGCATTCTATAAGTTTGCAACGGCCATAGGGAAAAAAAATGCTGCGAATGTTTTTTACAGAGCACTTACAATATACCTTACTCAAAGTTCAAAATTTATCGATCTCAGACTTGCAGTGATTCAATCTGCAAAGGATTTATTTGGAGACAATTCCGGACAAGCTGCCCAGGCTGTTCTTGCCTTTGATGCCGTAGGTATAGTTGGAGAAACCGGAGGGGAATATGTACACACCTTGCCCGTAAATCCTGGTCAGGAATATTTTATGTGTTATAATGAAAGACCAAACACTACGCCCGGTCTTATGAGAGTTGCTACCAACGAAACTACCTTTACTACCTTAACTGGAAAAATTGTTTCTAATAAACCAAGTGTTACCGATGCAGGAGACAAGGCATATTTTATCAGAAATGATAACACAATCTGTCGAATAAATACATCTCCCGGAAGTCCTGCAGGAATCACGGTTGTCGAAAATACTCCGGTGTGGTCCAATGTATCGGTTTCTAAAGATGGAAAGAAACTGGCTGCTGTAACTATAGCTCATGATACATCTATTTTTATATTCGATCTGGTGGGTATGGAAATAGTCCAGTATAAAATTTACAATCCCACTTTTACTCCTGGAGTGAAATCCGGTGGTCCTGTTTATGCAGATGCATTGGAATGGGATTATTCAGGAGAATATCTGATGTATGATGCTCATAATATCATTAAAAATGAAAGCGGAGAGGATATTGATTTCTGGGATATATATGTGATGAAGGTATGGGATAACAAAACCAATGATTTTGGCGATGGTGAAATTTTTAAAATCCTTCCTAATCTTGGCCCGGGAGAAAGCATAGGTAATCCGGTGTTCAGTAAAAACTCTCCGGAAATATTCGCTTTCGATTATGAAAATAGCATTGAACAAATATGGGCAATTGCCGGCTGCAATATGGAGAAAAATGAAATCAGCCTGATTGCTGAAAATAATTTCATCGGCTGGCCCTGTTATAATAAAATTGATGAGGAAGTTATATTCACCACCTGGTTGTCAGAAACCCGACCAGTAATAGTTGCTGCATTATTGGAAAGTGATAAAATTACCGGAATAGAAGGGCTGTTTCTTGTTCAGGATTATGCCATGTGGGGGATTTATTATGCTGTGGGTGTTAGGAATATCACCGGGACCGAGGATGAAATTCTGGCTGAAGAAAAGAAGGTGTTTATATATCCTAATCCTGCTTCATCAATGATAAATGTGGAAACCGTAGGAATGAGTACCAATCTGAATTATGAGATATATTCCTCCTTAGGACAAAAGATGGCTGCCGGAAAAATGGAAGGAAATAAATTTCAGTTAAATATTTCAGAGTATGAAGCTGGAATTTATTTGCTCAAATTGTACTCTGAAACTGAAATGGTGCAATACAAAATAGTTAAGCAATGATTCTAATAATCATTGCTTAATATGTTTCAAGAACAGCGAACTCTTTAGCAAAATAGGAGAGGATAATTTTTGCTCCCGCTCTTTTTATACTTAAAAGACTCTCAAACATAGCCTTTTCCCCGTCAATCCAGCCTTTTTCTGCTGCTGCTTTTATCATGGCATATTCTCCGCTAACATTGTAGGCCGCTATAGGAATCTCAAAATTGTCGTACAAAAGTTTAATGACGTCCAGGTAAGCCAATGCAGGTTTTACCATCAGAAAATCTGCCCCCTCAGCAAAGTCAAGCTCGGCTTCGACTAAGGCCTCTGTCTGGTTTGCCGGATCCATCTGATATGTCTTTTTGTCTCCTGATTTAGGTGCTGAATCCAAAGCATCTCTGAATGGTCCATAGAAAGCACTTGCATATTTAGCTGTGTAGGACATGATAGAAACTTTAGTGAATCCTTCTGAATCCAGCAAATCTCTGATGTAGCCCACTCTTCCATCCATCATATCTGATGGGCCGAGTATATCAGCTCCGGCACGTGCCTGAGCCAGGGCCATCTTGCCGAGCACCACCAATGTTTCATCATTTAATATTTCTCCATTCTGCACTATCCCGTCATGACCATCCGAACTGTAAGGGTCCATAGCAACATCAGTCATGATGCATGCTTCCGGAAGCTCTTCTTTTATCTGCTTTATGGTTTTTAAATATAGACCTTTTTCATTGTAGCTTTCCCTTGCATGGCTATCCTTAAGCGATTCATCAATTTTCGGAAATATTGCAAATGATTTTATGCCAAGCTTCATGCATAATTCTATTTCTTTAATCAGAAGGTCAGGACTATACCTGTATATTCCGGGCATGGAGTTTATTTCTGATCTTTCGTTTTTTCCGGCTTGCAAAAAAACAGGATATATCAGGTCATTCACCGATACTTTATGTTCTCTCACTAATGCTCTGACAGCTGCATTTTTTCTGTTTCTTCTTGGGCGACGCATGGTTGTAATTAATGAATGATGAATTATAAATTATGAATGAAGTCAAACTTTAAACTTTAAACTAGAAACTTAAAATTACCTTTTCAATAATATCACAACATTCATTAAGCTGTTGCTCATTAATGACTAAAGGTGGCGCAAAACGAATAATATCACCATGGGTTGGTTTTGCCAATAATCCGTTTTCCATCAAGCTAACACAAACATCCCATGCTGTTTTACCATCTTCTTTTGGTTTAATCACCACCGCATTTAATAAACCTTTCCCTCTGACAGCAACTACATATGGTGATTTGGATTTTAACCGGAGCATTCTGTTTCTAAAGATTTCACCTAAGCGCGCAGCATTTTCAGTCAGCTTTTCATCTTTTATCACCTCCAAAGAGGCAATTGCTACAGCGCAGGCTATAGGGTTTCCTCCAAATGTACTACCATGCTGACCAGGCTTAATTGTTAACATAATCGGGTCATCAGCCAATATAGCAGATACAGGATATGTTCCCCCTGAAAGTGCTTTGCCTAAAATTAAAATATCAGGCCTCACGTTTTCGTAGTTACTTGCCAATAATTTCCCTGTTCTGCCGATGCCTGTCTGGATCTCGTCCACAATAAACAGTAAATTGTTTTTTCTGCAAAGCTCTTCCACTTTTTTGAGGTATCCTTCTGCCGGAACATAAACACCTGCTTCTCCCTGAATAGGCTCCATTAAAACTGCACATACATCTGGCGTACTGATTGCTTTCTCCATTGCCGGGATATCATCATAAGGAATTTTAATGAATCCTGGTGTAAATGGTCCGAAATCTGAAGTAGAATCGGGATCAGTCGAGGCTGCAATTATACCTGTTGTTCTACCATGGAAGTTTCTTTCCACAACAATGATTTTAGCCTCATCTTTTTTTACCCCTTTAACTGTATAGGCCCATTTTCTGGCAAGTTTTATAGCAGTTTCTACAGCTTCTGCACCGGAATTCATCATCAAAACCTTGTCATAGCCAAAGTATTCTGCAATAAATTTCTCACATTCTCCTAGTCTATTATTATAAAAAGCCCTGCTGGTTAGCGTAAGTGTTTGGGCCTGGCGGATCATGGCATTAACAATTTTAGGATGACAATGCCCTTGATTTACTGCACTATATGCGGATAAAAAGTCAAAATATCGCTTTCCATCAACATCCCAAAGGTATACTCCTTCACCTTTTGATAACACTACAGGCAGGGGATGATAATTATGCGCTCCATACTTATCCTCTAATTCCATTGCCTGTTTTGCTTCAGATATTGTACCTGTCATCATTTTTTATTTTTAAATTAAACTTTTCAATAAGAATTTCCTGTTAATCTCTTAGCTCATAAAAATGAATCAGTAAATTTACAGGGGAGGGCAAATTTAGTAAATCTTCAGGGATTACCTCTAATTAAGTTTCTACCCCTATGAATAATTCCATACAAAACCTCAAAGAAGGTGAAGATTTCTATTTTAATGAGCAGGGATTATTGGTTTTTACTGCTAAGTATCTTATGTCCAGAGGTTATTGCTGCAAAAATGGATGCAGACATTGTCCTTATGGCTTTAAAAAAAACCAGAAAAGGCCCTGATTTTGTTGTTTTGAGGACCTGTAGATACACACAAAAAATAAAAAGATTGTTTGTGATTTATTTTAATTTTTGAGATATTTGCAACCCTATATTTTAATTTATTAAGAAAAATGGCTAGAGTTTGTCAAATTACAGGAAAGAGGACGAGGATCGGAAATAATGTTTCTCATGCTAATAATAAAACAAAGAGAAAATTCTATCCGAACCTTCAGAAAAAGAGATTTTTTATTCCTGAAGAGAATAAATGGGTAACGCTAAAACTTTCAACTACTGCTATCCGCACAATCAATAAGAAAGGGATATCAGCTGTATTGAAAGAAGCGAGAGAAAATGGAATGTTAGTTTAAGATTTTATAATTTAACCGAAGGATTTATCCTAATTTAAGATGGCTAAGAAAGGAAATAGAATTCAGGTGATACTAGAGTGTACCGAGCATAAAACAACCGGGCAACCAGGTACAAGCAGGTATATTACTACTAAAAACAGGAAAAACACACCTGAGAGAATAGAACTAAAAAAATACAATCCTGTTCTTAAAAAATATACAGTTCACAAAGAAATTAAGTAATCATGGCAAAGAAAGTAGTTGCTACCCTTAAGAAAGCAGATGCCGGAAAAGGATATGCTAAAATCATTAAAGCTGTGAAATCGGAAAAAACCGGTTCTTACACTTTTAAAGAAGAAATTGTACCTGTTGATCAGGTTCAGGAAGCTTTAAAAAAGTAATTCCTGTTAAAATCAAATATTAAACAAAAGTCCCTTATGGGACTTTTTTATTATTTTAGGACAAGTAAATTTTATTCCCATGTCAATGTTTGGTTTTTTTTCGAAAGATAAAAAAGAGTCGCTGGATAAAGGTCTGGAAAAAACAAAGGATAATATTTTTTCCAAGCTCACGAAAGCCATGGTGGGTAAAAGTAAAGTGGATGATGAAGTGTTGGATGAACTTGAAGAATTACTTGTTACCTCTGATGTGGGTGTGCAAACCACTTTAAAAATAATAAAAAGAATCGAGGAGCGTGCGGCAAGGGATATGTATGTTACTGCTTCCGACCTTGATAAAATCCTGAAAGAAGAGATTGCTGCTTTGTTAGCTGAAAATAATACGGAAGATCTTAAAGATTTTACGATTCCAAAAGTAAATGGTCCTTATGTAATTCTGGTAGTAGGTGTCAATGGGGTTGGGAAAACTACAACAATAGGCAAATTAGCTCATCAATTTAAAAGCAGAGGACATAATGTGGTACTTGGTGCTGCAGATACTTTCAGAGCTGCAGCTGTAGACCAGTTAAAAATGTGGGGAGAAAGAGTTGGTGTGCCGGTAATTTCTCATGGAATGAATACTGATCCTGCTTCTGTGGCATTCGATGCAGTGAAACAGGCGGTAGATCAAAAAGCGGACCTTGTAATAATTGATACCGCAGGAAGACTGCACACCAAAGTTAACCTGATGAATGAGCTCTCTAAAATTAAAAGGGTAATTCAGAAATTTATTCCTGAAGCTCCGCATGATGTTATGCTGGTGTTAGATGGAAGTACAGGGCAAAATGCATTTATTCAGGCAACAGAATTTACCAAAGCTACAGAGGTAAGTTCACTTGCAATAACCAAATTGGATGGTACTGCTAAAGGTGGTGTGGTGCTTGGAATAAGCGATCAGTTTAAAATTCCGGTAAAATATATTGGTGTCGGGGAGAAAATGGATGATCTTCAGGTGTTTAACAAATATGAATTTGTTGATTCTCTTTTTAAGAAGGGTTAAATATCTACTCGCAATTACTGCCTTGATTTCTGCATGCGGAAAACCTCCTTTAATTACTTCTCCAAAACCTCACATTTCTCCTGATACAACCATAGGTGTTAAAGGTAAAGTAATTTTTAAAGAAGGAAACTTTAATTCCAAAGGTGAAATTAAAGATAATGGTCGAATGGTTTTGGTGCAGCGAGAATTGTTGATCTATCCCCGTATTTCTCAAAAGGAAGTCGATTTTGCCGAAGGTAACTTTATAAAAAACATTTATGCTGAGCCTTTGGATTGTATAATGTCAAATGATCAGGGAGAATTTAAAATACCATTAGTGCCGGGGAAATATACTTTCGTTGTAAAAGAAAACGAAAGGCTATTTGCTAAGCTGTCTTCTGATGGATTTGTATTTCCTGTTACAGTAGGGATTGGTCAACTGGTAGAAGTGGTTGTAGAGATAGATTATATGGCTCAATACCATTGAATTTTAAGAGTTACGATTTACTAATTACGATTTAAATACTTTAAGCTTTTAACTATAAGCTTTAAACTTAAATATGAAAACCAAAGGTAATCAGAAAACAAAAGTCAATATAGTTACATTAGGTTGTTCCAAAAATCTGGTGGATTCAGAAAATATCCTGACTCAGCTTAGAGGGAATAATATTGATGCAATACATGAATCCAAAAAGGATGATTGTAATGTTGTAATTATAAATACCTGTGGTTTTATAGATAATGCCAAGCAGGAATCAGTCGATACCATCCTGAGATATGTAGATGCGAAGGAGGCAGGAATGGTTGATAAGGTATATGTGACGGGATGTTTATCTCAACGGTATAAAGAAGATCTTGAAAAAGAGATTCCGGCTGTTGATGCCTTCTTTGGTACTAATGATCTGCCTCTTCTTCTTAAAAAATTCAAGGCTGACTATAAGCATGAACTGGTAGGTGAAAGATTGATCACCACTCCCAGACACTTTGCGTACCTTAAAATTTCTGAAGGTTGCGACCGTCCATGTTCTTTTTGCGCTATTCCGGTGATGAGGGGTAAACATGTTTCCCGTCCTGCAGAAGAGTTGATAACCCAAACTAAAAACCTGGTCAAAAACGGCACAAAAGAAATTATTCTTATCGCCCAGGATTTAACTTACTACGGCTTGGATCTTAATGGAAAAAGAGATCTTGCCGATTTATTAAAGCGATTATCAGATGTAAATGGCGTAGAATGGATAAGATTACAATATGCTTTTCCTTCTCAATTTCCTTTGGAGGTTTTAGATGTGATGAATGAGAGAAGTAATATCTGCAAATACCTGGATATGCCTTTACAACATGCATCTGATAAAATGCTGAAATTAATGCGTCGGGGTATTACAGCCAAACGTACTCAGGAATTGCTTGATACTATCAGAGAAAAAGTCTCCGGTATCGCTATTCGTACAGCATTGATTACAGGTCATCCGGAAGAAACAGAAGAAGATTTTGAGGAGCTGTTGCAGTTTGTTGAAAGAAATAGATTCGATCGTTTAGGTGTGTTTACTTATTCTCATGAAGAGCAGACACATTCACATACTTTAGAAGATAATATCCCTGCTGATGTAAAACAGGAAAGAGCGGATGAAGTAATGGCTTTACAGGAAGGCATTTCTCTGGAGTTAAATAAAGCTAAGATAGGTAAGACATTTAAGGTATTAGTTGATAGAAAAGAGGGTGGGTATTTTATAGGAAGGACGGAATTTGATTCTCCGGAAGTGGATAATGAAGTACTGATACCGGCAAAAGATATTTATTTGAGATCCGGAGATTTTGTTAATGTAAAGATTATTGATGCAGCAGAATTTGATCTGTATGCTGAGGTAATTTAGAGTTGCTTTATTTTTTTAATTTATTTTTCATGAGGGTGACAAAAATCGATCCATCAAACATAGGAGTATTTTCTTCTCTTTATCTGGATTACCTTTCTCAGAATGAAAATGTGAGAGAGTTTTATGATCTATTCCCTACACAGAAGAATTTTAAAGTTAAGGCTGAGAGGAAAAAGTTTTCAACGGAAAAAAGAGCTACACTGCAAGATGCTTTAATACGTCAGTACAATGGAATTGAGAAATCAGACAAGATAAAATCAAACATTGAATTACTGAACAGCCCCAATACCTTTACAGTTACTACCGGTCATCAACTTAATTTATTTACAGGTCCTGTTTATTTTATTTATAAAATAGTTTCTGTAATAAGTATCTGTACAAAACTTGCAAAGTTATATCCTGAATTTAATTTTATTCCGGTGTATTGGATGGCCAGCGAAGATCATGACTTTGCCGAGATAAATCACTTTCATCTATTTGGTAAAAAATATGAATGGTCAGATGATCAATCCGGCCCGGTGGGAAGGTTTAAGACTGAAGGCATAAGGTCTTTGGCAGATACATTACCGGAAGAGGTAAAATCATATGCAGAACATTATTTAACTTCCCGCAATTTGTCTGAGGCAACACGTAAGTTTGTCAATACACTTTTTGGCGAAGAAGGACTGCTGATAATAGATGGTGACGATAGAAATTTAAAAAGTCTTTTTGCACCTGCTATAAAGAAGGAACTAAAGGAGAGCTTTAGTTTTAAAACCATTTCAGAAGTTATCTCAAGTCTGGATAGTAAGGGTTATAAAATACAGGTTAATCCAAGAGAGGTCAACTTGTTTTATATGTCAAATGGCATTCGAGAGCGGATAATTAGAGAAGGTGAGGAGCTCAAAGTTTTGAATACAGATATTACAATTCCTGTTGCTGAGATTGATTTATTTGTCAACGATTTTCCGGAAAACTTTAGTCCTAACGTTGTACTGCGTCCATTATACCAGGAAACTATTCTTCCAAACATTGCTTATGTAGGAGGGCCGGCGGAGATTATCTATTGGCTTGAGTTAAAGAACATGTTTCAAGAGACAGGAGAGGAGTTTCCTTTGTTAGTACCACGCTTGAGCGCAATGGTGGTAAATGAAGGGGTGAATAGAAAAATTCAAAAGCTGCGAATGTCTGCAATAGATTTTTTCTCTGAAATATCTGAATTGAAAGAGAAATACCTTTCATCAGATAGTGAAACTAATTATGATGATATGGCAGTAGAAGAAGTTGAATTAAAAAGAATTTTTGCTTCAATGGCTGATAAAGCGGCTGCTATAGATAAAACCTTAGAGGCTTTTGTGCATGCAGAAGCTAAAAAAGCTGAATCTTCTATTGAGAGTATTAGGAAAAAGGTTAAAAAAGCAGCAGAGAAAAAGAGTGATGTAGCAATAGCACAGATCAATGGAATTAAATCTAAACTATTCCCTGGTGATGGATTACAAGAACGACATGATAACTTTCTGAACTTCTTAATTTCTAACCCTGATTTTATTAGTCAACTATCCATATTAGATCCATTTGATTATAGGTTTAATATTTTAGAAACGAATGCTTAAAGCGGATATAAGAAAATTGTTTCTGGAGAAAAGGTCATACCTTTCACTTTATGAAGCAGAGGATAATAGCCTTAAGCTTTCCGAATTATTTTTTCGTCATTTTTCTCAGCGTGTCAAGGGTTATGTACATGTATTTCTTCCTATCGAAGAAAAGGCCGAGATTAATACAGCTCATATAATTAATAAAATTTTTTCAGAGTTTCCACATGTAAAGCTTGTCGTTCCGAAGGCTGATTTTGCATCTTCTACCATGGAGTCTTTACTTTTTACTAAAGATACTGATTTGTCAAAAAATAAGTGGGGGATACCAGAACCGGTAAATGCAGTAAATGTAAATGAGCTGAACATTGACATGGTTTTATTGCCAATGCTTGCCTTTGATCTTCAGGGCAACCGTGTTGGTTATGGTAAAGGGTTTTATGATAGATTTTTATCCAATTGCAGAAGGGATGTATTGAAGGTTGGGTTATGTTTTTTTGAACCTATTGAAATCATTGAAGATTTAAATCCATTTGACGTGAAAATGGATTGGTGCGTAACCCCGGAGAAGGTATATAAATTTTGATGCCTGTATTATTGAATTGCCAGTTCCGTTATTAATTTTCGTAGGGACAAGGCATGCCTTGTCCCTACATTAAATAAAATTGGAAATTTAATTTTTAAATCTCAGGAGACCGAATCAGTTTTTGTCTAAACATAAAAAGACTACAACTGATCCGGTAAGGTCAATTTCAGCAAAGGCCACTGATTAAAATGATAAGATTTTTAATATAACCGTCTCCTGATTTAGCTGATTGAAAGCGGTTAGTTTTTCAGAATATTTTCTGAACGGATGTAAAATTATATTGGTCCAATGAAATTTTAAAAAGATTATTTACATTTTTTTTCTTGGTTATTTAGGGTTAACGATTAAAGGCGTTGTTGGTGTTTGAAATTTGTAGGAGGGGATTTAAAAAAAAGGGACAAGGCGGATATTTTATAAAAAAGGACAGTGGGGATATTTAAAAAAAGGGACAAGGCGAATATTTAAAAAAAAGGGACAAGGGGATATTTAAAAAAAAGGGACAAGGCATGCCTTGTCCCTACATATTTTAATTTTTCTTTGCTTCGGCTAATTCCCGGGCCTTATCAAACTGCTTCAATGCAGCGTTGTAAACCTCATCGGTTTCATTAATGATAGGGAAGAATCCTGGGTTACCCCATACACTTCTGGCTATATAGGCCTTAATGTTCATCTTCAAAAATTCTTTAGATTTATTATACTCACTTTCTTTATACTTAATCCCTGATCTTGTGGCAAGGTCAATTACCTCCTTCAACATTTTGTCAGTAACCTTGAAATTCTTTCTGTAATCTTCCAGCGCCATTTTCTTCAAATCTGCCTTGTTGTTGGAATAGTAATCTAAAGTATATTCTCTGATAATATTTTTGTTGAATAGCTCAACAAGGTATCCTGTATATGCGGTGGTGTCTCTCGGAACAAAGATGTCGGGCATAATTCCTCCGCCACCATAAACTGTTCTTCCCTTAAGGGTAGTGTATTTCAATGAATCGTTGAATTTGATACTATCAGAGTGGAAAAACTCCCCATGCTGATACCTCTTAAGTAACTCTGTACCGTAAGATTCAGTATCATTTTTGTCATAAGGCTTTTGTATACTTCTTCCGCTAGGTGTATAGTACCTGGAAATCGTTAATCTAAGTTCTGAGCCGTCAGATAATGGTATAGGCATCTGAACAAGTCCTTTACCAAATGATCTTCTTCCAACTATCAGAGCTCTGTCATTATCCTGCAATGCACCGGCAACAATCTCGGAAGCAGAAGCTGAACCTTCATTTAACAAGACGATAATGGCACCTTTTTCAAAACTACCAGGCATATATGCTTCTACTCTGGAATTATATCTGGCATCTTTTCCCTGAGTATATACAATCAGCTTACGCTCGTCAAGAAATTCGTCAGCCATTTTAGTGGCTCTATCCATATATCCTCCGGGATTGTCCTTAAGGTCAATCACAAGTTGTTTCATACCTTTTGCCTTAAGATCAGTTAAAGCTTGCTTAAATTCTGTATATGTATTGGCAGAAAACCTACTTACTTTAATGTAACCTGTGTTAGCATCTATCATGTAGCTGACATCTACGGAGAAGGTAGGTATTTTATCTCTGGTAATGGTAAAGTCAAGAGGTTTGGCTGTGTTCTTGCGTGCCACAGTAACCTTAACTTTTGTTCCTTTAGGGCCTCTAAGTTTAGAAAATACATCGCCATTGGTAATTCCTATACCGGCTACATTCTTATCATCTACTTTTATGATTTTGTCACCGGCCATCAATCCAACGGATTCAGAAGGCCCTCCACTGATAGGAGCAACAACATATATTGTGTCTTTAATAATGTTGAATTCTATTCCAATCCCTTCAAAATCTCCTTCCAGCTGAGATCTTGCAATGTCAATATCTTTCTTAGGAATATATGCTGTATGAGGATCAAGTTTTTCCAGCATTTTCACAATGGAATAATCAACCAGCTCTTCTATGTTGACCGTATCCACGTAATCATTCTGGACATAATTCAATATCTCAGCATATTTTTTAAAGCTTTGGGTGATGTTGGTTTTATTGTTGCTGCCATTCATGATGGCGCCAATAAAAATGCCACAGATAACTGCTAATGCAAAAAAAACAGGAAGCTTGAAATGAGCTCTGGAGTTATTTTTATTATTCACTTTTTATAAAATTAGAGTTTGATTATTTGACATTGTAATATACAAACAAACTAATTAATTGTTAGATTTTAAATGCTACTTATCTGATAATTAGTGTGTTTAATTTTAAAATTTATTTTATTTAAAATAATTCTAAATAAGCTTGGAGGATTGCTTTTGCAAGCCTACATTTGTGTCGTTATTTAGAATAAATATAAATAACTGTGAGAAAAAATTTACTAATATTCCTGATTCTTGGTTTTTTTATGTCCTCTTGCGAGGATGATCCGATAGTAGAACCCGCAACTGATACCGGTGGTTCCAAAGGAAGCTATGGGAGGCTAAGTTTTCCGGATTCCACCAAAACTAACCAATTCAATCCTCTTTCATTTTAGAATTGCTGAATTAACATGGCTAGAGTATTATTTTTAATTTTTCTATTTGTAATTAGTCTAAATAAAATCAGTTACTCTCAGAATATTAATGGATTAGTTCTTGAAGAGAATTCTAATGAACCTGTAATCGGTGCTGTAGTAACGGTATTTGCCCATAAGCAATTAGTAAAAGGGACTTACACCAATGAAAAAGGTGAATTTGAATTGAAGGGCATCGAGGCCGGGAATTATACTCTCAAAGTACAGGCGATCAATTATAAGGAGCATATCCAACCCATAAATATTCTTGAAGGAAATAATCAGGTGACAATCAGATTAGCAATTGGCGCCGAATTGGATCCTGTTGAAATCATCGGTGACAGAAGAATTCAGAAAAAAATGATTACCGGTACTGCTACTCAAATAGATGCCAAAACTATCAGGTTAATTAACCCTATGGGTACTCAGGAAATGCTAAAATATGTACCGGGAGTTTATGGTGCTTCTGACGATGGTATGGGCAATTCCAGAATCAGTATTGGTATTCGTGGTTTGAGCCCGAGGAGAAGTTCCAGAATCTTGATAATGGAGGATGGTGTCCCTATAGAGCCGGCCCTATATCTTTATCCTAATATGTATTATAATCCTCCGGTTGAAAGAATTGACGGAATAGAAATCATTAAAGGAAGCGCAGGGATTAAGTATGGTCCACACACCATGGGAGGTGTAATAAATTACATCACCAACCGTCCCAGAAAAGAATTGGGTGGTTTATCACAATTGACATTTGGAAACAACGGGTATGTAAGTGCATTTGCTGAAGTTGGTGGATGGGGGAATGAAAAAATCCATCCTGAGATTCAATTTCTTTATAAGAGAGGTGAAGGGTACAGAGAAAACAACGATTTCGATCAGTATAATGGAACCATTAAAACAAATGTTATTATTGATCAGAATAAAACATTATACATCAAAGCAAATATAAACCAGGAAACTTCCCAGGCAACTTATACCGGCCTTACGGAATACTCCTTCAGAGCCAATCCCAGATTTAATCCAAAAGGATTTGACGAATTCAAAGTATTTCGTGCTGCTCTTGACTTGATTTATACAAACAAAATTTCTTCATCCGTTACTAGTATTACTAAAGCTTATACAAGCTATTTTAAAAGAGATTGGTGGCGCGAAAACAATGTATTTGTAAGAGCTTCGGAATATAATGCAGGTATTTTTAACCCTGTCCCTTTTTACACGACAGGAGACTTAATCCGCGTAGGAAACAGACAAAATAATTTCGGAAACATTAGACAGTTTTATGTTGCAGGACTGGAAAGATCATATACGGTTAAGCACAAATTTCTCGGATTGTTCAGTACCCTAGAAGTAGGTGGAAGATATTATTGGGATCGTTTTATCGATGAAAAGTTACTCGGCTTTTCTCCGGATGCGAGAAATGGTGTATTTTATTTGAAGGATACTACCGGTGCTATAACCATACAGGGCCAGGCTCAAAACTTCGAAACTACTGCATTCTCTGCTTACTTCATGGAAAAAATAAATATTACAGAAAAATTTGTAGTAGTGCCTGGCGCTAGAGTTGAGTTATTTGAACAAACTATGGTAGACAGATTAAGAGGTAGCAAGTATTTCGATAAAACTTCATTTGTATTTCTTCCGGGATTAGGAGCAAATTATCAAATCAACCAATTAAATGTATTTGCAGGTATTCACAGAGGATATACCCCACCGGCCAACTCCACTCTGAATATTTTAAATTTTGGTCAGAACAGTAACGGGATAGATATTAAATCAGAGAAAAGCTGGAATTCTGAGTTAGGAATAAGAGGTGATATTCCATGGCTTAATTTTGAAGTGGCAGCATTCAATATGAGCATCAAGGATGTTATTGCTTTAGGAAAAGGTGGTACTCTTAAAAATCTTGGTACAGCCCGTACTTATGGTTTAGAATGGAATAGCAGATTAAAAATTTCAACATGGTCAAAATACTTACCTGATTTTAATGTTGCATACACATTGTTGTATACAGAACTCGGAGACGCAATGATGGCCTCAGCACTTAAGCCTGGAGAGGTAAACGTAAAAGGAAATGAATTGCCATATGCTCCACGTCACTCCATTGTAGCCGGATTATCAAAAGACCTTGGAAAGTTTTCAGCCAGAGTGGATGTAACTTATGTTTCTCAGGTATATACCGATTATGAAAATATCGAGTTTACAAGGAACAGAGGAGATACTGGTCCTGTTCCTGCGTATTCACTGTTTGATGCAAGTCTTCTATACAGACACAACAATAACTGGGTATTTTTTATAACCGGTAAAAATCTCTTAGACAATATTTACATCGGATCAAGATTACATTCTGATCCATATCAAAGTGACGGATCAAATTATTTGTTCCTCAAAGCAAACACCAGCTCAGGAATTTTACCAGGAGCAAGAAGACAAATCAACGTTGGAATCAGGTATATGTTTGGACAACAAACAACCAAAGCCTTTATTCCATCTGAGCAGAAATAAATTTTTAAATTTTAAATATATGAACCGACTACTAACTGTTTCAATTTTTTCTCTTAGTCTGCTTCTTGCAGCTTGTAAGCCTGATAAAAAATCTCCTGAACCTACGGATCAGGTGCCCGGCACTTATAATTTTGATGGTGTGGAAATATCCGGCCAGATTGTACGTCAACTTTTACTTCTTGACCTTGAAGCAAAGATGGAGTCAGCTAAAACCACAGCAGTTTCATCACAAGAGTTAAGAGCATTATTTGATTCTACTAACACAGCCTTAAATCTTTATACAGATTTAAGTTCAGGTAAAAGATTAAGTGATTCTTTCCTGAGATTTACTTCTGCATCAGTAGGGCAGGACAATCCGAATTCTACTTTCAGATTGGCTTTTATTGACAGTGTAAGAACCTGGCTGGATACCATAGCTCTTAGAAGCCAAAATGAAAGTACCAGATCTAAAGCATATATAAGACATGACGGAGTAGATCTTAAACAGGCTGTGGCAAAGTCCATAATGGGAGGCGTATTTTATGATCAGGCAGTTAATAAATATCTCGCTAAAGTTCCTAATGACAATAACAGTGAAATAGTTGCAGGAAAAAATTATACGGTAATGCAGCATTCATATGATGAAGCCTTTGGATACTTTGGCGCTATGAGAAATTATAATAATTATTCTGATACAGAGAAAAGAAATCCGGGCGAATTTGATGCCAATGGTGATGGTAAAATTGATCCCTTATCAGAGAGAAATTATTTTTTCTCCAAAACGGCTGCCAGTCGGGACCTTAATGTAAATTATTCCACCGGTGCGAGAGATTACACAAAAGAAATATTTGATGCTTTTATACTTGGAAGGTACTCACTTGATAAATACGATTATAGCACCCGTGATTTTGCGATTATTCAGGTAAAATCAAAATGGGATGAAATTATTGCGGCAACGGTTGTTCATTATATCATTGAAACTGAAAAAGGCGGTGCAGACCTAAGCAAGCATTGGACTGAAATGAAATATTACTTTTTTATTCATTCAGTTGCACCTAACAAACTATCTGCCACACAAAAAGCACAGCTTGATCAGTTGTTTGGAAAGAAACCATCTGATGCAACTGCAGAAAATCTTGCACTGGCAAAAGAAATTATTAAATCGGTTTATGGTTTTTAGAAAGTATAAGATTTCAGTCAGAGGCCGCCTAAAGCGGCCTTTGCTTTTTTAGGTCAGTATTTTTTCTATTTTTGCTTAATTAATCAGATAAATTGAAAACCTACTTTCCTAATCTTATCCTGATTCTGCTATGCATCCTTTCCAGGGTGATCTCGAGTATTTATTATATAGAAGATCCTGATAGCCTTCGATTTGCATTGAGTATCCTGAATTACGATATAACTAACTTCCAACCGCATTTTCCAGGTTATCCTGTATTTGTGTTTTTGGTTAAAGGCCTGTATATCATTACAGGAAATTTTTCTATAGCATTTTCTATTATCGGAGGCTTTGCTGTTTTCCTGATTATTTACTTTTTGAATAAGTTATTGAAAGTGCCTCTTGCATCGCTTGAAGGATTTCTGGTTGCTCTTTTTGTATTCTTTAATCCGATGATCTGGCTAATGAGTAATCGGTACATGCCTGACCTCACGGGCCTTGCTGTGGCTTTAGGTGCTTTTTATTATTTAGTGCCCGACCATTACAAGATTATGCAGGTAAACAAGGGTTGGTTCTTAACCGGTTTATTAGCAGGTGTCCGTCTTAGCTATGCTCCCTTCCTGATCATACCATGTCTGTATGCCTATTTTAGTAACAAGAAATTTTTGTCTCCTATCCTTTATCTATGTCTGGGAATAATAATATGGATGGTCCCGCTTATTTTATTTACAGGATGGAATGACCTAATTGCCGCAGCACAGAAGCAAACTTACGGGCATTTTTATGATTTCGGAGGCACCATTTTTACTGAATCAGATACCTGGGTAAGATTTGTAAGTTTAGTGCGGGCAATATGGGCCGATGCTCTTGGTGGATATTGGATTGATAGATTTCCTTTTACTTTAATTAACTCTATAGGTATAATTCTCTGTAGTTTTTTTGGATTAATGATTATCCTAAGTTTCGATTATCCGAAATCTAAACTGTATGTTACCGTAGGTAGTATTTTTCTATATACGTTATGGGTGTTCTTTTTTCAAAATATTATTTACAACAGCAGGCATATTTTGCCTCTTGTACCTTTCTTTTTAGTCCTTATCGCTTATGGTGTAATTTATTTCCTTGTAAACTTCAATAGCCTCGTAACAAAAGGAGTTATAGCAGTTTTTATGCTTTCCACCATCATTATTACACTTTATCTCGTGGGGCAGCATAAAAAACCAACAGCCATAGCCCAGGTAAAGCCTTATTTAGAAAGTATAAAAAACGGAGATGAATTACATATAGTTTCTATACCTCTTATTAATTACTATCTGGAAGGTCAAAAGGTAAAAGCATTTTATTACGACATATATACAGATATGTCAAAAATTGAAAAAATAAACTCAGGAAAGATTGTTGTTATCGGTAATTTTCCTAATTTATTTCCCGGAAAACCTAAGAACGTAACAACTTTTTATCACAATCCATACGTTAACAGGATTTGGAGTAGTATCACTGTTTATCTTTATTAATCTGAATTGGAAAAAGAACTGGTAATATTAGGCGGAGGACCAGCAGGTCTTTCTTCTGCTTTTTTTGCGGAAGAAAATAATCTTTCCTATTCTTTGGTGGAGGCTTCAGATGAATTTGGTGGCAACTGCCGTACCATTCAAAAAGGCGATTTTTTATTTGATACAGGTGCTCATCGCTGGCATGATAAGTTCCCTGAAATTACAGGAATAATAAAGAAATTACTTGGCGATGACCTATTAAAAATCAACGTCCCCAGTCAGATTTTCCATGAGGGAAAATGGATTGATTTTCCATTGGCACCATTAGACTTGCTAAAGAAGCTCGGCATGAAGGAATTTGGTAGAGCGTTTGTAAAGCTGCTTTCTGCCCGAGCTGCATTTTGGAATAAGAACGACAACTTTGAATCTTTGGTAAGAAATAAATATGGCGATGTCATCGCTGAAAAGTTTATCATAAACTACTCTCAGAAATTATGGGGGCTTCCTGCAGATGAACTCTCTTCCAAAGTTTCCGGCTCAAGACTAAAAGGTCTAAACCTGAAAACTTTTATAATTGAAAGCATGAAAGGAAGGGAATACAGAACTGCACATCTCGATGGTACTTTTCATTACCCTCGCAAAGGATTCGGCCAGATTTTTAAAGCGATGGAGAAGAAGCTTACCGAGGGAAGATTAAAAAGGAAATGTGTAATAACTAAAATCCTTCATGAAAAAGGGGTGGTTAAAGCCGTAGAAGCTAATAACTCCAGAATTTTTAAAGGAAATATATTTATTAATACTTTGCCACTAGGAACCGCAGTTAAACTTTTGATGCCTTCTGCACCAAAAGAAGTAAAAGATATTGTCTCCGACCTTCAATACCGGCAACTCAGGCTCGCAGTGATTATGCTGCATAAAGATAAATTTTCTGAAAATGCATCTGTTTATTTTCCTGATGCTGATGTTCCTTTTACACGAATATATGAACCGAAAAACCGAAGCAGCTTTTTAGCTCCTGCAGATAAAACTTGTATCGTTGTTGAAGTTCCTTGTAAAAAAGATGATTTGTGGTGGAAGCTGGAAGATGAACAGTTTACCAGAGCCATTCTAAAAGTGCTGATTAAAAAATCACTTATTAAGGAAGAACAGGTGATTTCTTCTTTCGCTTACTCAGTAAATGATGCATATCCTGTTTTGGAAATCGATTTTGAAGAAAAATCACAAAAACTTATTAAATACCTTTCAGAGTTTGAAAATTTTTATCTCTGTGGAAGAAATGCATTGTTTAATTACACGCATACCCATGAAATTATCAGAGATAGTAAAACATTAATTGAACAGATCAAAAATAAATGAGCAGGATTCTCGCCATAGATTATGGGCCTAAGCGCGTTGGACTGGCTGTAACTGATCCCTTGCAAATAATTGCCACTGCGCTGGAAACTGTTCCATCTGAAAAGGTACTTGACTTCCTTAAAAAATATCTGGAGAAGGAACCTGTTGAAGCCTTTGTGGTTGGTATGCCTAAAACATTGGACAATAAAGATTCCTCAAATGCTCCGTTTGTAAAAGCATTTATTGGGAAATTGCAAGAAATTTTTCCTGCTATACCCATCCACACAATTGATGAAAGGTTTACTTCTTCCATGGCACTGGATGCAATGATTTCCGGCGGAATGAAAAAGAAGGATAGACGGGTAAAAGGAAATGTCGATAAAATCAGTGCAACGATTATTCTTCAGTCTTACCTGGAAAGAAAATCTTCAGGAATATAATAACCTGGTACTTTCTTCATGTAAGCTATAATTCTTTCCGGACTCAAATAGTACTGATCCACCCATTCCGTATGAGGTTTCATGTCGGGTAAGGCTCTTACATACGAAGAGTAATCATACAATTGCCAGCCGAGTCCATATCTAACTGCACGTCTGTCTGTGTCTTTTTCAAATTGACCTCTGAAATATGGAATCAGATAATTGATACCAAGGCTCAGAATGTCTGACCAGTCTTTATCAAGATAAAAGACTGTATGAGCCAATTCATGACCTAATACTCCTACTTGTGCATTAAAGGATAGGTTTTTTAGTAAAATATTATCCATATTGGGTGAACTGCTACTACTTATTGTAATAATATAGTACCATTTATCTTTTTTTCGGAAAATGGATAGTAATGCAGGTTTGGAAGTTAATGGGATATAAGCGGGATGGACAATAAATTTAATCGGAATATCTTTCAATTGAGGGTAGTGTGATAATGCTATCAACGCCTGCAGCTCATAGCCTTTGGGCAGTTCCTTGTTTTTCCCATATAACTCATTGAGACTATCAAGCTTACCTTCAAAATCTTCCTTTTTATACTCTTTTACTATTCGATCTTCCTTCTGAGAAAAAACAGAAGTCGAAGAAAGGAATATGAAAAAATAAAACAACAGAAGAATATGTTTCAGGACGGATATACGCATCTGTAAAATTAAATCCGGATAATTTACTATTAAAACGCCAATATACTACCTAAAGTTATGGCATTTTTACAGTGGCGGATTTCATGCCGGAGGCCTGGAAAACCCCCAATGCACCATTAGAAATATTTCCTGGAGCATTTGCGGGAGGTGTTGAGAAAAAGCCTCCATCATTTTGAAGCTGCATAGCTAAGCCCAGATAATATTTATAAACTTCCTGGGTGATTGTAAACATCTCTACTCTGGCAACATCTTGAGATTTAAATAAAATCCCTATTTCCAAACCATTAACCGCTTCTTTTACACCAACGTCATCTGTCGCCCATATTTCTCCCGGCTCTATAACCAAAGTATCATTTCTATATACATTGATTACATAAAAGTTGTTTTCATCCTGCGGATCTTTACCATAAAACACCGGAAAATAACCCGCCTGTTGAAAAGTATTCGCAGGTTTATAAACATATCTCAAACTGTCCACTATCGGTGGTGTGGGAAGTTGACAGGATGATATATATTCTTTTCCTTCTGCCACGACCCTCATAAAATAATTACGACCCGTTACTCCGATCAAGGTTCCCTTATAAAATCCAGGATTATTTGTGTCCTCAATGAGTGAATCTTTGATTCCTGTATTGTCTGTAATGGTCACTATTGCTCCGCTTATAGCGGGAAATGGTCCTGTATGGTAAAAGTTAACCGTTCTGGTTAATCTTACGGTAGCAGGCAAAGTATCTGTAACCAAACCTTCAATTACTATTCTTGACTCAGCTTCTTTCAGCTTTACATCAACAACCTTTGTACAGGCTGTTGTTAAAATGATTGTCAAAGTAAATAAAATACACTTTTTCATCATGGTTAAAATTTAAAGTTATATGTGATTGAAGGAATCGGTGCCGGAAAATAGATCATGATTACTTCTTTCTCGCCCGGGCTGTCTGCTTTGTCCCGAATCATCATAGTAAAAGGATTTTTTCTTGCATAAAGATTGTAAATAGAAAAATTCCAACTGGATTCCCACTTTCTGCCTTCCTTCTTTTTGCTGTTTAAAGTTACTGCCAGGTCAAGTCTGTGGTAGGCGGGCATTCTGTAGTAATTTCTCTCAGGGTATAAGGCAGGTACCTTATTGTCGAACATGTTATATTTTGCTACCGGAAGATTTATTGGTCTGCCTGTTCCATACACCCAGTTTGCTGAAATATTCCATCGTGAATTGATGTCATATGAACCAACAAAATTTGCATTATGCCTTCGGTCATAACTTGCAAAGTAAGTCTTTCCATCATTTACTCCTGGTATGTTTCTTTCTGTTTTAGACCAGGTGTAGCTTATCCATCCTGTAAGTGGACCTGTGTTTTTCTTAATAAATAATTCCAATCCGTAAGACCAGGAATTACCGGCTCTTACTTCTGTTTCCATATGCGGATTAAGAATCAGCTGTGCATTGTCTTTGAAATCTATTACATCATACATTTTTTTGTAATAAGCCTCGACTGATGTTTCTATTTTATTGTTAAGGAAATTTCTGAAATACCCTCCGGCAACCTGATCTGCCTTTTCAGGTCTTAAGTAGGGGGTGCTTGGTAGCCATACACTATATGGTACAGGAGATGTACTGTTGTTCATCAGATGGATGTATTGGATCATCCTGTTATATGATAGCTTTAATGAGCTGTTTTCATCAAGAAGATATCTTCCGGAAAGTCTGGGTTCAAATCCATCGAAATTTTTTATTGTTTCAAATCTTCCGTAATTTATAGTATCATATATGTTATTATTCTCGGGCTGCCCGTTGTATTTGTACAAACTTCCTCCTGTATTTTGGAATAAGGAATATCTTAATCCATATTCAACTGTAATTCTCGGGCCAAACTTCTGTTTATTGCTCAGATATACTGCTTCTTCAAGATTGTGAAATTGAGATAGCGTTACATCTTTAAATATGGAATTTTGTGTAGTAGGGGAGAATTTTCCGGGAAAATAAGTTCTGTAACCTGCACTCACTCCAAATGCAAGTTCATTATTATCGTCAAGAAAATAATTGAAATCCTGCTTTATTGAATATTCTTTTACTCCATTGGTAAATTTAAATGCCTGTACACTCTGAGTAATTCTTAATTCGTAATCAAATGCAGAATGTATCAGACTTGTATGTCCTACCAGTTTGTCATTGAATATATGAGTCCATCTCAAGGTAGCGGCAGTATTCCCCCAGTTATTCTGAAAGAAATCGGAAAATTTAAAAGCATCTCTTCCATAATATCCGCTGAAGTATACCTTGTTTTTTGGATTGATGTTAAAGGTAAGTTTAGCATTTAAGTCATAGAAATACAACCTGGAGCTATTTACCCCTTCATCCGGGGACAACATTAAAAACAAATCTCCATAGGTTCTTCTGCCGCTAAGTATAAAAGAACTTTTATCTCTCTTGATTGGCCCTTCCAGTGTTAGTCGACTCGAAATTAATCCAATTCCACCTGATGCACTATATGTTTTGTTGTTTCCGTCTCTTGTTCTTATGTCAAGCAATGAAGACAATCTTCCTCCATGTTGTGCCGGTATTCCTCCTTTATAGATCTCTGCACTTTTGAGTACGTCAGAATTAAAAATTGAAAACATTCCAAGTAAATGTGAAGCGTTATAAACAGGGGCTTCATCAATTAGAATAAGATTTTGGTCAGGTCCTCCTCCTCTGACGAATAATCCGGTGTTTCCTTCTCCTGCCACCTGAATACCAGGAAGCATCTGTATGTTTTTAATAACATCTACTTCACCGAATAATGCAGGTAGTTTTTTTATCTGTGCAATGTTAACTTCCTGTGTACTTATCCTGGTATCCTGAATGTTTTTATCAGGCCTCTCCCCGGTAACTATAATTTCTTTTTCAACTTTTGTGTCAGGTGAAAGAAATACATTAAGATTAAGATCTTTGGTTAACTGTATTGGTCGTTCTTTAATTAAATATCCTATATATTGATAGATCAGGGTATAATTACCTTCGCTTAACTGTAAGGTATAGTTACCTGATAAATCCGTAACTGTCCCAATGGCATTGTTTTCTCTTACCTTAATTACAACACCGATTAAAGGTTCGTTTGTCGACTCATCCTTTACATTACCTTCAACTTTAAATTTATTTTGGGCTGAAAGAGTAGTTGATAGAAATAAAAGACAAACCAGAATAATCTTTTTCATCGTTTTTTTAATATAGTTCTCAGAATTGGCATTGACACATAATGCCCTTTGCATGGAATGTAAAAATCTTCCTTAGAAGGTACTCAAAAAATAAAATCATTGCCTATGCAAATCTCGCAAAATGATTATCTGCCATGAGGACAGAAAAACGTTTTGGAAGGTTAAAATTATAAAATTCACCGGAAAAAATAAGAATCAATTTTGCCGGCAATGTAATATAACTACATGTATTTAGTGAACGGTTTCCTTTTTGATTTAAAGGAAACTAATGAAATTCTATCGTGTAAAGCATTTTCATATCCTTCTTGTTGCCTGCAATTCTTGCAGGTGCCCAAAGACCGGATCCTTTAAGTAATCGCACAGCTTCACCATCGCAACCATATCCTAAACCTTTTATCACATAGATATCCTTTATTTCTCCTTCTTGTGTTACCGTGAATTGCAGATACACCCTACCTTTTATATTATGCTTTTTAGCCTCTTCAGGGTATGTAAGATTTTCATAAATATAGTTTCTGAATGCATTCTCACCACCAGGAGGTACGGGTTTGATTATGTATTCATCGTTTTTAACCAAAGTATTGTTGCTTTGTGCTGCTACGTGGTTTTGTGTAAAAAAGATAAATATTGCCAATAGTAATAATGTTATCTTCATATTATTCAATATTAGATTTATCTGAAGGATTTCCTTCAGATAAATCAGTTTGCCATTTCTTCCGATTCTTTATATTGTTCATCCTGTGCCGTAGCATCTGTCTCTTCCATCGCCTGATCTTGCATTACTGCTCCATCAGGTATGCCTTCAGGGGATAAACTTTCCTCTGTTTGTGGCACTTCTGTAGCTTCAGTCGCACCCTGTGTTGCTCTTCTTCCTCGTGTACCGACCCAATTTGCAGGATCCTTCATTTGCAATTCTGCATTCGGCCTGCCAAGAATAGTTACAGTATCTACAAATAATGTATCAGGGGTTCGCCACTGTCGATCGCATCCAAACTGAGCTATTGCCATTAATATTCCTATTATAAATAATAACCATTTCATGATAATATCATTTAGTTTTTTCCCTCTTTAAAATCCTTCCGCCCATTCACTTTCAAATGAGTTTTTATTTTCTTTTGATAAAGTGTCTCTAACCTGAGTATTATTTACCTCCTCCTGCACATTGTTGGTTGTATTTGCTCTTTGTGCAGTCTGGTTGTTGTTTTTTCTTGTAGCTTTTTTTGATCTGGCATAATAAGAGGATGCATAGCTTCCGCCTGTTCCTATCCCTGATGCCCCACTGAATCTTGTTTCATTACTATTATAATTATTATAGTAATTCCCTGAGGAGTTTTCAAGTAAACTATCCAGCTTATTATGCGCCTGATTATTTTGAATGTTTGGGGAATTGTTGTTGGTATTGATTCCCTCGATTGGTTCCTGAGTTTTTGCTGCAGGAGCCTGGCCAATTGCTGCACTGTTATTTAACCTGCTTTTCTTTTTCGACCCGCAACCAGAAAATATCACTCCTATTGCGAGAAGTACCACAAAAATCCTTTTCATCTCACTTCTCCTTCCTTACAATTAAGAAATAATTTGAAGTTGAATTTTGTTTATTCGATCAGGAAACTGGCTGTGTAAAAGCAATCAGCAACTAAGAAAAAAAATTATTTTTCTGCAGGCATTCTTATGTTGTATAAATAAATGAAGTTATTGCTGAATAATGCAACTTTGTTTTCTGAGGCTAAAGCGAAGTTGTATTTTCCTTCAGGTAACAATAGCTCATAACTTTTGTGTTTGTAGATATGGTAAAAAACCAGCTTGTTGTTGTGTAAAAAATAAATATAGTTGTTAAAAAAGTTAAAGTACTCTATCCCTTTAAAGGGTAGTTTGGATTTGTAATTAACCATATTATCAAAAATCAGTATTCCTGAATTTTTATCATTGATAAATAAGAGATTTTGATGTTCTCTCATGAAATTCAAATCATACTGATTAGGATTCAGAACCATATCAAGGGTATTCTGATATTCGATCTGATTTAATTTTAGGTTGATTTTCTTGAGGCTGAAATCCCTGTCATCTATTATCCATAAATTGTTATCAGCAGAAGGAGTAGCCATTCTAATAAAACCTGCCGTTTCCCGATGAAATCTAAGATTGGGAGACTCTGTCAGAAATCGGTTTAGAAAGAGGTACTCCTGAAAGTTTCTGTAAAAAACAAATATGTTTACATTCCTCCATGCCTCCAGCAAGGTTACTTCACTGTTTTTGGTAGGAGAGAAGGTGACCATATAATTACCCTCAGCATCATATTTTGAAATGTTTCCCTTTTCTGTGGCAATATAAAAGTTAAAATAAGGATCTACTGAAACGGTTCTTATTGGTTCAGTTTGTATTGTTTTGACAGGTTTGGCCAAATGCAATGTAGAATCTTGGGCATGCCCGGAAAGGTTGAATAATATAAAAATTGAGCACAAAAAAGTTGCTATCCGGATCATATACTGTTGAACTTTATTAAATCAACGTTTTTTCCATCAAAAACTGCATAAGTCTGATGATTTACCCATTCTCCAAGGTTTATATATCTGCTTGAATCACCGATTTTCATATCAAGGGGCAGGTGTCTGTGACCAAAAATGTAAAAATGCCGGTGTTGGGATTTTTCCTGTTCCATACAGAATCTATATAAAAATTCCTTTTCCCCCATAAAAGTCTCATCCCTTTTTGTATTGTTTATCCTGCTACTTCTTGACCAGTAGTTTGCAATACCTATGCCAATATCAGGATGGATGAATCTGAATAGCCATTGACAAATTTTGCTGTTAAAAAATTTTTTGAGGATTTTATAGCTATGATCTCCTGGCCCTAAACCATCACCGTGACCAATAAGGAATCGAAAATTGTTTATTTCCATTTCCATTGTAGTTCTGAATACGGGTATGTTCAACTCTTTGGGAAAATAGTCGAATAGCCACATGTCATGGTTTCCGGTAAATACAAAGAGATTTATCCCCGAATCTGAAAGTTCGGCAAGCTTTCCTAGTAATCTGGTAAATCCTTTTGGTATGGAATGCTTGTATTCAAACCAAAAATCAAAAATATCGCCAAGCAAAAAGATTGCATGAGCGTCTTTCTGTGCATCGCTTAGCCAGGAAATTATTTTTTTTTCTCTTATTAAGCTGTCTTCATAATTGGGAACTCCCAGATGGAAGTCAGAAGCGAAATAAATTTTTTTTCCGGCAGGAAGTTGGTTAATGCCTGATATCATCAATGAGAAAAAGTGTTAACTCTTTTCTTTTTAAATTACTATACGGATCAGTCCCTCCTCCGTTGATAAAACTTAAGTGTTCAGGGAAGGAGTTATTATGGTTTTTTCTGATTCGGCCCAATAAAGATTTTATATCGGGTACTATCTGGGAAGAATAAGCAATAATTATATGCTTATCAGGAAAATAGGCCTCGGACGCTTCGCTCATCGCTATTGAGCCATTAGAAGAAATAAGCCCATCACAAAATGTAATTGTCGCATCAGCTTGCTGATACTGACATTGAAGATCCTGAAATTCTATTCCTGCCGCCATTAGCTTCTCGCTTATGGCAGAATCGGTAAAAGCTATTTTTGCAATTTTCCTGGCATTTATTATCGAAGCCATTTTCTCATAAAACTCCTGTGGAGTTTCACAAAAAATAAACTCTCCCGTTGACTTTACAAAATTCTCTGCAAATTCAATGGAAGAGTCTGAGCTGTTTTTTTGAATAAATACTTCAGTTGTAAAATCCGGGATTGGATTGTTTCTTAGTTTTGATAAAGCAGCCCTAATTTTATTAAGGATTACTTCCCTGGATTTTACAAAAGCCATTATTGGTGCTCTTTATTTTGATTTGGAGTACCATTACTACCTAAGTTAGAAGGGTTTTCGCCCTCTTTTTCCTGTTTTTTGTGTTCCTCTTCCATCTGATGTTTTAGCGCCTGGGTGTTTAAGTCTACATTCCCGTCACCGCTTACTTTCCTGTTTGTATAGGCTTGGTATGTTGTTTCTTTTTCAAATGGCCTTTTACCTATTAATACCTCAAGGTCTGTCTGGAAAATAATCTCTTTCTTCAACAATTCCTGAGCCACCACTTCTAATTCCTTTCTTTTCTGATTTAGCAATTCCTTGGTTCTCTCATAGGCTGTATTAATGATAGTTCTTACTTCTTCATCAATTGTGGTTGCTGTAGTTTCAGAGTATGGTTTATTGAAATTATAATCGCTCTGCTTAGAATCATAGAATGAAACATTGCCTATTTTATTGTTCATTCCATACATCGTCACCATACTATAAGCCATCTTCGTGATTCTTTCAAGGTCGCTAAGAGCACCGGTAGAGATTTTTCCGAATACAATTTCTTCAGCAGCTCTTCCGCCTAAGGTCATACACATTTCATCAAAAAGCTGCTCTGTGGTGTACAGGAATTGCTCTTTTGGCAGATATTGAGCATAACCTAAAGCTGCTACACCTCTAGGAACAATACTCACCTTTACGAGCGGATCAGCATGTTCAAGATACCAACCTGCAACAGCATGTCCTGCTTCATGATAGGCCACAATTTTCTTTTCTTCCGGAGAAATGATTTTATTTTTCTTTTCAAGGCCACCGATAACTCTGTCAATAGCATCCTGAAAGTCCACCATTTCCACTTCTAATTTGTCCTTACGGGCAGCGATCAGCGCAGCTTCATTACAAACGTTTGCAATCTCGGCACCTGCAAATCCCGGAGTCTGAGCAGAAAGTTTTTTAGCATCAACATCTTTTGCCAGTTTCAATGGCTTCAAGTGTACATTAAATATTTGCTCTCTACCGACAATATCCGGTTTGTCAATGCTTATTTGCCTATCAAACCTGCCTGGTCTTAATAAAGCAGAATCTAATACATCTGGCCTGTTGGTCGCTGCAAGTATAATTACACCTGAATCAGTTGCAAAACCGTCCATTTCAACAAGAAGTGAATTCAGGGTGTTTTCTCTTTCATCGTTTGCACCTGGTACCTGACCTCTTCCTCTTGATCTTCCAATGGCATCTATTTCGTCTATAAATATGATGCATGGGGCTTTTTCTTTTGCTTGTTTAAACAGATCTCTAACTCTTGCTGCACCCACACCCACAAACATTTCAACGAAGTCTGAGCCTGATAGTGAAAAGAATGGAACCCCAGCTTCTCCGGCAACTGCTTTTGCAAGCAAAGTTTTACCGGTCCCCGGAGGGCCTATTAATAAAGCACCCTTAGGTATTTTTCCACCCAGTTTAGTGAATTTTGTAGGGTTCTTTAAGAAATCAACAATCTCCTTTACTTCTTCTTTGCCTTCTTCCAATCCGGCTACGTCAGCAAAGGTTATTTTTACTTTGTTTTCTGCATCGAATAACGCTGCCCTTGATTTTCCAATATTGAAAATCTGACCACCTGGTCCACCAGCAGTTACTCTTCTCATCAGGAACCAGAAACCTAATAAAATCAGGAATAGAAGACCCCAATTCACAAGGAAATTGGAGAAGTCTGATCTGTCATTGTCTATTTCAAAAGCCACGCGTTCATCCTTGGGGACACGACTTTCCAGTTTATCAAAATACTCTTCAAACTTTTCAGCAGAGCTGATCTGAAATTGAAAATGCGGTCCCTGGGTGCCTGAAAATGGGCCACGTTGTGCGAAGTCCTGTTGGTATTTTTTATTTTCAACGGCGTCTTCCTTCAGGTAAACCTCAACAAATCTGTTATTTACCACAACCACTTTCTGGACATCATGTGCAAGATAGATTTCTTCAAATCTCTTCCTGGAAATTTCCTGTACAGTAGTGTTCTTGCTGCTATATATTATACCAAATACCAGCATCAACAAAATAATAATTACCCAAATCTGATAATTAGGCTTCGGTGAAGGTTTGGGAATTAACTTCTTCTTTGGCTTGTCACTCATTAATCTCTGAATTTATAATTAAAAAATTGTTCATTTTTGAAACAGGATACTATCCCTCTATATTAATAATTTTTGCATCACCCCAAAGTTCTTCCAGGGCATAAAATTTTCTTTTATCTTCCTTGAATACATGTGCCACTACATCTACATAATCCAATAATACCCACTCTTTGTTTTCTTTACCTTCTTTTCTCCATGGATTTAGTGATAATGATTTGATTACCTCCTCTTCCACTGAATCTGAAATGGCATCAATTTGAGTATTTGAATTTCCCGTGCAGAGGATAAAATAGTCTGCCACAGCGTTCTTTATACCTTTTAAATCAATAATTGTTATATGCGAAGCCTTTTTTTCCTGCATACCTGCAACAATTACTTCCTTAAGTTTTTCAGTATCCTGATCCGAGGAATTTTCCTTTTTGTTTTTACCCTTTAACCTTGATAAAGTTTGTTTTACCTCTGTCTCAGCTTTTTCACGAAGTTTTTCACTCTTGTTTGCGGATATTGTAGATTCCTTTTTCTTGCTTATTCTTTCTTTCAAATTTTCTCCTGTTTTTTAACTTACTATTATTTAATTTCAACCTCTAAATTAAACTTGTTTACCGGTTTTGTACAATATTCCAGCCAATACTCTTTTTTGTGGTCAAAATCTGATTTACCTGCCAAGTTGTCATTCAACTAATGACATTGCTCTTCAAACAGCAGCTACCATGCCAGCAGCGGAGGGAACGATCATTATAACCTCCGATCAAACTGCAGGGAAAGGCCAAAAAGGCAACAAGTGGGAATCAGCACCCGGAAAAAATTTAACATTTTCCTTAATTCTTAAACCTGCTTTTATTAGTCCTTTATATCAATTTGATCTCAATATATCAGTTTCTTTAGCGGTTTTTGAAACTTTAACAAAATATCTTGGGGAAAGGGTCAAAATAAAGTGGCCAAATGATATTTTTTATGGTAATAGTAAAATTTCCGGGATACTGATAGAAAACACTATAAAGGGCCAAACTTTAGAAACTGCCATAATCGGTATAGGGGTAAATGTAAATCAGCAGGTTTTTAATGTAATTACTGCGAATTCAATCTTTAATATTACAGGTAAACCCCATGAATTAAACAGTATTTTTCATGAGCTGTGTCAGGCATTGGAAAAGTATTATTTGTTACTTCGGGAAGGCAAAAGAGTACTGCTAAAGGAAAAATATCACCGACATATGTATAAAGTTGGAGTTCCTTCTGAATTTTCAACTAATGGTCAATGCTTTACCGGAACAATTACAGGTACAGATGATTATGGATTTTTGCTTGTGGAGGTCGAAGGCAAATATAAAAGGTTTAATATGAAGGAAATCAGCTTTTGTGATTAATTGTTTAATTAAACTGAATGTTTTATCTTTGTAATTAATAAAATTTAATTTTTCTAATATTTTAAATCATCATGGTAGAAACTTTTGTAAAATACAAAGTAAAAGATCTTTCATTGGCTGAATGGGGTCGTAAAGAAATACAACTTGCAGAGGCTGAAATGCCTGGCCTTATGGCTATCAGAAAAGAATTTGGTCCTTCCAAACCTTTAAAAGGTGCCAGAATAGCCGGATGCCTTCACATGACAATCCAAACTGCAGTTTTGATCGAAACTCTTGTTGAACTAGGTGCTGAAGTTACCTGGTCTTCTTGTAATATTTTCTCTACTCAGGATCATGCTGCCGCTGCTATTGCTGCAGCAGGTATATCTGTTTATGCCTGGAAAGGGATGAATGAGCAGGAATTTGACTGGTGCATTGAACAAACATTGTTCTTCGGGGAAGACAGAAAACCATTGAATATGATTCTTGATGATGGTGGAGATCTTACCAATATGGTTCTTGACAGATATCCTGAACTTGTGAAAGGTATCAAAGGAATTTCTGAAGAAACCACTACCGGTGTGCTTAGACTTCATGAAAGAGTAAGCAAAGGTACTTTGCCAATCCCTGCTATTAACATAAATGATTCAGTAACGAAATCTAAATTTGATAACAAATACGGATGTAAAGAATCTCTTGTAGACGCTATAAGAAGAGCAACTGATATTATGATGGCAGGTAAAGTAGCTGTAGTTGCAGGGTACGGAGACGTAGGTAAAGGTTCTGCTCAATCATTAAGAGGAGCAGGTGCAAGAGTAATTGTAACTGAAATCGATCCTATTTGTGCTCTTCAGGCTGCAATGGATGGCTTTGAAGTAAAGAAAATGGATGATGCAGTGAAAAGAGCGGATATTGTTGTTACTGCTACTGGTAACAAAGATATCATAGTGGGAAGACATTTTGAATCTATGAAAGATAAAGCCATTGTTTGTAATATTGGCCATTTTGATAATGAAATTGATATGGCTTGGTTAAATAAAAACTATGGCAATACAAAAGATACTATCAAGCCTCAGGTAGATAAGTACACTATCAAAGGGAAAGATATCATTGTTCTTGCTGAAGGAAGGTTAGTAAACCTTGGCTGTGCAACAGGTCACCCATCTTTTGTAATGTCTAATTCATTCAGCAATCAGACTCTTGCTCAGATCGAGCTTTGGAAAAATGCAGATAAATACGAAAATAAAGTTTATACGCTTCCAAAACATCTTGATGAGAAAGTTGCGAGATTACACCTGGAAAAAATTGGTGTTGAACTGGATGTACTTACTCCTTCTCAGGCAGATTACATAAAGGTGCCGGTTGAAGGACCTTACAAATCTGACGAATACAGATATTAATAAAACTACAGATTAAAAGCGCAAGTAGACTTGCGCTTTTTTTATTTTACAGGCACAAGTACCACATTAATTATTAACCTCCCCAGATGTTTTTTTCCGGTGACAAAATAAAAGCTAAAAAGCAATTTTATTCTTTAATAGATTTATCAAAGGGACAAGAAAGGTTTAAACTGGATTGGAAAGAGAAACATTTATGCTTCGGTGAAAACACAAGCAGTACAGCATTTGATTATCATTATGTTTATCATCCTGCCTGGGCAATCAGAATTGTAAAGAAGATTAACCCGGAGTTTCACGTTGATATTTCCTCAACGCTTCACTTTTGCTCAGCACTTTCAGCTTTCATTCCTGTTAAATTTTTTGATTTCCGCCCGGCAAATTTAATTCTACCTGATCTGACCTCTGAAGCTGCAGACTTAACAAACCTACACTTTCGGGATAATTCAATTAAATCCCTTTCCTGTATGCATACTGTTGAGCATATTGGTTTAGGAAGGTATGGCGATCCTTTGGACTACAACGGAGATTTGAAAGCTATTAATGAATTGAAAAGAGTATTGGCTTCCGGAGGTGATTTGTTGTTTGTAGTGCCGATTGGCAAACCAAGAATACAATTTAATGCTCATAGAATTTATTCTTACAGGCAAGTTGTTGAATATTTCTCCGGCTTAAGATTAGAGGAATTTTCATTGATTCCTGATAATCCTGAACACGGAATAATTTACAACGCTGCTGAAGAAATATCAGATAAGCAAAACTATGGCTGTGGTTGCTTTTGGTTTAAAAAGCCATAATAATATTAATATTAATGATAGTAATAAAGCTAAAAGGCGGTTTAGGCAACCAGATGTTTCAATATGCTTTCGCAAAAAGCCTTTCAGAAAAATATAGTGTCCCATTTTATCTGGATCATACTTTTTTAGAAGATAAATCTTTTAAAAAAGATTTTACCTTCAGGGATTTTGAGCTGGACGTATTTAATATTACTAATCGGAGAGCAGAAAGTGATCAGCTCAAATATTTTCTCAAACCCTCTCAATTCTTTCCAAAGCTCTTATTTAAGCTGAGAAAAAAAATATACGGGCCGTTGTATGTTCATGAACCCGCTTATAAATACAATAGCGACTTAATGATTGTGAAGGATCGTATATATTTTGAAGGCTATTTTCAGTCATACAAATATTTTCAGCAATATCAGGAGGCGATAAGAAAGGACTTTACATTTCAAACTTCATTAATCAAAGAGGTAAATCCTTTGGTGGAGAAAATTAAATCGAGCGTATCAGTTTCTGTACATTTCAGAAGAGGGGATATGGCCAATAACAAAGTAATTAACAATGTGCATGGAATCTGTGATTTGGAATATTATGAAAAAGCCATTCAATATATAAGAGCTAATGTAAATAATCCCGTATTCTATTTTTTTTCTGATGAGCCTGAATGGATTGAAAAAAACTTTCCTTTAGGTGATTTGCAATACCATGTCATTAAAGGAAATAGTAGTAACAAGAGCTTCCTCGATATGTACTTAATGAGTTGTTGTGATCACAATGTAATTGCTAATAGTACATTTAGTTGGTGGGCTGCATGGTTGAATGATAATAAGAATAAACAGGTTGTAGCTCCAAAAAACTGGCTTAAAGCTGTTGATTTTGATTTGAAAGACATATATCCATCTGACTGGTGTATCATTTGATTGAATTTTTATCATGTTTAAATTCTTCAATAAAAAACTGCCTGGGCCAATTAATTTTAATCCTGAAAAGTTTTCTAACAGATTAAATCTTATAGATAAAAATTTTTTAGGTGCGGAAACCACTGCGAAAGCAGGGGAAATGGAATCCTACCAATGGGATAGAAATGCTGATAAGCCCTTGCCTAATATTATTACAGATTATTATTTAAGTAGGAAAAACTTTAAAGAGGTTAAAACCAAGAATCTGAAAGTGGCCTGGCTGCTGGAGCCTATCTCTATATATCCTGATATGTATAAATGGGTAAGAAGGAATTATCATCATTTCCATTATGTGTTCACTCATGATAAAAAATGGATTAAGGATATTCCTAATGCAGTTTGGATTCCTGTAGGTGGAACATGGATAGAAAAAAATCAGCGGGATATGTATTTTTTTGAAAAGAAGAAAAACATTAGTTTTTTCTGTTCAGACAAAATGCATACCGATGGACATAAGCTGAGAAATGAAATTAAAAATGGTGCTGTAAGTTCTCTTATAGACATGTGGGGAACGGGCTGGAAATATCTGGAGAATAAAGTGGACGGCTTGAAAGAGTACAGGTTTCATATTACAATTGAAAATTGCAGAAGGGAAGGGTATTTTACCGAAAAGATTATTGATTGCTTCCTTACAGGTGTGGTCCCGATTTATTGGGGAGCGCCGGATATAGGTAATTATTTTGCTTCGGATGGAATAATAAATTTTACCGATGAGAAAGACTTAACTATTAAGTTGTCAAACCTGCCTGATTACGAAAAATTTAAGCCATTTATAATAGAAAATTATCAAAAGGCTTTAGATTATGTAGCCTGTGATAAATTTTTGTTTGATTTTTTTTACAAAAATAAATGAGCCCTCTTGTATCTGTAATTATGCCTGCCTTCAATAGTTCCTTTTTTATTAAGGAGTCTATAGATAGTGTCATAAACCAGTCATACTCTAATTGGGAGTTGCTGATTATTGATGATTGTTCTTCAGATAATACAGTGGAAATTGTTGCCGGTTTTAATGATGCCAGAATAAACTTATTAAAAAATGAGTCGAATAAGGGTATTGTTTTTTCAAGAAATAAGGGAATAACTGAAGCTAAAGGAAAATACATTGCATTTCTTGATTCAGATGATATTGCTCTGGCTGAAAGATTTCAAAGGCAGGTTGATTATCTTGAAAGAAATTCTCAGGTAGGACTATTAGGTACAAGCGTTGCAGTGATTGATTCCAGTGGGAATCTTACGGGTGAAAAATATTTATACAGAGAGGAAATTAAATATATGCCTTCTCATTTGTTATTTAATAATACATTTGCAACTTCATCTGTGATGGCCCGGAAAAATATTTTAGATACTGAGAAGTTTGATTTAAAATATCCTGTTGCAGAAGATTATCAGTTATGGTGCAGAATTTCCAGAAAAGCAGCTTGCTGGAATTTGCCGGACATATTGGTACACTACAGAAAACATGATAATAATATCACTAAAGATAAAGTTGAAACAGTTATTAAGTATGATAAAGAAATATTAAAGGAAAATTTATCTTACTTGAATGTTTCTTTATCACATGGTGAATTAGATTTGCTGTATGATGTTGCCAAAAGAAGATATCCGACTGATATTGTTGTTCTCCGTAAAGCAGATGAAATATTTTATAAACTAATTATTGCAAACAGAGAAAGTAAAAAATTCGAAGTAAAGTATTTCGAGGAGTTCATAAGAATTATCTGGAGAAGAATGTATTTCAAATCAGTTTTATACAACAAAAAAGTTCTAAGTCTTTATTTTAATTCACCAGTTAAAAAAACTTTGTCCGGTTTTTCCTTTAAGGAGATTCCATTTATTATAAAATGCATTAAAGGTTAATTCATGGCTGCTCAACTTGTATCAGTAGTTATTCCAACTTATAATCGTCCGCATTTATTGATCAATGCAATTGAAAGTGTATTGGTTCAATCTTACCGTCCTATTGAGATTTTGGTAATAAACAACGGAGATGCTAGTATTGATTCTGTGATTCAGAAATATAAGGCCAATGGAAATGTAAGGTTTTTTGAAAGTGTAAAAAAGGGAAATGTAGGTGCAGCTAGAAATAAGGGGATAAAAGAAAGCCAAGGTATGTACATAGGTTATCTGGATGATGATGATGTATTCCTGCATAACCATATTGAGGCATTAGTGAAACTACTAACCTCGTCTGGTAAAAAAGTTGCTTATTCGGGGTCATTAATTAAGGTGCACAAAAAAATTGGCGATGAAGTGTTGTATAGCCATGATCGTTCACCCTATAACCATGCATTTGATCTGAAGAAACTATTTTTTGAAAATTATATTCCAACCAATGTTGTGCTACATCATAGGGACTGTGTTGAAAAGTCCGGCTATTTTGACGAGGATTTGCGCACTCATGAGGACTGGGATTTTTGGTTGAAACTGGCTATTCATTTTGAGTTTGTTCATTCAAATAAAGTTACCTCCCAGATTAATGTCATTGAAAAGTCTGATAGTGTTACGAACACTCGGTTGGTTGACTTTGATTATACCAGAATGGTAATTTATGATCGTTACAGTAATCACTCCTCAAGTTATTCTGTGTCCATTCAAAAACAAGCGGAAATTGTTGAAAAGTTGTTTTTTGAATATGATTTCCTGGTTGAGCTTTATGAAAAAAAATTGTTGGCAGAATGGAAACGGCTTGACTTGAAAAGCAAAATCCGGCGGTTGATGGAATTATTCAAATCATATAAAGATAATCCGGACCCTACAGTTCATCACCTGATCACTTCATGCAGAGATAAGAATAAAAAACTTTATAAAATCCAAAAGAAGACCTTTGGAGTATTAGGCAAATAGTAACTGCAATTAACTTAGATGGAGGCTTTCTTGTGTCTGATTGAGCTTTTTGTACACACCATCCTCAATATTCATTAAATCTTCATGTCTGCCTGATTCGACAATCTTTCCCTTGTCAATCACAAGGATTTTGTCCGCACTTTTTATGGTGCTTAATCTGTGTGCAATCACCAGGGTGGTTCTGTTTTTCATTAAAGTATTTAAAGCATCCTGAACAAGCTTTTCAGATTCTGTATCTAATGCACTGGTAGCCTCATCCAGAATCAGAATAGGTGGATTTTTGAGAATTGCTCTTGCAATACTTAACCGTTGTTTTTGTCCCCCTGAAAGCTTTACGCCCCGGTCTCCGATGACTGTATTATAGCCGTTTTCAGACTTCATGATAAAATCATGAGCATTGGCAACTTTTGCTGCATGCATTACTTCTTCATAGCTCGCATCTGATTTTGCAAATGCTATGTTATTGAAGATGGTATCATTAAAAAGAAGCGATTCCTGATTTACAATTCCCATTAAATCTCTAAGCGACTCTAATGTACAGTCTTTTATATCGGTGCCATCGATTGAAATACTGCCTTTTTGTGGATCGTAAAATCTTGGTATAAGATCAGATATTGTTGATTTCCCTCCTCCTGATGGGCCCACCAATGCGACAGTTTTACCTTTTGGAATGGTGAATGATATCTCTCTCAATACCTCTGTGTGTCCGTAAGAAAATGATACGTTGTCAAAAGTTATTTCTTTTTCGAATTTTTGTAGAGATACAGCGTTGTCTTTGTTAAATATCTGAGGTTTAACATCTATAAGTTCAAGTACCCTTTCTCCGGCGCTGATTCCATGCTGAATGGCCGAAAATGAACCCGTCATGGCTTTTGCCGGCCTTAGTACCTGTGAGAAGATTGCTACGTACGCTACAAACCATTCAGGCTTTAAGCTATTGTCCCCTTTCAGTACCATAGCTCCTCCGTACATAAGGATTCCTATTACTACAAATACACCCATGATTTCAGATACAGGCGAAGCGAGTTCGTTCTTCTTCACCATCTGTCTTGTAGAATTAGAATATTTAATGTTTTCCTGATGGAATTTTTGCTGAAAGTATGGGGTGGCATTAAAAGCTTTAATTACCCGAAGCCCTGTTAATGATTCATCTAGTATGCTTAGCATAACTCCCATTGAAGTCTGAGCCTCTTTGGTGATTTGCTTTAGCTTTTTTACTATTAAAGCTATTATAACTCCGGAAACAGGAATGAAAAACAAAGTAAAGATCGTAAGTGAAAATGATAATTTGAACAGGGCTATAAAATATACGACAATTGTCAATGGTTCTCTGAAAAACACGATAAGTGAATTAGTTACTGAACCCTGGACTACCTGAACATCTCCGGAAATTTTGGACATTATCTCTCCCTTCTTTTCGTTGGAGAAAAACCCTAAATGTAGATCAAGTACCCTGTTATATACCGTTTTCCTTAAGTTTAGCAAAGTGTTTATTCTGAGTTCTTCCAGAATTAATTGGGAAAAGTACTTGAAAATATTTGAAAGGAGGATCGATATCCCTATTACCAAACAAACATAGCCTAAGGCCCACAATTTGTCATGTTCGGTTATGGTTTTGTAAAAAAAGTGATAGAACAGATTTTGAAAATATTCAAAACTCAGGGTAAAAGCAGGTACCGTTTCACTCAGTTTCGGTACATCAATTTTTTCATTGAACAAAAGGTTGAATACCGGTATCAGGAGAGTGTAATTCAGCAGACCGAAAATTATACTTAAAAGGGTGAAAATGACATATGGGATGGCATATTTTTCAATTGGCCGGGCAAATTTCAGTAAGCGAAAGTATAGTTTCATTAAAAAAGGTAAATTTAACAGCAAAGTTAGGAATAATATCTGATAAGAGGATTAATTATTCATAATATCTAAACGCAGTTCATGGGTGATTTTTTATTATTCTACCCGTAAATTTATTAGCTTTGAGCTGCTAAGCCGAAATCTCATGTTAAGGTCTTTGTCTGTTATTATACCTAATTACAATGGCGAAAAATTATTGACTCAGTTTTTGCCATCAGTAATCAATGCTTTAGAAACTTATAAGGGTGAGAAAGAACTTATTATCGTTGATGATAAATCTTCCGATAATAGCAGGGAAATAATGGAAAATTTTGCTTCGGCAACCCCATTCATTAAGAATATCTATAATTCTAAAAATCTTGGATTTTCCGGTACATGCAATGTGGGCATGTACAACTCTAAAGGTAATATCCTGTGTTTTCTGAATAATGATGTGGAAGTAAATCTGGACTTCTTTCAAAATTTTAATTATTATTTTGACCTTCCAAGTACATTTGCAGTAACGATTTCAGGCTATTCTTATATAGACAGGACTCCTCTGGACGGGGCGAAATTATTGGATTGGAAAAGGGGCTTGCCAAGATTTACAGGAAATATATATCCCAAAAAGGTAAAGAAAGATTTTCTGTATGAGTCTGCAAGTGTTCAGGGGGCTTATTTTTTTGCCGATCGATTTAAGATTCTAAGACTAAAAGGGTTTGATGAGATTTTCTCTCCCTATCTGATCGAAGATTCCGACTTGGCATATCGAGCAATAAAAAGCGGATGGAAAATTTATTATGATCCGTTTACTATTGCCTTCCATAACCTTAGCTCCACTATTAAAAGAGAAAATAGCGGACATAAAAAAATCATTGACATCCGGAATCGGATAATTTTTGTGCTAAAAAATGTTACGGATAAAAGACTTCTATTTAAGTTTTACCTATTTCTCGCATTCCGTTTATTGACTTTAAGCACTTCATATTTCAAAGCCATTGTTCAGATATTAAAAATAAAACCTGAACTAAAAAAAGCCAGACAGGCAAATCCCAGGGTTTTAACAGATAAATTCATTTTTGAGCAATATACCGATTCAGGGATTCAAAAATTATGGAACTGCCGGTAAAGGAAATTACCAATCTCCCAGGTTTTAAGTACAAGTATTCCGTGTGTACTTTGGTTACCGATCATAAAGAATACCGGCAAATGGTTATGTCATTTTTAAATTCCGGATTTTCTGAGGAGAATACTGAGTTTCTTTATATAGATAATTCTCACTCCAATAAATTTGACGCATTTTCCGGGCTGAATATGCTTCTTAATAATGCCCGGGGAGAATTTATCATTCTTTGCCATCAGGATATTGAACTGATAAAAGATAATGAAGCTGTCCTTAATCAGAAAGTCTGTGAGATAGAAGCCTTGGATAAAAATTGGGCAGTATTAGGAAATGCTGGCGGGCTGCATCTGAAAAAAACTTTTGAGTTAGTTACATACCCTGATAAAACTGTTGTGAAAGGTCCATTTCCGTACAAGGTGAACTCATTGGATGAAAATTTTCTCTTACTAAACGGAAAGGTGAGGATCTCATTTTCGAAAGACCTGAATGGGTTCCATTTTTATGGAACCGATATTGTTTCAATTGCAAATGTATTAGGTTATTCTGCTTACGTTATAGCTTTTGATCTGTTACATAAAAGTTCAGGCAATATGAATAAGTCATTCTATGAGGCTAAGGATAGGTTTATTGCCAAGTATGGTCGAGCCCTTAGTTCCAAATATGTGAGAACAACCTGTACTTCCTTATACCTTGGCGGAAACCCTGGTAAAGCCAAAGTACTTAGTAAGAGTTTTTTTATTTTCTGGGCAAAAATTCCTCTGAAAGTTAAAAAGCTGATTAAAGGGAATTATCTTTTTAATCCCTGATATTCCAACCTTTTATTATTTCCGCTACTTCATGTACCTGGATGGATTTGATGCAATTACAATCGGAGGGATTGCAGCCATTGCAGTTGTTTGTTCCGGTTTTGGCTGATGATTTTTCACCTATTGGAGCCCATCTTCCCGGATGCAATGGTCTCAATGGAACATACAAGCCGAGTGCATATTTACCTAATGCGGATGCGATATGCAAAGGTCCCGTACTACAAGCAAGAAGACCATCGCATTTCATAATAAAATTAATTAATTCCTCAAGGGAGAATTTACCAGTCATATCTACTGATCCGGAGCTGAAAATTTCAGGAAACTTTTCTTTGATTAATTTCCCTTCCTCACTTGTGCCCGTAATATAAATTTCAAATTCTTCAGGATTTAATGAAGCTATTAATTGATTATAATAGGATAATGGCCATTCACGAGCACTGCCTTTGGATTTGGGATGTATTACCAATTTGAATTTTCCAGTACTTCTTTGGCCGGCTTTTGGAAAGCCATAATAATCTTTTATCTCTATTAAGGTAGGAATGTGATTTATGTTCATCCCTTTCAAAAGCTTGAAATTTAATTGTGCTTCGTGTAAATCAGATTTTTTTCTGCTAAAGCCAACTAGTTTATTACAGTAAAGCCAATTGAAAATTCTGTGGCTTGTTGCTATCCTGTTTTTTATACCAGCTTTTTTACTTGCTTTAGCTACTTCTTTGTCAGGAAAAGCAAAAACGATTGTGTCAGCTTTAAATTCCTTTAATATTTCAGGATTAGAGATTACATCGGATTTATTTAAGAATAGATCAATGTTGGAACAATTGGATATAATAGACTTTGTATATTCTTTCCCAAGGAAGGCAATTGTTGAATCGGGAAATGTTTTTTTTAAATATCCCGCCAAGGGTAAAGTTAGAATTACATCCCCTATATTATCTGTTCTGCTTATTATTATTCTCATTAAGTTCTTTACTTAAATAGTAAAAGTTTACATACTTTATAAAATTGGAAAATGAACTGCCAACCGATATGATAAAACCTGTGGTGCCGTCCAAAATCCCTTTATTAAAAAAATAAGTCTTAATAAAGGTGTGCAGTGGGTTAATAATAAGTTGATGCCAGCCAAATTTTCTTCCTTTTCTAACCAATTCTTCCGCTCCGAATTTGCCGTAATAATTCATTTTATCGAAGTATTGATATAATGAGGTATAGCTGTAGTGTAAAATGTCTGCTTTTAATCTGCCGGTTGAACCATTTATATCAAGTCCTTCATGTAAAATTTTATTGTTAAATCTGCATGAATTTTTATTAAATAATCTGGTTACTCTTCCAGGGTACCACCCGCAGTGTTTTACCCATTGCCCCATAAAAAAAGTCTTTCGGGGCATTTCAAAAGCCACATGATTGTTGTCTGATTTAAGCCCTATAATCTCCTCCCTGAGCTGATCCGATATTACTTCATCGGCATCAACCCATAGGATCCATTCATTTTTCGATTTATCGGTGGCTGCCTGCTTTGTAGCACTATAACCTAACCATTCGGTTGTTAAACACTTTACATTATTAAATTGAGCAGCAATTTTCATGGTCGAATCTGTACTTCCTGAATCCAATAAAATTATTTCATCCACCCAATTTAAGGAGCCAAGGCATCTGGCAATGTTTGCTTCTTCATTCTTGGTAATAACTATAGCTGATATAGGCAGGCTGTTCATTTATTTCTATATAGACTTTTTTGCATGACAATAAGACATTTTTCCATACTGATTGATGACCGGATGTAAAGAAAATCTTGTTTTTTTTCAGTTTTCTAAATTATTAAAATTAATAAGATTCAATTATAACCTACTGAAATACAGAAGTTTTAAAATTAATTTTTTGACTATTTTACTTTTGTAAAAATAAAAAAACAACAATTCGCTGATACCTCCGGTTTTTTATTTAAAGAATAGTAAAGATTGGTATGATTATTACTATTTAAATTAAGTAAAATTATAAATAAATTGGTAATGGAAGAGCATAAGGGAAATATTAATGCAAATAACGAAGAAAAGGAGAGGAGGCAATTACCTAAAGCGGAAAAAGACGCCCAGTTTGAAAAGGAATTTATGCCTCTGGTCGATTCTTTGTATAATTTTGCTTACAGGTTAACCCTTGATGAGGATGATGCAAACGACCTCGTTCAAGAGACATATCTGAAAGCTTACAGGTTTTTTGACTCTTATGAACAAGGCACAAATGCCAAAGCATGGCTGTTCCGTATATTGAAGAACAGTTTTATCAATGATTTCAGAAAGAAGAGTAAAGAACCATCAAAAGTAGATTACCAGGAGGTGGAATCTTATTATAATTCAGACGATGTTGATGAAAACATTACCGTCGACCTCAGGGTTGAAAGTTTACAGGAAATGATTGGGGATGAAGTAGCGACTGCATTAAATTCCCTGGCGGTTGATTTCCGTACAATTATAATTCTTTGTGATCTTGAAGGCTTTACCTATGAGGAAATGGCCAAGATTCTTGATATTCCCATAGGAACAGTAAGATCAAGATTGCACAGAGCCAGAAATTTGTTGAAGGAAAAATTGAAGGAGTACGCTAGTACAATGGGGTACAACAAATAAAAAAATGTAACTTTATGCTGACCAATTATAGTAAAAGGATAAGTTCCTTAAATATAGATAAAATGAGTAATAATGAGTGTAGCGAGTGTCTGAATAGCCTGGAATTGTATATAGATGGTGAAGTGAATAAGGAGCAGGAGGAGTATTACAGGAATCATATAGAAGCTTGTATGCCTTGTTATAAACACTACAACCTGACAAAACAGGTGAAAGAGGTTTTACAATCTAAATTGACAAAACCTGAGGTTCCGAAGGATTTGGTTGCGAATATTAAAGATAAAATTTCCAAAATCGTATAATTTTTAATGGATGGTAAATTAATCATTTTTTCAGCCCCTTCGGGTTCAGGAAAAACAACAATAGTTAAACATTTACTTCAGAAAAACCCAAATTTGGGTTTTTCTATTTCTGCCTGTACCAGAGATAGAAGAGGAAGAAATGAAGAACATGGGAAGGATTATTATTTTTTAACCCCTGAAGAATTTAAAGCCAAGATAGATAATAAAGAATTTGTAGAATGGGAACAGGTATATCCCGGACAGTTCTATGGTACTTTAAAATCGGAAGTAGAAAGATTATGGTCCGAAGGAAAGTCAGCCGTTTTTGATGTTGATGTAAAAGGTGGCCTCAATCTTAAAAAGTATTATGGTGATAAAGCTTTAGCTATTTTTGTCAAATGCCCTTCCATGGAAATTTTGGAAAAAAGATTGAGAGAAAGAAAAACCGAGACAGAAGAAAGTATTTCCGCCAGACTATTTAAAGTGAAATTTGAAATGTCTTTTGAAGATCAATTTGACGTCACACTTATAAATAACGATTTGAGTGTAGCCCTTCAGGAAGCGCAGAAAATTGTAGATGATTTTTTGAAATAAATGCTGAAACCCTTCAAGAGGTGGATATATCAGTAGTTAAACCTTAATTCTGTAACTTTTGAATGAATGAAAATCGGACTGTTTTTCGGGTCATTTAATCCTATTCATATAGGGCATCTTATTATTGCAAATGTAATGGTGGAAAGAACCGATATCGATAAAGTCTGGTTTGTGATATCACCTTTAAATCCTTTTAAAAACAGCAAGAGTCTATTGCATGAATTTGACAGGTATGAGATGGTTAGGCTTGCTACTCATGATAATCCGAATTTTATGGTTTCGGATATTGAATTTCATCTGCCCAGGCCGAGTTACACTATAGACACCCTAACGTACCTCCAGGAAAGACATCACGATAAAAAGTTTGCCTTAATTATAGGAGAGGATAACCTTGAGCAATTTCAAAACTGGAAAAATTATCAGCAGATACTTGAATACTTTAGCTTATATGTTTATTCAAGACCAAATGTTAGGGAGAGTACATTAAAGAACCATCCTTCAGTAAGGATGGTTGAAGCGCCTTTGCTCGATATTTCTGCCACCTTCATCAGGGATTGTATTAAAAACAATCAATCCATAAAGTATCTTGTACCAGAAGATGTTGAAAATTATATAAGTTCGAAAAAGTTTTATAGGTAATTACACAGTCATTATTTCGGCCTCTTTCTTTGAAAGCAATTGATCAATTTTTGCAATAAATTCATTTGTCAATCCCTGTACTTTCTCTTCAGCTTTTTTAATATCATCTTCTGAGGCTCCTTCTTTTTGAAGCTTCTTTAATTCTTCATTAGTGTCTTTACGGATATTTCTTATAGCCACTTTGCCATTTTCAGCTTCAGCCTTAACCTGCTTTACCAGTGCTTTTCTCCTTTCTTCAGTTAAAGGAGGGAGATTAATTCTTACAACTTCACCGTCATTCTGAGGATTAAATCCAAGTCCACTATCCCTGATAGCCTTTTCGATATCCTGGATTAGTTTTTTCTCAAAAGGCTTAAGTGTAATCGTTCTTGCGTCTGGGGCAGTTATGGAAGAAACCTGCTCCACAGGAGTAGGGGCACCATAGTAATCTACCATCACTCCGTGAATCATACTCGGCATAGCTTTCCCTGCCCTGATTTTGGTAAATTCAGATTCGGTATGCTTCAATGCTTTTTGCATTGTTTCTTTAGCTTCATCCAGATATAATTGAATTTCTTCCATAAATTATTTACAAAAAATAGAATTACATAGTTACTAATGTTCCCACTTCTTCTCCTTCTACAATCTTAAGGAGATTGCCGGGTTTGTTCATGTCAAATACAATTATAGGTAATCCATTTTCTTTGCATAACGTGAATGCAGTCATGTCCATTACCTTTAATCCTTTTTGATATACTTCTTTAAAGGATATATTTTTGAATTTTGTAGCAGAAGGATCTTTTTCAGGGTCTGAAGAATAAATTCCATCCACTCTGGTACCTTTTAAGACAGCCTCTGCTTCAATTTCAATGGCCCTTAATGACGCAGCAGAGTCTGTAGTAAAATATGGATTTCCTGTCCCTGCACCAAAAATTACAATTCTGCCTTTTTCAAGGTGTCTTACAGCTCTTCTTCTGATAAATGGTTCACAGACTTGCTCTATTTTAATTCCTGATAAAAGCCTGGTATAAAGTCCTACATTTTCTAACGCACTTTGCAAAGCCATACCGTTGATTACTGTTGCAAGCATTCCCATGTAGTCACCTTGTACTCTGTCAATTCCTGTAGCTGCTGCTTCTACTCCCCTGTAAATATTTCCTCCTCCTATTACTATGGCAACTTGAACACCTTTATCACTTACCGCCTTAATTTCAGAAGCATATTGTTGTAAAATTTCAGCTTCAATTCCATAGTTTTGCTTTCCCATCAGCGCTTCACCGCTAAGCTTAAGTAGTATTCTCTTGTATTTCATTACAATTATTTACAGGTTTAATTCAGGCAAATATAATAATAGGCTATTATAAATAAATTTAAAATCTTATTAAAATCTGATTTTTTTCGACACTGTTCCCCTGGCTCACAAAAACAGATTTTACCTCTCCGTCTCCCGGAGATTTTATGATATTCTCCATTTTCATTGCTTCCAGTATTATTAGAGGATCACCTTTTTTTACCATTTGTCCCTCTTGTACTTTAATCGCCAGTATCAGCCCGGGCATTGGAGCTTTAATTTCATTTATCTTACTGCCCACCCCTTTAGTAAAGCCCATTTTCTCAAGAATTAAATCCTGTTCATCCTGGATGTGTAAAGGGATTAACTTATTGTTCAATATGATAGTCAAATATTTTGTCTCAGGATTGAATTGAACTACTTCAACAAGCCAGGTTTTGTTATCCTTGATTATATGAAATTTTGATTCGCTGATCTTCGTTATGTCCCATGTAAAGGGAATTTCATTAATTTTCAGTGAATTATTCTCCTGGGTAAAGAAAATAAAATTGTTATCGCTGATTTTTATTTTCAACATTATAATCTTATTTATGCAGGTTAAATATAAGGTAATTATTTAAGTACATGCACAATACTATCAAATTCTTTTTCATCCTTACATTTTTATCAACGATCATTTCCTGTCAGCCTGGAAGAGTAAATAAACAAACGGTAAATGAAGCAAATGTGCAGGAGAAAAAATCAGTTAATGCCGGCAGGCCTAAAACCAGTTATGGTCCTTACAATCCTTCACGCACTTTAAATTTTGACCTTATCCATACTAAGTTGGACGTGAAGTTTGATTGGGAACGTCAATATTTGAATGGTTTGGCGACGCTAACATTTAAACCTTGGTTTTATCCTCAAAACACACTAGAGGTGGATGCTAAAGGAATGGAAATACATTATGTAAAAAAAATGCCTTCCGAAGCAGATTTGAAATACACATACAATGGAAAAATTTTATCTGTCAGGTTGGATAAAGAATATACAAGAACCGATACTTTTCAGATTTTGATTTCTTACACCGCAAAACCTAACGAGCTTCCTAAGGGAGGTAGTCAGGCAATCACGGATGATAAGGGCTTGTACTTTATTAATCCATTAGGAAAGGAGCCTCATAAGCCGAAACAAATATGGACTCAGGGAGAGACTGAATCAAGTTCCTGCTGGTTCCCGACTATCGATACGCCTAACGAAAGAACTACACAGGAAATGTATATTACAGTTGATACTGCTTATACTGTTCTTTCAAATGGAGAAATGGTTTATTCCAGGTTAAATAATGATGGTACTAAAACTGTTTATTGGAAACAGATTCTTCCACATGCTCCGTATTTATTTATGATGGCCATAGGAAAATTTGCCGTTGTTGAGGATAATATGCCCGAAAGCAGATTTGATTGGGATGACCTGGAAATTAAATATTATGTAGAGCCGGAATATGAAAAATATGCTAAATCAATTTTCGGCCATACCCCTGAAATGATTGAGTTTTTTTCAGACAAGCTTAATTACAAATTTCCATGGAATAAATATTCTCAGGTTGTTGTCAGAGATTATGTATCTGGTGCAATGGAGAATACTACTGCCACAATATTTATGGAAGCTTTGCAGGTTGATGACAGAGAATTAATTGATGAAAACTGGGATGGTATTATCGCCCACGAACTTTTCCATCATTGGTTCGGAGATCTTGTTACTTGTGAATCCTGGGCAAATTTGCCTTTGAATGAATCATTCGCTAATTATTCAGAATATTTGTGGATTGAACATAAATACGGTGTTAATGAAGCTGACCATCATGCACAGAATGAGTTTAAACAATACCTTGAAGAAGCAAGAAATAAAATAGAGCCTTTGATTCGCTTCAGGTATGAAGACAAAGAAGATATGTTTGATAGGCATAGTTATAATAAGGGTGGATTAATACTTCATATGCTTAGAAAGCATATAGGAGAAGATGCGTTTTTTAATAGCTTGAGTTTATATCTGAAAAAGCATCAATTTACGTCGGTGGAAGTGCATGATCTGAGAATGGCTTTTGAAGAAATCACAGGTCAGGACCTGAATTGGTTTTTTAACCAATGGTTTTTATCCCCCGGGCACCCAAAGTTGAAAATTACGGATCACTACTCATCCGGGATTTTAACATTAAAAATTGATCAACTCCAGGATACATTGAGGGTTCCGGTTTATCAAATACCGGTAACTGTTGATATCTGGATTAATGGAATAAAAGACAGAAGAAAAATAAAGATCAGCAGAGGACATGAAGAAATTTTATTGCCGGTGCCGGCAAAACCACAGCTGGTGGTAATAGATCCGGATAAAGATTTGCTTGCGGAAATTAATCACGAAAAGTCAGAAGAAGAATATATTTATCAATTTGAAATTTCTGAAAAATACATTCTGAGAGAGGAAGCACTTTCAAAGCTTTTCGAGCACAAAGGAAAGGCTAGTCAATTAATGAATAGCCAATTCAATAAATCTGAGATTACAAACATGCTCCATAAAGGATTAAATGACCCGTTTTGGGTGATCAGAGAGTATTGTCTGGAGCAATTTTTTAAATATCCGATTCCCCAGGTAGAAAGATTTTTGCCGATAATTGAGAAAATGGCCATCGGGGATCCTAAGTCCACGGTTCGTGCAAAGGCAATAATGTTCTTATCGGCATACAATAATCAAAAATATGTAAACGTATATTCCGCGGGATTAAATGAAAGAGCATATTCCATTGTTGCAGCATCCCTTTCTGCTTACCTGACGAGCGGTCAAACTTTGAATTCGGATCAAATGAAGGAGTTTGAGTCTTTGGATAATGTCAATATTATTGCAGCTCTTGCAGATTACTATATATCCAATAAGGACTTAAGTAAATTTCAATGGTTTAAAAATAAAATGGTTAAAGCAGACGACAGGTCTGTATATGCCCTAATAAGTTATTTTACCCAATATGTTAACTTGCTTGAAGGAGGCGAAAGGGAGGAAGGGATACAGGTATTAAAAAGTATCAGCAAAAATAATAATCATGAAGTAATCCGGTCAACTGCAGATTATTTCATAAAAATGCTCGAAACCAAAAAGTAGAGGATAGAACCTAAGTAAAAATAATGCTGTTCGGTAGGAGATATTTAATTTTTAAAATTTAAGCCTAAAATTTGCCAATAAAAAAAATCCCTTTATTTTTGCACTTCCTTTTTCAGGAGGGAAGTCTTAAAATCACTAAAACTTCGGGAAAAAGAAGGCGTTCTTAATAATTCCGGATCAAAATTTTGTTGGGGAGATACCAAAGCGGCCAACTGGAACAGACTGTAAATCTGTCGTCTTCGGACTTCGGAGGTTCGAATCCTCCTCTCCCCACTTATTAAAAATATAAGTGAAAATTATGAATTGTGATGTAATTTATAATAAATTTGCGTCCCAATTCGTGCGTAATTGACTTTTATAGTTGATTATAAAGAATTTATAAGCGGGAGTAGCTCAGTTGGTAGAGCGGCAGCCTTCCAAGCTGCAGGTCGCGGGTTCGAACCTCGTCTCCCGCTCAAATTTTTTGAGCTGCCTTAATTGGGGCTCCTTAGCCGGTGTAGCTCAGGGGTAGAGTACTTCCTTGGTAAGGAAGGGGTCACGGGTTCAATTCCCGTCACTGGCTCTTTACTGACCAGGGTTTCTTATTTAGTAATAGCATCAACTATTTCAATATAAAATTTAATTTTAACAAAAACAAAACAGAGGATTTTCAAATATGGCTAAAGAAACTTTTGACCGTTCCAAACCTCACGTGAATATAGGTACAATAGGTCACGTAGACCACGGTAAAACTACTTTGACTGCCGCTATTACAAAAGTATTGGCTGAAAAAGGTCTTGCGGAGAAAAAAGACTTTTCTCAGATTGACAATGCACCGGAAGAAAAAGAAAGAGGTATTACTATTAACACTTCTCACGTTGAGTATGCAACTGAGAAAAGGCATTATGCACACGTTGACTGCCCTGGTCACGCTGACTATGTAAAGAACATGGTTACTGGTGCTGCTCAGATGGATGGAGCTATCCTTGTGGTGGCTGCAACTGATGGACCAATGCCTCAAACTCGTGAGCACATCCTTCTTGCTCGTCAGGTAGGTGTTCCTGCTCTGGTAGTATTTATGAATAAAGTGGATCTTGTAGATGATCCGGAGCTTCTTGATCTTGTAGAAATGGAAGTTAGAGAGCTTCTAAGCTTCTACGAATTCCCTGGAGATACAATTTCAATCATCAGAGGATCTGCTCTAGGTGGATTGAACGGAGATCCAAAATGGGTTAAAACTATTGAGGAATTAATGGATGCTGTTGATAAAGATATTCCAATTCCTCCACGTGCAACTGACAAGCCTTTCCTAATGCCTGTTGAGGACGTGTTCTCTATCACTGGTAGAGGTACTGTTGCTACAGGTAGAATAGAAAGAGGTGTGGTTAACACTGGTGATGCAGTTGATATTCTTGGTATGGGGGCTGAAAACCTTAAGTCTACAGTAACCGGAGTTGAGATGTTTAGAAAAATCCTTGACAGAGGTGAAGCTGGTGACAACGTAGGTATCCTTCTAAGAGGTATTGAGAAAGAAGCTATAAGAAGAGGAATGGTAATCTGTAAACCAGGTTCAGTTACTCCTCACAGCGAGTTTAAAGCCGAAGTTTACGTATTGTCAAAAGAAGAAGGTGGAAGACACACTCCTTTCTTTAACAAATACAGACCTCAGTTTTACATGAGAACAACTGACGTTACCGGTGAAATCGTTCTTCCGGAAGGTGTAGAAATGGTTATGCCTGGTGATAACATCACAATTACTGTAAAATTAATCAACTCTGTTGCAATGGAGAAAGGTCTTCGTTTTGCGATAAGAGAAGGTGGTAGAACAGTAGGTGCTGGTCAGGTTACAGAAATCCTGAAATAAGCTAAATTTAATATCTGAGTGCGTTTTTGAATTATTTTCGAAAACGCACTTGTTTATTTATAAGATATTATCTAACTTTGCACTCCCGTTTCTGGGTGTGCAGTTAAACGGGTGTAGTTCAAGGGTAGAATAGCGGTCTCCAAAACCGTTGATGGGAGTTCGAATCTCTCCACCCGTGCACGGAATAAAAGAACAAAAATGAAAAAAGTATTAGATTTTATTAAAGAATCAATCGAGGAAGTAAGAACAAAGGTTTCCTGGCCAAAATATGCTGAGTTGCAAAACAGTTCTATTTTGGTTCTGATAGCTTCTATCATTTTTGCTCTTGTAATCGGCTTGATCGATTACGCTTTTAAGAATGGAATGTCTGCTTTATACGAAAACTTATAATTGTAGGAGGTAAGACATGAGTGAGTTACAATGGTATGTGATAAGAGCGGTAAGCGGGCAGGAGAAGAAAGTTAAGAATTATCTTGAAAACGAGATAGTAAGACAGAATTTGCAAGAGTTTATTCCTCAGGTTCTTATACCTGCAGAAAAGGTATATGAGATGAGGAATGGTAAAAAAAGGGTAAGAGAAAGAAATTTCTTTCCCGGATATGTTCTGGTTTATGCTGATTTAACACATGGAGAAGCAGCGCACGTGATAACCAGTATTCCTGGCGTGATCGGGTTTTTAGGCTCCAGTGAAGGAGGTACTTCGAAAAAGCCGGTACCGTTACGTCAGTCTGAAGTAAACAGGATTTTAGGTAAAGTAGATCAGGTGGATGAGAGGGAAGAGAAACTTGAAACTCCATTTATTGTAGGTGAACAGGTGAAGGTAATGGATGGTCCGTTCAACGGGTTTACAGGATCTGTTGAAGAAGTTTTTGAAGAAAGAAAGAAACTCAATGTGATGGTTAAAATTTTCGGAAGAAATACCCCGGTTGAGTTAAATTATATGCAAGTAGAAAAAGTACAGTAAAAATGGCTAAAGAAATTGCTGGATATTTGAAATTGCAGGTAAAAGGTGGTGCAGCAAATCCTGCTCCTCCTATAGGTCCTGCATTAGGTAGTAAAGGTTTGAACATAATGGAGTTCTGTAAGCAGTTTAATGCCAGAACACAAGATAAACCAGGAGTATTACTGCCGGTATTGATTACTATTTACAAAGACAAATCTTTTGATTTTGTAATCAAAACTCCTCCTGCTCCCATTTTGTTAATGGAAGCAGCAAAAGCAAAGAAAGGATCTGCAGAACCTAATAGAAATAAAGTAGGTTCAGTTACCTGGGATCAGGTAAGATCTATTGCGGAAACTAAGTTGCCTGATTTAAACTGCTCAAAAGTTGAATCAGCAATGAAACAAATTGCAGGTACTGCAAGAAGTCTAGGAATTACAGTTTCAGGAAAAGCACCCTGGGAATCATAATATTTGATCACAATGGCGAAATTAACTAAAAAACAAAAAGCTGCAATCAGCAAATATAATCCTGAACAGGAGTATTCTCTTGCAGATGCTGCAAAGCTGGTAAAGGATGTGAATTACACAAAATTCGATGCTTCTGTCGATGTTGATATCAGGTTAGGAGTAGATCCTAAAAAATCTGATCAGATGGTTAGAGGTGTTGTTGCTTTACCACACGGTACAGGAAAAGATGTGAGAGTGTTAGTTCTTTGCACGCCTGATAAAGCGCAGGAAGCAAAAGATGCTGGTGCAGAACATGTAGGATTGGACGATTATATCCAGAAAATAGAGCAGGGATGGGTTGATGTTGATGTTATTATCACTATGCCAACGGTTATGGCCAAAGTTGGTAAGCTTGGTAGAGTTCTTGGTCCAAGAAACCTTATGCCAAATCCGAAAGCTGGTACTGTAACTTTGGAGGTTGGAAAAGCTGTGAAAGAAATCAAACAGGGTAAAATTGATTTTAAAGTAGATAAATACGGAATTGTTCATACAAGCATTGGTAAAGTGTCTTTCAGTCCTGACAAAATTCAGGACAACGCTAATGAGCTTCTTCAGACAATTTCCAAATTGAAGCCGGCTTCCGCAAAAGGTACTTATATAAAAAGTATTTCAATTTCCAGCACAATGAGCCCGGGAATTAAAGTAGACAAAAGTTCAATCGTAGGACTATAAGAAAATGACTAGAGAAGAAAAAGCTCAGATTATTGAAGAACTGAGCAGCAAATTCAAAAATTCTAACTACTTCTACATCACTGATGCATCAGGTCTTACTGTTGATCAGGTGAATAAATTCAGAAAGCTTTGTTATTCTAAAGGTATCGAGTACAGAGTGGTTAAGAATTCACTAATTAAAAAAGCACTTGCTGTAAAAGACACAGATACAACTCCTTTTAATGCTTCCGTTTTGAAAGGTTTCAGTGGTATTTTATTTGCAGAATCCGGCAATGCACCTGCAAAGCTTCTAAAAGAATTCTACAAATCCGGTACAGACAAACCAAAACTAAAAGGTGCCTTTGTTGACAGCGATATTGTGGTAGGCGAGGATCAGCTTGAGTATCTTGCTAACATTAAATCTAAGCATGAACTTATCGCAGATATTATCGCGTTACTTCAATCTCCTGCTAAGAATGTTGTTTCTGCACTTCAAAGCGGTGGAAATAAACTTTCTGGAATTGTTAAAACACTTTCAGAGAAACCTGAATAACTACAATTTTAATACAAAGTAATATATTTTCGTAATTTTTAAATATAGAATAAAATGGCAGATTTAAAAGCATTCGCTGAGCAACTAGTAAATTTAACTGTTAAGGAAGTTAATGAATTAGCGAAAATTTTGAAAGACGAATATGGTATAGAACCTGCTGCTGCAGCTCCTGTTATGGTAGCTGGTGGTGCTGGTGCTGGAGCAGGTGCTGGTGAAGCAGCTGCTGAAAAAACCGCATTCGATGTTATCCTTAAATCCCCAGGTGGAGCTAAACTTGCTATCGTAAAGCTTGTTAAAGATCTTACTGGACTTGGTTTGAAAGAAGCTAAAGATCTAGTTGATTCTACTCCAAAACCTGTTAAAGAAGGTTTACCAAAATCAGAGGCTGAAAACCTTAAGAAGCAATTAGAAGAGGCTGGAGCTGAAGTTGAAATTAAATAAGGTATTTCATACCTGTTTAACAGCCTTTAAAGAATCAGGCCTGGCATTCAAGTCAGGTCTTTTCCTGTTTGTGCCCATAATTTGATTATACATTTTAAGCACAGACAGCTAATGAAAATTAATCTTTAACAAAAAAACTAAAGCATTGGCTACCATTATAAACAAACCGGAAAGATTAAGTTTTGCTTCCAGAAAAGCATTATTGGATTATCCAGATTTTTTGGATGTACAACTTCAATCCTTCAAAGATTTCTTTCAGATAGATACTCCTTCTGAAAGTCGCTCAAGAGAAGGATTGTATAAAGTGTTTGCTGAAAATTTTCCAATCACTGATTCAAGAGAAAATTTTGTACTGGAGTTCATCGATTATACAATCGACCCGCCAAAATATTCTGTAGATGAATGTATTGACAGAGGCTTGACTTTCTCAGTGCCTTTAAAGGCAAAACTAAGATTGTCATGTAATGATGAGGATAACGAAGATTTCCAGACTATAGAGCAGGAAGTTTTCCTTGGTAATATCCCTTATATGACCGAAAAAGGGTCCTTTATTATCAATGGCGCTGAAAGAGTGATTGTATCTCAGTTGCACAGATCACCGGGTGTTTTCTTTGCTCAAAGCAAACATACTAATGGTACTAAATTATACTCTGCCAGAATTATTCCTTTCAAAGGTTCGTGGATTGAATTTGCTACGGACGTGAACAATGTAATGTATGCTTACATTGACAGAAAGAAAAAGTTTCCTGTAACTACATTGCTTCGCGCAATTGGTTACGGATCCGATAAAGATATTCTTGATTTATTCGGACTTTCTGAAGAAGTAGATGCCACTAAAGCATCTCTTAAGAAAGTAATCGGAAGAAAGCTTGCGGCAAGAGTTCTTCGTTCATGGACTGAAGATTTTGTGGATGAAGATACCGGAGAAGTAGTTTCTATTGACAGAAATGAAGTTTTGTTGGAAAGAGATTCTGTAATTTCAGAAGAGGATCTTGAGACTATTCTTGAATCCGGTACAAAATCAATTATCCTGCACAGGGAGGATATCAATATTGCTGATTATTCAATTATATATAATACACTTCAGAAAGATAATTCAAATTCAGAGAAAGAAGCAGTAGAACAAATTTATCGTCAGCTTAGAAATACTGAGGCTCCCGATGAGCAAACTGCAAGAGATATTATTCAGAATCTATTCTTCTCGGATAAAAGATATGATCTGGGTGAAGTTGGAAGATATAGGATAAATAAGAAATTAGGATTGGAAATTGCATCTGATATCAGAGTACTCACTACTCAGGATATTATTTCCATCGTTAAATATCTGATTGGCCTTATCAACTCTAAAGCTGTTGTGGACGATATCGACCACTTAAGTAATAGAAGGGTAAGAACAGTTGGCGAGCAGCTTTACAGCCAGTTCGGAGTTGGTCTTGCGAGAATGGCGAGAACTATTAAAGAAAGAATGAACGTAAGGGATAATGAGGATTTTAAACCTGTTGACCTTATCAATGCAAGAACACTTTCTTCTGTAATTAACTCCTTCTTTGGTACCAATCAGCTTTCTCAGTTTATGGATCAAACCAATCCATTGGCAGAGATTACCCACAAGAGAAGAATGTCGGCTCTTGGTCCTGGTGGACTTTCAAGAGAAAGAGCGGGATTTGAGGTTCGTGACGTTCACTACACTCATTATGGTCGTCTTTGTACTATTGAGACTCCAGAAGGTCCAAACATTGGTTTGATTTCTTCACTTTGTGTTCATGCTAAAGTAAACAATATGGGTTTCATCGAAACTCCATATATAAAAGTTGAAAATTCTAAAGTAAAGCTTAAAGAGCCTGTAATGTATCTGACCGCTGAAGAAGAGGACAGACATAACATCGCTCAGGCAAATGCGGAAATTGACGATACAGGAAATTTCTTAAGAGATAAAGTTAAGGCAAGATATGAAGGTGACTTCCCTGTAATCGAACCTGATAAAATCAGTTATATGGACGTAGCTCCTAACCAGATTGTATCGGTAGCAGCTTCACTTATTCCATTCCTTGAACACGACGATGCTAACAGAGCCTTGATGGGATCTAACATGCAACGTCAGGCAGTACCTCTTTTAAAACCTGAAGCTCCTATTGTAGGAACAGGTTTGGAAGGAAGAGTTGCTATAGATTCAAGAGCACTTATTACTGCAGAAGGATCAGGAGTGGTAGAATTTGTGGATGCTAAGAAAATTGTTATCAAATACGATCTGACTTCTGAAGAGAAACTGGTAAATTTTGATACTGAATCAAGAGTATACAATCTTGTTAAATTCAGAAGAACTAATCAGGATACCTGCATCAATCTAAAGCCTATTGTTTTCAAAGGGCAAAAGATTAAAAAAGGTCAGGTTCTATGTGAAGGTTATGCTACTCACAACGGTGAGCTGGCACTTGGAAGAAATCTTAAAGTTGCCTTCATGCCATGGCAGGGATATAACTTTGAGGACGCAATTGTTATTTCAGAGAAAGTAGTTCGTGACGATATCTTTACCTCAATTCATATTGAAGAATTTGAGCTGGAAGTAAGAGATACCAAACGCGGAGAAGAAGAGTTGACTTCTGAAATTCCTAACGTTAGCGAAGAAGCAGTTAAGAATCTTGATGAAAATGGTATAGTAAGAATAGGTGCTGAAGTTAAAGAAGGTGATATACTAATCGGAAAGATTACTCCTAAAGGGGAAACAGATCCGACTCCTGAAGAAAAACTGCTTAGAGCCATCTTTGGTGATAAAGCAGGTGATGTAAAAGATGCATCATTAAAAGCTTCTCCTTCATTGAAAGGTGTTGTTATTGATACTAAACTTTTCTCTCGTCCGAAAAAAGATAAAGACATCAGAGCAAAATCTAAGAAGCAGGTAGATACACTGAAGGGTAAATACAGTAAAGACCTTCTTAGCATAAGAGCAACCATGATTGAGAAAATGGTTGAGCTTTTGGATGGTAAAACAAGTCAGGGTGTGAAGCATAAATTTGGTGATGAAATTGTTTCTAAGGGCGTTAAGTTTAATAGAAAAAATATTACTGAAAATCTTTTCCCTGAAAAGAATATCTACAAAGATGAAAGTACATATAATGTTCCTGAAGAGGCTAATCTAATCGGTGATCTTGTATTAGATAACTGGACCAATGATGCAAATACAAATGCATTGTTGTTTTCATTGGTGAAAAATTACAACAGAAAGAGAAATGAATTAGCAGGTAGATTTAAGAGAGAAAGATTTACTCTTGAAGTTGGTGACGAGTTGCCTGCAGGTATCGTTCAGCTTGCTAAAGTTTATGTGGCTAAAAAGCGTAAACTAAAAGTGGGTGATAAGATGGCAGGGCGTCACGGAAACAAAGGTGTTGTTGCTAAGATTGTAAGAGAAGAGGATATGCCATTCCTTGCAGACGGAACACCTGTTGATATTGTACTTAATCCGCTTGGTGTGCCTTCCCGTATGAACTTGGGTCAGATTTATGAAACTGTACTTGGATGGGCAGGATTGAAATTAGGTAAGACTTATGCAACTCCTATTTTTGATGGAGCAAGTGAAGCTGAGGTTGCAAATGAACTTACACTTGCAAATCTTCCTGAATTTGGAAGAACTTACCTGTATGACGGTTTATCCGGAGATAGATTTGATCAGCCGGTAACTGTTGGTGTGATCTATATGTTGAAACTGGGTCACCTTGTTGATGATAAGATGCACGCTCGTTCAATCGGACCTTACTCTCTGATAACTCAGCAGCCACTTGGAGGTAAAGCTCAGTTTGGTGGACAAAGATTCGGAGAAATGGAGGTTTGGGCTCTTGAGGCATTCGGAGCAGCAAATGTTCTTCAAGAAATTCTAACAGTTAAATCTGATGATGTGATTGGAAGAGCTAAAGCATATGAGGCAATAGTTAAAGGTGAAAATATGCCAAAACCAAATATTCCTGAATCCTTCAATGTATTGGTTCATGAGTTAAGAGGTCTTGCATTAGAGATCACACTAGACTAAAGTATTACAGGCTGAAGATTTATTCTTCAGCCTGATTAAATTTTTTGATTATTTCTAGCACATTAATACAATAAAAATGGCATTCAGAAAAAATAAAAAACTAAACCAAGACTTCTCAAAAGTCACCATAAGTCTGGCTTCTCCGGAATCGATTCTGGAAAGTTCACATGGTGAGGTTACTCAGCCAGAAACAATCAACTACAGAACTTATAAGCCTGAAATGGGTGGATTGTTCTGTGAGAGGATTTTCGGACCTGTAAAGGACTGGGAATGTCATTGCGGAAAATATAAAAGAATAAGATATAAAGGGATTATCTGTGACAGATGCGGTGTGGAAGTTACTGAGAAAAAGGTAAGACGTGAAAGAATGGGTCATATTGAACTTGTTGTTCCAATCGCTCACATCTGGTATTTCAGATCTCTTCCAAATAAAATAGGTTATCTTTTAGGATTACCTACCAAGAAACTTGATCAGATTATTTATTATGAAAGATATGTAGTTATTCAGGCAGGTGTGAAAGCTGAAGACGGAATTAACTACCTTGATTTCTTAACTGAAGATGAGTATCTGGATATTCTGGATAAACTTCCAAGAGAGAACCAAATGCTTGACGATGATGATCCGAACAAATTCATCGCGAAGATGGGAGCAGAGGCTCTTGAAATGTTGCTTGCAAGACTTGATCTTGATGAGCTTTCATACAGCTTAAGACATGCTGCAGCTAATGATACATCTCAGCAGAGAAAAGCTGAAGCTTTAAAAAGACTTAAGGTTGTTGAGGCGTTCAGAGAAGCCAGAACCAGAATTGAGAATAAACCTGAGTGGATGGTTATCAGGATGGTTCCTGTTATTCCTCCGGAATTACGTCCTCTTGTTCCTCTTGATGGAGGTCGTTTTGCTACTTCAGATTTAAATGATCTTTACAGAAGGGTTATTATCAGAAATAATCGTCTGAAAAGACTTATTGAAATTAAAGCTCCTGAAGTTATTCTTAGAAATGAGAAACGTATGCTTCAGGAAGCTGTAGATTCTCTATTTGACAATTCACGAAAAGTTAACGCTGTAAGAGCAGAAGGAAACAGAGCTTTGAAATCTTTAAGTGATATGCTTAAAGGTAAACAAGGACGTTTCCGTCAAAACCTTCTTGGAAAAAGGGTTGACTATTCAGGTCGTTCAGTAATTGTTGTTGGTCCGGAGTTGAAACTTCATGAGTGTGGTCTTCCTAAAGATATGGCTGCTGAATTGTTCAAGCCATTTATTATAAGAAAGCTTATTGAAAGAGGAATTGTTAAAACGGTTAAGTCTGCAAAGAAAATTGTAGATCGTAAAGATCCTGTAGTTTGGGATATCCTTGAGAACGTACTTAAAGGACATCCGGTACTTCTAAACCGTGCTCCGACACTTCACAGGCTAGGTATTCAGGCGTTTCAGCCTAAACTGATAGAAGGAAAAGCGATCCAGTTACACCCTCTTGTATGTACTGCATTCAACGCTGACTTTGACGGTGACCAGATGGCGGTTCACGTTCCACTTGGACAAGAAGCTATCTTGGAAGCATCAGTTTTAATGCTTGCATCACATAACATTCTTAACCCTGCTAATGGTGCACCAATTACCGTACCTTCTCAGGACATGGTTCTTGGACTGTATTATGTTACGAAAGGCAGAAAGAGTACAAAAGATCACCCGATTGCAGGCGAAGGAAAAATCTTCTATTCTGCAGAAGAAGTTGTAATTGCTCTTAATGAGAAAAAACTTTCTCAGCATGCTCATATTAAAGTTAGAACCAAAGTAAGAAATGAAAAGGGTGAGCTTGAGACTAAAGTTATAGATACTGTTGCAGGTAGAGTATTATTTAATCTGGTAGTTCCTGAAGAAGTGGGATTCATTAACGAACTACTTACTAAGAAAAAACTTCAGCAAATTATCGGACATGTATTCAAACTTGCCGGTAATGCACGTACTGCTCAATTCCTGGATGATATTAAACAACTAGGATTTATGTCTGCCTTCAGAGGAGGACTTTCAATTGGTCTTTCTGATGTTAAGGTTCCTGAGGCTAAAAATCATTTGATTGCTCAGGCTAAGGATGATGTAGATGCAGTATGGAATAACTACCTGATGGGATTGATTACTGATAATGAAAGATATAATCAGGTAATTGATATATGGACCAGAATTAATTCTCAGATCACAGAGACGCTGATGAATCAATTAGAGAACGATCAGCAAGGATTTAACTCTATCTATATGATGATGCACTCCGGTGCAAGAGGTTCCAGAGAGCAGATCCGTCAGCTGGGTGGTATGAGAGGTTTGATGGCTAAGCCACAAAAGAATCTACAGGGGTCTGTAGGTGAGATTATCGAGAACCCGATTATCTCTAACTTTAAAGAAGGTCTGGATGTTATCGAGTACTTTATCTCCACTCACGGTGCGAGAAAAGGTCTTGCAGATACTGCGTTGAAGACTGCTGATGCTGGTTACCTGACTAGAAGGCTTGTGGACGTTGCTCAGGACGTAGTTATCACTGAGCCTGACTGCGGAACCTTGAGAGGTTTAACTGTAACAGCTCTTAAAGATAATGAGGATATCGTTGAGCCACTATCTGAAAGAATTCTTGGCCGTGTGACAGTTCATGATGTTTATGACCCAATTACAAATAACCTTATTATTGGTGCAGGTGAAGAAATCAGTGAAGAGATAGCTAAGTCTATAGATGAGACAGCTCTTGAATCAGTTGAGATCCGTTCGGTGTTAACATGTGAATCAAGAAGAGGTGTTTGTGCTAAATGCTACGGTAGAAATCTTGCAACCGGTAGAATGACTGAAAAAGGTGAAGCTGTAGGAGTTATTGCTGCACAATCTATCGGTGAGCCTGGAACTCAGTTAACACTTAGAACATTCCACGTGGGTGGTACAGCATCTAATATTGCTGTTGATGCATCTATCAGAGCGAAATTCGAAGGTGTAATTTCATTTGACGAGATCAGATCTATACCTACAACAAACAATGAGGGTGAGGCAGTAAACGTGGTTATGGGTCGTTCAGGTGAGATTAGAATAATGGATCAGAAATCTAACAAAGTTTTAATAAGCAACCACGTTCCTTATGGTGCATTCCTTAAAGTAAAAGAAGGAGATAAAGTAACAAAAGGACAAGAGCTTTGTAACTGGGATCCATATAACGCAGTAATTCTTTCTGAGTATGACGGTAAGATCGAATTTGAATCTATCGAGGAAGGTATTACTTTCCGTGAGGAATCTGATGAGCAGACCGGTCACAGAGAAAAAGTTATCGTTGATACAAAAGATAAATCCAAAAACCCTGCGATAGTTGTTCATCCTAAGAAAGGTGAAAGCAAAGTGTATAATATTCCGGTAGGTGCTCACCTTGCAGTTGAGAATGATCAGCCTGTAAAAGCGGGTCAGATTCTTGCAAAGATTCCTAGAGCAATCGGAAAAACAAGGGATATTACAGGAGGTCTTCCAAGAGTAACGGAGTTGTTTGAGGCAAGAAATCCTTCAAATCCTGCGGTTGTTTCTGAGATTGACGGTGTGGTTACTTACGGAGGAATCAAGAGAGGTAACAGAGAAATCTTTATCGAGTCAAAAGATGGCGTGAAGAAAAGATATCTAGTGCCGCTTTCTAAACATATCCTTGTTCAGGATAATGATTTCGTGAAAGCTGGTTATCCTCTTTCTGATGGTGCGATAACACCATCCGATATACTTGCTATCAAAGGGCCTACTGCTGTTCAGGAATATCTCGTTAATGAGATTCAGGAAGTTTACAGACTTCAGGGTGTAAAGATCAATGATAAGCACTGCGAGGTTATAGTAAGACAAATGATGCAGAAGGTGGAAATCATTGAAGCCGGCGATACTAATTTCCTTCAGGGGCAGGTGGTAGATAAATTTACCTTCAGAGAAGAAAATGATTCTATCCTTGATAAAAAAGTTGTAATGGATGCCGGAGATTCCGAGACCTTAAAGCCTGGTATGATTGTAAATGCCAGAAGACTTAGAGATGAAAACTCAAGTCTGAAAAGGAAAGACCTGAAACTGGTTACTGTCAGAGATGCAGAGCCAGCGGTTTCAAGACCTACGCTTCAAGGTATTACTCAAGCTTCATTAGGTACCGAAAGCTTTATTTCAGCTGCTTCCTTCCAGGAAACAACTAAAGTATTGAGCGAGGCATCTATAAGAGGAAAAGTGGACTATCTGCAAGGATTAAAAGAGAATGTTATTGTAGGACACCTTATCCCTGCCGGAACGGGCCAGAGAGACTTCCAGAGCTACATTGTAGGTTCTAAAGAGGAGTACGATGCACTTGTTGCATCTAAGGAAGCATTCCACACTTCTTCCAAGAAAGAAGAACTACAGGAGAAATAATTCCTGAAAAATATACTGGCCTTAGGAATAAGTGAAAACTTAATCTTAAGGCCTTTTTGTTTAAAATTTAATCTAAATGAATTATGGCTGAAGATAAAAAGAAAAGCCCGGTACCTGTACCTCCGGCGGAACAACAGGCGAATCAGATAAATATTGAACTTTCAGAGGAAATTGCAGAGGGTATCTATAGTAATCTGGCATTAATAGCTCACTCAAACTCTGAGTTTGTTATTGATTTCATTCGATTGATGCCAGGAGTTCCTAAAGCAAAAGTTAAATCCAGAATTGTTATCACCCCAGAGCATGCGAAACGTTTGTTGTTTGCATTGAAAGATAATATTAAAAAATACGAGGAAGTTTTCGGGGATATTAAACATAATGATGATATGCCTAAATTCCCCATAAATTTCGGTGGGACAATGGGGGAAGCTTAGTATTTGCAAAATATTTATAATGAGTTTAATTTTTTTGATTAATTATTTAATTTTTAAAATTTTTGGGTAAAAAAATTATTCAATGATATTGCAATTATAAGTTTTTTGCCTACTTTCGTCTAAGATTTTGGTGCATTCACCACTTTCAACCAGCTATAATGCCTTGTCAACTGACAGGGCATTTTTTTATGCTATAGCCATAATTCTTCTTATAATTGTAAATACTGCAGAACCTATATTGAAAATGCTAGGTTTTTTTATAAAGGGGCCGGATTATGAAAGTAAGGGAAAGAAGGAATAAAAGCCGTTTATTTGGATATTTTGCGGGCTTGGTAATTGTTGCAGGCCTGATATTTTTTGTATACAACCGGTTTTTTACCTCAGCGGATCCTCAGCAACAGCCAATTCAAGTTAATGAAGAGGTTTTTAAAAAACCGGAAAGAGAATTTAACAGCCAGGCAAGTGGCAATGTAGGTTTATTTGTGGAATATGTTAACAGAAGCTCTCCTCAGGGAAAAGGGAATATTTATACCGTAGAAGGGCTTATAAGGTTGTCAGCAGCACTTGAGCAGATTGTGCATGAAAGATTCCCGGAGGATAATGAATTGAAAGAAAGAGCGCGTTATTTCTCTGAAGAGGTATCCAGAATTCAAACAAATCCGCATCCCTTAAATGACCCGGGTAAGTATAAAGAAGTATTTCTATCGGGAGCGGAATTAATCGAAGGAATTCAGACCAGAAAATTCCCGTATTTAAAGGCAGAAATTCATCAACTTTATTCTATGATTGATTCTCTTCATGAGGAGTCGTCTATTTCAGGTCAAAAGAATACAGTTGAAAAAATATTCGACCACACTGCTTCGGTGGTTGAAACAATAGACAAAACACCATCTTAATTACAAGGATTATGAATAAGGCAAACACTACAACAGATAATAGATTGATCAGATTGAATGAAACTGATGAATATGAAATTTCAGAAGGATATGTAGATATACGTAACTGGAATATTACTTCAGGTACGGGTGAAAATGTTGGTAAAGTATATGATTTAATAGTTGATAAGATTAAAATGGAGGTAAGGTATGTAGATGTTTTGGCATCAGCAGAATTATCTCATTCGGGAGGCGAGAGGCATTTGCTGATCCCCATAGGGATGGTTAAAATTAATTATGATGATGAAGTGATAGTAGCAGAGCAATTGGATAAACAACTACTGCAAAAGTACCCTGAATTCAGGGGTGGACCTATTGCATTGGATTATGAGCATTCATTAGTGGAAACAATTAAAGGGCCCGGTACGACGGTAAGTTCTGCTGATGAATTATATCTAAATGAACTGTATGCATCGGCTTATAGAGGTATAAAGTTAAAAAGCATTGCGCCAAACCCGGAGGAATATTATAATACTCCTTATAAGAAATAAAAAAGGCTGCATGTAATGCAGCCTTTTTGAGCTTTATGTTTTAGAAAAAATATATTATTGAATACTAATTTTGCTTACCTGCAATAAGCCATTTAGAGAATAATTCATAGGTTTCTTTGAATTCTTCAACATCCGGTTGAAGTTTTTTTGCAGATTCGTAATTTTCTAAAGCATTTAGATATAGATTATTTTCTTCGAAGTAAGAAGCAAGAATCATTTTATTTATTGCAGTTTCATCAGAAAGATTTGCTTTTAATTCTTTAAGATCTGCATTGATTTTTTGTTCTTTTTCTTCACTAATATATTTTAAAGAATATTTGTCCGATTTTTTGTCCGAAGCCTTATCCTTAACATGCCAGGATAGAACTCTGTCTTTTTTAATTCCAAGTTTGGAAAGGTCAACAGTGATAAAGGTTTCAGATGTTTCAGTTGTATATACTGGTTCGTCAAACATGTTCATAATGGTTACCTGATAAACTTTTACATTTTCAGTCGGAGCCCATCTCAAAGTTGTTATTCCGTTAAGTACAACAGTTTCTTTAAAAGCCATTAACTTAACATCTCCGATTCCTCTGTCAACCGAACCGGTTACATTCATATATTTCTTTCTGTTTTCACTCATGTTTTCTCCACCGGTGTTAGTCATTTCGCCGGCGATGTAGTCAACATATTTTTTGGTTACAGAAGAGTTTTGTGAAGCAAGTTCACTATTTAGTTTAGAAACTTCATAGATGCCTGCTTTTTTTAACTCCATTGTCTTACCGTTTTTATGGGCAAGAGCAAGGTATCCATTTTCGTCGATGGATATTTTATCATCTTTGAATAATTTTTTGCCGGGTCCTACACTTTTCCATTCGGAAGAGTTACCCGATACTACTTTGTTTGTTCCCTTACTTGCCAGTACACGGAACATCTCATCCTGCGCAAACGCTGTGGTGAACAGGAGACTAAAAATTACAAATAAAGCTCTCTTTTTCATATTGTTGATGGTTTGTTACTAGTCCTTAAATTTACGAAATAAATTTTAATTTTATCAATAAGCGGCACAATAAATCCATGATATAGCTCTATCAGGTTACCGGTCAAAAACAGTGCCACCGTACAAAATGTTAAATCAATTTTATAATTGTAATTGTGGAAGACGGTAATAATTATACCTGTAAATAGGGAAGCCTCTATTAGTGTTACCACAAGGGTAACCCCATCATACCAGTGTTCCAGTTTTACAAACAGATATCCGAAAAAGTAAATGTTAAGAAATATGATAACGAAATTAATTATTATAGTAAACCAGTCGGGGAAGTTATTTATATAATTGCCATTCAGAATCATGGATACGATGTTAGCATGTACAACCACTCCATACATATCAGGATTAGCTTTTCCCATGTAATTTGGATTTAATGGGGTGAAAAATTTATCTTCCCAGGTAATTTTGTGAAAGCTTGGTCCCATGTATCCCATAATCACAATTTTATCTTTTACTAAGGATAGATCATGATCAGGGTCCATCAACACGTCATAAATGTCCAATGCAAAATATTTCATTTGAGAGTTCTCAAGATTTTCTACGTGTTCGCTTGGAATAAAATTACCACCGAAATTTATTACTTCAACATGAGTGTCCCTTGTTAATAATTTCTTTATAGCATTACTATCAATATAAGATGCCAGTTTAGCTCCAAAGGCAAGCTCCATTGTGTCTTTGTAGTTCCATTTAATTATTTCATGGGTAGCCGGGTCATATACAGGAGTTTTTTTTCTGTAAATTTCCATTTTTGGAAATTCTCTTGAGGTTTTAAACTTGTCGTATCCTTCGGAGATCATATTAGACATTCCTGATTCTGCATGCCGGCTAAACATAGGATGAGACAATTCCAAACTGTCCCATACTTCTGAATTCTCCAAAGGATTTAGTACTTTACTTACAAGAACCAGATTTTCTACCCGGCTGAAAGCTGCAGCAAGTAATGAATCCGATTCCGGATTTTTTGGCTTTCTGAAAAAAGCATCTATTCCTATTACTTTTGGTTTGTACTTGCTGATGCTGTCTATTAATTCTGCAATACCTGCACGGTCCAGATCTCCGATATTTACCATTACAATATTGGTGTCAGCAAGTTCTTTTTCCTTTAGGTGAGAAAAATATACGTCTGTGATTTCAAAATCACTTAGTACTTTTCCAATAGGATTTACTATTTCCAGATTGATATTGGAAAAAGCGGTAGCCAGTATCCAAAGGAAAACCATGGTGAATATTGTTGCACCAACAGAGTCTCTTAACAGTTTTTTCATAAAAATTCAGAAGTAGCAAAAGCTAAATATACTGCAATTTGCTAAATCTTTTTTATACTTGTAGAAATGAGCAATTCCATTAATAAAAGATTAAAAATTGATGAGTATTTCAAGGGTATCCGGGAAAATAACCGAATAATCCTTGCTCAGGCCATCTCTTTAATGGAAAGCAGCTTACCTTCAGATTACGAAATATCAGCCTCTCTGGTTACAGAAATTTTGCCTTATACCGGTAAATCCGTCAGAATAGGGGTTTCCGGCGTACCCGGGGCCGGTAAAAGCACATTAATTGAGGCGTTAGGTTTACAATTGATCTCCTTAGGGAAAAAAGTTGCTGTAATAGCGATAGATCCCAGTAGTTCGGTAACTAAAGGTAGTATTTTGGGCGATAAAACCCGTATGGAGAAGCTTTCCGCCTCTGGTATGGCATTTATCCGTCCTGTACCATCTTCAGGTGCCCCAGGGGGAATAAGTTGGCGGACTAAAGAGATAATTCTATTATGTGAGGCTGCAGGGTATGATGTTGTTTTGGTGGAAACTGTGGGAGTTGGACAATCTGAACATCGCATTTTTGATCTTGTTGATTACTTTTTATTTATCATGCTGGCTGGAGCAGGGGATGAATTACAAAGTATAAAAAAAGGCACTTTGGAATTGGCCGATGGAATTTTGATAAATAAGGCCGATGGGGATAACTTTCATAGTAGTATTGCTTATAAAGATGAATTAGAGAAATCTATAAGGTTATTCCTCCCGTATAAAAAGCGGGTGCCCGTTTTGATTGGTTCAGCATTGGAATCAAAAGGAATGGCAGAATTATGGAAACAGTTGGAAGATGAAATAAAATTCCGAAAGAAATCAGATGAATTTGCGGAACGAAGGAATCAACAGGAGGTCGCATGGATGCATCTTTGTCTGGAAGAAAGAATTAAACAGTTTTTCGAAGAGAATATTCCTTTAAGGCAAATTGTACAGAAAGAGGAAGAAAATGTTAAGGAAGGAAGAAAATCAGCTTATATGGCTGCTATGGAGGTGTTTAATAATTTTATAAGTTCAGCTAAAACTAATTAAGTTTTTTTTAATATTGGATAGAATTAAAGAATTGAAAAATGGTACAGATACAAAAGAATTACACTGAGCAGGATTTGAAAAACTGGACAATACTTTACAGCAGAATAATGCAGTTTTTGCCTGAAGCAGCGGATGAAAATGTGTTGGAAGGAATTAAAAAAATAGGTTTTAGCGGAGATTCTATCCCTGATTTTAAATTTATTAACGAAAAAATTAAAAGCTTCTCATCCTGGGAAATTGTGCCATTGGAAGAGATGGTGGATGATAATGCTTTTATTAGAATGCTGGCAGAGAAAAAATATCCTTGCAGAACTTGGATAAGAAGTAGTGAGCAAATAGAAACTGAGGTTGATGAATATGATATGTTTCATGACGTGATAGGACATACCCCTTTGTTAACCGTTCCTAATTATTGTGAATACCTGACCGGTCTAGGAAGGCTTGCCGTAGAGTTTATAAAGAATGAAGACGCTATTGTGTTATTGAAAAGAATGTACTGGCATTCTATTCAATTTGGGTTGAAAGTGTCTGAAAAAACACTTAAGATTTATGGCGCCCATTTGCTTTCTTCCAGGGGTGAAACAGCCTATTCAATGAGTGCCGGTGTTCCGAAATATGATTTTGATGTAATTAAGATAATGGACACACCTTACATTAAAAACAGGTTTCAGGAAAGGTATTTTGTGATCGAAAGTTATGATCAGCTATATAATAGTCTGGATCAGATCAGAGCAGAATTAATTAAAAGAATAGGATAATTACATGGATATTTCCGGATATAAACCGGTTCGTGCGTCAGAAACCACCATCACTGAATTAATGATTCCCTCATATGCTAATTTCGGGGGGAAAATTCATGGAGGTATATTGCTATCATTAATGGATAAGGTGGCTTATGCCTGTGCAGCAAAACATTCCGGATGTTATTGCGTAACAGTCTCAATAGATAACGTAGACTTTTTACAGCCTGTGGAAGTGGGAGACCTTGTTTCATTGCTTGCAGCAGTAAATTATGTTGGAAGGACATCTTTGGTAATAGGAATCAAAGTAATTGCCGAAAATGTTAAAATGGGAATTATTAAACATACAAATACATCCTATTTTACCATGGTAGCCAAAGATGAGAATGATGCCTTAAAGGAGGTGCCGGGGCTTATACTGGAAACACGGGAAGAATTAAGAAGATACCTGGAGGCTATAAAGAGAAAAGAATTGAAGGGGCAATATAAGGAGCAGCTTGATAATGAAAAGTCGTCTCTGGCCATTGAGCAGGAATTGTACAAGTTGCAAAAAGAAAGAGTTTTAAACAAAACCAATATTTTTAATAACTAAATCCAAATTTTTATGACACAAAAACCTGTACAAAAGAAAATGACAATGATCCTTGTTTCATTTTTCCTTGGTGGACTTGGCATTGACAGATTAATGCTTGGCTATAGTAACTGGTGGTTAAAATTATTAACCTTCGGAGGTTGTGGTATCTGGTCCTTAATTGACTTTATCAGAATCGCAACCGGAAGTTTAAAAATGGCTGACGGCCGTGATCTTGAGTAGGAATATCAGAATTATCATACAGTATATCGCCTGCAATATTTATTTTTTTATTGCAGGCGTTTACGTTTCCGGAAGTATAGCTTTAAAGGAGTTTATTGGGATAGATTGCACTGTTCCTTGTCTGTTTTATTCAGTATTTAAGGTGAAATGTTGGGGATGCGGACTCTCTCATGCTTTTGCCTGTTTACTTCGGCTAAATTTTTCCTGTGCTTGGGAAGAAAATCCACTAATATACTTAGTGATACCTTCTGTCACGTATTTTATTTTAAGTGATTATTTAAAGTTTTATTCTGAAAACCCTGCCAGTTAAAGTTTAATCATTGGTTTTAAAATAAACCCTAAAAGTAGATCCTTCACCTCTTTGGCTTTCTACTTCAATTTTTCCTCCGGTAATTTCAATTATTTTTTTAACTATATATAAGCCAACTCCTGATCCATCCACATGGTCGTGAAGCCTTTTAAACATTCCGAATATTTTGTCTTTGTCTTTAACATTAAATCCTAATCCATTATCCTGTACAGTTAGTACTGCATATCCCTCTATTTTTTCGGAGTATATCTTTATATAAGGCTTTCTGTCCGGATGCTGATATTTTATGGCATTGCTTACAAGATTGTAAATAATACTTTTGAAGTTTTTCCGTGAAAAAGAAATTTCTTTGCATTTAGAAAAATCTGCATCAATAGTTGCCTCCGAGCCTACGATAAGCTCAATAAGTGTAAACTTAATATCTTCTAAAAATTCTTCAAACTCGACCAGGCTTTCATCTTCATTGAAGTTTTTCTGAATTTTAGAAATTTCGGTAAGGTCTTTTATAGTTTCTTTAAACCTTAATATACTAACCCTCATAAGGCCTATAATAAACTTAATGTCTTCATTCTGTGGGTCAGTTTGTAAATCCAAAGATGCAATAAGACCTTCAATGTTTGAAATAGGGGCTTTCAGATCATGAGATGCAGTATAGACAAAATTGTCCAGGTCTGCATTTATTCTTTCCAGATCTTCATTCTTTCTTCTTAATTCTTCGGTTCTTTCATTGACCCGGGCTTCAAGCTCATTATTGATGTTTAATAACTTTTGTTTTGTGAGTTTTAATTCTTCATTGGTACGTTGAAGGGTCTCTTCTGCATATTTTCTTTCTGTAATATCAAGAGCTATCCCATGTATGCGTATTACTTTCTTTTCTTTGTTGAAAACAGGTTTAGCTTTAATGTACAAATGTTTTTCTTCACCATAGGAACTTTTGATTTTCTGTTCAAAGGCAACCGGGATTCCGTCGCTGATTATTTTAACTGCATATTTATTGATGTTAAATATGTCTTGTCTACCCACACTTTCTATTACATTATCAAACCCTAAATTCATTTGCATGGGATTAAAACCCAGAATTTTATAAAGCTCATCTGAAAATGTAAGCTCTCTTGTTTCAAGATTCCATTCCCAATTTCCCAGAGAAGCCAGCTCCTGAGCCTCCAGTAACAAGGCTTTGCTTTTTCTGAGCTTTTCCTGACTAAGTTTTTGTTCGGTTACATCCTGGCACAGGCCTAATATGAGAGTAGGTTGTCCGTTTGAATCTTTTTTGAAAACAGTCTCTCTCTTTAATAGCCACCTCCATTCTCCTTTACTATTACTGAATCTGATTTCCGATTCAACAACTTTATTTTCCGAAGCAAATCCCTGCATCCATTTTTTAATGTTTAAATAGTTGTCAGGATGGATAAGCAGTTTTAATTCCTCCGGTGAAAACAATGTAAATTGTTCAGGGGTAAAACCCAATATGTCTTTTACTATGTTATTAACATAAACCAGTTTTTTAGTTTGAATATTGAAAACGTATAAAATATTTGGACTGGCTTCTGCTATCTGCTGAATCAACAATCTTGTTTCTTCAAGTTTTTCCTCTGCTTCTTTCTGTGCAGTAATATCTCTTGAAATGATTCCGCTGCCTACTACATAACCTTCCGCATCTTTTATAGGAAAAATATTATTTAGCAACCTTACCTGATGTCCATCTTTTCTTACTCTTATACATTCAAATTCCTTTTGATTTTCTTCCTCATTCACGGTGTTAATCCGCGCCTTCAGAGGATCATCATTTTGAATTTTCAATAAATCCTGAAGGGAATGTCCAACGACTTCTGAATATTTGTAACCGTAAAGTTTTTCTGCAGCACTATTCCAGCTTATTATTTTTCCTTCAGGGTTAATGCTAATTATGGCTTCATATGCAGAATTTATAAGATCAGAATATTTATTAGAGTTATAGGTAGTGTTTTCGTTTATGTGTAATGTAAGGTGCTTTTTATCAATCAATCTTATAGCCTTGAAAAAAGCTTTATTGATTTTTGTGAGAGATGGATACTGGTTGTTATTAAAATCATCTGCATGGTCGGTAATCATTTCCCACATCCTGTGAAAAATTGATTGCAGCTGCCTGTCATTGGCTAGGCAACTCATATTCATTATTTCTTCTTCTGCAAGATGAAAATTTAATATCAAAAGGGAGTCAATGACATTAATTGATTTTTGTACAAGGTTGTTTAATTCTGAAAAAGGTATATGATTCAATCCATTTATATTTCTAACAAGCCAGTCATAAAACGGTTGATCAAAAAGAACCGTAAACTTATTGATAGATGAAATAGTTGTCGTGTTTATAGTCTGATTGTGCATAGATGTTTGAAAGACAATTCTAACTTAATTGCTTTCACCACAAAATGTTATATATGTTTTTGATAATTTTTAGTATTTCATTAAAAAGTTCTATAATTTCTGGTTAATACACAGTATATAATTGTATTATCGTAGATACCGAATGTGATTTATTCAATTTTTTTACCTGAAAAGTGTATTGTGGTGTACATCAGTACTATTGCCAATAGGTAATTAAGTGACCAGTGAAGTCCGGTTAGGCTTATTAATCCCATTATTATAGTTAACCCGGCGATAAGAGCCGCATAGGGGATTTGAGTTTTAAGATGCGCAGAATGGTTGCAGTCACATGCAATGGCGGTAAGCAAGCTGGTATCTGAAATCGGAGAACAATGAATTCCAAAAACTGCACCTGAAAGGATAAATGCTATAAGATTATAAAGTATTTCCAGGCACTCTTCCTGATTTAGTCCTGCTGATTGAGAAAGGAACCAGGATACAGGAATGAATAAGGGATAAAGTATGGCCATAGTTCCCCAAACAGATCCGGATGCAAAGGTAAATAACGCTGCCAGCAGAAATGATACTAAGGGAATAAGATGTGGTTTAATGTTGCCTGATATTTCTGAAGTTATAAATTCTGCAGTTCTTAAATCTTTAATTACTTCAGCAAGTGCCCATGAGAATATTAAAATAATAATAGGTCTTAACATTAAATTGAAACCTTCCAGCATCAGATTCATGCTTTTTCTTATCTCTATTTTTCTCTGAATTATCGTAAGAAAAATTGCAAATGCTATTCCTGAAAAAGATGACCATAAAAGTGCTCGGTAGAAGTCAGCATGCCCTATAATGACTCCGAATTTTTGAAAGGCATTCAAACTATTGCCATAACCTGAATCAATTTTGTTCCACAAGTAATTAAACTTATAGCCTTTAGTTAATACCCCTGCCATGGACAATTTTTTGTATAGATTAATGCTTCCTGTATAGAGCATAGTAATTATAGCGATGATAATAATTGAAATTAAGGGTATACCAGCATTGTACCATTTAGATAAGTTTTCATGCTCTGGTTCAAGTGCAGAATAATTTTCTCCTCTTTCAATCTGAATGTCTTTGTTTCTATTCATGATGCCTGAACTTCGTGAACTCACTTCTGCGGCAGCCATGGTGTCAAAATCTTTTCTTTTAATGATGATCAAAACTATAAAACCTAGCATCAGGAATTGATAGTGTGAGTACTGAAGGGATTTATAGAAAATGGAAAATGCCGAATCTGCAATGTTTAAGTATGTTGCGGCGTCGCTTATGTATATTAGTTTTGCGCCAATCCAGGTTGTTACTAAGGCAACTGATGAAATTGTTGCAGCGGTACCATGTACTATAAATGCAAGCTTTTCCCTTGATACTTTAAATCTTTCGGTAATCGATTTCATTGTTTTCCCTACTACCAAGGTATTGGTGTAATTGTCAAAAAAAAGAAGAATCGAAAATATGAAGGTTAGTAATTGAGCACTTCTTGCAGAATGTGCAAGCTTCGATATCCTGTGAATTAAACCGAATATCCCTCCGTTCCTGGAAATGATAGAAATCATACCGGCAGTGAATAGGATGAAAAATATTAACGATAGGTGTTTTTCGTCTTTTAATACCTTAAATATGTAATGGTCAATTACTCGTAAAAGAGCGGTGATTAAATTATTTAATCGAAATCCGGTTAATAATATTACAGCAGCATAAATGCTGATAAATATTGAAATAATGACGTCTCGGAAAATCAGGCTTAATACTATTGCCATTATTGCAGGTAAAGTGCTAAGCCATGAAGGAAGAATTTTAATTTTTATGGATTTATTTATTTCAGGGGATTCCGGTAATTTAAATTCAACTTCTGTGCTGGTGCTGACAGGATAGGCATAATAGCCTATTCCATTAAAAAACTGAATAATTTGTGTTGAGGAATTTACCATTATTGAATGATTTCCTGTTACTGAGCTGTCTCTTATCCCTTGTTCATTCAATGCTTCAATAACTATTTCCGCAAACTCATCCCCGATTAAATATTCGGGTGCGGTTAATTTAAAATTATGGATAGCTCGCTTTTCCTGGCTAAAAGAAGGAAAATTAATAAATAGAAGCAGGTAAAATAAAAAATGTCTAAGATCCATTAATGACCTCCGAATGAAATTTCACATTTTATTTGTATTTTGATGAATCCTATTTAAAAATTAACCGTTTTAATCAATAATAGTTAATTGTTATTTTTTATTTTGCAACATAACTCATTGATGTACAATAAACATGTAACCTTTAACTTCAAAGGTATTTTTTTATAATCGGGTTCTATGCTTGATAAAACATGGGTAGCGGTAATGAATGACAGGAATATCAATTATTACAATAATCTTGGTGTAAATACATTGCAGCAGCTTGCTGTAGTAGGTGGTTTTAATACATGTATTGATCTCGATACTGTTTCAAAATACATAAACACCAATTCTTCAATACTTGAATTAGGGGCAGGTTACGGCAGATGCATTGATTACTTTATAGCCAGATCGCATAAAGGAAAATTGATTGGGGTTGAAAGAAGTCCTGTTTTGTTTCAATACCTTATTCAAAAGTTTGATGGCACTCCGGTACAGCTGATTGAAGGAGATATAAAAAATTTAAGTCTACCAGTTAAGGTTGACGTGGCTTTGTGGATGTGGTCAGGTATTATTGATTTTTCTAAAGAGGAACAGGAGGAATCTTTTAATAAAATTTATAAACTACTCAATGCCGAGGGTAAATTAATTATTGATGTACCCAGAATAGGGTTCAAAACCTATGCACATCACATAGACGATCAACATTTACATGTGGAAAATGAATATGGCACACTTGATTGTTTTATTCCAAATGTAAAGGATATAAAAGAAATGGCTAAATCTGCAGGTTTCAGAAAAGTTGAAGTGATGGATTATGATACATCAACAGGAAAAGCACGAACTGTTTACCTTGTATTTAAATAACCTGGTTTTTCAGAGGGAGAAAAAAAGGCTTTCGAGAGAAAGCCTTTTTTATTGATTAAGATTTATTTTAGAACCTAAGCTTTAGCAGGCATATTGTCCAGCACATTCATAACTTCTTTTACGTGCTTTCTTGAAACCTGAAGCAATTCCATTTCATCCTTATTTAATTTTAATTCGATTACTTTTTCTATACCACCTTTTCCAAGTACTACCGGTACGCCAAGGTAGCAATCATTAATTCCATATTCTCCTTCTAACTTAATGCATACAGGAAGTATTCTTTTCTGATCTTTAACTATAGCTTCTACCATTTGTGCTGCTGCCGATCCGGGAGCATACCAAGCAGAAGTTCCCATAAGTTTTACAAGTTCTCCTCCGCCATTTTTGGTTCTTTCTATAATTGCATTAAGTTTATCAGGTGCCACTAATTCCGTTACAGGAATGCCTCCAACTGTAGTGTATCTTGGAAGTGGAACCATAGTATCTCCATGGCCTCCTAATAACATACCCTGAATTTCTTTTGGAGAACATCCGATTTCATCAGCAAGGAAAGCTCTGTATCTGGCTGTGTCCAGAATTCCTGCCATCCCGATCACTCTGTTTCTTGGAAGTTTGGAAGTTATATGTGCACAGTATGTCATAACATCCAAAGGATTTGAAACAACAATGATTATGCAATTAGGAGAGTATTTAACTACATTCTGAGTAACTGTCTGAACAATATTTGCATTTGTAGAAATGAGGTCATCTCTTGTCATTCCCGGTTTTCTCGGTAGTCCCGATGTGATTACCACTACATCCGAATTGGCTGTTTTTGAATAATCGTTAGTTACACCGATTGTTTTTGCATCATATACATCTATAGGAGCTTTTTGCCAGATGTCAAGTGCCTTGCCTTCTGCAAATCCTTCTTTAATGTCAAGTAGTACTATTTCTTTTGCAATTTCTTTATAAGCTAAAACGTCAGCGCAAGTTGCTCCGACATTTCCTGCTCCTACAACAGTTACTTTCATATCGATTTGTTTTTTATAAGTGTTACAAAATTTCCGTATGTGTAAATTTATTAAAGAGTTAATAATTAAAAAATAATATTTGGAAGTCGGTGAAAATTTCAGTGTATGCCAGATTGTTGCTGGGTAGCAAATTCCTTGTATTCAAGCTGATATATTCTTTTGGTTGACTTGCTTACTTTAAACTTTTCGCTGATTCTTTTGCCCATTACCCAAACAATATCTTCTCCGGATGTTAAAACAAATATGAGTTTTTTTAGATGTAAGGGTATTTTTAGGTCAATTAAAAAATCACTTATCTTTTTTTTCCCTTTCATGCCTATGGGTTGAAAATAGTCTCCTTCTTTCCATGCGCGGATTACCAGAGGAAATTCTAACAAATCCATATCAAGTTGGGCGAAGGCAGGATTAGTATTAAGAATGAAGTTTTCCTTTGAATATGCTGAGGCATTTATAGTGAAATATTGTGAAGTTACATGATCTGAAATTATCGGAATTTGAATATCTGTAAAATTAATGTTGGACTCCTCAATCGGAATCAAAACAAGTTTATTTCGATCCATTATTATTTCATTAGTTTTTGAAAACAGCTTTTTTCCGGAGGAATCAAAATTCAATATTGCTTCAGCATCTAAATATGAAAATCCAAATGGTTTTATAAGTTCGTATAAAACCAAATGTGTTTCAATTGAATGTTCCATTAATATTTGGAGATCAATTACATGGAGGTTGTTTTCAATGCGAAGGCATAATTTTCTAATTCTGGAAACGTATTCGTTTAAAATATTCTCAGTAGCAGCAATCTTTATGGCGGTTAAGTACATGCTTTCTTCCAGAGCAGGATTGATTTCTTTTAATACCGGAATAATTTTTTTTCGAATAAGATTTCTGTTGTATTTGACAGAGTTATTGGAACTATCTTCTCTCCATTGAATTTTATTTTCTTTAGCATATAATTCCAGCTCCTCCCGGGTAGCAAATAATAAAGGTCTTATAATATTGCCATTCTTTGGTTTAAACCCTTTAAGCCCGGAAATGCCAGTACCACGGGTCAGATTCAGGATTATAGTTTCAGCAAGGTCATTTTGGTGATGTGCCGTGGCCAATTTGGAAAAACTATGGTTTTCAGTCAGCCCCCTGAACCATGCATATCTAAGTTCCCGAGCAGCCATTTGAATAGAAATACCTTTTTTTTGTGAATATTCTTCAGTATTGAACCGATTACTGAAAAATCTGATTTTATATTCACCGGCTAAAGATTTAACAAATTCTTCATCTGTATCGGATTCCTGACCTCGAAGATTAAAGTTACAATGAGCAAAGGCAAATGAAAATCCGGATAAATGGAGAAGATTGGCCAGTACAACGGAGTCTAATCCGCCGCTGATACCCAGCAGGATTTCATCATCAGGAAAAATTAGCCCGTTTTTTGATATATAATTTTGAAATCTTTCCAGCATAACCGAAAGATAAGCTTATTTCATTAATTTTGAATGATGGTTTGGTATAGACAAATATTACTACTACTCATTTTACTTACCGGAAATCTGGCAATTGCACAGAAGGGAGAAAAAATAGAATTGGTTCAGGCCAATGAACTGGAAGGTGTTTTGAAAGATGGTCAGAATGTTAGAAAACTGATTGGAAATGTAATTTTCAAGCAGGAAGGAACAATGCTTTATTGCGATTCTGCTTTCCAATATGCATCAAGTAACTCCATAGAAGCCTTTGGCCGGGTAAGGATGAATCAGGCAGATACCGTAAATCTTACCAGCAGTTATATGAAGTATAACGGTGATACCAAAAAAGGTCTGGCTAAAGGAAATGTAGTTTTAAGTGACAAAACAATGACCCTGACTACAGACCAGATGGAATATGATTTGAATTCAAAACAGGCTTTTTACAATAATGGTGGTACCATAAAAGACGGAAAGAGTACTTTGACGAGTATCCGTGGTATTTATAATACCAAAAACAAGTTATTCTTCTTTAGGAAAAATGTTCGGATAGTGAATCCCAGCCAGAACTATGTGCTGACTACTGATAGTTTAAATTACAATTCCTCATCCAAAATCGCGACATTTTTAGGTCCAACCACCATCGTGTCTCAAGATGGTATAATTAATGCCACCGAGGGAGAATATAACATCAACACTGCTGTTGCTACCTTAAAGGGTAGATCGAAAGTACAATCCGGTGCCTATACTATTGAAGCTGCCAGAATGTATTATGACGATAAAAAGAAGAGGGGAGTAGCAAAAGGAAACGTTGTGCTTACTTCTCCCAAAGACAGTGTTACCATTTATGGAGAAGAAGCATATTATTGGTCAGGCGAAGGGACCTCCAAAATTTTCGGAAATCCGCTGATGAAGACCTTAGTGGGGGGAGATACTGTATTTTTATCTGCAGACACATTGATATCGATTGACCCACCTGAGAAGCCCCTGGAGAAGCGTTTACTTGCATTTAATCAAACTAAAATTTTTAAGTCTGATATTCAGGGTGTTTGTGATTCGTTGGTTTATAATTTCGGGGATTCAGCTATTTATTTTTACCGTCGTCCTGCTTTATGGAACTCCGGTAATCAAATCATCGGGGATACAATTAGTATTGAGTTGGTAAATAACAAAGTTAACAAGCTGAACACCAGGATGAATTCATTTATGATTTCCCAGGACACACTCAAGCATTATAATCAGGTGAAAGGCAGAAACATGGTTGCTTACTTTTCAGGAAATAATGTTAGCAGGGTTGATGTGAGCGGAAATGGTGAAAGCATTTATTTTGCCCTGGAAAACGATAAAAGGCTGATTGGTATGAATAAGGTGGAATGTAGCAATTTAAGCATCAGGTTGGAAGAAAATAAAGTGAAAGCCATTTCATTTGTTACAAAGCCCGATGCAGTTTTTGTTCCGCCCCATCAGATTGTTGAACCGGACACCAGACTAAAGGGTTTTACCTGGAGAGGGAAGGAGAGGCCTACAAAATCGGAAGTTACCGGTGGGCGCAATTGACCTTAATTTTTTGATTTTTAAATATTTATCATCTTCTATTCAATAAAAACTAATTTGGAAAGTTTAATAAGAAATAACTATCTTTGCACCCTTATGCGTAAAATTATTGTTGCCGGATTTTTTTTAATAGGTCTGGCACTTTTCGGTTGCAGTGAATTTCAGAAAGTTCAGAAGAGCGATGATATAGATCGTAAACTTGCTGCAGCCATGAAGTATTACGATAAAAAGGATTACTATAAAGCCAATGTATTATTTGATGAAATAATGCCTTTGCTCAAAGGTCGTCCTGAAGCTGAAAAAGCTCAATATTACTATGCATATACATTTTACAATGATAAGCAGTATCAGATGAGCGCTTATTATTTCAGGGATCTGGTGGAAACTTATCCCAGAAGTGAATATGCTGAAGAAAGCATGTTTATGCATGTGAAAAGTTTGTACAAAGATTCGCCTAATTTTAAGTTGGATCAGAGCAACACCGAAGATGCATTATTTGCAATAGAGTCGTTTGTGAAAAGATTTCCAAAGAGTAAATACATCGCTGAAATCAACAAGATTACAGATGAGCTCAACTCAAAAGTAGAATATAAAACTTACGAAAGCGCAAAACTTTATCATAAACTGAGGATTTATAAATCAGCTGTTGTTGCCTTTAATGAGTTTCTTGAAAAATACCCTTCATCAGTTTATTGTGAAGAGATAGCTTTTTTAAGACTGGAGTCTCAATATGAATTGGCAAAACATAGTATTGTAGGTCCAAAACAAAAGGAAAGGTATAATGAAGCAATAGATTTCTATCATTCATTTATTGATACATATCCTTCGAGTAAATTTAAAAATGAAGCAGAGGAAATATTTTCCGAAGTGACAGAAAAACTTGCAAAAATTCAGAGTTAAATAATATAAATTAATAATAATATGGCTGTTCCATCATCAATAATCACAAGAGATCTGGAGAAATTATCTGCTCCTACAGGAAATATTTATGAGTCATTGGTAATCGTTGCCAAAAGATCAAGACAAATCTCTTCAAAAGTTAAAGAAGAGTTAAATAACAAACTCGCAGATTTCGCTTCCACAGTGGATAACCTTGAGGAAATTTTTGAAAACCGTGAGCAGATTGAAATCTCTAAATTTTATGAGAGAATGCCTAAACCTATATCTCTTGCAGTTGAGGAATTTCTTGAAGGAAAGGTAATGTTTAGAAAACCGAACGAAGAAAAATAATTTCTCTGTATTATGCTCCGCAATAAAAAAATATTGCTTGGTATTTGCGGTAGTATAGCAGCATATAAATCAGCATTGCTTACCAGACTTCTGGTTAAAGAAGGAGCAGAGGTGCAAGTTATCATGACGGCCTCTGCTTCTGATTTTATTACCCCTCTTACTTTATCTACTCTTAGTAAACGGCCTGCATTAACTGAATTCACAGAATCAGGCTCATGGAATAATCATGTGGAGCTGGCTTTGTGGGCAGACTTAATCGTAATAGCTCCGGCAAGTCTGAATACTATGGCAAAAATGGCTACAGGTGCTTGTGACAATTTGCTGTTAGCTACATACTTTTCAGCAAAGTGCCCTGTCATGATAGCCCCGGCTATGGACCTCGATATGTATAAACATCAGGCCACTAAAGACTGTATTTTAAAACTCAAAGATTTCGGTAATCATGTTATAGATGCAGAGTCAGGCGAGTTGGCCAGCGGTCTTTCAGGCGAAGGAAGAATGGCCGAGCCTGAACATATCATGCAAAAGATTAAAGATTTTTTTACTGATTCATTTTCCAAAATCAACGGAAAAAAGATACTTGTAACAGCCGGTCCGACCTATGAATCCATCGATCCTGTGCGCTTTATTGGAAATCATTCATCAGGTAAAATGGGTTTTGAATTAGCGCGCCTGGCTTCGGAATCAGGTGCGGATGTAACATTAGTGACAGGGCCAACCCAACTGTTTGCAACAACAGATATAAATCTGATAAGAATTACCAATGCCGGTCAGATGTATGAGCAGGTGATGCAATATGCAGGAAGTGCGGATGTAATTATACTTGCTGCGGCAGTAGCGGATTTTACTCCTGAAGTTGTTGCATCAGAAAAGATTAAAAAACAATCAGAGGAGGGAATGTCATTAAAGCTTGTAAAAACAAAGGATATTGCTGCTGAAGTGGGTAAAGTTAAAAAGAAGAATCAGATAATTGTGGGTTTCGCTCTGGAAACGGAGAATGAGCTGGAAAATGCCCGTAAAAAGTTACAGAATAAAAATTTTGATTTTATTGTGTTAAACAGTCTTAAAGATCAGGGTGCAGGATTTGGTTACGATACCAATAAAATTACCATATTGACTAAAGACAATAAAATCAAGTCTTTTGAGTTAAAATCAAAGCGGGAAGCAGCGTCTGACATACTAATCCAAATTTGTCAATTGTTATAGGATGAGACTATTATTTTTAATTTCGGCATTTATTTTTGGAACATCCTGTCTTTATGCACAGGGAGAACTAAACTGTACAGTTGTTATCGATGCCGAAAACGTCCAGACTTCTGAGAGGGAGATTTTCCAGCAATTGAAGAATAATATTACTGATTTTTTAAACAATCGTAAATGGACCAATGATGAGTTTAAGCCCGAAGAACGGATTACATGTAACATTGTAATAAACCTGACGGGATTTTCAGGGACATCATTTGAGGGAACTGCGTTGGTGCAATCATCACGTCCGATGTATAATACCAATAAGGAAACCATTCTTTTAAAATTTCTTGATAGAAAATTTAATTTTAACTGGGCTCAGGGTCAGCCTTTATTGTACACGGAAAATACATATACCGATAATCTGACCGCAATGCTTGCCTTTTATGCTTATATCATTCTGGGATTAGATTACGACAGCTTCGGTAAATTAGGTGGTACCAAGTATTTTGAAAAGGCAAGAGACATAGCCATGAATGCCCAGAATCAGGCCGGTGGAGCATGGGATCCCAATGAAAATCCTAACAACAGATTTAATCTGATGTTTCAATTGAATAATCAGCAATTTATTCCATTCAGAGAGGGCTTGTATTCCTACCATAGAATTGCAATGGATCAATTTATGGATAAACCCGATGATGGCAGAAAGGAAATTATGCAGGTTTTTGAAAAAATCAGAAAGGTATATGATCTAAATCCGTCTTCTGTTGTGATTAAGAATTTTTTTAATGCCAAAATGGATGAAATAATCAATATTTTTAAGGGCGCACCAACTGAAATGAAGGATAAAGTTTTGCCGATGCTAACTTTGATGGATCCTCTTAATTCTGAGAAATACGCTAAGATTAATGCCAGATAATTTTCTGTGTATTTTTATTTTTTGATTTATAGTTTTCCCTTTTATTACCTGAAATTTTTAAAGTAAATTAGCAGTATTCCGAAATGAATATCATCCGGCTATAATGGGTAAAAGGTTAGTTAGAATTAAGGGAAATGAAATCTCCGGCAGATTAAAAGAACTGTCAGGAAAAACTGTAACAGTCATTTTGAATAATAAAAATCCCTTTGTCGGTATAATTGATAGCCATGAAAATGATATTTTGAAGTTTTCAGATATGCGAGGCACTGTACATTCGGTTTTAAAAAGTCATATTACTGAAATTATTATTGATATTACTGCAGCCAGATAATATGTTAAATAATCTTCTGATAAAAAATTATGCTTTAATTAAAGAGTTGGAGTTACAACCCTGTAAGGGGTTAAATATAATAACCGGTGAAACTGGTGCAGGAAAGTCCATAATGCTTGGTGCATTAGGTCTTTTGTTAGGAAATCGGGCTGACAGTAAAGTTCTTTTTGATCCCGATCAGAAATGCATAATTGAAGGAACTTTTGATGTGTCTAAATATGATTTAGAAGAATATTTTTCTGAAGATGATATTGATAAAGATACCATATGTCTGATTAGAAGAGAAGTGGCCTCCAACGGAAAATCAAGAGCCTTTATCAATGATACTCCGGTTACACTTGATGTTTTGAAAAAGTGGGGATTGAGATTGATGGATATTCATAGCCAACATGAAACGCTCATGCTGGGCAGCCAGAAATTTCAAATAGCAATACTGGATTCTTATTCAGGAAATCATGTAACTCTTTCGGAATATCAAAAAAAATACAGAGAATATTTATCCTTGAAGGATAAACTGGATAAACTGAAAGAAACCGCAGCAGATCTTTCAAAAGAAAAAGACTTTAATAATTATCTTTTTGCGGAATTGGATGAAGCACAACTACAGATCAATGAGCAGGAAAGATTGGAAGAAGAGTTGAAAATGCTTGAGAATGCAGAAGAAATTAAGGCTAAGCTTAGCCATGTCTCACATATTTTTTCTGAAGATGATCAGTCGGTGACAGCTAATATTTCTGTATGTTTGAAGGCTATAGATGCCATCTCTAAATTTAGTGAAGAATATGAGCGTTTGAGAGGGAGAATCAGATCTGTAATGGAGGAAATAAAGGATATCTCCTTTGAGATTTCTGCAAAAGAAGGATCAATTGAATTTAACCCTGCAAGAGTTGAAGAGATTAATGACCGGCTTTCTGTCATATATAAGCTGCAGAAAAAACATAATGCAGATAATGTTGCCATCCTGTTAGAAATTAGGCAGGCACTGGAAGAGAAGCTTAAAAGTAATATCTCTTTGGAGGAAGAAATTAATTCCACTGAAAAAGAATTGAATCTCCGTATAAAAGAGTTAAAAACTGTTGCTGTAAAACTTAGAGAAACCCGGAAGGCGGGTACAGGAGGGTTGAAAAAACAATTGGAAATGCTAATGAAAGAGGTAGGAATGCCCAATGCAACGGTGGAAATAACAATGGAAGACGCGGATTTAGGTTTATTTGGCATGGATAAAATCTGTTTATTGTTTAGTGCCAATAAGGGAATAGCGCCTGTAGAATTAAAGAATGCTGCATCAGGAGGAGAGTTTTCAAGGCTAATGCTTTGCGTAAAATATGTTCTTGCGGAAAAAACTTCCCTTCCTACTATAGTATTTGATGAAATTGACACCGGAATATCAGGTGAGGTAGCCATTAAGGTGGGTAAAATGCTCGCTTATATGGCCAAAAAACATCAGATTGTTTCTATATCACATTTGCCGCAGATTGCAGCACGCGGAGAGGCACATTTCTTTGTTTATAAGGATCATAGTTCTGATCGATCTGTCAGCAAGATCAGGAAATTGAATGCAGAGGAAAGAATTAAAGAAATTGCAACAATGATTGGTGGGGAAAAGCCTTCTGATACAGCCCTTAAAAATGCAAAAGAATTACTTTCGGTTAAGGACTAGCTTTTTTTGAGGTTTTTATTTGAGGATACGGGAATCCATTATAATTTTAAGGTTTCTTACTAAAAACGTAATAAAATGGCGTATAATTTATTAAAAGGCAAAAAGGGAATTATTTTCGGAGCTTTAGACGAGAACTCTATTGCATGGAAGGTAGCTGAAAGAGCACATGATGAAGGTGCGAAATTTACACTCACTAATGCTCCGATTGCAATGAGGATGGGAGAGATAAATAAGCTTGCAGAAAAGTGTGGTTCAGTGGTTATTCCTGCAGATGCAACTTCAATCGAGGATCTTGAAAACCTTTTTGTTAAATCTCTGGAAGCATTGGGAGGGAAAGTAGATTTTATACTTCATTCTATCGGGATGAGTCCTAACGTAAGAAAAGGGAAAGAGTATGGTGATTTGAATTATGATTGGTATCTTAAGACCTTGGACATTTCTGCCTTATCCTTTCATAAAATAATGCAGGTGGCAGAGAAACAGGATGCGTTAAATGAAGGAGCTTCTATTGTTGCGTTAAGTTATATTGCTGCTCAGAGAGCTGTTCCTGGTTATAATGATATGTCAGAAGCGAAAGCAGCGCTTGAATCAATAGCAAGGACTTATGGATTAAGATTAGGAAAGAAAAAAGTCAGAGTTAATACAGTTAGCCAATCTCCTACCATGACTACCGCAGGGAAAGGTATATCAGGATTCGATGTGTTTGTTGATTTTGCCGAGAAATTATCTCCTTTAGGAAATGCCTCTGCAGCTGAATGTGCCGACTATGTTATTACCTTGTTTTCTGACCTTACCAGGAAAGTTACTATGCAGAATCTTTTCCATGATGGAGGATTTTCTACTACAGCAATCAGTGATGCTTTCATCGAAAGCTTTTATGCAAAAAAATAATTTATAATTCTTCATGGTCTTCCATGAAGAATTCCCTTTCAAAATGAAATATCTAACTTTATTATTAATGATTTTTCTGACTGCTTGCGGTCAGAAACAAAATGATCAGCAGTCTGTTTCCGAAATTTCCTCTGAAAGGTACGCTAATGGAAATTATGTTGCATTATATACAGCAAATGCTCCTTCAATTGACGGTGCATCCAATGAGTCTGAGTGGAATAATGTACCATGGTCTCCAATAGACCAGGTATGGTTGGGCGAAAAGGTAAGTCCTGAAGATTTTACTGGGCGATATAAAATCATATGGGATGAAAATCATTTATATTACCTTGTTGAGGTAGTAGATAACATCTTGTCAGATCAGCACCCTGATCCTTTTGATTTATGGTGGGAAGATGATTGCCTCGAGTTATTTATAGATGAAGACAAGTCGGGAGGAAGTCACCAATTTAATCATGATGCATTTGCTTATCATATTACTCTGGATTATGATGTAATTGACCTTGGTCCGGATAAAGCTCCACATAAGTACAATGACCATCTTAATGTAGTAAGAACGAAAAATGGGAATACCTATACCTGGGAAGTTGCCATGAAAGTATTTGATAAAACATTTACTGATGGTCAAAACAATATTCCTGTTCAGCTTAAGGAGGGAAAAAAGTTGGGATTTGCCGTTTCGTATAATGATAACGATTCTACCAATGTAAGAGAAAATTTCATTGGCTCCATAGAAATAAAAGGTGAAGATAAGAATCGCGGCTGGATTGATTCCGGTATTTTCGGGACACTTGAACTGGTAAAATAAAATTATTTTCCTATCAGCTTTTTTATTATTTCCTGAGCAGCAATAGCAATTATTGTTCCTGGTCCGAAGATATTTAAGACTCCTTTTGAGTATAGGAAATCATGATCTTGTTGAGGAATGATACCTCCTGCGATTACTTTAATATCTCCCCTTCCAAATTTGTTGAGTTCATCAATTAAATCCGGAATTAAAGTTTTGTGTCCTCCTGCAAGGGAAGAGACCCCTACAAGATGAACATCATTTTCGGCTGCCTGCCTGGCCAGTTCTGCAGGTGTTTGAAATAATGGTGCTATATCCACATCGAATCCCAAATCAGCAAAAGAGCTCGCGATTATTTTTGCTCCTCTGTCATGTCCATCCTGCCCCAGTTTTCCGATTATTATTCTCGGTCTTCTGCCTTCAAGAGAAGCAAACTTATCAGTTAGCGCTCGGGCTTTTTTGATGTTTTCCTGATCTGCTGATTCACTTCCATATATGCCGGATATAGCTGCACTTGTAGCCTTGTGTCTTCCGAATTTTTTTTCCATTGCCATAGATATTTCTCCTAAGGTTGCTCTTTTTCTTGCTGCAATTATTGCAAGTTCAAGTAAGTTTCCTTTTCCGGTTTCTGCGCATGTTGTAATTTCATCTAATGCTTTTGTTACAGCATCATTATCCCGTTCTGCCTTAACTTTATTTATCCGAGCTATTTGTTTTTCTCTTACAGCAGTGTTGTCTACTTCAAGCAGTTTAAGATTACTTTCTTGTTGAGTGATATATTTATTTACTCCGACAAGTGTTTCTAATTTAGAGTCGATTCTTGCCTGCTTTTTAGCTGCTGCTTCTTCTATTCTCCTTTTAGGCAAACCTTGTTCAATTGCTTTTGCCATTCCTCCGAGATTTTCAATTTCAATAATCAGGTCGGCTGCCTTGGATAATAAATCATTGGTAAGAGACTCTATGATATGAGAACCTGCCCACGGATCAATTGCCCTGCAAATATCAGTATCTCTTTGAATAAATAATTGTGTTTCTCTTGCTACTTTGGCAGAGTAATCTGAAGGGAGCGCAAGTGCTTCATCCAGTGCATTGGTATGCAAGGATTGTGTGTGTCCGAATACAGCTGCTAATGCTTCAATGGTTGTCCTTGCAATGTTATTGTATGGATCCTGTGCAGTAAGGCTCCAGCCTGAAGTTTGACAATGCGTACGAAGCGCAAGTGACTTATTGTTTTCAGGATTAAATTGTCTGATAAGATTTGCCCATAATACCCTGCCTGCCCTCAGTTTAGCTATTTCTGTGAAGAAATTCATTCCGATACCCCAAAAGAAAGATAACCTTGGTGCAAAGTTATCAATGTCAATACCAGCCTGTATTCCTGTTCTTACATATTCCAATCCGTCAGCAAGAGTATATGCTAGCTCAAGTTCAGGAGTAGCCCCCGCTTCCTGCATATGATAGCCACTTATGCTTATGGAATTGAATTTCGGCATATGTATTGAGGTAAATCTAAAAATGTCAGCCACAATTTTCATGGAAGGTGCAGGAGGATATATATATGTATTCCTTACCATGAATTCCTTCAAAATATCATTTTGAATCGTGCCGCTAAGTTGATTTAATGAGACATTCTGTTCTTCCGCTGCAACAATATAAAAAGCCATGATTGGAATGACTGCCCCATTCATTGTCATACTTACAGTCATTTTATCTAATGGTATTCCTTCAAAAAGAATTTTCATGTCCTCCACAGTATCTATTGCAACACCTGCTTTGCCAACATCTCCTTTTACTCTTGGATTATCGGAGTCGTATCCTCTATGAGTCGGTAAATCAAAAGCAATAGAGAGGCCCATTTGCCCCGCAGCAAGATTTCTTTTGTAGAATGCATTTGATTCTTCCGCATCTGAAAATCCGGCATATTGCCTTATGGTCCATGGTTTTCCCAGATACATACTTGCATAGGGGCCACGGAGAAAAGGCGGGAAGCCGGCAGCAGAATCAGGAGAATAAAATAAATCATTTTGATCTGACCGTTCAGCCGCAGTAATTCCCGAAGGATTTTTTTTGTTTAAATCTGTTTTTTTAAATTCCGGTCTCATCCTCTTTTTATATTTTTAAAAAATCCTCCTGATTCTTCAATTTGAATAAACCTGTTCCAGGCAGATTCTGAAATTTTATAGCTTATAACATCAGGGTAATAAGCTCCATATGCGACATCAATATAATTTTGCAGATTAGACTCTTCTTTCAATAGTATTGAGATGTTTCTGTTTAATCTGTTATAGAATGTATTTTGATCTTCCGGAAAAGTAATAACATCAGTACCGCCACATATAGCTGCAATACATTGGCATGTATATGCAATGAGGTTATGGTCATAGTCTTTCTTGTGAGAAGTACAGTTGCTCATGATGAATATGGCGGATTCAGCGTTTTTATCATATTTAGTTTTTATTATTTGCCATAACAACCGCAAGGCTCTTAGTTTTGATAACTGTACAAAAAAAGAATTATAAATATTTACTGAAAACTGAATTAGTCCTGCGGCAACGTTGATTGGAATGCCTTTTTCCGTTAATCTATCTAAAATTTCTACAGCGAGAGATAATAAATATGAAACTTCTTCTGCAGGGTCTGTAACAGAATCCGGTGCAGATATAGAAAAAAGTTTTATTGTATACAGGTTTTCTTTGGAAATGGCAGATATATAATTGTCCAAATAATTTGTATCGTTAAAATAGGATAAAGGAATAATAAAGGAACCTTTGATGGTTCCAGTTAAGTTTAATGCTTTATTGAAATCATATTTCTGCCGGATTTCTGGTATTAAATGAAATAAAACATTATGCTTTTTTTGAATATTGAGTAAACTGTGGATTGTTGTCTTATTTATATCAATATTTTTTAGACTAATGCTATCAATTCCTTCGTCTAAAATCAATTTTTTGATGAGGTCATCTTCGATGTTTGTTGCATTTATTGTTGCATTTGTATGCCAGTTTTTCCCAATATTTTTTGAGAAAATATTTTCGTCGAAGGCTATGTCAGATTTGGTATAAAAAGGAGCGATTTTGGTCTCTTTGAATGCTTCAAAAAGTGTATCATTCCACTCATTCAATTTCAATTCTTCGACAATTTTTTTTTGCCAGATTTGTGAAGAAATTAAATCAAATTTTTTTAGCAACAATTGTTGTTTTTCCACGTAAGTAAGTGCTTTTTTAAAGCTAACAAAAAAATAATTTATTCATAAAAATGATTATAGAAAAACAAAATATTTTCTTTATAAAAAAATTAGATGTTACAACACTTATAGCTTTGAAGATTTGTAAGAATGTGTTGTAATTTTTGAAGAACTTTTTTGTAAGAAACGTGTAATTTGGAATCTATTAAGGATCTTAAAAAGTCAAGAGCTATTTTATTTTTTTGTTAATATTTTTTTGTTCAAATTTGTTTCCCCCTCCGAAAAAAGGAGGTACTTTTTAAAACCCTAACAAAAAATATGCTTGTTGTAAAAGACTGTAAAACAGTATGGAATAATTGTCTCCGTATTATTAAAGAAAGTGTCGGTGATCAAAGTTTTAAAACTTGGTTTGAACCGATTGTACCAGTAACACTTATTAATGATGTATTAACAATTCAGGTTCCGAGTCAATTTTTCTATGAGTGGTTAGAAGAACATTATGTTCACGTGTTGAGAAAGGCAATAGATATTGAATTAGGTCCTGAAGGTAGATTAGAATATACCTTAATGGTGGAAAAAGACACAGATTCTGCTAAGGCAAGCAATATTAATAAAGGCGGAGCATTAAAGCCGCAAGGTTCAGCAGCAACTGCAAATGGAGTTAAAAGTCCATTTGAATTAAAAGGGGTTGATAAAGTAGGTCAGGTTTCTCAATTAAATCCGAATTATAGTTTCGAAACATTTATAGAAGGTGATTGTAACAGGCTTGCACGTTCTGCAGGATTTGCAGTTGCAAATAAGCCAGGTGTAACTTCTTTTAACCCGCTCATGGTGTATGGGGGAGTAGGTTTGGGGAAAACACACCTTGTTCATGCTATCGGTAATAGAATTAAACAACTGGCATCTGATAAATTTGTGCTTTATGTTTCTTCTGAAAAGTTTACAAATCAATTTATCGATGCTTTAAAAAATAATAATGTACAGGAGTTTGCAAATTTCTATTTGCAGGTTGATGTTCTGATACTTGACGATGTTCAGTTTTTGTCGGGCAAAGAAAGAACTCAGGAGATATTTTTCCATATTTTTAATCACCTTCATCAGTCCGGTAAACAGATAATCATGACAAGTGATTGTCCTCCAAAAGATCTAAAAGGATTGCAGGAGAGATTGCTTTCAAGATTTAAGTGGGGGCTTACTGCAGATCTTCAGCAGCCTGATTTTGAAACAAGAATTGCTATCATAAGAAAGAAAATGCAGTCTGAAGGTGTTGAGATTTCAGATAGTGTAGTTGAGTACCTGGCATATAGCATCGATACCAATGTAAGAGAGCTTGAAGGTGTATTGATTTCTTTAATAGCACAATCTTCACTTAATCAAAAGGAAATTGATCTTGAACTTGCGAAGCAAACTTTGCAAAGCATTGTTCAGAACATTGATTCCGAAGTAGGTATTGATTATATACAAAAATTCGTAGCCGATTTCTTTGGAGTTACCGTTGATTCATTGAAAGCAAAAACCAGAAAGAGGGAAATTGTTATTGCAAGGCAGGTGGCCATGTATTTTGCTAAAGAATATACCAATATGTCTTTAAAGTCAATCGGATTCCATTTTGGAAACAGAGATCACAGTACTGTTATCCATGCTTTAACTTCAGTAAATGACCTGATGGATACTGACAGGAAATTCAATGCTACCATGCAGGAATTGATCAAGAAACTGAAGCTAAAATCTATCTAAGCACTTTTTTTAGGGTTACTTTATATAGCATATGCCCGGGCGTCACTTCCCGGGCATTTTGCTTTCGTTACTTCTGCAATGGTAAAAAATGGCCTTTCACGGTTATCTGAGAGGCCTTTTTTAATTCGAAGGTGACCGGATCAGAAAATGAAATTATAATAAGCTCTTGACCCGTTACTATTTACCCCTTCAATTAATACTCTCCCTCTGATTTTCTCCAAAATATCAATCAGTTCTTCAGGGCTGGAAACTGTGACTTTGTTGATAGAGGTAATGATAAATCCTTCCGGTAATCCCATCCTTCTAACTAATCCGTTTTTAATAGAGCTGATTCTGACACCACCATTGATCCCTAGCTTATCTCTTTCCACTTTTGATACAGGTTCGAAAGAAGCTCCAAGAGTTTCTGAAGATACCACTTCTTTTACCAGCATTTCAGTAGTTCCTTCACGGTTGGTAAGAATGGTAAAGTTGTCCTTGATCTTAGAGTCGGTTTTGTAAGTTACTTTTACCTTATCTCCCGGATTGAGGTAGCTCAGGTATTCATCAAATTCACTTTTGCTGTTGATCTGTTGATCATTTAACTTTAAGATGATATCACCTTTCTTTAATCCCATTTTTTCAGCAGCACCATCTTTTTGGATATAGTTTACCATTACCCCTGAAAGATCTTCAACTTTATATTTCTCAGCCAATGCACTAGTCATGTCAGTTACTTCTGCACCAATAAATGCTTTTTGCACACAGCCATATTTAATCAGGTCTTTTACCACTTTTGTCACAATGTCTACAGGAACAGCAAAGCCGTAACCGGTATAGGAACCTGTCTTACTTAAAATGGCAGTATTAATTCCTACCAACTCACCTTTTGAATTAACCAATGCGCCACCACTATTTCCGGGATTGATAGCTGCATCTGTCTGAATGAATGATTCTATAGGAAATTGGCTGTTTACAACGTTAATATTCCTTGCTTTTGCACTTACTATGCCTGCGGTTACAGTTGAGGTAAGGTTAAATGGATTACCTACTGCCAGTACCCATTCTCCTACCTGGAGATTTTTCGAACTTCCGATTTTTACGGCAGGTAAGTGGTCTGCTTCCACTTTAAGAAGTGCAAGGTCAGTTGAAGGGTCAGTGCCTATTACTTTTGCTTTATAACTTTTTTTCTCATGGATCACTTCAATCTTTTCAGCTTTTTCAATCACATGGTGGTTGGTAATTATGTATCCTTCGGGAGTATAAATCACTCCTGATCCGCTGGATGCTACTTGTTGCTGAGTACCGAAGTTAAAGTACCAGTCAAACCAATTGTTCTGATAACCACCGGAAGAAACTGTTTGAATGTAAACCACAGAAGGAGTACTATTGGCAGAAGCAGCCACAAAATCTCCTGAAAGGTTTATCTGCCTTGGTTCATGGTCAGAAGTAAGTGTAGGATTTAATGCATAGTTTTGAGTGACATAAACAGTTTCAGAGGGCTTCAGCCATGAAAAAAACAAAGCACCCAAAATGCCGGAGACAAAGGCAATGAAAGCAAAAAGTCCGATCTTTTTCATATATAAAATTATTTGTTTCAATTTATTCTAAACACTACACCTGTGTATCACTCCTAAGTAATGAATTAATTTGCAGCAATTCTTCCTAAAAATCCTGTAGCATTTCTACAATTTTCCGGCAAAAAATGAACCAGATGTTTCGGAAGCAGGATTTTACCAGTAATTAATTAAAATACAAACGTTTTTGAATCCCTATATTTTATAGACTCTGACAATTTAATGACATATTTTCTTATTACTTGGGATTAAACAGGCAATTTTGACTGTAATTGTTAAATTTGTACACTTATTAGTATGGGAATTAGATCTATTTTAAGTAAGCCTGTTGCATCCTGGATAGTTTCCGGGCAGAAAAAATGGTCCGCTGAACCTGAGAAAACGCAGGACGCTGTGCTGAAATATCTGGTCAATGGTGCTCGAAATACCCTCTTTGGAAAAGATCATTCCTTTTCTTCAATAAAAAATTATGATGATTTTAAGAAGAATGTACCTGTAAGAGACTATGAAGGGTTGAAGTCATATATTGAAAGGGTAAAACAAGGTCAGGATGATATATTATGGAGAGGAAAGCCTGTTTATTTTGCTAAAACCTCCGGTACTACCTCAGGAATAAAATATATTCCTATTACCAAAGAATCTATTCCTTATCACATAGCTGCTGCAAGAGATGCTCTGTTGAATTATATTCATCAAACAGGGAAGTCCTTGTTTCTTGATGGTAATCTTATTTTTCTTTCCGGAAGTCCTGAAATGGAAAAAGTAAACGGAATATATGTAGGGAGACTATCCGGAATAGTTAATCATCATGTTCCGGGTTACCTGAGAACAAATCAAAAGCCTTCTTATAATACCAATTGTATTGAGGATTGGGAAGAGAAATTAGAAAAGATCATAGATGAGACCATTGATGCAAGAATGACCCTCATCTCCGGAATTCCTCCATGGGTGCAAATGTATTTTGACAGGATAAACGCAAGGACAGGTAAAAAAATAAAAGATGTATTTCCTGATTTTAATCTTTTCGTTTATGGCGGTGTAAATTTTGAGCCATACAAAGCAAAGATTTATGATTCTATAGGAAAGAAAATTGATTCTATCGAGACATATCCGGCTTCAGAAGGATTTATTGCTTTTCAGGACAATCAGCAAGAGGAGGGCTTGTTGCTCTTGCTGAATAGCGGGATATATTATGAATTTATTCCTGCAGATGAATATTTTTCTGAAGCACCAAGGAGACTAAATATTTCTGAGGTGCAATTAGGTGTAAACTATGCAATAATATTAAACACGAATGCAGGTTTGTGGGGATATTCCATTGGAGATACAGTGAAATTTGTTTCTAAAAATCCATACAGGCTGGTAGTAACCGGAAGGATAAAACATTTTATTTCAGCATTTGGCGAACATGTGATCGGAGAAGAAGTAGAAAAAGCAATGAAGTTGGCTATGCAAAAATTTCCGGAGACAGAAATAGTGGAATTTACTGTTGCACCAATGGTAACACCATCTGAGGGGTTACCATATCATGAGTGGTTGGTAGAGTTTTCAAAAGAGCCTTCGGATATGTCTGCATTCATTAATTTCCTGGATAAGCAATTGGTAGAATTGAATACCTATTACAAAGATCTTATCTGTGGAAATATTTTAAGGCCTTTAAAAATTTCAAATTTAAGACGCGGGGCATTCGTGGAGTATATGAAATCTCTGGGGAAACTTGGCGGGCAAAATAAAGTGCCGAGGCTTTCTAATGATAGAAAGATTGCTGACAGCCTTCAGGCATATAGAATAGAATAACAATGGGAGTTAATAAAAAAAATATCGCCATACTCGGATCAACCGGTTCTATAGGTACTCAGGCTCTGGATGTGATTAGAAAAAACCGTGAAAAGCTGCAGGTGTCTGTATTATCAGCAGAAAATAGTGTGGAATTGCTGATTAAACAAGCATCGGAGTTTCTTCCCAAATACGTTGTCATAGGAAATAAGGAACATTACGATCAGTTAAAAACTGCTTTAGTACCTAAAGGAATAAAAGTTTTCACCGGTGCTACAGATCTTGCAGATGTGGTCAAAGAAGATGGAACAGATATAGTTCTGACTGCAATGGTAGGATATTCCGGTTTGCTTCCAACTTTAAATGCAATTAATAGTGGAAAGCATATCGCACTTGCAAATAAGGAGACTTTGGTAGTGGCAGGGGAGTTGGTTACTGAGGCAGCTGAAAGAAATAAAATCAGTATATTACCGGTAGATTCTGAACATTCTGCCATATTTCAGTGTATGGTAGGAGAGGAGTTGTCAAAAATAGAAAAAGTTATTTTGACAGCTTCGGGTGGACCTTTCAGAGGTAAATCCAAAGATTTTTTACTGTCAGTTAAAAAGGCAGATGCTCTGAAGCATCCCAACTGGTCAATGGGCGCAAAAATAACCATTGATAGTGCAAGTCTGATGAATAAAGGTCTGGAAGTGATAGAAGCTAAGTGGCTTTTCGATTTGACAGCAGAGCAGATAGATGTGGTCATTCATCCTCAGTCAATTGTTCACTCCATGGTGCAATTTACAGATGGATCCATAAAGGCCCAGATGGGATTGCCGGATATGAAACTTCCTATTCAATATGCAGTTTTTTATCCTGAAAGGGTCAAATCAGATTTCCCGAGGTTTAATTTTACTGATTATCCTTCACTTACATTTGAAAAACCTGATGTAAATACCTTTCGAAATCTGGGGCTTGCATTTGATGCTCTTAAGAAAGGAGGAAATATGCCCTGTATCCTAAATGCAGCAAATGAAATAGCAGTAAAGGAATTTTTAAATGAAAATATAGGATTTTTGGAAATATCAGATATCATAGAAGATTGTATGGCTAAAGTGCCTTATATTGCCAGGCCAAATCTGGAAGATCTGATTCAGACTGATGAAGAGACAAGAAGGTTGGCAAAGACTATAAAACAAAAAGCATAATTATTTAAAGTTAAGTATAAATGGAAGCACTTATGATGGCGGTCCAGCTGTTGCTGGCATTATCCATTCTGGTAGGAGTTCACGAACTGGGACACATGCTTGCAGCGAAGTATTTTGGCATGCGTGTAGAAAAATATTCTATAGGATTTCCTCCCAAAGTTTTTGGTTTTAAATGGGGAGAAACAGAATACTCCCTTGGCGCTATACCATTAGGCGGATTTGTGAAAATCTCTGGTATGGTTGATGAGTCATTGGATACAGGAAATCTATCTCAGGAACCTCAACCTTATGAATTCCGGGCCAAACCTGCCTGGCAAAGACTAATTGTAATGATGGGCGGTATAATTGTAAACATCATAACCGGAATCATCATTTTCATTTTTCTTGTATACATATATGGCATCCAATATTTACCGGCAGATGAAGTAAATAAAAGAGGAATAGTGGCACATGAATTAGGTCAGGAGATTGGTTTAAAAACCGGAGATAAAATCTTGGAATTGAACGGAAAGCCTTTTGAAAAATTTGATACTGCATTGGGTGCTGAAGTTTTTCTTACTGATAATAATACCTACACGGTTCAGAGAGGAGATTCAGTTTTTACAGTGAAAATTCCAAATGACCTTGCAAACAGACTTCATGAAGACAGGAATAATTTTATTTCTGCAATATCGCCGTTTATTGTTGAACATGTAGAAGCCGGAACAAATGCTGATAAAGCTGGATTAAAACCAAAAGATCAAATTATCGGAATCAACGGGACTGAAATAAACTATTACCATGAATTTAAAGATTACCTGAATAGCCACAAAGGTCAGAAAGTTACTATCACTGTGAAGAGGGATGATAAAGAGTTGCAGTTGCCAGCTCAGATAGATACAACCGGAATTTTGGGTTTCAATCCTAAACTAACTCTTCCTGTAAGAACTGAATATTTCAGTTTCTGGCAGTCGGTTCCGAAAGGTACGTCAGATGCATTTGGAGTAATTTTAAATACGGTAAGAGGCTTTGGAAAGATATTTAGTGGTAATGTCGGTGTCAGCAAATCTATAAGTGGACCAATTGGAATAGCAACAAAGTTTGGTGGGGAAATTGTATGGCAAAAGTTTTGGTTCCTGACCGGACTACTTTCAATGGTATTGGCTTTTATGAATTTTTTACCTATTCCGGCTTTAGATGGCGGACATGTGATGTTCTTGCTTTATGAAATGATAACGGGAAGAAAACCAACAGATAAATTTCTTGAGGTAGCACAAAAGGTTGGTATGGTAATTTTACTTGCGCTGATGATTTTCGCTTTTGGTAACGATATTTTTAAAATTGTAGAGAAAATTTTATAAATTGGAAGTACGAATGCCGGACTTGCTTCCGGCATTTTCCGAATTCTTTCTTAGAAGAAAACTTTCGGTGAACGGAGAAATTTATAAAATCATACAGGTGAGAAGTATTTTCCTAGCTCTTGCATTTGTTGCTACATGTTTTGTGGCAACTTCAAGCCCTCTTGACTCCATCGGAGTTGTAAAAATCAACGATAAAATTCATATCAAATACATGGTCTCCCCCGGTGAAACCATTTATGGGATTTCAACCAAATATGGTGTGGGAGTGGCCGAACTCATGGAAATAAATCCGGAACTTGAAAACGGATTAAAGGTTGGTCAGATAATCAATATCCCATATTATCCTGAATTGGTAAAAAGAGAAAAGAAGAATGAGGATGCAATAACACACAAAGTTCAACCGGGAGAAACTTTATTTGGTCTTTCAAAAAAATATAATGTACCTCTCAATGATCTCTTGAAATGGAATGGAATGGAATTAAAAGCCGGACAGGAAATCGTAATCGGTAAAAAAGGGCAGGAGAATACTGCTGCTGTAAAAACAGAAGAAAAAAAGGATCAACAGAATAGTAACAGTGTAATAACTCAAACTGAGACTAAACCTGTAGAAACTAAAGAACCGGCTAAAAAGGGTACAGAGACAGGAACAGCTACAGATGCAGCTCAGAAAGAAGAAATCAAACAAACATCTTCGGATAATTACGTTTATCGTTTTGATCCGGACAGAAAGCAAATATTAGTGATTCCTTTTGATCCGTATCTTTATTTTTCTGACTGTGATGACGAGATTGCTGCCAAGTCTAACATGCCAAGAAATAAAGTCAGACAAATGTTCAGAAGGAGATTGAACGCATTGCTGGATAAGCCCGGTTATGAAATGATATACCTTGTAGGTGGCAAATCAAGAGATTCCCTAAGCGACCTTAACAAGATTTACAGTTCGGTTTCTTATCAGGTGCAGCCAGCTTTGATGAGCCCATATTATCAGGTAAATGATAATCCCAAGGACAATCAGAATAAAAAAGATAAAAACTGGATCAACAAACAAAAAGATAAGCTAACCAAGAACAATAACTCTGATTCCAAATATGATGTTCCGGAAGATCATGGCGCTTATTTCGGGGTGAAGATCAAGAATCCGGAAGAGTTTTTTAATTACTTCAATACAAAGTACAGTATTGATTATTATATTTTCATTAGTCAGTTTGAAGTGAAGACTAATTATGAACACTGCCTGGATCGTTCCGCTCTGAATTTTGAACGAAGCTTTACCACTCACTACAGTATTTACAACAAAGATGGCAAGCAAATATCAGGGAATAAATTCAAGACACATTACAACTCCAATACCAATTATATTTACCAGATAGTATCAGATAATGTTCCTAAGATAGCGGACAGGATACTTGGAGATATTCCTCCTGCGGAGAGCAATGATTAGAATGATGAATCTTTAATAATGAATGTTGAATGATAAATGATAAATGATAAATGTTGCTTTAATTCAGCATTCAACATTTATCATTCAACATTCAAATTACCACTCATCATCCTTTTTGATTTTTTCAGGTCTAAGGATTTCAAACTCAACCCGTCGGTTGATACGTTTGTCTTCATCAGTTTTTTCTTCTACGATAGGCTTTTGATTTCCGAAGCCGAATGCTTCAATTCGGTCTGGATCTATTTGCCCCTTATTAACAATATATTCCTTGATGGCGTCTGCTCTTCTTTGTGAAAGCTTTAAGTTCAGATCGGGATTGCCATCCGAATCAGTGTGTCCGGAAATTCTAAGTCTTAAGTTAGGGTTGTCGAGAAGAAAGCTTACTATTTTGTCCAGGTCATTTTCCATTTCAGGACGGATGTTGGCTTTTCCACCTTCAAACTCTATAGAAGTAAATTTCCATTTGTTGTATTTGATAGCAGGTGTTTCCAGATGTATGGATGTGTCACCGGTCAAGGTAAATTTATGTTCCACTCTGAAAAACTCTTCACCCTGGATTACCAGTAAGTAATCATTTTCATCTATAAGATCAAATTCAAAGCTTCCGTCCGGTCTCATATATTTAGGAGCTACTTCAATACCATTTTTTAAGTCTATGATAGAAACAATTCCTTTGAAAGGATTACCGGTTAGAGAATCTCTTAGCGACCCGGAAAACTTGGTGTTTGCCAATGGCTGAGCTTCCATAGGCAACGGGAAAGAATATAGATCCAGATTTTTTAAGTCTATCTCTTCATTTTTTGCATAAAACAAATCCTTTGATTTGGAATCAATGGTAAAGTAGTATTCGTCACCTTTTCCATTTACCAATGGTCCAATATTTTTGGGCTCCTGCCATTTCCCCTGACGCATGATACATTTATAAATATCCATGGTCTTGAATACATTTTCAGTGGTATCAAGATCTCCAAAGTTTAAAAGATGACCATTAGAGCTAAAATAAAATACATCATGTGAAGGGTGATAGAACGGACTAACTTCATTACCACGGGTATTGACTACTGGACCCATGTTTTGAGCAGGTGCCCAGCCTTTAGGAGTTCTATAGGTGAAATATATGTCAGACAATCCAAAACCTCCGATTCTGTCAGAAGCAAAATAAAGTGTGTCCTCGTTGTGAGAAAGAGTGGGATGGGAATCCCATGCAACACTGTTCACATTAGGTCCCAGATTGACAGGAACTGACCATGAAGAGTCTTTCTCACTGAATTCAGAATAGTAAATGTCACAGCTGCCCATGCAGTCCCTGCAATCATATTTGTAGTCTTCTACAATGCACCTGCTAAAAAATAATGTTTTGCCATCTCTTGTCAGATAGGCTGAACCTTCATTACAATGACTGTTAATAACATTGGAGAAGGGGACAGCCTCATCCCAAAATCCATCATAATTTTTGCTGTAGTACAGCTCTTCATTTTCACGGTAAGATAATTTAGTAGCTGTAAGTTCTTTTTTTCTTTTTGTGAAAATCAGTATGTCGTTTTTAGCATGAAGCGTTGGACCATAATCGGGAAACTTGGTATCATTAACCAATTCTCCCATGTTGAGGAAAACGCTTTTGGGCGGAATAAGGGTGTCTACGGCTTTCCTGTATTCTACAAGTTCGTAATAATATTTCAGAGGAACATAGAATTCCTTCTTATCAGTATTCACAGTATCATAGTGCTGGAGTATTTTTCTGATCTCCTTCCCTCTATGATGTTTTAATACCAGTTTATAGCAGGCGACAGCTTTTTCTCTTTCGCCGTTTAATTCATACAGTTGAGCGAGTTTCCAGATGAGAACCGTGCTTTCGGAGAAGTTTCTTATTCCAAAATTTTTAACATAGCTCTCTAATGCCGGAAGAAGGTTACCGTAATCCTTTTTTTCTTCATATTTCCGAATAAGCCCTAATTGCTTTTCGTCATGATAAAAAGGTACGTAATTAATATTTTTAAATGTAAGCTGGAATTCGGACTTTTTGACAACAGTGGAGTCATTGTCCACTTTTACAGCTTTTGCACTAATATTTTTCTTATTCTTCTGACCTGAAACCCGGTGAAAACTATATGTGAAAAATACGGTTAATACTAATACAGTTAAAACCTTAGGGTTCATTATTTGAAATTTCAATCTAATAAATTATTCCTCAGACGATAGTAACGACAAATTACAATTAATGTGTTATAAAAACCAAGGTTTAAATTAGAAATTATTGGCATAGCAGTTGTAATTCTTAAAACAACACCATTTATTTATAGATAAAATATTATTTTCATTTTTGTGCGCCAATATGGCAAAGAAGGGGAAGCTTAAATATGAATAAACATACAGAAGAGAGTATCCGATATTTTTTACCAAAATTTTTAGAGAGTGATTCCGGAGAAATGATACCTCTGCTTTCAGCAGAGGAAGAAGAGGAGCTGAATAAGGAAGGAACGCCAGATGTAATACCCATTTTGCCTGTCAGAAATACGGTTTTGTTTCCAGGGGTGGTTATTCCTGTTACTGTTGGAAGACAAAAGTCCATCAGATTGGTAAAAAAAGCATATAAAGGGGACAGAATTATTGGAGTTGTGGCTCAGGAAAATGCGACTACTGAAGAACCTGGCATTTCAGATATTTTTAAAACCGGAACAGTGGCTAAAATCCTCAAAATGCTGATTATGCCGGATGGAAATACAACTATTATAATTCAGGGGCTCAGACGATTTCAGCTAAAAGAGGTAGTACAGGAAGACCCATATATTATGGGAAAAGTAAAGCCGCTGGCAGAGTCTTTTCCGGATACAAAAAAGAAAGAGGTAAAAGCGTTGGTACAATCTCTTAAAGATTCTGCCACTAAAATATTGAAATTGAATCCTGAAATACCCCAGGAAGCTCAAATTGCATTGAATAACATTGAAAGTCCAGCCTTTCTTACTCACTTTTTGTGCTCAAATCTTAATGCTGAGGTGAAGGATAAACAAAAATTGCTGGAGATAAATGATGGGATGAAAAGAGCTACCCAGTTACTTGAATTTATGATGAAGGAGATTCAGGTGTTGGAGTTGAAGCAGGAGATACAGAGTAAAGTACATTCAGACATAGATCAACAGCAAAGAGATTATTACCTGAGGCAGCAAATCAAGGTTTTACAAGATGAGTTAGGTTATGAATCTTCTGATCAGGAGCTGGAAAATCTTAGGCAAAGAGCTCAGAAAAAAAACTGGCCGGAAGCTGTTGCAAAGCATTTCCATAAAGAATTGGAAAAGGTAGAGAGGATGAATCCGATGGCTTCGGAGTACCCTTTATCGATGAATTACATCGAATTTTTATTAGATCTGCCCTGGAATGAAACAACCAAAGACAGCTTTAATCTGGTGAAAGCCAAGAAAATATTAGATTCAGATCATTTTGGATTAGAGAAGGTTAAAGAAAGGATAATTGAATATCTAGCGGTTCTAAAGCTTAAAAACAACATGAAGGCTCCGATTTTGTGTTTTTACGGGCCACCCGGCGTGGGTAAAACATCTTTAGGTAGATCCATCGCCAAAGCATTGAATAGGAAGTATGTCAGAATGTCACTAGGTGGTGTCAGAGATGAAGCCGAAATCAGGGGACATAGAAAAACTTACGTTGGTGCAATGCCCGGAAAAATAATTCACAACATCAAAAAAGCTCAAAGCTCTAATCCTGTCTTTATTCTTGATGAAATAGATAAAGTTGGTTCGGATTTCAGAGGAGATCCTTCTTCAGCACTTCTTGAGGTACTGGACCCTGAACAGAACACTGCATTTGTGGATAATTATCTTGAAGTGGATTATGACTTATCAAATGTTCTCTTTATAGCAACTGCAAATTCTCTCGATACCATTCACCCTGCCTTGCTCGACAGAATGGAAATCATAGAAATCAATGGTTACACACTGGAAGAGAAGATACATATTGCCAAGGATTATCTTATCCCTAAGCAAAAGGAAGAACATGGGTTAAAACCTACAGATGTTTCATTCAGTAAGAAGGCAATAATTAAACTTATTGACGGATATACAAGAGAGTCCGGAGTAAGAACCCTCAACAGGCAGATAGGATCCGTGGTGAGAAATATTGCAAAATCAGTTGCCATGGAAGAAAAGTATCCTGACGTAATAGAGGCGGAAGACGTAGTGAAAATATTGGGACCGGAGTATTTCGAGAAGGAGATATATCAGGACAATGAAACTGCCGGTATAGTTACCGGCCTGGCCTGGACACAAGTGGGTGGAGAAATTCTTTTTATTGAATCCAGCCTAAGTAAAGGAAAAGGAAGGGTAACCCTTTCAGGGCAGCTAGGAAATGTAATGAAAGAATCTGCAGGTGCAGCTTTATCTTATCTGAAAGCAAATGCAGAAAGACTTGGAATAAATTATAAAGTTTTTGATAATTACGATCTTCATATACATGTGCCGGCAGGTGCGGTGCCAAAAGACGGGCCTTCTGCGGGAATTACCATTTTTACCTCTTTAGCCAGTATTTTTACTCAACGGAAGGTAAAGAAACAGATAGCGATGACCGGAGAAATTACTCTTAGAGGAATAGTACTTCCTGTGGGTGGGATAAAAGAGAAAATACTTGCAGCTAAACGAGCAGGTATCAAAGAAGTGATCCTGTCATCAAAAAACAGGAAGGATATTCAGGATATTAAGCAAGATTATATTAAAGACCTTACTGTTCATTATGTGGAAAATGTAGATCAGGTTCTTGAAATTGCCTTGTTAAAGCAGAGAGTCAAAAATCCCATAAAATTTGAAATGCATGAAGAAGGCAAGATTAATTCCGACAAAATGTCTAAAATCGAAATAAGCTAATACTTTATTCGTTTATTCTCAGATTTCCAAATCCGAAATCCGTAGAAATAAGGGATTAAACAAAAGTATTTTTTAAGAGTAATGATAAAAAAAGCAATTACACTTTTTCTTTTTTTTACAAGCCTTTCTGCAACATATGCGCAAATAGGAGGGAAGCATTCTTTTGGCTTTGTAGATATGCCAGTCAATGCCAAAGCTGGTGCTTTAGGAGGGGTGAATGTTTCAGTAAGAGACTATGATGTAAATATGTTTAAACAGAATCCCGCATTGATTAATGACTCTATGCAAGGCCAGTTGTCAATAAGTTACTTACCATATTTTGCAGATATCAATGCCACCTCTCTTGCTACAGGTTTTCGTGCAGGTAAAGCCGGATTTTTTACTGCAGGACTTCAGTATTTTAATTATGGTACTATGACTGAAACCGATGCCACAGGAAATGTCCTTGGAAGTTTTAGTGCCAAAGATTATGCACTGATGATCGGAAAATCACATACGGTAGAACATTTTACTATCGGTGCCAGTCTTAAGTTTGTAAATTCCAGGATAGGATCATACAATGCAAGTGCTTTTTTGATGGATATCGGTGGTCTGTTTGTGCACCCTGAACAGGATTTTACGATAGGCCTTGCTGTAAAAAATCTCGGAGTTACCTTGAATAGATTTTCACCGGATTCAAAAGTGAATTTGCCATTTAATGTGCAGCTTGGTACTTCATTTAAGCCCGAACATTTACCGGTAAGATTAAGCATAACAGCTCATCACCTTCATCAGTGGGATATTGTTTATAATGATCCTAACAAAAGAGGTAAAATGGATCTTGATGGAAATGAAATTAAAGAGAAAACTTCTACAGGCGATATTATTTTAAGGCATTTTATCATCGGAGGAGAATTTATTTTAACTAAAAATTTTAACATTAGGGCCTCTTATAACTTTTTACGCAGGAAAGAATTAAAACTTGAGGAAAGGTCGGGCGGAGCAGGAATTTCATTAGGAGCTATGATAAGAGTTAAAAACTTTGAATTGGCATATACCAGAGCGTTCTATCATGTTGCAGGAGGGTCTAACCATATTACAGTTAGCACAAATTTGAACAGAATTATAAAGAAAGGGATATAAGGATGATTGACAATAAAATATATCTGACACCACAGCAGATAGTAGCCGAATTGGATAAATATATCATTGGTCAGAAAGATGCTAAAAGAAATGTTGCTATAGCATTAAGAAATCGTTGGAGAAGGATGAGCTCTGATCCTGATATTCAAAAGGAAATCATGCCGAACAATATCCTTATGATAGGTGCTACCGGTGTGGGTAAGACGGAAATTGCCAGAAGGCTTGCTAAAGTAGCAGATGCACCTTTTACTAAAGTGGAAGCATCCAAGTTTACCGAAGTAGGATATGTGGGCAGAGATGTTGAGAGCATGGTTAGGGATTTAGTGGAGCAGTCGGTAAACATGGTAAAGAATAAGAAAAAAGAAGAGGTTAAGGCGAAGGCACAGCAGATTGTTGAAGATATCATTTTGGATGCCTTAATTCCTCCGGTGAAGAAGCCATCAGGAATGTACTCTTCTTCTGATACTCCGGTTTCCGATGACGATCAGGAACTAAATGAAAAAACCAGAGAAAGATTCAGGGAAAAAATAAGGAACGGAGAAATGGATGAGAGGAAGATTGAAATTAATGTTTCTCAATCCAGTTCCAATGGTGTAGGCGTAATAGGTGGTGCACTTGATGAAGTTTCTATGATGAATATTCAGGAAATGATAAGCGGGATGATGCCTAAAAAAAGCAAAAAGAGAAAGGTTAGCATAGGTGATGCAAGGAAAATTTTACTTGAAGAAGAGGCTGCAAAGCTTATTGATATGGATGAGGTGAAAGAAGAAGCCATTCGAAGGGCAGAAAATACAGGTATTATTTTTATTGATGAAATTGATAAGATTGCTTCAGGTTCACGTAAAGGAGGAGGCGGTCCGGATGTCAGCAGAGAAGGAGTTCAAAGAGATCTTCTTCCGATAGTTGAAGGTAGTACAGTCAATACAAAATATGGAGTAATTCAGACCGATCATATTCTTTTTATTGCGGCAGGGGCATTTCATATTGCCAAGCCTTCTGATCTCATTCCGGAGTTACAAGGAAGGTTTCCGATCAGGGTTGAATTAAACAATCTCACCAAAGAAGATTTTTATCAGATCTTAAAGGAGCCGAAAAATGCTTTGACTAAACAGTATGTTGCTATGCTTAATGCAGAGGGGGTGGAACTCACATTTAATGATGATGCACTAGAGAAGATTGCTGAAATTGCTTTTCAGGTCAACTCAGAAGTTGAAAATATCGGAGCAAGAAGATTGCATACCGTAATGAGTCATCTCTTAAATGAAATTATGTTTGATGTACCTGAAAAAATAGGTGCTAATTCTAGAATTGTAATTACTCGGGAGATGGTGGCTGACCGTCTGACTGGTCTGGTAAAAAATCAGGATTTGAGCCAATATATATTGTAAAATCCAAACAACAAATATCAAACTCCCAAATTTCAAATCAGGTTACTTGATGGTTGGAATTTGGGATTTTTTATTTAAACTTAATTTCTGAAAATCACCCCTTTTTATATTTTTATCAACTATTCCTGTTCTACACAGTTAAAATAATAGACCATCTTTTATATCGATGCGATATTATATTATTACAGGTACAAGCAAAGGTTTAGGCAGATCTATAGCCCAAAAATTGATTCAGAAACCAGGGAATTTCGTCATTGGAGTTTCCAGATCTGCATCATTAACCAGTGATCATTATGTCCACGTGAATCTGGACCTGTCTGATCTTACAACATTGAATAAAAATTACGACAAAATTTTTCCCAAATTTGATAATCCTGAAAAAATTGTTTTAATCAACAATGCCGGGACAATGGGAGAGATAAGTTACCTGGGAAATATTACCGATGAAAGTATTATACTGGGGTATAATTGTAATGTAATAGCTCCTGCAATGTTGATGAACGAATTTGTAAAAAGATATAAGGAGTTATCATGTCCGAAGGTGGTGGTAAATGTAAGCTCTGGTGCAGGAAAAAAACCTGTTGATGGATGGCTTACCTATTGCAGTACCAAATCTGCTTTGGATATGCTTACTGCAGTTGCGGCAAAGGAGGCTAAATTTTCACATACCAATTTTAGATTTTATTCTGTTTCTCCGGGAATTGTGGATACAGAAATGCAAACTAAAATCAGGAACGTCTCTCCTGAAGATTTCAGTAGGGTAGAGGAGTTTATTAATTACAAAAAGGAGCACATGCTTGATTCACCGGATAAAGTAGCTGAAAAGTATATTCAGTTTCTGGAGCACGACGAAATGGTGAAGGGTGTCGTTTTATCTGTAAGAGAAATATAAATTTTAATGTTCAATGCTGAATGCTGAATGAAAGCATACCATTCAATATTTAACATTCATCATTCAACATTAAAAAGTTATGTTTGCATAAGGTATGCTTTAATGTAATCATCAATGTCTCCATCCATTACATTTTGAACATCTGACCTTTCAATTCCGGTGCGCAGGTCCTTTACAAGTTTGTATGGATGCATTACATAATTTCTGATTTGAGATCCGAAGTCAATTCTTTTTTTAGTGCTTTCTACAGCTGCTCTGGCTTCATTTCTCTTGTCAATTTCAAGTTGATATAACTTTGATTTAAGCATTTTTAATGCCTTTTCCTTATTCTGAAGCTGTGATCTTTCCTGCTGGCATTCTATGATTATTCCTGATGGGGCGTGATGTAATCTTACAGCAGTCTCAACTTTATTTACGTTCTGCCCACCTGCTCCTCCTGATCTGAACGTGTCCCATGTGATATCAGCAGGATTTATTTCAATATTTATTGTGTCATCAATAACCGGATAAGCATAGACACTGGCAAAACTAGTATGTCTTCTTCCACCGGAGTCAAAAGGGGAAATTCTGACAAGTCTGTGTACCCCTATTTCAGATTTTAAAAATCCGTAAGCAAACTGTCCATCGATTTCTAAAGTAACAGATTTTACTCCTGCAACTTCACCGGCCTGATAATATACTTCACGTACTTTGAAATTATGACTTTCAGCCCACATGATATACATTCTCATAAGCATGCCAGCCCAGTCATTACTTTCAGTACCGCCTGCTCCGGGGTTTATTTCAATCATTGCGCTGAGTTGGTCCTCTTCGGAGCTTAGCATCTTTTTGAATTCTAATGCTTCAACAGCTTTAAGGGCTTTTTTATATTCAGCATCTACCTCTGCTTCTTCAGCTTCTCCTGCTTCAAAAAACTCATAAAGCGTTTCAAAATCATTGAATATAGATTCAACCTCTGAATAACTGTCTGTCCAGATCTTAAGATTTTTTATTTCTTTAAGAATTTTTTCAGCTTCTTTAGGATTATCCCAAAAGCCAGGCTGGCTGGTTTTTTTTTCTTCTTCTATTACCTGTTCTTTTTTCCTGTCGTAGTCAAAGATACCCCCTCAAAGCAGTAACTCTTGCTTTTATCTCTTTGTATTGTTCTGCAGTCATTGTTAAAAAATCGTTTTGTTGGGTGAAAATACAACTATTATCTTATCAATATGTTATGCAAGGCAAAAATATCAGGATTTCCAAATTATTTCTTCTGCGCTCAACTCTTTACTCATCATTCTTGCAAGAATAAAAAGGTAATCAGATAATCGATTCAGAAAAATAACAATGAAAGGATCTGTTTTTTCTTTTTCTGATAGATAAGTTACAATTCTTTCTGCCCGTCTGCAAACACATCTGGTAATATGACAATATGAAACAAATGTATGTCCTCCGGGAATAATGAAATTTTTGAGGTTAGGCAGCTGGGTATCCATTTTATCTATTTCAGTTTCCATTAGTTCGACGAGTTTTTTTTCTATCTCGGGTAACGGAAGTTTACGATCAGGGTCTGCTGCCAGTGATGAACCTATGGAGAAAAGATTGTCCTGTAGTTTTTTTAAAAATTGTTTCCTCTCCTCGTCCTTTTGCACATCACGGATTAAGCCAAGCCAGGAATTTAATTCGTCTATTGTACCATAAGCCTCAATTCTTAAAGATGATTTCGAAACAGTTTTTCCTCCGTATAGGCTAGTCATTCCCTGGTCACCTTTTTTTGTGTAGATTTTCATTTTTACGGTTTAGAGTTTAAAGTTTAAAGGGATGATAGATGTTAGATAAATTAGATATTAGAGGTTGTTTTCACTTTTGATTTTTTCCTTTTCATACTCCTTCCAAAATTCATTGTATTCTTTTTCTGAAATTAGTGACTTCAAGTCCTGTAAAGCTGCATTCGCATACGAAAGTAAATTGATACGTAACGATTGAAGAATATAAGCTTTTAGAGTTTGTACTGAGTAAGGGTTTAGTTCCAGTCCTTCAAACAGAATATTGTATGCTTTTTCATCCTGGTTTATATTGTGGTAAAAGAGTGCAGCATCTGTTCTTATGATATCATTGAAAGGAGCCTGACGAATAGCAGTCTGATACTGGTTTTCTGCCTCCTCAATATTTTTATCTTCCTGAGCAAGCCTTGCATAAAAATAAGGTAAAGTTTTTATGTCTTTATCATTAAGGTAAATATCCTTAATTAGCTTCCTTAGTTCATTAAAATTGGTTTGCTTACATAATAAAAACAGGTTCTGAAGATTAAGTTTACTGTGTATGTATGTTTCTTCATCCTTTATAATACCCAATGCGTTAAGGTACTTTTCAGCTTGCTTCAGGTCATCTCGGTTGAGGTAATATTCTGCTAGATCTGCTGAAGCCAATATTTTAATCTCACCATTTAACAATGAGTTGTACAACTCTTCAATTTGTGAATCAGATAAAAATGCTATTTTAATTTTCAGGAATTGATATTTGACTGATTCTTCGCTGTTTTTTATTTCTTGTATATTATTGGTGGTGTTTATAAGTCGTAGGTTAGATAATATTTTTTGAATAGACGGATCAGCAGAATTGGATAATTGAAATAAGGGAAAAGAAATATCTTTATTTTGATGCATCAGTGCGATGGTGTAGCTAAGTAATAAATCTTCAGAAAGATTTTTTCTGATACGTCCCAAATATTCCTCACTTAGTTTGTAGAGCCCTTGTTCAAACATCCATAAACCGGCGGTGCGGGCAGGAGGGATCGAACTTTCATCTGACCCAATAAGTACATCCATTGTCTTTCTTGCCTCTGCCTGTTGGTTGTTATAATATTTATATAATGCAAGTAAGTATTGAAGATTAGGTACATCTTCTGCATGCGAAGGGTGATTTATAAGCGCATTAATTGCATCTGGAATAAATGTGTCACCCGTCTTAATTTTATTCAGGCAATAGTTGTAGAACAATGAGAATTCTTGTAGAGAAAGGCTGGAGTCGGCTATTAAACTACGATCGAACGTTCCTTCAAAAATGTTTCCATTGAAATTTTCACTGGCAATTTTGTTGGTAAGGAAGCCCGGATAATCGAATTTATATTCTTTTGCAATAGAATCGGCTTCATTTGATAGACCTTTATTAAGAAGAAAGGCAATGGTATTGAGAATTGCAATTCTTTTTTCTGATCCCGAATGTATTTCTGCAAGATTCAAATGGTGATATGCTGAATCGGAGATGTTTTTCTGTAAATAAAGTAATCCAAGGTTGTTGTGCAGGATAGGACTTTCAGGAAAATGTTTTAATCCGTCCTTAAGCATAAACATAGCAGGAAAATACATGTCTTCCCCCAGGTATATTCTGCTGAGATTGACAAATGCATGTTCCATTGGTCTTTTTCTGTTAGCTCTTGTATAATATTCAATTGCTTCATTAAAGTTTTTATTTTTTTCTGAGATGGAAGCAACGGAATAGTTTGACCGGTGATTTTGGTACTCGTACTGCACTCCTTTTTTGTAGTATTCTTTAGCAGTCAAAAGATCATTTTCATAATTGTAAATATCACCAACGCTATTGAAGTAACCTGCAAGACCAAGGTAATAAGGGAATTTATTAGCATAAAGAAATAATGCTATTACCGCTACTATGGTAACACCTCTGAACATAAAGAAGGGTACAAGAATAGGCCTGTTTACAATTTCGAAAATCCTGTGCTTGTTAAAAAGGTGAAAGAAATTTACAATCACGTACACCAGGTAACCAAAGGAAATTATCAAATGCGTGTAAATGATTGCATATTCTATACTTTCTTTCAACGGATCATTTGCTGTAAGAAAAGCATAACTTGTAATGCTTAAGGCAATTATGCTCATGCACAAATATAGGATTCCGGAAACCGGATAGAACGGGAAATATGCATCATAATTTTCTCTTCTACTTTTTACTCCCCAAATACCTATGATAATGGAAAATACCATTAACCAGTGTGCATCAAGATAAAGGATGTCCCAGTCAATAGTATTCATTTTCTTTAGTAAAAGAAGCAGGAGATTTCCTATGTAAAGAAAACTTATGATTACAAAATTCCTCAATCCACTCTGACTGCTGATATTTTTGGATGCAGTAGTCAGGAAAAGGAAACCATTTATGAATTCATATCCTATTATTATCAGCATCAATACAGTTAAAGCCATTGGAAAAGCAATGTTGTAATTTGCCAGGTATAGGAATGGATTTTGTACAGCTGAGCAAAAGTGGATTAGAAAACACAATACAATAGTAATGGTAGTAAAAACAGTCAATCTTATGTTTAGGGGAATGCTTTTGTTAAAAGCCTGAAAATAATAAGAAGCCGGAAGGTAGGTAAGTAAGGCCACTAACAACAACACCGGCTTGTGATTATTGAAAGCATAAAGAGTTTCTGTTCGAATATTAGTAATGAAAAGTATAAAACCCAGCATACTGATGGCATACCAACTTAGGTCAAGATAGGTGATGATGGTAATGCCAGCTATTACCGCAATAACAACAGTTATTAAAAAAATATAAGAGAAAATAGGACGCACCTGAATTTCACTTCCGAAGAAACTTTCTTTGATAAGGTAATTTTCTGTGTCCACCTGAATTTTGAGCAGGTGAGAAATAAATGAATCTATTTTAGCGGGGAATAGCTCTTGTGCAGGGTAGGTATCCCAGAATATTACATACTTCCCTCCGGTGAACCATGCAAAGGCAAAATAAATAATGTTCAGTCCGAGCAATACTAAAAGAAATATGTAGGTATATCTGAAGGGCTTATTCCAATTGTTCCAGAAAAAAGATTTGTTCATTACCGTTTAGATTAAGGTTGTAAATATAACGGTAAGAGGCAAAAAATAATAAAGAAGGATTAGGTAATTCCCATTCCTTCCTTATCCTGTTATAGTTAAATAAAAATAATCCTAATTCAAAAACTTCGGTACCCTAAAGTAGTCAGAGTCTTTCTTAGGGGCAAGCTTTAATGCATCGTCCTGTTTCAGGGCATTGTTGACCTCGTCTTCCCTAAGAACATTGATTTCTGAGGACATATGTATAAGAGGCTGAACATTGTCGGTGTTAAGCTCATTTAGCTTGTCCATCCAGTCAAGAATTTTATTGAAGTCGTTTAAGAAAGCCTCCTCTTCCTTTTCAGAAAACTCCAACCTGGCAAGGTGTGCAATTTTGCGTATGGTATTTTTGTCGATATGCATGTTTCAGAGCGTAAAGTTTTAAGCTGAAAGCCTAAAGTAGGGTAAAGATAATGAATTGGAATTTTAAATTTGAAATTCGAAACTCGAAATTCGAAAACTTAAACTTTGAACTTTAAACTCCCTTCACATTAGATGTCTGGAGTTTGGGATTTTTAGCTTTCAGACCAGCAGCTTCCATTTCAATTTCCAGCTGATTTTTAATGATGTTGTAGGTTTTATCTTTCAGAGCAGGAATATCGTCCGTTGTAAGACCTTTTGTCTCTATAGGCTCATGAATAATGACTTTCATCAGGTGTCTTTTAGGGAAAAAACGTCCGTCATCAGGTAAAATGATCCAATTGAAAGGAATAGTGATAGGCACCAGCGGGATTTGTTTTTCAATAGCCATTCTGAAAGGGCCATCTTTGAACGGAATCATTTGAGGTGCAATGTTTCTAGGGATGGTACCTTCAGGGAATATGGCGATACTTCTGCCTTTGTCTATTGCCTCAAAGGCCTTTTGCATGGTTTCGTACTTGCTCTTTTTACTGTTTCGGTCAACAGGGATGTAGTACTTCCTGAACATATAGCCAAAAAATGGTACTTTGGCTAAGGAAGCTTTACCTATAAAAAGGAAATATCCTGGTAAAGCATAACACAAGCTGGGGATATCCATGAAGGATGTATGGTTGGGGGCGTAGACGTAGGCTTGTTTCTTTTTAGGTTGAAACCTGAATTCCACCTTGGTAGGTACCAGGCATGTGCCAAACACTACATGTGCCCAGATCTTATTACAAAAGTGACCGTATTTTTTCCAGCTGTCTTTCAGAGAGAAAAGGATAAATAGGGGGTAAATTAGGATAAACATTACCAGAAACCAGCCCCAAACCCAGATCTGGTAGAAAATTCTTGAGATACTCATGGGACAAAGGTACGGTTAGATTAGGAAAAGGCCAAACCCCTCCTCGCCTCCCCTTATTAAGGGGAGGGATGACCCCACCTAGCCTCCCCTTAATAAGGGGAGGAAGTGCACATGGGTTTGGCAGTGGTGGTATTATTAAATTTTTTAAGGCAGATTTTAAGTACACAATGAGAGGTTAGAAGATTCTGCAATTAAATTATAAAGCCCAAAAGTTAAATACTTTAGAAGTGTAGCTAACTCCATGTGCCTCACCCCTCCTTCATAAGGAGGGGCCTGGGGTGGTAATTTGCTCTTTAATCCTCTCCAACACCCATTCAATATTATAAATGACATCCTCATTCTTAAATCGTATTACTTTTATTCCCAAACTATTTAAAAATTCTTCTCTTATGCGGTCGTTTTCCTTTACGTCAGGTTTGAGATGGATAGGTCCATCCACTTCGATAGCTAGTTTAAGTTCAGGACAATAAAAGTCCAGGATGTAGGATGAGACACCATGTTGCCTTCGAAATTTTTTGCCTCTTATTTGATTTTTTAGAAGGAATTTCCATAAGTGATCTTCTGCTGAGGTGGAATTTTTTCTTAACTCTTTTCTGAGGTCTTTATACCAAGGTAAATTATTTATTTTCATTTTATTAGCTGGTTTGATCGCGGAAAATACTATATGGATGGATTAGAGGCAAGACTCCTGTGAACTTTTGATTAGCAATGGTGACCCCTCCTAGCCTCCTCTTAATAAGGGGAGGTCAGAGGGGTTTGGCAGTGGTGGTATCTTTTTTCTACAATGTGATTTTTGTAGACCAGGCTGAGTTTTAAGCAGCTGGAGTTTGCGATATAGTCATGACCATTAAATGTTTTAAATGTTAAGCTAACTCCATGTGCGTCACCCCTCCTTATCAAGGAGGGGCCGGGGGTGGTAACAATTCCCCATTTCCTCCGTATAAGATAAGTGCAAAACTCTATTATTTTCGTTCAAAAATTTAGATAAAAAGACCTGATTTCTTATTTTTACTGGTTACAACTAACTGTTTTGAAGGAATATATCAATAACAAAAATCAGCTATTCACACAATGAATATATATATGAAACTTTCCAAGTTATTTTTTTCAGCGCTTTTTGCGATTTTTTTACTGTTTCTATTTTCAAAAGAGGTAGCAGCTCAGACTACTATTCCAGTTAGCCTTTGTGGCATAAAGTATCAAAAGAGTCCTGATACAATGGTGTGTACACATAGTAAATTAAGAGTGAAAATATGGAATCTTAACACCAATTTATACACGATTTACTGGCAGTATGCGGCTCAGACGAAGCTTAGCTCAAGTGAACTGCATTTTGATTTTGATTTTTATCCGACAACCCAAGGCGTTTATTATGTTAGATTTGAGATACGTGATCTTGGTTCCATGGCATGTGCAAGAAAAGATAGTATCAAGATAATTTATAATACAACTTCAGCAGGCTCTGCAAGTTTTACCGGGCTAAAATCCAGTTACTGTATAGCTGCCTTTCCAGAGAAGCTTACAGGTTCACCTGCTGGTGGCTTATTTTCCGGTCCGGGGGTTTATCAAACAACTTCAGATTGGTTTTTTGATCCTAATCAGGCTGGTCCGGGAACTCATACTATTTGTTACAGGCTTGGCTGTCTTACTCCTGATTGTAGAACGACTACTGTAAACAATGCTCCATGTGTAACAGATGTTACACCGAAACTTCCTGATCTTTCCTCTGCTGTAAAAATTCCACAAGGTGTTACTACTGCTTGTGACGGAACCATATATTTTAGCGATTCACAGAAGAACGTAATTTGGCAAGTGGATGGGAGTGGTGCGAAAATTATTATTGGTGATTCGACACAGTCCGGTAATCGATTAGGGCCAGCAGAAGGTCCATCCGCAGTTCGAGCGTTGCTTAATTTTCCTACAGGATTGGTGACAGTAGATAATGTATTATACTTCTGTGATGCTGGAAATCATGCAGTGAAGAAGTATTACAAAAATACTTTTGGAGACTTTGTTGTAGAATTGGTTGCAGGAGCAAATAGTACTGCGGGTGGAGGTGATGTTCTTGGAGCTGGTACAATAGCAAGATTTAATAGTCCTTTCGGGATAGCAATGGATAGAGCAAAAACATTTCTTTATGTTGCGGATAGTTACAATAATAAAGTTAAGAAAATTAGTTTGGTGGCTCCTACTGCAGATGTGTCCTTGGTCTCATCTCATTCATGGAGAACATTTCACCTCGCGTTGGATAATAATTTTTGTTACGTAGCACTACCTCAAGGTTTCAGGGTTCAGAGAGTGAACCTAACAACAAGTGCAATAACTGACTTTTTTAGAGATATTGATGATCCTAAGACCCCCTATGGGGTGAGTGTAGGTTGTGGTGGTGATGTTTATGTGGCAGAAACTACTCAGGGTAAAATTTTTAGGGTTACGCAATCAGGAGGCATAAGTGAAGTAATAGGACTAAGTAATCCTATCGGTATTTCTGTTTATACTAAAGGGTATATAGATGTTGTTGAAAATTTTCCCTCAGGTGGGGCTATTAGTAGAATTGCATTAAGTAATTGGAAGGAAGGCGCCTTCAATGGTTTAACAAAAAAAGAGTTTTGTTTAAATGACCCTACAGTTAGAATAACGCCAATAACTTGTGCGGATGCCGGATCCACCATGTCCGGTCCCGGTATCACAGGTTCCGGTGGACTTTATTTTTTTAATCCTTCTGCTGCAGGAGTGGGAACGCACTACATTACCTACAAGTACAGTGCAGGGTTTTGTACTGATAGCTTAAGTGAAATTGTTCATGTATATCCTATACCAGAGGTAACACTTTCCGCCAACACATTGGAGTTTTGTACCCAGGATACCATTACATTAACAGCCAAAGTTGAATTTCCTTCCCTTGCCGATACTATATACTGGAATTTCGGCGGGAATCAGATTGGAAAAACTGTTGGAGCTGTTACCACTCTGAAAGTTACAAGAGGTGGTGTTTATAATGTCACTTCCAGAAATTATAAAGGCTGTACATCTGCTGCCACAATAGAGCTTGAAGATAGCAGACCTAGAATAAGTCTTAATGATGCCTTAACAGTATGTACAGGTGATTCTGTACAACTAAATCCTAATATCACTGGTCCCGGAAGTAACTGGGATTACGGATTTACCTGGAGTCCTGGTACAGGTTTAAGCAGTACAACAATAAGGAATCCCTATGCCAAACCTACAATCGCAACAAAATATATTGTTACAGCTACGCACAATGTGACTTCCTGTAGAAGGAGAGATTCTGTAGAAGTGGGGCTTGCACCTAAACCTCCGAAACCTACGGTGTTAACTCCAAAACCTTATGCCATTTGTCCTGATGCTGATTCTATAAGTATAGGTGGACCTTCGGTTTCCGGTATAACATATAAATGGGAATTTGTAACCAATGCTGTTCCAGGAGGAATTATTCTAAACCGAGATGATATTGCTAATCCAAGAGCAAAAGTACATCTTGCTGCCACAGGGACATACAGGATCAAGGTAACTGCTACAGATGGTTCCTCTTGTACCAATGCAGATACAGTAATTATTTCACCTCATACAAAACCAATTGCCAATGCAGGACCCGACAGAAATGCTTGCGTTGGTGCTGCTGTTCAAATAGGTTCAACTTCAGAGGCGTTCAGACAGTATTCATGGACCCCCATAACCGGTTTAAGTAGTTCAACTATTGCTCAGCCAAATGTCACGCGTAATACGCCAGGATCTTATACTTACATACTAACAGTGACCAATCAGGTTAATACCTGTAGAAATTATGATACTGTAATTGTTAATGTAACGAATCCTCCGGCATTTAATGCTAGAACTTCCAGAGAAGTATGTCAACATTCATCCATTGTTTTAGGCAATACAGCAGTTACAGGAGTTACGTATGAATGGGTTCCGATAACTAACCTGTCAAATCCCAATATAGCCATGCCTACATTAACTGCATCAGGCGCAGCAGGTGTAGTTCAGTATATCAGGCTAAACAAGGTTGGTGATTGTGTAAGCAGAGATACAGTAGATGTGACTGTTCTTTCCAATCCTATTCCATCCGTGCTTAAAGCAGGATCAATATGTGCAGGTTCTTCTTTCATTATAGGAGGAAGCTCTAGTCCTAATGCTACGTATCAATGGACAGCTCTGGTTGCTCCGCAGCCAACACTTGTAACTCTGTCTGCTACTAATGTTTCCAATCCTACATTAACTGCAGCATCTACTGCTGCGGCAAATCAATATAAGTATCAGGTGGTTGTAACATATAATAACGGGTGTACCAACACAGATTCATCAACAATTAATATAATTTCCAATAGTATCAATGCAGGAGCTGATCAAGCTATATGCGCTAAAGATTCTGTAGTAATCGGTCCTGCAGCAACTCTTACCGGTACTTTCAGCTGGACACCAAATACAGGACTTAGCAGTGCGACTGTGAAGAATCCTAAAGCTTCTCCATCCGTTACAACTCAATACATACTATCTTATACAAGTGGAAGCTGTACGGCAAGAGATACTGTTATAGTTTCCGTAGCTCCGGCGCCTGTAGCAAATGCCAACGGCCCTACATTGTGCGTTACTTCTACATCTAACCAGGTTGTGATCGGAAGTCCGGCAGTTTCAGGTAATAGTTATTCATGGACACCCGATACTTATTTATCATCATCAATCGCTGCAATGCCTACAGCTACAATTCCTGATGGAGTTACAAGCATTAAATATGTGCTAACTGTTTCCAGAGGAGGTTGTGTAGCTAAGGATAGTGTGACCGTGCAGAATGGAATAAATCCTAATGTTTCTATTACTAAACCGGTAACTCCGTTCTGTACTGAGGCTTCTAAAACTTTACAGGCTACGAGTAATGGAGTAGAGATGTGGTGGAGGACCAGCAAATATGGGACAAGGCAACAAATAACCGCCGGTAATACAAGTTCATTCTCAATAACAGAAGGAGGAAGATATTATGCAGAAGCTGCAAATAGCGAAGGTTGCAGAGGAGTTGATTCTGTAGAGGTTATTGATAACAGACCGCGGTTTGATCTTAAAGAGAGAGATACAATTTGTGGTGGTCAGTTTTATACAATTTCACCGGTATTCTATGCTCCTACTTTTGATAAATCATTTACCTGGAGCCCGCTTACCAATTTGAATACCATGAATCCGACTTCACCTGTATTCAATGTTCCTAATCCGTCAAGCCCGACAACGTATACTTATACTTTAAAAGTTGATAGTGCATATTCAGGTGGAGCATGTACAAGGAGTAAGTCCACAAGTATCAGAGTAAATCCTACTCCAAACCTTGCTGCTTTGGGTGGTATAGTATTACAGGCATGTCCGGGAAAAACAACTACCGTTCCTTTAACCAACCCAGGAAACTCGCTTACATATAAATGGGTGGATACGGTTCAAATGGTTAAAATTACCGGACCTTTAAATATTAACAATCCTACAATTGATATTTCTTTTGAAGCCAATAATGATCTTGTAAATGCCAAAACTTATGTGTTAGGGTTGGAAGTGTCAAATGTTCATGGATGTGTGAACAGGCAAGGTTACAGAGTAAATGTTTTAACTAAACCTGCAATAAATGCCGGGACAGACAGAACTATTTGTCGTGGTGCTTCGACTGTTTTGGGCGATGCCTCACTGACTTTATATCATTTTAACTGGTCAGTGGTAGGTGGTGAAGCTGGTGGATTAACTAATATTTTGACTCCTACTGTAAGTCCGACAGTAACCTCTAGCTATGCATTGATTGGTTATAAAGATAATAATCCAACGACCAATTTAAATAATTGCTATAACCTGGATACAGTAAGAATTACCGTCAATCCTGTACCAATAGTCTCCATTCCACAACCTGTAGGATCATGCTCAGGTGATTCCACTACTGTAACAGCTGTTCCGGATCAGTCAGGATATACATATCTGTGGAGCACTGCAGCAAACAATGGTGGAATAGCATCACCGACTGCACAAAGTACTAAAGTTCTTCCTGATATTTCTTCAGGAAGCCTGACCTATAATCTGGAAGTCAGCAATTCATTTAATTGTAAAGCCAACTTGTCCACTTCCGTAGCAGTTGCTCAAAAGCCTGCTAATGTAACGGCCTTTACCAATAACACAATGCCTAAATGTCCTGATGCTGATGCGGTGCTTGAAGCTGATTTCACTGAAGAGGGCGGGCATACATATACTGTTACATGGGCGCCACCGATTAGTCTGAGTTCTTCTACCGGAAAAACAGTTACTGCAAGTCCAAACAAAAACCAAACTTACACTGCCACCGTGACTGATGATGCTTCATTATGTTTCAGTACAGCTACAGTTGATATTACTGTAACCGATCCGCAGGTGGATGCAGGAGAAGATCTGGATCTCTGCTTTGGACAAGGTGGTCAACTAAATGCGGTTTATTCACCGGTTCAGCCAAAGGTTGGATTTATATGGTCACTCCAAGGTGAATCATCTACCGGTCTTAATAATGACAGAATTACCAATCCGACGCTTCCGAATGATCTTGCAGTAAATCCTTCTGGTTACAATTTTATTATCGTCGTTAAAGATACAGTTTCAGATTGCAGTAATACTGACACTGTAATGGTTAGAGTATTTGATAATCCTGTTGTTAATACAGGTGCCGGTATAGTAATTTGTTCAGGTACTTCAGTTGCTTTAAGTGCAAATCCTTCGGGCGGAGCAGGGGGGCCTTATCAAATAGTATGGGAAAATCTCAGTGGTTCATCTCCTATGGTAAGTCCAGCTACCACCGGCTCACATACCTATAATGTGGAAGTGACCGACCGTGCCGGTTGCAAAAGCACCGGAAGTAAGACTATTAATGTAGAAGCCCAGCCTGTGGCTAATATAGTTCAGAATCCTCTGCTGGCTTGTGACGGGCAACCTGTTACTCTGGTAGGAGGTGCTGTTTCCTCAGATTTCACCTATGAGTGGCAGGATGCGGCGTTTAATGTGCTTGCTTCAGGACAGACGGAGACTAATTATTCCGCTACCTCAAGTGGTACTTATTATTTAATAGTTACCAATTTTGGAAGCGTAAATCAGTGTCGAGATACTGCAATACATTCAATTAATTTTAATCCCGTTCCGGTAATTGATTCTGTTGAGGCCAGAACTGACTATTGTATCAATGCTCCTTATATGCTTGTGGTTTATGCTAAAAATAATCAGTCCTACCAATGGACGACCGATGGTTTCGGAAGTTTTAGTAATACCAACAGAGATACTACATACTATACTCCGGACCAGCTTGATATGGCAATCGGAGATACTATCAGGATAACTGTAGCCAATTCATGTGCGAGTGTTACCGAGTACAGACATATTAAATATAATCCGGCTCCGGAAGCCCTGTTTATCGCATCTGCAGGTTCAAATACAATAAATAGCGGTTCGACCACTCCTTTAGTGGTAATGCCGAACAATGAAATTGTGTTTAATAATACTTCAGATCTGTCATTCCATCAAATTACAGCCTGGTCCTGGAATTTTAGTGATGGAAACACAAGTTCACAACTAAATCCTGTATATGCATACACTGAGGATGGTAATTTTACAGTTAATCTTAGTGTAAGTAATGTTTATGGTTGTACAGATCAGACAAGCATTGCTGTTACTGTTTCACCGGTTAACTCTCCGGTGAAGGTTCCGAATGTGTTTTCGCCATCCGCTAACCATGCAGATAATAAGGTATGTAAAGTATATGGTTTGAATATTTCCTCACAAAGCTTTAACTTTAGAATCTTTAACAGATGGGGAGAAGTTGTATTCGAAACTAACGACTTTACAATGGCAAACAATAAAGGTTGGGACGGAGCAAATTATCCACCGGGCGTATATACCTGGACTGTTAAAGGAAGATACAATGATGGCAAAGAATTTCAGGAGGCAGGAACAGTTACGCTAATAAGATAATATGCATTCTTTCAGGAGGCAGTTTTACTTGCTGCCGGTAATATGGGTTTTGGTTTTGGGCTCTACGGTTTCCGTTCGGGCTCAGGATGCACATTTCTCTCAATACTATTCTTCAGCACTGTATCTGAACCCATCTATGGCTGGGGTTTATCCCGGCCCTACATTCAGCTCTAACTACAGATCTCAATGGGGTAGCATTGCAGTTCCTTATACCACAAGCCAGATTTCCCTCATCATGCCTTTGTATGCCAAGAGGGAATTTGATGATGCACATCTGGGTGGGCTTGGTTTGTCAGTTTATAATGACCGGGCAGGTGATGGAAACCTGAAGACCACAGGTATCAATTTTAATGCTGCCTATAATCTTCCATTAAGCGCTAACAGAATGCAATCCCTGATTTTCGGTGTTCAGGGAGGTTTCATTCAGAAAAATATAGATTTCGCCAATCTTCAATGGGGAGAACAATACAATCCATACCTTGGTGATTTTGACCAAAGTATCACACCTAATGAATCCAATATCCGTACCAGGGCCACTTATCCTGATGTGGGAGCAGGGTTGATGTATTATTACAATGCAGGCAGAAATTTTGAAGAAAAGGGATTAAGCGGGTATTTGGGATTTTCTGCATATCATCTCAATCGTCCTAATGAATCAATGATATCAGGTATGGTGAGTAACCTTCCTATGCTTTTCAAGGCACATGCCGGGGTAGAATTTAAAGTAGGTCAAAAAGTGAATTTTTCACCTAATTTGCTAGTGATGCAGCAGGGTGATTTCAGGCTATTCAATGGGGGAGCTTATTTAACTTATCAGTTTTTGGACCAAAGAAAATACCTGGCGCCTTCTGACGTTATCTTCGGAGCATGGTATAGGCTGAAAGATTCTTTTATTTTTGCTGTAGGTTTTGGTAACCAGAGCTATACTTTAGGGTTTAGTTATGATTATAATAATTCAACCTTAAGAGCAAATACAGGAGGGAGAGGGGCATATGAGATTTCTTTGGTACTGACAAAGATTAAAGAGAAGAGAATCAGGAGGTTTTATACGCCGAGGATTTAGTCTTAAGTCTTTAGTCATAAGTCTGTAGTCAGTAGTTAGTAGTTAGTAGTTAGTAGTTAGTAGTTAGTAGGCAGTAGGCAGTAAAACCGACGGCAGGAGGATCTATAGTAATATTTTCGAATTTCGGATTTCGAATTTTAACATTCAACATTCAACATTTATCATTCAACATTAAAATAATGCGTTTTCTGTTTTGGTTATCGCTATCCCTTCTGGTGTTCCTTGTAGCTCCTCAGGAAAGCTATAGCCAGAAAAATAAAAAGCAAAGTAAACCTTCCATTAGCCTGGCAGATAAATTCTATGATAACATGGAATACTTTCTTGCTGCTCAGGAGTATCAGAGAGTGGTTGAGGAGGAACCATATAATAATTATGCAGTTTATAAGCTGGCTGAGTCAAACAGAATGTTTTTTCATTATGAAGAAGCTGAAAGACATTATAAAAAGACAGTAACTGTTGCTGTAAGGGATTATCCGTTATCAAGGTACTGGCATGCCCAGATGCTGAAATTGAACGGAAAATATGAGGAAGCTGAACAGGAATTCGCCAAATTCATTGAGGAAAACCATAAGACCGACCCTGAAACCAAAAAATACAAGGAACATGCCGAAATAGATCGTTTAGGTTGTTTACTTGCTATTGATGAACTTAAAAAGCCTGTTCGTGATTATGAATTTCAGGTTTTAAGAGCTCCTGTTAATAGCTCCCACTCTGATTATGCTCCTGTAATTTTTGAAAATGACACTACCATTGTAATTACTTCCGCAAGAGAAGAGTCTATGGGTGATATGAAACATGGATGGCTGGGTGGAGACTTTAGCGACATGTTTCGGTTGGAAAAAACCAAAGATTCATGGCAGAGGAAAGATGATAATGATAAGTTTTCCGCATTAAATACCAAGTTTAATGAAAGTTCAGGTTCTTTTAATAAAGACAAAACAAAGTTTTACTTCACCAAATGCGACGAGCCTGTCACAGTAAATAATGTTACGGAATATCAGTGTGCCATTTACCTCACAAAATTTGAGGCTGGGAAATGGTCTACACCTGTGAAGCTGAACCAGAATATCAATATGGCGAAGCAGTGGAATGCTCAGCCTTCAGTTTCTCCGAATGCAGATACATTATTTTTTGTTTCTAAGCGTCCGGGTGGTTATGGTGAACATGATATCTGGATGTCCACCTGCAATGGTGATGACAACTGGGGCGCGGCAGTAAATATGGGTCCGAATATCAATACACAATATATAGATATGTCTCCATGCTATTATCCTATCGAGAAAACCTTGTTCTTCTCCTCCAATGGAAGAGAAGGATTCGGAGGATTGGATATTTTCATGGCAAGAGGTGAAAATTTTTCTGATGTTAAAAATGCCGGTTTGCCTTTTAATTCCAACAGAGATGATTTTTATTTTGTAATGGGTGAAAAGAAGGGTTATTTATCCTCTAACAGAACAGGGGGTCTTGGTAATGATGATATTTACTTATTTAATATTGAAAGTAAAGAAGCGGTAATTGCCGCAATCAATAAAGATTCCTTAGATCCTAATGCAAAAAGTATTTCCATTGTGGGTACTCTTGTTGATGAGGATACCAAATTACCTGCTTCTGATGTGGATGTTATTTTGAAAGATGGAAAAAATAATCAGGTTTTGAAAAGAACAACCACCAATGATGACGGTAAATTCAGATATGAAAACCTTCCTCCCGATGATTATAAAGTGACCCTTGATGATAAAAGCGGAAAAAAAGCTGTTACTGCTGATATAAAATACCTGGTAGATGATGTAAAAGTGAAGACATCTGAGCAGCCTGTGTCAAGGAAGCTTTTTGAAAATATATATTTTGATTTCGACAGGCATGATATTAGACCAGAAGCAAAAAAGGTGTTGGATGATTTAGCGCTTTACCTGAAAAAATATCCAGAGGTTCAAATTGAGGTTACTGCCAATACTGACAACTTCGGTACTGACCAGTACAATATAGGACTGTCTGAAAGAAGGGGAAAAGCAGCTTTCGATTATCTAAAAACTAAAGGGGTTGACAAAAGCGCTTTGATTCATGCATTAGGAGCAGGAAAACCATTGGTTGCAAACTCTAATCCGATAGGCAGACAATTGAATAGAAGGGTAGAGTTTATTGTTGTTGGTGGCCCAGGTTATGACTCTAAAGCAATGACCTATGTGGTGGAACCAAAAATGACGCTTTATTCAATAGCGAAGAAATACAATATGACGGTGGAGGAGTTGAAAGAAATGAATAATCTTCGCGATGAAAGTGTACTTGCTTACAGACCATTGAGGGTTAGAAGGACTGATGATAAATCTACTATAGCACCACAAACCATAGCAGTTACCGCTAAACCTGGAACTGTAGAAGATGAGAAGCCTACAGTGACAAACACAGGTCAAAAAACAAACAGACCTGCGTCTGAGCTTGGACCTGATGAAGAATACTACATTGTTCAGCCTAAAAATACTGTTTATTCAATATCGAAAATGTTCAATATGACGCCAGAAGAACTAAGAGAATTGAATGGCCTTAAGAATAATGAGATTTTTGTCGGGCAGAAGCTGAAAGTAAAGAAGCGGTAGGTAGTAAGCAGTAAGCAGTAGGCAGTAGGCAGTAGGCAGTAAGCAGTAAGCAGTAAGCAGTAAGCAGTAAGCAGTAGACAGTAGACAGACAGAGCCAAGTCAAAAGTCTTAAGTCATGAGTCGGCAGTCGAGGCTGTAAAATAAACTGTGTCATAAAAGTAAAAAAATGTTAAATTATACTTTTATGAACACCAAAAACAACAAAGACGAAAAATTAAAGGAATTTGAGGGCTTGTTTGAGCAAGCTC
>JBKBUF010000041.1:0-29143 GCA_046290815.1 Cytophagaceae bacterium | reverse complement strand
AGAGCTTGCTCAAACAAGCCCTCAAATTCCTTTAATTTTTCGTCTTTGTTGTTTTTGGTGTTCATAAAAGTATAATTTAACATTTTTTTACTTTTATGACACAGTTTATTTTACAGCCTCTATTAATATGACTCTAGCACAAGGTTTTGTTTGTGTTATTCCTTGCTAATATCACTCATTCACTAATTTTATATTATTCTACTAATTTTCAACTACTGTCAATTCTGATTCAGACCACCATTTTACTTCACCTCCGCAAAATCTCCTATCTCCTGAAATTTCGCATCAATCACAATCTTTCCATTTTTGTCTATCACTCCATATTTTTCATCTACCTTAAACCATGCAAGTCCATGATGGAAATCGCCCACACTTTCGAAAAAGTTTTGGATGACTATGTTTCCTTTTGCATCTATAAAGCCATACCTGTTATTATCAAATACGCTTGCTCTTCCTTCGCTGAATTTTCCCACATATTCGTATTTCGGCTCCAGCACCCACTTCCCTTTTACATCTATCAGGCCGAACTTCTGCTTGCCATTCACATTGGCAGGGAACCACGCCACACCATTTACAAACTTCAGGATGTAGGGGTAGCTCTGAATTTCTACACCTAAGGTGCTGTCAGCAGAAGCGGGAACTTTATTTCCTTTGGCATCTATAATATACCATTTACCTTCCAGCACTACATTGTTTTCTAAGTAACCTCCTATATTGGCAAATGCATATCCCTCACTGAAGGAGGTAATCCAGTTGTACTCGGGTGCTATTATCTGGTTTCCCTTATCATCGATGCAGGAATATTTTCTTTTATGCGCTTCAATGCCTGTGCTGACCACTGCTATGCCCTCACTGTATTCAGATGCCGAGTAAAACCTGGGTGAGATAAACAGCTTTTTACTTTTATCTATGTAACCTATCTTTCCATCTTTAAATGTAACAGCTGCTTTTCCCTCTCTGAATGGAGCACAGTAGTTGAATTGAGCAGGTATTACTTTGTTACCCGTAGTATCCATGTAACCATAAAGTTCGCCTTCTTTAAAGACCAGTAAGCCTTCTGAGTATTTTGAAATGTTGTAACCTTTCAATTCGGTTACCAGCTTATTTTCTTTATTTATTAACCCTATTCTGGCTTTACCCTCTGCATACATCTTTACTTCAGCAAGTCCGTTGTTGAATGGCTTGGCATAAACATAGGTAGGAGGGATTACCCATTCTCCTTTGGTATTGACATAACCCCATTTGCCGTTCTGTTGTGCAGGAGCAATCAGATTACTGTTTTCAAAATACAAAACCGGTTCCTGGGCTTTTACTATTATTGATATTAGCAGGAGAGCAGACAATACTAATCTTTTCATAGGTAATGATGATTTTAGTTTGCCGAAAATAGCAAAAAACTGAGGAGGAAAAAATTTACAGTTTGGTCACAGATTATTGTTATGAAAAATACCAGTATTGTGCAATTGTGATTTCAGCTATGTTCAGAATTTATGCTTCATCTGCTAAACCAGCATTTTTCCTCAGGCCGGAGGGCCCTCGTTTCCATCTCCGCGATTGAATTTTTAGCGCACATACCCACGCTGCTAAAGCCCAAAGCTAAAAACCTGTCTGCCGACAGGCAGGTAAGATCGCTCCAATGGAAACTGGTATCATTTAGCTTTGTTAGGTGTATTGGATAGGATTTTACTTCGGAAACTTATTAGTATAATTTATCACTATATTCTCTACATTGTGGCTATTCCTCTTATATAGCAACTGAATCAAACCATCCTTCAAGCCAAGCTCAGGAACCACCATCTCTTTTGCCTCTGCCCATTTCATGACTGAAGTATATATTTCAGATGCAGGAATAATAACATCGGCACGGTCAGGATTTAGCATCAACACATGGATTCTTTCATCGTAGGTCATTTTCGATACGGTATCATGGACCTTCTCGATCTTATCCAGACTGATGGTAGGCTTTAAAGATTTGCCTCTGCTTAAATTGGCCAGCTCGTATATCTTTCCTATGTTACCACCCGTTCCGATGGCCCTGATGGTTCCATATTTGTCCTTCACATTCTTCTTGATCCAGCTCTTCATTTCCTTCCATTCTTCAGGAGAGTCCATCTGGCCAAGTCTTCTTACAGAACCTATTTTAAAAGATCTTGCTGCGATTTTCTCTTTATTCACAAAAATATTCAGCTCCGTACTACCTCCACCTACATCGATGTGTACATAACTTCTGTCATCCAGTTCGGTAAACAATACCGAGTTGATCAGTTCCGCTTCTTTATCTCCGTCGATAATGTCAATTTCAACACCTATTTCCTTCTTAACTCTATCGGCAATTTCTCTGCCGTTTTCAGACTCTCTCATGGCTGAGGTAGCACAAAACATATAGTCCTGTACCTCATAGAGGTCAAGAAGCATCTTGAAAGTGTGCATCAGCTTTATAAACTTGGCTTCTTTCTCGGGACTAATTTTGTTGTTTTTAAACACATCTTGTCCCAGTCGCAGAGGGAAACGGACATACTCTACTTTTTTAAAGTTTACTACTCCGTTGTATTTCAATGCATTTGTAATCTGAAAACGGATAGCGTTAGAACCAATATCAACAGCAGCTAGCTTCAAAACTTATAAAATTTAGGTTAGTCTTAGATTTACAGTCTTCAAAATTAACAGAATATTTATATGTTGAACCATTAATTTAGGCAAAATAATTACGTTATCTTAAAAGAATACCAGAATAAATTGCTAATGACTGGCAATTGTTTTTATTTTGTACCTGCTTATCCGGAAAGACTGAGGGAATGGGCCCTGTGAAGTCTTAGCAACCCTGCTACGGAAGGGTGCTAACTCCCACTCTGTAATCAGAGAAAGATAAGAGTCTTCATCCACTCCTTTCTGATCAAGCAAATTTTATTTAATGAACATAATATTGTTCCTTTAAGGAATAGATCAACTTATATGTCTGTTATAGAGAAAATTTTAAAAGAGAGAATCCTGGTGCTCGACGGAGCTATGGGTACTATGATTCAACGATACAAACTTGAAGAGAAAGACTTCAGAAATGATGCTTTGGCCAATCATCCTAAGTCATTAAAAGGCAATAATGACCTGTTGTGCATTACAAGACCTGATATTATAAAGGCTATTCATGCTGAATACTTCTCGGTAGGAGCTGATATAGCAGAAACCAACACTTTTGGAGCTAATTCAGTGGCACAGGAAGATTATGGATTGGAGCACATGGTATATGAAATAAATTACCAGGGGGCAAAAATCGCAAGAGAGGTAGCAGATGAATTTACAAAGAAGGAGCCGAACAAACCGCGATTTGTAGCGGGATCTATGGGACCTACAACTAAAATCGCTTCCATGTCTCCCGATGTAAACGATCCCGGCTTCAGAGCTATCACCTACGACCAGCTTGTGAAAGCTTTCAAAGAGCAGGCAAAAGGCCTTATCGATGGTGGGGCAGATATGCTTTTGATAGAGACTATCACAGATACACTAAATGCTAAAGCTGCTCTCTATGCTATTGATGAACTGTTTGAAGAAACCGGAAAGAGGTTGCCGATAATGGTTTCAGGTACTATCACTGATGCCAGCGGACGTACATTAACCGGTCAGACTACAGAAGCTTTCCTTATATCCGTTTCTCATATACCATTGCTTAGTATAGGACTTAACTGTGCGTTAGGTGCAAAGGAGTTGAGGCCATATCTTCAGGTGCTTGCAAAATCATCTGATTTCCTGGTAAGCGCTCACCCAAATGCGGGATTGCCTAATGAGTTTGGTCAATATGATGAGACCCCTGAGCAAATGGCTCAACAGATAGAAGTTTTCCTTAAAGAGAATTTAATAAATATTATCGGTGGCTGCTGCGGAACTACTCCGGCCCACATAAAAGCTATAGCAGAACTTGCTGCAAAATTTAAACCTAGAGAAATTGTTAATGAATACCAGTACTAAGAAATTTCCTCCTTTAAAACTTAGCGGACTCGAACCGCTTATTGTTACTCCGGAGTCCAATTTTATAAATGTAGGTGAACGTACCAACGTAACCGGTTCTGCAAAATTTCTTAAGCTTATAAAAGAGGGAAATTTTGAAGAAGCGCTTTCTGTAGCATTAGAGCAGGTGAGAGGCGGAGCCCAGATCATAGATATCAATATGGACGAAGGGATGATCGATGGTGAAGAGGCAATGGTGAAATTCCTTAACCTTATTGCATCAGAACCCGAGATAGCAAGAGTTCCTATAATGATAGATTCTTCCAAATGGAACATCATTGAAGCGGGTTTGAAATGTGTGCAAGGTAAAGCTGTGGTGAATTCCATTAGTTTGAAGGGTGGAGAAAAAGAATTTATCGAGCAGGCGAAAAAGATCAGAAGATACGGTGCAGCAGTTATCGTAATGGCATTTGACGAAAAAGGTCAGGCAGATAATTATGAAAGGAGACTGGAGATCTGTGAGAGGTCATATAAAATACTTACTGAAGTGGTTAAATTTCCACCTCAGGATATCATCTTCGATTTGAATATATTTCCTGTCGGTACAGGAATAGAAGAGCACAGAAATAATGCGGTGGATTTTTTCAGAGCTACAAGATGGGTGCGTCAAAATCTGCCCGGTGTACATGTGAGCGGAGGAGTAAGTAACGTGTCATTCTCTTTCAGAGGTAACAATGTTGTGAGAGAGGCTATGCACTCTGCTTTCCTTTATCATGCCATTAAGGAAGGCATGGATATGGGTATTGTGAACCCAAGCATGCTGGAAATATACGACAACATACCCAAAGACCTGCTGGAAAGGGTAGAAGATGTGTTGCTGAACAGAAGGGATGATGCTACTGAAAGGCTGCTGGAGTTTGCAGAGGAGGTAAAAGGTAAAGGAAAGACTCAGGTGAAAGATGAAGCCTGGAGAAAAGGCACCGTGGAAGAAAGGCTTTCACATGCACTTGTAAAAGGTATCATAGACTATATTGATGCAGACACTGAAGAGGCAAGGCAAAAATATGAAAGACCTTTGTTGGTTATCGAAGGTCCATTGATGGCAGGTATGAACGTAGTAGGAGATCTTTTTGGTGAAGGAAAAATGTTCCTTCCTCAGGTAGTGAAGAGTGCCAGAGTAATGAAAAAAGCGGTTGCTTATCTTTTGCCTTTCCTTGAGGAAGAAAAGAGGAAAAGCGGTAACACATCTCAGAATGCAGGAAAGATTCTCCTTGCAACAGTAAAAGGAGATGTGCATGATATAGGAAAAAACATTGTTGGGGTTGTTTTAGCTTGCAATAACTTCGAAATTATTGACATGGGAGTGATGGTCCCTGCTGAAAAAATCCTTGAAAAAGCACAGGAAGTTGGAGCAGATATTATAGGATTGAGCGGTCTGATCACTCCGTCGCTGGATGAAATGGTGCACGTGGCCAAAGAAATGCAGCGACTGGAATTTAAAATGCCATTGCTGATAGGTGGTGCAACTACATCAAGGATACACACTGCAGTGAAAATCGATCCTGTGTATGATGGGCCTGTTGTTCACGTACTGGATGCATCTAAAAGTGTTCCTGTGGCAAGCAGCCTGCTAAGTACTGATCTTAAAGAAAAGACCATTAAAGGCTTTAAGGAAGAGTATGCAAAGATGAGGGAAGACCATGCAGGAAGGAAAAAAGACAAAAATTATATATCTATTGATCAGGCCAGAAGCAATAAGACCAAAATAGACTGGGGAAAGACAGAAATCAAAAAGCCGGCATTTTTAGGTAACAGATATTACGAAGATTTTTCTTTAGCCGAAATTGCCAGGTATATTGACTGGACTCCGTTTTTTCAAACCTGGGAGCTGAGAGGCAAATATCCTAAGATATTTGAAGATCCTTATGTGGGTGCCGAAGCGAAAAAACTGCATGAAGATGCATGTAAACTTTTAAATGAGGTAATAGAAAAAAAACTGCTTAAAGCTAAAGCAGCAGTAGGTATTTATCCGGCTTCAAGAGTAGGTGATGATGATATTGCCGTCTATGAGTGGGAGAAGCAGGAAATTGATCATGGTAACCATAAGCATATTGTTTTCAATGAAAACAGAGGCAAGGTAAAAACAGTATTTCATACATTAAGGCAGCAGGGGTTGAAGGGAAATAATCTTCCGAATATTGCCCTTGCAGATTTTGTAGCACCTGCAGATTCAGGCAAAGCTGACTATATCGGAGCATTTGCAGTTACCGCAGGTATAGGCATAGAAAGACTGATAGAAAAGTACGACAAAGATCACGATGACTATAATTCCATAATGATTAAAGCTATTGCCGACAGACTTGCAGAGGCTTTTGCAGAGTGTATGCATGAGAAGGTGAGAAAGGAATTGTGGGGTTATGCGTCGGACGAGAAACTGGACAATGATTCTTTAATCAGAGAAGAATACGTTGGTATCAGACCTGCCCCGGGATATCCTGCCTGCCCGGATCATACAGAGAAAAGAACTTTATTTGATCTGTTAGATCCTGAAGGGAAAACTGAAATAAAACTAACAGAAAGTTTCGCCATGTATCCTGCATCATCTGTGAGCGGTTTATACTTCTCTCATCCGGAAGCAAAATATTTTGGTTTAGGGAAAATTGAAAAAGATCAGGTGGAGGATTATGCCAGAAGAAAAAATATGGATTTGAGAACAGTCGAGAAATGGCTGAGTCCTAATCTGAATTATGATGCATAGATAGATGAAACTATGTTTCTATGGATAGAATATCCCGGTTGCTGAGAAATGACAGGTTTATTTACTTTCTGTTTTTATTTTTAATAATAGCAGTTGTTACTTTCAGAATCGTAGCCGAAACCGACGGATATGTTTCTCCTGATGGAGCGTGTTATCTTTCAGCAGCAGAAAATATTGTAAAGGGAAGAGGTGCTGTCGTAAAACCCGATTGCGCGGTACAGCAAGCAGATGGAAACCTTCAGCATGAGTTTCCGTCCTTTACCATCTGGCCTTTAGGTTATCCATGGCTGATTGCCTCGTTAAGTTATATTTCCGGACTTTCAGTACTTGTTTCCTCTAAGCTTGTCAATTTTTTGTGTCTGATCCTTTCAGGGTTACTTCTGCGGAAAATTTACCCGTGCTCTTTTGTTTTTCCTTTTCTACTGTTTTGTACTTTTCCCTTGTTGGAAATAATGTCCCACTCCTGGTCAGAAAATCCTTTTATCTGTTTTTTACTTCTGCTGGTTTTGACGATAAGGAACATCTTGAAAGAAAATCAGCAAGTGGCCCTACCTTATTTTTTATTAACCTTTTCTCTGGTTGGCCTTTTTCTCTGCCGTTATATAGGCATTTTCTTTTGTGCCTTTGCTTATTTAATTGTGGTGTATTTATTCCATAATGGTGAAAAGAGAAAATCTGCAAAGGTTTTTATTTCCTTAATAGTCGCGACATTCCTGATCATAACTTATTTGTATTATAATTATTCCCGGTCCGGATTTATCACAGGAACTGATCGTATTGGGGAGATACAAATGACTGTGGCACAATTTGCTCTGAGAGTGTTTCTTGGCTTAATAAGTCAGTTGAATTTCTTCAGATATTTAAACCTGAAAGAAACTTCTCTCTTTGCGACGTTATTTATCATTCAGTTTCTGGTGATGGCATTTGTATTTAAATCCACTAAATGGGGAAGATTTTTCGATGATAAGTCCAATATGATCTTTGTTATTTCTTCCTTTTTATATCTTTTGGTTTTGATACCTTTTACCGCGTTTTCGGGTATCGATATGTTTGATTACCGCACTTTAGCGCCCTGGAGTTTTTGTTTGTTTGTCCCCGTCTTATCATGGCTAAATCTTGAGCTAAAAAATCAGGGAATTTGGCGTAAACAATTGGCTTATTATGGCCTAATGATGATTGTATTGCTGTTTAATCTTCCTAAAAAATATCTTATGGAACTTATCGGATAAAAAAGGACTGTCTCAAAGTTGATCAGCAATTTTGAAACAGTCCCGTTTTTCCTACATGTTTGGTTCTTTTGTCGTTTGCTCTCCGTAACGATTCACCAGTGAAAATGCAGAATCTTTTAAGGTGTTGAATTTATCCATCCCTTTCTGAAACTGATCGTTCACACTGTCGCGGAATTGGGTTACTTTATCGGTAATGTTTTTTCTTGTATTCATACCGCTGTCCGGCGCCATCAATATTCCTGTTATCGTTCCGGCAGCCAATCCCGCAAAGAAGCCTAATAAAACCTTTCCATTCTCATTCATACTCCTATTCCCCCTCTTTTTAGGTTTTAACACTTTAATTATATAATTACAATTTTAAATATAATGTTTCCGGGAAAACATTGCATTGGATAAATCGTTGAAAATCAGTAGATTGGTTTTTTGGCTAGGCTCAAAAAAAATTATCCGAAAAAAGGTTTTGGAGGAAAATTTTAGTTTTATATATTTATTATCCTGATCAACAGAAAAGGTCATCTGTTCCTCAGGAATCAATTCTTTTATTTTTTTGCTACTTTTTTTAATATTTAATTATCAAGGGTTTAGGTGATGCCGGTTCGTAATGGACCGGCATTTTTTTTAAAATAGCCTGAAGTTTAAAGTGCTTCTTCTTAATTCAAGATCAGCCTGTCTCTTCTTTAGTTCTTCCATCTTTTTATCCAGATAATACTGTCTCTCCTTTATTCTTTTTTGTCTGGAAGAAATCTCAGTAATCATCCCTTGCAGTTCATCCTTCTGATTTGTCATATTGATAAGCTCCTTAAATGAAAATTGAATGCGGTTTATAATAAAACTATATAATGAGGTGATTGTTAAGAGCGGTTAGTTGGTTTTTGATGGCAATTGAATCCCACTGATTGTATATAGCTAAAAAATAAACTAATTTTACCTCTCAACATTTTAAGAATGAAAGTCACAGAGCATATAAAGAACGCAAAGAAAACTTTATTTTCCTTCGAAATACTTCCCCCATTGAAAGGCCAGGACATCAATTCACTTTTCGATGCTATTGAACCTTTGATGGAGTTCAAGCCACCATTTATTGACGTTACTTACCACAGAGAGGAATTTGTGTTTAAGAAAAGAGAGAACGGATTGCTTGAGAAAAGAACAATAAGAAAAAGACCAGGGACAGTAGGTATCTGCGCAGCAATAATGAACAGGTACAAAGTAGATGCAGTGCCTCATATAATATGTGGCGGTTTTTCGAAAGAAGAAACTGAAAATGCTCTAATCGATCTGAATTTCCTTGGAATTGATAATGTGTTAGCGCTGCGTGGGGACCATATAAAATCTGAAGGTACATTCATTCCGGAGCCGGATGGGCATAAGTTTGCCACCGACCTGCTCACACAGATTAAAAACATGAATAAAGGTGTTTATCTGGATGACGATATACAGAATCCTGTTCAAACTGATTTTTGTATCGGAGTTGCCGGATATCCTGAAAAACACTTTGAGGCTCCCAATTTAAAAACGGATTTAAAATACCTTAAATTGAAACAATCTTTAGGGGCTGATTATATTGTCACACAGATGTTTTTTGACAATCAGAAGTTTTTTGAATTTGTCAATAAATGCAGGGAAGAAGGCATCACCATTCCGATTATTCCGGGATTAAAGCCTATCACCACCGAGAAGCAGATAACGGTCCTTCCAAGTATATTTCATATAGATATACCGGAAGAACTATCTGAAGCAGTAGAAAAATGTAAAAATGCAGATCAGGTAAAGGAAGTGGGCATTGAATGGTGTATCAATCAATCCAAAGAATTGATGAAGTTCGGTGTACCTGTTCTTCACTATTATTCTATGGGAAAATCCCAGTCGGTAAAACAAATAGCAAGTGCTTTATTTTAATCGGGTTCAGTCATGACCATGGAAGGGATTAAAATAATTGAATGTCCAAGAGATGCCATGCAGGGGATAGAATCATTTATTCCCACTCAAGTAAAAGCAAAATATATCAATCAACTGCTCAAAGTAGGATTCGATACGATTGATTTCGGAAGTTTTGTTTCTCCTGCTGCAGTTCCGCAAATGAAAGATACCGCAGAAGTACTTTCCATGCTCAATTTAAGCCAATCCAAATCAAAGCTACTGGCAATCATCGCCAATGTAAGAGGAGCGGAGCAGGCTTTAACATTTGATGAAATCACCTATCTGGGTTTTCCACTTTCACTCTCAGAAACTTTTCAGAAAAGAAATACCAATAAATCAATAGAAGAAGCTTTTGCTGTTGTAGCAGAGGTTCAGGATTTATGCGTCAAAAAGGGAAAGCAATTTGTTGTTTATCTTTCGATGGCTTTTGGAAATCCTTATGGCGATCCTTTCGACATTCAATACATCTCTGATTTTGTTAAGAAGCTTGATAGCTTTCAAATACCGGTTATTTCACTGTCTGATACAATCGGAGTTTCGACGGAAGAGAATATTACTTTCCTTTTTAAAAATCTTTGTCCTGCATTTCCCAAAATAGAATTCGGCGCACATCTGCATTCCAATCCTTTTACTTCCTATAGTAAGATTAAATCTGCTTATCTAGCCGGATGCCGTCGATTTGACACGGCTTTAAACGGATTCGGTGGTTGTCCTATGGCGAAAGATGAGTTGGTAGGGAATGTGGCAACAGAAACTTTAATTAAGTTTTTAAAGGATTCTGAAATTTCTCCCGGGATTAATCAGGAAGAACTTGAATTAAGCATGGCTTTGGTTTCGCAGGTTTTCCCTAAGTAATATGTCAAAACAGGTAAAGGTATTTATTCCATGTTACATAGATCAGTTTTATCCTCAGACAGGATTTAATATGATCAAAGTATTGGAACACCTGGGCTGTAAGGTTACTTATAATAAAGATCAAACCTGTTGCGGAGCTTTTCTTCTTAATGCCGGAGCTATCGACGAAAGCAGGGATCTGGGCATAAAGTTTCTTTCTGAATTTCATGGCAAGGAGCCTATCATAATACCTTCCGGTGGATGTACGGGTATGATAAGGAACAGATATAAATTGCTTTTTGATACATCTTCTTATCGCCAGGATTACAAAGTGACCAGAAAAAGAGTCTTCGAGTTCACTGAGTACATTACTGACGTGCTTAAATTATCTGCTTTTCCAAACTCTGAATATTTTGTTAATGCCATTTACCATCATGGCTGCAAATCTTTAAGGGAATGTGGAATCGATGAAGGCCCACTGCATTTGCTGAAGTCTGTAAAAGGAATAAAACTTCAGGAATTTGAAAGTAAAGAAACTTGTTGTGGTTTTGGCGGCGCTTTTTGTGCGGAATATAAAGATCTTTCCGATTCTTTAGCGGATCAGAAACTTCAGGAGGTTATAGATAAAAATATTGAAACGGTAATATCTTCTGATCTTACCTGTCTGTATCATTTTAAGAGAATTGCCGATGCTAAAAAAATGAAGATGAAATTTATGCATATCGCAGATGTTTTAGCTGAATCCATAATATAATTATGGTACGGTAATAACTTTTTTGTCAACTGCAACTCCCGTAAATATTCCTAATCCCCCTGCCACATTTGATTTAATGGAAGCCGGTTGAGCAAATGGACTCGAGTTCGCCTCCTGGGCATTTTTGACAGAAGTAATGAAATCGTAATGTTCTCTTGTCAAATGATAAAAGGAAACATACAAGGGGGTTCCTGATTCAAACCAGTAATTGGTGCCCATAGCGGCTGTTTCAGTTTTATATAACTCATCTGTCAGAATAAAATCGACCCTTTTATTTCCTGCCGGATGATCTATAGTAATGATATACCTGTAAAAGTTCTGCCTGGTCTGATCTTCTTGAAATTTTATGATTGAGGCAGCTTTAGGCTCATTGTTAAACTTCAATTCCAAGGTGTCAATTTTAACAAATTTTGGTAATACTGTAGATGATGTTAAGGTTCTGTTTGTCCTTTTATCAAAAACATAAAGGAAAAATGGCTCGAAGTCATTATGAGGAACTATAATAGAGGAGTCAGCCATGTAATTATAAAACATGTTTCTGACAGTGTCTGCTACAATCTGTACGAATTTTAATGTATCAGTCTTACCTTTGTGAGTAATGGTTATTATTGCTTCATCCACTCGGGGCACTTCAGGTGCAGAGAAATAACTTACACTTTCAGTAAGTAATAACTGATAAGGATGGCCAGGTTCCAAATAACATTCCACTACAAGTTTCTTATCATAAGCCGGAAGTACCACATCAATATTCTTTCTGCTGTTGCAGCACAACAAACAAAATGTAATTCCTAAAAACAGACCAATCCTTTTCATCAGAACTTAAAGTTATAGGTTAGACTTGGAATAATAGGAAACAATGAAACCTGCTTAGCCTGAAAACCTACTGTAACATCGTCTTCATTTTTCACCTGAGCAAAATAGATGAAGTATGCATTTCTCCTGTTGTAAACATTATAGATACTTAAAGTAAGATCAGATTCTCCTCTTTTGGGTTTGAATTGATAAACCAAACCTAAATCCATTCTGTGATAAGCAGGCATACGGAAACTATTACGTTCTGTATAATCAGGGGCAAACATAGGAGTTGCTCCGGGCACGTCCTGAATTACTATTCTTCCGATTGGTAAAGTAATTGCATTGCCTGTCCCATATATCCATGCACCGGTAATTTTTAATCTGTCAGTAAGCCGATGGATTACAACGGTGGAAATATCATGACGTCTGTCGTATCTCGCAGGAAATCTTCTTCCATAATTTATTTCATCAAATCTCCTCCAGGACCAGGACAAAGTATAACCTATCCACCCTGTGGTTTTTCCGTGTTTCTTTTCAATATAAATCTCATTTCCGTAAGCCCAGCCTCTTCCGAGAATGAATTCATGTTCCAGTTGATCATTGGCAAAAATTCTCGCACCTTCTCTGAAATCAGTGATGTTCCTCATTTCTTTATAATAAACTTCATCGGTCAAGAATATTTTGTCCTTAAATAAAGCAATGGAAATTCCTCCTGCCACCTGATCACTCTTTTGTGGTTTTACTACATTTCCGGAAGGGAACCAGATATCAGTAGGGAGGGAGGCTCCGGAGTTGGATACCAAATGAACATACTGGAACATTCTGGCATAACTTGCCTTTAATGATGTTCTTTCATTTAGCAGGTATCTAATTGATAATCGGGGCTCAAGCCCGGTAAAATTGTTTTTATCATTAAAAAATCCTGTAAGTCTTAATCCCATATTAGCTTTCCACCTAACATTGATATCATATTCGTCAGATATGTAGATACCTGCTTCAGAAGCATCATAGGTTTGTCCTGCACCCAGTCTTACCGTCCCTTCGCTGTTTCCTCCGGATAACCTTCCTATCACATAAGTATGATAGGTAGCAAGGCCTCCGAATTTTATGTGATGTTTTCTGCTAGGTGTATAGAAAAAGTCTGTACGTGCAGTATAGTCCGAGACTATAGATCCAAGACTTAATGTAAAATCCCGGAAGCTGTTTTTAATTACATATCTGTATTCAGAGAATGAAATACTGGAAGTGCTGGTTAGATTTTCGGAGATATCATAGTGCCATTTCAATGAGTTAACCAGGTTTCCCCAGTTGAACCTGAAATTTATACTCTCTGTTTCAAAGCCAAATCTGTCTCGACCATAATAACCTGTATATGTTACTCTGCTTCTTTTGCTGAAGTTATAGGTAAATCTGCCATTCAGATCATAGAAGTTGTACTTTGGTATTGGTTCCCAGTCCGGATTGTTTGCATTCCAACGGTTGAGTTGGGCTGTGAACACATCAAAATATGTTCTTCTTCCTCCGATAAGGAAAGTTGATTTATCTTTTTTAACAGGACCGTCTATAGTAAGTCTGGATGCTATTAGTCCTAGACCACCTCTTGCTGTAATTTTATCATTGTTTCCATCCATTGGTTTTATATCTACAACTGAGGACAGCCGTCCGCCATATTCAGCAGGGAAGTCACCTTTATACAAATCAATAGATCTCACTGCATCTGTATTGAATATGCTGAATAGTCCGAATAGGTGAGCAGGATTGTATACTATGGCATCATCCATCAGAAATAAATTCTGGTCAGGGCCTCCGCCTCTTACATACAATCCTGTCTGGCCTTCTCCGCCGGACTGAACTCCCGGCTTGAGTTGTATGGCTTTTAATATATCCGGCTCTCCGAATATTACAGGTATATCTTTAATCTCTTTAGAGGTGATGGTAACCTTTCCCATTTGGGTGGTATTAATTTTTTCTGTAACAGGATCACCATATACAATTACCTCCTGAACTTCCTTTATATCCTGTTGCAGTTTGATTTTAATATTCTGGTATTGGGCGGAATTTAATTTAAGCGACTGTTTTTTATAACCTATATTTTCAATGAGGAGAGTTATAGTATCAGTATTTACCTGTAAGTTAAAGTTTCCTTCAATATCTGTTGCGGTGCCGATTTTAAGATAGGGGACTGACACTATGGTTCCGGGTAGTTCTTCATTGCTTTCCTGATCTACAACCTTACCGGTAATGACATAATTGCTTTGTGCGTAGACTTGCTGCATCATGCACAAAACCATTATAAAAAAACATGTCAATACCCTTTTACCCATTCATAATTAATTTAGCATTTCTAAAATGCTCTGTTGATCCCTACCACATACCTCACTGCCAGATAATCAGAAACAGCAGGTGGAGTGTTCAGGAACAATGGCATATCAAACCTGATGGTAATAGGTTTGATATCGTAAGGAGAAAACTTTATTGTCAGTGCAGTTCCTATACCCGCATCCATCCTTAAAGATCCCCAGTTATATTCATTTCCTCTTCTGTAATTCAATATTCCGATATCTGCAAACAGGTAAGTATCAAAATGCAGGTTTCGGGTTATTCCTTTCGCAGGTATTTTTATAAACTTGTCAAAGTCAATTTCTGCATTGAAGCTGGCTCCTGAATTTCCGTAGTGAGCAAAAAACACTGTATCCTGTCCATTGTAACTTGCCACTTCAGGAACAAGATAACCGGAGTATCCTCTCAGGTTTAATCCGCCTCCCATGTGAAAATGATTAGCATCTATGCCATATCCAAGCCACTGATTCGGAACAACTCCTCTGGCTTGAGTGAAACGGTTGTCGATGTAGGTTTCCGGACTTGCTCCTGCCAGGTACAAAGAAGATTCAAGAGGCATATTTCCTATACCAAGTTGTCCGAATACACGAGTTTTAATTTCAAAGCTGGAAATATTAAATCTGTTTACAGAATTTAAATTCAGAAATGAGTAATTGTAATCAGAGCGAAAGGAGGGGACTCTTCCTGAAATGGTGAAATCTCCATTACCTCTCTGATAGGTGTAATACCTGAAATATCCCAAATTAATCATTCCATTTACAAGCCCCGGAGTGTTATCTCCTTCAAATCTTCCCCAATTGTTGGGATAAAGCCTGTACATATGGAAGTTTTCATTGGTAATCAAATAACGAAAGTTGAAGAAAAATCTTGAGTATTCTGCAGTGCGCTGATCCGGTTCTCTGATGGTTTTTTCAAAACCTGCTATCAGATTTGTAAGCCCGACGTTGTAAAATGCATTGGAAGTAAATGCAAGCCCCTTCCACATTCTGGCAAGATTCCTTCTGTAATTTGCCTCAAATCCTACATATTGATGTTTTAAACCTGATCTTGATTCAAAATCCTGTTGACCAAGACCGGTGTTGAACCATAAGGTGGAATTGTAATTATATTTTCCAAAGTAACTGCCTTTAACATTAATGCCCACCTGTGCTCCGTCAAAAGCATTGTACCATAGCGCAGGCCTCCAGAAATTTCTTTGTTTCGTCCATTGCTGCATATTCGGCACCTTATGATCAAACTGCAGTTCTCTTATACCACCATCTCCGATTACGTTGTTGGTAAGGTCTATGTCTGCCAGATATCTTTCAGGATCTATTTCAACTGATTGGATTCTTCCCGGTATCTTAACCGTTGCAACATATTCTGGTACCAATATTCCCCAGCCATACCATTTGGATAAAACCGTTGCTTCAGTCTTTTTTACAAACCATGTATTCGGTATATGGTAATTGTATTTGGCTCCTGTTTCGGTAGTGACGGTAAAGTCAACCGGCATTTGCATTTCTCCTTTTCTTCGGAAGGTTATTCTGTATTCCTCAGGATTGGCTGTTCTTTCCACGTCCGTAACAGCATAGTCGATGTATTTGGTGCTCTCCATCCACTGATCAAAAAACCAGTTAAGATCCGCCTGTGTGGATTCAATAATTGCCTGTCTGAAATCTTCCGGATAAGGGTGGCAAAACTTCCATTTCCTTACATAATGCTGCATGGCTTTTAGGAATAATTCATCACCAAGAACATATCTTAAATTGTAAAGCATGGTACCTGCCTTGTAATAAACCAGACCATAATTTCCTCCATGTCTTATAGCGCCGTGGAAATCGGATGAGTGTCTGTTTATTCTTTCATCATAGTTTTCTACTACATGGTTTATGTATGGATAGTAAAGGCTTTCAAATCGTGTTACACTGGAATCAAGGTGTCTGGTGATGTAATTGTTTTTACCTATTCTTGCTCTTCTTTCTCCTACAATTCTGTCCATAGACCAAACGGTCAGAAACTGAGTAAAGCCTTCATCAAGAAATGCCCTGTAAGTTTCGTTATTGGCCACCATTCCATAGAACCACATGTGACCAACTTCATGGGCAAGTAAGCTCTGATGTCCGGGATATGTGCCTCCATCGAGCGTAAGCATAGGGTATTCCATACCATCGCGTGCATCTGCCACAACTATCTTAGGCCAGTCATACATGGTAAAATCCCTGGAATATATTCTTATAACATTAGCAGTAAACCATCCTGACATCTGCCATCCTGCAGCATTTGGTTCCTGCGCAATGGTGACAATTTTTATTCCGTTCCATTCCAGTTCCCCAATTCTGTACATCGGATCTGCAGTGAAGGCAAAGTTGTGTACATTTTTAGCATGGTATTTCCATGTTTTGGTAGCTCCGGAAATTCTTGGTATAATCACTGATGGTGGCTCATTCAGCTTTTTGTTTTTGAAGTTAGATAAGTCAATTTTTGCACGTAAGGTATCAGGTAATACTTCTTCCCTGTTTTGTAATGTGCCTGTTGCTTCTAAAATGTAATCATTAGGAAAAGTAAGCTCAACATCAAAAGTCCCGAAGTTTGAATAAAACTCTTTATCAAGGTGCTGATCAGTTGCCCAACCGAATTTATGGTCATACACAGTTACAGCCGGATACCAGTGTACGCCATCATAATGTTTGTATCCATGTGATTCAAATACTTTCATTCTTCTTCTCAAGCTTCCTGCCGGATCAAAATAAGTTTTGAATTTCATCGTCACCACCAGACTGTCGCCTGATTTAAGCGGAGTATTGAGAATAACTTTCATTATGGTATTGTCCACTTCAGACTTCACCGCTTCTCCGTTTACCCTTAAACTGTCGCATACAGTACCAAGGCCTGCTTTTTCATTTGGACCGAAGGTAACTTTTATATCATTGGCTAAATTCAGTGCATGGTAATATGAACCCGGAGTGAATGCATTGTTGTGTAAATGAAAGAATAGTTCATTCAATACAAAAGGTGAATTGTTGTAATATACAAGCCTGTAATAATCGGCATCTACGACATGTTTTTCATCATCAAGTGTCGCCTTGATAGTATAATGTACATCTTGTTGCCAGTACCCTTCATAAGGCTTACTGTTTTTCCAATAGTGCGGATTCTCAATGCTTCTATATGGAACCTCAGGTGATTGGTGTTTAAAATCCTGTCCCTGTAATTGCAATGAAGAAATTACAATTAAAAATACTATAGGAAAAAGCTGTAAAAATTTATTTACCATGAATACTGTATATTAATTAAAAATGAACAGTCAATTTAAGAAATTCTTTTTTTAATGACAGAATAAAATGGGATTGTAGTGTTTAGGATGTAATTAAAATTGAAAAAATGATATTTTGTTTAAGGGTAGTGGGATTATTTGTTCTAATTCTTTGGTTTACAAAATCTTGTAGTTTTTTGTGCTTTTTCAAATCCAAGGCTTTCTGAGATCTTAAAATCAATACATGCTTCACTGGTATCTTTAAGGGCTAGTTTATTAACTGCACGGTAATAGTAATACTTTCCTTCTTCAGGATACCTTTGAATAAGGGAATCGTAGGACATAAGCGCTTTTTCAAATTCAGCCTTATTGTATAAGGCCAATGATTTGCCAAACCTGGCTTGAGGAGAATCAGGCTGCGCCTGTAAAAAACTATTATAATCTTTATAAGCAAGTGCAGGTTGGTAGGTATAAAAGTTATAAATGTCACCCCGAAATAAATAGGCACTATCACATGACGGGTTCAGTGCCAGGGTTTGGCTGAATACCTCCGCTGCAACGGAATAATTTTTTGTTTTCATGAATGCCTTAGCTTTGAGATATTTTATTTCCCAGTTTTTATATTCTGAAAAGTAATCTGCCCGGTTAAGAAAATACAAAGCGCTTCTGAAATCACTATGTCTGATATAAATTTGTGCTGATCTGATATAGGCTGGTACAAATTCCTCTTTATATTCGAGCGCATTAAAATATTTTTCCAAGGCATCCTCATCCATTCCTTTATTTTCTAATTGTATTCCTTCTTCATAGGCTTGTATCGCCATTCTATTATTCATGTAGAAATAGAATGAAGTTATAGCTATTACAAAAACAACAAATAATCCTGCAGCTATTGCGTATCCTTTTATATCAGATTTACTGAATTTAAAATCAGGTATTGGTGGTTGTGCCCTCCTGTATTGGCTTGAAGCTTCTGAGCGATTTTTTCTTTTTCTTTCAGGAGGTGTGGCCTTGTTGTAGTTGATATTATATGATAAAATCAGATCGTATCTTTTTCTTTTTTCCGGATCGGAAAGTGTCTGGTAAGCCTGATTTATTGCCTTGAATTGCTCCTCATGAAAAAGACTTCCCTGGTGCTTGTCCGGATGAAATTGCTTTGCAAGTTTTTTATATGCCGCTTTAATTTCTTCTGCAGTGGCAGTAGAATGTACTCCTAAAATCTGGTATAAAGTAAAGGGCATACATAAAATGTGATGCCTAATTTAACTTATATTTTTTTCCCGGCAAAGATTTTACCATGCCTTCAAACTCAAGTTTCAATAAAATAGATGCAAGTTTATTTAATGGCAATTGAGATTTCCAGCTCAAATCATCAATTAATATCCCTTCACTCTCAAATAAAGATTGAATCACCGTTGCTTCTTCTGTACTATATGCATTAAGATCCGGAAGTCTTTTGGGTAGTTTATCATCCTTTTTTACTGATTGATTTCCGTCGGCAGACCAGTTCATTATCAATGCCAGATCAGTCGGGGAAGAGAGTATGGTGGCTTTGTGTTCTCTTATCAGTTTATTACAACCTTTGGAGTATTCCTGATCGATGTTTCCCGGTACCGCAAATACTTCCCTGTTATAGCCATTAGCAATCTCTGCCGTAATTAAAGCTCCACCTTTTTCTGCAGCCTCAACAACAATCACTGCATCAGATAGCCCGGCAATTATCCTGTTTCTTGCAGGAAAAAATGGCGTATCTGCTTTCATATCGAAAGAATATTCGGTGAGTATACCTCCGGCTTCAGTCATTTTAAAAGCCGTTTCCTTGTGCACAGTAGGATATATATGGTTCATTCCATTGGCCATAACACCTATTGTACTTATTTTTTGCTGTAGGCAGGCTTTATGGGCTGAAATATCAATTCCATAAGCAAGGCCGCTTATGACAATGGCATTCAATTTTTTGCATTCTTCCACAAGCATCTCTACAGCTTGTTTACCGTAATTGGTGGCTTTTCTTGTTCCCACAATAGCAACAGCTCTTGACGGGTTCAGATCATGGTTTCCTTTGTAGTAAAGAAGCGCAGGGGCATCAGGTATTTGTCTTAACCTTTCCGGATAATCTTTGTGGGTATAAAAAATCAGCTGAGTTTTATTCTTTTCCGCCAGCTTTATTTCTTTTTCTGCACTTCCCAGTATGTTCTGGTTGATGATGGATTCTGCCAGATTTATTCCAATGCCCGGTATCTTTTTAAGCTTACCCTTATTTTCTCTAAATACCTGTTCTGCAGATCCGCAATAACTTATTAGCTGCCTGGTAAGATAATTTCCAATACCCGGAATTAATCCAATGGCAACCTCATATATGTTTGCCTGATTCATTTATAAAAAAATTTCCTATAGCTGTTGATAATAAAGGAACGATATCCTTTTTCAGGGACTAAGGTAGTCCTTTTTTTAATTCAATTAAAAATGCTTTTAATTTTTTCAGAGATTCGATCATCTCTGTGTTATCTTTCACTTTATGTTTTTGAAGTTTCAAATGCTCCTTGGCGCCTTGTAAAGTATATCCTTTTTCCTTAACAAGATGATACACCACTTTTACATTTTCAATGTCTTCTTTTGTAAATTGCCTGTTTCCTTTCCTGTTTTTTTTAGGATTGATTATCTCAAATTCACTTTCCCAAAACCTGATAAGCGAAGGTGCAACTTTAAACATAGATGCAACTTCTCCTATCGAGTAATACATTTTCTCAATATTTTTTTCCTTGTAGGGCATTTGGAGCACAAAGCTTAAAGCTAAAAGCAAAAAGGTGAAATTCCAAAAAAATATATAATAACCAAATTGCAAAAGCTAAATTCAAATGCAGGTTTCGATGAAAAAAGCTTTATGAAAGCGATTGGTTTTCCACTGCTGCCAACTCCAGTATTCTCTGGTATTCTCCAGGTGACAAATCGATAAAGAAATAATGAACAGGGTCTACTTTTTTTCCATTGTACATCACTTCATAATGCAAATGAGGGGCAGTAGATGAACCGGTATTTCCTGAATACCCAATCAATTCTCCTCTTTTTACTTTCTGCCCGACTTTCACTTTGAAACCATCAAGGTGAGCATACTTGGTTATGTAACCATAGCCATGGTCAATTTCAATTTCTTTTCCATACCCTCCCAAATTGGTGGTTACCAATTTTACCACACCATCACCTGTTGCATATATGGGAGTACCCTTCGGACAGCTGAAATCACAGCCGGTATGCATCATTTTAACTTTATAAATCGGATGAATTCTCATACCAAAGCCGGATACCAGTCGTGTAAGTTCCTTATTAGGAATGGGCTGTATGGCAGGAATACTGGTCAACATCTGTGCTTTATTCTGAGCCATTTTTGCAATTTCGTCATGACTGCGGGTCTGGATGTATAACTGTTTTTTCAGATTTTCTACTCTTTCAAGGGTAGAAATCACCAGCTCTTCTTTTTCGACCCCTTTTTCAATCAAATCTTTGTACTTGATTACCCCACTATATGCGGAGTTTCTTATTGAGGCAGGAATCGGTTCTGCTTCAAAAACAACTCTGTAAATCCTTTCATCCCGGTCCTGCAAAGATTTCACCATTTGTGTTATCTGATCTAATTCATTGTTAACCAGATCATAATACATAATTAACTCTTCGTTTTCCTTGGCAAGACTGAGTTCTTTCGGGGATTTGAAATATTTGCTGTATAAAAACACCAATGAAACCGCAAATAGCAATGAAACAAAGAGAAAACCCAGAGTGTTAAGAATGAGATCCCAGGTACTAACCCTTAGTCTTTCATACTTGCATGTTTCTGTGTCATAGTAATATTTTATCCTGGCCATTTACTGAAACTTCTGTATTTTATACTAAATTTGTGCCTCTTTTAAAAGCAAATAACGTCGGAAAAATAACCTTATTTGTTGAAGAAAGAATTGAATTTAAAAAAAATATATAAAAATTAAAAGATAGCTGTCCTGAAAGATGGTAATGGATTCGAAAACTATACGACAAAAATTTCTTGATTTTTTCAAATCAAAAGGTCATCAGATAGTACCTTCTGCACCAATTGTAGTGAAAAATGATCCTACACTGATGTTTACCAATGCAGGTATGAATCAGTTTAAAGATATTTTCCTTGGCAATCAACCTGCAAAATTTACCAGGATAGCAGACACACAAAAATGTCTTAGAGTTTCCGGTAAGCACAATGACCTGGAAGAGGTAGGTATCGATACTTACCACCATACAATGTTTGAAATGCTCGGAAACTGGTCATTCGGAGATTATTTTAAGAAGGAAGCGATTGAGTGGTCATGGGAATTGCTTACTAAAGAATATAAACTTCCTGTTGACAGAATATATGCAACAGTTTTCGGCGGGGATAAATCTGAGGGATTGGAGCCGGATAATGAAGCTTTCGAAATATGGAGCAAATACCTTCCAAAAGAAAGAATACTCTACGGATCCAAGAAGGACAACTTCTGGGAAATGGGAGATCAGGGGCCATGCGGACCTTGTTCTGAAATCCATATCGACCTTCGTGATGAAGCAGATGTTAAAAAACTTCCGGGAAAAGAACTGGTGAATGAAGGAAATCCTCTTGTGATTGAGATATGGAACAATGTATTCATTCAGTTCAACAGAAAAGCAGATGGTAACCTTGAACCTCTTCCGGCAAAACATGTGGATACAGGTATGGGATTTGAAAGGCTGGCAATGGCTATTCAGGGTAAAAAGTCTAACTATGATACTGATGTATTTCAGCCGCTCATAAAATTTATTTCAGACGCTTCCGGGATTAAATATGGAGCAGATGAAAAGACTGATATTGCCATGCGTGTACTGTCAGATCATATCCGTGCTATTTCTTTTACTATCGCTGACGGTCAATTGCCTTCTAATGTAAAGGCTGGTTATGTTATCAGAAGGATTTTGAGAAGAGCGGTTCGTTACGCCTATACATTTCTGAATTTAAAACAACCTTTCCTTAACAGACTTGTACCTGTTCTAGCTAATCAGTTTGACAATGTATTCCCGGAATTAAAAGCTCAGCAGGATTTTGTTCAGAAGGTAATACTGGAAGAAGAACTTTCTTTTTTGCGTACTCTGGAAATTGGTTTGAAAAAACTGGATCAGATTTTCGCTGAAATTGAAACAAAGAAATCCGATAAAAAAATTGACGGTAAAACAGTATTTGAACTCTATGATACTTTCGGTTTCCCTGTTGATCTTACAGCTTTGATCGCAAGAGAAAAAGGATATACCATCGACGAAGCAGGATTTGAAAAGGAGATGGCTATACAGAAGGAAAGATCTAAAAAGGATGCTGCAACACAGACTACTGATTGGACTATTGTACGTGAAGATGAAGGTGTGGAGTTTGTGGGTTATGAATCACTGCAGGCGAAATCAAAAATTGTTAAATACCGCAAAGTATCTGCTAAAGGAAAGGATGTTTATCACCTGGTGCTGGATACTACTCCCTTTTATGCTGAAAGCGGTGGTCAGGTAGGAGATACTGGTACTTTGAGCAATGGGAAAGAAAAAGTTGCTGTAATAGATACTAAGAAGGAGAACGATCTCATCATTCATATTACAGAGAAATTACCTACGGACCTGAATGCTGAATTCGATGCTGAGGTAGAAGAGAGCAGAAGAAGACTTACAGAAAACAACCACTCTGCCACTCACTTACTGCATGCGGCTTTAAAACAGGTTCTGGGAAATCATGTTGCGCAAAAGGGATCTTTGGTTAATGATAAGGTTTTAAGATTTGATTTTTCACACTTCTCTAAAATGACAGATGAAGAAATAGAAAAAGTAGAGAAAATTGTAAACAGAAAGATCAGAGAAAATATCACCTTGGACGAGAAGAGAAATGTTCCTATTGAAGAAGCCAAAAAACTTGGAGCTACCGCCTTGTTTGGTGAAAAGTATGGTGACTATGTTAGAGTAATAACTTTTGATCCTCAATATTCAATTGAGTTATGCGGAGGTACACATATTCCTGCTACCGGTAAAATAGGATTGTTCAAAATAGTATCAGAAAGTTCTGTTGCTGCAGGTGTAAGAAGGGTAGAAGCTGTTACTGCCGATGAAGCGGAATTATTTGTGAACGAGCAAATAGACCTTTTAGCAAAAGTAAAAGAGCGCTTAAAAAATCCTAAAGATGTTTTAAAGGCTGTGGACGAACTGCAGGAAGAAAAAAACAAACTTGTAAAACAACTTGAAGAGTATAAATCCAAAGAAGGGCAGGAAATCAAAGCTGAATTGTTGAAAAAAGTTGTTGCATCTGATTCTGTAAATTACATCATTGAAAAGATTAATATTTCATCTGCTGATGCTATCAAGAATATTGCTTTTGAATTAAAAGCTAAAGTTGAAAACCTTGTACTGGTGCTGGCAGCCGATATTGAAGGCAGGCCATTAGTTACTGTTATGATTGCAGACAATCTTGTAAAAGAAAAGAATCTGCATGCGGGAAACATGGTTAAAGAACTTGCAAAAGAAATTGATGGAGGGGGAGGAGGCCAGCCTTTTTATGCTACAGCGGGAGGAAAAAATCTAAGCGGTCTTAACAGTGTGGTTCAAAAGGCAAAAGGAATGATTAAAGAGTTAGTATAATTTGAGTTAAAATTTTACATGGATAAGTCAGTAATTGAAAAATATCAACCGGTAATTGGTCTCGAAATTCACGCACAACTTGCTACCAAAAGCAAAATTTTTGCTTCTGATTCAACCGAATTTGGTAGCATGCCAAATACTAATATCAGCGTGATAACTTTAGGACATCCCGGGACACTGCCTAAACTCAACAAGAAGGTAGTTGAGTATGCAATCAAAATGGGACTTGCCTGCGGTTGTGAAATAAATCGCTACAGTTTTTTTGACAGAAAAAATTATTTCTATCCTGACCTTCCGAAAGGATATCAAACTACTCAGGACAAAGCTCCGATATGTAAAGGTGGTCATATAATGATTAAAACTAAAGATGGAGAAAAGAAAATCCGTCTTAACAGAATCCACATGGAGGATGATGCAGGTAAAAATCTTCACCTTGCAGAAGAGACTGATACGCTTGTAGATTATAATCGTGCAGGTGTACCGCTTATAGAAATCGTTACTGAACCGGATGTCCGGACGTCAGATGAGGCATTTGCACTGCTGACTGAAATCAGAAAGCTTGTAAGATACCTGGAGGTTTGTGATGGGAACATGGAAGAAGGTTCGTTGAGGTGTGATGCCAACGTTTCAGTAATGCTTAAAGGTGCTAAGGAATACGGAAAGAAAGTGGAAGTGAAGAATATGAACTCCATAAGAAATGTTCAGAGAGCGATTGATCATGAAATTGAACGTCAGATAGAGGAGATCGAAAAGGGTAATTCGATATATTCTGAGACCAGAATGTTTGATGCAGGTACCGGAAATACTTATGGAATGCGTACAAAGGAGGAATTAAATGATTACCGTTATTTTCCTGAACCCGATCTGCAACCATTGCAGGTTTCCGATCAGTGGTTAGCAGAGATAAAGGCATCCATGCCTAGCCTGCCTAATGAGCTATACAATAGATTCGTAAACGAGTATAAGCTTCCAGCTTATGATGCTCAGGTGTTGACGGATTCTAAAGAGATAGCTCTTTATTTTGAGGAATTATGTAAGCATACCACTAATTATAAAGCAGCTTCCAACTGGGTTATGGGTCCGGTGAAGTCTTATTTAAATGAACTTACACTTCACATCAACCAGTTTCCGGTTACAACTAAATCTATTGCAGATTTAATTTCTCTTGTAGATTCAGGTAAAGTTAGCCATTCAGCTGCTTCTCAGAAAATATTCCCTGAAATGTTGAATGGTTCACAAAAAACTCCTATTCAGATAGCAGAAAATCTGAACCTTATTCAGGAAAGCGATACTGATTCCCTTCTTCCGATCATCCAGGAAGTGGTGGCGAAGTATCCTGCAAAGGTGGCAGAATACAAGGGCGGCAAGACAGGTATTCTTGGTATGTTTATGGGAGAAGTGATGAAACTTACCAAAGGAAAAGCAGATCCAAAGATCACCAATGAACTATTAAAAAAGACCTTAGACAACATGAATTAATGTTTGTCTGTAAAGTATATGAAATTATTCAATATTCTTTTTTCCTTTTTTTTATTGATCGCTTTTTTTAGCTGTAAAGAAAAAGCGAGAGAGAAGAATTTATTCAATGGTTTTGAATTTACTGTATCCGGCACCATTAATAACTTACAAAATCCTGTAGTATCCGTAGAAGGTCAGAATGGTATTGGGTCAGATACTGCAGATGCTGATGGTAACTTTAAAATCACTTACAAGACTCCTGAGCCTGACTATTTTGCTCTTCGTGTAGATAATCAATATATCAAATTTATAGCAGACGCAGAAAAGATTGAGGTTACTGCCGATGCCGGAAATCTTATGAATTCTGTTTCTATCCAAGGCTCTCCTTCCACCGCACATTATCTGGAATTCCAGAAGGAGATGATTAAAAGGGAACAAAGGAAGATGGAGCTTGAGCAAAAATTTGAAACAGAAAGAAAGGTAAACAATGCGACTGCAATGAAGGAACTGCAGGAAGAATATCAGTTATTGCAGGACAATACCAAACAATTTGTAAAATCATCTGTGGAGAAAGCCTTGCCGGGTATTGCTGTTTTCTCTATGTTGTTCGAACCGAAAGATTACAGGAGTCAGGAAACTTATCTCAACTTTGAAGAGGATTATGATTTTCTTGTAGAGGTATGCAGAAAATTAACTGACCAGATTCCTCAATCTAAATACACCAAAATGTACACTGCTCAGATTGCACAGCTTCAGGAGATGAAAGAGAAGGAGAAGCATAGCAAGGTGGCACCTGGTAAACCTGCTCCTGAGATCAGTTTGCCTTCTCCGGAAGGTGAGACTATTTCTTTATCTTCATTGAGAGGAAAATATGTTTTGATCGATTTCTGGGCAAGCTGGTGTGGTCCTTGCAGGGCTGAAAATCCTAACGTAGTGTCGGTCTATAAAAAATACAGGGATAAAGGGTTTGAGATTTATGGGGTTTCATTAGATAACAGCAAAGAAGCCTGGGTTAACGCTATTAAGAAAGATGGAATTCTATGGCCTCAAGTTTCAGATTTGAAAGGCTGGCAGTCTTCAATAGCACCTGTATATGAAGTCACGGGTATACCTGCAACATTTTTACTGGATAAAGATGGGGTAATTATTGCGAAAAACCTCAGAGGAAAACAGCTTGAAGAAAAGCTAAAAGAAGTAATGGGGAATTAATATTTTCCGATTTCAGATTTATAACGCTAATCCCATACTATATTCAACTATCTCAGCTCTTCCGAAGTGTGCTCTCAAAGCATAGCTGATGTAAAATTTATCATGCAGATAAAATTTCAGTCCGTACCGCTGGTAAATTTTTTCATAAGCTTTTACCGGGTCATAAAGATAGTAACCTATCTGAGTCAACATTGCAAACTTTCCGAAATATAATTCATGACCTGCTGCCACACCGACACGCATATAATGCTCCGGTAGTTCCGAAACAATTTTGTCCGGGTTGTCGTGGAAAAACTGGTCGGATGATTTATCATAAAAGTAATCCAGCCCCGCATTTAATCCACTTTTCCGGGTTACCCTGAAGTTGGGATACACAGAAACACTTCCTGCAAAATATTTATTTCCTCTTTGGGAAGGTAATTCTTTAAGTCCTGCGGAAACGGCGATGTTCCAGTCAATTTTTTTCCGGAATTCAGGAAGGCTGTCTTTGATGACATTGCATGACTTGCCGGAATTGATTCCTATTCCTAAAAATGCAGATGGTACATTTATACCAAGATTGGGCATCTTAAATGCGCCGTTAGATAAGTGAAGTAGTCCGACTCCGGTGCTGATAACTACTTTTTCAGAAATTTTTGCTCTTAATGTTATCTGTCCGTTTAGCGCATGATTAATTCTTGCGCTGATAAGGAAATTGTTGCTGTTTTTACTTTCGTGAAATCTTTTTTCGACATACCCGATTCCGAATGCGATCCTGTACAGCATTTCTATCCTTTTAGTCCGGAAAATAGGCTTTGATAAATATGTAAGAAATGCCGCCAAATCACCTATAGGTTTTTTGTGATCAAAATGGTAATAGTATAAACTATATCCTGAATACAGATTTTTATATGATCTTTGCCAGGGTTTCACTCCTGAACAACGTCTTATATAATCCAGCTCAAAACCAAATGGATTTTGGGCTGTGATGTCCCCATCAATTTTACTGCTATGTTTCCAAACATATCCATAGTGAAACTTTCCTTCTATTGTAAATGCGGGCACAGTCTCCTGGGCATTAGCAGAAAAGCTGATATATAACGATAAAAGAAAAAACAGGGAATATTTTGGCTTAAATAGCATTTTTAAAAAATGAACAAGTAAATTTACTAAATTTTGAAGAATTTGGTTTCAATGGAAAGTAATTAAAGTACTTATTTCAAAATTTGAATTTGAGTATGATGAAAGATTTAAAGGTAAATAGCAGTAAAATAGAAAAAGGTATCATAATTATTACTTTTCTTCTTTTGATTGTTTCCTATTTTGTGACTTCTGAAATGAAAGTTTCAACGCTCATATTCCTTTCCCTTTTTGGTATCTTGGCATTGGCCGGATTTTATTTCCTTATATCAGAGAATTCTGTTTCAAAATTGCTTTTCGGAGGATTCATTATCTTTACGCTCGGCACAATACTGAAGGTTAAAAATGTTGATTTTCATTTTTATACTCTTATCGCAGGAGTTCTGAGTTTTCTGTATTTCGGAGCTTATGTTATTGTGAAGTCGGTCAAAGCAAGTTTGAAGTATGGTAATTTTGAAATGTTAACTTTCCTGCTTGGTTTATTATTGCTCTTTCCTGTACTTTTTGTCTTTGAGATAGGGGAGGGAAGATTGTATTTATTCTTTTTATATGGTCTGGCATTTGTTATTGCGACTATAATGTACAATGATAACCTTTGGGAGCGTTTTAGCTTTGACGAAAAGAAAATCCAGATATGGCTTTTGGTTTTTGCAGGGGTGTTGATAGGAGGAAGTGCTTTGCCTGCCTTATAAGCAAAATTGGTGAATAATACATTAATTTGACGGATATTGAGCCGATTATATATGTAAGTTTATCATTGTATGATGTTTTAATTCATTCAACATTCAACAATTAATGCCATTAAGTTAAGCATGTAAATAATCTGAAAACCATTATCTTTGTTAAAAAATAATGCCCGGTAATAGGAGCCGGGCATAGCAACATAAATTTTAAATATGAAGTCCTCGAAA
>JBKBUF010000007.1:34587-169516 GCA_046290815.1 Cytophagaceae bacterium | reverse complement strand
TAAGATCGTCACATATCATGTATGTAACTTTTATGTCTGTCTCGCTCAGATCTTGGTTTCTTGACTAGGTTTTACCTACTCAAGCGGTTTGTTATTCAATCTATATCCTCAAAGAACTTTTTGTCTTTCGACATTTGCAGCACTCTTTTGTGCCCGACAATTAACGCCAGAAATAGCTTCAATAGTTCATCAACTCTGAAATTTTCCGGTGATACAAAGATGAAGGATTAAAAATTAACAATCCAGGAAAAATTCAATTTTTTTTCATTGGATTATTCACATCTTCCTCACATTTTCTACTTCATTTTAAAAGAACAGGCTGCAAAGATAAAAGCATTTTTAAACTAATTCAAAATAAAAATTGAAATTATTTTAAAAACAATCACAAATCTTTATTGGCCCTATTCATTAATCAATAACAACTGGAAAAGATTCCAATTATTCCAGAAAAAACAATCAATTCAATCAATAAATGTACTTCCTACTAAAATACAATTCCGAACATCCGGATTTTTAACCTTTCCTTCATAGTATTAGGTTCCACAATCAAAAATTTAATCGGGAAACCGTAAAGGGAGTGCAAAGATAGATAAGAAAACAACTCCCGCAAAAAAACTTCTGAAAATAATTTGATTAATTTTAATGAAAAACCTACACCATTACTGGAGATCTCATAATGGTCTGTTTTCTGTCAGGTCCTACCGAAATCACCGTAATCGGAACTTTCAGCTCCTGCTCCAGAAAGGATACATAATTAAGCAGTTGAGATGGTAATTGCTCGAAAGTTTCGGATCCTTTAAGGCTGGTGTTCCATCCGGGAAAATTAACAAAAACAGGTTCCAGGTCTGTTTCGATCATATCAAAAGGAAGAACATCCACCAAAGATCCGTCTTTTAATTTATAATGTGTACATGCTTTAATCTCAGAAAAGCTGTTCAGCACATCCGCTTTCATCATCAAAAGCTGGGTAACGCCATTCAACATAATGGCATATTTTAAGGCAGGAAGGTCAATCCATCCGCATCTTCTCGGCCGACCGGTTGTCGATCCAAACTCATTCCCTTCTTTTCTTAGTGTTTCACCTTCTGCATTATTTAACTCGGTTGGAAAAGGACCTCCTCCGACTCTGGTACAATATGCTTTAAAAATCCCGAAAACCTGTCCTACATGCGACGGAGCAATACCCAATCCTGTACATGCCCCTGCAGCCATTGTATTGGAAGATGTAACATATGGATAAGAACCAAAATCAATATCAAGTAATGAACCCTGAGCTCCTTCAGCAAGAATTGTTTTACCTTCTTTTATATATTGATTAATCAGGTATTCACTATCGACTAGTTTTAATCCTTTAAGAAAATCAATAGCAGCAAAAAAATCAGCCTCAATAGAAGATAATGACGAGTAGTCGAACTGATAGAACTCAAGTATGGTCTTGTGATAATCTGTAAGCTTTCTGTATTTTTCTTTAAAGTTTTCGGACAATATATCTCCTACTCTTAATCCCTGACGTGCGATCTTGTCCTGATAAGTTGGACCTATACCTTTTAAAGTAGAACCGATTTTTTTCTCACCTTTAGAATTTTCATATACTGCATCAAGCAACCTATGCGTCGGAAGGATTATCTGAGCTTTTTTACTAACAAATAAATTGGATTTATAATCAACATTATATTTTGCCAGTCCGTCAATTTCCTTCTTAAAAATAACAGGATCCAACACTACCCCATTGCCAATAATATTTTTTATAGAAGGATGAAATATACCGGAAGGTATCTGATGTAATACATGTTTTATTCCATCAAACTCAAGTGTATGACCTGCATTAGGCCCTCCCTGAAATCTTGCCACCACCTGGTAAGCAGGAGCCATGTAATCAACTATCTTTCCTTTTCCTTCATCACCCCATTGCAATCCCAGCAAAATATCTACTGCCATTTTATTTGTATGAAAATTAAAATTAAGAATTATTATTTCTTGGTTAGTTTTTCTATAGCCTGCTCTTCTGTATCCACGATACTGAAAATAGCATTTAGCTTTGTAATGATTAAAAGCTTTTTAATCTGTTCGGAGGGATTAATTAAAACAACTTCACCACCTTTATTTCTAAACTTTGTAAGCAAGGTAATGAGTACCCCTATACCGCTACTATTCATATATCTCACCTGAGATAAATCTATACTGCAATAAAGAATTGACTCATTAAGTTTGTCATTAACCAGGTCTACCAACTCCAATCCGTTATTTTCCCCTATAAGATCTCCCTGCAGAGCAATAAACAGAATATTATTCTTTACTTCTGAAATGTATTTCATTATTCTTTCTGCTTTATTTTATTTTCACATTGGGCATTATTACAAGCTCCGTATAAAATTAATGAATGATGTAACACCTTAAAATTTAATAACTCCCCCACCATGGTTTGAATGTTATAAATTCGGGGATCACAAAATTCCACTACTTTATGACATTCGGTACAAATCAGATGATCATGCTGACGGAACCCGTAAGAGCGCTCATATTGAGCAAGATTTTTACCGAATTGGTGTTTACTCACAAGATCACAGTCAACTAAAATATCCAAGGTATTGTATACTGTTGCTCTGCTGACCCTGTAGTTTTTATTCTTCATATTAATATACAAGGATTCCACATCAAAATGTCCGGTCCTTGTATAAATCTCTTCTAAAATGGCAAAACGCTCCGGAGTTTTTCTTAACCCTTTGTTTTCCAAATAAGCAGTAAAAATCTTTTTAACTTCTTTGAAAATATTTTCATTAACCTGCATACAAACTCCTTGTGAAGCAGAAACGTAATCCGTGTTACTAAAGAAGAAACACCTATTCCGGTCCCGAATTATTTTGGGAATTTCAAAGATACAAAGATATTAAGTTGATTTACAAGAATATTCCCAATTAAGTAATCAACATTATAAGCTACTATAAATTAATTAATTACGAATCAAAGCGATTAACACTTAGGATATCGGGGACTTTTTTAAGTTTCATTATTAATTTATCAAGATGCTTAGTATCATGAACAAATAACATGATACTTCCTTCAAACATTCCATCATTAGTTTCAATTGTAATGGAACGAATGTTCACTTTCAATTCATTGGAAATAATTTTAGTTATGTCGTTTACAATACCTACTCTATCTGTTCCGATAATTTTAAGTCCGGTAAGAAAAGCTAGTTCTTTCTGCGCAGTCCATTTTGCTTTAACTACACGATAACCATAGTGGGATAGCAATTCAATTGCATTGGGGCAAGTGGTTCTATGGATTTTAATACCTTCATTTACGGTGACAAAACCAAAAACATCATCTCCCGGAATAGGATTACAGCATTTTGCCAATTTGTAATCTATCTTATCCATATCATCCCCTATCAGGAGCATGTCTGAATCAGATCCGGTAACTTTTTTCACTTCATGATTTCGGGATTCAGCAAAATCAGTTTTCCTCTCCGTTTTCTTTAACTCCTTTTCATCTTTAAAATGCTTGATATCCTTAGAATCGATAATACCTTTTGCAACGTCATAATAAAAATCCAAAGGGTTTTTAACATTGAAATGATTTAATAGCTGATTTAAGGTTTCATTATTCAAATCAAGCTTCATTTGATGAAGCTTTCTTTCAACAATTTCTTTTCCATCAAGTGCAAATTTCTTTTTTTCTTCCTTCAGCGCATCTTTAATTCTTGCCCTTGCCTTGGAACTTACAACAAATTTTAACCAGTCCTCACTTGGTTTTTGTTTACTGGAAGTCAAAATCTCTACCTGATCTCCATTATTTAAAATATAGCTGAGAGGAACAAGCTTTTGGTTTACTTTTGCCCCCAGACAATGCATCCCTATCTGAGTATGAATTTCAAAAGCAAAATCTAATGTGGTGGCACCATATGGAAGGATTTTAAGCTCACCTTTGGGAGTAAAAACAAAAACCTCTTCAGTAAATAAGTTTGTTCTGAAATCATCGACAAACTCAAGGGCTGATGAATCATTTGTTTCGATTAACTCTCTTACCTTTTTAATCCATGATTCAAGGCCAGATTCAGCCTTGCCTGCAGTTTCTTTATATTTCCAATGTGCAGCATACCCCTTTTCTGCAATATCATCCATCCTCTTGGTTCTTATTTGCACTTCCACCCATTGTCCTGATTTGCTCATTACTGTAGTATGAAGAGATTCGTAACCGTTTGCTTTTGGGGTACTGATCCAGTCTCTTAATCTGTCAGGATTGGGTTTATAAAAATCAGTAACAATAGAATACACTTTCCAACATACAGCTTTTTCAGTTTCAAACGGAGTATCAACAATAATTCTTATTGCAAAAAGGTCATACACTTCTTCAAAAGGAGTCCCTTGTTTTTTCATTTTATTCCAAATGGAAAAAATGGATTTGGGTCTGCCTTTTATTACAAAGTTTAATGCTGCTTTATCCAGAGACTTTTGAAGGGGTGCAATAAAATCCTTAATAAATTTATCTCTGGCTGCTTTTGTTTCATTTATCTTATCGGCAATATTTCTATAGGTGACAGGATCGGTATATTTTAGATATAAATCTTCCAGTTCAGTCTTTATTGCATATAGCCCTAACCGGTGCGCCAAAGGTGAGTATAGGTAAATGGTTTCCGAGGAGATTTTTAATTGTTTTTCTCTGGGCATACTATCCAGAGTTCTCATGTTATGAAGCCTGTCAGCCAGTTTTATCAGAATAACTCTTACATCATCAGAAAGTGTCAGGATCATCTTTCTGAAATTTTCTGCCTGTTGGGAACTCCCATGTTCAAAAACACCTGAAATCTTTGTCAGTCCATCGATAATTTTTGCCACTTTTGGGCCGAAATCTCTTTCTATATCACTGATCTCGAGATGGGTATCTTCCACAACATCATGAAGGAGGGCTGCAACTATAGAAGTAGTGCCCAAACCTATCTCTTCTACAGCTATTTGGGCAACGGCTAGTGGATGATAAATATATGGCTCACCGGACTTTCTTCGCATATCCTTATGAGCCTGTAATGAAGTATAAAAAGCTTTTTTAATTATTTTGGCATCATCGTCCTTTAAAAATGGCTTGGCATGCCTCAAAAGTCTTCGATACCTTCTGATTATTTCTTTATTTTCTTTTTCAAGATCTACCGTCTGCATTTCCCAAAGATAAAAAAGATTATACGGATAATTCAATCAAAATGAACTATAAAACAACATGAGAATTCCAAAGTATCTTTCTGCTATAACCTTCTGGCGGGGAGACCGAGTATTTTATATCTCTGATAAGGTTGTGATTGATTTTTCTCTTCCTTTATTGGTGTTAACCGGAGGTCGCCCTGATGTTTGGTTTCAGGGTCAGGATTATATTCTTTTCCTTTGTTATTTGAATATTGTAAATGGGGCCTGTGGTTAATAATTATCCGATCCTGACATACCCCTTTATTGTAAAATAAAATACAGGCAAATAGGAAAGCGGGAATTACTGTTCTCATTTATAATCCTTTTTATATTGAACGTAGCCATTGGTCTATATATTGAAATGCATTCCCGGATAAATCTTTAAAAAAATAAATGTGTTTTTTTGTTGCATTGATATATTTTTCACTAAATTTGCGGCTCATTAATTGAAACGAGCGAAAAATAATCGCTCATTTTTGGAATGCGGATGTGGCGAAATTGGTAGACGCACTAGACTTAGGATCTAGCGCTGCGAGGCATGGGGGTTCGAGTCCCTCCATCCGCACTTGGAACCCTCGACTAACAGTTGAGGGTTTTTGACTTAATATGGTATAGTAGTTAAATATTTAAAACTCTTTATCCGTGGAAATTACATTAGAAAAAAAGGATACCACCAACGCCAGGTTAAAAATCAACCTTCAGGAAACCGATTATCAGCCTAAAGTTCAGGAAAAAGTAAAAGAATACAGCAAAAAGGTTCAGCTTAAAGGGTTTAGACCAGGAAAAGTACCGACATCTTTAATCAATAAAATGTATGGTAAAAGTATTCTTATTGAAGAAATAAATCACCTGCTATCTGAGTCTGTAACTAATTACATACGTGAAAATAAAATAGCCATTATCGGTGAACCACTTCCTGAAGAAACCTCAGAAAAAATTGATTGGGAAACTCAAAAGAGCTTCCAATTCACTTACGAACTAGGCTTGGTTCCTGACTTTAAATACACTCTCAGCGACAAAATTAAAATTCAAAAATACCAGATTGTCACAGATGATAAAGTTATCAACGAAACAATAGACAATCTGAGAAGTCAATTCGGACAAATGTCTAATCCTGAAGAAAGCGCAGAAGGTGATTTCATCTATGGAGAACTGAAGGAAAAAGACGGTTCATTTTCAACAAAGACTTTAATTCCTACTAATAAAGTACAAAAGAAAAAGCTTTCACACTTTATTGGTTTGAAGAAAGATGATAATATAGAATTTAACATAGAAGAGGCATTCTCAGATGTTGCCGAAATCGCACATGTTACAGGTTTATCTAAAGAGGAAGCAGCGCAGAAAAAAGGCCAATTTGAATTTACAGTTGAAAGAATCAGCAGAAGCGCTCCAGCAGAATTAAATCAGGAGTTTTTCGACAAAGTGTTTGGAAAAGATATCGTAAAAGATGAGACTGAATTCAGAAATAAACTTACAGAAACTGTAAGAGAAAATTATGAAAGAGAATCAGACAATTTGCTATCCCATCAAATCAGAAATTTGTTCGTTAAGGAAACTTCAATTGAATTACCGGATGATTTCCTGAAAAGATGGTTATTTGTTTCCAATAACGGAAAATTTACCATGGAGCAAATCAACAAGGAGTATGATCTTTATTTGAAAGAACTTAAATGGAACCTGATCAAAAACCGCATCGCAGAAGACAACCAAATTAAAGTTGAAAATGAGGAGGTTGTATCTAAGACAAAGGATATGGTAAGGCAACAGTTCGGTGGCTTATCCGGAATGGGTGAAGAAATGGAAGAAACTTTGAATAAAATAGCTGAAAACTACCTGCAGCAGGATAAAGGCAAAAACTACATCAGATTGTATGAGCAAGCTTTAAATGATAAGATACTTTCCGTAATAAAGGAAAAAGTCACTTTGGAAGACAAAAAGGTATCTGTCGACGAATTTAAACAAATCGTTGAAAACCTTGACTGACGAAATGTCGGTAAATAACTAAACAAAATTATTAAATACCGGTTGGTAAAGTTTTTGAAAGTCCTTTGTATAAAGGACTTTTTTTTTAGTTTTGTGCATTACATTTTAAAATTGAGATTATGATCAATAAAGAAGAATTCAGAAAGTTTGCCATAAAAGATCAAAACATCGGCAGCAATATAGTAGACCAATACATCAACAGAATCGAAAGCAAAGCTCTTCCCTACATAGAATCAATGACTCCAAATATCGTTGAGGAAAGACAGATGAGAGCTACTGTATTGGACGTATTCTCACGACTTATGGCAGACAGAATCATATTCCTGGGCACTGCAATTGATGACTATGTTTCTAATATTGTTGTGGCTCAATTATTATTTCTTGAGTCAGTCGATTCAGGTAAAGACATATTAATGTATATCAACAGCCCCGGAGGATCTGTTTATGCAGGATTAGGAATCTATGATACTATGCAATATGTTAACCCTGATGTTGCCACGATCTGTACGGGGCTTGCTGCTTCTATGGGAGCTGTGTTATTATGTGGTGGTGCAGCAAATAAGAGATCTGCACTTAAACATTCAAGGATTATGATTCACCAGCCTTTGGGTGGTGTTCAGGGACAGGCTTCAGATATTGAAATCACAGCCAGAGAAATCCTTAAATTAAAAAAGGAATTATATGACATTTTGGCCAAACATAGCAGACAGCCTTATGATGTTATTGAAAAACATGCAGACAGAGACTATTGGCTTACTTCAGAAGAGGCCAAAGAATATGGTGTAATTGATGAAGTACTCTTTAAAACAAGAGGATAAACTAATCTTATTCCATTACTGTTTTGTTATAGTATAAATCAAATTCTAAACTCAAAGCAACGGCCTGAGTTTAGAATTTTGAGTTTTAAAAGGATTCATAATTATTCAAATGGCTCAGATCACTTGTTCGTTTTGCGGAAGAAATAAAAAAGATGTTTCACTGATGATTTCAGGCATACATGCACATATATGTGACAGATGCATTAATCAGTCAAATCAGATACTGGCGGAAGAAACCAGAACCAAAAATAAAAATGCCTCCCCTAAATTCAACCTGGTAAAACCTATAGAGATGAAAAAGTTTCTAGACCAGTTTGTTGTTGGCCAGGATGATTCAAAAAAAGTAATGTCTGTTGCAGTATATAATCACTACAAAAGATTAATGCAAAAGTTTGATGATAATGAAGTAGTGATTGAAAAATCCAACATTATCATGGTAGGTGAAACCGGGACTGGGAAAACCTATATAGCCAGAACTTTAGCCAAAATTCTTCAGGTTCCATTTTGCATCGCTGATGCAACGGTCCTAACCGAAGCAGGTTATGTTGGGGAAGATGTGGAAAGCATCCTTACCAGACTTTTGCAAGCGGCCAATTATGATGTAGAGGCCGCAGAAAGGGGCATCGTCTATATTGACGAAATTGACAAAATCGCAAGAAAAAGTGATAATCCTTCGATCACCAGAGATGTAAGTGGCGAAGGAGTTCAACAAGCATTGCTAAAATTGCTTGAAGGCACTCATGTAAATGTCCCTCCGCAGGGCGGAAGAAAGCACCCCGACCAGAAAATGATTTCGGTTAATACCGAAAATATACTCTTCATATGTGGCGGAGCTTTTGATGGTATTCAAAAACATATCGGAAGCAGATTAAACACCAATCCATTAGGATTCACCAAAAAAGAAGAAAAGCAATTCGACAAAGATAACTTGCTGAAATATATCACTGCACAGGATCTTAAATCTTTCGGACTTATACCGGAATTGATAGGACGTTTGCCGGTAATTACTTATTTGGAACCATTATCCAAAGAAACACTAAGAAGAATATTGGTGGAGCCTAAAAATGCAATTATAAAACAGTATAAAAAACTGTTTAAAATGGAAGGCATTGAACTTGAATTTGAAGAAGGAGCATTAGATTTTATTGTAGAAAAAGCTGTGGACTTCAAACTTGGGGCACGTGGTTTAAGGTCAATTTGTGAAGCTATAATGACAGATGCTATGTTTGAATTACCATCTCAGGAACAAGTGGGAAAATTTGCGGTTAGCAGAGAGTATGCGATCAATAAAATTGAAAGGTCAAAATTCAGTAAGTTAAAAGCCGCATAGGATTATAAAATTGAAATTACAAGTTCTAATTATCGGTTAGTTGGAATTTGTAATTTCCTTAAACATAAGTTCAGCTGCTCTTTTAGAAGCCCCTTCCTCCCCTATTTTCCTTTCAAGTTCATTATAATCTTTCAGCATTTGCTCTCTTCCTTTTCCTTCCAGAATATTTTGTAATTCATTTATTAATGCCTGTTGATTAAAATCCTGCTGAATCAATTCTTTCACCACCAATTTATCAGTAATCAAATTCACCAGAGAAATAAATCTAACCTTAATAAGTGCTTTAGCAATCAAATAGGAAATGCGGCTTGTTTTGTAAACCACCACCTGTGGAACTTTTAATAGGGCAGTTTCTAAAGTTGCTGTGCCGGAAGTTACGACTGCTGCTTTTGCATTTGCCAACAAATTATATGTATCATCATAAACTATTGACAAAGATGGATTGCCTATGTATTTCTCATAATATGACTTAGGCAGATTTGATACAGCTGCAACCACGAAATGATATTCAGGAAATGCAGGCAAAACGGACACAATTAATTCCAAAGTATTGAGTACTTCCTGCTTTCTGCTACCCGGAAGAACTGCTATCAAAGGCTTATCTGGGAAGCTATTTTTGGACAAAAATACGGTATCAAATTTAAATCCAGTAATAGCATCTTTCACAGGATTTCCAACATAATCAACATCAAAATCAAACTGCCTGTAAAAATCCTTTTCAAAGGGCATGATTACATACATCTTGTTTACAAATTTCTTTATTTTCCATGCACGAGAGGTATTCCATGCCCAGACTTTAGGAGAAATGTAATAAAACACTTTAAGATTATTTTGCCGGGAAAATTTGGCAATTTTCATATTAAAGCCCGCAAAATCAACAAGAATTACGACATCAGGTTTAAATGATAATATATCACTTTTCACTTGTTTCATTACTGATAATATCTTAGAGAGATTTATGATAACCTCTGCAAAGCCCATGAATGATATTTCTTGATAATTCTTAAATAACATTGCACCTGCATCATTTAAATGCTTGCCACCCACACCTCTTATTTGTGCTTCCTCATCAAGAGATTTCAGCGCTTTTGCAAGGTTTGACGCATGCAAATCCCCTGATCTTTCCCCGGCAATTATGTAATATTTCATGGATTATTTTTTACCTGTTATTCACCCAAATACTCAACATAATTTCGAGGTGTTTCATACAGTTTAACTGAATGCAGTGTAGCATTTGCTTCAATGTTTTTTATGGAAGGATAAAGAATTTTCCAGATTTCCATTGCAAGTATTTCCGTGCTGGCCATTTTACCTTTCATAAAATCAACATCCATATTCAGATTTTTATGATCTAGCTTTTCAATCACTTCCGACCGGATTAAGCGGCTAAGCTTTTTAAGATCTATTACAAAACCGGTTTCCGGATGGGGCCGGCCTTTAACTGTTACAATTAACTCAAAATTGTGACCATGCCAGTTGGCATTGCAACAAGGACCGAATACCTCCCTGTTTTTCTCTTCAGACCAATTAGGATTATACAGCTTATGTGCAGCATTAAAATGTTCTTTCCTTGAAATATAAATCATCAGCTGAATTTATAGTTACTTTTACTGAGCAAATACATAAAGAATGGTATACCTACAATTGAAGTTATAATACCTATAGGGATACCGGCAGGGGGATATATCCACCTGGAAAATAAATCACAAGTTAACATAAATACTCCGCCAATCCATGTAGTAAAAAGCAAATTATATTTACCGGTAGTACCAAATATTCCTCGAACAAAGTGGGGCACCATAAGTCCAACAAAACCTATAGGTCCTGAAACAGAAACTGCTACTCCTGTATTTAAGCATATCACAATAAGCAAAATCCATCTGAAGACCTTTACATTCAGACCAAGATTAATAGCACGGGACTCTCCCAAAAACAACAAATTAATAGAAGGTCCGATAAACGAAAAAATTACAACAGAAGCTAGTGAAATTATCAAAAGGGCCGGTACATGCTCCCACCCTGCTCTTTCAAAACCTCCGAGACTCCAGAAAATTATGGTTTTAAGTTTACTTTCACCTTCGGCAAAAAACAGAATAAGGCTGATCATAGAAACTGAAAAAGTAGAAATAGCAATACCTGCCAGGAGCAACTTGGAAGGAATTATATTACCCCTGCTATATGCAATGGTAGCTGCCAAAATTGTAACTCCAATTGCTCCCAAAAACGCGAATACCGGTCCAAGGGAAATCCCTAGTAAAACCGAAGGCACCAAGCCAGCATAAGCAATATTTGCACCTAATGATGCCCCAGAGGCTGTTCCTAGTATATATGGATCGGCAAGCGGATTATTAACCAGGGCCTGGATAAGATAGCCTGAAAAGGACAAAGCCGCTCCAACTAGAAATCCTATGATTATTCTGGGAATTCTCAATTGCACTATTGCAAAATGAAGATTATTAGTTTCTTCATAATTGAAGAGAGCTCTAAAAATCTGAATAAAGGAAACATCGAAGCTACCGGATTTTACCCCAACAGTAATTGCTCCACAGGTAAGCAAAATTAGTAAAAGCACAATAAGACTATTCTTCATGGATTAAACGATGAAGTTCTTTGATAGCCTCAACTATTCTGGGGCCGGGCCTGGATTGTAAATCATCTGTAGGAATATAAACTCTTTTTCTCCTATAAAATTCCATATTCCTGAATTCCGGATATTGGTCAAACAATTGCTTTTCCGGATTATCAAAACCACATAATAGTACATCGGGCGATTTTGAAAGAATGTATTCTCTTGTGAGTTCGGGCGATTCCTTTTTAAATGAACTATCAATAATATTGATTGCCCCGGCCACTCGTAATTTATCAGTCATAATAGAATGTGATCCAAAAGCATATATGGGATCGGTCCAAATTAGATACAGCACCTTGGGTAAATAGCGTGAAGGATTATTAATTTGAAAATTTTGTAATTCTTTTCTGAGTGAATCGACCACATAATTAGCCTTATCAATATTACCAGTAATTTCCCCCAATTTCATCAGATTAACAAATACATCTTCTACATTCTTAAACTTCTGAAAATAAACAGGAATACCCATTTGCTGTATTTTTTGTGCATCCTGAAGGGAGATTATTCCCTCAACAGCGACAATAAGATCAGGATTTATTTTAAGAATATGTTCTGGATCTACCGGGTAATTACTTACAACGGGCTTTTTGATAGCGGCTTCAGGATAATTACAATTTTGAGTTCGGCCTACGATATTTTCTTCCGGACAGATAGCAAATAGCATTTCTGTGGAAGATGGGTTAAGTCCTAAAATCCTTTCAGGATGATGAGGAATAATTACTTTCCTCCCAAGATCATCTTCCACTAACTTCCCATCTATCGGCCTTTCTGAATGACAGGAAGTGGTGAGCAGAATAATCAGGGCCAAATAAAAAGCAATATGAAGCTTCACTAAGATTAAACAGGTATTTTTTGTAAATTTAGCCTTTCTGAATTAAAACGACATTTTTATCTGATTAATTTATGATGGTTGTAACCGGAGCAGCTGGATTCATAGGAAGCTGCCTTATAAGCAAACTGAATAGCTTAAATTTTAACTATATCGTAGCAGTGGACGATTTTACCTCTGCTGAAAAAGCCCCAAACCTTGAGGGTAAAAAAATCAAAGAAAAAGTGGAAAGGGAGATTTTTTTCGACTGGCTTGATAAAAATTATGAGCATGTTGAATTTATATTCCATATAGGGGCAAGAACAGATACCACTGAATTTAACAAAGCCATATTCGACAAACTTAATGTTGAGTATTCTCAAAAAATCTGGAAGGCTTGCTGTAAATATCAAATTCCTTTGATATATGCTTCTTCAGCTGCTACCTACGGATTAGGAGAACTTGGTTATGATGACAACGAAGATGTGATACCAAAATTAAAACCACTAAACCCTTATGGTGATTCTAAAAACAACTTTGATATTTGGGCATTGCAACAACAGGAAAAGCCATTCTTCTGGGCAGGCTTGAAGTTTTTTAATGTATATGGACCGAATGAATATCATAAAGGTCGAATGGCAAGTGTGATATTTCATGCCTTCAATCAGATTAATGCCACCTCTAAAATGAAACTTTTCAAATCTCACAATCCAGACTATAGGGATGGAGAACAAAAAAGAGACTTTATATATGTAAAAGATGTAGTAGAGGTTATAACCTTTCTAATGCATCATAGAAAAAATTCAGGCATCTATAATCTGGGATCCGGAAAAGCCAGAACCTTCCTTGATCTTGTAAAAAACACCTTTAAAGCTATGGGAAAGCAGGAGCAAATTGAATTTATAGACACGCCTGCTGATATTCGGGATAAATACCAATATTTCACTGAAGCAAATATGAAAAAACTAATTTCCATTGGATATAACAAACCATTTCATACCTTGGAAGAAGGCATAGAGGATTACGTCAAAAATTATTTGAGTCCAAAAAAATACTATTAATTAATAATGAACCCGGAAACAATTTTAGTTATAATAATTGCTATTCTTATTATAGATTTTTTTTCTGATATAGCATTAGACTTTATTAACTTAAATCATCAAAAGAAAGAGGTTCCGGAAGAATTAAAAGATGTATATACCGTTGACGAATTTCAAAAGTCACATGACTATTTCAAAACCAATACCAGGTTTGGTTTCATTACCGCAACGTTTAGCTTTCTTATTTATTTGATAAGTATTACATCCGGTCTTTTCGGCTGGCTGGATTACACGTTACGGCAATCCATCAACCATCCAATTCTTTTAAGTCTGTCATTTTTCGGAATCTTGTTTTTGATAACTGACATTATTAATACTCCATTTACACTCTACAAAACTTTTGTGATAGAAGAAAAATTCGGCTTTAATAAAAGCACCATAAAAACCTTTCTTATGGATAAGCTGAAAGGGTATTTATTAGGAGCCATAATTGGTGGTATTGTTATCAGCATATTTTTAATTCTTACCACTTATCTTGGACAAAATTTCTGGATCTATTTTTGGATAGTGATTTCCATATTTGTTATTTTGATTAATATGTTCTATACATCTTTGTTAGCGGCAAGTTTAATGAACGGTGAGAGGTAATCATAAACAGAAGTGAAAACGTACATGAGCCTATTTAAAAAATCAGACAAATCAAAATCATCACCAAGGTATCCTGAAAATTCACAAGGAGATTTTTATGTTCAAAATCAAGTTTGTATTTCTTGTGGAGCACCTGAAGCTGAAGCACCTGATTTGATTGAACATTCGAAGCATGAATACGGACATTGCTACTTTAAAAAGCAACCAAAAACAGAGGATGAAATAGAGAGAGCAATAAATGCAATTGCTGTATCATGTATTTCAGGACTACGATACGGTGGTAAAGATGAAAAAATATTGAAACGACTTTATGAAATTGGTGAAGCGGAACAATGCGACCATAAACCAATGGGCAATTATAAAATGATTGTTTGGACAAAAGTTGAATTCAACTATTCTGGAACCCTAAAAGAACTATTTGATAATATTACCTCCCAAATTATTTTAACTCATTCCCATTTAGAAAATAAAATATTAAATCAAAAGATAAATGATTCTGGCTATTTTGAATTTACTTATCGATGGACAGATGGTTTAACTGGTACAGTTTATAAATGTCAATTCGGCCCTAATGGAAAGTATCAAATTGAAATTGAGAAAGAGGAAGATGGATATCTGAATTCTGTCCGTGGGAATTCAATTGTTTTGAATCTTATATTATGTAATGATAAAAAAACAAGTAATATTCTATGGTATGATATGGATGGCAAAACTTATGATGACAAACAAATTCGATAGTGAAAAAACAACCAGCCGCTAACACTGTGTATAAAATATGCCTGGCTGATGTTCGAAAGTCGAGTGTAGTGCTTCTAAACCCGCACAATTTGTTTATTTTTAAAGGTGTGCTGGCTTTACTGTATGTTGATAGGAAGGCTCTTTAAAACCCGGCACATTTCATACACTAACCGATAGTTCCAATTTTTAATAAGCTTACACCCTTGGAAAACGGGGAACTAAGAAATGCCATTGAAGATTACAGTAAAAAAAACAACTTCCCTCTTACCAATATTTATGTAATTGACGGATCGAAAAGGTCAGCCAAGTCTAATGCCTATTTTTCAGGAATAGGTCCGAAAAAGAAGATCGTGTTATTTGACACCTTAATAAAAAATCATACCACATCCGAGTTAGTTGCCGTTCTTGCCCATGAGGTCGGACACTACAAAAAGAATCATATAATTAGTGGATTGATTTTATCCATCCTACAAATGGGGGGAATTTTATTTATACTCTCAAGGTTTTTGTTTAATGAGGAATTGAGTATTGCATTGGGTTCCAGAGTTGAAGGATACTCAATTCATCTGAACTTAATCGCTTTTGGAATACTATTCAGTCCAATTTCACACATCATTGGTATTGTAATGAATATTATCAGCAGAAAAAATGAATATGAAGCTGATAATTTTGCCGCTGCAACCTATAGCAGTGTCGCTTTACAGGAGGCCCTAAAAAAATTAAGTGCAAAAAACCTAAGCAATCTGACACCACATCCGGCTTATGTTTTTATGCACTATTCTCATCCTCCATTGCTCTACAGGCTGCGCTCTCTAAATAAAGTTGACAGTTAGGTTACTGTTCATTAATCCGTATAGAAATATCATGGGGTGCTGATTCATCTCCACCAAAATATGGATATAAATAATACTTTAATCCACCATTACCGGAACATTGTCTTCCCATGCGAACAGTAGCGCCATTTACTGTAAACACATACTCTTTACCTGAAATTTCAATTTGAAAATTGTAATCAGCATTCAATCTTACGTTAGTAACATGCTGGCTACTTCTGACACCGCCTTTATAGGTATATGCAAAGATCTGCAATTCGTTATTAGTCCATCTCCAACCAAATCTTGCGCTGTTTTCATGATGTTTTGAACTGCAATCGGAGAATCCATATAGTTTGTTTATATCATGTTGGTTCCTTGGATTGGTTGTGGAGTAAACCGCAGTTGAATCAAATCTGGCAGTAAATCTCAAAGATTTGCCGGAAAACAATCTTACACCGGAATTGGAAGACTGGCTACCTTGTTTTATGGTATACACGGTAAAATTACCCTGAGGGTCAATATTATCCTTTTTACACGAAAAGAATAACCCGCAAAAGAGGACTAAAAGGCTTAAAACAGATTTTTGCATGTATAAATCAATGCATGCTAATCTTAAAAAGTTCCTTTCACATCACATTCTAAGGAACGTGCTCCATTTTAATGATGATATTATGAGGGGCTTTTTCATCTCCGCCAAAATATGGTAAAAGGAAATATTTGTTTACACCCGGGCCGGAGCATGCCCGTGGTACAGCTATTGATTTATTGTCCAGTTCAAATTTATATTCAGAATCTGTAAGTGAAATTTTATACAGATACTTTTTATTTAGTTCGACTGATGTAATAAAATTATCTACTCTCTGACCTTGGTTATAGCAGTAAGCAAAAATTTGCAAAGATGAATTAAACCATCTCCAGCCAAACCTGGCACTATTGGTATGGTGATGAGAGTCACAATCTGAAAAGCCAAAGAGTTTATTTATATCCTCCTGATTCTCCGGGATACTGGTCTTATATACAGCTGAAGAGTCAAATGTTACCAGGAAAGATAGTACTTTCCCGGAAACGTCCACACCTTTGCCGTTGGCAGAATGAGAACCTGATTTTATAATATAAATATCAGAATTGGTTGCAGGTTCTTCAGTCTTTTTACAACTCCCAAAACAAAATGTAAAAAGTATACCTGCGATTAAATAAACGGTATTAGATAAAGGCATAAAAATTATTATAAGACTTTAAACTCTATTCTGCGGTTTAACTGCCTGTTCTCATCTGATGTATTCGCAACTTTTGGAGAAGACTCTCCATACCCTTTGTACTTTAATCTTTGGGCAGATATGCCTGAACTTACTAAATACTCATATACGGACTTAGCTCTTTTCTCCGATAAGATTTGATTGTCTTTATCAGAGCCAATATCATCTGTATGTCCACCTATTTCGATTTTAGAATTTATATTAACTTTCATAAATTCTGCAAGTCGTTTTAATTCTGAAAGTGATTTATCTTCCAGTTCAGCAGAACCGGATTTAAAAAATATATTATTCAATATTGCAGACATTCCAGGCTTCACAGGATCAATATAAATATCCAGTAAAAGCGGATCAAACGCAGCAGGGGTTACATAATTAAAATAAGTACTTTTCGGCAGATATCCGTCTCTTCTGACATATAAAGCATATTCTTTACCTTCTGTAAGGACAATAAGGTAATCTCCGAAAACTTTATCTGAGGAGACCAAATTTACTATATTCCCTGAATTAATATCTACAAGCTCAATCTGAGCATCCAGAGGATTTTTCGATTCTGAGTCAAATACTCTTCCTTTGGCATAGGTACTTTTATTTTTTTCCTGAAGAGATGGAGGTACATCAAACTCATAAATTAAAGCCTTACTTGTTCGCATGTCCTTTTTATCATACACTGTATAATATCCCTTTTTGGAATCTGCAGTTATGAATAAAGTAGCATCATTACTGTGAGTATTTATTGGGTAACCAAGATTTTCAGGTTGAGTCCATCCATCATTGGTTTTTCTGGAAATAAACAAATCCAACCCTCCCATTCCTTTATGTGATGTAGACGCAAAATACAAAGAGGTTCCATTGGCGTGAATAAAAGGAGAAACTTCTCTTCCTTCTGTATTTACAGGCTTACCAACATTTTTTGCAGGAGTCCACTCGCCTTTTTCATCCTGAGTGGTATACCAGATATCATCCTTCCCGTAGCCTCCTTTTCTTTCTGACGCAAAATATATAGTTTTGCCATCAGCAGAAATTGAGGGTTCTGAATCCCACACATTAGAATTTACATTTGGACCCATGTTTACCGGCTTTGTCCAGTCATTACCCTGTCTATAGGAAATATAAAGATCGCAGGCTCCTAATCCGTCTTTTCTATTACATGAAGAAAACACCAGCACTTTACCATCGGCTGACATAGTAGGAGCGCCTTCATTAAACTGAGTATTGATATTATCTGAAATTGATGCAGGATCAGTCCATTCACCATTTACTTTTTTTGAATAATAGATATCCTCGTCGTCGGTCAGATTCAAACTGTTTCTTTTATAGAAGATAATCATTTCCTGATCTGCCGTTAACACAGGATAACCATGGAGGTAAAACTTATTGATTTTACTACTCATAGGTACAGGATTAAAAGGAACAGGATTTTTTTTCATTTCAATGGCAGACTCAGCCTTGTAAATATACTTTGGAACCATCTCAAGGATATTTTTATCATTTGGATTGAGAGATGCAACCATTCGAAAATACTTCAATGCATTTTCGTATTCACCATCGTTGAAACTTAACTCGCCGGCCAGGTAGTACGCGGTATAAAACTTAATATCATCAGGTCGAATCTCAACTGCTTTAAGCAAATGTACTTTCGCTTTGTCCAACTCTGCGTATTGTTTGTATATACCGGCTAACTTAAGATGCGCCTCTACAAATTGAGGATCTTTTTCCAATGCTGCATAAAATCCTTTGATAGCCGGATCAAATTGTCTGCCTTTTAGATAATAATCAGCTTCTTCAAATAATTTAATGGCTTTTTTGTTGGTGCTGGTATAATTCTGTGCAGAAACTATTAGAGGGAAAAATAGGATAAAAAGTAAGGTTAAAATTTTAAAATATCTTCTCATAGCTAAGGAATATTCAGGTATTTATGTATTTGTAACGACAGTTCCCATTTGGGATTGTTTTTCACATATTCAATAATAACCGGAAGCAACTCCTCATGTTTTGACCATTCCGGCTGAAGATATAATTTACATTCCTGATTTACTCTGTTTGCATATGATTCCGCCCAATCCAAATCAGATTTATTGTAAACAATTACTTTTAATTCATTCGCCACAGGAAATATGGAAGGGTGTGGCTCCTTAAACTTTTTTGGTGAAAAACATACCCAATCCCAGGAACCGGTTATTGGATATACACCTGATGTTTCAATATTTGTTTGAACACCTTCCGAGTGAATGGAATTTGTAAGACAAGTAAGGTCATACATTAATGGTTCACCGCCGGTAATTACAGCGATTCTTGCCGGAGTATTTATTAATCCAGAGATGATTTCATGAACAGGTACTACCGGATGATCGGAGGCATCCCAGGATTCTTTTACATCACACCAGAAACATCCAACATCACAGCCTGCGAGTCTTATAAAATATGCGGCTTTACCCTGATGATATCCTTCACCCTGAATAGTATAAAAAGCCTCCATTAAGGGGAGGTGGGTTCCTGCTTTAACTAAGGAAGGAAGATCATTTTCTGATAAAGGTTTCACCTTTTGCGGCTGTTAGAGTATTAAAGAGCAATGATACTATTGTCATTGGTCCTACACCTCCCGGAACAGGGGTGATATAACTGCATTTTGGAGCGACATTGTCAAAGTCAACGTCACCCTTCAATGCATAACCGGATTTTTTAGTACTATCGGATACACGGGTAATTCCAACATCTATAACTACCGCACCTTCTTTCACCATGTCAGAAGTAATCAGATTAGGAATACCAACCGCAACAATAAGAATATCTGCCATACGGGTATAACTGGCAAGGTCAACTGTATATTTATGACAAAGAGTTACAGTACAATTTCCGGGATCTCCTTCACGAGCCATTAGTATGCTCATAGGTGATCCAACAATGTTACTTCTACCAACCACTACGCAATGTTTACCAAACGTTTCAACTTTGTATTTTTGCAACAACATCAATATTCCGTTAGGAGTCGCAGCAATATGAGCAGGAAGACATTTATTCATTCTTCCAATATTGGTGGGATGAAAACCATCCACGTCTTTTTCCGGACGAATCTTTTCGGTTACCTTTTCAACTGAAATATGCTTAGGTAAAGGCAACTGAACAATTAAGCCATCAATATCCGGATCATTATTAATATCTTCAATTTTCTGAAGAAGATCATTTTCAGAAATAGAGGAGTCGAAACGAAAATGTGAAGATTTAAAACCTACTTCTTCACAGGATTTAATTTTGCTGGCAACATAAGTTTCACTTGCCCCGTCATTTCCGACAAGGATTGCAGCAAGATGAGGTACCTTCCCTCCGGAGCGCTTAATTTGCTCTACCTCTGCAATAATTTCCTGCTTTATCTCCGAGGCTACTTTTTTGCCATCCAATAATCGGGCTGTGATCGTGTTGCTGCTCATAAAAACTATTATTCAATTTTTAATACTGCCATGAATGCTTCCTGAGGAATCTCCACATTCCCTACCTGTCTCATCCGTTTCTTACCTTTCTTTTGCTTCTCTAAAAGCTTACGTTTTCTTGAAATGTCGCCACCATAACACTTTGCCAAAACATCTTTTCTCAAAGCTTTTACAGTTTCTCTTGCGATAATCTTTGCACCGATTGCTGCCTGTATGGCAATTTCAAATTGTTGTCTTGGCAGAAGTTCTTTTAATTTTTCACAAAGTTTTTTACCCCACTCGTAAGCCTTATCTCTATGTACAATTGCCGAAAGTGCGTCAACCTTATCACCGTTTAACAGAATATCCAGTTTCACCATGGTGGACTCTCTGTATCCGATGAGTTCATAATCCAGAGAGGCATATCCTTTAGAAATGGTCTTAAGTTTATCAAAAAAGTCAAAAACCATTTCGGATAAAGGCATATCAAAAATCATTTCAACTCTATCTGTAGTCAGGTAAACCTGATTTCTTAAAATACCTCTTTTGTCCATACATAAGGTCATAATAGAACCTATGAAGTCTGCTTTGGTAATTATCTGTGCTTTAATAAACGGCTCTTCAATTCTGTCAAGCTTAGAAGGATCGAGCATTTCAGATGGAGCATTTACAACATGCTGGATTCCTTTAATATCATATGCATGGAAAGACACCGAAGGAACGGTAGTAATTACCGTCTGGTCAAATTCTCTTTCCAGTCTTTCCTGTACAATTTCCATGTGAAGCATTCCAAGGAAACCACAACGGAATCCAAACCCAAGGGCAGCTGAGGTTTCAGGCTCCCATACCAGAGAAGCGTCGTTGAGTTGAAGTTTTTCAATTGCTTCTCTCAAATCTTCATAATCGCTGGTCTCTACCGGGTATACCCCTGCAAAAACCATAGGTTTTACATCTTCAAATCCTTTTACGGCTTCTTTCGTCGGATTATCGACATGAGTAATTGTATCCCCTACTTTAACCTCTCTTGCACTCTTAATTCCCGAGATAAGGTATCCTACATCACCTGCTTCTATTACGTTTCTTGGTTCTTTCTCCAGCCTCAGGATTCCGATTTCATCTGCAACATATTCTTTACCGGTTGCAACAAATTTTACTTTATCGCCTTTTTGAATTTTACCGTTTAACACCCTGAAAATTACTTCTATACCGCGGAAGGAATTATAAACAGAGTCAAATATCAATGCCTGTAAAGGGGCATTTTTATCTCCTTTAGGAGCAGGGATTCTTTCAACAATTGCTTCCAGTACTTTATCAATGCCCGTACCTTCTTTGCCACTCGCAGGGATAATGGAATCTCTTGAACATCCAATCAGGTCCACCATCTGATCTTTCACCTCTTCAGGCATTGCACCAGGAAGGTCCATCTTATTAAGAACAGGAATAATTTCCAAATCGTGAGATAGCGCAAGGTAAAGGTTGGAAATAGTTTGAGCCTGAATTCCCTGTGAAGCGTCTACCAAAAGTAAAGCTCCTTCACATGCCGCTATGGAACGAGATACCTCATAGGAAAAATCTACGTGCCCGGGGGTATCGATAAGGTTCAAAACATAATTCTTTCCATTGTGCTGATAATTCATTTGAATGGCATGGCTCTTGATAGTGATACCACGTTCCCTTTCAAGATCCATATCATCCAGTACCTGTGCCTGCATTTGTCTTGAGGTAATTGTTTTGGTAAACTCAAGTAGGCGGTCTGCTAAAGTACTTTTACCGTGGTCTATGTGGGCGATTATGCAAAAATTCCGGATATTTTCCATTCTTAATTCTGAAGAAACTACAAATTTATGAATTATAAATACTAAAAAAATAAAAGCCTAGTTTTATATTTTGTACATTGGATAAATTCTATATAATATTTAAAATTGTCTATGTAACCCGGAAAAGAAAAGGTTCGTTGTCAACTAGTAATGGTAAAAATTAAAAACTTTAAAGCACTGGAGGAATTTTACTATTCTTTCCCTATTCAGCTTCTGGTAAATCATTTCAAAAAGAACCAGATCCTGTTACTGCTTTGGTTTATCCTTTTTGCCTTTGTCACCGGCACGGCCGGAAATATTATGGGGATCCCATATCTTTTTCTGGATCCTGAGTACATGAATACTGTAGATTATAAAGGGTTTGCAATATTAGGTGTTGCTACTGCTATTTTTATTATTTCATTTCACATTACTACATATATCCTTGATAGCTATAGATTTAACTTCCTAGGAACTATCTCACGACCATTTACCAAGTTCTGCCTGAACAATAGTATTATACCTGTCACTTTCGTAACAGTTTATATAATCAATATCATCAGATTTCAGTTCAAAAGCGGGTTTCAAACCAATTTTCAGATTTTCATTGAAGTGGTCAGTTTTGTACTTGCTTTGATATTGACACTGGTAATCATTATATCATACTTCATGTCCACCAACAAGGACATATTTAAAGAACTGGCCAGTAATCTTGATAAACAGCTAAAAAAGACCACTATCAACAGGGTCAATGTGATGAAAAAGCTGAAAAGCGCAAAGAGGAACAAATACAAAGTTAATAACTACATTGAACTGCCTTTTAAAGTTATTCCTGTTCCGGAATACAACTCCTATGACAAGGAAATCCTTTTAAAAATATTCGACCAGAATCACCTAAATGCTGTTATTGTTGAAATATTTGTCATTATACTTATCATCCTCCTTGGACTTTTTAGAGACAACAGTTACTTCCAGATTCCGGCTGCAGCCAGTGGTATATTATTCTTCTCCATTTTTGTGATGTTTACTGGGGCGTTCTCCTATTGGCTGAGAGGCTGGGCAATTACCGCACTGATCGCATCATTGATCGTTTTTAATTTCTTTGTCAAATATGGAATTATTGACTCCAAGTACCAGGCTTATGGATTAAATTACAATACTGCTCCTGCAGAATACACTATCGAAAGGTTGAATGAATTAGGTAATAAACAAACCTGTCAGCAAGATGTAAAACACACCATTCAAATCCTTGAAAACTGGAAGAGCAAATTTCCTGCAGGCAGCAAGCCAAAAATGGTAATGATATGTGTTAGCGGAGGGGGCCAGAGAGCTGCTGCATGGACTACCCGTACCTTACAATTTGTGGACAGTTCTACAACAGGCAAACTATTAAATCAGTCAATACTCATTACCGGCGCCTCAGGGGGTATGGTTGGTGCAAGTTATTTCAGAGAGTTGTATCTTCAGAAAATGGAGGGCAAGGAGCTTAATATTTATGATGATCGATATTATAATAATGTTACAAAAGATGTATTAAATCCGGTTATATTCAGCCTGGTGGTAAATGATATATTTTTTAGATTTCAAAAATTCAACTATGGCAATTATGAATATCTAAAGGATCGGGGCTATGCATTCGAGGAGCAACTAAATAAAAATCTTGACTATGCATTGGATAAAAAAGTATCGCAATACAAAGATCCTGAAATGCAGGGTAAAATTCCCATGCTGATTTTTTCTCCTACAGTAATAAATGACGGTAGAAAATTATTCATTTCTGCACAGCCGGCTTCTTACATGACTTCAGCATCCTCTTTTGGGTTTGCGGATGTAAATCATAAAATAAAAGGGATAGAGTTTTCCAGATTTTATGAAAAGCAGGATGCACAGAACCTAAGATTTTTAAGCGCAATCCGAATGAGTGCCACTTTTCCATACATTACCCCTAATGTAGAACTTCCAAGCTATCCGACCATGGAGATTATGGATGCCGGTTTATCAGATAACTTTGGTATCAGAGACGCCTTGAAATTTCTTTATGTATTTAAAGATTGGATCAGCCAAAATACAGGAGGTGTTGTAATAGTTTCCATCAGGGATTCTGAGAAAAACAGCCCTATCGAAAAAAACACACAAACCTCTATATTCCAAAAGATATTCACTCCCATAGGAAGCCTTTACAACAATTGGGATTATTTGCAGGACTTTAATAACGATAATTTAGTTGAATTTGCCCACGAATGGTTTAAAGGTGACTTAAAAGTTATTAACTTTGAATATATTCCTAAGCCCAAGTATTGGGATAAATTGATTGAAAAGAAAATAGATCCTGTAGAAGTGGAAGAAAAACAAAGAGCAGAAAGGGCCGCCCTAAGCTGGCACCTGACAACCCGGGAAAAAGAAAGTATAAAAAGAACTATTTTCGAAGCAAACAATCAGGCTTCTATCCAAAAACTAAAATCTCTGCTAAACAGTAACTGATAGACCAGGTGAGATATCTTAAGGTTTTAGGGCTATTTTTATCCTTACTAATTTCCCCTGACACTTTTTGTCAATCACAAATTATTAAAGGAAAAGTAACCGAAACTTTTTCTAAGGTTCCTTTGGCATTTGTTCATATTACTATCAATGACCAGATCCACATGCTTTCCGATGAAGACGGGAAATTTACTGTCAATATAGATCAACCTGTAAAGAAAATATCTTTTAAAAGATATATGTACAGGACAGTCTACCTGTACCCACCTTTAGATAGCAGCATTCAAGTAAGCATGAATCTTTATTTGTTTTTCATAAAAGATACATGTTCCAATTATGAGGCTGCAAACATTATTAACCGTGTAATTGACAATAAACAATATAACTATCATAAAAACTACAAATACCACTCATATAAATCTTATAATAAATTTATAATTACAGCAACAGATATAGAGAAGTCTAACAGATTGCTTAGGAAAATGCTTAAAACCATTAACTCTAAACTAATCCATTTCAGAGAGGATCAGCATTTTCTGATTATTGAAGCTGTTACTGAAAAAAAGTACAGAGACAATATATATAATACTGAGGAAGTCAGGGCTGTGAAAGCATCTGCTATGGATGTTCCGGGCTTGGTGCTACAGTCTATTCAAAACAATTCGGTATCTGCTTATGATGATTATCTATCACTTTCGGGAACACCTTATATAGGACCTCTGGCACCAAATACATTTAAGAGATATATCTTTAATGTTATCGATACTATACCACTTCCACATGACACCTTATACATTATAAAATACAATGCACGGCCTGAACGAAAATTTGACATGTCTAAAGGCTTCTTATACATAAGCAAAAACAATTATAATGTAAGCCACCTTATCGCAATGCCGGATTCAGAAAGTTCCTTATCCATGGAGTTGTTACAAACATATGAAGATGTAGGGGATGCAAAATATTTCCCTGTCAGAACAAAAACAATTATAAAGTACAAAAAAGGGACAGACTATTACACAGCTACCAATAACACCTGGCTTTTTGACATCAAAACCCGTGATTTCGTTAGAAAAAAATCTTACACAAAAGTCGCTCTTAAATATCCTTTTGATCTACCTGCGATGGATGAAGAATATTGGGAAAAGCAAAGGAGAGAAAATCTGAAACGAGGAGACTCTCTTACCTATTCCTTTTTTGAAGCGCTGGATGCAAAAGGAAATATAGAAAAATTACTAAGAATTGGAGAAAATGTATACTATGGGACTCTGCCAGTCAATAAAATCAATGTGGATCTTGACAGGATATTAAATTTTAATGAAGTAGAAGGTACCAGAATAGGTATTGGTGCCCACACCAACCATAAATTTTCAAACAGAATTATTGTGGGCGGTTATTATGGTTACGGATTAAGAGACAAGAAAAGCAAATATGGTGCTGATGGTATTTTTTACTTTAGCAAAGAACATAAGCTTGGATTCTTTTCACGATGGACAAGAGATTTGAAAGAATCCGGCGGAACATTCTTCCCTTTCGACAGGTATCAATATACAAGTGAACCTTTAAGATTATTCAGACTAAGGATACTTGACCTTGTAACGGAGGCCGAACATGGATTCAAATTTCATTCACTAAGGAATTTCGATGCTATACTTAGTTGGAGCATTGCAAGTCACAGACCGACGTACGACTATATTTACCAGGATGCCCCCCGTAATGATTATGGTTTTACCGAAATAAGATTAGGATTCAGATATGCTTTTGGCGAGAAATACCTTAGAATAGAAAACAGAGAAACTCCTCTTCCGACTAAATACCCTATAGTTTACTTTTTGTATACACAAGGTATAAAAGGACCTGTCAGTGGAGACTTCTCTTATACCCGATATGATTTAAAAATTGAACAGAATATAAAATTCCTGGATTATGGGAAAACAGGGATTCAATTAGTCATGGGATATGTTCCTACCGGTGCTCCTTATATGAAACTTTATAATGGCAGAGGTAGTTTTAAAAATTTATCTGTAGTAATCCACAACAGTTTTGAAACTATGGGTTATAATGAATTCCTGATGGATAGATATGCGGCATTATTCGTTTCCCATGATTTTGGAAAGTTTTATTTAACCAAATCCATATCCCCATCATTATGGATTCTGCACAACTCCGGCTACGGATCATTAAGCAATCCTGAACATCATGTTAGAATTCCATTTAAAACTATGGAAAAAGGCTACCACGAGACCGGCTCCTTTTTAAACAATATTGTTGTAGTTAACCTTATGGGTTTAAAAACAGGAGTTGGAGCTGGCTTTCTATACAGGTATGGTTATTACGTACAACCAAAACTTATAGATAATTTTGTATTTAAGTTTTCAGTGAACTTCTTTTTGTAAAAGTTCAAAGTTTAAAGTTTAAAGCATTAAGATGTAAAACAATTAAGGGAACTATAAACTTTAACCGTTGATTTAACTTTTCCTTCTTCTTTCACCTGTTTTTGCTGCGCCTAAAACATCCTCTACATACGCTCTTAGCAGTTCTGCAACACTCCAGGCCTGAGCAATGCAACCTTTTGGATAAAATGGGTGATTTCCTTCGAATATTTCAGATATTGTACCTATGCCGGCTTCAGAAAGATGAGTAGTGAAGCTTTCAATCCACCTTAATACCTCAGCTCTGCCTTCATCACCCTGAAGTTTAATTTTTGCCGTAATATAAGGACCGATTAGCCAAGACCATACAGTACCCTGGTGGTAAGCGCCATCTCTTGCAAGCTGGTCGCCATGATAAGTTCCCCTAAACATAGGGTCATCAGGAGAAAGGCTTCTTAAACCGACCGGGGTTAATAATTTCTCCTCGACAATTCTTAATATAGATTGGGATAGATCATGATCAAGCAAACTATAAGGAAGACTTATAGCAAATAGCTGATTAGGCCTTATTGCGTCACTCTTTTCACTATGATTGATGTAATCAAAAAGATAACCTCTGTCATGTATTACAAAAGTATTAAGAAAGGCGTTTTTTACTGATTCAGCTCTATCGTAATATTGTTTACTTAATTTGAATTCAGCCTTCTTCTCTGTCAATTCACCTAAAATCATTAAAGCATTATACCATAATGCATTTATCTCTACTGCTTTTCCTTCTCTAGGCGTAACTACCCAATCTCCAATCTTTGCATCCATCCATGTTAATTGCACACCAGGCTGGCCCGCATATAACAATCCATCTTGGTCGACTTTGATATTATATCTTGTACCTCTGTCATGCCAGGAAATAATATCTTTCAAGACAGGAAGCAAATCTTTTAACACAAAATTTCTGTCATTTGTATAGTCCAGATACCGTTTAATAGCAACAAAAAACCAAAGTGTAGCATCTACGGTATTGTACTCGGGCTCCTCTCCTTCATCAGGAAATCTATTCGGAATCATCCCCATGTCAATGCTTTTGGCAAAGGCTTTGAGTATTTTTTTTGCTTCTTCAAACCTTCCTGTAACCAGACATATACCAGGTAAGGAAATCATAGTATCCCTGCCCCAATCAGAAAACCAATGGTAACCGGCAATGATAGTTTTAAGGTTTTTTCCTCTCCGAACTACAAATTGATCTGCTGCTATTGTAAGTCTTTTAATAAGATCATCTTGAAAAGTCATGTTTCGGGAAAGCCTTTCTCTCCTTTTTTGCTCCGCAGATACAAGTTTGAAAGGATCCTCTCTTGATGGGTCTTTAGTGGACATTACCACAGCCACCTTACTACCCTGCTTTACTCTGACAATAAAATTTCCATGACTAAAAAGATCTTCCTGAAATTGCAGCCCCCTGTTCAACTCTTCTTTATACTCAAAATTTAAGAACCATTCAGGACTGAATCTGAACTGAGAATTTCTAATGTAGACGAAAACTGAAGGGTACTCAGGATACGGACTAAGACGAAGCAGACCATTTCCAAATAAAGCTTCCTGATTGATTCTGTCATTCTGCCTTTGAAGACTATGATAATCGCGATAAGCCAAAAAAGGTTTAATTTCAATTTCAAATTCCCCCGGTGCTTTCTTCACTTCATAGGTTACAATCACCTTATCTTCTTCATATATGGCTATGACAGATTTAGAAATTTCAATAGTATTTTCAATATTGTAATGAAATACAGGATTAGTTTCATGCTCAAATCTTTCAAAATATTCCAAACCTGTAGCACATATCTTTCCCGGAAACTGATTAGAGCTTAGTTCATATTTCCTATCCCTAAACATTACAAATTCTTCAAGTTTGGATATTAAAACAACTCTTCCTACAGGAGGATTGGTAGCAACTACAAACATACCATGGTAACTTCTGGAATTAGCTCCTGCAAGAGTCGAACTTGCCCATCCCCCTAATCCATTTGTTTCTAACCACTCTCTGGATGAGGCTTGAACATAATCTTTGGTAATTTCCTCGTTTAAAACAATTTTCATCTGAATATTATTTTGTTACGCCAAATGGCCTCTTCATTTTTTTTATGCCGTTTAAAGATATAGTTTATTTTCTTTTAAATTTAAATATAAATTGAATTTTCGCTTATCTAATTTGATAAATCTTTGAGAAAAAATAACTTAAACCTGATATTGTTTAACTTTTTCTATACGAATGGACAGTTTGGAGACTTATAAACCAAAGAATAAAATCAGAATTGTAACCGCAGCATCCCTATTTGACGGACATGATGCCTCCATAAATATTATGAGGAGGATTCTTCAATCATCAGGAGCTGAAATTATACATCTGGGGCATAACAGATCTGTATCAGAAATTGTAGAAACGGCTATTCAGGAAGATGTACAGGCAATTGCGGTAACATCATATCAAGGTGGCCACATAGAATTCTTCAAATACATGTATGATCTGTTGAAAGAGAAAAAATCAGGTCATATCAAAATCTTCGGTGGTGGCGGCGGAACCATACTACCTACGGAAATAAAAGAACTTGAAGCTTATGGTATTTGTAAAATTTATTCACCGGACGATGGCAGGAGACTAGGCTTGCAGGGGATGATCAATGACCTGTTATCAAAAGCAGACTTTTCTACTCCGGAGGAATGTTCGTTATCTGATTTAACCACAAAGGATTTTTTGAACATATCCAGATGTATCACTGCTGTGGAAAATGAAAGATTAAAGGTTACCGCTACATCATCAAAAAAGCCAGTCCTCGGAATAACAGGAACCGGAGGTGCCGGAAAGTCTTCTGTATGTGATGAGCTGGTGAGGCGATTTGTTATCAACCATCCTACATTAAAGTTTGCGGTAGTATCTGTAGATCCCACCAGAAAAAAATCAGGAGGTGCATTACTAGGTGACAGGATCAGAATGAATGCTATTAATCATCCAAATGTTTTCATGAGGTCGATGGCAACCAGAGAAGCGAATGCATCTGTCAGCCGCCATATCAAAGATGCGGTAACAGCATTAAGCATTGCAGGATTTGATTTAATTATTGTTGAAACATCAGGAATCGGTCAATCTGATATTCAGATTACCGAACTTGCTGATATTTCTCTTTATGTAATGACCCCCGAATATGGCGCTGCCTCACAACTTGAAAAAATTGATATGTTGGATTTTGCAGATGTAATTGCCATCAATAAATCTGACAAGAAAGGCTCGGAAGATGCTCTGAGAGATGTAAAAAAACAATACAGAAGAAACCACAATATGTGGGACATAACTGAAGATGCTTTACCCGTTATAGGCACTATTGCTTCCAGATATAATGATGAAGGTATCAATAGTTTGTTTAGTAAGATTGTTAAGTTATTAAATGAGAAGACTGATTCAAAATTTAATTTTCAGGAAAATATAAAATCTGCATCTGGAGCAACTATTATTATTCCATCAGATCGCACCAGATATCTTGCTGAAATTTCAGAGGCCAATGAAAGATACAATAGCTGGATAGACGATCAATGCAAATGGGTCAGACAGATTAATCATTTGGAAGAATCTATAAGAATAGTTAACATTGACGCTATTGAGAAAGTTTTGTCAGAAAAATTAGATGAACTGAGGGGAAAAGTTGATTTAGAATGTAAACAAATTTTGGAATGCTGGTATAAGGAAAAAGAACAACTAAAAGGTGAATATTATACATACAAAGTTCGGAAAAAAGATTTAAAAGTTAATTTAACCTGCACTTCAGTATCGGGAAATAAAATTCCTAAAATAAGTTTGCCGGATTATAGTGACAAAGGAGACATATTAAGATGGTTATTAAAAGAAAATTTACCCGGCCATTTTCCATTTACTTCAGGAGTATTCCCATTTAAAAGAACAGAAGAGGATCCCACTAGAATGTTTGCCGGTGAAGGAATTGCTGAGAGAACAAACAGAAGATTCCATTATCTTTCTAAATCACAAAAAGCAAAAAGACTTTCCACTGCATTTGATTCTGTTACTCTTTATGGTGAAGATCCGGATATACGACCGGATATATATGGAAAAGTGGGAAATTCCGGTGTAAGCATAGCCACCCTGGATGATGCCAAACGGTTATACTCAGGATTCAATCTTTCAGATCCGACCACATCAGTGTCTATGACTATCAACGGACCCGCCCCGATGCTGCTTTCATTTTTTCTTAATACAGCCATCGATCAGCAATGTGAACTTTATATCAAATCAACAGGCAAAGAATCGGAAGTAATTAACAAATTTAATACAAAGGAACAATACAGGGGTAGTTTACCTGAAGGACATGACAGACTTGGTTTAATGTTACTGGGAACAACCGGAGACCAGGTACTTCCAAAGGAAATCTATGAAAAAATCAAAGCAGACACACTTAAACAAGTAAGAGGAACAGTACAGGCAGATATATTAAAAGAAGATCAGGCACAAAATACCTGTATCTTTTCTACTCCCTTTGCATTAAAGATGATGGGAGACGTACAGCAATATTTTATAGAAAAAGAAATTAAAAATTTCTATTCAGTTTCCATATCCGGTTATCATATTGCAGAAGCCGGGGCTAATCCTATAACACAACTTGCATTTACTCTAGCAAATGGTTTCACTTATGTTGAATATTACCTCTCCAGAGGTATGCATATTGATGATTTTGCTCCAAATTTTTCATTTTTCTTCAGTAATGGGTTAGATCCTGAATATGCTGTTATCGGCAGAGTGGCAAGGAGAATTTGGGCTAAAGCAATAAAAAATATTTACAGAGGAAATGAACGGTCGCAGAAGCTTAAATACCATATTCAAACATCAGGAAGATCATTACATGCACAGGAAATAGCATTTAATGATATACGTACGACATTACAGGCACTATATGCTATTTATGATAATTGTAATTCCCTGCATACAAATGCTTACGATGAAGCTATTACAACTCCAACTGAGGAATCTGTACGAAGAGCAGTTGCAATACAATTGATCATTAACAAAGAATCCGGACTTACCATGAATGAAAATCCTCTGCAAGGTGCTTTCATCATTAATGAATTAACTGATCTGGTGGAAGAAGCTGTAATGATGGAATTCAAACGAATTTCAGAAAGGGGTGGCGTTCCGGGAGCAATGGAATTAATGTACCAAAGATCAAAAATTCAAGAGGAATCTCATTATTATGAATCAATAAAACATTCGGGAAAATTACCTATCATTGGAGTTAATACATTTCTTGATCCGGCAGGATCCCCCACCATTATTCCTGATAAAATTATCAGAGCAACAGATACAGAAAAACAAATGGCAATAAGCCATGTGAAAGAATTCAAAAATCGAAATAATGAACTTACTTCAAAGATGCTGCATGAACTTCAATATGCAGCTATTAACAATCAAAATATATTTAACACGATGATGGAAGTTTCTAAATACTGTAGTTTAGGTGAGATGACACATGCATTATATCAGGTAGGCGGACAATACAGGAGGAATATGTAAAAGTTTAAAGTAAAAAGTTAATATCAGAGGAAAAAAATGGTAAATTCAGATTTTGGTAGATATGTTATTCCGGATATTTACAATTCTTTTTTTGGTAATTAGTGTATCATGCTTTGGACAAAATAAAAAAGTACCAAAGTATGACACCAGCTATATTAAAGCTTATAAACTATTCACTATAAAATTTATTGGGTCAGTCAGAATAAATCAATTTGAAATAAAAGACAACCTGTCAAAAAAAACGATTCAATATTCTCCGAACGAATCCTTAAATCTGGGTTTTGGAATAAACACCAAATCAATTGGTGTGAATGTTTTTTTTAATCTTCCCCACATAAATAATGACAACCATATATATGGACAAACTCAAGAGTTTGATCTGACAAGCTACATTTATGGAAGAAAATTCTATGCTGACTTTAATTATGGAAGGTTTCAGGGTTTTTATCTTAAAAACTATGAAATAATAGATCCGGAATATCTTACAAATTACAAAGCTTATCCTCAGAGATCAGATATTAAGACATACATATATGGAGGTAGCTTGTTCTATTCTATCAATAACAGAAAGTTTTCATATAGAGCACCTTTTATTCAAACTGAGTGGCAGAAAAAATCGGCAGGAACAATACTTGTTGGAGGCTATATGAAAAGTTTTGAATTAGATTCAGATTCCAGTATTGTACCTCTCCAACTTAAAAATACTGCAGATCCGGAAGCCAACCTGATTCACTTAAATTCTTTCAACACCGGAACCGGAGTAGGATATGCTTATACAGTGGTTATCCGAAAACTTTTCTTTATTACTATTTCAGCAATTGGAGGAATAGGATATCAGGCCCTTGAAGGCAAAAAAGAAAATAAAGATTATTACAGTAAATCAGGTTTTGTTCCGAAAATGCATTTTAAAGCAGCTACCGGAATTAATAGTCCTAAATTTTTTGCGGGTATTTTTGTTAACTCCGACCATACAAATCTAAACCTTTCGCAATTTTCAAGAATAAACTATCAGTATGGAAATTTCAGATTTTATATTGGAAGAAGATTTGGTACCGAAAAAATAAAACAAACAATAGACCGCAGAAAAGAAAGAAGGGGGTAAAACCAAATAATTCAAAATGGGTTTAATCAGCAACAATTAGAAGAATGAGGATATTTTTAAAAGTACAGGCGATCATTTTGCTTTGTCTTACAATTGTTGGTTGTTTATCTCAAAAAAGATCATATAAAAATTTAATCAATGCCAGAAAGCAGGCTCCTTTTGATGCAATAATAGTTCCTGGTGTACCTTTAGAAGACAGTGCATGGGGCAATATTATGAAAATCAGGGTTTATTGGTCTCATTATTTGTACACTACCGGCATAACAAATAACATTATATATTCCGGAAGCGCTGTGTATACCCCCTTCATTGAAAGCCAGGTAATGAGTATTTATGCACAATCGCTTGGAATCCCTGATTCGGTAATTCACTTAGAGAAAAGAGCAGAGCATAGCACAGAGAATCTGTATTACTCCTATGTTCTGGCGCGCAAATTGGGTTTCAAAAATATCGCGCTTGCAACAGATCCTTTTCAGGATAAAATGCTAAGAAAATTCAGAAAAAAATTAAAGCTTGAGATCACGCATATTCCAATGGTGATAGATACCTTAAAAATCATTGTTAAGGACAATCCCAGAGTTGACCACTCTCCTGCCTTTGTTCCTGATTTTATTTCCTTAACAGAAAGGGAAGGATTTTTTGAAAGATGGAAAGGTACCAGAGGCAAAAAAATTGTATATGAAGAAATTAAATAAAAAAGGCTATACCATTAATCGATATAGCCTATAAACTTAAACATTTGAAATTATGAAGCCAGATGCTTTGCTTCTACCTCTTCCATAAACTCACCTACCCCTGCAACAAACTCTTCAAAGTCTTCTTTGAAAGCAGAATAATTTTCAATCAAATCAATTATCGCATATTCAAAGCTGCCCTGAAAGGTATCTTTCTTGGCTATGAATTTTACATATTTATGCAACCCATCTACAGTATTAAGTGTCCTTAAAAGATCTTTGGAGATAAGAAAAGGTATTAATCTGTTCATTTTGTATGGAATCACCGGATGATAGTCTATCATTAATTGATACAATTTATCTATATATTCACCAAGATCCTGGTCAGGTGAAATTTTTTGCCAGTTTAAAGCTGCAAGATGATCATAGAACACATCTATTATATGATCTCCGTATTTGGAAAATTTAGGATTAAGTCTTTTCAAACTTTTTAAATAGGCAGGGTTACTCATTTTATACTTCTTAAACTGATGAGTAAAAAGAATTCCATCCTGAATTTCCTCATTAAACTTCTCAATACCTTTTGGCTTTACATTTTCTCCTATCATCCCCCCTGTTATTCTATCCCTGGAGTCAGTTTTTTGACTTAAAAGACATGTTGTAAGCAGAAAATTCATAATCCTAAAATTTAAATTGTGATTAAATATTATTATTCCAATGATTGATTTAAATATACTGGCACAAGCAAATAAAACCAAAAAATATTCCAAAAATATTAATTGCAACTAACTGAAAATGAATATTTAAGAATATTTTTTTACGGTTAAATAACAAGTAAAACAACACTGGTAATAAACTTAACAAATAGATTTACAAAGAATTAAACGAAGAGGAGAAAAAAAGGATGTATTATTTAAATAACAATGCAGATTATATTAAAATTATTCCTTCGTTTTTTACAAATTTTATAAGCTCAGGAAAGAATTTCAGGAATTCTGATTCGAAATCGGCAAAATTAGAATGGAGAATTTCTATCGATTTATCAATATTATTCTGATGTTTTGCCCTTCTGGACATTCCATACAAAGTTCTTTCGATTCCGGATAAATGAATATAATTGCCTAACCAGTCCATTTCGATCATATGGGGTAAATAATCACTTACTTTATCCGGTAGCAAAGGTTGGTTGTTTAATAAGGTTTTGTAACAACCCTTTACAAAAGTATCATAAGGGACTGAAGAAAAGCTTTTCCAGTTTACAGCTAAAAAGTGATCGTAGAAAATATCAATAATTACAGCCGAATATTTTCCATACCTGGAATAAAGCCTCGATTTTCCTGACCTAACAATATTATGAACATCGGTGAATTCATCAATTTTGCGATGCAGTATAATCCCTTGTCTTACTTCCGGATTATATTTTAAAATATCCTGCCCTTTCACTGCATCTGCAATAAAATTTCCGAGGCGAATACCTTCGTTCTCCCCTGAAAGATATAAGTGCGCAAGAAAATTCATTTAAAGGAATTCAGTCCTTCTTTTTTGGCAAAAAGGTAGAAAAAATATTCATACCTATACCAAATTCGTAATAAAACCCGGTCTCGTTTCGGGTTGGTAATCCGGGAGTAGTATGGGTAGAATTAGAAGCTCCCAGCTGAAATTGGGAATACCATCGATTGCCAAAATATACCTTAAGGCCTGTTAATACCGAATACGAATTACTTTGTGTATCAATATTGGCTGAATACATACTATTATTCCTTCTGCTGGAATAATAGCCTGAACCGATCCAGAACCAATTATAAAAAATTTTAGATACCGGTAATATTTCCTGGGTAAATCCCATTCCGTAATAATCAGCTCCTGCAGAAAACCTCAAAGTAGTATGAAAAACTGATACATCCACCAATGGAATTAAGGAGAGATTTAAACCTCCCAATCCATCATATAGTCCGACATTGAACTTCCTTTTAACAGGAGGTGTCACCTGAGCATATGATTCTACAATCCCAAGAAGGGATAAAAGAATTAATACAAAATATAAATTTCTTAATGACATTAAGCCGAAATCTTTATTCTATTTTGCAGTAATAGATTCAAGAATAATATTGTGATTTGTATAAATACATATATCAGCGGCAATATTCAAGCTTTCTTTAACAATTTCCTCCGCTGACAAATGAGGCGCATGCTTTTTTAAGGCTATAGCAGCTGATTGAGCATACATACTTCCAGATCCGATAGCTGCGATTTGATTATCCGGCTCCAGCACATCCCCTGTTCCTGATATAATTAAAATCTCTTCTGGATTTGCAGCAATAAGCATTGCTTCCAATCTTCTAAGATATCGATCGGTTCTCCAATCTTTAGCCAATTCAATTGCTGCTCTCTTCATGTTCCCTCCATAAGCATTTAATTTCTCTTCTAACCTCTCTAAAAGAGTAAATGCATCAGCGGTAGACCCTGCAAATCCACAGAGAATTTTACCATCAAGCAGTTTTCTGATTTTCTTTACATTACTTTTTGCAACAGTATTACCCATGGTAGCTTGCCCATCTGCTCCAATAGCTACCTGCCCGTTATGGTGAACAGCAACAACAGTAGTGGATTTTATCTTCATATTCAAACAAAATAAATCTTTCCGTTAAAACATAAAAGCCCCGGCAATGTTGTCGGGGCTTTTAAATTATAAATTCTATTTAAACCAAAATTCTTACAGGATCTTCCAAATACTCTTTCAATGTTTGAAGAAATGCAGATCCTACGGCTCCATCAACCACTCGGTGGTCACAAGATAAAGTAACTTTCATTATGTTACCTACCTGTATCTGGCCATTTTTAACAACGGGTGTTTGCTTAATACCACCTACGGCAAGAATACAAGCATCCGGAGGATTTATGATTGCAGTAAACTCTTCTATTCCAAACATCCCAAGATTGGAAATGGTGAACGTATTACCTGCCCAATCAGATGGCTGCAACTGTTTGTTTTTAGCTTTTCCTCCAAGGTCTTTTACTTCTGCTGCAATTTGAGACAACGATTTATTGTCAGCAAATCTTACAACAGGCACCAGTAAACCTTCTTCAACAGCTACTGCTACACCAATATGGATATGATTATTAAATCTGATTTTATCTCCTAACCATGACGAATTCACTTTTGGATGTCTTCTTAAAGCAGCAGCAACTGCTTTTATCACCATGTCATTAAAGGAAACTTTAACCGGACTTACAGCATTGATGCTTGTTCTTGCTTCAATGGCTTTATCCATATCAATTTCCATAGTAAGGTAAAAATGAGGAGCAGTGAACTTACTTTCGGCAAGTCTTTTTGCAATGGTTTTCCTCATTTGAGAAACAGTCACCTCTTCGAAACTTTCAGTGCCGGGAACTAAAGAAGCTCCTGGTTTTTGTGTTTGCTGTGGCTGAGCTGAAGGCTTGAACTCCTCAATATCTTTCTTGATTATTCTTCCCCCTTCACCTGATCCTTGTATTTTAGCAATGTCAATTCCTTTTTCTTTTGCAAGTTTCTTTGCTAAAGGTGAAGCAACCACTCTACCTGTAGAGTTAGCTGCTGTAACAGCTTTAGGGGCGGAAGACGCAGAACCATTTGTACTACCTGCTGAAACTTGTTCTTTTTTTGGTGCCGGTGCTTCCTTTTTAGCACCTGCATTTAACAGTGGCTTATAATCAACTCCCTGCTCTCCTATGATAGCTATTATCCCATCTACAGCAACAGCACTTCCTGCTTCTACTCCAATAAACAATAAGGTACCATCCTCATAAGATTCCAACTCCATAGTTGCTTTATCAGTTGCTACTTCAGCAAGTAAGTCACCTGATTTTACTTTATCACCTACTTTTTTATGCCAAGCAACAATGGTACCCTCAGTCATGGTATCACTCATTTTAGGCATTCTGATTACTTCGGCATTAATATTTGAAGTATCAACTGCAGGTGCTGAGGGAGCTTCAGCTTCAGCTTTTTTTTCTTCTTTGCCGGGAGCTGAACCACCTGATTTTCCGGCTAGCTGCTTTATAAGGTTTTCAACATTTTCCCCTTCATTTCCGATGATAGCAATTATTCCATCAACCGGCGCTGCTTCTTTTTCTTTTACTCCAATATAAAGCAACGTTCCATCCTCGTAAGATTCCAGCTCCATAGTAGCTTTATCTGTTTCCACTTCAGCCAGCACATCTCCGGATTTTACTTTATCTCCAACTTTTTTGTGCCAGGCAGCAATGACTCCCTCAGTCATTGTGTCACTCATTTTAGGCATTTTGATGACTTCAGCCATTGATACTCTCTTTAAAAAATTCCCTTAAATGTTTTCAATTAAACCGTAATAATACTTTAAAATAAAGTCAAATCACAATTTTGCTTTTTCAAATTTAAAAATAAATATTAAAAAAATGATATTACCCGGTACAAAACTGTTTGGGTAATATCTGAAATATTGAATATCAATCGATTTTTTATTGAAATGTTTATCCTATGAAAAGGATGGCGTACCGTACTTTTTCAAAACGGTATAATGTGAAGAAACAGCCTTTAAGAATGTAGGAAATTCATTATAAGGTACATTAAATTCTTCCGCAGTCTTTTTTACTATCTCGGAAATGGCCGGATAGTGGATATGACATATCTTAGGGAAAAGATGGTGTTCTACCTGCATATTTAAACCTCCGCAAATCCAGGTTGCTATAAAGCTCTTTCTTGCAAAATTAGCGGTAGTTTTCATTTGGTGTACCGCCCATGCTTCCTCTATATTACCATCTGTATTAGTTTCAGGAAACTCGGTATTTTCCACCACGTGAGCCAACTGAAATACAATTCCTAACACAAATCCTTCTGCGAAATGAAGTGCCAGAAATCCTACCAGGAACTGCCAGAAACTAATATCAAGTACAATAAGAGGTATAACTATAAACATAACATAGTACAAAGCTTTAAAGCCAAATAATTCAATCAGGTCTCTTTTAGTGTACTTTGTATTCTCTATTCCTCCGATTTCTTTCTTAAAAAATTTTACATAATCCTTACGGAACACCCATGATAAACTGGCAAAGCCATAGAGGAAAAAAGCATATATGTGTTGAAACTTCTGAAACTTTCTGAATTTATCATTCGGATCAAGTCTTATTAGTCCGGGAGCAATTTCCAGATCTTCGTCATTCCCGTGAATATTAGTGTAGGTATGATGTACAACATTGTGTGTAACGCTCCAGACAAAAGTATTTGCACCGATTAAATTGAACAGATAACCGAAGACTTTATTTACTGTTGCATTTGAGGAATATGATCCATGAACAGCATCATGACAGATGTTAAATCCAATACATGCAGAAAACACACCTAATAAAATTGCAAAAAATAACATCCAACCTGGGGTAAATTGGTTGGATATAATTAAGGCATAAAAAGACACAAATCCTCCCAGGTAAAAAATGGTCTTAAAATACATTAAGCCATTGGCATTTTTTGATAAATTATTGGCTTTAAAATAATCGTCAACTCTTTCTCTTACTGCTGCAAAAAAACCTGATTTTTGTTTGTCAATAAAACGAACTCTTGATAACATGTTGGCACTAAAATTAATGGTTACTAAACTATTATATGATTTTTTAAAATGCAATGACTTTTATACAATCCAGACAGAATAAGGTAGGCAAAACAGGAATTATTACGTAAAGCACTTATTAAAATGTCTTTATACATTGTTTTTAACGGGCTAAATCCTGTAAATGTTCCATGCAATTTGCCTTCTCAATTGAGAACTTTTCACCTGAGTAGTTCAGGATATACAAGCCAAGATTATGATGATCAAACTGTTCCATACAGCTCAGATCATGGTCCATAAGGGTAGAAAGCAATATCCGAATTGCTCTACCATGCATGCAAATAAGAATGGTGGATTCTTCTTTTCTTGGTAAAATCTTCTTCAGAAAAATCTTTTGGCGGGCTTGAACATCAATAGGGCTTTCTCCTCCTTCAATCCTGTACTCCAGATTTCCACTACTCCATGACCTGACCATTTTGATATACTCATCATTGTCTTGCATGGAAATAACCTGACCGTCTTTATTTCCCCAGCTAATCTCATTTAATTCAGGATGAACTTCATAAGGAATACCGTTATCAAGAAATAACTGAACAGACTGCCTGGTCCTTTTTAATGCGGAAATATAAATTTTATCAAACTTGATAAGTTTGTACCTTTCATAGAAGGCCCTCGCCTGCTCTCTGCCTGTATCATTTAAATCTGTATCTACCCCACTTCCCTGAACAATACCTTTTAAATTATAATCTGTCTGACCATGTCTGATCAGGTATATTTTTTTCATTTTAATTCATTCAAACTTGTTAAGCATCAAACAATTAGGTCAACCGACATTATGATTTCATCCTGTTCATCACAGAGTTTTAATCATACGGTTATTTTCCTACTTTTGTATAACACCTTATGCAAAATAATGATTAATCCTCAAATTACCCCGGATCATTTAAATAAACTTTCAAAAAACACTCTTGTTTCACATTTAGGGATAGAATGTACAGAAGTAGGGAAAGACTATCTTTCAGGGAAAATGCCTGTGGATGACAGGACAAGGCAACCTATGGGACTGTTACATGGTGGTGCCTCGGTGGTTCTGGCAGAAACTTTGGGAAGTATAGGCTCAAGTTGCTGTATAGATTTAAATACCCACTTTTGCGTAGGTTTGGAAATTAACGCCAACCATGTTAAAGCCGTAAAGGAAGGTTTTGTGTACGGAAAAGCATCACTTATCCATTTTGGCAGAAAAACTCATATCTGGGATATTAAAATTGTCAATGAAATGAATGAACTTGTCTGTATAAGCAGATTAACCATGGCAATCCTTCCCAAAAAACAGGAATAGATTGGATGTTGGACTATTGACTAAAGACTATTGACTTTGGGCTATTGACTTAAAACTATTGACTTCAGACTTTAATTTATCTTAAATGTAGATTTAGTAGGGATGAATATTATTAATCAAACTTTAAACCTTGAAGATTTATTTTTCGCTGCAACAAACCACAACCTTCCTGTGGCTATATGGTCTCTTCCGGAATCCAAATCAAAACAACTGATAATCGACCTCTATCCATCTTACAACAATATTGCAGATAATATAGAGGATTACCCCGAAGGATTTATTTTTAATCCATTTGATATTGATAAAAAAGGTTATTTTATCAAGGCCTCAGTTAGTTTTGACGAAGCTAACAAGAAGTTATTTTTAAAAGTAAATGATACTGAGAAATTCAATGAGATTTTCGATAAAATTCCTCAGCAGAATTTCCCATTTAGCGAAGTAAAATCTACTTCAAAGGAAGAATATATTTCTAATGTTAATAAAGCTATAGCAACAATCACTAATGAAGAACTAAAGAAAGTGGTGCTGGCAAGAAATAAAACATTAGAATTACCTGAAAACTATAATCCTGTAACCATATTCAATAAGCTGTGTTCTGATTATCCCGATGCATTCAATTCACTTTGTTATATTCCGGGTGAAGGAATGTGGCTAGGATCATCGCCTGAAATACTAGTATCAAAAAATAAAGGAGGAATATTCAAAACCATTGCGCTTGCAGGCACCCAGGCCTCTAAGTCCGGGGCCTCACTATCGGAGGCTGTGTGGAAACAAAAGGAAATAGAAGAACAAGCTTTGGTAAGCAGGTACATTATCAATTGCTTCAAACATATCCGTTTAAGAGAATTTGAGGAAGAAGGACCCAGGACTGTAATGGCAGGCAACTTAATGCACCTTTGCACGGATTTTTATGTCAACATCAACGAAGTAAATTTCCCATACCTCACAAGCACAATGCTTCGATTATTACATCCGACATCCGCTGTTTGTGGTATGCCCAAAGATTCTGCCGCTGCATATATTTCTGCAACTGAAGGTTTTGATAGAACATTCTATTCAGGATATCTAGGACCTGTTAACATTCAAAATGAAATTAATATATTTGTCAATATCAGATGCTGCAATATTAAAAATCAAAAAGCTATTTTATTTGCAGGAGCAGGAATAACCAAAGATTCTAACCCCGAAAAAGAGTGGGAAGAAACTGAGCTTAAGCTTAAAATTATTGAAAGCAAACTGATATAAAAACTAAAAAAAGCAAAACACTGTGGAGGCAATTTACAACATTGCAGAAATCTGTGCCCGTAAAGGAATAAATAACGCTATTCTTTCCCCGGGGTCTAGGTGTGCGCCTTTAACATTTGCTTTTACAAGACATCCGGACTTTCAGGTTAAGACCATAAGTGACGAAAGATCTGCAGCCTTTGTTGCTCTTGGTATAAGTCTTACAACGGAAAAACCTGTTGTACTTGTGTGCACATCAGGATCTGCTGCGTATAACTATGCTCCCGCTGTAGCTGAAGCATATTACAGTCAGATTCCATTAATTGTTATTACAGCAGACAGGCCGGATGAATGGATAGATCAATTGGATGGCCAAACTATAAAACAGCAAAATATTTATGGAAGCCATGTAAAAAAATCTTACCATCTGCCTGTAGACCATTCTCATCCTGATTCGGTTTGGCATATTAACAGAACCATTAACGAAGCAATAAATCTGGCACTAACAGCTGCTAAAGGTCCGGTACATATTAATGTACCTTTAAGAGAACCTTTTTATCCCAACAGCTTCAAGCCAGTACGATTTGATGTTAATACACGTATAATCAATACCATTCCAAATGACAATGTTATCAATAATGCACTGCTGGAAGAACTTCATAAAAAAATAAGCAGCTTTCAAGACATTCTTATAGTAGCGGGACAGGGCAAAATAGATAATGCCTTGAAAACTGCTTTAGAAAACTTTTGTAAAAAAACACAAGCTGTTATTATAGGTGACATTATTTCAAACACCCATAATTTAACCGGGGCAATAACTAAACATGACATCATACTATCCTATGATAATAATAGAAAAATTCTAAGTCCTGATTTGCTGATTACATTTGGTCGATCAATTATATCCAAACCGCTAAAACAACTATTAAGAAATAACCCACCGAAAGAACATTGGCATATTGATCCATCAGGGATCGGGGCCGACACATTCCAATGCTTATGTAAAATTATACCTGTGAGCGCAACATACTTTTTTGAAAATGTAAATTATTCTGGAACCAATAACAGTTATAATAATATTTGGAAAAAATTAAATACTAAAGCAGAGAATTTTATTAATAATTTTTTTCACGAACCATTATCTTTCAATGAATTTTCAGCTATTGAAAAAGTTATGAAAAATCTGCCGGAGAACATTTTGCTTCATCTTTCTAACAGCATGCCGGTTAGATATGCTAATTACTTTTCAAGCCAAAAAGATTTAGAAATATATTGCAACAGAGGTACCAGTGGAATTGATGGAGTAACCAGTACTGCCATGGGCGCTGCATTTTCAGGCAATAAACAGGTTGTGCTTCTTACAGGTGATATGGCCTTCTTTTATGACAGAAATGCTTTTTGGCATAATTACGACTATAAAAATCTAAGAATAATATTACTTAACAACCACGGAGGTGGAATTTTTAAGTTGATAGATGGACCTTCTGCAGAACCGGAAGTGGACGAATACTTCGTTACTAAACAAAAACTAAATGCGACCTCTCTTGCAAAAGAATTTAACATTGAACATCATTTATGCAAAAATTTCCAAGACATAGATAATTGTCTTGTTTCATTTTATACTCCTTCTGAAAAGGCAAAAATAATGGAGATTGATACCGATGTATCAGTCAATACAGAAGTATTTAAATTATTTAAAAATAAAACAGTTGAATTATATGCAAAGTAAATTTGAGTGGAAGACACTAAAGGAATACGAAGAAATATTATTTCAATATTACAAAGGAATAGCTAAAATTTCTATTAACAGGCCTCATGTACACAATGCATTTACTCCCAAAACAGTACAGGAGATGAGTGATGCTATGGAACTGGCAAGGCAAAATACAGATGTAGGAGTAGTAATTCTTACCGGTGAAGGAGGAAAAGCATTTTGTAGCGGCGGCGATCAAAGCGTTAGAGGGCATGGAGGATATGTGGGACAAGATCAGGTACCTCGACTTAATGTGCTGGACCTTCAAAAGCAAATCAGATCTATCCCTAAGCCTGTAATTGCAATGGTGGCTGGTTGGGCAATCGGAGGAGGTCATGTATTGCATGTGGTTTGTGATTTAACTATTGCTGCTGATAATGCAAGATTCGGCCAAACAGGCCCGAAGGTCGGAAGTTTTGATGGTGGCTTTGGTGCATCATACCTGGCAAGAATAGTAGGACAAAAGAAAGCTAGAGAAATCTGGTTCCTTTGCGATCAGTACGATGCAAAAGATGCACAGGAAATGGGATTGGTAAATAAAGTTGTACCTCTTGATAAGCTAGAGGAGACTACTATTGAATGGTGTAACAAAATTCTTGAAAAAAGTCCTCTTGCATTGAGAATGCTTAAATGTGCATTTAATGCAGAGCTGGATGGGCAGGCGGGTATCCAGGAACTAGCAGGAAATGCTACATTACTTTATTATCTTACTGAAGAGGCAAAAGAAGGTAAGAACGCATTTTTGGAGAAAAGAACACCCGACTTTTCTAAATATCCTAAATTCCCATAAGCACTATGTTTTTTGTTCATTACAACGGGAGAAAATTTTCTGCAGAAGACATTATAACAAACAAATTTTCTCCTGTTGATGAATATGAATCAGGAATATTTCAATTCTGTAGAGAATGGCTTATAGGAAAATCTGATTTTATAATTACTACTTCCGGATCTACTTCTGTACCAAAGCCTGTTCACCTTTCAAGAAAACAAATGGAGGCCAGTGCTGCAATGACCGGGAAAGCACTTTCACTTTCACCTGGTGACAAAGCGCTGGTATGCCTGAATACAGACTATATAGCTGGTAAAATGATGCTGGTTCGAGGCATGTACTTAAATCTTGAGCTGTATATTACGAAACCCACATCCTTTCCTTTTGAAGATTTTGATTCCGGCATCAAATTTCATTTCACCGCCCTTGTACCACTGCAGTTGGAAAAGCTTTTAGAATACTCCGGATTCAATGAATTTTGTAAAGAAATGAAAGCCATTATTGTGGGTGGTGCACCGGTTTCAGAAAATACAGAAGCAAAAACTGCAATGATTGATGTGCCAGTTTATGCTACATATGGAATGACAGAAACAGTTAGTCATGTAGCTCTACGAAGGATGAATGGAATGACCAAAAGTAGCGTATATACCTTGTTAGAAGGAATAACTGCCGGCGCAGATGAAAGAGGTTGTTTATGGGTAAAAGGAGAAGTAAGCAATAATGAAACAGTTCAGACAAACGACATTGTAGAGTTTGTTGGTAACAACCAGTTTATTTGGAAAGGGCGATATGATAATGTAATCAATAGCGGAGGCATAAAAATATTTCCGGAGGAGTTGGAAAAAGAAATTGCCGCCGTTTTTCAATCACTAAAAATTTCAAGTCGTTTTTTCATCTCCTCAATTCCGGATCAGAAATTGAATGAAAAAGTAATTTTAATTATTGAAACAATTGAGAAATATGATGAAGCAGAATTGATGAGGAGTTTAAAGAAATCAATTGATTCATATAAAACCCCTAAGAAGATATATTATTTAAGTAGATTTATAGAAACTGAATCAGGTAAAATAGACCGAAAAAAAAACAGAGATACTGTGATACAGCATCTCTGTTAATCTTAAATATTTTCTTTATTAATATAACTGATATTTTGTAATAGTTGTAGAACCGTAAACGAATGTCAGTTTATATGAATCAGAACTACAATCATTTACCAAACTACCTGTGGCAGTAGCTGGATCAAATTTATATCCTGCTTCCACCTGTGCATATGCTACTACATTTGGTACGGAAATATTCATCTTAACATTTCCGAATTTCAATTTATATGGACCTGCCCATGTGGATCCGCAATTATTCCATTTCAATGGTGTTATTACCTGATTATAGTAATCATGATTTCCATCAAGAGTTTTTCCTGTCTCAGAAATCCTGATAGCTCCATTTATAGAATCTCCATCCACTTCAAAAGTAAGTCCGGGCCATCCGGCAGAACTATTTGACCATGTTCTGTATTGAAAATAATTCTTTACTCTGGATTCATTATTAGAGTAGGTAATATTTAATGAACCTCTCACCTTATGCTCCACAGTTTTTGAATTATCCAAAACTACTTCCCAGGCATATCCACCTTTCACATTTGTTACTCTAACTGTTCCGTTTACTGTAACTATTTCTCCTGTTGCATCGGCCTGCACAGTGTAATTAATAAAGGTTACCTTGTAAACTGCACCAACCTGATTGAATGATGTACCACTTTCAAGTCCAAATACAATTTCACCTCCCTTTTTCGTATATGTACATTTGTTCTTATCTCCATATTTCATTTTGTATTCCCATTTTCCAGTTTGGTTATTTAAAGTAGAATCAACGGAAACAACACCACAAGGAAGCTGATATTCTTCAACCCTTCCGGAAATTCTGGCTGTCTTGGTAGTTCCATTTCCTACCTTGTTGTTTACGAAATCATTCACATTTTCAATCCCTTCATCTGCTGCTGCAGAACCTGTCTGATCAGATTGTGTGGTTTTTTTAGGTTTTACCTCTTCTTTTTCTTTCTTACATCCGGCAAGAAACAAAATGGCAACAAAGCATACTGCTAGTTTGGTGATGAGTGAGTTTTTCATAGTTTTAAATAAAAAAATATAAGTAATTTAATAAAATAACCTGGATTATGCTATTGAATTAATCCATTGAAAAAATAAAAGTTTAAAAATATATCAGTTATGGTCAAAACCTGTGCCAAAATCTAATAAGAGAAGAATTTTAAACCGTACTTATAAGTTGAAAAGATCTTACAGGTTTTCCATCCACCATTGCAGGAGTCCACTTAGGCATCCTTTTAATAGTTCTGATCATTTCTTCATCATAAGCCTGGGTGTAGCTTTTAATAATTTCGACATATTTAATCTTACCATTAGGTTCTACTATAAATCTGGCCTCAACATAACCTTCTATTGCAGACTCTAAAGCATTCCCTTGTTCCACATATGCATCGAAATATAATTTAAAAAATTCCCTCATGGCTTCCGGTCCTCCCGGAAATGAAGCCGGGCTGTCAACATTTCTAAATACTTTACCTGATCCATACTTCTCAACATTTTCTTCATTAACCTGACCATAAATGACACTTCCGGACAAAAACACCAATAAGGAAAGAAAATATACAATTTTTTGCATAAATAGCTTATAAAACTTCCAAAAAATAAAATCAAATTTACACAAAAGCTGAATTCTATCTTTGTATTTGTATTTGAACATTTGTTTAACTATCATTACAAAAAACTAAACATGTGACTTTATATAAAGAACATTTTTCCATAAAAGACCTGGAAAATTTTTCCGGTATTAAAGCACACACCATTAGAATCTGGGAAAAAAGGTATCAGCTTTTTTCACCTTCCCGAACCGATACGAATATCAGACTTTACAATCTTGATGACCTAAAAGCTATCCTTAACATTTCCTATCTCAATAAATACGGATTTAAAATTTCCTCCATTGCATCTCTTTCTCCGGAACAATTGCATCAATTGGTAAAAGATACATCTCAGAAATATAATGATGAAACTGAAATATTTAACCCTATAAAGCTGGCAATTCTAAGCTTCGATGAAATTGCACTTGAAACAATTATTTCTAAAGTATATTCAAGGCATGGTTTCAATTACATTGTTGAAGAAATTTTTATTCCTGTGCTTAGAGAAATAGGAATACTTTGGCAGGCAAATGCTATATGTCCGGCACAGGAACATTTTATATCCGGCTTCATTAGAGGAAAACTTTACGCTGCGATAGATAAATGTCCCTTGCTACCTGATAACCCCGAAAACCCTGTTTATTGCCTGTTCTTACCGGAAAATGAAATTCATGAATTAGGATTGCTGTATATCCACTACCTTATAAAATCTTCCGGCAAAAAAAGTATTTATCTTGGACAGAGTGTTCCTATGGAAGACCTTTTGGAAATACATGAAATCTACGGGAGCCGGTTAAATTATATTTCCATTATGACCACTAATCCGGCTCCTGATGAAGCAACTGAATATTTGAATAAATTATACCAGAAGTTCAGCAAAAGAAAAGCTCATTTTATATTTTCCGGTCAAATCATTGAAAAAGTACCACCTTCGAAATTTGAAAATTTCACATTCTATCCCGGCTTCACCAGTCTGGTAAAAGCAGTTAAAAATCAGTAAGTTAATAATACAATTTCCGAATCATTGATTTTACACGCAAAATTTTGTTTAACTTTTTTTTGTTTTGATTAAACATTAAAAATTTATTATTAGATTTACAGAACATTTAATATGAATATGAATTAAGTATTCAATTCAACCACTATGAAGAAAAGCTGTCTTGTTATAGGTTCCGGAGTAGCAGGTTTATCTGCTGCAGTACATTTGAGCCATCATGGCTGGGATGTTACGGTAGCAGAAAAAAATGATCAACCAGGTGGCAGAGCAAGACAGATAAAAAAAGAAGGATATACCTTCGACATGGGGCCAAGCTGGTATTGGATGCCGGATGTATTTGAAAATTTTTTTAATACCTATAATAAAAAAGTATCTGACTATTATTCTCTGACAAGATTAGATCCGTCATACAAGATATTTTTTGAAGATAATTCTGAATGGGACATAAATGCGGATTTTAAACTTCTGCTTCAACAATTTGAATCCATAGAATCAGGAAGTGCAGATAAACTGAAAAAATTCTTAAAAGACGCCGAAATAAAATATAAAATCGGAATGCAGGAAATGGTATACAAGCCCGGAAATTCTATGTTAGAACTCCTGGACAAAAGAATACTGCTTCAGATTTTCAAATTAAATCTTTTCTCATCCATCAGCTCAGTAATCAGGAATAATTTTAGCGATACTAAAATACGAAGACTGCTTGAATTTCCGGTATTATTCCTTGGAGCTAAGCCACAAAATACTCCTGCCCTTTACAGCCTGATGAATTATGCAGATATAAATTTAGGGACATGGTATCCTGAGGGAGGTATGTATTCTGTTGTCAAAGCCATGTATCAATTGGCGAGAGAAAAAGGTGTCACATTCAGGTTTAATTCAGAAGTAAAGAAATTTTCATATCATGACCGCACCATTTCCGGCGCTTTCATTAATAACGGCTATGAAACTTTTGATTACGTGATTGCCGCATCTGACTACCATCATGTGGAGCAAAATATATTGGAACAGCAATTCAGAACCTATTCGCCTGCATATTGGGAAAATAAAAAATTAGCCCCCTCGTCTTTAATATTCTATTTAGGAATTAACAAAAAGCTGAAAGGTCTACAACATCATAATTTATTCTTCGATAAAAGTTTTGATGTTCATGCCAGGGAAATATATGATAAACCTTCATGGCCTTCTAATCCTCTGTTCTACGTTTGCGCTCCTGGAAATACAGATGCTACAGTGGCACCAGGAGGTTGTGAAAATTTGTTTATCCTGATCCCGGTAGCTCCCGGGCTTCAGGATACTGAAGAAATAAAGGAAGAATATTTTAAAAAAATCATTTTCAGGATCGAAGAAAAAATAAAGGAGAAATTCAAAGAAAATATTCAGGTAAAGATAAGCTATGCACACAGCAATTTTATAACTGATTATTATTCATATAAAGGAAATGCTTACGGACTTGCAAATACATTAAGTCAAACTGCTTTTTTGAAACCAAAAATCAGAAGCAAAAAAATCAAAAACCTTTTTTATGCGGGACAATTAACCGTGCCGGGCCCTGGCCTGCCGCCCTCTATTATTTCCGGACAGCTGGCAGCGAATGAAGTGTTAAAAACAAATTAACAAAACATGAAGTCATTATTTGATACAGTCTCAGTTAACTGCAGCAAACTTGTCACTAATGCTTATAGTACAAGTTTCTCATTGGGAATATATCTGCTGGACAAAAAATTCAGAGATCCTGTATACAGTATTTATGGGTTTGTCAGATTTGCAGATGAAATTGTAGATAGTTTTCATGACTTTGATAAAGAACTGCTATTGGAAGATTTCCGAAAGGAAACCTATAAAGCTATTCATGAAAGAATCAGCCTTAATCCTATATTAAACAGCTTTCAGGTAGTTGTATGTAAATACAGTATTGACAAAGAATTGATCGATGCATTTCTGGATAGCATGAAAATGGACCTGTATCGAAAAACTCATACAAACACATCCATTTCTGCATATATATATGGCTCAGCAGAAGTAGTAGGACTTATGTGCTTAAAAGTTTTTTGTAATGGTAATACTGAATTATATGACACGCTAAAGGAACCAGCAAGACTTTTGGGTTCAGCATTTCAAAAAGTGAATTTTTTAAGAGACCTTTCTGAGGATTACTCTCAATTGGGAAGAAGTTATTTTCCAGGTATAGATCCTGAATCTATAACAACTGAACAGAAGGACGTTATTATAAAAGAAATTCTTGAAGAATTTGAAGAAGCCTTAAATGGAATTAAGCAACTACCTGCAGGAGCAAGACTGGGGGTTTACCTTGCTTTTACTTATTATAAAGCCTTATTTCAAAAAATAATCTCTGTTCAATCAGGTCGAATTCTTACCGAGAGAATCAGAATTCCAAATGAAGTCAAAATAGGAATAATGATTAACTCCTACATCCGGTACAGATTAAATATGTTATAATAGTTTTTATGCCGAATGAATCCTATGTAATTTTCTGGTTTCGACGAGACCTGCGAATTGACGACAACCATGGACTATTTAAAGCATTGGATTCAGGATTTAAGGTATTGCCGATTTTTATTTTTGATTCAAATATTCTCAAAGAGCTTTCAAAAGACGATAAGCGAGTAAATTTTATTCATAAAACACTGAAATCGATACACGATGATTTAAATAAAAATAAAAAGGGAATTAAATTTTATATCGGTAAACCGGAAAAAATTTTTACTAAACTTTCCACAGATCCAAATTTAAAAGGCGTGTTCACCAATGAAGATTATGAACCTTACGCTATAAAAAGAGATACAAAAGTCAGCGCAATTCTTAATAAAAAAAATATACCCTTCCAGTCTTTTAAAGACCATGTAATATTCAACCCTACAGAAATACTGAAAGAAGACAGAAGTCCTTACAAAATTTATACACCGTACATGTCAAAATGGAAGAGCCTTCTGAAGGATATTCATGTTGAAAATTACAACTCAATTGGATTATTAAAAAACCTTATAGATAATTCATCGTCCACCCTGCCGTCTCTTAAGGATTTAAAATTTTCCTGGACAGACTTATCATTTCCGCCTCAGGCAATTTTTACTGAAACAATAAAAAGTTACCACCTTTTTAGAAATATGCCGGCTGCGGAAGGTACCAGTAAACTAAGTTTGCATATTCGTTTTGGCACGTTAAGCATAAGAAAACTTTTAAAAATAGGTAAGATATTGAATGAAACATGGCTCAATGAATTAATCTGGAGAGAGTTTTTTCAAATGATAATTTTCCATTATCCCGAAACCGTCCACCATTGTTTCAGATCAGAATATGATATGATACACTGGGTCAATGATGAAACTGATTTCAAGGCATGGTGTGAGGGAAAAACAGGATATCCGATGGTAGACGCAGGTATGAGGGAACTGAATGAGACAGGTTTTATGCACAACAGAGTGAGAATGATTACGGCGAGTTTCTTATGCAAACATCTATTAATTGATTGGCGCTGGGGTGAAAGATACTTTGCGGAAAAATTATTAGATTATGAGCTAGCTTCCAATGTTGGAAACTGGCAATGGGCAGCAGGTTGCGGCTGTGATGCTGCTCCCTATTTTCGCATATTTAACCCCATCACACAACAAAAGAAATTTGATCCGGAAGGAAAATACATCCGAAAATGGATCAAAGAACTAAACAGCCATGAATACCCTGCTCCAATTATAGACCACAAAACTGCCACGGAAAGGGCTTTAAAAGTATATAGAGATGGATTGACGGACATTAACAGAAACTTCAAATTCTAGTTTACTTACGAATACTGGTATTAATTGAAAAAACATTATAATGAATCTGATTTTGAATATTCTATTGATAGCAGGAGCATTTTCCTTTATGGAATTTGTTGCTTGGGCAACCCATAAATATGTAATGCACGGCTTTCTCTGGAAGTTGCATAAAGATCATCATAAAAAGGAATCAGCGGGAATAATTGAAAAAAATGACAGCTTCTTTTTAATTTTTGCAAGCCCGGGTATTCTATTGCTCTGGATAGGTGCAGCCGGAATATACAAACCGGCCCTATGTATAGGCCTGGGCATAACTTTATATGGTTTTACTTATTTTCTGATACATGATGTATTTATACATCAGCGTCTGAAAATTTTTAAAAAGACCAATAATATGTATCTCGCAGCAATAAAAAGAGCTCATAAAATACACCACAAACACCTGCAGAAAGAAAATGGTGAATGCTTTGGCATGCTTCTGGTTCCTTTAAAATATTTTAAAGAATTTAAAAAAATATCCTGATGTATCTTTACCTTCTGATAAATGTTTTAAGTATAATCCTTCCACTTATTTTCAGTTTCGCAGGCAAAGAGAAATTCAAATACGAATGGAAGCCTTTGTTTGCAGGGATAGCCATAATGGCTTTTATTTTTATTCCCTGGGATATATATTTTACCGGAAACGGAGTATGGGGGTTTAATAACCGGTATATTACCGGAATAAAATATTTTCATCTACCTTTAGAGGAATGGTTATTTTTTATTTGCATTCCCTATGCAAGCTTATTTATTCACTTTATTATTGCTACCTATCTACCAACAATTAATCTTAACAAGCAAACAACAAGATACCTCGCTGTTATTCAAATTTTAATATGTTTTTTAATTGCAATTTCCAATACTGAAAAACTATATACATTTTATGTTTTAACTCTTACATCATTATTAACTTTTATGTCGGTTATATTTGCATTTTCTGTGTTGCAAAGGTTCTACATATCTTTCCTTTTTATTTTGATACCTTTTTTAATAGTTAACGGCGTCCTTACCGGAAGTTTTATTGAAGGAGAAGTAGTATGGTATAACGACTTTCATAATCTTGGCATCAGGATATTTACAATACCTGTGGAAGATTCGATGTATGCCTTCAGCATGTTGCTTATCCCTGCCATAATGATGGAAAAGGCAAAAACTTTTAAAAAGTCCGGATGGAGTATGAAAAGCTTGATTATTTAATATAACCTTTGAAAATCTTCTTAACAGCCCTACCGATTTTGTTGATTCTTTGAATATCCTCTTCTATAGGTGCTGTGGTCATACCATCAAGCTGAAGATTCCTGTTTTCAGGATCAACACTGTATTGTTCAGGATATATAATCAAAAAGCTATAATCTTCGAAATGTTTAGTCAAAGCGTTTGGAATCAAATCGAGGTTATAATTGTATGAAATTGTTCCTTTCCGGGCACTAATAAGAACAAATAAATCATCTTTTGAAATCATACGCGACATTACAAGAAAATCATCCCAGTGAGTAAAAACTTTATATTGTGCATCTACTCCTGGTTTACTTAAATTGATGAAAGATTTTACTTTTTCAATTGAAGCTGCTTCACCATAAAAATACAGTCCGGAACCTGTTTGTTTTGACAAAAGCTTTACGGACTTAATCCATCTGGAAAATCCTTTTTCAGCCTCAGCATTTGGTGGTACCAGCACGATAATATTTTTAATAGTATTCAACGGATGGATCACCTTAGACACAATTATCATTTGCTCGGCTTTCTCCAATAAGCTATCCAACACACTTCCGAATATCAACTCTTTCGCCCCGGGTTTACCATGCCAGCCAATGATTACTTCGGAAATCAGTAATTCTTTAATAGCTCTTGAAATACCATTAGCAATATTCAGATCAATGCGAGAAACAACATTTACTTTATTCTCAGTAAGTGATGCATGCCTGATAGCTTTTTCAAGCATTTTATTTGCCATAAGCACCTGCTCTTTTGCATCATCATCATCTTTAACTACTGTCAACGCAAATATGGGCTGATCAGAATCCACACCTTTGAGCATTACAGCCAGATCTATTTTTTGCTCTATGTGGACAGGATTGGCAATAGGTACAAGTATTCGCTCCGGGAAATCAGTAAACTCCGTTTTCTTTTCTGCTTCCAAAATAGCTAGTTTTCTTCCTGCCTTTTCAGTAGCAAAAGAACTGACCAGACAGGTAACCAAAATGAGTAAAATGGTACCATTTAATATATTTTCATCAAAAAGCCTAAGTTCAAACCCAATAAGTATTACCGCCAATGTTGCAGCAGCATGAGAGCTACTCAAACCAAAAATAAGTTCTCGTTCCGGTCTGGAATAGCGAAAAATTTTCTGTGTTAAAAAGGCAGCAATCCATTTAGTAGATAATGCAACAGCGATCAAAATACCAGCTACCAGCAATGCCTGATAACCATTAATTAAAACCTTAAGATCCACATTCATACCCACATAAATAAGAAAGAATGGAATAAACAGATTATTTCCAATAAATTCAATTCTACTCATCAGAGGAGAAGTATGAGGTATCAACCTGTTAAGGGATAGACCGGCAAGAAAAGCGCCGATTATAGGTTCAACGCCTGCCAATTTTGCCAGAAAAGCTGAGGCAAAAACGATACCTAATACAAAGATATATTGTGATCCGCCGTCCTCCTGAATATTCCTGAAAAACCATTTTGTTATCTGTGAAAAACCATAGAATACTATGATAGAAAATATTATAAGGGATAGTCCCAACTGCATCCAGAATTGTAAATCTAATTTACCCTCGGAGGAACCAGTTACTACAGCAAGAATTAACAACACGGCAGTATCAGTGATTATAGTCCCTCCAATAGCAATTGTCACCGCTTCATTTTTCGTAAGACCAAGTTTACTCGCAATAGGATAAGACACCAGGGTATGTGTCGAAAACATACTGGCTAATAATACTGAGGCAACTATACTTAATTCTAAAAGATAATAAGATACCAATACTCCAAAGATCATCGGAATAAAGAAGGTAAGTGCACCAAAAATGAGGCTTTTATTTTTATTTCTCTTAAAATCATTCAGGTCAACTTCAAGTCCGGCAAGAAACATGATGTATAAAAGTCCAACGGTCCCGAACAGAATTATGCTATTACTCATTAGTAAAAGATTAAAACCATTCGGACCGACCATTACCCCAGCCAGAATAAGACCGACAAGGCCTGGTATCCTAAATTTCTTCAGTATAATCGGAGCAAAGAAAATAATAAACAAAACTACCGTGAATACCAGTACAGGATCAGTAAATGGTAAAGAAAAATCTATATGTAATAACATTAAGCTTTAATATAATCCTTTAATCTGAACGAATTAAACCTAACCTAATTATGATCTAATTGATACTGATTAATAATTAGTTCAGCTCCAATAGGTTTAAATTATTTTTATAGGAGGACAATATATAAAAAATAAGCTTCTTCCATGAAAGTATCAGTGAATTATGCTTTGGTGAGAGATTTAAACAAGATAAAAAAAAGACCTCTGAAGAGGTCTGTATTATCTGATTTTTTTGATAAATTCTTTTCCCAGCTGTTCGTAATCAATTCGTACAGGGTCTTGATACACATCAATGGTATGCAAATGTTCAAGATCCTCAAAATCAGTTATTCTTAAAGCTATTACAGGAAACCCCCATTCCTCCTCATCAGGATTACTGTAAGGAGTCTTCACGTAACCCATGTCTACAAATTCATAATCCAGAGTTTCAATTAATCCTTTGTCGATTTTATTTTTTTGAAGAACTTTAGTCAAATTTTCAATAACCTGAGGTCTTAATCTTTGATTCAGGTCATCAAGTTTTACATCAATTATTTTCTCTCTTAAATCATAATATTCATCAAATAATGCATCCAATAAATCTTCTGCAAATTCCGCACTGTCTATGTCACGATGTCCATGTATTGACAATGATAAAATTTCAAAATCCCAAAGCTTTACAAGCACATGATCAGAATCAAATTTTATTCCTAAATCTTTTGGTGTTAATTTAATCCCAGTCTCAGCCTGAACTGTGTCACATATAGTAGACTTTAATCCTTTCATTTAAATTTTTAAACTAATTTTCGGGAAAAATATTCATAATATTTAAAAAAACAAATCAATAATGGAGAACTTTAAATCTTTTACAATTCAATATGAACCTGCTGGTTTAATCCCTCCTTTTTCGCATTTTTTTGTCATTAACGGATTTAACGAAAAGAGTTACATTAAAGTTGAATTGGAATTAAAATACATTGACAGAGAGAGACTTAGTGAAGAGGAAATTTTAGAGGAAGGGTTTAGTCTGAATGATGATTTTAGCTGGAAAGGTAAAATCGCAGCAGATTGGATTTTACCTGTTTGTTCAGTATTAAACAACTGCAATTATACCTCAGAAAACCCTGGTGAAGATTACATTTATCTGAAGTTTGATGATGGCAATAAACAACAGGAAGGATTTCCTGTAAATATTGAAGCAGTATCTTACCTGATTCAAGAACTTGTACAGGCAATCTATGAAACTTCAGGAAAGGAATCACCGCTAAAGCTTGGCTTTAAAAATATAGATGAGAGTGAAATAACCAATATTGATATCAGTGCGGAATTCAGCACAAGGACATTAAAAATATCAAGAGAGCTATCAGGAAGAAGAAATTTAAAAGAGATTATTAATCCTGAATGGGAGAAATTAAAACCGGTATTAAAAGCCATATACATTCCGGATTATCTGGAAGAACACGGCTCAACAAAATCTCCTAATAAAAACGGCACCTATCTCAATCCGGGAGACGGGAGATGGTATAAATTCAATGAAGGTGTAATAAATCCAGGAAAGAAAAAAAATACCCTGGAATGGATTAAAACATCTATTATGAATCTTGCAGGAGAAACTCAGAACCTATGATTTTTTTATTTTCTTAAGTTCTTCCTGTAAATCCACTACCATATGTGCCAATTTCTGTATGGACATTTCTGGTTTTGGGAACTCGGTGCTTATGTATGCTTTGGATTCCCACACCTCAAGCACATCTTCAATAGCTACCTCGTAAGGAGAATAAACGGGATTATCCGAAACCAACATTAATACCCCTTTGGTCTTGATGTGATTGAAAACTCTTTTATAAACTATTCCTTCTTCCTTTGTAACTACTATATAAGTCTTGTCATCCTTTATGGTATGCCAATTGTCTACGTATTGTGTTATAATTATAGTTCCCGAAGTCAATGGTAGCATAGAATCGCCGGAAATCTCAAAGGCACGAAATGTACCATTCTTAAAATTCGGCAAGTAAAAATTTGGCAGATCAGCTATATATTCAGGATCTGCAAAACCATTTAAATATCCCGCCGCTGCTTTCTGTGGTACCAATTGAATATGCTCATTATCTTCCTTGTCTACAGTAATAGATAATACTCTAAGCTTTCTGGCTTCGATATCTTTTTGAAGCAATTGTTTATATTCTTCGGGATCTGATAAATCTCCTGAAATCATAGAATCAACTGATACTCCAAATATTTTAGAAAACATCATCAGATTATAAAGACCAGGTTCTGCCCTTCCCTCTTCATAAGCACCTAATAAAGACCTTTTAATTCCTACTTTCTCTGCAAGCTGCTCCTGTGTGAACCCTTTTTGTTTTCTTAAAAATTTTAGATTGCTGCTAATAGTACTCATTTCAATAATATTAAAAGTCTTGACAAATCAATAAAAACAGATTGCTTAACCGAAATTCTTTATCAATCACCTTGCTCCCTCTTACAACACCCCGCCCATCGATGGTACAAAGATACCTTATTTCACAAAGATCTGAATTAATTAAAGGTTTACGGACAGCATAAGTTAGCTTGTACTTCCTGAAATCGCTATTAGAGATCATCATAATTAAAAATTTTAGCAATTATAAACATTTTCTCAACATCATGCTAATTTTTTTAGTATTTTTTTATAGAAAATTGGATAAATCTTAAAATTTTACTAATTTTAAAAGAATCTTAAGAGCATGAAATCCTTTAAACCTTTACTAATATTTATTTTTTGGCAACTGCTGATTTCATGCTCATCTCAAAAAAATGAAACTTCGGAAAGTACAACAACTGATGCTTTAATTGAGCCCGTTGTTGTAAAAGGTTTAATGTTTGAAGAAAGGTCTCAAATCGCCTCAGGGATAGAATTTACTGAATTTGTCATCGACACTTTATCTTCTCCCGTAGGTCATGGTATTTTAATTTCAGGAATTATATCACCTAAGTCAGAAGTATTCGAAGATCTAAAACATAAAGGATACTCAGGATTGTATATACAGTTAACCTGCATCTCCGACAATGGTAAAAATCTTTGCACAAACAAAAATCTCAATAATAATTCTCTAATCACAAACAGAAATCAGTACTTAATACTAAGCCCCTCTTCAAAAAAAATTGAAGAGTTATTTTATTTCCATGATCTTGAAATGTATGCAGGTAAACATGATATAAAAATACATATTGAAGTTTTACCTATAAAATACTCAGCAGATTCACAAAAATCGGATATTAAAGAGATACAACTAATTGCAAACTTACCTATCGCAGAAGAGCACTTCCGATTTAATGTTAACTCTCCCAGATTGCATAAAATTAAAATTGAAATTGACGGGTTCAGAATAAACACCAAAGTTTGCGACCCTTCAAAGTTTGATTTTACATTAGGCGGTACCGGTTACCCTGATTTGTTTTGGGATGTTACATGCGGAAACACTTATGTATTTCATTCTCCCGAGGTGAAAAATACCATTGAATACAAAAAGAAACATAGCACTCCTGAATTTTTCTGCACAGAAAAAGACATCATTAAAATAAGATTTGCTGATTATGATAACGGCCCATTTAATACACAACATGATTTAATCGATACTTGGGAAGGGACCATTGCAGACTTACCGGAAACTAAAACTTCCTGGAACTTCGGAAACGTAGAAAATCTGATTTTAAGAAAAATAGAAACCGGCTCTATTGCTTCTGGCAAACAGGGCAAAAATAAGTAGACCTACCTCCAACTTTAATTAATTCTATCTTCCCGTTACCATTAGGACATGTTGCTCCTTTTTTGCGAAATGGAATTACAAATCCCTGCGGGAGCTTTTTCCTCGAAGCTTGGTATTTTAGTGCTGTATCAATCACATGTTTCATTTTATCCCAGATCAAAGCCAGTTCTTCATCACCTAATTCTCTTATTGATTTTAAAGGATGAATCTTTGCCTGAAATAATATTTCATCTGCATAAACATTTCCAATTCCTGCAATTAAACTTTGATCCATCAATACAGATTTAACAGATGCCCTTTTATCCTTGAGCAATTTAATAAATTCCTCTTTTGAAACGTCACGTGCATCAGGTCCCAATTTCTTTTCAGCAATAAGGGCAGGTAAATCTTCAGCAGTGCTTATGTAGCCGATTTTCCTTTGATCAACAAAAACCAGCTTCTCATCATTATCAAATTCAAAAATCACCCTGGCTGATTTAGGCAACTCTTCGTCCTTTCCAATAAGAATCAACTTTCCGGTCATGCCAAAATGCATGTCAAGCCCAGTCTTCTTTTCAAGTTCAGTAAATAAATGTTTACCGTATACAGCAGATGATTGGAAGGCTTTTCCCTTCAGCAGGGCATTAAGATTTTCCCCTGAAATCCCTTTTAAAATGCCCTTTGCTTTTACTTCTACATGCTTTATTTTTTTATTTAAAGCTGTTTTATCAAAAAGCCTTTTATAAAATATTAAATCCGGCAACTCAGGCATATCCTCTCCCTAGTAGTTCTATTTATAAAACTACTGGAAATCTTTACCGGTTCTGTTTTTATCCTTCTTCCTTAAAATATCATCGTTATTATCTTCAGCATCACAATCCGGAATTTGAAAACCCTCCGGATAATTAAAGTTCTTTGCAACATTAAGATTTCTGTCGGAAAAAACTTTCTGCATGTAGTAGCCCCAGATAGGCATTGCAACTTTAGCCCCAGGCCCCAACATTTTAATTCCTCTTTCCTCTCCTCCTACCCATACTCCGGATACCAGTTCCGGGCTTATTCCTATAAACCAACCATCAGAAGAGCCCTGTGTGGTACCTGTCTTTCCTCCGATATCATAAGGTATATTAAATTTGTTTCTTAAGTCTTTTGCTGTTCCTTCTTCATCATCAACCGACCCGGTAAGCATATAAATCATATTAGCTGCTGTCTCAGCGGATATTACCTGTACAGGTATGGTAGAGAATTCCTGAAGCACATTTCCATATTTATCTTCAATCCTGGTAATCATCAATGGCTCATAACGAAAACCATTATTCAGAAATACACTGTACGCATTTACAAGTTCAAAAACCGAAACATCACTTGTTCCGAGGCACAGAGGAGGTACCGGATCCAACGGTCCTGAAATACCCATTCGTTTAGCAAAAGAAACTATACTATCCGGACCTGACTGTTTCATAATAAATGCAGAAACACTGTTGATAGATTTAGCCAGTGCTTTCCTCAAGGTGTAGTAATCTTCAGAATATTGATTATTACTATTTTTGGCTACCCATACCTTACCGTCAATTGTAAAAGGAACTTTGGTATCTAATACCTGGGTACATGGATTCATTCCACGCTCCTCTATAGCATAAGAATAAAGAATCGGTTTAAATGTTGACCCCGGTTGCCTTTTACCTTGCTTTACATGGTCATATTTAAAATAAGCATGATTCACATCACCTACCCATGCTTTTACATGTCCATTCTGTGGATTCATCGAAACAAAGCCTGTATGAAGAAAATGCAGGTAATGCTTGATGGAATCCATTGGACTTAGAGTAGTATCTTTGGAGCCTGATACTGTAAAAATCCTCATTTTTACAGGCTTTTTCATTTCCGCAAAAATTTTTTTCTCATCTTTACCATATTCCGTCTTCAGCTGTCTATATCTGCTTGTTCTCCTTGCAAATTTTTCTACAAACCCTTTCTCATCCTGCCACGGTGTTTTACCCTTCCAATGTCTAAAAAATTCTTTTTGTAAGCCGCTCATATGTTTCTCTACTGCTGCCTCAGCATACGCCTGCATTCGGGAATCAATGGTGGTATAAATTTTTAGTCCATCCCTATACAGATTATATCCATGTTCATCTGCCCAATTATCCAAAAATTTTTCTATGTAACTTCTGAAATAAGGAGCAAGGCCTGTGTTTTTATTTTCGTATGTCAGGCTAAGTTTAATAGGATTAATTTTGATCTTCAGGAATTCATCCTCTTTCAGATAACCATATTTCACCATTTGCCCCAAAACAGTATTCCTTCTATTATACGCTCTTTCAATACTATTTAATGGATTAAACAATGATGGTCCTTTTAAAAGACCTACAAGCAAGGCAGCTTCTTCCGTAGTAAGCTTTGAAGGTTTTTTATTGAAATATTTTTTTGAAGCTGATACTATTCCATAAGTATCGTTTCCGAATTCTACCGTGTTTAAATACATGGTTAGAATCTCTTTTTTGGTATATGCCCTTTCCAGTCTTATAGCAGTAATTATTTCTTTAATTTTAACAACAGGCATAATCCTACTTAAGGCCCCCTGATACTCCTTTGATTTTCGCATTTGAAACAGGTTCTTAGCCAACTGCTGACTTAAAGTACTGGACCCTCTTTTCTGGAAAGTAACGGCATAAATGAAAATGGCAAATGTACCTTTAAAATCAACTCCTGAATGGGAATAGAAACGAGCATCTTCAGTAGCAACAAGGGCATTGATCAATACAGGAGGCAATTCATTATATTCGGCTTTTGTCCTATTGTATTTGAAATATTTTCCTAAAAGAACGCCGTCTTCTGAGTATACTTCAGAGGCTAACTCACTTTTAGGATTTTCCAGCACTTCCAGGTCAGGAATTGCGCCGAATAGCCCAAAAAGGTTAATAGAAATAATAAAAATCAAAAAAATTAAAAACAGAAACCCGGAAACGCAGATTTTCCAGATCCATTTAAGTTTATTATTCATCATAAAAAGAAAAGGGTTCTTTTAATCGAACCCTAAATTAGCCAATTTATTTCAATGATTATTTTACTTTTCAAGAAGTTTATCAATATCATTTATCAGATCCGAATCTTCAGGTCCTTTTGCATTTGCAGCTGAAATATTACCGTTCTTATCTATCAGCACATACCTTGGAATATAATCGGCATTGTACTTTTGAAGAATATTTTCTTCAGAACCACCTACCGAAATCAGATGGACACCCTTGATCTCCTTTTCGTGAACCACCTTTTTCCATCTTTCTACGTCTTTATCAATTGAGACATATAGAAAAACAACATTAGGGTTATTTTTATAATGTTCTTTCAATGGTTTAGACTTTTTAATAGAAATCATACAAGGTGCACACCATGTGGCCCAAATATCCATATATACCACTTTGCCTCTGAAATCTTTAAGAGAGACCTTTTGACCATTAATGTCGGTTAGAGTAAAATCAGGGGCTACCTGAACTTTCTCTGATTTTTTTACCCATTCCGGTTTATTTTCGGCCGGCTTTATGAAACTGCATGAAATGCCAATAACAGTGGCAACCAACATTGTTAACATTGTTTTAAATTGAGTCATGTCCTGATGATTATTTTACACAACCAAAGTTTATAAAAAAGAGTTTGATTTTGCAAATTACGTTCTTATTTTGAAGGGCGGAATCTACCATATTTCTTGTAAATCTTTCAATCTTCCTTAATACACCAATGGTGATTATAAGCCATATTGCACCTAAGGCAAAGCCCGCAATTACATCAGTGGCAAAATGTACTCTTAGATAAATTCTGCTTATACCAATTAAAATGATGAGTAGTGCTAAGGCACTGATCAGTATAAACCGAAGCCCAAATGATTTTACTTCTTTATGAATGATAAAAATCAACAAACCGTAAAAGGCAAAACTTACCATAGCATGTCCACTTGGAAAGCTAAGGCCGAAAGCTTCAATTAGTGGAAGATCCGGTCTGGGTCTGTTAAAAAAATATTTAAGAAACACATTCAGACTTGCGCTGCCAAATGCCACTGCCGGTACCTTCACTCCATACCAGGGATGCTTTTTCACAAAGAAAAAGTATAAGAAAGTAATAGTACCGGCAACTATTATAAATTCCAAAGTAGCAAGAAATGTAATGCTCTCCATAAAAGTTGTCATACCCGGGGACTGGACCCTTTCCAAAAACTCAAATGCTTTAAGGTCAAATTCGTGATCCTGGGCTATAAATATTTCTCTGGAAACAAAAAGAAAAGTAAAAAATGCTCCTACAAACAGCATTATAACTATTATGTATTCGATAGAAAATAATGCTAATCCTGCTAACAATTTATTTAAAAATGTCCTCCCTTTGTCCATACTTAACTTTTGAACAACAATTTATAAGCATATGTTTGAAAATGGTTATCTTAGTCAAATATTCTTTAAACGATTTTAATATGAAAATTAAATCCTCCAATGTATTTTGGTTGCCATGTTTGGTACTGCTTTTATTTGCTTGCGGGCAAGAGAAAAAAGTAAACCATACTCTAACTTCTCCAGATGGCAAAAATGAAATTATAGTGTCTGGAACCAAGGCCAGTTTTGCAGATCCATTTATTGTAAAATTTTTAATGAAAGATACAGACGCAGAAGTTGCACCATTTGTAGAAATCTATAGTTCAGATATCAATTCCGAAAATTTTAACTATAAGTGGGAAAACAATCAAACCTGCATTCTCAACTTTACTCAGCAGGACAATACCACCAGAAAGTTTGTACTTGAAATGGATGAGGAAGAACTTTTCATCAATGAAATACAAACTGAATAGTCACAAATGGCAGGTATAATTTATTTTTATAACCTGAGCTGTTTTTAACATTCGGCTCAATATTTGTGTTACTTTCATAAAGGCTACAAAGAGGAGGTTTTTATGATTAACACACTTACTTTCAGTACGTTATTAAGCTTGTTTATTTTCCTTTCGTGCTTAACCGGGTGTAATTCAGAAATTGATGGAAATAATGATAAATCAGAAATCAATAATGCCAGTCAGAAATTAAAACCGGTAATAATTACGCCCAAAGTTTCAGATGATATAAAAACTGATTCTTTGCCGAAAAGAGACAGCTTAGAAATCAACAATACCAGGCTGGAAAAAAAGGTTGATATCAGATATTATAGACGATATATTAATCTTCATAAAAAACCACTGATTGCAACCAATCTTACAAATGAAATGTGGTTCAGGGAATTGGTTTAAAGCCGGCTAATGTAAAAATTTCATTTTTTTAAAAATTTTAGGCTATATTGAAAACAATCTATCTGAAAACAGCTTAAATAAGCTGTTTCAATGGCCTCATTAAATTTTTATAAAAGTGAATTCAACAGAAAAATTAGCATTAATTAAAGACGATCCGTGGCTAGAGCCTTATTCTCAAGATGTTATTGACAGACTTGAAAGGTACAATAAAGCATTAAGTGAAATTGAGAAAGCTTATGGAAGTTTATACAATTTTGCTTCCGGCCATAAATATTATGGAATTAATTTTGACCAGGAAAATCAAGGATGGTGGTATCGTGAATGGGCTCCAAATGCACAGTCACTGTATCTTACAGGAGATTTCAATAACTGGAATCGATCCAGTCATCCATTGAACAGAAACGGAAAGGGGGATTGGGAAATATTTTTGCCTTACTCTGAATATAAAGACTCCTTTGTTCATCAAAGCAGAATCAAAGTACACGTGGTAAGTTCAAGTGGTGCTCTTGACAGAATCCCTGCCTACATTACCAAAGTGATTCAGGATCCTCAAACTTATGATTTTTGCGGACAACTATGGTTTGAACAAAGGCCATTCGAGTGGGGCCCAAACAATGTTGACTTAAAGGAAGTACTTGAGCAACCTATCATATATGAAGCACATACCGGAATGGCCCAGGAAAAAGAAGGTCTTGGTACCTATAGAGAATTTGCAGATGAAATACTTCCAAGGATAAAAGCCGGTGGTTATAATTCCATCCAGTTAATGGCAGTAATGGAACATCCATACTATGGGTCTTTTGGCTATCATGTTTCTAACTTTTTTGCTCCCAGTTCAAGATTCGGAACACCCGAAGATTTAAAATATCTGATTAATAAAGCACATGAATTAGGTCTTGCTGTGATTATGGATATAGTACATAGCCATGCAGTAAAAAATGTTGCGGAAGGCCTGAATCAGTTCGACGGATCAGAACACCAATATTTTCATGAAGGTGGCAGGGGTTACCATGAAGGATGGGATTCCAAATTATTTAATTACGGGAAATGGGAAATAAAGCAGTTCTTACTCAGCAATGTCAGATACTGGCTGGAAGAATATCAATTTGATGGTTACAGATTCGACGGTGTTACTTCCATGCTATATTTTCATCATGGATTTACTTCATTCGATCACTATGATAAATATTTCAAATTTGATGTTGATTGGGATGCAGTCACTTATCTTCAACTCGCAAATGAACTTACACATCAGGTAAAACAAAACTCTATATCAATTGCAGAAGATGTAAGCGGTATGCCCGGATTATGCAGACGTCCGGAAGAAGGTGGCGTAGGTTTTGACTTCAGACTTGCAATGGGTATTCCTGATTACTGGATTAAAATCTTAAAAGAAAAATCCGATGAAGAATGGGATATACATGATTTGTGGCACACACTGAGCAACCGCCGTTGGAAAGAAAAAACCATTGCCTATTGTGAGTCACATGACCAGGCACTTGTAGGAGATAAAACACTTGCATTTTGGCTAATGGACAAGGAAATGTATTATCACATGCTTGTAGATGACCAGAATATCATTATTGACAGAGGTATTGCCCTTCATAAACTGATCAGGTTGTTCACTATTAGTCTTGGTGGTGAAGGTTACCTTAACTTCATGGGAAATGAATTCGGACATCCTGAATGGATCGATTTTCCCAGACAAGGCAATAACTGGAGCTACAAATATGCAAGAAGACAATGGAGCCTGGTTGACAGCAAAAAATTAAAGTATCAATATTTGCTGGAATTCGACAAAGCTATGCTAAATGTTATAGCAAAACACCGAGTTCTTCCTTCTCTTCATGGAAAGCAAATCAATATGGATAGCGTAAATAAAGTCATCATTTTCGAAAGAAATAACCTGATCTTTATTTTTAATTTCAGTCCGGGCAATTCGATATTTGGCTATAGGTTTAAAGCTCCTGAACCCGGCAAGTATAAAATCATATTAAACAGTGACGATAAAGAATTTGGAGGTCATGGAAGAGTGGATAATTCTTATATCCACCAGACAGATGAGTTTCAGGCAGTCAGCATATATCTCACTAACAGAACTGCTCTTGTTATGAAGAAAGTTGATTAACCGGAGCATTAATACAGGGATAGTAAAGGGCAGCAAGTCTGCCCTTATTTTTTCTGATCATTTATCCACTTCACCTCCGGTAACCTTTCCATATTAGTTATAATCCATACTTTTCTTTTGGACAGGTATGGCGTTTGTTTCAATGGATTCCATTTTACAGGATTAGGCAAAACGGAAGCAAGCATAGCAGCTTCAGATTTTGTAAGATTCTTACAAGACTTTCTGAAGTAGTATTGTGAAGCTGCTTCAGCTCCATAAATTCCATCCCCCATTTCGATTACATTGAGGTATACTTCCATTATTCTTTCTTTGCTCCAGAAAATTTCTATCAGTACAGTAAAATATACTTCCAACCCTTTCCTTAACCATGATCGTGATGGCCAAAGAAATACATTCTTTGCCACCTGCTGACTAATTGTACTGGCTCCTTTTAAACCCTTTCCTTTTTTGTTGCTTGCCATGGCTTTTTTTATGGCATCAAAATCAAAGCCATAATGATCATTAAATCTTTGATCTTCCGAAGACAATACAGCAAGTTTCAGATTCCTGGAAATACGTTCTGAGGGTTCCCAATCTTTCTTAAGCTTTACAGGTCTTCCATCACTTATCTGCTCTGCAACCCTGATCAACATCAATGGAGTGACCACAGGCGGAACAAATCTCAATACAATTACCGCAAGGATGGAAGAAGCAATAAAATATATAAAAGCAAACTTTATTACTCTAAGTAAACGGGAAACAACAGCTTTCATTAATTTTCCTTTCAAAGGATATTATCCAAAGAAACGAAAATATCTGATTTTCTTTTAACAGGAATCAAAAAATTATCCTGGAGTAACGACTGCTGTGGGATTATATAAGAGTTCTTTATACTCAAGTTTGATTTCAGTAAATTCCATTACGTAGGAGCAACTTGGTTTAACTTTCATCATATTCTTTTTGGCATATTGAAAACCGAATTCTACCAGTCTACCTCCGATCCCCTGCCCTCTTAAATTTTTAGGTACAAAAATCTGTTTAAAATCTAAAATATGATCGCTGATTTTTTCGTATTTCAGGCTGCATTCTTTACCACTAATGATAGTACAAAATTTACGATTTTTAGCATCATGCTTAATATCAAAATTCATCTTTCCCTCCTTAAACTTCTCCAAAAATATTCTTAAATCAATAACATGAGCTAAGGAAATATTGTTGAACCACTTATAAAAGTAGCTAACTACCAAACCATTGTAATAACCATTGCCGTGTGAATAAATAAAATATCCTTCCAAAGAAATATTATTATTTTTGTATTAGCGACCAATCAGTACTTCATAATGGATAAAGTTGAGGCACAAAGTAGAATTCAGGAACTTACAGATAAGATTAATTATTACAACTTTCAATATTATCAGAACCATGTTTCTGAAATACCAGACTATGAGTTTGATCAGCTTCTGGAAGAATTGATACGTCTGGAGCTAAAATTTCCTGAATTAAAAAAAGAGGATTCTCCTACCCAGCGAGTGGGTGGTACTGTCACCAAAGAATTTGAAACCGTTTACCACAACTATCCGATGCTGTCTCTCAGCAACACCTATTCGGAAGAAGAAATTATTGAGTTTGATAACAGGGTAAAAAAAACCATCGGTGAAAATTATGATTACGTTGCAGAACTGAAATTTGACGGAGTGGCCATCAGCATCACTTATGAAAACGGTATTCTGAAACGAGGAGTTACACGAGGAGACGGTGTCAGAGGAGACGATGTGACCAACAATATTAAAACCATCAGATCTTTACCATTAAAACTACATGGTAATGATATTCCTGAGAAGTTTGAAATTCGTGGTGAGGTGTTTCTTCCTTTTGATATGTTTAACAAGATCAATAAGGAAAGAGAAGATATCGGAGAGCCACCAATGGCCAATCCACGCAATGCTGCTTCTGGTACTCTGAAAATGCAGGACTCTAAAATTGTGGCTCAAAGAAAGCTTGATTGTTTTGTTTATGGTCTGCTTGGGGAAAACCTTCCTGTAAAAAGCCATTATGAAGCTCTTCAGTTTTTAAGCAAGCTTGGTTTCAAAGTATTTGATTCTTATTGCAAGTGCAAAAATGTAAAATCCCTTATGGACTACATTCATAAGTGGGAACATGACAGATTTAACCTGCCATTGGGCACTGACGGGATTGTAATTAAAGTAAACGATTACCGTATGCAGGAAATTCTTGGCTTTACTGCTAAAAGTCCGCGCTGGGCAATTGCCTATAAATACAAGGCGGAAACTGCCAGCACTATTCTGGAATCCATCGGTTTTCAGGTAGGTAGAACCGGGGCGGTAACTCCAGTGGCAAATCTTAAACCGGTTCAACTTGCGGGAACCAGGGTTAAACGAGCTTCACTATATAATGCAAATGAAATTGACAGGCTTGACCTCAGAATCGGAGACACTGTGTATGTTGAAAAAGGCGGAGAAATTATTCCTAAGGTCACAGGAGTTAATTTATCTTTAAGGCCTGCAGGAGCGGAAAAAATCAATTACATAGAATCTTGTCCGGTTTGCGGATCAGGTCTTATCAGAAAAGAAGGCGAAGCGGTTCATTATTGCCCCAATGAAAAAGGCTGTCCTACCCAAATTAAAGGTAAGCTGGAGCATTTCATTCAGAGAAAGGCAATGAATATTGAAAATCTGGGGCCGGAAACAATTGAACAACTTTTTGACAAAGGTCTGGTGAAAGATCCATCAGACTTTTATAACCTTAATCTTGAGCTCCTGTTAAAACTTGAAAGATTCGGAGAAAAGTCGGCACAAAATATTCTTGCAGGAATAGAAAATTCGAAAAATGCTCCATTCAAAAGCGTATTATTTGCGATAGGTATTAGATATGTGGGAAATACAGTTGCAGAAAAGCTTACAAGTCACTTCAAAACCATAGACAACCTGATTGCGGCTAATTATGACCAATTAATTGAAGTACCCGAGATCGGAGAAAGAATCGCTAAAAGTGTACTGGATTTTTTTGCAGATCCGGAAAACATAGCGTTAATCCAAAGATTGAAAGCAGCTGGACTAAACATGGAAAGCACTGAACAACCTTTGGAACTTGAGAGTAATAAATTAGAGGGAAAGTCCTTTGTAATTTCTGGGGTTTTTGAAACTTTCAGTCGGGAAGAATTAAAGGAAAAAATTGAAAAAAACGGCGGAAAAGTTGTCGGTTCAGTTTCAGCAAAAGTTAACTACCTGGTTGCCGGTGCCAACATGGGACCATCTAAACTTGAAAAGGCAAAAAAACTGGGAGTTCAGCTGCTGACAGAATCTCAATTTGCTCAAATGATTAGTGAATGATTAAAAAACTGTTTCAAGCTATCAGAATTCTATTCAGTAAAAAAAATACTGCATTAAGAAAATCTGTACCATATTCTAAGGCTAATTCTATAGGTTTTTTGATTAATAATAACAACGAAAAGGACAGTAAATTCATAAAAGAGTTTGTGCAATCCTTTATAAACGATGGAAAAAAGGTTACAGTTGTTGTAAACTCCTTATCCACGGTTTCCGGATTCGAATTCCCGATGATCAGGATTTCCAAAGAAGATTTCAGCTGGAACGGGAAGATAAAAAATGAAAAAATAAAGGAATTTGCAAAAACAGAATTTGATTATTTGCTGGTAATCAGTAATAGTTTGTTTTTGCCATTTGATCAGATACTTGCAATAAGCAAGGCCAAACTTAGAATAGGTGGTTTAACCCAGGTGGAAGAAGAAAAATCGTTAACCCCTGGTCTTATTGAACAAAAATCTTTTTCCATCGGAAAACATAAGTTAAATTTGCTGGAAGTTTCAATTAAAACTGCTGAAGGAGAAACCTTATCAGGCCTATTATCGCAGATGAAACAATTTATCAATAAATTAAAAGACTAATGAGCAGGAGCTTTAAAGGTACGGGCGTAGCACTTGTAACACCATTTGACAACAATAACAAAGTTGATTTTGAAAGCTTAAAAAAACTTGTCAACTATGTTACTGAAAACGGTGCCGATTATCTTGTAGTAAACGGAACTACCGGAGAATCTCCTACAACTTCTGCTTCAGAGAAAAATGAGATTTTAAAATTTGTAATCAATGTGAATGCAGGAAAACTTCCGGTTATTTTCGGAATTGGAGGCAATAATACTGCTGAAGTAGTAGAAAAGGTTTCCGGCTCAGATCTGAGAGGGGTTGATGCAATTCTCTCTGTCTGTCCATATTACAATAAACCATCCCAGGAAGGAATATTTCAACATTATAGAGAAATCGCAAAAGCTTCTTCACTGCCAATTATTCTATACAATGTTCCGGGAAGAACCGGTGTGAATATGTCATCAGAGACGACCATTCGCCTTTCTCAGATTGATAACATAATTGGAATTAAAGAAGCAAACCCTGATCTGGTGCAGGCGGAAAAGATAATCAAAGGAAGCAGAAAAGGTTTTCTTTTAATTTCAGGAGACGATCTTGCCACACCAGATTTCATTCGTTTAGGTGGCATTGGAATAATTTCAGTACTAGCAAATGCTTTCCCTGAAAAATTTTCTCAAATGGTTAATCAAGCATTAATAGGGAGAGTAGAGGAGTCCAAAGCTATAGCTAGTCAATTCGATACCATTAATCCTATGATGTATGAAGAGGCTAATCCGGTAGGCATAAAAGCTGCATTGGAAATACTTAAGATCACTAAAGCGAATGTCAGATTGCCTTTGGTGAAAGCCTCCGATGGCTTATATTCCAGAATTCGCAAAGAGGTTGAAGCTATAATAAAAAAAGAGACTGTGTAGTCTCTTTTTATTATGTTTTATTCTGCAGTCCAGAATTATTCTTCTCCGTTATTTTTCTTGCTCTGAATTTCAACTCTGATTTCCTGCGCAAGGTTTTTTAAGTCCTGCATGCCTTTTCTTACTCTTGTTCCCGCAGCTGCATTCTCCTTATCGTAGAATTTTACAAAATCCCCTTCCAGAGACATTATCAAGTTCTTTAATTGTTCAAATCTGTTCATTAGTATAAAAATTTAGGTTACCGATATTTTATTTTAAAGACACTCTAAATTAGCAAGTTTGTCTAAATTTAGATACCCAATATTAAAAAAAAGTAATATTAAACACTAATATTAGAAAGATTTTTTGAATAAACCTTATTCTTCAATTTTAAAGCGATCTCCTCAAAAGCTTTGATCGTCATCTGAACATCAGCCAGTGTATGAACGGCCGTCGGTATAAGCCTTAGCATCATAACACCCTTAGGCACAACAGGATATATAACGATCGAACAGAAAATCCCATAGTTTTCCCTTAAATCAATAATCATTTGTGCCGCTTCACTCTCATCTCCACTTAGATAAACTGGAGTAACAGGTGATTCAGTTTTACCGATATTGAATCCCTTTTCTTTTAAACCCGATTGTAAAGCCTTAACAACATTCCAAAGGTTTTCTCTTAATTCTGGTTTTGACCTTAAAAGTTCGAGCCTTTTCATTCCTCCTACCACAAGAGGCATAGGCAAGGTCTTTGCAAATATCTGGGAACGTGTATTATATCTTAAATACTCAATTACATTCTCCTTACTCGAAACAAAAGCACCAATGCTTGCCATAGATTTTGCAAATGTCGAGAAGTAAATATCTATTTCATCTTGTACTCCCTGAGCCTCTCCTGCTCCCGCACCGGTTTTGCCCATTGTACCGAATCCGTGTGCATCATCAATCAGTAATCTGAATTGATACTGTTTTTTAAGGGCAACTATTTCTTTAAGCTTACCCATATCTCCTGCCATTCCAAAAACCCCTTCAGTAATTACCAATATTGCTCCTTTGGTTTCTTCTACAATTTTGGTTGCTCTCTCAAGCTGCTTTTTAAGATTTTCAATATCGTTATGAGGAAATACAAACCTTTTTCCCTGGTGAAGTCTTACTCCATCCACTATGCAAGCGTGAGATTCCGAATCATATATTACCACATCATGACGGGTCAAAAGTGCATCTATGATCGATACCATTCCCTGATAGCCGAAATTCAAAAGCATAGTATCTTCCTTCCCTACAAATGAAGAAATCTGAGCTTCAAACTCCTCAATAAGATTTGAATTTCCGGACATCATTCTGGCCCCCATAGGATAGGCCAGACCATATTGCTTTGCACCTTCTGCATCTGCAGCACGCACTTCAGGATGATTTGCCAAACCAACGTAGTTGTTCAGACTCCAGTTTAATACTTCTTTACCTCTGAATCTCATGCGGGGCCCGATGTCGCCCTCTAATTTTGGAAATGTAAAATATCCGTGAGCGATTTGAGAATGTTTTCCCAAAGGACCTCTGTCTGTAAGAAGTTTTTCAAATAAATCCAAGGTAGTAGTCTTTTAATCCCTAATTTAATATTCAAATTGAATGCAAATGTACACAATATCGGTATATGTAAAAAAAGGTTTAATTAATAAAATTATCCATAGCGGGATAAATAAAAAAGAATAAATTTACAACTGACTTAAAATCTGAAATTCAAGCTTAAAATGCCTAGAATCCATAAAGTTCTGATAGCCAACAGAGGAGAAATCGCCCTCAGGATCATCCGATCGCTGAAAGAAATGAAAATTAAGACTGTTGCTGTTTATAGTGAGGCAGATAGGAAAGCATTACATGTTCGAAACGCAGATGAAGCAGCATGTATAGGACCGGCTCCCTCCTCAGCATCTTATCTGAATATGGATAAAATTATTGAAGTAGCAAAGATGACCGGAACTGATGCAATACATCCAGGATATGGTTTTTTGAGTGAAAATGAGACTTTCGCGAAAAAAGTCGCTGAAGCAGGGATAATCTTTATTGGTCCTTCTCCTGAATCAATCCGGACCATGGGAAGCAAGCTTGAAGCTAAAAAAGCCGCATCCTCATTTGGAATTCCTATGGTTCCAGGTGTGGAAGAGGCTATTTCAGACAGGCAGGAGGCAAAAATCATTGCATCAAAAATCGGTTATCCGATTCTTATCAAAGCCAGTGCAGGTGGTGGTGGAAAAGGAATGAGAATTGTTGAAAAAGAAGAGGACTTCGACCAACAACTTGACAGGGCAGTAAGTGAAGCAATATCTTCTTTCGGAGATGGATCAGTTTTCATTGAAAAATATATCAATTCGCCCAAACATATAGAAGTTCAGATTCTCGGAGATCAACATGGAAATATAGTTTATCTTTTTGAGAGAGAATGTAGCATTCAGAGAAGGTATCAGAAAGTGGTAGAAGAAGCCCCTTCACCTGTTTTAAACGATCAGATTCGAAAAGCAATGGGTGAAGCAGCAGTTAAGGCCGGAAAATCCTGTAACTACTATGGTGCAGGAACCGTGGAATTTATTGTTGATGAAAATCTGAATTTTTACTTTCTAGAAATGAATACCCGTCTACAGGTGGAACATCCGGTAACAGAGATGATAACTGGCCTGGATCTTGTAAAAGAACAAATAAGAATTGCCGAAGGACAACCTTTGCCTTTTAAACAAGAAGATCTTAAGATTTCTGGACATTCTATAGAGTTGAGGGTATACGCTGAAGATCCTGCGAATAACTTTCTTCCCTCTACGGGTATTCTAAGCACTTATGAAAAACCCGGTGGGCCCGGAGTCAGAGTTGATGATGCATTCGAACAGGGAATGGAAATACCAGTGTATTATGATCCAATGATCGCAAAGTTAGTGGTGCATGCCGCTGACAGAAACCAGGCTATACAAAAACTTCTAAGGGCCATCTCTGAATATAAAATAATCGGAATAGAAACCACTTTGAGCTTTGGTTCTTTTGTTCTCAATCATTCTGAATTTATTAATGGAAAATTTGACACTCACTTTGTTCAAAAACACTTCAACCCGGAGTATTTACAAACACCTTTGAGCGAAGAGGAATCAGAACTCGCTATGATGTTTGCAGGATATTTTTTCAAAAATACGTCAAATAACATACATAATAAAGTAACTCCAAAAGGTACGGCTGAAAGTCCGTGGAGAAAAAGACGGGTATAAAATTTCTCCTATTGGTAACAGGATTTAAATCAGATAAAACATAAAGTTTTCCACAAACATTTGTACGATTTTGAAGTTATCCACACATAATTATCGAAGCTAATCAACTGAAACTTAGTAGTAAAGTTTTCGTAAATGTTAACATGTTATGTACCATGTGTACCTTACCCAAACAATAGTCTTGGATTTAGCTGACCAGAGTATTAAAATATTTGAAAAATCAGCATTTACCTGATATTTTAGGCACGATTTAAAGAATTTGAATTAGAAAAATCTAAAAAAATCTTTTAACTTTACCAATTAATGCAGTTTAATGACCATAGGAATCTAAACCTACTACACATGAAAAATTTATTTCTCTTCCTGATTATTTTCCTTACATCTGCAATTTACTCATTTGCAGAGGCAAGCGCCCCTGATACTACTGCGCTTCAAAAAGGAAATATTAAGTTAAAGAAAGGTGATTATATGGGTGCTCTGAAAGAATATGATGAACACCTTGCTAATGATCCAAAGAATATTGAAGCATTATTTAATCGGGCAGTTGCAAAAAATGAATTAGGAGACCATGAAGCTGCAATTGATGACTTTACAAGGGTATTGGAAATAAACCAGAATTATCATAAAGCATACGTAAAGAGAGGTATTGCCCGGGAACAAATGGGGGATCAGAGAGCTGCAATAGAGGATTTTTCAAAAGCTTTAATTCATAATCCTAAAGATGGAGAGGCGCTACTGCATAGAGCTCATCAGAAATACCTGCTAAGTGATTATAGCGGAGCAATTAAAGATTATACTACCTTAATAGACAACAATCTCGGGCACAACTTTGAGTCGTATTACAAAAGAGGAATTGCAAAAAACGAATATGGTAAATACACTGATGCTATTGCCGATTTTACAAAAGTAATTGAATTATATCCAAAGTATAATTATGCCTACTTTTACAGAGGATGGGCGAAAAATCATATAGGAGAATATAAAAGTGCTATTGATGATTTTACAAAAGTGATCAGTCTTGATCCAAAAGATAAGTTCTCCTATTATAACCGAGCTTATTCAAAAAGAATGATCAAGGATTATGAAGGAGCAGAGTTAGACTACAAGAAGTCTATAGATATAGACCCAAAATTTGAAGAATCATATTATCAGCTTGCTGAATTATATATTGAAGAAGGTAATTTTGATGATGCTATAGAAACTTTTAATAAAGTGATAGAAATTTATCCTAAACACAAAGAAGGATATTTCAACCGTGGATCATTTTACCTTGAATTAGGAAAAGGTCCATTGGCTCTTGCTGATTTTAATAAAGTAATTGAACTTAGCCCGAAAGATAAAGAAGCATACTATTTCAGGGGTATTGCCCATGCTCAGGTTAACAAAAATTCAGAAGCCTGCCTTGATCTTAAACAAGCTGATGCTTTAGGTGAAAAAAGAGCAGCAGATATGATGAAAAAAGTATGCGGAAGAGATGTTCCCAATTTTATAAAGTAACAATTTGAAAAACAATATTCCGGTAATCCTTGCTTCTGCATCACCTCGCCGCCAGCAGTTGATGAAGGAAGCAGGGATTAACTTTTTGATAAAACCTGCCAATATCAACGAAGATTTTCCTGACAGTCTTGATCCACTAAAAGTGGCTCAGCATCTTGCAGAAAGAAAAGCTTCTGCCCTATCAAACGACTCTCAATCTTCCATTGTAGTTGCCTCAGACACTACAGTACTTATCGAATCTACTATACTCAACAAACCGGAAGACCACCATGATGCAATCAGAATGCTGGAGTTACTTTCCGGAAAAATGCATATGGTAGTTACAGGGGTTTGCATTTTATATAAGTCAGAAAAAATCTCATTTACGGACATAACTAAAGTTTATTTCAAACCACTTTCAATAGAAGAAATTACTTTTTACGTAGATAATTTCCGCCCTTTTGATAAAGCAGGTGCATATGGTATTCAGGAATGGATAGGATTGATAGGGATTGAAAAAATTGAGGGTTCCTATTTCAATGTTATGGGACTGCCTATTCACAGGGTTTATGAGACCATAAACAAGCTAATGCAAATGAATTAATGTTGTATGCTTTTACATCTCACCAATTGAACCTTAATTTTGTGATTTGGAATTTACCTTTTGGTATTTTACATTCCGGTATTTCTTCTATTTTTGCCTAAAATTTTATAAACATGGGAAGAGCTTTTGAATTTCGTAAGGCCCGTAAATTAAAAAGATGGGGACAAATGGCAAAAACCTTTACCAGAATTGGTAAAGATATAGCTATGGCTGTTAAAGCCGGAGGACCAGATCCTGAAACAAACTCCAGGCTTAGAGCAATAATTCAAAACGCCAAGGCAGCAAATATGCCTAAGGATAATGTAGAAAGAGCTATAAAAAAGGCTTCTTCAAAGGAACAGGAAGACTACAAAGAAATGGTTTATGAAGGCTATGGACCGTACGGTATTGCCATAGTAGTGGAATGCGCCACCGACAATCCTACACGTACTGTAGCAAGTGTCAGGAGTTATTTTACAAGAGCAGGAGGCAACCTGGGTACCACAGGATCTCTTGATTTCCTTTTTGAAAGAAAATGTATTTTTAAAGCCAAAAAGAAAGAGGGCATTGATCTGGAAGAGCTGGAGCTTGAATTAATCGATTATGGTGCAGATGAAATCGGGGTGGATGAAAATGAAATAATCATATACGGAGGCTTCGAATCGTATGGAAAAATTCAACAATATTTGGAGCAGAACAATTTTGAAATCATCAGCTCTGACTTTGAAAGAATTCCTACAAATACCAAAGAGCTAACAGAAGAACAGGAAGCAGAAGTTGAAAAACTAATTGGAAAATTCGAAGAAGATGACGATGTGCAGAATGTATTTCACAATATGAAGTAATAAAATAAAATTCGAAACTTGAAATTCGAAACTCCAAAAATAAAGGACATATTTTTTCGGATTTCGAGTTTCGGATTTGGGATTTTACTTTAATAAATTTTCCAGTATCCTAAACTCCACCGAAGGAGCTATTTTTTCATAGGCAATTCTGTACACCGCATTGGTTATAGGCATATCTACCCCAAAACGTTGATTAATAGCATATAGTGACTTTACTGCATAATATCCTTCAGCTATCATATTCATTTCCATCTGGGCTGTTTTAACTGAGTATCCCCTACCAAGCATTTGCCCGAAAGTTCTGTTACGGCTGAATTGTGAATAGGACGTCACCAATAGATCTCCCAGATAAGCTGAGCCATTAAGGTCTCTTTCAGGACGTGGGTCCACAGCATCAATAAATCTTTTCATTTCCTGCATGGCATTTGACACAAGAACAGCCTGGAAATTGTCACCATACCTCAGGCCATGCGCTATTCCACAGGCAATGGCAATGATATTTTTCATTATTGCAGAATACTCGACACCATAAGGGTCATCTACAATTGAAGCTTTCACGTATCTGCAGGTTAACATAGAGGCAACCTTAGAGGTTACTTCTGCATTAATTCCCGCTATGGTTAGATAAGATTTTCTTTCCATCGACACTTCCTCGGAATGACATGGCCCTCCTATCACGCACAATTTTTCTTCAGGAACATCAAAAGTTATACTCACATGGTCTGTTACAACTTTATGCTCGTCGGGAATTAAACCTTTGATTGCAGAAACAACCATTTTGCCATCAAAATCGTCAGGATTAAGTATTGCAATAGTGTCTTTAATAAAAGCAGATGGAACGGCAAGGATAATGGTACCACAATCCTTTACAACTTCCTTAATATCGAATATAGGGGATACTTTGGACAGGTCTATTTTAGCATTAGAAAGGTATCTTGGATTATAGCCGGTGTTTTTAATGTGATCTATATCTTCCTTTATCCGTACCCACCATTTAATCCTGAGATCATTTTCTGACAAAATCTTTACCAAAGCAGTAGCCCAGCTTCCGTTTCCAATTACTGCAACCGTTCTGTTTTCTTCCATGACCCTTTTAAAGTTTCTAAAATAACTGCAAATTTAAGAATTAATAATACATTTGAAGGATTTCCTTGCTTTTTGATGCAATTTATTGTCCATAACTCCAAAATTATCCCTGCTAATGAATTCGCTCTTTCTTCTGCGAACAGGTCCTTCATGTACGGAGATTCAGTTTTTGAGACAATGGTTTTCAAGCATGGCAAGATTAGATTTCTTGAAGACCACCTGGAAAGATTATTCCAAGGACTTAAGGCTTTATCTATAAGTAAAGAATTTTACCAAAGTGAAATTACCGAAGCTGTTTCGGCTTTGTTAAAGGAAGAAAATCTTGAAAATGCAAGATTAAAACTGCAAGCGTATCGAAAGGAAGGTGGCCTGGTACAACCTATGCAAAACGACGCAGAATGGATACTTTCAGCGGCACCATTAATCATTCCATCCTTTTTGAAAAACAAATGCGGAGTTTATAATGAAATACCTAACCGATTCAGTAAGATTTCACGCTTCAAAACCGGAAATTTCCTCCCCTATGTCTTGGCCTCAATTGAAAAAAAGGAATTAGGTCTTGACGAAATGATAATACTGGATGTTGAGAATAATATTTCAGAATGCACTACATCGAATATATTCTGGTTAAAAGGTCATACTCTTTACACTCCATCCATAGAAACAGGATGTATTGAAGGAATAATGAGAAAACAGATTTTCCGTTGGAGCCGTGAAAATAATATCCAAATCCTGGAAGGGAAATTTAAAATTGAAGAGCTAAATAATGCAGATGTAGTATTTACATGCAATGTAAGTGGTATTTGTGCTATTCATGAAATAACAAACAATGCTTATAAAAATACTAATCCTGGTATTAACAGAACCTTTAAACAGCTAGCATCTGAATTTAATCTTTAAAACCTTCATTATACTGCTACATCCGCTTTGATATGTGGATGCGGATCGTAGTTCTCAAGCGTAAAATCCTCAAATTTAAAATCAAATATTGACTTCACATCCGGGTTTATTTTCATTTTGGGTAACTGCCTGAAATCTCTGGAAAGCTGTAATTTGGCCTGTTCAATATGATTGGTATATAAATGTGCATCACCCAAGGTATGGACAAAATCTCCCACCTTTAGATCACATACCTGCGCGACCATCATCATGAGTAAAGCATATGAAGCAATATTAAAAGGCACACCAAGAAACACATCTGCACTTCTCTGATATAATTGACAAGATAATTTTCCTTCTGCCACATAGAATTGAAAGAAAGCATGACAAGGAGGAAGTTTCATTTTGTCAACATCCGCCACATTCCAGGCGCTTACTATCAACCTTCTCGAATCAGGATTTCTCTTTATCTGGTCAATCACCTGAGTAATCTGATCAATCTTTCTTCCGTCTGCAGCAGGCCAGGATCTCCACTGGTACCCATAAACCGGACCAAGTTCTCCTTTATCATCCGCCCATTCATCCCATATACTTACACCATTTTCTTTTAGATATTTAATGTTTGTTTCACCTTTCAGAAACCATAGAAGTTCATGAATGATGGATCTCACGTGAAGCTTTTTAGTAGTGATCAGAGGAAATCCTTCTTCCAGATTAAACCGCATCTGATAACCAAATACGCTTATAGTTCCTGTACCGGTCCTGTCCTCCTTTTTAACTCCATGCTTGAGAATGTGAGACATCAGATCATGATATTGTTTCATTGGTGTTTAAGTGTTCTAGTGTGAAGGTATTAAAGTGTTCCAGTGTTAGAGTTTTATATATTGCCATATAAAATCATGTTTGGAATTTTTACTAAAATAAAAAAGTCCCGGTAAAAGTGCCGGGACTCTTTATCAAAATAGTTATTCACAATTGTTACTGTGCAGGCTGTTCAGCTTTAGATGCGCAGGATTTCTTCTCTTTAGAAGCACAGCATCCTTTCTTTTCCTCTTTTGCTTCACAACCTTTCTTTGCTTCACAATTCTTCTTTTTCTTTTTATCCTTGTCTTTGTCTTTATCCTTATCTACAACAACTGTAGCAATATTATTAGCAGTAAATGCAAAAACAGCTGGACCAAGTACAATTAGCATCGAAAATAACACGCTGAAGATTACCTTTTTCATAATTGACAGATGGGGTTTTAGTTGATGAATCAGTTTCCTAATAAATATACGAAAAATTGTGCCAGAACATATAGATGTTGCAACATTTTTTGTAACTAAATATAAATCAATCAAATCCGTTGATTTATCTCCTCTACAAGAATGACAAAAGTCCTCAGTAAAACAAATTATAGCATTTAGAAATTTTAAAACTCGATAAACTGCTGAATTGCCTAAAAATCTTATTTTTGCAAACATTTTAAAATATCAATCATGGCAGAATACCCTTTTATCGAAGTAGAAAAAAAATGGCAGAAAACCTGGGAGGAAAAACATGTATTTAAAATAGACACAGATACGTCAAAACCTAAATATTATGTTTTGGATATGTTTCCCTACCCTTCGGGGGCCGGACTTCATGTAGGGCATCCTCTGGGATATATTGCAACTGATATAGTGGGTAGATACAAAAGAATAAAGGGATATAATGTTCTGCATCCGATGGGCTTCGATTCTTTCGGACTACCCGCAGAACAGTATGCTGTACAAACTGGCCAACACCCTGCCATCACTACAGAGCAAAACATCAACAGATATAAAGAGCAATTAAGAAAATTAGGTTTTTCATACGACTGGTCCAGAGAGGTAAGAACCAGCGATGCTTCCTATTACAAATGGACACAGTGGATTTTTATCCAGTTATTCAAACATTGGTACAACAAGGAAAGCGATAAAGCGGAACCTATTGAAGCTCTTACTAAGAAATTTGAGTCTGCAGGGAATAAAGCCATCAACGCTGTCTGTGACGAAGATACTCCGGAATTTTCAGCCGAAGACTGGAAGAAAATGACTAAGCACCAGCAGGAAGAAATGCTGCTTAAATACAGGCTCACTTATCTTTCAGATACTATGGTGAACTGGTGCCCTGCACTGGGTACTGTGCTTGCCAATGAGGAAGTAAAAGATGGTGTTTCAGAAAGAGGTGGCTACCCTGTAATAAGAAAAAAGATGAAACAGTGGAGCATGAGAATCACTGCTTATGCTGAAAGATTACTTACAGGTCTTGACAGCATCGACTGGCCGGAACCGATGAAGGAAATGCAGAGGAACTGGATAGGTAAATCTATGGGGGCTGAATTGGTGTTCAAAGTGGAAAATAAAGATATTGAACTGAAAGTTTTTACCACCCGAGTAGATACCACCTTTGGAGTAACCTTTGTCTCCATTGCTCCGGAACATGAACTGATCTCTGAATTGACTACCGCAGAATTTAAGGAAGCTGTAACCAAGTACGTAGACGCAGCTAAAAACAGATCCGAAAGAGACAGGATGAGTGATGTTAAAACTGTATCCGGACAATTTACCGGTTCTTATGTAATCAATCCATTCAACAATGAACGAGTACCTATTTTTATTGCTGACTATGTTCTTGCAGGTTATGGAACCGGAGTAGTGATGGCAGTACCATCATCTGATACGAGAGATTATACATTTGCAAAGCATTTTAATCTTCCAATCATCCCGGTGCAGGAAGGTGAGTGTACAGATATTTCTAAAGAGGATTTTGACCCTAAAAAAGGAACCATGATCAATTCTGGTTTTCTTAACGGTTTGGCCGTACCTGAGGCAATAAAAAAAGCAATTCAGTTTGTTGAAGAAAAAGGAATCGGAAAAGCCAAAATAAACTACAAGATGCGAGATTCAATATTTGGCAGACAAAGATATTGGGGAGAGCCTATACCTGTAAGATATGAAGACGGTATCCCTGTTGTTTTTAAAGATGATGAATTACCTTTAATACTACCTCCAATAGATGAATATAAACCAACTGAAGCAGGTGATCCGCCACTTGGCAGATCTAAGGAGTTTGTAGAAAAAAATATAGAATTGAGTACAATGCCGGGATGGGCTGGTTCGAGCTGGTATTTTCTTAGATATATGGATCCTAAAAACGATTCCAGGCTGGTAGGTAAAAATGAAGAGAAATACTGGAATCAGGTTGACCTTTACATTGGAGGGGCGGAACATGCCACCGGACATTTATTATACTCAAGATTCTGGAATAAATTTTTGAAGGATATTGGATATGTAAGCAGTGAAGAACCATTCAAAAAGCTTATCAACCAGGGAATGATCCAGGGAAGATCAAACTATGTATACAGGATCCAGGGAACCAATAAATACGTTTCTTATAACCTGAGAAAAAACTACGACACCACTCCCCTGCATGTTGATGTAAACATAGTCAACAATGATATACTGGACTTAGAAGCCTTTAAAAAATGGCGTCCTGACCTGACTGATGCCGAGTTCATCCTGGAGGATGGAAAATATATATGCGGAAACGAAATTGAGAAGATGTCCAAATCCAAGTACAATGTTGTTAACCCTGATGATATTGTAGAAAAGTATGGTGCCGACACTTTACGCTTGTATGAAATGTTCCTTGGACCATTGGAGCAGTTCAAGCCATGGAATACCAATGGCATTGAAGGTGTATTTAAATTTTTAAGAAAATTATGGAATCTGTTCCATGATGACACAGGCAATGTTAAACTATCGGATGAAACCCCGACAAAAGATGAGTTAAAGGTATTACACAAAACTATTAAAAAAGTAGAAGAAGATATAGAAAGACATTCTTTTAACACTTCAGTAAGTACTTTTATGATTTGTGTAAACGAACTCTCATCATTAAAATGTAACAAAAAAGCAATACTTAAAGAACTAACGATTATTCTTTCTCCATACGCTCCACATATTGCGGAAGAACTTTGGTCTATATTAGGCAATAAGGAAACAATATTAAACGCCTCTTATCCTCAATGGAAAGAAGAGCACATTACAGAAAGCAGTTTTGAATATCCCATTTCCATCAATGGTAAAATGAGAGTAAAACTTGAAATGCCATTAAGTCTGTCCCCGAAAGAGATCGAAGAAAGAGTGCTTTCTCATGAGCAGGTTAAAAAATGGCTGGAAGGCAAAGAACCGAAAAAGATCATTGTAGTTCCTAATAAAATAGTGAATCTGGTTATTTAAGTTTAAAGTTTAAAGCGGGAAACATAAAGACAGGTATTTACCACCTATAACTTTAAGCTTCCCGCTTTCATTAATCATTCATCACTCATCATTCATCATTCATCATTCATCATTCAACATTTCTATCTTCCTATCCTGTATCCAATACCTGCCATAAAAATAACATTTCTTGTATTGACATTGATATTCATGTCATCACCGGGTCTGTTGTTTAAACCAAAGGCATATCTGGCATCCAGATTTATGAATGTTCTTCTCATTCCAAAATCCAGGCCGGCTCCCACAATACCATTGGTACGGGTTCTGTCCATACCAAAAGTCATTTGTGCTCCATCATCAGTTGTCACCAGTGTTCTTCCGCTGGTTCTCCAGGCAAAGCTGGGACCTGCAAATACATGAGGCATTATTGGTCCACCCACAGGAAAACCAAACTTTAGCAAAACTGGTACTTCAATAAAATTCATTCGTACCAACTGATTAGTAGCTGCAACCCTTGCTGAGTTATCATGATATAACAACTCCGGCTGTATGGTTACCAGATTCAACATGGTGAAGTTGGCAAATATACCTCCTACGAACCCGTTTTCTGTTCTTCTTGCTATATCTGAATTAACATATTTTGTAAGTGAAGCTCCGGCCTTCGGCCCGATTGAAAAACTCGCCTGTGCTACACAATCAGAAAACCCTGCTGTTAATAATAAACCCACAAGCAGAGTCTTAAAAAAATTATTCTTTATCTTTTTCATCCCTCTTACGTTTCTTCCCTCATAAAAATAACAGATGCTGAACAAGTATTGTTATATAGGTTTTAGCTAATGAACATACTGAAAGTAAACTTCATTAGTATTAATAAAAAAAGTACCGGCAAGCGTCTCCTGCCGGTACTTTCATTTTTTTCGGTTTATCTTATTCTTAGTATCTTCTTACAGATTGTTCTCTGTAATAGGTACGTTTAGCACTTCCACCGGTTCCACCACCAAATCTATATCCAATACCAGCCATTACGATAAAACTCTTCTGACCGTACTGAAGTGTTGTTTGGTTGTTTCCGCTGTTATCAACTCCGAAACCATATCTACCATCTAATGTAAAGAAGGTTCTTCCGGTTCCTACGTCAATACCAGCACCGATTACCCCAAGCGTTCTGTTTCTGTTATAAGTAACCAGTACCGCTGAACCATCATCAGCTGTAGTAGTTCTGTCAGCAGACAGATTCCACGCAAAGCTTGGTCCCGCAAAGATATGTGGTTGAACTTTACTGCTTCCTCCAAATCTGAATTTCGCCAGAACAGGAACTTCAATAAAGCTCATTTCCACTCTCTGATTGTTGCTACCAACCCTTGTAGACTGATTGTGATACAAGATCTCAGGCTGGATGGCAAAAGATCTGAATAAACCGACAGTAGCAAACGCACCACCGACGAATCCAAATCTTGTTGTATTGTCCGTACCACCATACCTGTTAATAGAAGTACCAAGTTTTGGTCCTATTGCAAATTCAGGAGACTGCGCATGTGATGCAGTTAAACTCGCAATAATTGCAAAACTAGCTAAGATACCTTTTAGAAAATTCAACTTCACCTTTTTCATCTTCACATTTATTTTCATACCCACAAAAAGATAACTTCAGGCTGTTTTCTATTGTTTGCAATGAATATAAAAAAAGGCGCTAACTATCATGCCAGCACCCTGATTTTCAAAAGAAAAAATATGACTAATTTTAGGCTATTTCAATTGCAATACTTAACGCATTTCCCGGAATTGTCTATAAACTGTGTCTTGGCATCCTTTACAACTTCGGCCCATCCGTCTACGAAATCATGAGCAAAATCATAAACCGCAGGAATTACAAGGCTGCCTTTTTTATCTATATACCCGAATTTTCCTCCCACATTAACCACCGCTCTGTCCTCAGAAAATCCTCTGATAATTTTATATTTGAACGGAACAGAAATATTGCCGTTTTTATCAAGCGTTCCCCAGGTTCCGTTCTTGACCACCATCACAACATTATCAGTAAAATCTTCTACCCAATCATACTCTGCTCTTATCACCTCTTTTCCTTCCTTGTCTATAAAACCATATTTTTTACCTCTTTTTATTTTCGCTAATCCATCTTCAAAATCTCCTGCCCAGTCAAAGTTTACAGGTATTACAATTTTACCTGTTTTATCTGCATAACCAAATTGCTCTCCCTTCTTTACTCTTACAAGTCCATCAGAAAAAACCGAAGCCCAGTCGTACTCCACAGGAAGAATTACTTTGCCTGTTTTATCCAGGATTCCAAACTTTTCGTTTTTCTTAACTATCGCGGCTCCTCCGGAGTAATTGCCGGTGCTCTGATAATCAAATGGCACAACAACATTCCCTTTAGTATCGATATATCCGAATTTGCCGTTTTTCATAACTGATGCCATACCTTCTGAAAACTCAAATACTTTCTGATAAGAAGGCTGAATTACAATTTTCCCTGTCATATCTATGAAACCGAATTTGCCGTTCAATTTTACTGCTGCAAAACCTTCAGAAAATGGAAGAACAGATTCATACTTGAATGGAATTTTTACCATTCCCAGCTTATCGATAAATCCCCATGCAGTGTCTTTTTTTACAGCTGCAAATCCCTGGGAAAAAGAATAGACAGAATCATACGCGACAGTAATTTTTATTTTACCTTCCTTATCGATAAAATAAGTCTTTTTTTGGCGGGTAACTAAAGCTCTATCTTCAGAAAAAGGAACAACTCTGTCGTAAATTGGATTTATTACAACCTGACCGGTAGATTTATTTTTGAAACCGAATTTCTCTCCGTACTTAAATGGAACAAGATCCTGCGCACCCACTACTAAAGTAAAGATAAGCAATGCGGAAATTATAGATGTGATTTTTTTTGACATGTTGATGTGTTACAATGTTAAAGTATTTCGGAGTTTTTTTGGTAATCCTGCAACTACCAGGCTATAGGAATTATCGATCCATTTCCTTATAAGCTGATCCGGGATGGATCCATCCATTAAAACGGTGTTCCAGTGCTTTTTATTCATGTGGTATCCAGGAAGGACAGAAGAATAGTTTTCCCTTAAATATATAGCTTCTTCAGGATCACATTTAAGATTTATGCCTTCAAACATCTCCACATCTGCAGCGGTAAACATTTTTCCTTTAACCTTAAATACAAGGGTATTATTATCAAAAGGAAACTCTTCTGTTACCCCTTTTTTATTCAGGCAATAATTTCTGTATTCTTCAATATTCATTGGAAAACAATATCAGCTTCTCAAAAATGCCCTTATTACTACCACCAGCATGCCGACAAGAAACATTAGTATTGAAAGTCTATTGATCCCATGCATTACTTTAATATTAAAGTTTTTGGGTCTGTTGGGAACCTTCTTTCTAAAGAAATAGGTGAATATTTCTGATATCGCGAAAAACTCTTTAAAATTCAAGGTATATAAATTTTGATTTATTCAATAATCTGACCAGGTTCTCTCCACTTCCCATCCTCTCTTATCAATTCTATTAATTCATCAACAGCATCTTCGCTGGGCACCGATTTTTTTACGACATCCTGCCCTCTGTATAAAGCTATTTTACCTTTACCTACTCCTACATACCCATAGTCAGCGTCGGCCATTTCTCCAGGTCCGTTGACAATGCATCCCATAATACCAATTTTAATACCTTTTAGATGGTCAGTTCTTTTCCTGATCATGGCAGTAGTTTCCTGCAAATCAAACAAGGTTCTTCCACAGGATGGACAAGAAATATATTCGGTCTTAGACATCCTTGTTCTGGCTGCCTGTAATATACCGAAAGAAACATTGTTGTATTGCTTAAGTAATTGAAGATGCTGTTCTTTGGTCTTAACATTAATTAATTCCGTACTCAAAAACACACCATCTCCTAAACCATCGATTAGCAGTCCTCCTACATCAGTGGCAGCATAGAGCTGCAGTTTTTCATCTTCAAGAGAAGGGTATTTCCTCATTATAATTACAGGTGCAGATACATCATAATTCATAAGGTCAAAAAAAGCTCTTCTCTGTTCCGGCATAGCATGGAGGTTAAAAGTATCCAAAACCACCACCGCAGTAGGATCATCTCTTAATTTGTCCATCACCTCCTCATCCAGATCTTCTATGCCAATCTGAATAAAATTTAAAACTTTATGCTTTTGTTTTGCTGTAAAATAATCTTTGATGGAAATCAAAGGAAAAATATTGGTTTTATCCTCAACCCTTTGCCAGACAGAATAATTTATTATTTCCTTTAAACCGTTAGGGAGCATAAAGGGCATTTTATTATTGCCACAATAGATATAATCTGCTCCCAGGTCGCTCATTGTCCATTTATCCAGCAAAGGCATATAAAAATGTCCAAGATGTCTCAGGTCATCGACTTTTTTATCAGATACCTTACTGAAATCTATTATTACCCGCGGTACGTTTCCACCACCGATATTATTTACTTCTCTCGTTTCTCTTCTTTTGTATATAAAAGGGTTTACAGGTACCTCGTAATGTTCGATCGGTGGTATGTACTTATGATCAGCACGCACAGTATACCTGTCAACCAGAGTTTTCGCCACAGGTGCTTCAAATTCCGGATCTTCAGTAAGTGAAACTCTAACAGTATCACCTAATCCGTCTTCCAGAAGTGTACCTATACCCACTGCGGATTTAATTCTACCGTCTTCACCCTCCCCGGCCTCAGTAACGCCCAAATGAAGAGGATATGGCTGCAACCCTTCTTCATCAAGCTTTTGCACAAGTAATCTATACGCCTGCACCATCACTTGGGTATTACTTGCTTTCATCGAAAGTACTATGTCATAGTAATTCAACTCCTCACAAATTCTGACAAACTCCAGTGCAGACTCAACCATTCCCAGTGGGGTATCTCCATAACGACTAAGAATCCTGTCTGATAAAGAACCGTGGTTAGTACCAATCCTCATTGCCGTTCCATGCTCCTTGCATATTTTTACAAGCGGAATAAACTTCTCGCGTATCCTTTCCAGTTCGGCCTTATATCCGGCGTCGGTATATTCTATGGTTTCAAACTTCTTTTTATCCGCATAATTTCCGGGATTGATCCGGACTTTTTCAACTATCCTGGCAGCCAATTCTGCTGCGTTAGGGGTGAAATGAATGTCTGCAACAAGTGGTACAAAGCAACCTTTTGCCCTTAGCTGTTTTTTAATATTTTCAAGATTTTGAGCTTCCTTTATACTCGGCGCAGTGATCCTTACAAGCTCACATCCGGAAGCTACCATCCTTAAAATTTGCTCCACTGAACCTTCTGTATCCATGGTATCTACAGTAGTCATGGATTGAATTCTGATAGGGTTATCGCCTCCCATAGCAAGGTCACCGATCTTCACAACCCTGGTTTTTCGCCTGGTGTAAGTTGTAAGACTATCATTGTATTTGAAGGACCCATAACGGATCAAAGGAGAAATAGAGCTCATGAAGTTGCGGAGTTTGGACCTTAGTTCAAGGCGTAAATATAGAAAATTGTTCCCTTAAAAAGAACCTGTATTATTTCCATGACTATAAAGTTTTGATATATTCATCAGGTTAAGACTAATTAAAAAAATCCAATTATAAAATTTGAATCCCTATTCATAACTTTGCAATTTCAAACTAAGTCAAAAAATTGCCCCAAACTGATGAATTCAGGTTCGGCTCATAATAGATTCACATCTTTAAGTCCCATTCCTAAATAAGAAATATAATATTTCTGTCTTAATTAAAAATTTAAACGATTTAGACAAGTCTAAACTTTCTTATTTATAATACTAATTATCAATCATATTATAAATCTTCACTTAAACTTTAGATTAAATATTTGTAAAAAATCTGAATTGGATTTAATAATACCAGTTATCAAGCTTAAGGAACTGAAATAAATCAGATAGCATAGCTGGCCAAAGGAAGAATAGTAGATGCAAATAACTAGGAAATATCTCCAAGCTGAGGTCTGAGCAAGATCTCTTCCACCACAGCACTCTTGGATAAATTATATGCTGACCAAATCACATCAGCAACATCTTCTGCCTTCATAAATCTTTCTTCAGGTAGGTTTATCCCTTCCCAGCTTGTTGTTAAAGTAGCCCCGGGTAATACTGCTGTTACTTTAATTTCAGATTGCTTCAACTCCTCTCTTAATACTTTTGTCATACCAAGTAAGGCGTATTTTGAAATACAATAAGAGCCCCCGTTTTTGTAGGGTGTTATGCTGGCGGTAGAACAAATGTTAAATATATGACCCTTTCCGGCTTCAATCATTTTAGTTAAAAGACCCCTGGTAAGATGATAGGCGCTATACACATTTGTTGCCATCAAATATTCCATCACGCCCTCTTCCTCATTTTGTATTTGTCCGGGAATGAATAAACCGGTGTTATTGATTAAAACATCTGCCGGACGACCTGTTTTACTGACTTCTTCCACCAGCCTTTTCACATCCTCCTTTTTAGAAATGTCTGCCTGAATCCCGATAAAATTACCAGTCGGAAATTTCGTTTTGAGAACATCCATGACCGGTTTTATGTTCTCTATTTTCCGGGAACAGGTGACAATATCAAAACCATGGGAGGCAAACTTATAGACTATAGCTTTGCCAATACCTTTTGATCCGCCACTGATGACCGCTAACTTATTCATAATTAATTGTTAGTTTTTACGGGATTTACTTTATTAACTTCAGTTTCATCTGAAGTATTTTTCCTGAATTTTATATTAAAAAGCTTTAGTTCAGTCATTATTCCTTTCCTACATCATTAGGAGAAGAAAAATAAGTAAAATTTTAGGAAATATAGTGTAATTTCGCGTGCTATTCAGGCTTTGCAATGCATACTTTTGGTAAATATTTACTTCTTTTAAACAGGCTTTTCAATAACCGGGAAAGGTTTGGGGTATATGTAAAAAGAATTATTGATGAAGCAGTCCTGATAGGAATTGATTCCGTTTTCATTGTAGTAGTAGTTTCCACTTTTATCGGTGCAGTAACTGCTGTTCAGACTGCTTATAACATGACAAATCCATTTGTACCTATTTACGCTATAGGTACAATCGTTCGTGATATGACCATCCTGGAGCTGGCACCCACTATCACCTCTGTGGTATTGGCGGGCAAAGTAGGATCGCACATTGCTGGTGGACTCGGAACTATGAGAATAACTGAACAAATAGATGCTCTGGAAGTCATGGGTATCAACTCAGCCTCGTATTTAATTCTTCCTAAAATAATTGCAGCTTGTATTACTTTTCCACTTCTGGTAATTTTAGCGGCTTTTCTTTCAATTTATGGCGGGTATCTGGCTGGTGTTTGGACAGGAGCTTTGACCGAAAAAGAATATATTTATGGAATAAGGTATCAATTTATCGGATATAATATAGCCTTTGCAATGATCAAAGCCTTTGTTTTTGCATTCCTGATATCTTCAATTTCCTCCTATCGGGGATACTACACAAAAGGGGGAGCCTTGGAAGTAGGACTTGCGAGTACTCAGGCTGTAACTCATAGTTGTATCGCCATACTTTTTGCAGATTATTTATTAGCATACCTGTTATTATAAAAATATGATAGAGGTTAGGAATGTAAATAAGACTTTTAATCAAAAGCAGGTATTAAAAAATGTAGACTGTACATTCGCGACAGGAAAAACCAATTTAATCATTGGCGCAAGCGGTACTGGAAAAAGTGTTCTGCTTAAAACAATTGTCGGACTTGTAATACCGGACACGGGACAGATTTTATATGACGGTCGGGACTTTCTAAGTGCGGACCAGGACGAAAAACTTCAAATTCGAAGAGAAATAGGCATGCTCTTCCAAAGCAGTGCCTTGTTCGACTCCAAAACAGTAGAACAAAATGTGATGTTTCCTTTGGAAATGCTTACAACCATGCCCAAAGATGAAATGCAGGACCGTGTAAACTTCTGCCTTAAAAGAGTTGGCCTTGAAAATGCCAACAAACTATTTCCGTCAGAAATAAGTGGTGGTATGCAAAAGAGAGTAGGTATTGCAAGAGCTATTGTATTAAATTCAAAATACCTGTTTTGTGATGAGCCGAATTCAGGGCTCGACCCTCAGACTGCAATAAAAATAGATGCCCTTATAAAAGAAATTACCGCAGAATACAATACCACCACTATTGTGGTAACTCATGATATGAACTCTGTATTAGAAATCGGAGAATACATCATGTTTATCTACAAAGGACAAAAATATTGGGAAGGCGATAAAAATAATATTCTCGAAACAGAAGTACCGGAGTTAAGAGAATTTCTATTTGCAAATACTTTAATACGGGAAAGAAAGACTACACCAAGGGTCTAGAACAAGGCAGAAACCTGCATTCTACCTATATGTATTATCCCGGCTCCTTCGGATTTTCTCCCTTCGTAATTAAAACTAAGCTGTAAACCACTTGCTAACCTCTCCTGCCAATTGATATTCCATGTATAATTATTTCCGGGTTGCAAGGCTTCAAGCATTTCATAACCTAATGCAGAATTTACAGGAGTGGAACCGAAGCGTTCATTGATCTTGATATATTTAAATACTGCGCTGATTGTCCTTTGAGAAACCTTTGAAAACCTAAGCTCTCCTCCCCCTTCGTATATATCAACCTTTTCAAATTGCGATAAGTGATAAAGGTTTTCTTTATTCCTATAGGCTCCAAGAAAAGTAACCCTGAAATTTGGATGCGGCTGATATGCTATTTCAGGACTTACCTGGTAATATCTTATCCTGAAATTCCGGGCTTGCAGAAAGTCAGAATTCGCTATTCTGAATCCATATGAAGATAATGTTTTGACGCTGAACATGGTTTTTATATTTAACCTTGTTCCAAAACTTCCTTCTTCATGAATCCTTCGCTCGAAGCCCTGAGTAAGCAATTGTTTGTTTTCTGAATTGAGGTAATTAAGATCAAGACCATATTTAGGATGAGAACGGTTGTAAAACAAACTTGATCGAACCGACTGTTGTATCGAGATAATATTTTCATCAGAAATCTCTGAAAGTGGAACGAATCGTTTCAACAAATCCTCATCAAGAATTTTCTTATTAATAGTCCAGGAAGAAAAGTTAGAGAAACGGGAAAAAAATCTCTTTAAGCCACTTTCGCTTGTCATCCAGTTTCTTGGAGATGATATATCTAACCGATAATTCAGCAAACTGGAATAAGCTTTAATATAATCATCGGTGGGTACAAATGTCTTAATAAATTCCTGTTGCCCCTGGACGTTAAACTTCTTTTCGAAAAACTCATTGAGATCCTGAACACCATCGTTATTCATATCCAGCCAGACATGGGTACCCAAACCAGACCCTACCGGAATAAACATATACTCTCTCCTTAGCTCTCTACCTGTACCGGAAGTTAAGGTCACCTCAGACCTGATGTGTTTCTTCAAAAAATAGGAATTCCAGTCTAGTCTACCCATTACTGTTTCTTCATTGGGAACTGCCATTCCTCCTACTTTATAATTGGTAAGATACCTGTAGGTAGACTGCAACATAAACTCGTGATTTTGTTTAACCCTGAAAGAAAAGCCTGCATTGGTTGTCTGGGCTTTACTGTCGTGCACAATTTCACCGGTGAATGGTCTTGAATTATTCCGCACACTATAGTCAGCAAAAAACTTTACTCTCAGGCTGTCGTTATTTCTAACATAAAATTTAACCTCATCGAAGTACATTTGAGAAGAAGTAACCTTTCCCAGACTGTCAGTTACTATATTTTTATCTTCACTTATAATTACTCCCGGCACAAGATATTTCCCGGTATAGAAAGTGTTAATATCGTATCTTCTCCACTCAGAGTTTTTATTAAATGCTCTGTTACCCATTAAAAAACCATTAGATAAAATCTGGATCCTTTTAATACTTTTATTAAAAGTAAAGTATTGCTGGCTTCCGTTAACATCCTCGCCTTTTTTTCTTCCGGAAAAACGAAAAGCAATATTATTTAAAGGATCCTTAATGATACCACCTGCTACATTGAATATATGATCTTCTGCTGCAATCTCAGGATTAGCGCTCCAGTCGCGTTCAAAATCAACGGATCTTAACCGATCGATGAATGTAAAATTCTTTTCATCGAACTCATAGTCTATTGCTGCCGTCCACTTATATCCTGGTAGTTTTTGGCCCAGTGCTTTTCCTTTGTTTACATAACCGACCTTAAAAGCCTTTCCATTATCATCTTCGGTATTCAAACCGGAATACAGATTGATGTCATTTTGAGAAAAAGCTACCTCTCCATAAAACGCATCTGCACTTGTAATATCATAAGATCCTCCAATGGTAAACATCTGTTTTTTCTTGGGAGTGGGCACTAACAAATAAGGCTCGAAATTACCATTACCCGGACCTACAAATTCATACACCTTACCATTGGCAGTACCAGGCTTAAGGATATAACTTCCATTGACAAACTCAGAAAACCTAACTTCCCACCTTGCACTATCCGGGTTGGTAGAATATACATAGATAGGATTAGCCGAGGTCCCGATATTTTTATACAAAACTTTATTTACAGAAAAAGCCACCTCCTCCGCACTCGGAATATAAGCTCTGTTGATGGTATCACCTACCTGGCTTAATAGTTCCATCTGATCAGCCGTCAGATCCATAAACAACGGATTGCGCGGGTTATCCTTTTCCTGATAATAATTGAAATAGCCGCTTGCTTTACCAAACCTCTGATGATGACTTGCAGTAAAAGTAGTCCTGGCATAGTTTCTGTCACTATATTCGAAATCAATTCTGATCCTTGAAAATTTTGTAATCAACACCCTGTTAGTAAAAGTAATTTCTGCCAGATTATAATCTATCACATAATCATAATCAAACCCTCTTGTCAAAAGATTTCCGTCCAGAAAAACCTTTTCAGAATTTGCCAGAACAATAATAAACCTTTCATTATTTGCTCCGCGAAGTCTATACGGACCCTGCACCCCTTCAAACAGCGGAAACGTTTGTCCATATCCGAAGGTGATGGAGGCAAACTTTCCTTTAGACATCGCTGCACCGGCTGATGTTACAGATGCGGTTGAATCTTTACCCAGGTAAACATTTGCCTGTGCCCCTTGAACGTTTCTATAGTACCTCAAAAAGTTGGAAGCTTTGTTTTGCATGACCACATCTCCTGCTATCACAGTTGCATTTTTATGTTCCAGCTGTACATATACTTTATCAAATTCCTGGATTTGCTGAGTATTTCCTTCGGGTTGAAAAGGAATATTCTGATCTGATATTACAGCTGTGATATTGATATCATCTGTTAGCTTACCTTCGAGCTGAAGATTCAGAACTGAGTTAACAAACACATTCTGGTTATTTCCAAAAGAAACACCTCTGGCTATATTACCGGTTTTATTCAGCCCGGGAGTTGAAAATAATTCTTCTCTGTTTTGAGGAAGATTATTATTGTATTTTCTATAACCAAAATCATCACGATAATAACCTGAGGAATCATACTGAGCAGGATCTCTCCTGAAAAAAGGTCTGGTTAAATATGCAGGAAAAACTGTATAACATACTAAAACCGAATCCGGGAAATTATTGCCGGTGAAATAAAAGATTCCTGGACTTTCCTCAATAATTTTAAAAGTTGTATCAGTACTTCCTTTAAGAAAAACTGTCTGAGGTAATATTGTTTCTCCGGAATCCAGTAAAAACGACTGTGCTCCCGGCTTTACCCAAATACACTTTTTTTGATTAATCTGAGCAGCTGATTGTTGCCTGCTTAATAATAAAGGAAAGAAAAATATAAAAAATAATAAGACACGAATTCTCCACGGATCAGGACAATCCGAAAGTTCAGCATTTCCCAAACTTTCCCTTAAGGGCATCTTAAACAGAGTAAAACCTATAAAATGAATCTTTACAATTTCTCAGAAGAAAGATAATACCGGTACTCATTGGAAAAAGAATACTTAATCCTGAACAATTGGCAGCTCAATAAAAAATGTCGTACCGCTATCAAATGACTCAAACCAAATTTTCCCTCCTGCATGTTCTACACCTCTCTTGGCAACTGCCAAACCTATACCTGATCCGTTGTATTTGGTACTGAAATTTGGCAAAAAGACCTTATCTCTGATGCTTTCAGGAATACCGGTTCCGTTGTCACTCACAGTAATTAAAATGAAATCTTTATCCTTTTTCTTCAGACAAACTTGTACCTGAGCTATTTTATCAAAAGGAACGGACTGTATTGCATTGATAATCAAATTAGTAAAACAACCATGCATAATCTGCTCGTCTCCAATAATAAAATATCTTCCCGGCTCTATAAAAGCTTCAACGACAGCACTATTATTATTGTTGTGAAGACGAATGGTACTTTCAAGAATAGCCGACACATCAATTTTCTCTGACTTAGGAATAGGCATTTTAGCAAAAACCGAAAAAGAAGTAGCTATTTCACTAAGATTCTCCACCTGATCCAATAAAGTCTGTAGATTCTTTTGTGTCAGGACCTCCTCACCCTCCGCGACTGATTTTTCCTTTATTCTCCTTTGAAGGTGTTGAATGGTAAGTTTCATTGGTGTAAGAGGGTTCTTTATCTCATGAGCTACTTGCTTTGCCATCTCTCTCCATGCTGATTCCTTCTCACTTCTCGATAAAGCATTCTTACTTTCTTCCAGCTTTACAAGCATCTCATTATATTCCCCTACAAGCAGACCTATCTCATCTTTCGTCTTCCATTCCAGCGGTTCATTATCTCCAAGCGTTGTTTTCTTTATTCTCTGAGTAATAATTTTGAGCGGAGTGGTTAGTATATGCGAAGCAAAATATGACAGCCCTAGAAATACCATAAAAATGCTGACAAAAATATTTATAATAGTAGTAAGCACATTAATTACCTGCTTTTCTATTTCCTGCTTCGATTCAAAAAACGGGATACTAAGAATACCCATCAGTTCACCTGTTTCCAATGACCTTATAGCAACATAAACTACATTGTAATTAAGTTTCCCGACAGATTCTGTCAGCATCACTGTATTCATTCTCCTTTCAAGAATAGTGGAATAGGCCGCAGGATTAATAAGACCAGAAAGCAAGCCGGAAGAATAAATAGCAGGCTGACTAGAGTACAACAACCTGCCTTTCCCTGAAAAAATATTGATATCAAGCTCGGTATATTGCGCCATTTGCATTACTGCATTTTCAAGTTTCTCTTTTCTTGAACCTTCTTTTTTATACCCCTCAAGAAATAAAGAAAGATTAGAACTGATACTCTCAGCTTTTTTAATAAATGTCTTACTTAGGTTATCCTTATAGGAAGCAGATATAATACTTACAGTAACGACGCTAACTATCAGAAGAGGAAGAAAAAAGGCCAGGTTAAGATATATCTGAATTTTACCAGACAAACTTGTTGTATTGCTTCTATAGTTTACTGCAGTAAAAAATATTACAAACTTGATAATAAAAAGGATCAATATCAGATAAAGAAATGAAAAATTTGAAAACAGATCATTAAAATGGTAAATAACAGAAGATATTACAATCTTTTTACCGTCTCTACCTTCTATTGCCAAATGATGAAAGCCTTCATGAAAAACACCTTCTGTAAATATTTTATTATTGTTCAAATCCGAAACAATAAAATCCCTGTCATAATTATAGTTACCATAACTATACAGCAATGAGGAGTCAGAATAAACTGCATAATTGTAATTTCGATTCTCTTCATGCTGTAAGAATTTTTTATCTACCAAAAGCTCAGGGTAGACACTGTTAGGTATAATTCTTCTATGCTTTAATTCTACAACAATGAAGCCTATTATGGTATTATTTTTCTCAATGGTATTAAAGCTTAAATATTTCCGGTAACTATCTTTTGGTGTTTCTTTCAAAAGATATATCCCTTCATAATCTGTCTTTACCTCTCCTTTTTTAAGATTTTCAATAGCAAGTTCATAAGTAGGAAAACTTGCTTCCGAATCATATGCATTCCCATTGCCATCGTAAACAGTTACGGTCACATCATATTTATCAAAATAATTAGACAGAAAGATTTTTTTTATCTTTTGTTCAATTACATCTTTTGATGACAATGGCGTTAGTAGCTTATTTTTTATAAAAGCATCCTGCCTGATACTCCTGGAAGCTTCGTCAAGGAGAAATTCACCAAGAATATCGTTATCTACCAATATTTGGCTTGCAAATTTCTGTTTGTTTATAACAGACTTTTCATAATTAACCTGATAAATAGAATAAGCCCCTGCTAAAGAACACACAAAGGCACATAACAGGAAATACACATAGGTCGCATATTTAAACTGAGCAAAAAACCTTGGGAGATAAGAAAAGTAAACAGCTGTAAAATAGGCGACATTCAATAAAAAGATAACTATATAAAATTGGCCGGTGACTGACTTAACCACCGTATATATAGTAATAGCTATCACAAATAAAAACAATGCTGTTGAAACAGATTTCTTATTGTAATAAATAAATAAGCGGTAGAAAATATGGCTATACAAAAAATAGAGAATGCTGATTATCACAAATACAAGCAGACATATCACTCTGAATAAATTAAATTCAACAGATGAAGTAATATCCAGCGACCATGGGCTATGCATAGAGATTGCCTTAAGCAAGTTGAAAACTTCATGCAGTCCAAAAAATATCAGTACCAAAAATATCAAAGAAAGTATTTGAGAACCCAAAGATGAAACCTTCATCAGTCTGCGGATAATCACGGATGAACTGTAATTATTAAAAAAATATATACTGAAAATCAAAACTACCAGGCAATTAAGCAGCAGATCACCTAACGATGGACTTACAGATGAGGAGGCAAAATATTTTGGATTAAAAAGATCAAATTCAATTAGAAAGAAAGGATAATTAAATAAAAGCATAATTATCCTGACAGCTGCCAAGAATGCAAAGAGAAATAAAAAGCTATAGTCAGTTTTCCCTCGACGCTTCAAGGCAATGGTTATTCCAATACCATAAAGAACAAGTAGAAGTATTCCTACAGATGTAAAGCCAATTAATAGAAGGTAAAAAGAATCGCTTCTAATATTTTCATGCTCAGGAAACACAATTGAAAAAAGTAATTCCTTCTGAGTATTATAAATATTATAATTTTCTCCAGAGGTAAAAAGTGAAATTTTCACATCTTCATTCCCCAAAAGGGAAGTATTCAAGCCCGAATGAAGGTAATTATTTTCTATATCATAAGTTTCCTGAAGCGGTACAAGGAAAACTACTTCATAATTATTTCCATTATTACCGGAAAAAGATTCTTTATATACAAGAAATTTTCCATTTCGTAAGGAAATAACCTTTGAGACATAATCCCCTTTTATCGTTTCATAGTTGGGATAAAGGCGGTAATCCGACCAATAAGCAAGTGCTTTGTTTTTAAAAATATAACAAGGATATTGGTAAGGTGAATTCAGGTAGGAAAAAGCAACAATTTCTTTTTCCAGAACAAGGGATTTAATGGTTTTACTTCTTAAGGATAACTTCTTACATAGATCGTTTATTTTCTCACTTACAGAAGTTGTGTAAGTATCCTTGCTGGCTTCATCCCGGTGATATTCATAAAAATTCCATATCAGTATGGATGCAATAAAAAATAAAATTGCCCCGGTTAAGACAATATGTTTTTTTAAAAATGCTATAATCAATTAATTTGGATTCACTTTATTTTTTTTACTGCTCCTATACCATAAATAAGCAATGGTACCCCCGGCAATATATGGTATAGCCATTAGATAAAGAATACCTTTATTTATACCATTTCCGACACCTTCTCCTTTCTCCACATTTTCCTTTATAGTTGCTTTACACATTGAACATTGAGCTATAGCTGCGCTGTTAATACTTAGCATAAAGGTCAACATTACCCAGGCAAAAATCACATTTTTATTCATGTTTTTCAAGGTTAAAAACTTATTGATAATATGGACTTATCATTAAATAAACAATCACACCTGTAACAGCAACATATAACCAGATAGGAAATGTCCATTTCACTATTTTAGTATGTTTCGAAAATTGCCTGGTTATTCCGAAGTAAATAGCTAAAAGAACAAATGGTACCACAATGATAGCTAGAGCTATATGCGTAAGCAACACAAACACATACAATGGTCTTGTTGCATTTACAGAAAGTAATTCTACTTCGTTCAGAACCTTATCACCATCAACATCACCAAAAATAGTATGAGTTCCCTGATAATGGTAAATTACATAAGAAATTAAAAATAAAGAAGAAAGACCGAAAGCTGTTAACATGGCTGTAGTATGGTATCTTCTGTTATTTTTAATTTTAATAAAATAAAAGCCAACCATTAACGCTAAGGCTGTGCAGGAATTTAATATTGCATTTAAATGAGGAAGAAAAGAGACGTTCATATCGCCTAATTTCCCTGTCTGAGGCATATAAAACAGAACAGCGACGACAACCGGAATTAATACTGATAGGATGCCGATTATTACCAGGAATACATTATCGTTTTTAGGAACTTCAATCTTGTCCGTATTCATAATTTAAAACTTTAATCTCAGCAATTAACCTGTTTACATCTTCAGGGTCAGTTCCATTATAATAACCTCTTATTCTTCCAACCTTATCCACAAGAACCAGCTTTTCACTATGGATAAAATCAACCGGGTTGGCTTCATCTTCCATTGCTGAAAGAAAAAATCCTTTTTGAGCAATTTGATAAATCGAATCTTTAGTACCGGTCAGAAATATCCATTTGTTATTATCTGCACCAAATTCAGCGCTGTACTTTTTTAGTACATCTACCCCATCAAAAACAGGGTCAACCGTAAATGATACTATTCTAACATTAGAATCATTTTTAAAAGCATCCTGTACTCTACCAAGATGTCGGGTCATTTTGGGACATATACCACCACATCGGGTAAAAAAGAAGTCTACGATGGTTATTTTTCCTTTTAGTGCTTCTGAAGAAAATTGATTACCATCCTGATTTGTTAATTTAAAATCAGGGATTGTATGAGCATCAGTGATTTTGTATCTGCCGTCCTGGTATGTAGAATCAGTGGCAAAATATACAGGCAGGCTGTAATAGTTTTTACCGAAAAACTTTAAAAACATAAAAACAAAAACCGGTATTACCAGCAAAAATACCAGCATACCGGTTTTAATATTTTTCTTCATTGAATTCTTAGTTATACATTCCGCTGTACCACTGCCACAGATTTCTTAGATAAAGAATTGCATTTCCTTCGATAAGCAGCGCTACAATTAACCAAACGATGAAAAGGCATGGAATTATTATAGACCAGATCAAAGTTTTTACCTCATATTTAAGGTGCATAAATTCTCCTACAATGTAAAATGATTTGACAAATGTCAGAAGAACGAAAATAGTGGTAAGTAAAGCACCTCTGCTCATTGTAAAAGCAAGCGCAAATTCAATTGCAGTCACAAAAGCCAGAATACCTGCTGTAACCCATATTTTTCTGATTTTTGCATAGTCCTTAGGTAAAACCTGAGGCTCAAATGCTGTATGATGATGTCCGTGTCCCATTTTAGTCTAGATCGAAATTTTAAACAAGATAAAAGAAAGTAAATACGAATACCCAAACAAGGTCTACAAAGTGCCAGTAAAGCCCAACCTTCTCAACCATCTCATAATGACCCCTTTGCTGATAAGTACCAATGGCAACGTTGTAGAAAATAATAATATTAATCAATACACCACTAAAAACGTGAGTTCCGTGGAAACCAGTAATAAAGAAAAACAGGTCAGCAAACAAAGGAGGGCCATATTCATTCATAGTCAGATTAGCCCCTTTAAAAACAGTACCGTCAGCAAGTGTGATAGGATATTCGCCTCCCATGATAAAGATAGTCCATTCCCAAGCTTGGCAACCTAAGAAAGTTATACCTCCAAGAATAGTCCAAAGCATCCATTTTTGCACCTCTTCTTTATCCATTCTGTGCCCGGCCTCAACAGCAAGAACCATAGTCACACTACTCATAATAAGGATAAAAGTCATGATACCTACAAATACAAGTGGGTATGGATCATGGGTAAAAGGAATGTGGGTGAATATTTTTTCAGGGATAGGCCAATACTCCGGAGAAGGAATAAACTCCTTAACAGTCCCTGTATATGCATTGTGAGCAAATCTGCTCAATCCATAGGTAATAAGCAATCCTGAAAATGAAAGCGCATCCGATAGAAGGAAAAACCACATCATCAGTTTACCATAACTTGCTTTAAGTGGCTCTGCTCCGCCACCCCATAAACTTCTCTTGTCTTCTTTGTCAATGACTGCTGTTGTTGCCATATTGTATTTTTTTTGAAAAATTAGTTGTAAAGTAATAAAAATCCAAATAAATAGATCCAAAGCGCTCCAAGAAAGTGCCAGTAAGTTGTACACAACTCAATCTGAAGCATATTTTTTGAATGAATTTTCAATTTCAAACTATTAATAAGCACTACCACCAGGAATATAAGTGCAGAAACCAGGTGTAAACCATGCAAACCGGTAAGTACATACAAAAATGATCCGGCAGGATTGCTTTCAGCACCTGCAAAAAAAACTCTTATTTCAACAAGATTCCCCCAAGCCATCAACTGACCTAATAGAAATGCCACCCCTGCCAGAGAGGTAATAAGTAAGGCTAACTTTAACTGATCAAGATTATCTTTTTTAGCAGCGAAGTATGCCCATTGCATAGTTATACTGCTTAGGACAATTATCGCAGTGTTAATCCAAAAAGTGTCCGGCAGAGAAAATTCAAGCCAGTTACCATCAGCCCTCCTAACTATATAAGCACTGGTAAGTGCCGCAAACACCATCACTACAGTGAGTAAAAAAAGCCAGAATGCAAACTTTTTAGGGTGCATTGCCATGGGCTTTTGTGCTTCACCGACTTTTTCAATCTGTCTTTTTCCTGCCATCATTTTACTACCTTATCCAGTACAAATGCTATCTGAACTATAGGCAAATAAAGAAAAGAACCAAACATTATCAGTAGGGCTGCTTTTCTTGAGCATTTCTTCATTAAATAAAACGTTTGCGCCAGAAATAAAACTCCGCAAACAACTGCTATTACTGCTGAAATTATTCCAGTCATCCCTAATAGATAAGGCATAAAACCAAGCGGAACGAGGAACAAGGTATAAATCATTATTTGAAAAGCTGTATTGACATCTTTGCCTCCACCATTAGGAAGCAAACGAATACCTGCTTTTTTATAGTCATCATCAAGAACCCATGCAATAGCCCAGTAATGAGGTAATTGCCAAAAAAACTGAATTGCAAATAAAATTCCGGGCTCCAGGCCAAATTTATTGGTGGCAGCAACCCACCCAATCATAGGAGGTAAAGCCCCTGGTATGCCGCCGACAAAAACTGCAATTGGGTGGCGTGTCTTTAAAGGAGTATATGCGAATGCATACAGAACAAAGGACAAAACTGAAAGCAAAGCTGCATTTAGATTAATAAAAGTCAGGAAAAGATAAACGGCACTGACTAGTAATATACCTGCAAAAATTAAAGCTTCAGAAACCGATAGAACTGATGTTGGAAGTGGTCGGTTTTTGGTTCTATCCATCAACTTGTCAATATCTTTCTCGATAACCTGATTCAGTATATTGGATGCGCCCGTGATAAAAAAACCTGCTAATGAAAAAACAATAAGATGAAGCCAGTCTATTGAATGATTAACCCCAAGCATATAACCCATACCTGAGGAGAATACTACAAGAAAGGATAACCTGAATTTTAATAATTTAAAATAAGCTTTACTTTTTAAGCTTATTTCTGACCAATCTATATATTTATTTTCTGCTAACATTTTATTCAAATTTTAGGGACTCAGGAACTTTTGTCAAGCTTTTTGAGGAACCCTGTTTTTCACCATAACTGACAACGCAAAAAATTGAATACCAAATATGATGGTCGCTATTAATAAGTGAAACGGTTGAAGGAAAGGAGGTAAATCAAAGATGAATAATGCTATACCTATTACCATTTCCATCAACATTAATACCGCAACCCACAAACCGGATTTATATAAAATCCCTCTTACTTCCACCCGTTTTTTTACTTCAAGAAAATAAAGAATCGCCAGAAAAACCGCCAAATAACCTAATAACCTGTGAAAGTTAAAAGTCCATCCCAAATCCTGCATCCATTTTTCTCTGTTTTGAAAGTTGAGGCTTTCAGCAACTATATCTATTTCCTCTCTAACCTGAGTACCTAGCAATATTTGAAGAAAAGTTACCAACATCAGGATCAGTATGAATCCCGAAGGCTTTGACTTCCCGGTCTTATACTTTTCCGGTTGTAAATCCTTCCTGGATCTGATAATCATATATATCAGGGCAGCGACAATTAATAGCGATCCACCCATATGCATGGTTACGATGGCAGGAGAAAGGTTTGAAGCTACTACTACTTTTCCCAGCCATGCTTCAAATCCAACTAAGAAAACTGTTAGTATGCTTAGCCAGAAAATGGCTCTATCAGTCTTTAGGTATGGAATAGAATATAAAAGAACGAGTAAAACCAAAATTCCGGTAATAGCGCCGAGAAGTCGGTTTATATATTCAATCCAGGTTTTGGTAACATTAAATTCTGCTTCGTAACCATGGACCTTATATTTCTCTTTATAATCAGGTGGTAGCTGATTGACGTTGGTTGGCGGGATATACCTGCCGAAACATTTCGGCCAATCCGGACATCCCATGCCCGACCCTGTACTTCTTACAATTCCACCTGCCAGAATCACCAGATAAACAGCAATAATTGTAATGATGCTTATCCGGTGAAAATTTCCGGTACTATTACTCATTAAATCCTTGAAGATTCTAGATTCATAGCTTCATTCTCATGAGGGAAGTTTGAACTTTTTGTCTCTGAGAATGGAACGTTTTGCGGAATGAAATCATCTGCCGCTCCCGGTTTGCTATAATCATATGCCCATCTGTAAACATGAGGAATTTCACCTGGCCAGTTACCATGTTCAGGATGAAGTGGTGTGGTCCATTCAAGTGTGTTGGATCCCCATGGATTCAATGTTGCAACTCTTCCTTTGAAAATGCTATAGAAGAAATTGAACAGGAATATAAACTGTGCAGCAAATGTTAATATAGCCGCAATAGTTATCATCTGGGACAAATCAGAGAAGCTCTGTGTAAAATCAAATCCGGTGAATGAGTAATATCTTCTTGGGAAACCAGCAATTCCCTGATAATGCTGAGGGAAAAACACCAGGTAAACACCAATAAAGGTTAACCAGAAGTGGATATAACCTAATTTCTCATCCATCATTCTTCCGAACATCTTAGGGAACCAGTGATAAACACCAGCAAGCATTCCAAAGAATGATGCACTACCCATTACAATATGGAAGTGAGCAACCACGAAATAAGTATCGTGTAGTTGAATATCTGCAGCGGAGTTTCCAAGAATAATACCTGTTAATCCTCCAGAAATAAAGAAAGAAACAAGGCCGATGGAAAACAACATCGCAGGAGTGAAAATCAGATTACCTCTCCATAATGTTGTAATATAATTAAATGCTTTTACTGCTGAAGGTACTGCAATAATCAATGTAAGAAACATGAATATTGATCCGAGAAAAGGATTCATCCCTGTAATGAACATATGGTGTGCCCATACGATAAATGAAAGGAATGCGATTGCCAACATAGATCCAATCATGGCTTTGTAACCGAAGATTGGCTTTCTTGACATTGTTGCAATAATTTCAGAAGTAATACCTAAAGCAGGAAGTAAAACGATGTACACTTCAGGGTGGCCCAGGAACCAGAATAAATGCTGGAACAAAATCGGGCTTCCACCTTCATGCATTAAAGGTTGTCCTGCAATAAATATATCAGAAAGGAAAAAGCTTGTTCCGAATGATCTGTCGAAAATCAGAAGCAAAGCAGCTGAAAACAACACAGGGAACGATAAAAGCCCTATGATAGCTGTGATAAAGAATGCCCAGATAGTAAGTGGAAGTCTAAGGAAAGACATCCCTTTTGTTCTAAGGTTAATTATAGTTGTTATATAGTTCAAACCTCCTAATAGAGTTGATACAATAAACAATGCCATACTAACTAACCACAAAGTCATACCAAGTCCGGATCCGGAAATAGCTTGTGGTAAGGCACTCAAAGGAGGATATACAGTCCATCCACCTGAAGCAGGTCCTGTTTCAAGGAAGATAGAAACAAGCATAATTACACTTGACAAAAAGAAGAACCAGTAAGAAAGCATATTCAGGAAACCTGAAGCCATATCTCTGGCACCTATTTGAAGTGGAATAAGGAAATTACTGAAAGTTCCGCTCAACCCAGCTGTCAATACAAAAAACACCATGATGGTTCCGTGCATGGTAACCATAGCAAGGTAAAACTCAGGATCTAATTTTCCATTAGAAATCCAACCTCCTAACAATGGTTTTAACCAGGTAAGGTCAGCATCAGGGAAACCTAACTGAAGTCTGAAAATTAATGAAAACAAACCACCTAGAATTGCCCAGAATATACCTGAAATCAGATATTGCTTAGCAATTACTTTATGATCTTCGCTAAAAATATATTTTCTGATCCATGGTAAATCATGGTGGTCATGGTCGTGATCGTCATGATGTACTTGTGCGTGTGAACTTACAGCTGCAGACATATTTTTATTTTAAAATTTAATTCTGTTAGATCTTAATTTACTAGTTATTTAATGAAATTGTAACTGCAGTGGTATCAGCAGACTGAATCACCCCTGTAGCTGCAGGAATATTATACAATGATTTTAATTCTTCCGGAACTCTGGGAGTTACATACTCCATATTCATGTCAGTCCACGCTTTTTGTGAAGCGTACCATTTTGCATAATCCTCAGGCTCGTCAACAACAATCACAAATCTCATTGCAAAATGCCCTCTACCGCATATCTCTGTACAAGCCAATTCATAATTGAATTTCGGATTACCAAGCTGTTCTCTCATTTCAGCAGTTGTTTTAAGAGGCTTGAACCAGAATTTGGTAGGCATTCCAGGAACAGCATCCATTTTTAATCTGAAATGGGGAGCAAATACAGAGTGAATAACATCTCTGGCTCTGATTCTGAACAATACATTTCTTCCTTTTGGTATGTGAATTTCAGAAGGGATGAAATCGTCTTTTGTTTTAGGGTCTTTAATATCGAGTCCCATCTCATTTGTAGGATCGATCAGACGGAAATTGTATCTGCCGAACTCTTTATCTTGACCAGGATACCTAACCTGCCATGCGAATTGCTTACCCATAATCTCAACTACTTCTGAGTCTTCGGGAGCAGGTCTTGTTATATCACTCCATGTTCTCCAACCGAAATAAACAAGGATAGCCATAACGATAGCCGGAATAACAGTCCATACAAATTCTAATTTGTGGTTTTCAGGGTAGAAATAAGCCTTTTTACCTTCTCTATATTGGTATTTAAAAACGAAGTAAAAAAGGAACATATTTGTAACAATAAATGCAGCTACTAGAATAGCCATTGTAACCCAGAACATTTTGTCAGTCACCAAACCATGCTCAGAAACCGATTGAGGCAAATAAAACTGCTGAGAGTAGTTTGAAAACCAAAAGAACCCGATCAAGGCAATTATCCAGAATGCTAAAAGTAAAAATGCATTCACCCTGTTACTATAGCCAACCCTTCTTGTATATCCGCCCTTCATTACATTAATGAAAGTTGAAATCCGGAATATTAAAAACAGGATTGCCAGGATAAGAACAATTGAAATACCAATATATAAGCCTGTCATTTTTAAGTATATTTAATTTGTCTTAAATCAATAAATATTAATAAACATGGTGGTGAACACTTTCTTCAAGCATTGGGTGGTTTTTCGCCACAAGAGATGCTTTAGTTAATCCAAACATTAATGAGAATATGAAAATGCTCAGGAATGTGAGTGCTATACCAAGTTCAAGGAAGAAGAAGTTGCCATCAAGTCCTCCTTCATGTCTAAGTATCGGAGGTGTTAACATGATATAGAAATCAAACCAATGTCCGATGAATACCGCAACACATACAATCTTTAGAATTATCCTCTGTCTCTTGGCATTTCTGGTCATAAGAGCCAGGAATGGAAAGAAGAAATTGATAAAGATATTCATAAAGAATATAGGGCTGTATACATCAGTTTTAAGTCTTTCCACAAAGTAATATGATTCTTCAGGAATGTTAGCATAGTAGATAAGCAGGAATTGACAGAACCAGATATAGGTCCAGAATACGCTGAATGCGAATACAAATTTCCCAAGATCATGAAGATGGTTTTCATTCACCATCGGCAAGTAGCCGTTTTCCTTTAAAAGAACTACAGTAAATGTTATCACTGCAAGACCTGTTACAAACCAGCTGGCAAATACGTACCAACCAAACATAGTACTAAAAAAATGCGGATCTACAGACATTACCCAATCCCAAGCAGAAGTAGAAGAAGTAACTCCCCAGAAAATAAGAAATATAGCAGACCAGAATACACTTGAATCGTGGTATTTAACACCACCTTCAAGGTCTTCTTTAATTGAATTTGTTCTCAGAATCCACCATAGTCCAATCCAAATCACAAAATAAGCTACCATTCTGAAGGTGAAGAATCCTTTACCTAAATACCAGGTTTTGCTGGCAATAATCGGATCATAGTTTTCATGCCCTTTCTCATATAATGTAGGTTCCCACCAGTGAAACAGTTCATGATGAAATAGAGCAAATATTACTACAGTTGAAATTAAGGCAAAGAATAGATAATAGCCGAATGCTTCAGGAACTCTTTTAACTGCTGCAGACCAGCCTGCCCAGGCAACATAATTGAAAGCAACGAAGAATATACCAATTACGGCAATACCTGTAAAGAATACATTGTTATGCCATAAATTTTTGATAACTCTTAATCCAATCCCCCCGTGATGTGCGCCATGTCCTGCTGCTTCATGAGCTTCGTGTCCATGACCGCCGGAACCAATTAAAAATACCCCGATAAGTGCCAGGATTACTCCTACGACAAAGGTAATTACCAGTGATGTTTTTGCTTTTCCGGTAAATTCAAATTTTTCTTCGACTACCATGTTTAAAAATTTATTTTTTCTTATTATTCTGCTTCAGCTTTTTGTAATACTTCTTTAACATAATGAGAAATTCTCCATCTCTCATCCTGAGATACTATTGAACCATGAGCTCCCATCCTGCCTCTGCCGTGAGTAATCACATGGAAAATATAACCGTGAGTAGCGGCTTTAACTGATGGTGAAGTAAGATTCGCCACACCACGCAATGCTTCGTTAACCGGTCCCTCCCCTTTACCATCTTCACCATGGCAATGGGCACAGTATCTGCTGTATAGAACTCTGCCATCTTCGAGAACCTGAGGTGTTAAGGAGACAGGGTTTACTAATTTATTAGCTACATCTACACAATCTTTTGGTATCTGATATGGAAGGTATGCTCCTCTTTTTACAGTATTAACCGGAGGAACTCTCATTGTCATACGATGTGGATTGTATGGATTGGAATTGTAAAATTCACCATAACGGATTCCGTCAAACATATTCTCTGCAGATAGCATCCACATCCCTGCCTCCGGATCTGTAATCTGAGACATAGATTCATAGGCTACCGAATGATACATATTAGGTGCGTATTCTGCACGTGGTGTAGCATGTATTCCTATATTTTCAAACTTCTTCTGGTCCACACAGGAAAACAAACTAAGGCTAACCAAAAAAATCAATGAATATTTCGATATATAATTCATCTGTATATAATTTATTTTTTATTTGTCAGATGGAATATTCAATGCCGAAACATTGGATATTTCATATTATGAAATCTTAATGATGTTCTTCAACAACTTTTAAATTCACTTCAACAGCTCCTGTTTGAGTAAAAAGAGAAGTCAACTCCTGTTTACCTAACTTATTTTTATCCAGGTCAACTACAAGGATAAATTTATCATCCACGCTTCTGGAGTCAAACATAAATGGTTTGTATCCCCAAGGTTTCAGATTTTGTATCACTAGAAATGTACCAACCATTCCAAGAGAAGCTAGAAGTACCGTTAACTCAAAAGTTACAGGAATGAAGTTAGGTAATGGAATAAATGGTTTACCACCAATATCCATAGGCCAGTCAAATCCCATTGTCCCTATAGTAAGGCAAAGAGCACAAATAGTTCCTGTCATACCAAAAAGAAAAGCAACAATCGGCAAATTGGATGGCTTATACCCGATAGCATCATCCAATCCGTGAACAGGGAATGGAGTATATGCTTCATAAATTTTTACCCCGGCAGCTCTTATTTTAGTAATTGCTTCCACCAGGACATCTTCGTCGTTATATACACCTAGTAAAAAATTAGATCCTTTTGACATATTTGTTACTTTTTAACTTTCTTTTCTGATGATGATTTAACAATTGCCTTAACCTCTGCCATATTTACTACAGGGAAATATTTTGCAAACAAAAGGAATAAGGTAAAGAATAATCCGAATGTAAACAGGTAATCACCGATATCGTACATTGTCGGAGAGAAATACGCCCAGCTTGATGGCAAGTAGTCTCTTGAAAGTGAAGTTGCAATAATTACGAATCTTTCGAACCACATACCTATGTTCACCACAATGGATAGTAAGAAAGTCCATGCAATGCTTCTTCTGATTGTAGGAATCCAGAATAACTGCGGAGAGATTACGTTGCAAGTCATCATAGCCCAGTATGCCCACCAGTACTCATCACCAAAAGCTCTGTTGATGAAAGTGTATGACTCATATGGAACATGAGAGTACCATGCAATAAAGAACTCAGAAATGTAAGCAATACCTACAATTGAACCTGTAAGCACAATGATCTTATTCATTGACTCAATATGTCCTATGGTGATATAATCTTCCAGTCTGAATAAAACCCTTGTTACAAGCATTAGTGTTAACACCATTGCGAATCCGGAGAAAATCGCACCGGCAACGAAATACGGAGGAAAGATAGTTGTGTGCCACCCAGGAATAACTGATGTAGCAAAGTCCATACTAACTATAGTATGTACTGAAAGTACTAGCGGAGTTGATAATCCTGCAAGGACAAGACTGACAGCTTCGTATCTTGACCATGCTTTTGCAGATCCGTCCCAACCAAGACTTAATGCACCATATATTACTCTTCTAACTCCTGTTGCACGCTCTCTGATAGTTGCAAAATCCGGCACTAGTCCGATATACCAGAATACAATCGAAACGGTGAAGTATGTACTGATTGCAAATACGTCCCAGATAAGAGCTGAATTGAAATTTACCCAAAGGGAACCGAAACTATTAGGAAGAGGTAAGCACCAATATGCTAACCAGGGCCTACCCATGTGAGCAAGAATAAAAGTTGCAGCACACATCACCGCGAAAATTGTCATAGCTTCTGCAGCTCTGTTGATTGATGTTCTCCATTTTTGTCTGAACAAAAGAAGAATAGCAGAAATAAGTGTACCTGCGTGACCAATACCGATCCACCATACGAAGTTGGTGATATCCCATGCCCAACCTACAGTTTTGTTCAATCCCCACATTCCAAGTCCGTCATACCATGTTCTGAATAAACAGTATGAGCCGTAACCAAGAGTGGCAAGAGATACAATAAAGGCTACCATCCAGGCTTTTGTCGGTTTTCCTTCCACATGCCTGCTGATGTCAACAGTAACATCTGATATTGTTTTACCTCCTGTTACCAGAGGCGGCCTTACGGGTGAAGAAACTTGCATATTTTCTTATTTAAAAATCTGTAAATTTTTTAGATTAAACGTTTCTGATTTTAGTCAGGTAATAAATGTTTGGCTGAGTATTCAACTCTTCAAGTACTGTATATGATCTTTCAGGATTATTTACAGTATTTTCTACCGCTAATTTACTATTTGTATCATTTCTGTCTCCGAAGATGATTGCTTCAGTAGGACAAGCAGATGCACAAGCAGCAATAATTTCACCATCAACAGGTCTTCTCTTCTCCATCTTGGCTCTCAGTTTTCCTTCCTGAATTCTCTGAACACAGAAAGTACATTTCTCCATAACACCTCTTGATCTTACTGTCACATCAGGATTCAACACCATTCTTCCAAGGAAGTTATTCATTGAAAGATTTTTATCAAATCTGTCGTTTTCGAAATATTTAAACCAGTTAAATCTTCTTACTTTATATGGACAGTTGTTAGCGCAATATCTTGTACCAACGCATCTGTTATAAGCCATCATGTTCAAACCTTCACTACTGTGTGTAGTTGCAGCAACTGGACATACAGTCTCACATGGAGCATGATTACACTGCTGACATAACATAGGCTGGAATGTAACAGTAGGATTCTCGGAAGCTTTCTCAAGATCTTTTACTCCCATTCCTTCCTTCATTTCAAAGTATTGTTCCTCAGGTTTAGGAGACTTCACCTCAGCATCGCTACTGTAATACCTATCGATACGGATCCAGTGCATTTCTCTTCTTCTCAACACCTCATCTTTACCTACAACAGGAACATTATTTTCAGCCTGACAGGCAACAACGCATGCACCACAACCAATACAAGAGTTAAGGTCAATGCTCATTCCCCAAAGGTGATTTGGTTTAGCATGCTCATACCATACTGTAACATCAGAGGGTTTTTGAGCACCAAACATATTGGTATTAATCATTGGCCTGAAACGGCCTGCATAAGGATCAGTTTTATAATCAGCAAGAGTAGCATCCTGAATAATAGGACGAGCCATTACTGTATGGTGAGTCTGTGTTTGAGCAAGTCTGGTTGTTTCCCCGGTCTTACTTAGAGTCACTACCCCAGCAAAATAATCAAGCCCTTTGTTTACAACTCTCAACAGAGGATAAACATTTTTACCTACATCATTTCCGCATTTTCCTGCTTTGGTTCTTCCATATCCTAAAGCTATCGAAGCAGTACCAGGGGCCTGCCCTGGCTGAACAAGCACAGGTACAGTAATATTTGTATTTTGACCGTTAACAGTCAAAGATACATTATCACCCTGTGCTAAATCAAGTTCATTTGCTAATGACTTAGGTATTGCCAGATAGTTTTCCCAGGTAACTTTTGAGATAGGATCCGGTAGCTCCTGCAACCATGGATTATTTGCTTCTGCACCTGATCCTGAGCCAATACCTATCTTCTCATATATTTTAAGTTCAATACCATTGGTAGGCTTATATCTCTGACTAATGTTGCTCGCAGCTTCACTCACATCTCCGCCAACATTTACGTTTGAAGGATTTGCAGTTGTGCTTACAGTATTTGTAAGAATCTCTGAAGGCTGATTTGAACTTCCAGGAGTGTAAACTCCATCTTGAAGAGCTTTATTCCATGCTTCTCTGAAAGATCCACTTAAGATTCCTTTCCAGGTATTCTGAACATATGAATAGTAATCTGTATTGTTTCCTGACCAGATTAAAATACTTTCCTGTGCAGGTCTGATCCCTTTGAATATCGGAGTAATTGTAGGCTGTGTTAAGCTGTAAGTGCCAGTTCTTGGTTCAGCATCATTCCATGATTCCAGATAGTGAACATCCGGACACTGATAGTTGGCATATGCCGAAGTTTCATCCAATCTGCCATTCAATGAAATTCTAACCTCAGCTTTTGAAAAGGCTTCAGCAATTTCAGATCCTTTCGGATGGTCATATACAGGATTTGCGCCATATACAATTACTGCCCCTACTCTACCAGCCTTAAGATCATCAACGAAAGTAAGCATTGCTTCGTCATCACCTTGTCTCTGGTTAGATAGTTTGGTTATATCAATAGTATTTCCATAGTTGCCCAGCTCTCCATTGATTTTATTGATCAACAGCTGAACATAAGGATCATTTGAACCGCTGACAACAATAGATCTTCCTCTGTTTTTCTGCAGATCGGCAGCAGCCTTTTTAATATTTTCGTTATTTAATGACGGAGTAGAAACAGAACCGCCTAATTGCTTATACAATTCAGCAACTAATAGTCCTTCTTCCGAAGGTTTAATCGGAGTTCGGATATCAGCATTGCTACCGGTTAGAGATAAATTAGTCTCAAACTGATAGTGTCTGCTCATTTCCTTTTTATCTTTACCTACTTTTCTTGTAACAGCGTATTGTCTAGCATATTCAATCGGCGAAATCCATGTACCAAGAAAATCAGCTCCGAAACTTACTATAACATTCGCTTTGCTGAAGTCATAAGAAGGAACGGCTCTCTTTCCAAAAGACATTTCATTTGCTTTCAGTAATCCTGATACAGATATAGGGTCATATACTACATGCTCAGTATTTGCAAACTTTGACTTAAACTCGGCAATAGCTCTTTTGGTGGATGGGCTAAGGATAGTATGAGAGATAATTCTGATGCTCTTTCCTGCAGTCTGAACTGCATTTAGTTTATTTATCACCTCAGTATCAAAAGAAGTGTAATCTTTAAGAGAGTTAACTTTAACCTCTGCTCCGTCTTTTCTGAAATACTGTAATCTCTCCTGATCGTATAAACTTAAAACTGACGCCTGTACTCTGGCAGATGTACCTCCTAATGAAACTGGAGAAAGTTTATTACCTTCAATTTTGATTGGTCTACCCTCTCTTGTTTTTACAAGTACGCTGCAGTATTCACCATTTTCCTGATATGTTGAAGCATACCAGTTGGCAATACCCGGATCCACATCTTCCGGCTTGTTTACATATGGAATAGCTTTTTTAACAGGAGCCTCACAAGCTGCCAGTGACACTGCAGCCACTCCAAAGCCTAATAATTTTAAAAAATCCCTTCTGTCAGGAGCATCGTTGCTATCACCGTTACCTTTGTCCTTTACAGATAAAAATTCAGGAAACTCATTGTGAGCATTTGCTAAAAATTCCGGATCGTTTGATAGTTCTTCTATGCCTTTCCAGTATTTTTTATTATTATCTTTCATGTGTTTGAAATTTTTTATTAAGGCCACATGTCATATTCATCTTCACAGTCTTAAACTTAAAATGATGAATATTTCATATTTTATATAGTGAATTAGGCTTCAAATTTTTTAGTTAATTAATAATGACATTTTGCACATTCAAGTCCGCCTATCTCCGCCACCTTCATTTCTTTCGGACCTTTTCCAGAGTGTACTTCAAGTAATTTGTCGTAGTAAGCATTATCTTTTCCATTTACAGCAGATTCTCTGTGACAGTTAATGCACCATCCCATAGTAAGAGGAGAAAACTGTCTTACAACTTCCATGGTATCGATAGGTCCGTGACATTGTTTGCAATCCAGACCACCTACTTTTACGTGCTGTGCATGGTTGAAATAGGCAAGATCAGGAAGATTGTGAACTCTTACCCACTTGATAGGTCTGTTTTCTTCGTAAGCTTTTACTACTTCAGCGATAGCAGACTGACCGAATCTTGAACCTGATTTAATGTGAGCGTGGCAATTCATACAAACATTTAAAGAAGGTATGGTTGCTTGTTTTCCTTTTGTAACTCCGGTATGGCAGTAGTTACAATCGATGTTATACTGTCCTACGTGTTGTTTGTGTGAGAAAGGAACTGGCTGAACAGGTGCATATCCCTGCTCTACACCTACATAAAGAAGATTGTTCCAGCAAGCTCTTACACCAAGGGCTACAAACAATACTGAAACTATAGTGATGAACATTTTGCTTTTAACAGCAGCAACAATATCGTATTTCTGATTTACAAGTTCCTTATCTCTTTCATCCAGGCTGGCCTCCCTGTCAGTTAGGTATCTCTTCAATACTACCAAGAAGACAATCAGCATTATCAGTACAAGAACAAGAACAATGATTATAAGGATAAGGATGATAGTAGATGGACCGGAATCAGCTGCTGCTTGTTGTGTTGGATCAACAGAAACTTTTTTACCACCTTCGTCTGCTCCAGGGGCCGGAACCGACTTAATATACTCAACAATATTCTTAATTTGCTGATCCGAAAGCTCAGGGAAAGATTTCATTTCAGCCCTGTTAAACTCTTCGAAAAGTTTAACTGCAATTGGATCTCCGCTTGCAATTACTTTCTGAGAATTATGAACAAAGTTGATGATCCAATCCATCTTTCTTCTTTGATCTACGCCTCTCAAAGCAGGACCTACTACCACTTTATCAACAGCGTGGCAGGTCTTGCAATTGGCTTCGAACAAAGCCTGACCTTCTGCAACCGCGGCATTATCCTGACCGAAACTGGAAAAGGTTATAAAAAATGATAGAAAAAATCCAAACAATTTACCCTTTAAGTGATTTATATTTTTTGCTAAGGACATGTTGAAATAAGTTTTATCCGATTTTGTGGCCATATTTTTTAAAATCGCACAAATCTAAGAGAGGAATTGAATTTATCAAATATGTTTTTTGCGCAATTTCAGTAAAAATATAACCTTCTTTTATTCCCGTTTTATCAAAAATCTAGCTATCAACTGTTTACTTAGGTTTAAACCCTAATAAAGTATACTATTTAGAATTATTTTAAATTAGTCCAACTTACTGGAATTGAATCAGAAAATAAAAAACAAGATAGTATATCTGAAAATCAGTTAATTACTTAAAAATCTTCAAAAAGTGAAATTTTAAAAAAAAGATGACGAAAATCATTTCCCGAATTGATTATGGATGATATTTGAAAACTCCAAAATATCTTACATAGACCTTACTTGGAAAGCTTATTTCTGTTGCTGAATTTTGAAAAAACTTATCAACATAGTTCGGCAGTTTGAATTAGCAAGAGTTAATCTTTTGTCATTACTTCAAGTTATTTAGATTGCAAAAGATTATTAAGTAGAATTGGATGGATCTGAAAGAAAACTTTTCTCTTAGAAGTTATAATACATTTGGAATAGATGTAACAACCGATTTCTATGGTGAATTTGAAACAGAGGATAAACTGTGTGAATTAATTTCCGGCTTGTCTTCCGGTCATTATCCCATATTCGTTCTTGGTGGCGGAAGTAATGTTTTGTTTACCCAAAATTTCAAGGGCACCATACTTCGTAATAATATAAAAGGAATCAGAATACTAGAAGATGAATCTGATCATTGTTTAGTTAAGGCCGGTGCAGGAGAAGTGTGGAATGATTTTGTATGTCATCTTATAGAAAAAAATCTTGCAGGCCTTGAAAACCTATCATTGATCCCTGGTACAGTAGGCGCTGCTCCTATTCAAAACATAGGAGCATACGGAGTGGAACAAAAAGATTGTTTTCAATATCTGGAAGCTATTGAAATCGACACACTGAAGAAGGTAAAATTCAATTATGAAGAGTGTAGATTCGGTTATAGAGACAGCATTTTCAAGTCCATACATAAGGAAAAATATATTATTACTTATGTAGTTTACCGGCTAAGTAAAATACCTCATTTAAATACCACCTATGGTGCCATTGCAGATACCCTCAAAGAAATGGGCATATCAAATCCTGATATTAAATCTGTATCAGAGGCAGTATGCAAGATCAGAAGGAGTAAATTGCCTGATCCTAAAAATATTGGTAATGCAGGCAGCTTTTTTAAAAATCCGGAAATTTCAGAAACTGCATTTCAAATACTAAAACAAAGCTACACTAACATTCCCTCCTTTCAAGCTTCCCAAGGAAAAGTTAAAGTACCCGCTGGCTGGCTTATCGAGCAATGCGGATGGAAAGGAAAAACTTTCGGGAACTATGGTGTTCACAAAAATCAAGCCCTGGTATTGGTAAACTATGGGGGAGCAGATGGAAATCAAATAAAAGAACTTGCATATGCAATCCGGCAATCTGTATTAGAAAAATTCTCAATAATATTAGAGCCGGAAGTTAACATTGTATAAATGGGAAAAACCAAGGCAAAGGACATTGGATGTTGGATATTTGATAAAAATCTTTTTAGCTTATGGCTTACAGCTTAAAGCATTAAGCTTTATCCTTAATATCATCTGCTTCCACTCTAGGCAGTTCACCTCTGTACCTTTCAACTTCTACTCCAAACTTTTTCAGAAATTCCACTCCCTCATCACATGCAATCTTTTTATATTCAGCGTAAGAATGAAGGTAAACCACTTTTTTCACTTTCAAACTGTAAATAACTCTGGCACAAGCGATGCATGGGGAAAGTGTTACATAAAGCGTAGCTCCTTCTATCATAGTACCATTGCTGATAGCATATAAAATGGCATTTTGTTCTGCATGAAGTGCAAGGGAACAACTACCCTTGGAATCTCTGGGGCAACCTTCAACAGGCCATTCTTCATCACAATTGTGGGTTCCGGGAGGAGGACCGTTGTAACCGATGGAAATAATTCTGGTGTCTTTTGTAAGTACTGCTCCAACTTGCCTCTTTACACAATGTGATTTTTGTGAAAGATTTACAGCAAGCTCCATAAAAATATCATCAAAGTCAGGTTTTTTCATTGGAGTGTATTGAACAGTATTACGAAAGTAAAATTATTCAAAAAGATTGAACTTATTACAAAAGGCACATATTATTTATCCATATTCGTTTCAAAAGAAAGGAATAATTAAATTGCAATTCCAAAATCAGGAAAAATGACAAAATTCGTTTTTCCTCCGAAAAATTCCACAGTAAAATGCTTTCAATTAACAATCTATCTTTTTATTTCGGCAGCAGGCCTTTATATGAAAATGTATCATTACATATCAAACCCAAAGACAGGATTGGTCTGATTGGAGCAAACGGAACAGGTAAATCCACTTTACTAAGATTAATTACCGGAGAATTTAAACCTGACAAAGGAGAAATAAGCCGAAGCGGAGAATGTACCATTGGCTTCCTGAATCAGGATCTCCTATCCTATGAGTCTAATGAACCTATATTAGCTGTTGCTATGCAGGCTTTTGAGGAACAAATGGCTCTGCAGAAGAAAATCGATGACATCCTTAAGGAGATGGAAAGTAATTATAGGGATGAACTTGTAGACAAACTCACCAAACTTCAGGAAAGATTTGAAACGCTGGACGGCTATTCCATCCAATCTAAAGCCGAAGAAATACTTGAAGGTCTAGGATTCAATACTGCAGATTTATCAAGGCCTTTGAAAACCTTTTCTGGAGGATGGAGGATGAGAGTAATGCTGGCCAAACTTTTACTTGCCAGACCCAGTCTCCTTCTTTTGGATGAGCCAACCAACCACCTTGACCTTCCATCCATTCAATGGATCGAAAACTATCTTCAAAATTATGAAGGCGCGATTATCATTGTTTCACATGACAGGCAATTTATAGACAATACAGTTAAGACTATAGTTGAAGTAAGCCAGCAACAACTTCACTACTATGCGGGCAATTATTCATTTTATCTTGAAGAAAAATCATTAAGATCAGAAATTCAGAAAAACGCTTTCGAAAATCAGCAATCAAAAATAAAGCAGACGGAAAGATTCATTGAAAGATTCAAAGCAAAAGCTTCTAAGGCAAGGCAGGTGCAATCAAGAGTCAAAAGTCTGGAAAGAATGGACATGATTGAAGATGTAGTAGAAGAAAATGCACAGGTAAATATACGGTTCAAGATAAATAAACACCCAGGACGAACACTACTTACACTTAAAAATGTATCTAAATCTTTCGGAGAATTAAAAGTACTTTCCAATACGGGTGCAACTATTGAACGAGGTGACAAAATCGCATTGATAGGAGCTAATGGAAAAGGTAAGTCTACCTTATTGAGAATAATTGCAGGTACAGAACCAATTGAAGGAGAAAGAACAGAAGGATACAATGTAATTACAGGATTTTTCGCCCAGCATCAGTTGGAGGCTCTGAATATAAACAATGAAATTCTCGATGAACTGAAACAGGCGGGCTCAGATAAAACCGAACTGGAGCTAAGAACCATCCTTGGATGTTTCCTGTTTTCCAACGACGATGTATTTAAAAAAATTAAGATATTATCAGGAGGAGAAAAATCAAGAGTGGCTCTGGCAAAAACGCTCATCTCAGAAGCAAATTTTTTACTTCTTGACGAACCTACCAATCACCTGGATATAGTATCTGTCAATATCCTGATACAGGCGTTACAGCAATATGAAGGTACCTATGTCGTTGTTTCACATGACAGGCATTTCATTTCTAAGGTTGCAAATAAAATCTGGTATATAGAAAATCAGGAACTGAAAGAATATCCCGGCACATTTGAAGAGTACAGCTACTGGATGAACCAAAGGATTAAGAATGGAATAACTACGGCCGAAACTACAGCGCCTAAAAAAGTTACAAAACCTGCACCGGTAAAAGATGATGAAAGAAAGGAGCTGCAAAAAGAATTAAAACAGTTGAATTCCCAACTCGAGAAAACAGAAGGACAGTTGGAGCAATTGGAAAACAAGAAAAAACTGATGGAAGATGAACTGGCAAAACCTGATGTATATTCAAACATCAATCTTTTGAACGAAAAAAATACTGCATATGATAAATTGGTTAACGAATTAAATAAAGTGCAGGAACAATGGGATAGTTTAGCTGAGAAGATACAGAATATTGAAAACAAATTAAACTGATATAATGAAATACATTTTTAGGATTTACATATACCTTTTTTTCTTTTTATTCATTTATGCTTGTGTTCCGCATGATCAGCAGGGAGGTTCCGGAGGGTATAGCTCAAAAAAAGAACTCCGCACTCAGGATTATATTTATGAGCCCAATATTAAAACACCGCTTTTATATGCACTTCAGGGTCCGAAAAACTTTGAAATGAACCCTCCGATTATACCGTTGAACCAAACAAACGGATTGATGCTGGAATTTGATGATCTTAGCGGACAATCTGCTAATTATTATGTAAAGCTCATCCATTGTAATTTTGATTGGAGTGTCTCCAATCTTGTAACAAATCAGTTTATACAGGACATCAACGAAGTTTTCATTACAGACCGAAAAAACTCATTCGGAACCAGAATCCCATATATTCATTACCGGACTCCCCTGCCTCCTGTTAAACTATCAGGAAACTACATAGCTGCTGTATATAGAAACGGAGATGAGAATGACTTAATTCTGACGAAAAGATTTATAGTTTTTGAAAACAGAATCATTATAGTTCCTGATTTGAAGGCACCACTTAACTCCGCAGAACGATTTACCCATCAGCAGATAGATTTTAATATTATTTACAAAGACATAGATTTAGCTAACCCTCAACAGAACTTCAATATAGTAATCAGGCAAAATTTCAGATGGGATAAAGCTATATATAATCTCAAACCTGTTTTTATGAATGAGGCATTAAAACGTTTTGAATACACCTATTTCAATGGAGAAAATAACTTCCCGGGATACAATGAATACAGGACATTTGCTATCAGAAGTACCAATTTTCAGGATATAAATGTAGATAATTTACGCACTACTGGCGGACATGCTCAAATTGATGTTAGAGTAGATGAAAGCAACGGCACCAAACCTTATGTTTTATTTCCAGATATAGACGGTAGATTTGTAGTGGAACACTATGAAAGTAAAGGCAGGGAAACTGAGCCTGATTACGTTTATGTTACCTTTAACCTGAAATCCAATGACCCTGCACCAGGAAAGGTTTTTGTGGTGGGATCATTTAACGATTACATACCAGACAGTAATTCAGAGATGATTTATTTTCCTGAAGAGAAACTGTACAAACAAAAAGTGCTTTTAAAGCAGGGTTATTACAATTACCGATATGCATTGATAAGGCCAGGAAGCAACAAACTTGATGAAGCCTATTTCGAAGGTTCACATACCATAACTCAAAACACGTATGACTTCATCGCTTATTATCGGCCTATCGGAGACAGGGCAGACCGAGTCATAGGTTACAAGATGGTGAATTATCAAGGAGGGAATAGATGATTTGAATGTTGAATGAGGAATGAAAAATTTTGAATGGTATTAATACAAATTCCAAATCTCAAGAACCCGGATTCAACTACTAAACGAATGGGTTGATTGAGGTTGGGAATTGAAATTTGGAATTTTTATTTTGTTATTTAAAGCGAAGATACCTGATATGGTGTTGTTCTCTGATTAGGATCTGCATTGGCGATATCCAGCATACCAAAACCTTTATGAGTAAAAATACCCATTCCGCAATCGAATATAAATTGTTGAACCTTTTCATCGGCGTATAGAGTAAAAGGTAAGGTATATCCTCTTACTTCATACTTTTCACCTTTGTCGAACGCCGGGAATATTCTTGCAAATTTCTTCTCTTCCTCTCTTACTTTAGTGAGGTAATCCTTATCCGGAACAATCTGAAATTTATAAAATGAAGCAATTTCTTCAGGCGTAAAATAACCTGATTTCTCCATTCTTGACATCGTGCTTTCATATAACATGTCTGAAAACACATCGGTAGCCGGACTTATAAACTTCTTAGAATCTACCCCCTTTTCAATTGGATTAATTACCACGAGCGGAGAAATACAAATGTATTTAACCTCTGTGCTTAGTACCGGAGGCTGCTCCTTTTCAACAGAAAGTGGTACAAGAAGTAATTTACCAATCTCCACCTGAGTTTGCCTGAACAAAGAGTTAACCAATGCGTCTATAAGCTGTTCATTAGGACAGGAAAATACAAGCGTTACTTTATTGGAGTAGAAATGCAAACCCTCTTTACCAACCTTAGTCTGACCTTTAAGTCCTGAAAAATTATACAGGTCAAAACCAGGAAATTCAGTTCTGTGCTTTTCTAAAAGGTTGTTAATCAAACCTGACAGAATGAACTGGTGGTGAAAGGGTACTGCTGCCCCTTTGTTTGTCAAACCAAATACAATTCTTACTCTCAAAACAAAAATATTAGCGTTAAAAAATAAATTTTAATCACATTCTGGTATAATAACCGAATTGATTTTCAAAATGTTTAGACGTTAAATCTGAAATGCATGATATCACCGTCCTCTACCAGGTACTCTTTACCTTCGATAGCAACTTTACCTGCTTCCCTGCATGCCACTTCTGATTTATACTTTTGATAATCAGGAAGCTTAATTACTTCAGCTTTGATAAATCCTTTTTCAAAATCCGTATGTATAACTCCTGCTGCCTGCGGAGCCTTCCAGCCTTTCTTTATAGTCCAGGCTCTAACCTCCTTTTCTCCTGCGGTAAAATAGGTTATCAAATTAAGTAATTTATACGAAGCTTTTATTAATTTATTCAAACCTGACTCTGTCAAACCATATTCCTGAAGAAACATTTTCTTCTCTTCTTCTTCAGTAAATTCTGCGATCTGAGACTCAATAGCAGCACATACTATAACTATTTCTGCATTTTCATCCGCAACTGATTTCTTAAGGGCATCTACGTATTCATTGCCGTTTAGTGCTGACTCATCAACATTAGCTACATAAATGACCGGCTTTATAGTAAGCAACTGAAGGTCTTCTATGGCAGATTTATCTTCCGGATCAGCAAGTAAAAGGCTTCTCGCATTTTTACCGGACTCCAGGTGTAGTTTAAATTGCTGCAGGATACCTAATTCCTTTTTTGCTTTGGCATCTCCTGATTTGGCTACCTTTTCCAGGCGCTGGATTTTTTTATCAATTGATTCCAGGTCTTTTAATTGAAGCTCGGTATCAATAATTTCTTTATCTGAAACAGGGTCAACTTTTCCTGCCACATGGACGATATTCGGATCATTGAAACAACGGATTACATGGATAATTGCATCCACTTCTCTGATATTGGCCAGGAATTTATTACCTAAACCCTCACCTTTACTTGCTCCTTTCACTAATCCCGCAATATCAACAAACTCAATTACTGTTGGAAGTACTTTTTGAGGATTTACAAGCTCCTGAAGGATTGTCAACCTTTCATCAGGTACAGTAATTACTCCCACATTTGGTTCTATGGTACAGAACGGATAATTAGCCGCTTCTGCTTTGGCATTTGAAAGTGCATTAAAAAGAGTAGACTTTCCTACGTTAGGTAAACCAACTATTCCACATTGAAGTCCCATAAATAAAATTCTCTAATGAAAAGGTGTGTGCTTTATATCCCTACTTGCCTGCAAATATATAACAAATGGACAAATACGGACCTAAAAAAAACAAAAAAGCTCTCTGTTTTGTGCAGAGAGCTGAAATAAAGTTTTTTATGGAGAAATTTAATCCCAGGTCAATTCATCATCGGCAGAACCACCTTCGCCTTCTCTTTCTGCAGACTCTTCAAACTTTGAAAAATCCACATCCGGCATCAGCTCAGTTTTCACATGGTCAATGGTTCCTCTTAAAGCTTCCACAAACTTGTCAAAATCTTCTTTATAAAGGAAAATTTTGTGCTTTTCATAAAAGTAACCATCATCTTTGAATCTTCTCTTACTTTCTGTTATTGTAAGATAATAATCATTTGAACGTGTTGACTTAATGTCAAAGAAATACGTTCTTTTCCCTGCTCTTACTCTCTGAGAGTAAATTTCTACTTTTTCTTGGTCTTTATTCTCTTCCACAGTCCTAGAATATTTAAGTTAAATGTGAGAGTAAAGCTAAAACAAATTATCCTAGTTTCAAAGAAAAAAGTTAAAAGTTGATAAAAAAATTACATTGAAATTTTATAAAAATTATTCGTTGTAATTAGATTAATCACTAGCTTTAAAACTGCTATGAGATCTACTTTAACACTTTTGCTCCTGATATACAGTGGCTTATTATTTTCACAGCAGAATTTTACACAAATAGGCACTGCCAGTTTTTATGCCAATAAATTTCATGGTCGTAAAACTGCATCCGGGGAAAAATATTCAAAAAACGCTTTTACTGCTGCCCATAATACCCTTCCATTTAATTCTTATGTAAAAGTTACCAACCTTAGCAATCAAAAATCAGTAATAGTGAGAATTAACGACAGGGGGCCATTTGTTAAATCCAGGATAATTGATCTGTCTTATGTAGCAGCAAAAGAAATAGGTATCATTTCCTCAGGCACAGGAAAGGTAAAAATTGAGCTTACCTCCGATTCTATAGCTGAACCAGCGGAAACACCTGAGGTTAAACTAAAAGACATTAAGCCTGGCCACGTTTATAACAATGAAGGGAAATCCATTAACCTTTCAGGTGTATATTTACAAGTTGGCTCATATTCATCTATAGAAAACACTCAAACGGCAATAAACGAATTATTATCAAGTGGGTATGACAATATTTCGATTGAAGCTATTAAGTTAAAAAACAAAAACACTTATAGACTTTTGCTGGGAAACTATCTGGAAAGCGAAGTACAAAACATACAAAAGAAATTAAAGAAACAAGGATACAATTCTCTAATCAGAAAATTTTAAACGTTACAGAATAAACCAAACTAATGAGTATAGATTTAAAACAGGTAAAGCAATTTGGAAATATAGAATTTCTGGCTAAGCAACTGGTTGAAGGTTTTGTAACAGGACTGCACAAGTCCCCCTATCATGGTTTTTCTGTTGAGTTCGCCGAACATCGTTTATATAATTCCGGAGAAAGCACAAGACATATCGACTGGAAAGTTTATGGAAAAACCGACAGACTTTATACAAAGAGATATGAAGAGGAAACTAACCTTAGATGTAATATACTTATAGATACCTCCTCCTCGATGTATTATCCGGAGGAAAACAACGGTAAAATCACATTCAGTATAATGGGGGCTGCATGCCTTGCTTACATGTTGCAGACTCAAAGAGATGCTGTTGGCTTTTGCAGCTTTTCCAGTGAAATAGAAATTCAGACGCCTATCAAATCCACTCCTGGCCACCTACATAGTATTTTCCTTCAACTGGAGAAACTATTGCAACAAAAACAAATAAACAAAAAAACTTCGGTTGCCTCGGTATTGCATCAGGTGGCAGACAGAATGAACAAGCGTTCACTTATAATTCTTTTTACTGATATGTTTGATAATGTGGAGGAACAGGAAAATATTTTTTCTGCTTTACAACACTTAAAACATAATAAGCATGAAGTACTGCTATTCCATGTACTAGATGAAAAAACCGAAGGAAAATTTGAATTTGAAGAAAGACCCTATGAATTCATAGACATAGAAAGTGGAGAAAAGGTTAAAATACAACCTTCAGAAATTAAAGACTTTTATATTTCTGAATCTAAAAAATTCTACGATGCGTTAAAGCTAAGGTGTGGTCAGTATAAGATTGATTTTGTAGAAGCGGATATTTCCAAAGGGTTTCAGCAGATTTTATATGCATATCTAGTGAAGAGAAGCAGGATGAAATGAGTGTTGAATGGTGAATGGTGAATGCAGAGTAATGGATAATGGATGTGGGATGAAGAATAATGATTATCGAGATGGGGTTAACTAAAAAAAACTATGCCATAACATATAATTGAAAAATAAATACTAACCGACCTATGACTAGACTTTTTACTGTAATTATTTTTTCTTCTTTTATTTTTATAGAAAGCAATACTCCTTATAAGTGGAAAAAGGATTTCGAAGGTGATTGGACAAAGGAATGGGGATTAAAAGATGACAAAAAATGGGGAATGGAAAACCTTAAAGTGCTCAAAGAAAAAAACAACTATTTTCTAAGAGCTTATTTTCCCAAAGGATCTGCCAGTCCCAATGTAACTTCTTTTTCAGGTGCTCCCATAGGTGGCGGACAGTTCCTGAATTATTTGGGGAAGTTTGATTCTCTTTACTTCAGTTACACAGTCAGGTTTAAAGAAAACTTTCAATATAACAAAGGTGGTAAGTTACCCGGACTTTATGGAGGCGCAGCAAACAGCGGTGGAAATATCCCTACCGGTTATGATGGATTTTCCACCAGGTTTATGTGGAGACAGGAAGGAATAGGTGAGTTGTACGCATACCTTCCATCCAGTAAGCAATGGGGAACACAAATAGCCAGTGCTAAATGGACTTTTCCTGACGGTACCTGGCATACCATACAGCACCAGGTAAAACTTAACGATCCTGATAAAAGCAACGGTATAATAAAAGTCTGGATTGACGGATACCTAATGCATGAAGAGAGAGATTTGCTTTTTAGAAAAACTGATAGTCTTAAAATAAACGGAATTTTCTTCAGCACATTTTTTGGCGGCAACGACACCACCTGGGCTTCTCCGGAGGATACTTACATTGACTTTGATGATTTTGTGGTGAGTGAGAAATACATCGACTAGGATTGGGATTTGTCTGATTGATCAGATTAATAAGATTGAAAAAGCGGCAAGGTAATTTAACTTTGCCGCTTTTTTAATCTTATTAATCCCAAAATCTGCAAATCCGAATCTATTTTATCACCATCATCTTCTGACTTTCCGACAACCTGTTTTCTGCTTTCATCTGGTACACATAAGTTCCTGCAGAAAGATCTGAACTGTTCAGCATAAGGAAGCCGAAGGTATCATCTACGATATAACTTTTCATTAGTATCCCCTGCTGATTATACACCAGTATCTCTCCCATTCTCTCACCTTCCGGTAGTTCAAATTCTATTTTAGTCATGTCTGATGCAGGGTTAGGCATAGGATAAGAAAGCATACCTGCTTTGTCAATTTTTTGATTGGTGTTGGTACTCATTAATGTGCCGGGAAGGGAATAAAACTGAATGGATTTATCAGCATTTTTATTATTCTTAATTACCATTTTTGCTCCATTAGTAGTATTTATAATTCCTTGTACAACAACATCATTTCCGCCTATTGCAACGTACCCTAATGTTGCAGAATCTTTAGAAAACACTACTGTTCCATCTTCATCATACACATATACAAAAGATCTATTAGTAAAATTACTTGAATTATGGATATTAAAATCAACCAAACATTCTATCTTATTATTTGAGTCAAATAATTTATCAGAAACATTTATCAAATTAAATCCTATTCGTTCATTAGGCTGAAGCGCAATTGTAGGAAAGGCTATTGTTTTAAAAACCGAATAATTAAGATTATATAATTTTAATTCCCCATTATCCTGGTTCATCATTGCGTATTTTTCTCCAACTGACAATTTACTAAATAAAAAAGGGGATGCGTAATCATCGGTAGAAGGTAAACTACCATCTAAAGTTATCTGAGCATTAGAAATTGAAAGCGCCATTGCAAACAATGACATTAGTAAAAGTTTTTTCATAAAGAATGATTTAGATTAAACACTATATTTTGAAACATAAACCTTTACGGGAGAAAAAGGGAAAGGTTAGGATTATGACGACTAAAAGATTGGGATTTATCAGATTGGATTCAGATTTGTCAGATTAATGGATTTTCAGATTAAAAATGAAATAAAAAAGCGGAAAGTATGAATACCTTCCGCTTTTTATCTTAATCTATCTGATTAATCAAATTAATCCATTAAATCCTAATCAAGCTTTCTCCTTCTGCCCTGCCAGATTTAATGCCGATCCTGCTTTGAACCACTCAATCTGAGCTTCGTTATAAGTATGGTTTACTTTAATTTCATCTTTGGAACCGTTCTTATGATTCAATACTACAGTAAGCGGAGTGTTAGGACTAAAGGTTGTTAAACCTAAAATATCTATAGAATCATCTTCCTGTATTTTATCATAGTCAGCAGGATTTGCAAAGGTAAGAGCAAGCATACCCTGTTTCTTAAGATTGGTTTCGTGAATTCTCGCAAATGATTTTACAATTATAGCTCTTACACCTAAATGACGAGGCTCCATTGCAGCATGCTCTCTTGAAGAACCTTCACCATAGTTAGTATCCCCTACCACTACAGAACCGATTCCTTTTGCTTTGTAAGCTCTTGCAGTTGCAGGAACTTCACCATATTCACCTGACAATTGATTTTTTACTTTATTGGTTGCTTCATTGTAAGCATTAACTGCTCCGATTAGAAGGTTGTTGGAGATATTGTCAAGGTGACCTCTGTATTTCAACCACGGACCAGCCATTGAAATATGGTCAGTTGTACATTTACCTTTAGCTTTGATAAGCAGTTTTAAACCTTTGAGATCTGTTCCTTCCCAAGGAGTGAAAGCCTCAAGTAACTGAAGTCTGTCAGATTTAGGATCTACAATAACCTGCACTTTGCTTCCATCTACAGCTGGTGCAATATATCCTGCATCTTCTACTGCAAATCCCTTTGGAGGAAGTTCAACACCTTTTGGTTCATCAAGCATTACTTCTTTACCGTCTTCATTAACCAATTTATCTTTTAAAGGATTAAATGTTAAAGAACCGGCAATTGATAATGCAGTAACTATTTCAGGAGAAGCAACGAATGCATGAGTATTTGCATTACCATCGTTTCTTTTTGCAAAGTTTCTGTTAAAAGAAGTTATAATAGAATTTTTCTTATTAGGATCTTTAGTATGTCTTGCCCATTGTCCTATGCATGGTCCGCATGCATTTGCCATTACTACTCCTCCGATATTTTCAAACACTTTAAGCAGGCCATCTCTTTCGGTTGTATATCTTACCAATTCAGATCCCGGAGTAACTGTATACTCAGATTTAACTTTTAACTTTTTGCTTTGTGCCTGTTGTGCAACAGAAGCAGCTCTAGTAATATCTTCATAAGAAGAATTGGTACAGCTTCCGATCAGTCCTACCTCAAGTTCCGCAGGCCATCCTTTTTCCTTAACAGCATCCGCAAATTTGCTTATTGGCCAAGCCAAATCCGGAGTAAAAGGTCCGTTAACATGAGGCTCAAGTTCACTTAGGTTTATTTCAATTAACTGATCAAAGAATTTAGAAGGATCTTTGTATACTTCATCATCAGCTCTCAGGTATTTGGCAACTTTATCAGCTTCAGCAGCAACATCTGCTCTGTTGGTAGCCTCCAGGTATCTCTTCATTGCTGCGTCATAAGCAAACACAGAAGTTGTAGCACCTATTTCAGCACCCATATTACAGATAGTTCCTTTTCCGGTACAGCTCATGCTTTCAGCACCTTCGCCAAAATATTCAACAATAGCACCGGTACCACCGCTTACAGTAAGAATTCCTGCAACTTTCAGAATCACATCTTTGGGAGATGCCCATCCATTCAGCTTACCTGTCAATTTAACCCCGATCAGTTTAGGAAATTTTAATTCCCATGGCATACCAGCCATCACGTCCACAGCATCAGCACCACCCACACCAATTGCAACCATTCCTAATCCACCTGCATTTGGAGTATGAGAATCGGTACCGATCATCATTCCACCAGGGAAAGCATAATTTTCTATAACAACCTGGTGAATAATTCCAGCACCGGGTTTCCAGAATCCTATACCATATTTATTGGAAACAGAAGCAAGAAAATCATATACTTCTTTATTGACTTTATTGGCAACTTCAAGATCCTTTTTTGCACCTTCTTCAGCCTGAATCAGGTGATCACAATGTACTGTAGAAGGCACAGCGACTTTCTTCTTACCTGCCGACATGAATTGTAAAAGTGCCATCTGTGCAGTTGCATCCTGCATAGCCACTCTATCCGGAGCAAAGTCAACATAAGTTTTTCCCCTCTCGAATGCTTTTGTAGGAGTACCATCAAAAAGATGGGCATAAAGAATTTTTTCGGTTAAGGTTAAGGGTCTGCCAACCACTTTTTTTGCTGCCTCCACTCTTTCTCCAAATCGCGAGTAAACAGCCTTGATCATTTCGAAGTCAAATGCCATAGGTCAAAATTTAATTAGGTTAAAATCCTTTTAAGGGAAGCAAATTTACAAAAAGAAACAAATTATAAAAGTACAATTATAAAAATGTCTGAATCTTCCAAATTATAAAAAAAATACAACATTTTTTTTTGAATTTGATCAAATAGTGGCATTAAATATTCGGAAAATTATATGAATTAACAACCCGGTAAAGTAAATGGGCGTATAAATAGAGAAAAATAAATATTTAGAACAATTCGCGATATTAGATATTTAGAACGAGGCGCTTGTGGATAAACATTTTAATCGAAGAAATACAAACTTTTATCTGAATAACGATTGAATACATTCTAAAATCGTAAAATATAAATAATTATATAAAATAATTTAATAATATATAAAAAGTACAAATCAGCCAGGGTAGAATTCAGAATGAGACTTTTTTTCGTCATATCGTTATTTTTTACGCTTTCAGTTTTTCAGAATCTGAAAGCTCAGACTATTCCAATGGGTGGAGGGGATTGCCAGACAGCAGCATTAGTTTGTAATACCAGTGTAACAATAGAAGATACCATTTATTTTGGACATTCAGCAGGTGCACAACAGGTAGGAGCAGGTTCTGCCACCCCAGGTTGTTGGAGCAAAGGTGAAATCTGGCCGTTCTGGTACACCTTTACAGTTGCAACATCCGGTTCTTTTGAATTCATACTTACACCGTTTAATGGGAGCATAAGAAACGACTGGGATTGGATGTTGTTTGATGTTACCGGTGGATGCGGTACGATTAGTAATGCAAACCTGGTGGCTTGTAATTTCAGTAATGATTGTAATACTTCTACAGGTATCTCGTCCATCAACAGAGCTTCCTGGACAGGTACTTGTAATATTTTTAACAATCCATGGGAAAACACTATAAATCTAACTGCAGGAAGAACTTATTCGTTAATTGTTGATGCTTTTGAATTTCCAGGAGCAAACTTCAGAATAAGATTCAATCAAAATAACTTACCTGACGCAGTAACTTTTTTGGATATCAATGCAGACTTTACTGCAAACCCTAATCCTGTTTGTTCTGGATCATCTATAAGTTTCACTAATAATTCAACAGGACAACCAGGAATGCCTCTGTCCTACCAATGGAACTTTGGAGATGGTAACACATCTACATCGGCAAACCCAACTCATACTTATGCAGCACCTGGAACATATACAGTAACTTTAAGAGCATTCAATACATCATGCCAAGATATACATACTTTAAATGTAACAGTTGCACAACCAATAGCAATTACTTCAACTATAAACTATGTAAGCTGTAACGGGGGATCTAACGGAGGTGTGAACATTAATTCAGTAACAGGAGGAATTCCACCCTACTCCTATTTATGGTCAAATGGAGCCACAAGTCAAAACCTTGGCGGAGTGACGGCAGGAAGTTATTCACTTACTATCACAGACGCTATCAATTGTACTAACACGTTTAATTTTACGATTACAGAACCTCCTCCGATAAGTATTACAAGTTCTGTAACCAATGTCTCATGTAATGCCGGCTCAAACGGGGCAATTTCAATAAATCCGGTAACAGGTGGAACTCCACCTTATTCCTATTTATGGAGTAACGGAAGTACAAGTCAAAACATTTCAGGATTAACAGCAGGATCATACAATGTTACCATTACCGATGCAAATACATGTACCCGTAACTTCAGTTTTACTATAACTGAACCACTACCAATCACAGCGACTGCTAACATAACAAATGTCACTTGCAATAACGGAAATAACGGAAGCATAAATTTAACTTCTGTTTCGGGGGGCCTTGCTCCTTATAGTTATTTATGGTCCAATGGAGCAACGACACAGAATATTAATTCGCTAACTGCCGGTTCTTACACCGTAACTATCACTGATGCAAATAACTGCTCTTCAGCCAATACATTTAACGTAACACAACCTGCTCCTATCTCAGCAAGCAGCTCTATTACCAACGTAAGCTGTAACGGCGGAAATAACGGAGCGATTGATATCACTCCTTCAGGCGGTACAGCACCTTATACTTTCTTATGGGCAGGCGGACAAACAAGTGAAGATATTCTAGGGCTTACTGCAGGCACTTATTCTGTAACGATTACTGATGCAAATCTGTGCCAGAGAAACTTCTCTTTCAATGTTACCGAACCTGCAGTTATCTCCACTACTTCAACTGTCAACAATGCAAGTTGTAACGGAAGTAACAACGGAAGCATTAACCTGAACACTGTAAGTGGTGGCACAGCTCCTTACACTTTCGCATGGTCTAACGGTGCTAATACTCAAAACATTTCAGGACTTGCTCCGGGACCTTATTCTGTTACCATTACCGATGCCAATCTTTGCACCGGTACATTCAACTTTAATATTACCGAACCGGCACTTATTGCTGTAACTGAAAGTTTAACTCATGTAACCTGCAACAATGGTTCTAACGGAGCCATCATCTTAACATCTGTAACCGGTGGCACTGCCCCTTATACCTTTACATGGTCAAATGGTGCAACCACACAAAATATCAGCAACGTAACTGCCAATAACTATACCGTTACTGTAAGAGACAATAACAATTGTCAACAGGATTTCAGCTTTACCATTAACCAACCTACGGCGATAACCACTACTGCCAGTATCACTGATGCAAGCTGTAACGGTGGAAACAACGGAGCGATTGATATCACTTCTGTAAGCGGTGGTACAGCTCCTTACTCTTATGCCTGGTCTAACGGTGCAACCACCGATGATATTTCCGGTGTAACTGCCGGTGCCTATACTCTTACTGTAACTGATGCAAATAATTGTACTGCTACATTCAATTACAATGTTGGTCAACCTGTAGCTATAAACGCAGTGGCTAATATTACCAACGTAAGCTGTAACGGCGGAAATAACGGAGCGATTGATATCACTCCTTCAGGTGGTACAGCACCTTATACTTTCTTATGGGCAGGCGGACAAACAAGTGAAGATATTTCAGGGCTTACTGCAGGCACTTATTCTGTAACGATTACTGATGCAAATCTGTGCCAGAGAAACTTCTCTTTCAATGTTACCGAACCTGCAGTTATCTCCACTACTTCAACTGTCAACAATGCAAGTTGTAACGGAAGTAACAACGGAAGCATTAACCTGAACACTGTAAGTGGTGGCACAGCTCCTTACACTTTCGCATGGTCTAACGGTGCTAATACTCAAAACATTTCAGGACTTGCTCCGGGACCTTATTCTGTTACCATTACCGATGCCAATCTTTGCACCGGTACATTCAACTTTAATATTACCGAACCGGCACTTATTGCTGTAACTGAAAGTTTAACTCATGTAACCTGCAACAATGGTTCTAACGGAGCCATCACCTTAACATCTGTAACCGGTGGTACTGCTCCTTATACCTTTACATGGTCAAATGGTGCAACCACACAAAATATCAGCAACCTAACTGCCAATAACTATACCGTTACTGTAAGAGACAACAACAATTGTCAGCAGGATTTCAATTTTACCATCAACCAGCCTGCGGCGATAACCACTACTGCCAGTATCACTGATGCAAGCTGTAACGGAGGTAACAACGGAGCTATCGATATCACTTCTGTGAACGGTGGTACTGCTCCTTATTCTTATGCATGGTCTAACGGTGCCAATACTGATGACATTTCAGGCCTGAATGCAGGTGCTTATACACTTACAGTTACAGATGGTAATAATTGTACTGCTACATTCAATTACAATGTTGGTCAACCTGTAGCTATAAACGCAGTGGCTAATATTACCAACGTAAGCTGTAATGGCGGAAATAACGGAGCGATTGATATCACTCCTTCAGGTGGTACAGCACCTTATACTTTCTTATGGGCAGGCGGACAAACAAGTGAAGATATTTCTGGGCTTACTGCAGGCACTTATTCTGTAACGATTACTGATGCAAATCTGTGCCAGAGAAACTTCTCTTTCAATGTTACCGAACCTGCAGTTATCTCCACTACTTCAACTGTCAACAATGCAA
>JBKBUF010000007.1:0-34487 GCA_046290815.1 Cytophagaceae bacterium | reverse complement strand
CAGTTATCTCCACTACTTCAACTGTCAACAATGCAAGTTGTAACGGAAGTAACAACGGAAGCATTAACCTGAACACTGTAAGTGGTGGCACAGCTCCTTACACTTTCGCATGGTCTAACGGAGCAAACACACAAAACATTTCAGGACTTGCTCCGGGACTTTATTCTGTTACCATTACCGATGCCAATCTTTGCACCGGTACATTCAACTTTAATATTACCGAACCGTCACTTATTGCTGTAACTGAAAGTTTAACTCATGTAACCTGCAACAATGGTTCTAACGGAGCCATCACCTTAACATCTGTAACCGGTGGCACTGCCCCTTATACCTTTACATGGTCAAATGGTGCAACCACACAAAATATCAGCAACGTAACTGCCAATAACTATACTGTTACTGTAAGAGACAACAACAATTGTCAACAGGATTTCAGTTTTACCATCAACCAGCCTGATGCGATTACTACTACAGCCAGCATCACTGATGCAAGCTGTAACGGAGGAAACAACGGAGCTATCGATATCACTTCTGTAAACGGTGGTACTGCTCCTTATTCTTATGACTGGTCAAACGGTGCAACCACTGATGACATTTCCGGTCTGACTGCCGGTGCCTATACTCTTACAGTTACAGATGCTAATAATTGTACACAGAATTTTGTATATAATGTAGATGAACCGGCTGCCTTAAATCCTGACGCTACATTATCACATGTTAGCTGTCCGGGAGGAAACAACGGGGCAATTACCATCAATTCGGTTTCGGGCGGTACTGCCCCTCACACCTTTGAATGGTTCGACAATTCTACCGCTAACTCTGTAAGCGGACTTACAGCAGGTTCTTATTCCGTAACTATTACAGATGCTTTTAATTGCTTTACAGTTGCATCTTTTACCATTAATCAACCTGCTCCTATTTCAGTAGTGGCTGATACAGACAGTTCAACATGTAATGGTGCTGACAACGGAGCAATAACACTTACTCAGTTAAATGGTGGAACTGCACCTTATACATTTGCATGGTCAAACGCAGAAACGACTCAGGATATTTCAAACCTTGCTCCAGGAGCTTATTCAGTTACTGTTTCTGATGCAAATCTTTGTACCGCATCTTTCAACTTTGACATCTTTGAACCGGCTCTTATTGCTGTAACTGAAGATTTAACTCAAGTAACCTGCAATGGAGGCACAGACGGAGCCATCACCTTAACCTCTGTAACCGGTGGTACTGCTCCTTTTACCTTTACATGGTCAAATGGTGCAACCACTCAAAACATCAGCAACGTTACTGCAAATAACTATACCGTTACTGTAAGAGACAACAACAATTGTCAACAGGATTTCAGCTTTACCATTAACCAGCCTGCGGCGATAACCACTACTGCCAGTATCACTGATGCAAGCTGTAACGGAGGTAACAACGGAGCTATCGATATCACTTCTGTAAACGGTGGTACTGCTCCTTACTCTTATGCCTGGTCTAACGGTGCAACCACCGATGATATTTCCGGTGTGACTGCTGGTGCCTATACACTTACTGTGACTGATGCAAATAATTGTACCCAGGATTTTATATATAATGTAGGTGAACCGGCTACCTTAACTCCTGACGCTACATTATCACATGTTAGCTGTCCGGGAGGAAACAACGGAGCAATTACCATCAATTCGGTTTCGGGCGGCACTGCCCCTCACACCTTTGAATGGTTCGACAATTCAACCGGTAGTTCTGTAAACGGACTTACTGCCGGTTCTTATTCTGTAACCATCACGGATGCTTTTAATTGCTTTACAGTTGCATCTTTTACCATTAATCAACCTGCTCCTATTTCAGTAGTGGCTGATACAGACAGTTCAACATGTAATGGTGCTGACAACGGAGCAATAACACTTACTCAGTTAAATGGTGGAACTGCACCTTATACATTTGCATGGTCAAACGCAGAAACGACTCAGGATATTTCAAACCTTGCTCCAGGAGCTTATTCAGTTACTGTTTCTGATGCAAATCTTTGTACCGCATCTTTCAACTTTGACATCTTTGAACCGGCAATTATTGCTGTAACTGAAGATCTAACTCATGTAACCTGCAATGGAGGCACAGACGGAGCTATCACCTTAACCTCTGTAACCGGTGGTACTGCTCCTTATACCTTTACATGGTCAAATGGTGCAACCACTCAAAACATCAGCAACGTAACTGCCAATAACTATACAGTTACTGTAAGAGACATTAACAATTGTCAGCAGGATTTCAGTTTTATCATCAACCAGCCTGATGCAGTAGCATCAAATGAAGTGATCAGCAATGTTTCATGCATGGGGACTGCAAATGGATCAATTTCACTCAATATTTCAGGTGGGACTGCACCTTATAGCAACTTTAATTGGACAAACGGAGAAACAACTCAGGACATTTCAGGTTTGGACGCAGGTAGTTACGGAGTAACATTCGAAGATGCTTCAGGATGTAATTACACTTTCAACTTTAATGTAACCGAACCGGGACCTTTAACCGGGACAGCTTCTGCAAATCCATCTAACATATGCCCTGGCAACCCTGTGGATATTACTGCATCTTTTAATGCAACATTTACTCCCGGATTAAATGGATACAGCTTTGATGGAGGTATAACATTCCAAGGTGGTTCAGTTTATAATATTCCTTCAGTAAGCTCCGATACAACTGTAAATGTAGTCCTTGAAGATATTAATGGCTGCAGGAGTTCTGTTATTGCAGTAAACATTTCAATGAAAGTCTTTGATGCAGTAATAAATTCTACTCCGGTGTCTTGCAACGGAGGCAATGACGGAGAAGCCGAAATTTCAAACATTTCCGGAGGAAATGCTCCGTATATGTATTCTTTCAACGGGTCACCATTTGGCAATTCAGGCACCTTTACTAACCTTGCGGCAGGCACATATACAATAAATGTAATGGATGCTCAGAATTGTCCATCTTCATATACGGTTACAGTTACACAACCAGACATACTTGTGGTTTCTATAGATACCTTAATTAATGTTAATCCTTGTGCAGGAGCAAATAATGGTCAGGTGAGATTAAATGCTACCGGCGGAAACGTGGGATATAATTATCAGATGTTGTCACCTGCAATTACTAATACTACAGGCATATTCACGAATCTTGTACCTGGAACATATAATTTTGAGGTTACAGACAGCCGAGGGTGTTTCGGGACAGCCAATGCAACTATTATTGAACCATCTCCTGTTGATGTTCAAAGCATCAATGCCACTATCAGGAGAGTTACCTGCGCAGGTTATAATAATGGTAGAATTTCACTTTCAAACATTACCGGCGGCGTATCTCCGTATACATTTAATTTAAATGGAAGAATTAAATCCGTTCCGGTTTTTGACACCTTAACTGCCGGCAATTACAATCTAACTATTACTGATGCTAATGGGTGTCCGTTTACCTATTCATTTAATATCCCTTCCCCTCCACCAATGGTTCTGAATCTGCAGGAAGTGAAGGGAGAAACTTGCAATAATAAAGATGGTGAAATAATTCTTGCAGGTGCAAGCGGAGGAACACCAAGCAATTTCGGATATAGTTTTAACATTAACGGCGGTCCGTTTATACCGAATCAACTTGTATTTTCTAATCTGGGCTCAGGCACATATACTTTAGGCGTAATAGACTCTTTGCAGTGTTATGCAGGTTATACAGTTGTTTTAAGTAAGAAACCCGGACCCATACCATATATCAGAATAGAGCGCCCTCTATGCAGAGATGAAGAGAACGGTTCTATAATAGTAGATAGTCTTCAAGGAGGAATTCCGCCATTCTCTTTTATATTGAATGGAAATCACATGGGTAACAACACAACATTCTCAGGGCTCGGTGCAGGAAGTTATACTATGTCGGTGCAGGACTCCACATGTATATTCGCAGTAACTACTTACTATTTATACAATGGAGTTAATTATGACACAATTTTAACTCCGCCTATAATAGTTACCAATCCAACTGATATAGATGCACAGCTTATTGGAGTAAACAGTTCAGGTCTGTCAGGATCAGGAATGATATGGGTTTATGCAGTAACGGGCGGTGCAGGAAAATATGAAATTGGTATTGATGGAGTGAATTACAAACCATACAATCCTGCAGACACGACAGGAAATTTCCTTGGAAATCTGACACATGGTGAATACACAGTATATATTAAAGACACCAATGGTTGTGAAATCACCAAGACAATAACAATAAACCTAAACTTCTTTATACCGAACCTATTTACTCCGAATAATGATGATTCTAATGACTATTTCAAAATCCTTGGTTTACCATCCAGGTCACAGTTAAGAGTTTTCAACAGATGGGGAAGCAGAGTATATGAAAACGAAAATTATGACAATAGCTGGGACGGAAGCGGATTACCTGACGGAGTATATTATTATGATCTGGAATTGCCATCAGGCAAAGTGTATAAAGGTTGGGTAGAGATAATGAGATAAAAAAATTTCTGGTTAACTCAGATTAATCAGGAATTTTAATGTATCTACTCCATCAGCATAATCATCAATTGAGGGGCACTGCGCCATGCCGAAATCTTCCGACCCAGACAGCCATTTACCATCAGAAAGGACAACCTGAATTTTATTTTTGTTTGATTCCAGTTTAGCCGAAAGCTCTTCCTGATTAGCATAATATTCATAATATACCAAAGAAACCCCTGAAGCTAAGGCTTCATCCTCTCTTAACAAAAGAAACCCGTTATCAAGGTGCGATACTTTATTAAGTAATAACACCGCCTTATGGTATTCATAATTATTAAAGTATTTATTATGATGAATTATATCTTTATAATTATCTACAGCGCCTAAAAATGCATTTAAGGAGTAACCCGCAGGGACATACAATTTAGAAACGCTTCTGCATCCTAGTCCGAAATATTTAAATACATCGTCACCGAGCCTTTGAAGGCTTTCGTAAGACTCATTTCCATTCAGAACTGCAACGGAATTTCTGTTTCCCCGGATAACATTCGGGATGTGCGAAAAATAGTACTTAAAATATCTGGAAGTATTGTCACTTCCGGTGGCAATAACAGCATCCATGCCTTTTAATCTTTCTCCGAACTGAATGTAGTTGTCAAATGCGTTATTTATTTCTATTAACTCCGTCGCCACCTTTTTCATCAATATCTCGTCGTCACTGCTTAATTTGGCAAAAAGTTTATTTCCTGATATCAGCACACACATGAGATCGTGAAAACCAGCCATAGGGATATTTCCAGCCATGACCACCCCCACCTTTTTTCCTGAGCTTTCCGTGAGTTTATAGTTATTCAGCCAATTATCAATGGCAGATTCTTTAAGCATTTCACCGATTGCTGCAACTGCAGATTTTACATTTTCTGCTGTAAACCATTTATTTTTAGATTCTGCTTCAAAAGACCAGGTAAACAGTTTTTCCGGTGAAATATTGCGCATTCTCCTGCCTAATTCTTTAAAAGCTTCAATTCTCTTTGAAATTTCCACGTTGCAATCCAATTTTTGCATAAAAATAATGCTAATTTTATTAATATAGGTTTGAATAGAATTAATTTGTTCTTAATTTTGTTGCTCTTTAAACCTGTTTAAATCTAAAAATTAAGGAAGTTTTATGGCGATAATGATTACCGATGAGTGTATCAACTGTGGCGCCTGCGAACCGGAATGTCCAAATACAGCAATATATGAAGGCGGGGTTCAATGGTCATATGCAGGAGGTACAGCATTAACACAAATAGAGCTGGAGGATGGATCCTTGATGGATGCCAAAACCCCTCAATCCCCTGTATCTGATGAATTTTACTATATAGTTAGCAATAAATGTACTGAGTGTATGGGCTTCCATGAAGAGCCTCAGTGTGCTGCTGTGTGCCCTGTTGATTGTTGCGTTCCAGATCCGGATAATGTGGAGACAGAAGATGTGTTGCTGGCAAAGAAAGCATGGATGCACGGAGAGTAAAATATTAAAAGTATTAACAAAAAGGTGGTTTAAAAGGCCACCTTTTTTATTTTGCGCTTTTTTTATTTTACAGAATAGTAATATATTCGGCACTGTTAAAAATAGAGCAATTTTATGAAAACCGTAAACACGTTTAACTTTAAAGGAAAGAAAGCTTTAATAAGGGTGGATTTTAACGTACCACTTGATGAAAAATTTGAAATAACAGACGATACACGTTTAAAAGCTGTAGTGCCCACACTTAATAAAATATTAAATGACGGAGGGGCGGTCATCTTAATGTCACACCTTGGAAGGCCAAAAGGAGGTTATGAACAAAAATACTCATTAAAACACCTTGTGTCATATTTACAAAAAGCCTATAACAAACCAGTAGCATTTGCGTCCGACTGTATTGGTGAAGAAGCTCAGAAAATGGCAGCTAATCTTAAGGATGGAGAAATTTTATTACTTGAAAATTTAAGATTTTATAAAGAGGAAGAAAAAGGAGATAAAGATTTTGCAGAGAAGCTTTCTAAATTGGGAAATGTTTATGTAAACGATGCATTCGGTACTGCACACAGAGCACATGCATCAACTGCTGTTATAGCTCAATTTTTTAAAGACAAAGTATGTGGATTTGTCATGCAGGCAGAGCTTGACAATGCTAACAAAATACTTGAAAAGGCAGACAAACCATTTACCGCTATTATGGGAGGAGCCAAAATATCTGATAAAATTCTGATCATTGAAAGACTTCTTGATAAAGTTGACAACCTGATAATAGGTGGAGGAATGTCATATACATTTTCAAAAGCTTTGGGAGGATCCATCGGTACTTCGCTGTTAGAAGCAGACAAAATAGATCTTGCTAAATCCTTACTTGAGAAAGCAAAACAAAAAGGCGTAAACCTGATACTACCTGTTGACAATGTAATTGCAGATAAATTTGACAACAATGCGAATAGAGAAGTTGCAGACAGTAAGAAAATAAAAGATGACTGGATGGGACTGGATATAGGACCTGAAACAATAAAAAAATTCAGTTCAGTGATAGAAAATTCAAAGACCGTCCTTTGGAACGGCCCTATGGGAGTATTTGAGTTTCCTAATTTTGCTCACGGTACAATTGCTATTGCCCAGGCAGTAGTAAAAGCCACAAAAAACGGTGGGTTCTCATTAATCGGAGGTGGAGATTCTGCTTCAGCGATCAATAACCTTGGATTCGGAAATGACGTTTCTTATGTATCTACAGGAGGTGGAGCTTTACTTGAATATATGGAAGGAAAAGTTCTACCGGGCGTAGCGGCATTGGAATAAGAAATCTTAAAAAATAAAATAGCCATTCTAAATGAAGGAAAAAATTCCTCAATTTGGAATGGCTCTTTTTTTTTACAACAATTTGGTTTTATTTTTTTGATACTCTTGAATATTCTGAAAAATACCCTTTAACAATCTTCCTCTTGCTTCCTGTGAAGCCCAGGCGATATGAGGCGATAGTAAAAGCTTATTCATAATAGAAGGCTCACTATACAGAATATGATGCAATGGCAATGGTTCAGAATTGAATACATCTAAAGCAGCACCTGCAATTTCCTGATTTTTTAACGCAGTAACTAACGCCTTTTCGTCCACTATTCCTCCCCTTCCTGTGTTAATTAATAAAGCAGAACTTTTCATCAAAGAGAATTCTTCCATACTTATCAGATGATTGGTTCTCTCATTCAATGGAGCATGTATTGAAATAATATCCGATTCCTGAACTAACTCGTTCAATTCTTTTCTTTTGAAAGTGCTATCATTATTCAATCCCGAAGTGGAAAAATAAGAAACCCGGGCCCCGAAGATTCGTGCAACCTCTGCAACTTTTTTTCCTATGGTGCCCAAACCAATGATACCAAACTCCTTACCGGACAATTCAAAAAATGGTTTGTCCAGGCAGGTAAAAATTACAGAAGATGAATATGCACCTGATTTCACATAATTATCATAATATGCAATGTGATTCATCAATGAGAAGATCATAGCAAAAGTGTGTTGCACCACACTATCAGTAGAATAGCCTTTAACGTTTTTAACAGCAATACCTTTCTTAGAAGCATAATCTAAATCTATATTGTTAGTACCTGTGGCGGCAACACAAATAAGCTTAAGGTCAGGACAATGATCTATGACTTTTTTATCAATCACAACTTTGTTTGTAACAGCAATCTCGGCCGACTCTAACCTGCTTACTACTTCTGATGAATTTGTGAAATCGTAGGATTTGAACTCTCCTAAAGATCGAAACAAATCCATTTCCGGTATTTCACCAACCGTAGATGCATCTAAAAAGACTATTTTCATTTTCTGACAATTATTGTATTGTTAGCCTGTAATTTCCATTTTCAAATATTACCTCTCGGTTATCAAGTAATTTTCTAAGCACAGCAATAAAATTCTTTTCATCTGGTCCTGAAAATTTTTGTTTTAACTCATCAGGTGAAAGCGGTTGTTCTTTCAGTAACCCAATGATAAAATTCCTGAAATGCGAAAAATCTCCGGCGATTTCCTTCTTTTTTTCCAGACACACGTCGCATATTCCACAGTCTGATGCATTTTCCTCTCCGAAATATTCCAACAATTTTACGGACCTGCAACGAAGAAAATCGGTTGCATAATAAATCATGCTTTTGCATTTATCAAGATCATTATTCTTTCTCTCCTCCATTCTTTTAACGTTCAATGGAAGTTGCAATGCATCATATCGATGTGTTGTAAATACCAGTTGAGGTTTATCAGTTTGTTTTTCATAGGTAACATAACCGGCCTTTTGCAGGTATTCAATCTTTTTTATTACTTCAGACTCTTTACCATTAAGTTGTCTGGAAATATCTTTTTCATGAATAACAACAAAGCCATTAAACAGCTCACCTCCATAAAGGCGAAGTAGAATTTTAATAAAATTATCATATTCCCTGCTATTTAACTGAAACTGGTAAAGAGTGGCATTGTCAGTAATGATATGTAATCGTGAAGGAGAATAGAATGCTTCGTTAAGTTGAATAAAACCTTCCTGCTCCAATCGTTTTAAAGCATTATAAGTTTCAATTTTAGGAAGATTATAAGTTTCAATGAAATGATTAAAGTCAAATTCATAATTTGCTAATAAGTTGCTACCCACAGCTATTTTATAATAATTAGCCAATCCCTGGTAAACTCTTTTCAAAAACTGTGGCGAAGGATAAGCCTGCTCAATTTTATTTTTTATATCTTCAACATCTTTGTTTGAAAAAAGCAACACTGCATAAGAGTTTCTACCATCCCTACCTGCCCTACCTGCTTCCTGGTAATATGCTTCAAGGGTTTCAGGCAAATCATAATGAATGACAGTTCGAACATCGGGTTTATCAATACCCATTCCAAATGCATTGGTAGAAACTATAACCCTAAGTTTATTACTGATCCAGCTTTCCTGCATAACACTTCTTTCCAGGTGCTGCAACCCTGCATGATAAAATCCTGAACTGATTTTATTTCTATTTAGAAAATCCGATATTTCTTTTGTTTTCTTTCTGTTTCGAACATAAATAACAGATGAACCTTTAACGTTATTCAAAATACGTAATATCTTTTTTTCTTTATTATCCTCGAGAAATGCGGAATAGGAAAGATTCATTCGTGAAAAACTGGCAGCGAAAACATTTTCCTTTTTAAATCCAAGCTGCTGCTGAATGTCTTTGCGAACGGGTAATGTTGCCGTTGCTGTAAGGGCTAATACAGGTACCAGAGGAATTATTCTTCGAAATTCAATAATTTGTAAATAGTGTGGACGAAAATCGTAACCCCATTGTGAGATGCAGTGCGCTTCATCTACTGCAATGAGTTTAACAGGCATTTTTTTTACTCTTTCAGTAAAAATATCAGTTTGTAATCTTTCCGGAGACAGGTAAAGAAATTTAATTTCAGGATCATAAGCACATCGATCCAGCGCTATATCAATTTCCTTTTTATTCATACCGCTGTGGACAGCAACTGCATTAATGCCCTTCTTTTTTAAGTTAAGCACCTGATCTTTCATCAGTGCGATGAGTGGAGAAATTACAATACATAATCCACCCATAGCAAGAGCAGGAACCTGGAAACACACAGATTTACCTCCACCGGTAGGTAGAAGAGCAAGAGTGTCATTGCCGGAAAGTACAGATTCTATAATCTCCTTCTGCAGGGGTCGAAAGGAGGAGTAACCGTAATACTTTTTTAAAATGAGATGGATGTCTTGCACCTGGCATTAATTAACAATCCAAGATATAAAATCCTGTCCAAACCAATGCAATAAAAAAGGGATTGCTTGTTCAGCAATCCCTAATATCATAACCCAAAACTAAATATTAATATTTGTATTCTTTAAGCGAGTCCATCAGGTTTTTCCGTGCCACGTGAATCCTGTTTTTCACAGTTCCCATAGGGATATTCAAATAATCTGCGATTTCGTTGTATTTAAATCCTTCGTAATGCATCATGAAAGGTATTCTGAAGGTTTTGTCCAGTTTATTGATAGCTTTATAGATTTCTTTAGAAGCAATATTGCTTGCCCCCTGATTATAAGAGATGGTGCTTGACACGTTGAAATTGTAACCTTCATCGATAGGGTCTACCAAGGTATTTCTTTTGTCGATTTTGTGATAATTACTAATGAAAGTGTTTTTCATTATAATGTATAACCAGGCTTTAATATTGGTTCCTGTCTTAAACTTGGATCTGTTTTTTAAAGCTTTAAGAATGGTATCCTGTATCAGATCATTTGCATCATTATGATTATGAGTAAATTTCAATGCAGGAATTTTCAAAGATTTTGAAGCGGCATAAACAAGGTCATTGAATTCAATCGCTGTCATAATATTGTTTCGTTTAGTTTAAGGATTATTTTTTTAATTAGTTAGGTCTGATTTAAAAAACTTCAGCTTTATCCAGATTATACCTTTTCCTGAACCATTCAACTTTTTTCTGGAGATGAGAAATTGCGGAGGACTCGGAAACCCTGGTACTAACATTTATTGAAACCAGATTTTGATTAACTATCACTCCCCTATGTTTTTTGATGGATTTCATAAAAACTTGTTGTAATGTTTTTACTTGAATTACGTATCAAAAGTAAAATAAAAATTGATTTCCCGCAAGCATTGAAGCAATATTTTTACATAAAATTGATTCAATATTTTTCAACATCTTATTAACAAAACACCATAAACAACTTATTTTCAAGCAAATTTTATCCACAATTATGTATTTTTACAAGATATATTACACAAAATATCAAGAGAACGACATTAATGTAATATAAAATATCAATTAAGATATTTTTAAAATCATGTTAATGTAATATTGAATCACTTTAAAACAAAAAAGCCGGGATAACCCGGCTCAAGTGTCTCAACTTTAGGACGAATCAGATTTTATAGTCTTTTAATGCTGCCATCAATGTTTTTCTGGCCACGTGTATTCTGTTTTTCACAGTACCCATTGGAATTTTTAGCTTTTCCGCGATTTCTTCATATTTATATCCGGAAAAATGCATCATAAATGGCTCACGAAAGACCTTATCAAGACTATTAATTGCTTTATTGATTTCATCCATTGCAATATTGGTCGTGCCATCATTAAATGTAATTGTGGTAGGCACATTCAATGCATAATCATCATCGATAGGATCAACCAAGCTATTTCTTTTATCAATTTTATGGTAATTACTAATGAAGGTATTCTTCATTATAATATATAACCATGCTTTAATATTGGTCCCCTTTTTAAATTTTGTCTTATTTCTTAATGCCTTTAATATAGTATCCTGAATAAGATCATTTGCATCAGCCTGGTTATGGGTAAATTTTAAGGCCGGATATTTCAAAGATTTCGAAGCTGTATAAACCAGATTGTTAAATTCAATAGTAGTCATAATTCATAAACATTTTAAACTTACACGATATATTAAAAATCCTACCTCACCAACCCACCGAAGAATTCCTTTTGTAAATAATATTACAGGAACTTATATCTACAGAACTAGTGTAATATTAAAATGTTTTTTGCAAGAATAAAAAAAATTACAATTACTGATTATCAATAACTAACAAAAAAAAATATAAATATTAAAACAAGTAATTGGATGTGATTTAAAATAAAAAAAAGAATAAAATAAATCAAAAAATCGTTAGCCACACAAAAAACTTACTTAATAAACTATTCTTCCATCTATCATTTCAAGTTTACGATCAGCGGCTTCCGCCAAATGCTCATTGTGGGTAACGATGACGAATGTCTGGTTAAATTCTTCTCTTAACTCAAAAAACAGCTTATGTAATTCTTCTGCATTATGAGAATCCAGATTGCCACTAGGCTCGTCAGCAAAAATGATAGCGGGAGAATTCACTAATGCTCTTGCCACAGCAGTCCTTTGCTGCTCCCCGCCTGATAACTCGGAAGGTCGATGGTTTAGTCTGTGATCAAGCCCAAGTCTGGACAACAACTGTCTCGCTTTGGACTCAATATTTTTCTTTTCTAATCCGCCTATAAATCCTGGCAGGCAAACATTTTCAAGACAGGTAAACTCAGGTAACAGGTTATGAAACTGAAATATAAATCCTATGTTCCTGTTTCTGAATTGAGCCAACAATTCATCATTCATACGAAACAACTCCTGGCCGTTTAAAACCAACGAGCCGGAATCAGGCTTATCCAAGGTACCAAGAATTTGCAGCAAGGTAGTTTTCCCGGCGCCTGATGCTCCTACAATAGAGACTATCTCGCCCTTTTGTATTTGTAAATCAATTCCTTTTAAAACCTCCAGGCTTGGATACGATTTTTTAATCTGTTTTGCTTCAAGTATAACCATAAGAAAAGACTACTCAATATTAAACAAATTACCCTTCAAAAGGATCATTTTTTTACAATTTAACCCAAGCTGATCAATATTTCCCTAAGCACTACTTAAATCATTTATAGCTTGATATTAAAATATAAATATTATAGATTCGTGCAACCAGGTATTAATTGAAAAGTATCTTTAACCATTTATTATGAATATACACGAATATCAAGGAAAAGACATACTTAAAAAGTATGGAGTCCGCATACAGGAAGGCATTGTAGCCGATACTGTTGAAGGCGCTGTAGAAGCTGCAAAAAAACTTAACGCACAAACAGGCACCGAATGGTATGTAGTAAAAGCCCAGATACACGCTGGAGGAAGAGGTAAAGGAGGAGGAGTAAAAGTAGCCAAAAATCTTGATCAGGTAAAAGAACTTTCAGGACAAATCCTGGGAATGCAGCTTATCACCAAACAAACAGGTCCGGAAGGAAAAAAAGTAAACAAAGTATTAATATCTCAGGATGTATATTATCCGGGTGCATCACAACCAAAAGAGTTTTATCTTTCTATACTTCTTGATAGAACAGTTAGCCGAAATGTAATAATTGCAAGTACAGAAGGCGGAATGGATATCGAAGAGGTTGCAGAAAAACATCCTGAGAAACTAATAAGAGAGCATATAGATCCAAGAGTAGGACTTCAACCATTTCAGGCACGAAAAATAGCTTTCCTTTTAGGGCTGGAAGGCGAAGCTTTTAAAGAAATGGTGAAATTTATACATGCACTTTATAAGGCTTATGAAGAAACTGATTCTTCAATGTTTGAAATAAATCCAGTACTAAAAACATCAGATGATAAAATATTAGCAGTAGATGCAAAAGTTAACCTTGATGACAATGCATTGTACAGGCACAAAGATTTTATTGAACTTAGAGACATCACAGAGGAAGATCCGTTAGAAGTTGAAGCTTCTGCGTCGGGATTAAATTATGTAAAGCTTGACGGAAACGTTGGCTGTATGGTTAATGGAGCAGGACTTGCAATGGCCACGATGGATATTATAAAGCTTTCGGGAGGAGAACCCGCAAACTTCCTTGATGTGGGTGGTGGAGCTAATGCACAAACAGTTGAGGCTGGTTTTAGAATCATTCTGAAAGACCCGAATGTTAAGGCCATTCTGATCAATATATTCGGAGGTATCGTAAGATGCGACAGAGTAGCCAACGGTGTAGTGGAAGCTTATAAGAAAATTGGAAACATAAAAGTGCCTATCATAGTAAGACTACAAGGTACCAATGCAGAAGAAGGAGCTCAAATCATTAATAATTCAGGATTAAAAGTAGTATCGGCAATTCTCTTAAAAGATGCTGCTGCAAAAGTAAAAGAAGTGCTTAAGGGCTAATCATCCTTTATAACTTTAACATAGGCTGTCTCAAAGACAATCCAAACCTGATTGAATAATACTTTTAAGGTTTGAGGCGACTTTGAGACAGTCTTTTTTTTGTTAAAAATCAAAAAAAACAACTATGTCATTTTTAGGTTAGCAACATACAACACCTGAACTGAATGGTATTCCTGTTAGTTTCTATTATATTGGTCTGCATTTTAGGATTTGTTACAGCTATTTATGCTCTAAAAAAATCTGATGCAAAAAGGCCAGATGATCCTGAACATGACCCCTTGGATCAAATCAGGCATTCTATGTTCCTTGGATTCGCTATAGAAAAATTATTCATGGCATATTATGCTTTAGTTGGCATCACCCACTTGATGTTACTAATAACAAATTCAGGCTTCCCTGAGGTTGATCTTGCAGTATTAGCACTTACAGGTGTTATAGTTTATTTGCTGCTCTATGAGATAGCAATGAGATTCTTTGCATTTAAAGAAATTTGCAAGTTGTGCCTGGTTAAAATAGTTTATTGCAGTCTGATATTCTATTTAATTGTATCGGGCTTTAATGTAAGAATGATTCCTCTCCTGCAGGAGACCTATCAGGTAACACTTACTTTTCATGTTTTGGGAGTAATATTTGGAGTTGGAGGCACTGCCGTAATTGATATCATGTTTTTCCACTTTCTTCGGGATTTTAAACTTCACATACGTGAAGCCGGAATAATGCACCTTATATCTCAATTAATAATTGCAGGATTGGGTCTGATAATTGTAACAGGTGTAGCATTATACTATGGCGACGAAGAAACATTCAGAAATTCCCCTAGATTTCTTACTAAAATGATAACAGTAGCAGTAGCGATAATCAATGGGATCCTTCTAAATTTGTATGTAACCCCTAAGCTGAAAAAAATTTCGTTTCGCAATGAAGACAGAAATAAAAAATACGAACTGCTAAAAATAATTGCATTTGCTTTAGGAGGCATTTCGGTAGTATCATGGTTTTCTGCATATTTTCTGGCAATGCTGAAAGATTTAAGTCAATACAGTTTTACTACACTTACCACAGGATATTTTATAATTCTTTTCACAGCCATAGCAGGAAGTCAGATCATGAAGAAAATTTTTGAAAAAAGAGGTCAATCAAAGTCTTCGGATTATCAGGATTCTAAAGACTGGAAATAATCAAACCAATGATAATGATCATTATCCAATGATTTTTAAATCATACATTTCCTAATTCCTTTTACTGACTTTTACAAAATGATCAAATGTAAAACTATCCTAATGATCGTTAAAGTCACCCACTAATTCCCTGTTTTATTAAACCCCGATTATGATCAACAAAAAAGAAAATGTGAATTGCAAGGCTTGCAACTGTATTTGTAATTCCTCATTTAAACATTTAGAAGCAGAAGAACTTGAAAATTTATCAAATGACAAAACCTGCTTTAATTATAAAAAGGGTCAGATAATAATTTTTCCGGACACTATGCCATTAGGTGTTTATTGTCTTCAAACCGGAGTATTAAAATCCTATATAGGCAACCGGGAGAAGAACCAGATTATCAGGATTTATAGAAAAGGTGACCTTATAGGATTAACGGCCATTATCAATGAATCTCCATACAATTATACTGTAGATGTGGTGGAAGATGCAACAATATGTTTCATACCACGAAACACCATAATTAAAATAAAGGAAAACAATCTGAAGTTTTGCAATGAATTATTAAGTAAAAACTGTAAGCAAATGCATGATTTAAAATCGAAGCTTTATAGTATCTCGACTGAATCAGTAAAACAAAGACTTGCGGCCACCTTAATTGAATTGAATAATCATTTTGGCACCAACGACCGGGAAAGCCTAATTGACATTGCTTTAAAAAGAGAAGAGCTTGCCTGTCTGGTTGGAACTTCAAAAGAAACAGTAATCAGGATATTATCTGAATACAAAGATTGTGGAATCTTGTCTTTTGAAAAGAAAAAAATCAGAATCATAAATCTTGAAAGATTACTGTCTGATATGGAACAATAGAAATTCTGTTCAGGAAGTATTAAAAAATCCTGAACAGAATTAAGAAAAGCAGAATGACTAAGTCAACCTGCAGGTTAATACAGGGGTGGAAGAATACCTGATCAAATCTCCTGAAACACCACCTCCCCAATGAAAAAAACCTTTGCCGGAATGAGTATGTAATGCAATTATATCAGCATTTACCTCCTCTGCATAATTGACAATTCCTGTATAACTGGTAAGGTCCGGAATAAATTTGAATTCAAAATTCTTCAAATTATATCTTTTAACAAAGGCCTTCATTGCACCTTCTACCTCTTTCTTGTCATGCAATCCCCCGATTAAGGAATTGATGTAAATGATATGAAGCTTAAAGTCGTACATCTCCTGCAGATATTTGACAAATGAAATAAACTCAATGTTTTCACTCTTAAAATCAGTTGGCAAAACTAATGTACGTACTTTTTCTATTACCAATCCTTCTTTAATGGTAAGTACAGGACAGTTCGCTTTAAACGCAACATCCATTGCATTAGTATCACCAAATATTTTAAAGGATGAATGATCTCCTTCTGTTGACATTACGATCAGGTCAGCTCCTTGAAATGCACTGTCTTTCGAAAAATCACTTTCATCATTTATCACTTTAACTATCGTATTAATGCGCACGCCGACAAATTTTACATCATCCTTTATTACTTTAAGCTTTGAAGAAGCTTTTTCAATAGCCTTCATCACAAAAAGTTTATCTTCAAATGAAGTTTCATATGTACCGCTGCTTACAAAATGGCCCACCGGCGCAGCTATAAAATGAATAAGGTCAACTTCAGCAGAAAATTTTCTTGCTGTATGACATGCTGACTCAAGAGCTTTCAAAGAATTCTCAGAGAAATCGGTCGGGACAGATATTTTTTTAATATTCATAAATAAAAATTTAAAACTGACTTATTTTTTTTTAAAGATGCATCATGTTAAAGTAAAATGATATGACGATTAAAATTATCGGAAATGATTAAGCTCAATATTAATCGTAAAGGTTACTTATTTTAATCAACTTATCCATATCAATTACCTTGATGGCGCTTCCGTGTGTAGCTATAATATTTTCTTCCTTCAATTCAGATAAGAATCTAATAGCGGTTTCTTTAGCAGTTCCTACAAGACTCGCCAGATCCTCTCTTGATATCATCATTTCAAATGCCGGATTATGATCAGGATTGTAAGTTGAGTTGAGTAAAACCAACGCCTCTGCGATCCTCTCTCTTACAGGTTTCATTGCCAACTTCGCCAGTCTTTCTTCAGCCAGACCAAGCGCTGAGGATAATTGTTTCATAAACTCCAGCGAAAACTTCTTATTGCTACCTACCAGTTTTTCAAATTCTTCTCTGGGTATAAAACATACGGTAGATTCTTCCATAGCCACTGCAGATCCTGAATAGATACTATCTGCCATAAATGCTCTATAACCGATAAAATCTCCTGGTTTAGCAAGCCGTACAATTTGTTCTTTCCCTTCACTATTACTTTTACACAATTTTACTTTGCCGGCATTAAGACAATAAACACCGAATGGTTTGCTCCCCTCATGAAATATAATTTGACCTTTTTTATAGGTAATACAATTTTTATTATTGGATAATTGAGACAGCTCATCAGGTTTGCAGTGCGTAAACAATGAATTCTTTCTTGTCTGGCAACTTTCGCAGGAAAGGGTATTTACTTTCATAATGCTCGGGATTTTAAAATTAATAGCTCACCTCGATTGAATTAAGCAATATTACCCAAAGCTACCTATAAAAATTTGTGGCGGGAATGACATTTCCCCTGTTCAAAAAATGACGAATATCATTATTTTTGAACAGGGATAAATTTTGTTTTTAGAAATAAGAAAGCGGAGCTGAGATTAGGCCAGCTCATTCTCAGAGCTTTGTTTGTTTGCCCAACAATCCAGATTATAAATAGTAGTATCGGCAATATTTTTAAGGGCAGTTTGGGTAAGAAATGCCTGGTGTCCGGTGATCAGGACATTTTTGAATGCCATAAGCCGTGCAAAAATATCATCAGCAAGTATATTGTTTGAATGATCATAAAAGAACAGACCCTTTTCCTTCTCATATACATCAATACCTAGATAGCCAATTTTTCCTCTTTTTAATGCTTCTATTGCATCAATGGTATTAATAAGTCCTCCTCTACCGGTATTTACGATCATCACACCATCTTTCATAAGAGAAAGAGTATCCTTATTGATCATGTATTTTGTATGGTCATTTAAAGGAGCATGAATACTTATAATATCAGAATGTTTATATAGCTCATTCAGGCTAACATATCTGACACCAAACTTTGTTGAATATTCCTCATTTGGAGCAATATCAAAACCAAGGATTTTACATCCGAATCCATGGAGAATTTTACAAACAATCCCGCCAATTTTTCCCAGTCCAATTACACCAACAGTCTTTCCATTCATATCAAAACCTATGAGATCATCAAGAAGGAAATTATTCATTTTTACTTTTCGATCTGCAATTACCACCTTCCTGTTCAAGGATAGCATTAGAGCCACTGCATGTTCGGCAATTGCGTATGGGGAATAACCGGGAACATTGGCAACCTTAATTCCAAGCTGGGTTGCAGTTTTAATATCAGTCTGATCCGTTCCCGCTGCACGAACAGCAATATAATTTACATTATAATCCTTTAATCTTTTCAGAACTGAAGCTGAAGCGTCATCGTTTACGAATATGCACACAACATCATGACCTTTTGACAAATGAGCATTTACTTCATTTAAGGGCACATCAAAAAATGAAAACTGATGCTTATTATTATTTGATGCATTAAGGCAATCAATTTCATATTTCTTACTACTAAAAACTGCTATTTTCACTATTAATTAGATTATTTTACAACAACGAATCCTAATTCTTCTTTGACAAAATCGTAGAAGCTTTGCTTCAAGAGAAGAATTTCATTTTTTATTCTACCGAATTGTTCTGATGTCCTGTCTTCATCATTAATAAAAGTTCTTTCAATGTTTACAATTCCATGCTTTGTTAGTCTTGCAAAGTTTTTCTCTGTATCATTGATCTCACTCAGTAACTTATCTGTCTTTGTAATGTTTTTCTCAAACTCCAGGTAATATGCATCAAGCAGTTTTACCTGTTTCTGGGAGGAAGCGTTATTATATTCTTTTTTGATTAGAGAAATTAAAAACCTTAATTCCACATTCAAAAATTGAAGCTCGGACATAATCTCTTTATGCGTACCGTGCAATTGGGCTAAATTTTTCATCTCATTCAAATTTTTAAATAAAAGTAAACTCAGGAGACTTACGATAGAATGAGAAATGGCGATTGGCAACCTGATATTGATCAATTATCCCGATATTAAGAGCTAAAATTTGATCAAATCTATATTTACAAAGCATAATAAGCAGATAATGAATATTTTGCAAAACATAAAAAGTCTTCGGCCGGAAAAGAAAAAATTACTGAATTATTGTATCAATAAAGACTTTGAAATTAAGCAGGGTATCTATTTATTTGCAGATTAATGCACTCGTAGTTCAATTGGATAGAATATCAGATTCCGGTTCTGAGGGTTAGGGGTTCGAATCCCTTCGAGTGCACAAAAGGGCTGCCATAGTATTACAAGTTTTGGTATACTATTGACAGCCCTGACCTTTTAAGAATTTATTTCTTATGAACTGGCTTTTCTTCCATTTTATGGACAGATAATACAGGAATTTCAGGCTGATAAATAATCTCTTTTGTATGGCTTTTACCAAAAATCTTCTGAAAGAAATTCCTTTCATGTGTTGCCATTACTAAAAGATCTGCATTTTTTTCTTTAACAAAATCACGAATACCTTCTTCCACCTCACCTGCTTCACTCAATGAAAAGGTGAGGTTCGGATAATTGTAATTGATCAGCAGATGTTCAAATGCATATTTAATCACTTCTTCTGCCGACTTTTTCTCTTCGGCTTTTTTAACACTAAAAAAATTAAGATTAGCATTAAACAATTCAGCGAGTTTTACAACATAATTTACTGCTTTATCTTCCATTCCTTCAAGATCCGTAGCATATACTATTTCTTTGAATGGTTGATATTGATAGCCTGATGGAATTACAAATACAGGACATTCAGCTTCATCTACCACATTGGCTGTTATGGATCCGAATAAGATTTTCTTTAATCCGGTTGCCCCTTTGGTACCCATTACAACAGCATCAATTTCATTTTCTTCAACAACTGCCGGAATTTCTTCTTCAGGCAAGCCATAACGTATTATGGTATCAACCTCCAATGTGGAATATTTATTTTTAACCGTACCCACCAGTTTAGCCATTTCTTCCTTTGCTCTATTCTCTGCCTGGGTAACGATGTCATTAGAAAGGTAACTTGCCGTACCTGGTTCTACAGGTGTAATGTGATAAAGGTGCAAAAAGATTAGCCTTGCAGTAGTTGCATTAGCAAGTTCTCTTGCATAATCCACTGCTGTTTCTGAAGCAGAGGTGAAATCTATAGGACAAAGGATATTTTTCATATTTGAAACTTTTATGATTATTGACTATTGTTATACATTTACATGTTTTCTCATTTCTGCAAGCTGCCTGAACAACTCTTCTTCTTTCTTGTTTAGATTTTCGGGCAACTGAATATTGACTTTAGCATATAAGTCGCCGAATTTATCTTTTGATCCATAAACCGGCATTCCCAGACCTTTTAATCTTAAAACCTTTCCGTTTTCTGTTCCCTTGGGGATATCAAGTTTTATTGTACCTTTCAATGTATTTACAAATGCTTTTCCTCCAAGCATTGCAGTGTACAAATCAACTTTCAGATCAGTATAAAGATCGTCGTCTTTCCTTTCAAATAAAGGATGAGGCTTTATGTTAATTGTAATGTAAAGATCTCCCGGAACCCCTCCTCTTCCTGCAGCTCCGCCTTTACCTTTTAACTTTATCACCTGGCCATTATACATTCCTGGTTTAAGTTTTAATCTTAATTTTGAATTACCTGTTTCAAGGATTCTTTCGGTTCCTGCATACGCTTCTTCCAGGGTAATTTCCGCATGTGCCTGCAAGTCTTCTCCATCTGATGTTGACCACCCTCTCTTAAATCCCGCTTTTCCTCCTCCGAAAATATTTTCAAAAAAATCGGCAAAGTTATCAGCATCAAATCCTGCTCCTCCGAAATCGTATGCTTGTCCTCCACCGTAATTACCATGGCTCTGATTTTTCATCTGCTCATAATATTTCCAATTGGCGCCCATTTCATCATACTTCTTCCTTTTGTCAGGATCGCCTATGACGCTATATGCTTCATTGACTTCTTTAAATTTCTCTTCTGCGGTCTTATTGTCCGGATTTTTATCAGGATGATATTTAACAGCGAGCTTTTTGTAAGCTTTCTTAATATCATCATTTGAAGCATTTTTGCTTACCCCCAGAATTTTATAGTAATCCTTATATTCCATACCAATAAAACCTTCATTTTGACCCAATTGTTAATGAGTACTTTACAAAGGAAAGAATACTAAGGGACAAGAAGAATGATTTGAAGAGTCTAAAAAAATGATGAATGTCAGGAATTATTTGTCTGGTGGGAAATATTTGCCCAATTGCTCAATTTCATCAGATTCAAAAACCTGTTTATTATAATCTCCTTTGGCTAAAATTTTCATTGCCCTGGCTACACTTTCTGCATGAACAGGTCTAAATCTTTTTAATGATCCCAGAAAAAATGGCTTAAAAAAACTCATAAAATATTTAGCGACACTTTCACCTGTCCTAACCTCATCTCTATCTCCCAGAAGAAGTGATGGTCTTAAAATGGCAATATGTCTAAAATGATTTTTTCGGATCATCGCTTCCATTTCACCCTTGGTTTTTAAATAAAAATTTCCGCTATCGGAATTTCCGCCTAAAGAAGAAATAACCAAAAATTTTGATACTCCGTTAGAAGAAGCCAGAGAGGCCATTTTAACCGGTATTGTGAAATCTACGGCCCGAAACTCTTCCTTCGATCCAGCCTTTTTTATTGTTGTTCCGATACAGCAAAAGAAATGGTCACCTTTGATATAATGCGCATAAGACTCAGGGTTAGAAAAATCGGTAATAACTACTTCTGCTTTCTCCGATTGGTAAGATACAGGTCTGCGCACCAATATAATCACTTTGTTATAATCAGGATCTTCAAGAAGCATTTTAACAAGGTACTTACCGATAAGACCCGTGGCACCCAAAACTATCGCCGTATATTTTCCTTCCATTATTCTTCTATTAATTCCTCAATCTTACTCATTTTTTGTGCGGTATATTTCCCGCTGATATAATGAATAATATTCCGGTTTTTATCAACAATAAAAATATGGCAGGTTTCTTTATCTTTAATTCCCATTTTCTCCTTATATGGTTTCATATCTCCTACATAATACATCATTCTCGGATGCAAAGCCTTATCAAGATTATGTTTCGTTTTTTTCTTTATAGTTTCAGCTGCAGCCTTATTGAGACCTGTAATGCATCCTATGAAATAAACATCTGCTTCGTAAGAAACATCAAATAAACCCTTCTTCTTTTGAGGTTGAGGAAAAAAGGTGTTATACATTGGTTGTGCCCATGATAGAAGATCTTCTTCAGCTTCTTTAGACCAGGCAAGGCCTATTATAGCAAAATCTGTTTTAAGGGCTGCCGGAAGAGTAATCGGGTTCCCCTCTATTGTTTCGCCGGATATTTCCGGAAAAGGTATCTTCTGAGAATAAGCAAAGCTAATAAACAGAATAGAATACAAGGAAAGAACGAAGTTGAGTGGATAATTCATGTTTTATGGAATAAGGCTCAAGATACTAATAATTATTATCATGTAAAATGGTTTGAATTTCAACGAACTTTATAAAATTATTTAAATGTTTTTTGATAAAGGATATAGAATTAAGACAGTAAACGGATATGATTACAGGAGTTGGACCAAAAATACTTCCTGCAGGGACTTTGATTGGAAGTAAAATAAAAAATCACTACGAGGAAGATCTGGGAAGAATAAAAGACATTATGCTTGACCTTGAATATGGCACAATAGCCTATGTTATTATTTCTTACGGAGGAGTATTAGGTATAGGAGAAAAGCTATTCGTAGTACCATTCCAGGCTTTGAAAGCACATACTGAAGATCAAACATTTCACCTGAATGTGAAAAAGGACAAATTTGAAAATGCCCCTGAATACAAGACGAAAAACCCGAATGAAAATATCAACTATGAGTTTCTGACCGATGTATACAATTACTATGGCCATGAAATATATTGGTTGGAACCGAAGGAAAGATAAAAGTTAATAGTGCATAGATAGGAGTGCGGAGAATGGGATGGAGTGTGAACAGAAATTTATTGACCGTAAGTAGTACTATGGTTATGCTGTGGGATTTTCAGCGTTTGGTTAGTAAAGTTTTCCACAATGCATTAAAATATGGTTGGTTTAAGGAGGATTTATGCACATCCATTCCAAATTTTTCCAAACTGATGTATCTTTGACTCCTAAAAAAATAAATTATGACACTAGAAATAACCGGAAAAATTGTAAAAATCATGCCTGAACAAACAGGTGCAGGAAAAAATGGTAATTGGGTTAAGCAGGAATTTGTAATTGAAACTGCGGATCAATATCCGAAAAAAGTTTGCTGTTCAGCCTGGGGAGACAAAGCAGCAATATTAAAGAGTTTGAAGTCCGGTGATCAGGTAAAAGTAGCTTTCAACCTTGAATCAAGAGAATATAATGAGAGATGGTACACCGATGTAAGGGCGTGGAAAATTGATGTTCTAGGATCAGAAAAAGCCGGCGCAGCACAGCCTCAGGATTATCCGTTCCCGGATCAGGACCCGGGAGAAGATTTACCCTTTTAATGGTTATAATCTTTCAGATGTACGAAAAATCAACAATTATAGAACTTATAACTCTGATAATTGATTGTTTATAATCACAGGCTCAACCGGAACATTTCTGGTTTTTTAAATCAATATCTGTATATTGCAGGCTTAATTTCCTAATTATTACCTATAAATCAACCATGAACCTTAAACAATTAATTTTAGCGGCTGGAGTATTTATGCTAAGCTTGAATGCTTTTGCTCAGAAAAAAAACAAAAAAGAAATGGATCAGAAAGCACCAGAAACATTTACACTAAAAAATCAGACAGATACTTTAAGTTACAGTCTTGGGGTAAACATAGCACAAAACTTAAAACAACAGGGTTTTGATGAGCTTAACATTGAAGCATTTGCACAAGCTTTTAAAGACGTGGCTTCAAAGAAAAATCTGATAATCCAGCCTGAAGAAGGTAGAAACATCATCAATAATTACTTCATGGCAAAACAAAACGCCAAGGCAGATAAAAATCTTCAGGAAGGGAAGAAATTTCTTGAAGAAAACAAGAAGAAAGAAGGAGTAGTAACCCTGCCAAGTGGCCTTCAGTATCAGGTTTTAAAAGAGGGCAATGGTCCAACACCTAAAGCGACTGACAAAGTAACCACCCATTACCATGGTACTTTGATAGATGGAACAGTATTTGACAGCTCAGTAGAAAGAGGACAGCCTGCCACATTTCCAGTAAATGGAGTCATCCAGGGATGGGTTGAAGCTTTGCAATTAATGAAAGTTGGTTCGAAATGGAGACTGTTCATACCATCCAATTTAGCTTACGGAGAAAGAGGAGCCGGTGAAGCAATAGGTCCAAATGCTACCCTGATCTTTGAAGTTGAACTAATTTCAATAAACTGAATAAAAAGTCCCCCTCAGGGGACTTTTTTATTATATACAATACAATCATAATATGACTTTTGAAGAATTAAAATTGGATGAAAGAATCCTGGAAGGTATACACAGCATGGGTTTCAAAAATGCGACACCGGTTCAGGAGCAATCCATTCCACATATACTTGAAGGCAAAGATGTAATAGCATGTGCTCAGACAGGGACAGGAAAAACAGCAGCCTACCTCCTTCCGGTTTTTCACAGAATATTAAATAACCCTCCTGTAAATGGTGTAAATACATTAATTCTCGCCCCTACAAGAGAACTGGTAATTCAGATTGACCAGAATGCTGCAGGACTCGGATACTTTGCATCTGTAAGTTCGCTTGCTATCTATGGCGGAAATGACGGTAGTACCTGGGACCAGCAGAAAAAAGCCTTAAAGGAAGGGGCGGAAGTAATCATTGCAACTCCGGGAAGACTGATAGCACATCTGCAATCCTCTGATGTCAATTTTAATTCAATTCAGCACCTTGTGCTGGATGAGGCGGACAGAATGCTGGAGATGGGATTCATTGATGATATATACAAAATCCTTCAATACCTTCCCGCCAGACGTCAAAATATCATGTTTTCCGCTACTATGCCTCCAAAGATAAGAGATCTGGCAAAAAAAATAATGTCAGATCCCGCACAGATAAGCATAGCTATCTCCAAACCGGCGGAAGGGATACGTCAACAGGCATTCCTTATTTATGACAAAGATAAAGTGGAGTTACTGATGAAGATGTTGAATGGAAAAGAGGAAGAACTCCAAAGCATAATTATCTTCTGTTCAACAAAGCAAAATGTAAAAGTACTTGAAAAAGAATTAAAGAAACTAAAATTTTCAGTAACAGCTTTTCACTCAGATCTTGAGCAGGCTGAAAGAGAAGGAATAATTAATAGATTCAGAAACAGAGAAATCCAAATGCTTGTTGCCACTGATATTTTATCAAGAGGGCTGGATATAGAAGGGATTAGTATGGTAATCAACTTTGACGTACCACACGATGCAGAGGATTATGTACATCGTATTGGAAGAACCGCACGTGCAGCAACTACCGGAACTGCTATAACCTTTATCAATGAAAAAGAAGTCAGAAAATTTTCGAGAATCGAAAAACTGATCGAGAAAGAAATAGAGAAGCTACCTTTGCCTGAAGGAATTAATCCCGGACCGGCTTATAATGTAGAAGCACCGCATGGAAATAGTGGATCCAACAAAAGAAGAAATTTCAAGCGCAAAAAAAATTTCGGACATAAAAAAAACAATAGAAATTAGGAAAGAATGTGGGGTGGGGAGCTATTTTTTTCGGAATACCTTTTTGATTTTTATTTTGATTTTATCAAATGTAAGTGCATGTTCTTCGGTGCCACCTTTGCCTAGCAAAAAAGAATATGGCTCAAGTGAAGGTACATGATCAAAAATTATTTTTAAAATGCCCACAACCGGAACGGCCAAAATCATTCCCGGCAAGCCCCATAACATACCACCTGCAATGATAGAAAGTATGGTAAAGAAAGGATTGATTCTAACCTGTCCACCGGTGATGTTTGGAGTAAGTATATTGTTTTCCAGAAATTGTACAATCAGAAACAGGACAACAATACTACCGGCCGTAGCAAAATCCTCAGTAAGAAGTGAGAAAATAAAAGGTACAGCCCCTCCTATCAAGGTTCCGAAATAGGGAATAAAATTGAATAAAGCTGAAATTATGCCAAGTAATACAGGATACTTAATTCCGACAATCATCAATCCGAGAGAATTAATAACGCATAAAATCAGAATCACAATCACCACCCCAGTCACATAATTCTTCATCATTCCGGTAATGCCAAGAACAACAGATTGAGTCATTTTATGCTTTTCACCGGAAGTAATTCGGAACAGGAATATTTCAAATTTATTCCTGTAATACAAAATAAAAAAAATGTAAACCGGAATAAGTAAAAGTTTAACGACAGTGTCAGTAGTAGAAGAAAGAATGTTTCGAATAAAAGTGCCACTTAAATCAATTAAACCAATAACAGATTCTGCCAGCCAACCCTGTTTTCTACTTTCATCCATCCGGAAAATTCTTTCAAGCTTCGATTCAATTTGTATTACATTCTGCAACATCTGATCATTCATAGCAGGAAAATCTTGGAGGAAACTTTGCAACTGAACATATAACAACCGACCCAGCATATACACCGCTAACAGGCAGATAAAAATCGTAAAAAGGTTGGCTATAATTCTGGGAACCTTAAGTTTTTCAAGATAATTTGCAGGCCTGTAAAGCATATAGGACAAAAAAACTGCAATAAATAATGGATACAAAAAATTACGTAATATAATTATCACGTAAACAAACAATACTATAAAAACCAATGAGGCAGAAGCAGTATATATTCTTTCCCGGTTTAGCATAAGCCCGGCAGGGTTGAAATGAATATTTAAGAACTGACAAGCTTCTAAAAAGTTTTCCTTCTGGTCCTTAAAGATAATTTTCCATGCAATCTTTTAGGTCTTCGTAGTACCTGTCCTGTTCTTGTGACCATAAATTTAGAAGAGGGACCTCGGTTCATCAATCCTTCACTGCGAGATTCATTACCTGTCATCTCAACATTGTCGCCAGGCTTTAAAATATGGCTATCTTTTTTCCATGGCTTAAAAAAATTAACCATATCTCTAAACAGTGACTTAATATTTTTTGCAAACTTATTCATAATCATGGTTTATATAAAAACATAAAAAGAAGTGCTTCAGGTTCTGCAAAAAGATATAGGGGAAATGCACATTTTTATTAAATTAGGAATCTCAACTATCAATCTCCGTAGTTCAAATGCTGTCACAAGAAGTAAAATTACACATTAAAGACATCCCGGACTTTCCCAAAAAAGGGATAATATTTAAAGACATAACCCCCGTATTCTTAAGGCCTGATATATGTAAACGGGTGGTAAACGAAATGGCATCACATTTCACGAATGAAGTCGATGCAGTCGCCGGCCTGGAAAGCAGAGGATTTTTGCTGGGAATGATGCTTGCGGAAGTATTGAATGTCCCCTTTATACCGGTCAGAAAAGAGGGGAAATTGCCAGGTGACAAGAATTCAAAACGTTACTGTCTGGAATATGGTGAAGCCTGCATAGAGATACAGAAAAATGTAATTCAGCCTGATTGGAATATATTGATTCATGATGATCTGTTGGCTACAGGAGGCACTGCATCTGCTGCCTCTCAACTTATTATGGAAGAAGGCGCACATGTTGCAGGCTATGCATTTATGATAGACCTGGCTTTTCTTCACGGCAAAGAAAAACTTAAAACTTACTCAGACAATATCGTAAGTATAGTTGAATATCATTAAAGTTTATCTTATTTCTTCACCACAAGCAATGGTATATCGGAATGGCGAGCCAGTTCCTTGGTGTGGCTTTTGGCAAACAATCTGTCAAAAAATGACTTTTGATTTGGAGCCACTACCAGTAGATTTGCAAACTCCTCCTTACTGAAAGTAATAAGTCCTGCAAATACCTCATCTCCGGCAACCAGATGAAATTTCAATTTATCATAGTTGAGTTTTAAGGCAAGTGATTCAATAAAAGATTTAGCAATATCCTCCACTTCAGGATTATATTCATCAGCAATATGGACCACATCAATGTAAGATGAATAAAGAGAGGCAAAATGAATAATGTATTTAAGAATCTGCTCTTCTCCTCCATTTAATTCAGATGCATACACAATGCGGGATACCCTTTTAAAAGCAGTGGAACCAGGAATAATAAGAACAGGGCATACAACCTTTTGAGCAACTGACTCACTGAATGTACTGCCTAAAAGATCTTTCAAACCGGAGGCACCATCAGTTCCCATTACAATCATGTCAATTCTCTTTTCCTTTACAACACTACTGATGGTATCAAGGAACAAACCTTTTTTTACAACAAATTCGTAATCCACCTCTTTGCCAAAATTCTCTTTTGCCAGATCTCTGCACAAACCTTCAAGATTATCCTTAATTTCATCTTCATGAGAATCCTGATCAGTGCTCATAATATCATCCGCATGTACATATACCGGAAAGTGATAAGCATAATATAAAATCACCTTACCACCGGTGCGCATGGCAAGGTCATTAGCATACAATAATGCCTTTTCAGCTTTTTGGGAAAAGTCATATGGACAAAGAATATTTTTCATAAGTTAAGCATTAAGGGTGAATTATTTGCTCAGAAACTTTTCATTGAGAATCATCAGAGGAAGATGAGATTTATTCAGAGCCATATCAATAAGGCTTTCATGAAATAAACCTTCAAAAATCCCGATGTCATGTCTTACCAGTGAAATAATATCTGCTTTCGATTCTGACACATAAGATTCTATAGCAGACCATTCGTCTTTATAAGATATCACTTCAAAAGATACATTCCCGGAATTATACTTTCCCAAAACCTTTTGTTTGAACTGCTCCATTTTCTGAAGCCCTTTTTCATATTTATCATTTTGTGAAATATGAAGCAAAGTTACCTTGGCATTAAACAGCTCTGCAAAGGAGAAAACCTTATCAAATGCATCCATGTCAGCCTTCCTAAAATCAATAGCGAGTAAGATATGCTTGATTGATTCAGGTACTTTAGAATATGGAACTGCTATCACCGGACATGAAGCTTTAGATGCAATAGTTAATGCTGTACTACCCAAAAATCTTAAAACAGAATTTTCATTCCTTGATGCTGTAACAATAAGATCTGCTTGTTTTCCAGTAGCCACAGAAGAAATTTTATCTGCCGCAATACCTTGTTCTGAAAAATGCTCACAATACAATTGCTTGCCGGAAACAGTTCTTTCTGCTGTAAACTTTTGGCAAATTCTGATTAGATTGTCTTCAACTTCCTTATGCTTTTCATCAATAAGCTCTTCATACAAAGATCCCGGAACTGTACTATCCAGAACCGGAATGGAATAAGCATTATAAACCAGAAGCTTTGCATCTGCAGCTCTGGCAATTATCAAAGCCAGTTTACCTGCATTTGCAGCGCTTTTAGAAAAATCTGTAGCATATAGAATTGTTTGCATAGTATTATTCCTATAATAGATAAACCTGAAATATTAGAAGATGTTTAAGGCTGAATATTACCCCCCGATGTTATAAAAACTTTAAAAATTCCGGATAAAACTTTCTGAATCTGATAATACGTTGTTCATCCATTTGCTCCTCGATAGATTCTTTAATTTTCTTTATGGCATTTTGAGCTAGTTGTTCGTCAGCAAAATCATAATGCGCCATTCTACCATAATTTCTTAAAAATAGGCCGGGGAAATCCTGGGTAGATAAAGAAACACGATCAGGTAAGTCAAATGCTTCGATACAAACAGGCTTAAGATATACCGGAAGCATACTGAAGAACCCCTTTCCGCTTTCATTGGAAACTTGTCCGAAAACCGTCTTAAAGTAAACCTTTAAAAGATTAAGAGTTTTTTCTTTATTTCCTGAAAAATTCAGTTGTTCAGACAATAGCTGAATAAAGCTATCCAGAGAATAGGCAGATTGAATGGCAGTTGAGGTCATGGCTTTTACGGTTTGATATATACAAATGTAAACCATGAATTAAACCATAAGTATGAGTCATGACAGAACAATAAATGATAGTTATCAATTTAATGCGAGTTAACCCACATACTTAAGGCCTGCAATTCCAATGACAATAAGAAGAATAAAGAAAAGCCTCAACGGATCGACAGAATCATTGAACAGAAAAATCCCTAAAATAGCTGTTCCGACAGCGCCAATACCAGTCCACACTGCATAAGCGGTACCGACAGGTAAAGTCCGCAAAGCATAGGCCAACAGGGACATGCTAATCATTAAGGTAATTACTGTGAACACGGTAGGCCACAGTTTAGAAAAGCCATGTGAATATTTTAAACCAATAGCCCAGGCTGTTTCGAAAATACCTGCGATAAATAATATAAACCAGGCCATAAAAGTGAATAATCAGGAAATTATTAATGATGTTAAACCAATCAAAACAAAGGCAATTTATGGATTTTTTTTACAAAACTGCACTTTGTAATGGGGCAAATAGATTGTATAATTGTATTGTAATATCATCACATGTCCGTAGATATTAAAGAGATACAGGCTCCGATAGAGGGGGAAATAAAGGATTTTGAAAAAAAATTCCGAGAATCCATGAAAAGCAATGTAATGTTGCTCGACAGGATCATGACTTACATTGTTAAAAGAAAAGGCAAACAGCTCAGGCCTATGTTTGTCTTTCTTATGGCAAAAACCTGCGGAGGAGCAACAGAGGCCACACATCGCGGAGCAGCATTGATAGAACTGTTACATACCGCCACTTTAGTGCATGACGATGTTGTCGATGATGCCAATTACAGAAGAGGCTTCTTTTCTATTAATGCCTTATGGAAAAATAAAATTGCAGTATTAGTAGGAGACTATCTGCTCTCAAGAGGACTGTTGTTATCGGTGAACAACAACGATTTTAATCTGCTCAAGATAGTGTCACAGGCGGTCAAGGAAATGAGTGAAGGAGAACTATTACAGATAGAGAAAGCAAGAAACCTGGACATAACAGAAGATGTGTATTATGAGATCATAAGACAGAAAACCGCATCACTAATAGCATCCTGTTGTGCCGTAGGTGCAGCGTCGTCCGGAGCACCCGAAGATAGAATAGAAAAAGCCAGGCTTTTCGGCGAAAAAGTCGGAATGGCATTTCAGATTAAAGATGATTTATTTGATTACAATTCTGCAGAAATAATCGGAAAACCTATAGGCATTGACATTAAAGAAAGGAAGCTTACCTTACCTCTTATATTTGCATTAAACAAGGCCGGTTGGTGGGAAAAAAGAAGAATCATAAATATTGTAAAAAACGAAAACCATAAGCCGAAAAAAGTAGCAGAAGTGATATCTTTTGTGAAAGCTTCAGGAGGAATAGAATATGCCACGCAAGTAATGGAAATCTTCGTAAACGAAGCCTACACCCTTCTGGATTCCTTCCCCGATTCCCCTAATAAACAATCATTGAAGCTGCTGGTTAAATATACTATAGAGAGGGAAAAGTAATTTTTACTCTTAGTATTTTAAAATCAATGGGAGGATTAGACATGAGAAGTAAGGCATTAAAAACACTAAGAAAGGATGCTGCAAAATTTACCCGTCAGGTAGGGATCACTGCAAAGGACATGGCAAATGATTTTTCAAAACAGATATCTAAAATAGATGTAGACAACATGGCCAAAAGCAGCAGAAAGCAATTAAAATTGTGGGGAAAGCAAGCTAACAAGCTTTATGCTAAAAATGCAAAAAAACTGGCAAAATCTGATTTTATGAAAGATATCCAGAAAGGTACGTTTATACCGAAAAGATATAAACTCGTAAGCAACTGGATAAGTGCGAATGGCAAAGTTTTGAACAAATGGACTAAAAAACAGGCAAGAAGCATCAACAAATGGTCAGCTTCTACATACCCTGTAGTAAAGAAATTTGTAAAGAACAGCTACAGTGATGTTAAAGTATTTTTCAGCAACCTGCCAAAGACATCTCAAATGGCATTGGCAAGACTAGGATAAAATGTGTTAATGTGTTAAGGTGTTCATGTGTTAAAGTTAAAAACATGAACACTTTAACACATTAACACTTAAACACTCTAACCCTTTTTCCCGGAAGCTCTACCCACTGCGTCGTCACCGAATTTGTTTCTTATTTTATCCATCGCCTGATAAAGCTGCACAGTAGTTTGAGTATTTTCAAAAATATTTATCTGATAGCTGCCATACACCAGTTTACTGAATCTCACTCCTATCAATCGTATAAGCATTCTCCTGTCATATAACTTATCAAATAATTCATGAACTGTCTTGAGTAAAATATGATCAGCTGAGGTATAAGGAATCTGTATTTGTTTGGTCACCGTGTCAAAGTTGGAATACCTGACTTTAACAGTTACGCAAGCAGTAAGCTTCTTTTCCTCTCTCAGTTGAAAACCTAACCTTTCTGTCATGCCGGTTAAAAGCGAATGAATCATCTTCACATCTATGGTATCCTGCTCAAAAGTTGTCTCGGTAGAGATGGACTTTCTTTCGCTGTACCCTACAACAGGTGTGTCATCAATAGCATTTGCGCGCTTCCAGATCTCAAGACCATTGCTTCCAAGAAGCGATTGCAGCAGTTCAGGAGGCATTTCTCTTAAAGTCGATATTTTCTCCACACCCATACTGCTCAAAAGCCTGTAAGTCTTATCTCCTATCATCGGTATCTTCCGCACAGACAGAGGAGCCAGAAAATCTTTTTCAGTGCCTGCAGGTATTTCTTTTTCGCCATTTGGCTTTGCTTCACCTGTTCCTACTTTGGACACCATTTTATTGACTGACAAACCAAGAGAAAGTGGCAGCCCGGTTTCTTTCATTATTTTTTGCCTTAGCTCTCTTGCCCATTTGTAACATCCAAAGAATTTATCCATCCCGGTGAGGTCAAGATAAAATTCGTCAATGGATGATTTCTCAAATAAGGGAGCCTTCTCTTCTATGATTTGTGTGACCGTATCAGAATATTTGCTATACGACTCCATGTCACCTGAGATAATCTTAACATCCGGACAAAGCTGCCTGGCCATACGCACTGACATAGCAGAATGGATGCCGAACCTGCGGGCCTCATAGCTGCAGGATGCCACGACGCCACGATCGCTGCTGCCTCCTATAATCAAAGGCAAACCTTTGAGCTCGGGATGCTTCAGCAGTTCCACCGACACGAAAAAAGAATCCATGTCGAGATGAACAATAGAACGATTTAAGGGGGTAACCATACAGTAAATATACTAAATTTTTTAGCAGAAAGTTTGACGGGGGCAAAGAAATTAATTCACACAACAATCTGGTTATCAATCGGAAAATCAAATATGAAACCGGGCTTTTTGTAGCAAGGTTATTAGAAATGATGAAAGCATGGAAAGAAATAGTTGCACTGGTTGGCGGACTGACGGCAGGTTATATGATGGTGAAGGGGATCTTGTATGTAGCCACCTGGCTTGATCAGCGCAAGGAATGGGAAATAAGAGAAGGCTGGAAAAAAAGAAGAATACATGATTGGGTTCCTTATACCAGACTTCTGGCCACATCGAAAAAGGAATGGTCGCCGCAGTATAGGTAGTGTTAGGGTGTTAAGGTGTTAGGGTGTTAAGGTGTTAAGGTGTTAAGGTTGATTCGGGGATTTAGGCTCTTGACTACTAGTTTTATCAATCCTGTAAGGATGACCTTATCTGACATTTTTGCAAAGGAAGTGGTATCGCATTTTGCGATAGGATATTTTTAACCAATTACCGAGGCTGTAAAATAAACTGTGTCATAAAAGTAAAAAAATGTTAAATTATACTTTTATGAACACCAAAAACAACAAAGACGAAAAATTAAAGGAATTTGAGGGCTTGTTTGAGCAAGCTCT
>JBKBUF010000006.1:0-175241 GCA_046290815.1 Cytophagaceae bacterium | reverse complement strand
TCATAATTATTCATCGGTTTTTTAATCCCGACGAAGGTAATTACTGGTGCATTCTTGTTGCCAAATTTGGTGCACTCTTATTTTCCGATTTTGGTGCAGTTGTAGTTACCGACTACAGTTCCATACGGTTTATGATTCCTTTGCTGATGTATTATGAAAACCTTCATTATTCAAATATGAGGAGAATTATTAAAAATGACCTGTGCCTAACATTTGCTAAAAAACAGGCACGGCTTCGGTGGTAGTAGATAAAGCCCTGCTTCTAGTACCGCGAAAGAGCAGCGGGTTCAGTGGTAGCGGAGCCTCGGTTCTTTCCTTTGGTGGTGGTTTCGGGGCTACTTAACTGCTTTTAAATTTGCTGCCCTTTTTTTTATTCACGTTAATCATAAAATCAAACTATGAAGCTCTTTCACATATTAATAATTTTAATTATTTTAATAACGACAGGATGTGATGCATATGTGAAGTTTGAAGGGACGGTTCTTTCTAAACAGACAAACAAACCATTAAAAGGTGTTTCCGTCTCGGTGGATTGTAATAAATCAACCCTGACTGATTCCAATGGTTATTTTAACCTTTCCTATGTAGCCATGACACATCCAGATTATGACCTTGTTCTTAAAAAGCAAGGATACCTGACTACTGCATCATATCATAGCGTAGACACTCTATATCTCTCGGAGACTAGTAAAAATGATGTTCCTTATATCTCTGAAGATTTTAAGGATCTATTTAACTTTATCATTGTTTGGATTGTGCGATTAATCAATTTAGGTACTATTGTTTATATTTTGGCGGCAAAAACAGTAAAAAGAAGATTTATTTTTATCCTACTTGTTCTATTTGGTACTATAAGCATTAACTTTAGTATATATAATAATATTTTTGATTTTGAATTCATAAAATTTCCTTTCCCAAATGAAGGATGTCTCAGAAGTTGGCTAAAAATATATTTACCATTAGGGGCAATTATCTTTTGGATATATTATTATAAAATTAAGAAAAGCAACGCCTAACATTATATAAAAAAATGCCTGGTATCAGCATAAGAGTTGAGTGCAGAGCTTTAAAACCCGCATAAATTTAATTTGTAAATTATGACTCCCGTCCAAGGTCGGGATAAACTATGCTGGCGGGCTACAGGAGAATAGGGACGCTCTTTAAAACCCCGCACTTTTTTTTATAATCGCGTTATGCGTCATTCCTTCCATGAAGACACTCCATTAATTTCTTCAAGCTAACGAATCGTAAAAATCACCTTCTGATATTATTTTTGTCCTGACTCTATGTAAGACCGTTTCTTTAAATGGTGCACAAAAAGCCCGTGCGTCATTCTGGTTGAAATGTAAAAGCCCCTGAACTGCAATTCAGAGGCTAGTGATAATTTCAGTGGTGCCCCCTTTTGGGAGAGCCCGTTCAGAATAATTCCTAATGCAAATATACATTTCCTTAGAGTCATTTTAACTAAAATTTTAAAGTTATTATGACAAGAAAAAAAAGTATCAATGGACATTGTCAATCCTGATGCAGCTGGGATTGATGTGGGCAGCAGGTCTCATTTTGCTGCCGTAGGACAATCACTCGATGATGTCAAAGAATTTGGTGTCTATGCCGAAGATCTTGTAAAGCTGTGTGAATGGCTGAAATCATATGGGTTAAAACAGTAGCCATGGAATCCACCGGAGACTATTGGCAAAACCTATATGCTGAATTAATCAGATTCGGTTTTGAAGTGGTGCTTGTAAATGGAAAGTTCACCAAGCATGCTAAGGGTAAGAAAACAGATGTTAAGGATTGCAGATGGATCCAAAAGCTTCATACCCTCGGATTGCTTACAGGAAGTTTTCTGCCTGATGAGGTCACTGAGAAGTTAAGAACCTATTGCAGACAAAGAAGCAATCTGATCGAACTAGCCGCAGGAGCATCCAGGAAAATGCAGAAGTATCTAAAGCTTTTAAATTTAAGACTGGATGTAGTTGTCAAAGATGTGTGTGGATTAACTGGCTTAGCAATAATAGAAGACATTTGTAAGGGTAATCTGAATCCAAAAGAACTAGCAAAGCACAGGCACTACAACTGCAGGAAATCAGAAGAGGAAATAGCCAAAGCACTATATGGTAATAATAGAGAGGATTTTCTTTTTGGATTGAAGCAGGAATATGAAAGCTATCAATTTTTTCAAAAGCAGATCTCTTATTGTGATAAGCAAATTGAAAAGTTTGTAAAAACTGAGATTAAAAAATCACCGGAAAAGTCCTCACTAAAAACAAGTGAAAAGCCTTTTAAGAGAATAAATAAGAATGCAGTTCAGATGAAGGATTTAAATCAAGTTGCTTATCAATATTTTGAAGGAGTAGATTTATTGTCAATAGAAGGATTAAGTCATGGGACGGTCTTGTCACTAATGAGTGAGATAGGCCCGGAAGGTTTTAAAAAGTTTGATACGGGAAAGCAATTTGCTTCTTGGCTTAGGCTTGCACCAAATAATAAAATATCAGGTGGAAAAATATTAAGCAACCGTATTCCCAAGGGAAGTAATAGATTGAAAATAGCACTTAGGCAAGCTGCCAATGCCATAGGAAACCTTAAGGATACACATCTTTCAGAATTTTTTAAAAGAGTATCTTTTAGGAGAGGCAGACAAGCAGCCGTATCTGCAACCGCCCGGAAATTGGCAATTATAATCTGGAATATGGTCACTAAAAAAATGCCTTATAGCCCACCTACGCAATATCTTTTCCTAGATGAAAACAGAAAATTAGGACTAGTTAAAAGAATTAAGAAAAACATTAGTAAATTCGGATTAAGTCCTGAAGACTTGGGACTTACAACAATTTAAAACTGACGTTAGTCAGAATTTGAAAAACTACTTATCCAATTCAAGCGAGGAAATTGAATGTTAATAATAAGACACTTTATTTGGAAAAAGCTGATCAATTTTCTGGTGAATCTTAATCTTTTTAAAAGTTACTTTGCTGTCTTGATGTGGGGTAATGCCTATGTTATAACCCGAACCAAACCAATAAAAACTGATAAAAAGTGAGATAACGGAAGATACAATACTATCATTAAAATTTAAGTACCATTCCAGCTATACCGTATTAAAAGAACATGTTGCTGAACATAATTATAAGGAGCAGAAACTTTATTTAAATATTTGGACAAGTGAACAAAAGCCTGAACTTATTAAGACAGCAGAAATTAACCTGAATAGTGAAACTAATGAGAAAATTAGAATGCTTCTAGATTCAAAAGTTTTTAATGAAAGTTATGGAAACAACTATAACTACTTTATAACCCTGTATCTGAACCCGGCATCGTAAAGGCCAAAGAAGAAGATTCACAATTTTCAGAAATCACTTTGAAATACTCTTTAAAGCCTGAGAACAAGAAAACAGAAATGCGACATAAGAATAAACTTAGCATAACAAAATACGAAGCAAAGCAAATATGCAGTATAATTTCATATTGGAATGCAAAAAGTGAAAAACGACCGCACATCCAAGTGTAAATTGACAAACACGAGAACAAAAATTAATTCACTTCTGATAAGTATTTACATTTTACCTTACTTTATCATACGGACAAAACAAACAGACGACAACAATTACAAAATCAAATCAGACGACATCAGAAAAAATGGGAAACATTGAAACTGTAAAGAGAATGTATGAGCTTTTTGCAACCAAAGACAATAATGCAATCAGAGAAATTTTTGACGAAAATATAAAGTGGAACCAAATGAAAGGTTTTCCCGGTGGCGGACAACATATCGGAGCAGACGCTGTGTTTGTAAAAGTTTTTGGTGGCTTCAGACAAAATTGGACAAATTGGAAAGCAACAATTACACGTTACATTGACTGCGGAGACGGAGTTTTCGTTGTTGGTTTTTACGAAGGAACTTATAAAGCAACAGGGAAATATATGAAGTCAGACTTCGTTTGTGAGTACAAAGTAAAGGACGGGAAGATAACAGAGTTCAACCAATATACCGACACTTTTTTAATTGGACAGGCAATGGGACTAACGAAGGACTAAAAAACAACAGACCGTCAATCGAGTGGACGGCTCCATCTGCAAATTTCAACAGTCTGATACTCTCACACCACTGGTTAAATCTGACCAAGCCCTAATCGGATTAAATTCCTTCTTTTCCTTTCAGGCCTTCTCTGACAAAGATTAGAACAAGAATAACCTATCATAATCTCCGCCTTGGTTCGTGTCTTCACGAACCCAACTACAATCAAATAGAACGATTTTTTACCTGATAATTTTGTATATTCGAATACATAAAACATCCTGATAATGAAAAAACTTCTGATATTGATTCTAGTTGTTTTGGTCGCATACTGTACATTTAGTCCTTCGAATGTCAAAGACACAGAAAGTAAAGCGCTCATGGAAATCCGGCTTAAAAATGCTCAGGCCAAATTTATTAAACCGAGTGAGCCCTATGTAAACAATGGATTTGTCGATATCAATTTTGCAAACAACGGCATTTCCGTATGGCAATTGACAAGCAGCATTATGAATAAATATGATCAGGACAAAGACGGAATTGTTGATGTCAGCAAAGATACTTTCCTCAAGACAGAGTCATCTTCAGGTGGAGCAGTTGTTATCAAAACTGAATCAAGAGGTCTCTTATTTATGGAAGCAGACAGGGTTGAAAAACAGGATGGACGTGTACTGGCAGAGGAACTTTTCGCCTATATCAGTACCTTCGACGAAGATAATAACGGAGAGTTGACAACTGACAAATCTATACGTGAATATATATTCGGAGGATATAGTGAATGGGATAAATTTGAGAATAACTTTGAAGAGCGATATAAATACGATACAAAATAAATTTGTAAAATGGTGGTGTGTCTACTAACATCCAATTTGAAAGCCTTTTTACCACCAAAAAAAATTAATTTTCATATTATGAAACTTGGTACAATCCTTAAAATAAAATTACTAACCATACTTTTGATATCAGGTTGTGCTGCTAATGATCAAAAAGAAGGAACAACAACACAGATAGAAAACCCACCAGTAGTGAGTGATTGTACAACAATTCAAATCAAAAATGAACTGACTAAAACTAATAATTTTTATTACGACAATGAATTTATTGAAGAACTATTAGAACCAAAGGAATTTGACTTTGATAATTATAAATTTATTGTTGGATATGAAAAATACGATGAAAAAAAGTACAACTTTTCAAATCCCGGATACTTAAAAGTATATAAGGATGAGGAATTGATATTTAATGACTCATTTAAAGGAGAAGGAAATGTTTATGTAAAACATCTTGGTGTACATGAATTGGCAGGATCAAAAACAATTTTTACCCTTAATTGGGGCACTGAAGCCTGCGATTATGTTCAACATTCCAGATATTATTATATTAATTCACAAGACAAAGTTACTTCCTTAAACGAATATTGGTCGGCGACAGGCGGAGATGGATATGCCAGCAGATATTTTCACCATATCCTTCCTGATGATTCTTTAGGTATTCCCAATACCCTATTAATAGTAGAAGGGATGATATTTCACGAACAGGACCAACCTGATCAATCAGATACTACAAAAATTACTTTTTTCGGCAATGGATACAGGAGTATTAAATTAACAAATAACCTGGCTAAGGTAAAAAAATAAATATATGAAAGGCTTAATAACAATAATAGGCTCATTCCTATTTTCTATTTCTGTCATAGCACAAACTTCAAATTCCTTACAGGTAAAGGAATTAAATTATGGGAAATCAACTGTGCAAAAATTGTATGAAACCAAAATGAAAAAATCCCCCAGCGGGCACCATAATATAACAGCTGAAAAATTAAATATAGTAAAGAGAACCGATACAATTGAAGCTAAAATAGGTGAGCAGTTTGGTATAGAATATGAATTAATTAGTAAAAAAAACGAAACTATTAAAATTCAAATTACCTGGCTCTTTCCTGAAGGAATGAAGGATCAAAATGGAAAAGAAATCAGGAAACTAACATATGAAATCCCTAAAAATACGAATGAATACACCTATTCTAATTACACACTTGAAGATGAAAATGAGGTAGTGAAAGGACAATGGGTGTTTATTATAAGTAAAGGAGGAAAAGAATTATATAGGAAGAGTTTCTGGCTGAATTAAGACTGCCTGTAGTAATTTTTGGCAACCAACTTTCTGATAATTTTTAGAATAAATTTTTGGTATATTACTAACTAATGGATATTCGCATTATTATTCTTCTTCTTTTAACTTTAATAATAGTATTCCCCATACTGCTTTCTGTAATTATTTATAAATGGCTAAAGAGCAAAAAATATAACAAAAAGATACGGGTAGTTTCATTGATTCCTATTTTTGTCACGGCATATTTTCTTTATACAGCAGTATATCCTACAGAAAGGTTTTACCGGGAAGACTTTAAGGAGGTTACTAAAACTGACCTACCACAGAGTGCAAAATTTATTTACAAGTCTGCGACGCTTCCAGATCATTTCGGTGATTATTCCTCGGTTGCTTTGATTAAAACAGATTCTTCCTTTATTAAAGATTTAAAAATAAATTTATTAAATCTAGGATTCAAATACAATTTCGACAAGATAAGCTCACCTGAATTATCTGAAGCTATGACAAAGACCGGAGAGTCATATTTAATTGACGAATTAGCACTGGAACAGGATTTTGGAAAATATTATTATGTAGGTTTCTTTTCTGATGGAGAATCTATTGTAGTAAACCGAACAAGCTGGTAAACACTGAAAATTTTAGGGATGCAAATTTAATATTAAACTAGTGTGAAAAATTTCAAGTTTCCATTTCTCCTTTATATCCTTTTACTTGCAGCCTGCTCAGCAGGTGTACAATCCCAACGCATGTGGTCCGATCTTAAAAAAACTCAGATACTGCCTGAATCCATATTAGATTCTATTGCTGGAATAAAAGAATGGAATCCATCAAACCGCAATCTGTTATTTAAAACTTTCAAAAAGTCCACTTTCCGGATATTGTCTGAACAGGAGAAAAAAATAATTACAGAAAACGATACTACAATTTATTGGACCTCTCCTATTCCCGATTCAGAAAATGATGATTGGAATAAGGCATATTATCATACGCTGGATATTCTGGTCGAGCATAATTTTCTAAGTAACATAGAACGAGATAAACTCCGTAAAAAAATCAAATCGAAAGTCTTATATCCTTCACCTTATTATTTTTTTGAGGATATATTAAATGAAACGGATAAAAATCAGGTAAACGACTTTGACGACGTATAATGGCAAAACTTATAATATCCACTTTTTTGGCATTCCTTGGCTTATTCAATACTTACCATTCACATGGGCAGGTAAAGAAAAGCTACATAATCAAGATTGATTCAGTTGAAAATACCATCAGCAAAGTGAAATTAAAATCAAAAGGGACAGGAGGAGGATATGCAGGCAATTTGCCGGATTGGACGAAAGAAAAGAAGCGGGTATATGATTTTCAAGGAAATTTAAAAAGCAAATCAGTAATTGTAAAATGGAATGGTGGCTGTATAGTTCAACCCGTAAAAGTTAAGGTTATCGAATATGAAAATGGAAAGTGGGTATTGAAAAGAATTAATAAAAGATATGGTAAAGTTAAAAAAGTAAAAAATAGAAAAGCTAAAATTCCCATTTAAACCTTATAAAATGAAAAATTTTTTACTACTGATATTTCTCATTTCCCAGACCTTTCACTGTTTTTGCCAAGGTAAAATTGTCAAAGAGATGGACTACACTATTTCTGTTCCGGAAGAATGGGTACCGTTGTCCAGCCAACTTATAGAAGAGTTACAACAGAAAAATACCCCTGATTTAAGAACATATATTATCGGATATTCAGCGTCTGATTCAAATGCTATCTCTTTTCCATACTTTACAGCGAACTACAATGAGATTCCCGGATCGGAAAATGCTTTGTTTAAAGATGCCATACAAATTCAAAGTGATATACTAAAAAAGAATGAGCATGATGGAGAATTTGTAGTTGATAGTATCCTTTATAATTTTTATACAATACAACCTTTTAACAGCATAACTTTATACAGAGGATACAGTGTAGGCGGTAAGGGTATTCTGTATTTAACCTACTATTCCGATGGCGCTAATCCTGAAAAGGACAAATTACAATTCACGAACATTTTAAATTCTGTTGAACACAGAGTAAAGTTTCAAAACAGAAATATATATTATGAAAAGGCAGCCGAATATAAACAGCAATCAGGAGAACATGCGACCCGGGCAATAATAGCCTGCGGAGTTTTAATAGCCGTAATATTATTGAGGAGGCTGATGAAAAGTAAAGCTTGAGGAATATGTCGAATCAGAATTCAAAGAATTCAGGAATTTCCGGAATTATTAATGCTTATTTTGCAAATTCCATCTAATCGCTCCGCCTTGGTACGTGTCTTCACGAACCATACTACATCATTAATTTTACGCATCTTTTCGGCATTGTTCGTGCGTAAAGAAACCATTCCAAGTAAACCAATTTGTTTTATGAATGCACAAACATTTTTATATACTTAATGTGGAAAATTTCAAATTTCTATTTTTTCTATATATCTTAATACTTGCAGCCCGCAAAGACGGTGAACATCCCATGTCTTGGGCATGAAATTTGAATAAGGAAAGCTAATGCTAATGCAAAGTTAGATTATGTATTCCCTAGAATAATGTAGAAATGATATACATTTGTTAATTAAATAATAATCTAATTACTATGAAAAGCGCATTAACTTTAATTTTGGCAATCTATTGCTTTTCTCTATTTGGACAGGATAAAATTCAGGAAATTGTTCTGGATAACAATGTAAAGCTTCTCGATTACATGTATTTACCTGACGGAGGATTAATTCTAAAAACTGGTAAAAATACATTTAGTGCACAAAGCCAGAATTGGATATTGTATTATTACAACCCGGATCTTTCACTAAAATACAAAGTTGGAATCGAAAAAAATCAACACAATAAAGGCTTTGTAAATTTTCTATTTGGAAGTAAAGATGGGAAGTATGTTTATCATTGTGAACCAAAAGGGAATGCTCCCACCAATGGAGCAAGTTCATTTTTCTTTACACAAATTAATGATAAAGGAATAACTAAAACTATTGAACTTAACTATGTTCAAATTCCGGGTTATTCTATTGCAATGTATGCAGACCATGATTATCTGTATTTTCTAAACGTAAGGAAGGATCCATTGAATAAGAAAAAAGACAAGTTGTGTCTATTTAAATTTAAACATTCAGATTTTACAAAAGAAGAAGTATGGTTTAATCTTCCTGAAAAAAAAGATGAAAAATTCTCCAGTGATTATACTTATGTCGGAAACCAGGATGGCATGGTCTATTTAGTAACAAAATCAGCGTTTAAGGAAGGAATGTTAATATATGACATTTTGGGAATCGACAATAATGGCAAAATAATTAAGAATATTGAAATCGAAGTTAAATATCAAAATTCATTTGCACGTCCAGGAAATCCTGAAAGATATTACACCTGGTGTAGAAATCTACAGGATTACCATGATTTTAAATTCTCGCCGCTTCGTAGTAATTTCTCTGGTTTTTACTATACAAGTGATTCATATGGTGACATGTATTTTGATGAAAAAACTAATTCGTTTTTTATTTATGCAATTGCAGGTCCAGAGCCATTCCTTAAAACAAATATGTATTCAGGTTATTTTATTCAAAAACATGACATGTCAGGTGATTTAATTTGGAAAAAGGATTTCGAATATTCAGATGAGATTATGGAAGATGGATTTTTCATTAAGGGAGCTACACCTTACATGAGAAAATTTAAATTCCAACAAATCTCTGACGAAATATTGAAATTACAATTAGCCAGCAGCGGACACATTTATAATTTTATTCATAGCAATAAAGATGGAAGTCAAAAGTATTATTTTAAGTCAAAAGGCAACGACTTCTTTTCTTGCCCGGACAATAAAGGCTCTCCTGCTGAGAAATTTATTATAAAAGAGAATGCCACGTATAAAGAATATATGATTTTTCAGTTTAAAGATGCAGATATTATCCTGATGGAAAATTCCGGAGTTAAAAATTCTTATATATTAATGACCTTTAATAAATAAATTCCGCCTTGGTTCGTGTCTTCACGAACCATTCTACATCATTAATTTTACGCATCTTTTCGACATTATTCGTGCGTAAAGAAACTGCATTGCAATAAACTCTTAATACAAATACCAAAAATTTATATTTGTGAAAAAATGGTTCGTGGAGACACGAACCACGGCTCTCGTGGAGACACGAACCACGGTTCTAAAAATTCTGATTCAGTCAACTACGAACTATACTTCCTGTGAATCCTCAGGTGCATAAATGCATCCGCTATTATTTTGAAAAACACCAGTAGCAAAACAAAAATATCCGGAGTTTTAAAAATACTCAAAAGTATAATTCCGAAAACTACAACAAACTGCTGAATAAAAATACGGATGTAGGGTTGTATCATCATGGTGACTACACCAACCTTAGCATATTCCTTATTGCCAATATAGTTGGCAAGAAAAGAAAAACTATGACTGCCAAAAATGCTTAGAATTGCTGCAAACAATTCGGTATTTGAGTTAATCAGGTTCCGGAAAGTCACAGGAATCTCCAGGAAGTCCACAGTACTTTGGTCTCCTAAAAAAGTAAACACAAACAGGCTTTGAATAGCTATGAAGAAGAAATAATGAAAAATAAAGAATGGGATCAAAAAAAGCTTTAGCAGGTGTACCATCATTTTGGATCCTGCATCCTTTTCTCCGGAGGTCATTACCGTACCAAAGCTCATTTTAATTATGTTGAACAAACCAATAATGACGGTTTCTAAAACATAAATAATAACAACATCAAATGCCTTCCATCCGGAAAACATAATTCCGTAAACCGGAACCAGGTTCATCAAAATTAAAACCCATACAGAAGTAAATTGACGATCTGTGGGTGCTGGTATGGATATTTTCATAATGATAATACTGGAATGCTATTAAAATAATTTTGAGATACCTCCGGCCTATTACCATAGGCAAACAAAGGATTATTCCATGTAAACCTTCTTTGAAATTACTTTATCATCACCAATTACATGGATCAGATAAATTCCTTTCACCCGATTTTCATTCAGTTTCACAGTTCTGTCAATATCACCTTTCTGCACTTCAATTCCTGATGAATTGTAAATAACATACTTTCTACCTACATGCTTTTCCTGAAAATGAATGGTGTTTGCCTGAGATTCATACCATAATGCGGTGTGATTTTCATCCTCAATACCGGTAGGGGTATCCAGTTTGTAATAAATTATCTGATCGTAACTTGCAGTGACAGGCAATTTACTTTCATCAAGAGTACCTACCCATCCCGGAGCATCACTCACCCAATGGTTCATATGGATTTCCTGAGGCCGGGCCTGCTCCTGAAGTTTCACCGGATCATCGAAAGTAAACAACAAAGTGCCATCAAGGTAATATGAAATATAGGTTGGGGTCCACTCTATCACCCATTCATGAAAATCGTCAGTAACATTTTTATTCAAAGTCACATAGTTTGCATCCATGTGCTTGCCCTGGTTATCGATCCAGTGCAGAGTAAACTGAACTCTGTCGGTCCTACCGGAAAACTCTATGTCTATCTCAGACCATTCCAGAGGGACAGTATAATTATGATTCCATTCAATATTCATCAGAAAAAATGAAGTAACCACACCCGCTGGAGTATTAGGCTTCATTCTTACTACAAATCTGCCATACAAATATTTTTCACTCCTGTAGTATTCACCACCCCAATAAGGCTTATTAGGATAAAATCCCATATTGCCTGCCGTTTTTTTATCGATCGTCAGATTCAGATTTCCGTTTTGAAAAACTGTTCCCTGAGGACCAAACTCACATAAATTACCATCAAAAGTCCAATTCGCAATTGACCATCCTGCTGAAGGTCCATCCAGATTATTTGTCCATTGTTTCACAAAAGTATAGCCATTGTTTTGAATTACATCCGGTTGAGCAAAACAAACCGATGAAATGGCAATCATCAGAAATAGTAGGGCGTAATTTTTTTTCATATATAATTTGATGGAGTTTTTAAAGCTTATCAGTGTTTTAGAGATAACAGATAAGTAATATAATAAAAATTTTGAAACTCACGAAAATCTGCGCCATGGTTCAGCCATGGTTCCCCCGCCATGGTTCGTGTCCTCACGAACCATCTCACTTATCATTCACCTTCTTCAATGAAACGCATCCTCAAAATGCTCCACCCTCTCACCCGTGATAGATCCGCCATGGTTCGTGTCCTCACGAACCATTCTACATCCATTAAAATTCTTCACGCAAATCCTTTAAAAAATCATATTCCTTAATACCTTCCTGATAGAATTTTGCTGACGAATACTTATAGCTTGCGGGATCTGTGGCCAACTTCCAATGATCAGATAAAGGATTTCCGTGAATGTAATCAAGCTTTTGATAGGCAACTTCCCTAGTATATAAATGAATAGCCAGTGGATCTCTCTGCCAAAATTCATATTTTTTATTAATTGCATCAACCTTATATTGGCTCAAAAGACTAATATTCTCACTACACAAAATTTTCTTAAACATATGTGCGGTGTATTTAAGGAAGGATCCTTGGGATGTTTCCTTTCCGTTTAATTCATTCGTTCTCCAAATCAAATGTATGTGATTCGGCATAATTACGAAGGCAAAAACATCTATCTTACCCTGTTCACTTAAAAAATTCAGAGAATCAATAACCACAATTTTGTACTTATCATCAATCAGCAATTTTTGCCATTTATTAATTGTAGCAGTCCAAAAAAATATTTCACCTATTTCCATATAAGATTTGCGCTTATATTGAAAGATTTCATTATTCATGGTTCTAATCAAATGAATGTTTAAAAAGGGACTTGAAATGGTTGAAATAATTGGTTCGTGGAGACACGAACCAAGGCACCAAAAATTTTGAAACTCACGAAAATCTGCGCCATGGTTCCGCCATGGTTCCCCCGCCATGGTTCGTGTCCTCACGAACCATCTCACTTATCATTCGCCACGCTCAATGAAACGCATCCTCAAAATGCTCCACCCTGTCTCCCATCACGGACACAATGTCAAAGCGTATGTCGCCCATCCAGTCGGTCTGGTAAATAAAATGTTCTGCTGCAGATATTATTCTTCTTTCTTTGGAGTGGTTTACTGCTTCTTCCGGATAACCAAAGGCATTGTAGCTGCGTTTCTTCACTTCCACAAATACCATAATACCATCTTTCTGCGCAATAAGATCGATTTCAGCTCTGCTGTACCTGAAATTTCTGCGGATAATAGTATATCCCTTTTTCTGTAAAAAAGAAGCGGCTATCTCCTCTCCTTTTTTACCATCTGTAACATTATTAATCATTAGCTGGCGTTTATTAATTAATTGGTAAATTTGCAGCGAATATAACAGGACAAGGTGAACGACATAATCAATAAAGAAGTTTTTTTCAAGTCATTAGGGACTGTATCTTACAAAGAGGCATGGGACTTCCAGACCTGTCTTTTTGAGGAAATCGTCCAAATAAAACTTAACAATCGCAATTTGCCGGTCGAACAACAAGCCATCACTCCAAATCACTTGCTGTTCTGCGAGCATCCTCACGTTTATACACTGGGAAAAAGCGGGGCCATGAGCCACCTGCTGCTCAATGAAGCAGGACTGAAAAATAAACAGGCTGAGTTTTTTCATATCAACAGAGGCGGCGATATCACCTATCACGGACCAGGTCAAATTGTAGGTTATCCCATCCTGGATCTTGATAATTTCTTTACCGATATTCATAAGTACCTGCGTTTCCTTGAGGAGGCTGTCATTCAAACCCTGAAACATTATGACATCGAAGCCGGAAGAATAGATGGTCTTACCGGTGTCTGGATAGATTTTCAACAACCAGGCTTAGCAAGAAAAATCTGTGCTCTGGGAGTAAAAACAAGCAGATGGGTAACCATGCATGGCTTTGCTTTCAATGTAAATCCTGATCTGAGCTATTTTGAAAATATCATCCCATGCGGAATTTCAGATAAAGCCGTCACAAGTATGGAGAAAGAATTAGGAAAAAAAGTGAACATTTCAGAGGTGCAATCTGTGTTACTTGAAAAAATTGCTGATATTTTTGAAATGAAGATTATTGAATAATTATCAATGAAAAAAGATATACCATTTTTACCGGTTGAGGGAATTAATATAGCTATCACAAGAGAAAAAGGTGTGGAGCAGGAATATCAATGGAATGTTTTTCTCTTAAACCGTAATGATTTTTTAATCAAAGATATTACCATCAGGTCCAAGGGCTATGGAGAAAAAGATGGAGAAACTCAGGAAACCAGCACTCTGAGGCACCACTTTCCATTGCTTGAACCGGGTCAAAATATTTTAATAGAGCCGATAGACCCTTCAGTTTTCCATCTTTATAATGAATATTGGATAAGTTATTTTGTTAACAATCAGGTTTTTGACAAAAAATTTATTTTCGTTCCGGAAAGCATCATTGAGGAAAATCTGGTGTTTATACCGCAGCTGGAGAAGGAAGGAATACTGCATATATAAATTCGAATTTCGAAACCCGAAATCCGAAATTACATTATGCAGGTGTTTTATGCATTCCTGCTTAACTATTACCACCTTTCGGTATTTTTTTTCGAATTTCGAGCTTCGTTTTTCGAGTTTTCCAACCTCATTATTAGCATTTTCAGATTATTGCTTTGATTATTTTTTTCGAATTTCGATTTTCGGATTTCGAATTTTAAATCAGCTATGGAATCCTTAAAAAAACTAGGAGATATATTGTTTCTCGATATTGAAACAGTATCCTGTACACCAACGTATCAGGAGTTGGACGAACGGCTTAGGTCAATTTGGGACAAAAAAGCCTCTTTTATAGACAAATTAGCAGATAAATCAGACTTATTCTTTCAGAAAGCAGGAATCTATGCTGAGTTTGGAAAGATAGTGTCAATTTCTGCCGGATTTTTCTTTTTAAACAACAGAAAGGAATTGTCTCTAAAAGTAAAATCATTTTACGGGCACGAGGAAGGGAAAATACTTTGTGATTTCAAGGAGCTGCTGGAAAATGGTTTTAAGGGCAAAAAAGTCCGCCTGTGCGCTCACAACGGGAAGGAATTTGACTTTCCCTATCTGTGCAGAAGATTATTAATCAATGGTATTCCTCTGCCGGAAGCTTTGAAATTATCGGGAAAAAAGCCCTGGGAGGTACAACATCTCGATACTTTGGAAATGTGGAAATTCGGTGATAAGAAAAATTATACTTCTCTCGATCTGCTTGCGGCAGTCTTTGATATTCCAAGCAGCAAATCAGATCTTGACGGCAGCATGGTAAATGCCACTTATTATTCAGAAAATAACCTTGAAAAAATTAAGACCTATTGCGAGAAAGATGTGGTAGTGACAGCCAGGGTATTTTTGAAGTATAATTGCCTTCCTGAATTGGAAGAAGAGAATATTATTATTCTCTGAATTACTGGGGATCAAAAAAAATGTTTATTATTATTCGACAATAAGATTAAGTTGAATGTCATCTAACAGCGGGGACCAAAAACCATTATTGGAAGTCAGGAATTTAAAGACCTACTTTAAATCTGAAGAGAACATTGTCAAGGCAGTAGATGATGTAAGTTTTAAACTTTACAGAGGAGAAACGCTGGGCATTGTTGGAGAATCCGGGTCGGGCAAATCCGTTACCGCACTATCCATCATGAAGCTGATCCCCAATCCTCCCGGGCAGATAGTGGGAGGAGAAATCCTTTTTGACTCGCCTGAAAGAGGTCTTATCGACCTTGCGAAATTATCAGAAAAAGAAATGCAGCATGAGCGGGGCAATGAGATCTCTATGATCTTTCAGGAGCCAATGACGTCCCTCAACCCTGTTTATACCTGTGGTGATCAGGTAATGGAAACCATATTGCTGCATCAGAAGGTTACTAATGCACAGGCAAAGAAGCTGACCATTGAGCTATTTCAAAAAGTAGAACTTCCGCGCCCTGAAGATATTTTCAACTCTTACCCTCACCAGATCTCGGGTGGACAAAAGCAAAGGGTAATGATTGCCATGGCTATGTCATGTCATCCTTCTATCCTGATTGCCGATGAGCCTACCACTGCGCTTGATGTAACTGTTCAGGCAAGAATTCTTAACCTGATGAGACACCTCAGAGATGAAAATGATATGTCCATCATCTTCATTACACATGACCTGGGTGTTATTGCCGAGATTGCTGACAAGGTAATGGTAATGTATCATGGAAAAATAGTAGAATACGGGACCGTGTGGGACATATTCAGCAATCCAAAACATCCTTATACCAAAGGATTGCTCGCATGCAGACCAAGACTGGATATAAAAATGAGAGTATTGCCAGTTGTGTCTGACTTTATGGAAAAGGACGAGGAAGGAAATATCATAGAAAAGAAAGACAGTCATAGCAAATACTCCTCGGTCGGGGAAGCCATACTTCTTAATTACATCACCGATGATGAAATAAAAGACAGACAGGAGGACCTGCAAAAGCAAAAGCCATTTCTTCAGGTAAAAAATCTTAAAACTTATTTCCCCGTCACAACCGGTTTATTCGGTAAAGTAAAGGATTATGTGAAGGCGGTAGATGATGTGACATTCGATGTGTATCCGGGAGAAACTCTCGGATTGGTGGGAGAATCAGGTTGCGGAAAAACCACATTAGGCCGAGCCATATTAAGACTTATAGAACCTACCTCAGGTGACATTATATTCAACGGAACCAGAATCAATGATATACAGGGCGAAGGATTGAGAAAACTGCGAAAAGATATGCAGATTATTTTCCAGGACCCCTACTCTTCCCTGAATCCAAGAATGACCATTGGAGAGGCAATCATTGAGCCTATGAGGGTAAACAATATTCTCGATAGTGACTTTAGTAGGAAGAAAAGGGCTGTAGAGTTATTGGAACTGGTAAGTTTGAGCAAAAAGCAATTTGAAAGATACCCGCATGAGTTTAGCGGTGGACAAAGACAAAGAATTTGTATAGCCAGAGCATTGGCCTTAGATCCAAAATTCATAATTTGCGACGAGTCAGTATCGGCGCTGGATGTTTCTGTACAAGCTCAGGTTCTAAATCTTTTAAATAAGCTTAAGCAAGAGTTTAACTTTACCTATATATTCATCTCTCATGATTTGTCAGTCGTGAAGTTCATGTCAGACAGAATTCTGGTAATGAATAAAGGTAAAATAGAGGAAATAGGATATGCAGATGATATTTATAATTGTCCTCAAACAGAATATACACGCAAACTGATCAGTGCCATACCTAAGGGAGACCTTACGGATATACGACGAGCCCAATTGGAGCGAACTAAAGGCCGACAGATTTATACAAATGAGTAAAAAGAAAAAATCATCCGATAAAATAGTAGCCGAAATCATTAAAGAAAAGATTATTTCGGTTCTCAAAAAAGGCAGAAACAAAGCCTACTCTCTCAAAGACATAGTCAAAAAAATCGGACTAAAGGACAAGGAAGTAAAATCTACAATAAACGATCAGCTTAATCAGCTGGAGCGGACCGCTCAGGTCACCCGCCTCAAAAACGGCAATTTCAAACTGAACCAGACAGACAACTTCATTACGGGCAGAGTAGATCATGTCAACTCCAGATTTGCCTATATTATCAGTGAGGAAAGTGATCAGGATATATGGGTGGCCACTAAAGATCTCAAATATGCCATGGACGGCGACCTTGTAAAAGCAAAGGTCTATACTAAAGAAAGCAGAAAGAAAAGTCCGGAAGGTGAAGTGGTGGAAATACTGGAAAGAAGACGTGATGAATTCGTAGGAAAGATCGAGTTATCACCTCGCTTTGCTTTTGTCGTCCCCAATAGCAGAAAAATGTACTATGACATCTTCGTACCTCTGGATAAGATAAAAGATGCCAAGGAAGGACAAAAGGTAGTAGTGAAAATACTTGAATGGCCTGCTAAAGATCAGAACCCTGTAGGTGAAGTTACCGAAGTACTTGGAAATGCAGGTGAGAATGACGTGGAAATGCATTCCATCATGGCAGAGTTCGGTTTGCCCTGGAGCTTCCCTGAAAAAGTAGAAAGAGAGTCTGAAAAGATTGATGAAAAAATAGCTACAGAAGAAATAAAGAAAAGAAGAGACTTCAGAGATATTACCACCTTTACAATCGACCCGCATGATGCCAAGGATTTCGATGATGCTTTATCGATCCGTCAGCTTGAAAACGGCAACTGGGAAATAGGTGTGCATATTGCCGATGTAACACATTATGTGAAACAAGGAACAGCATTGGATAAAGAAGCATACAGAAGAGCTACATCAGTCTATCTGGTGGACCGTACCATTCCTATGCTTCCTGAAAAGCTTTCCAACAATCTTTGTTCACTAAGACCTCATGAAGATAAACTGACTTTCTCTGCTGTGTTTGAAATGAACCATCAGGGTAAAGTATTGAGCGAATGGTTTGGAAAAACGATCATTCACTCAGACAGAAGATTTACCTATGAGGAAGTACAGGAAATGCTTGAAGGAAAAGATGGTGATTTTAAGGAAGAAGTTTTAATACTGGATAAACTGGCTAAAGAACTAAGAAAGGATAGATTCAAAAAAGGTGCTATTGCCTTTGAAACAGTTGAAGTAAAATTTAAGCTTGACGAAAAAGGCAAGCCGCTTGGAGTATTTCCGAAAGTGAGAAAAGATGCACATAAGCTTATTGAAGACTTTATGCTTCTTGCAAACAGGAAGGTGGCAGAGTATGTATACTTCATGAAAAAAGGCGAAGAGAAAAATACTTTCGTTTACCGGATCCACGACCATCCTGATCCTGAGAAATTGAATTCACTTGCAATTTTTGCAAAGAAGTTCGGACATGATTTAAAAATCGGAGAAGATAAAAGGCTTGCAGATGAGCTGAACAAGCTGGTGGAAGAAGTGGAAGGCAAACCTGAGCAAAACGTTTTGCAGAGTCTTGCTATTCGTACCATGGCAAAGGCAAAATATACCACAGATCCGGAAATCCATTTCGGGCTTGCATACAAACACTATACACATTTTACCTCCCCTATTCGTCGATATCCTGACGTAATGGTTCACCGCTTACTCGAGCATTATCTTGCAGGAGGAAAATCAGAAAGCAAGGATTATTATGAAGAATTGTGTGAGCATTCCTCCGATATGGAAAAGCTGGCTGCAGATGCAGAAAGAGCATCCATCAAATACAAGCAGGTGGAATTTATGCAAACCATGATAGGTCAGGAGTTTGAAGGTATCGTTTCCGGTGTTATGGAATTCGGAATTTTTGTTGAAATAATCGAAACCAAATGCGAAGGAATGATCAGGCTGAGCGAACTGGAAGATGACTTTTATGAATTGGATGCAGATAATTACAGGGTGATCGGAAAGAGAAATAAAAAAATAATTACCTTGGGAGATAATGTTAAGGTTAGAGTAATGAATACTAACCTGGAGAAAAGAATCATAGACCTTGTATTTGTCTGATCATGTTATTTAGTCAATCGAAAGCGCTGGAGCTGCTGGATAAGCAATTATCAGAATATACCTTTGGAAGCCATCCGGCAGATCTTTACGAACCTATCAAATATATCCTTAACCTTGGAGGCAAAAGATTAAGACCTCTGCTTGCACTTTCTTCCGCTTATCTGTTTTCAGACGATTGGGAAAAAGCTGTAAAGCCCGCTCTTGCAGTAGAAGTATTTCACAACTTCACACTTATGCATGATGATATTATGGACAAAGCTCCATTGAGAAGAGGAAAAGAAACAGTGCATAAAAAATGGGATAGCAATACCGCAATCTTATCCGGTGATGTGATGCTGGTAAAAGCCTACGAACTACTTTTATATGCAGAATCCGGAAATCTCAAAAAAATAATTGAGGCTTTTAATAAAGCAGCAGCAGAAGTTTGTGAAGGACAGAAACTGGACATGAACTTCGAAACACTGGATAAAGTCAGCATTGATGAATATATCGCTATGATCAGTCTTAAAACTGCAGCCTTGTTAGGCTTTAGTTTAAAGCTGGGTGCATTAATAACAAATGCAAAAGATAATGAAGTAGAAAACCTCAATAAGTTTGGCCTCAACATGGGTATTGCTTTTCAGCTAATGGACGATTTGCTGGATGTATATGGTGATCAGAGTAAGTTTGGGAAACAGGTTGGTGGCGATATTACTTCCAATAAAAAGACATTTTTATATATCACTGCTTTTGAAAAAGCTTCCGGAGAAAATCTTAAAAAGTTGCAGGCAGCTTATAGTTCAAATGATAAAAATAAAGTAGAAAAAGTTAAAGAGATATATGATTCACTGGGCATAAAAAATTATACCGAAGACAAAATGAATCATTATTTTCAGTTGGCGCTTAATCATCTGCATAAAGTCAATGCACCTTTGAACAGGAAACACTTTTTGCAGGATTTTGCAGAAAAATTAATGAAAAGAGATCATTGATACTAAACCATCAGTATGCTCACCATAATTATAACCATACTTACCATAGTTATAAGCATCTATGCCTGGAACAATCCTGAGCTTTACAGCAAGTGGTTATTAACTCCCTATAAGGTAAAAAAATACAATGAATTCTCCAGGTTTATTACCTCGGGCTTCATTCATGCGGACTACATGCATCTTGCCTTTAACATGATCGCATTTTTCTTTTTCGGAATGAGTGTGGAAGGTTTTTTTGGCTCTTACCTTTTTGTTTTTCTTTATCTCAGCGGGATAGTTGTAAGCGATATACCTACTTATCTAAAACACAAAAATAATTTCTATTATAACTCATTAGGAGCATCCGGAGGAGTAAGTTCTATTATTTTTTCTTCCATACTCTTATCCCCTTTACGTACCATAAGAATATTTTTTATTCCGATGCCGGGATTTGTTTTCGGCATTCTGTATCTGATCTACTCCTATTACATGAGCAAGCAATCCAGAGATCTTGTAAACCACGATGCTCATTTTTACGGCGCAGTATATGGAATTGGCTTTACTATCATATATGATCCTACCGTTGTACCGGATTTCTTTCAGCAGTTGAAGCATTTCAGTTTTTAAAATTATTCTATGAAAGTTTCCAAATCGTCACTTAAGCTATCGCTGATTGTCTTAATTGTTTATGCAATAATTTTAACTGGTAGAAATTTTTTCAACTACCTAAGCAGTTTTGACCTGATGCAAATTTATTTGGCCTATATTGATCGGATATTATTAACCATTACTGAAATTTATCTACTTTACTTTTTAAACGTTTTCCTCAAACAAGAAGCTAAATTTAGTAAAGCTGCAATTGTTATTTATGGATTATTAATAGCCTATTTCTGTATTTTATGTATTAACCTCTTGGAAATATTTTACGAAGAATATAATATACCGGAAATAAGTACAATAGCCATTTATGTTTTCATAGCAGTATTACAAATAACTTTAACAATAATTCTGTATAACTTTCCCTCAAATAACAAATACAAGTTTTATATAAGTCTATTTGCTCACAGTAAACTGCTTGTATTTGTAATCAGTATTGGTGCTCCTTTGCTATTAGCAATGACCAACATCTATGGGAACTTTAGATTTATAAATAATTTAATTCCAGTTTTACCTTGTATTGCTTTAAGCCTTTTATATATTTTTGCAATAAAAAACCTTGATCAGGAGCACCTAAATGAAGAAGGTAAAGAAGTTCTCGACTACAATTATTAAAATTTAGGGCAAATACCTTTTAAACCTTTCTCCCCTTTCTTGTTAAATTATCCTGACAAAGAATTCATACACATTATTGTTTGATTATAAGCCTTTGCGACCTTTGCGGAATCTTTTCTCCCTTTGCGTGAAAACACTTCCAGGACACTTATCCACAGTTGGAAAAAATTTGCTAACTCTTTAATAATTAATCCGTATAATTGTCAGATTTCGTATTTGATAAATTTTAGTTTTTAAGGTTCCGGAGCCGTTATTTCCGGGGCGAAACCCGAAAAGCCGACAGAGTAGGGACTTATTAAACCTTAATTTTTTTATTACAATGGATGCACAAAAAGTCGACATGTACTTAATGACTAATGGTAAGTATTTCGAAAGCAATCAAATTCCTTTTTTAAGAGAGAAACTTCTTCAAATGGATGATGCAAAATTTTTGCAGCTACAATCTCTAAACCTTAAAGATCCTACGATTTCTATTGTTCTATCTATTATGGCAGGAACACTGGGTGTTGACAGATTTGTAATAGGTGATATCGGCTTAGGAGTTGGTAAACTTCTTACCTGCGGAGGATTTTATGTGTGGGCTATTGTTGACTGGTTTTTAATTATGGGCAGAACCAGAGAGAAAAACCTTCAGCTTTTACTTAGCATTATATAACACTTATGTCAAGGAATAGACTTTATCTCCTTGCATTTTCTTTATCCATTGCCGGAGCCACCTGGCTGGGCTGGAATATCCATTCCGGTCAGAAGCACTCCATCAATGTATGCATGTTTAAAAACACCACAGGACTGGCATGTCCGTCCTGTGGTATCACCCGGGCATTAATTTTGCTCCTTTCAGGAAATTTTTCTGAATCAATTCAAATGAATCCCTTAGGCCTTATCGTTATTATTATAATTATTGCTATACCGGCCTGGATAGGTTTCGACCTGGCCTTCAAAAAAAGCAGCTTTTATAACTGCTATTTTAAAGCGGAAAATCTGCTAAAGAAGAAATGGATTGCAGTACCGGCCGTGGGAATTATATTACTAAACTGGATGTGGAATATCTGTAAAGATTTATGATACACAAAAAAGACTTTGAATACAAACCGGACGATAACGAATCGGAAAAGGCTGCCAACAGCTATCTCATGTCTGTTATTGCACTTATGGTAGGCTTACCTCTGCCAATTATAAATCTTATCGCCACCCTAATCTTTTTCCTGGGAAACAGAAAGGGTCCATATTTTGTCAGATGGCACTGCACTCAGGCATTAATGTCTCAAATCACCGTACTTACCATGAACAGTGTAGGATTTTACTGGACACTGAACATCATCTTCGGTGATTTAAAGCTGAGCAACCAGTACATCGCATACATCATCACCATTGTGCTTTTCAATTTAATAGAATTTATTTTCACCCTATATACTGCCATCACTACCAGAAAGGGACAACATGTGGAGTGGTCTTTTTTCGGACCAATCACCAACCTGGTATGCAGACCATAACATTCAAACAATAATCAGCAATGAACAGAGCACTGATACATTTTGCCGTTGGTATTATCCTTTTCGGATCCACCTGGTTTTTATTAAGCCGGATAGATTATGTTGGCATTATGGGAGTAGAAAATTTTGAAAAGGCCAATGAAGAAAAGCTTGGAAAGGTTATAGTTGACTTTATCAAAAAGAAAGACAAGGAAGTAGACTCGGACAGCATCAAAACATTTATCAATGACCTTAAAGACAGAATTTGCAAGAATAATGACATAGATCCCGAAGGAATAAAAGTACATGTCATCTACAGCAGCGAAATCAATGCCTTTGCACTTCCTGGAAGAAATATGGTTATCCTTACAGGATTGATAGACTATAGTAATAGTCCGGAAGAAATTGCGGGTGTAATGGCTCATGAAATAGCACACATGGAGCACAACCATGTCATGAAAAAGCTTATTAAGGAAGTAGGAGCATCTATACTTTTGACACTAGCCATGGGTGATAAAGGTGGAGGAGAAATATTAAAAGAAACTGTGAAGCTACTTACCTCCTCAGCATTTGACCGCAAGCAGGAAAGCGAGGCAGACGCTTCTGCAGTAAAATACATGGCCAAAGCCAATATGGACCCCGAGCATCTTGCCAATTTTTTATTCAGATTATCACTAGAAAAAGAACATCTACCTAAAGAATTTGAATGGATAAGTACGCATCCGGATTCCAAAGAACGAGCTAATGAAATTTTGAAGCTGAAAGCACAGGAAGAAATTAATTCTGTCCCGGTAACCGAAGAAGGAAAATGGAACAGAATTAAAACTTTGAATGCGGAGTTAGGATATTAAGGATTATTGGCAACCATAAATTCCCTTTCAGAAAATTTTTCCTGATGTGACTAAAAGATGGTTAAACCTTCCTATCCAAATGCGCAGTATAATCCGGCAAAACCGGTTTATAAATTTCATTCATTAGTGGAGAAGTGATTATAAAATCCGCTGTAGCTCTATCGCATGCAACAGGTATATTCCATACTACACATAATCTGATCAAAGCTTTCACATCCGGATCATGAGGTTGGGCCTGCATAGGATCCCAGAAGAAAAAGAGAATATCAATATTACCTTCTGCGATCAAAGCTCCTATCTGTTGGTCACCTCCCAGCGGACCACTTAGCAATTTAGTCACTGGATGCTGTAGTGCATCTTCTACCAGCCTCCCGGTTGTGCCTGTTGCATATAACTTATGCTTTAAAAGTGTTTCCCTATTATGCTTCACCCATTCTACCATCTCATTTTTTTTATTGTCGTGGGCTATAAGGCCAATGGATTTGATTGGGTTCATATATTTTTTAATTAACCTAATATTAAAAAATAAGGGCCGACTTTACAACATGCCCTATATACTTTCATTTAATAATAAATTTTATCTTACTCTAAAAATCTATTCATATTATGCATTCTTAAATACATTTATCTTCAACATAAACACATGTATAGATAATCGAAAATTCTAGTTTAATCTCAATAAAAACAACTATTAATCCGCATTTTATTATTGTTAAACGAAACAAAAGGATTATAAGCTCGTAAAGGTCTGTTACAACTACTCAAACCTTAAACTTATGAAAAAAACTTACACATTTTTAACAGCCATTATTGTTTGTCTTTTAGTTTCATATGCTTCCTACTCTCAGATCATGTATGGACCAAGAGCAGGATGGAACTATTCCGTAGTTTCGGGTGTCAATACAAACGCCAATTTTAAATCAGGGCTACATTTGGGAGCGTATGCCAGATTAGGTGCCAAAAAGGTAGCATTCCAGCCTGAGGTATTATTCTCAATGAAAGGATTTACTTATAAAAGTGCTGTTCATACCGAAAGCCAAACATTAAATTATATAGATATTCCATTAATGCTGAGGTTAGGAGGAAAATTTGGCTTTTATTTAGGAGCACAGCCATCAATTCTGCTTGGGGCAAAATATAAGTATACTATTAATGGAGTTGAAAAAAAGGAATCTAATAAAGATTTGTATAATACTCTTGACTTAGCTGTTTTGACAGGTTTAGAATTTGAACTGGGAAATGGCTTAAATTTTGGAACAAGAATGGGATTCGGTCTTCTTCCTATCTTCAATAGTGACTTGTATAAGAAAGTTATTAACCTGAACTTTCAGTTCACACTTGGTTATACCCTAGGTAAAGATTAATTCCAATAGAAAGTTAATGACTATGATGGATGGATTAATTATTCATCATGTCATTAACTTTCATATTATACACATCCCAAAAAGTTTAGTTTTTATGAAATTGCACCTGATACCTAATCTCTCCTTTAAGGTTATCTCACTCTTATGATCTTCCTCATATAGGTATTCTTATTCACGACCATCTTCAAAATGACAACATCTTTATGCTGATCATCCAGATCTATATAATGTGTGTGATCCCCCTGCTCCTGCCTTCCTGTATATACTTCTTTAATTTTTTTCCCTGAAGCATCAAGTAATTCTATGTGCACTTTAGATGCTTTATCAAGAGTATACTTTAAAGCTACATTACCAGCAGTCGGGTTAGGATAAATAACTATTCCGGCATTGTCTTCAGGATGTTTTGCTGCATTGCTGATAGAAGCAACAACCAGACTCATTTCTTTTTCTTTGTCCTTTATAATGGTGAAATCATCCTGAATTACTCCTTTACTGTCCAGAAATCTGGCTGTCATAGTATCCTTGTTTACCTGTATCACCATAGAGCCAAGATGCTGGTTTGAATAAGTGTACATCAATGCATTGCTGATAAGATTATCGGGCTCTCTTGTCCAGCGTACGCTGCTGCTCTTTAATCCTGAACAACCCACTACAGAATAAACGGTACCTATATTGGCCAGCTCCGCGTGTTCAGGATTTTTATAATATTCCTGCCCCTGAGATTTTTTTCCGCTGATCTGTGCATTGACAATATGCGGTTTGTTTAAAAAGGTATTAGAATATCCATAGTGCCCGTGAATCATATATGATCTTTCATAGTTATGGCTATGTCCTGTTAGGACCAGATCCACTCCCCCCTTCTCAAGCAATGGAATGATCTGTTCTCTCATCTCAACCATTTTTTTACTTTCAGAGTCACTGTTGTTGTCGGAGTTGTGCGAACCTTTTGAATATGGAGGATGATGCCAGTAAGCTATTTTCCATGTTGCATTAGATGCTGCAGCAAGGTCCTGCTTTAACCATGCAGCCATAGCTTCAGTGGAATCTCTCTTGGTCCCGTAAGAGTCAAGTGAAATAAAATGGATATTTCCGATATCATAAGAGTAATATGCTTCCGTATTGGATGGCACTCCCCCAGCTTCGCCTTTTTGAGGTACAGTAAATATCTGGTAATATGGAGCCATCTTATCTGAGTTAATAAAGCTTCTCAGGTCATGGTTGCCGGGAGTAGGCCATATGACTGTGTTTTTCATAAGCTCCTCAAACATGTTTTCGAACATTGATAGTTGATACTCTTCGTCCGTACCTTCGTTGTAGGCATTGTCACCAAGAAGCAACCATGCATCTGTATGCGTGTTGCCTTTGTAATTGTAATAGGCATCTCTTACTGCTCGTTGATCAATATTGGTTTTTCCTGCATCACCTATCACCCATATATTGTAGGGCTTTATTGTTCCTTTTGCAGGTAATGTAATAAAATAATGCTTCTCATCTCCTCCACTTAAAATCATGTCTGAGGTACCTATGCTATAGAAGTATTTTGTATCAGGTGTCAATCCTTTTATTAAAATTTCATGTTCTGTTGTAAATGCATTGCTTTCTGATTTTTCTGATAGATTGGCAGGTCCATTTCCAAAACTCACTTTTGAATCGGTCTCCTGCAGTGTACGCCATTTGATAACAATACTTGTATCTGTGGCAGACTGAAGATATGGTCCTCTTACAAGCCCAGGCTTATAGGTTGTAGCTGTCAACTCCAGATCAAAAATCATACTTTCATAAGCAGGAGTAGCAAGATGTACTTCAGCAGCTATTACATTTGATCCGGAATCAAGTAAGGTTTCAGGTAGAATTACTCTGTGTAATTTTGTTTTTAGTTCCAACGTGTTCACTGCAGAAGATGCTGTAGTATTTTCATCAACCGACCCTGACGACATGTTGTATCTATGGACTTCTTCGCCGTTAATATAAATAATAGCACCTGCATCAGCATTGAAGTGGAGAATAAGGTTTTTGTAAGCTGTAGTATCTATGAATTCGAATTTCTTTCTGAAGTATGCTGTAATTGGTTTATTAGATGCATCACTTCCATAATCCAGAGTGGTAGACAATGAAGCTAGTGAAAATCCGAATTTAGCTTTGCCACTGTCCCATGAGTTGTCATCAAAATTAACTTCATTCCAGCCTGAAAGTGCAGCTGACCCATCATATTGGTACTTCCAATCTGAAACCGGAGTAATGATGTGAGGATCCTGGGCATTTAACAATGTAATATCAGAAATAAAGAAAGTACCGGTAAAAGCTGTTCTGGCCGGGTTTACAAAAAAGTAAACTCGTACAATACTTTCTTTATTCAGGTTGTTTACTGCAGGCCATGAACTTTGAAATTTATTGTTGAAATCAAAAATGTATTCATGGTAAACACTGTCCGCAGGAAGGTTAAATGAAATCGGGAATCTGTTAGAATCAAATCCGTTATTATCGGTAATGTCCATTCTGATATTTACAGGTTGAGATCCGGTGGGCAGCATCATCTTCACACTTATTTTGGTGTGCTTGGACATATTAAGCGGATTGAAAGTTTTTCCGAACCCTTCATAATTAGGACCAACTGCGTTATTGTTCACTCTAAGATATCCATTGGTTTCCTGCAAGGTTATTTTGTCAGAACCCGGAACCCAGTTGGTAGGGACCCCATCTTCAAAATCATCGATAATTATCTGAGCTGACAAAAAGAAAGGAAATAAACTCAGCAAAAGAAGGAAATGGAAAAGCGTATAGTTCTTTTTCATGTTAAATGGTTGTTGTAATGTGCTTAAAGAATAAGAGATATTCTTGCAAGCTAAAACCATTTTGTAACTTTTTCAATAAATCGTATAATTATTTTGCCCAAAAACAATCGGGTTTTAATCGAAAATTAGAAAAATCGGAAGTTAACCCCACCCATGATGTAGTATTGCTCGAATCTGGAAAGATAATTTTGATAAACAAATCCAATCGTTGGGCATACCCTGAATGCAACCGATCCTTTCACCGGGTATGCTTTAATTTCATAATCTAGTGTAGCTTTAAATTCCTTTCTGAATGCGGAGCCTAAAAACCTGGATACACGATAAGTAGATTCGCCTACCATCTTATTTCTGTAAAACCTTCCTTTTGCGGAAAATGAATATTCAAATAAGCTAAGATCCGCTTCAACAATTTTAGAATATCCTGTTCCCATAGAAAATATGACAGGGTAAATGGGAACATTTACTTTTAAAATCTGCCAGTCATAAGTGCTTATCGGACCGGTAATATCTCTGATATTCTGGTATCTGAATTCAGTAGAGAATATGCCCAGATTTCCTCTTATCATCGGAGTGAACATTGTTCCTTCATATTGATGAAAATATCCACCATGAATATTTCCTTCAAGAGAAATCATGCTTGGATGATCCTGATATGATTCAAGCGCTCCTTCCTGCAGGTAATAAATTCCTTCCCCTGCGATATAAAACAGACGAAAAATTAATCCTATAAAAGCTTGATCCAGGTCAGATGAGGAAGAGGAAGAGGACAATGAATTGGACGAACTACGCTTTTGCTTGCTCAAATCATTTAAAATCCTATCCGTTTGAGGAAAGCAAATGGCAGGAATAACCCATAATAAAAAAACAATGACTGGTTTTTTCAAGGAAATAGTAAGTAACCCTGAAAATATACGTAATCATTGCTTTAAAGATAACAATCATTTTAAAATTAACCGGGCAGTACCGGTTAATCTGTAAGTCCTACAAGGTAATCAGTAAGTTTTTGCCACTGAATTTTTTGAAAGCCAAGCCAGCCTCCTATATTAATACCAAGGTTTATTAATGCCCGATCTCCAGCTTGAGGCTGTTCAATATTGGGGGCTTCATCTTTCCCGAATTCAAAAGCGGAAAGTGAATTGGCCTTTCTTTGTACTCTGAAAATACTTCTTGCATCATCTTTAAAAAAATGCTCTACCTTTTCAGCATCAGGATCTATGGGGTTATTAGAAGGTCTAACAGTAAATTCACAAAAACTTTCACCGTCTTTTTTGTTTAGCACCTTCACCCAATTTTCCGGAAAAGGACCAGGTATGGTTATTTTAATGAAATCTCCCGGCTCTACAGTTCTATCTACTTCCTTCCCGGATTTATCATATAGCTGAAAAGAAGAATTAGCAATTTGTGCATGCTCAGTCCAACCGTTTACATTAAACAGTCTTTCCCTTGCATTCAGATATTCCCCTCTTGCAAGTGCATCATGATCGAAGGTTCTCGTACTTGAAAAAACCTTGTCCAACCCTTCTTCACCTGTAAGAACTTTAGCAGCCTTTTTTATTTTTTTACCTACCTTTTCAATCTTCCCCTTGATACTCATAACTAGTCCTTTTTAATTCAACAAATCTGATTGAAAGGATGTTTTCTACGCCAGATAAAGGACAATAACTATTTAATAATCAAAAGGAAAGGGAGTCCGTAGACTCCCTTAAAAATACTAACCAAAAAATATATCGTTTACCTAAAACGCTAAGTTATTTCACCACTTTAAGATTTCTTTCACTTCCATTGGCTTTCATTTTGATGATGAAAGTTCCTGAAGGAAGCTCTCCCAAAGGCAGATGATATGTGCCGGAAGAAAGCGACTGATCTTCGATCAGAGTCTGGACTTTCATACCCATTGTATTATAAATTTCAATTGAAACCTGAGCTGAAGAAACAAGATCCAGTTTCACAACTGAAGAAGCATCAATTGGATTTGGGAAAACTTCAAATCCTGAAATGCCGGAGATATCAGCAGTGCTGGTAGGTATGTTGACAGTGATATCCATTGTTCTTGCCGGAGAATCACCACAGCTGTTTTTAGCTACTACACTAAGAGTACCTGATGTTGCAGAAGCAGAGAAACTGATCTGTACACTGTTGGTTGTACCTGTGATAGTTGCACCGGTCCCGGAATATGTCCACTGATATGAAGTAGCGCCACTCACTGTTGGGACAGTGTAAGTAACGTTGGATTGTCCGCGATTAACGGAAGACGAAGAGGTGGTAAATGCAGCAGGTTGTCCGGGAGCTGTATTAACAGTTATCGTTGGTTGTGTAGTAAGGTTAACTGTACCGCAACCAATTTTTGTAGCCTGCACCGTGATTGTATTAGAACCTGTGGATAAAGATCCGGAATTTACCGTCAGGTTAATATTTGATCCATTTCCTGTTACAGCAGATCCGGCAGTATTTGCACCAATATATGGTCTGTAAGTAACATCGTTTTCACTGCTGGCAACGGTAATTGTTCCATTAGTTCCTGAGCAGACAGAGGTAGGTGTTGCTGTAACAGAAAGACTGGTAGAAGTGGCAGGAATAACTGAAGCCACAACCTGAGTTCTGCCGCATGGAGGAGCAACACCTGTATTAATTACCCAATCAAATAACTGACCATAGTGTGCTGTGGCATTCGGATCAGCATTAAAGCCTAACCCATAACTTACCCATGATGTTCCGGCAATTTCAAACACTCCTGACTGTGTAGTCGGATGGCTTATATCATGGTCAAGCCAAATACCATTTGACGTACTTCCCCCTCCATCAACACTCGGCGCGAAAACACCAATATAATATGATCCCGGAGTTAAAGTAAAATTACCTGTAAGTGTGTGAGGATTTCCTGCAGCTGTAAGATTTGCTGTTGGCCCTTGTTGCAAAACCTGGGTTCCATTAGCTGTGGAAATAACCATTAATCTTGCATTATTAACAGTTCCTGTAACCCACACTTTTACCGTTTGGATCGTCAAGTCCTGATGAACTGTAATTTTGTGGGCCCATTTAGGCAAAGTATTGTTCACCGAATTTGCACCCTCGTTCCATGCCCATGGAGATTCTGTCCTTGGCAAGGCTCTTCCTGCTGAGTAATTTTGAGAACCAGTATTCTCCTGCACCCAATAGGTAGTGGTTGTAGAAACTGTTGGAGTATAGGTTCCCCCCGTATGAATTACGCTTCCGCCTGTAGAAGTGTTAAACCACTGATATGTTCCACCTGTGTTATTCACTTTCAAAGTGACCTGACCACTTCCGCATCTTTCTGCTCCCGTGGTGCTTAATGAAGATCCCGCCATTACTTCAACCACATCAGTTTTTGTACAACCACCCTGCGTCACCTCCACTACATAGGTTCCTCCTTGAGTTGCATTATAAGTTGTAGCAGAAGCAGAATTTGTAACTACATTAGAACCATTTCTTTTCCAGGTAAAGGTACGTCCGGTTGCAGTAGCAACTGCTGAATTCAATGTCACTGATCCTGTACAGAATCCAACATCAGGACCAAGGTTAGGTTGAGGAGCCTGGCACATGCTGGACATTTTTGTATATATAGCACTTAATAATGAATACTGATCAGTTCTATCTTGACCCAGATCCCAAATCATAATACCTGCATAACCATTATTTACCACATATTCGGTTTTGGTTTCTAATGTTGGTCTTGCATTATAATACCATCCATTCATCAAATCAGTCGTAGAATTGTAGGCACCTGAGGGATTTGAAGCTGAAAATTCTCTGTAATCACTTTCTTGTGTTCTGGCTGAGTTTCTTCCATAAAATGGAACCCCCATATATATTTTGGATTTAGCGATAGATTTCTGTTGACTCCATTGAGTTACTGAGTTTTGTGCATCGGTCAAAGAAGCATGGTTAGCATTGTAGCTGGCAGGAAAATCGTATGACATAATATGCCAGTCATCTATATGTTGGATCGCTCCGTTATTGATGTATTGTAAGTGGTTTACAGATCCTGAATATTCTCCACCGACAGCAATTCCTAATTTGATGTTAGGATTTGCAGATCCATTAATTTTTGTTCTCAACCCTGCAATCAGAGCTTCATGGTTATTTTTTGCCTCTGTAGTTTTTGGAAACTCCCAATCCACATCTATTCCGTAAAGATTGTGCTGAATAGCAAAGGCAACTATCTGATCAATTAGCCTTTGTCTCCTGGTTGCGTTACTACTCACATGGTTTAATCTGGCTGACCTGATTTCATTTACATCCGCCCCTCCGATAGAAATAGCGAGTTTTACTCCGTTCTGTGCACAGTTATTTTTAACTGTAAGAAAGTGAGTCATACTAAAGTCATAAAGATTACTTCCCACATTTGTTGTAATCAGGTTACCTTCAGTATCCGGGTTAATAAATGCATATATAATCGTATTAACTTTACTATACTGTATGTTTGAAGTACTTGGATCTCTGTAGCTCGGCAGGTATCCGACGATCTGCTGGGCATTCAAGCTGGTGAAAGTGATAAAGGTTACTAAACAATAAAGGAGAATTTTTTTCATATTCATAAATTTTATAGTTGAAAAAAGAAAAATTATTACAAAACCAATACCCTTGGTATAGTACTTATTTACAAAAAAGAAAATGAGAATAATAAAAATTTCGAATATTAGGGTAGATTTGAGAATAGAAACCAGGCCCAAAATCGGCCGGAATATTTCGTATTAAAACCAGAAAACATAGCTAAAAATAAAATTTAGAAATATTTTAAACTCTACATATGGCACAATAAATACGTGCTCAAACCTAGCGATTCCTATTGGTAATAAAGAGGTATAAACGCAAAGAACAAAAGGAAGTAAATTACAGTGAATTATTAAAAAAGTTATATTTGATGTCTTATTAAAATAATAACAGAAACTAAACTGATACGTATTATTAATCCATAAACTATATTCCTATGCATACTAAAATAATTCGAACATTGATAGTTCTCCTATTTATTTTGAACTTAGCATATACCGAAAGCTTTAGCCAAAATGGTCCGCCACCATGGGCACCAGCTCATGGGTACAGAGCAAAAACCCGACACATATATTTTCCCGATCATAATTTTTACTTTGACCTTCATAAAAACATTTTTTTACATTTGGTCAACGGAGTATGGACTTCTGTACCACAAGTTCCGATACCAGGATTGAATCTAAAAAGTCTCACTCAGATTGAATTAGATTTTGATGGCAATGATCCATTCAGATTTAACGATGACCATAAGATTAAATATAAAAGTAACAATGGAAACAAAGGAAATAAGGGCCCAAAAAACAAAGGTGGAAACGGGAGTGGGAATGGAAATGGCAAAGGGAAGAAAAAATAATAAAACGCTTAATTAAACTATCATCGCCTTTCATTGATGTGAATCATCAAAAAGCTTAAAACTAAAAAAGCACACGAATTAAATCCGTGTGCTTTCTTTTTTAAAGTCCAAGTTGCTTAAGCCTGAGCAGGCTCAACAGATACATATGATCTGTCTTTAGCTCCTTTTTTAAATATCACTACCCCGTCAACCAAAGCAAACAATGTATGATCTTTACCCATTCCTACATTTTTTCCCGGATGGTGACTGGTACCTCTTTGTCTAACTATAATATTACCGGCTTTTGCAGCTTGCCCTCCAAAAACCTTAACACCTAGTCGTTTGCTGTGTGATTCTCTACCGTTTTTGGAACTACCGGCTCCTTTTTTGTGTGCCATCGTATTTTATTATTTAGAAATTTTCTCGATTAATATTTTAGTAAGTGCCTGTCTGTGACCATTAGATTTCTGATACCCTTTTCTCCTCTTTTTCTTGAAAACGATAACTTTATCTCCTTTTACATGAGATAAAATCTTACCAGTCACTTTAGCGCCTTTTACTGCAGGTGCGCCGATTTCTGCTTTTCCATTGTCTGAAAGCAACAACACGTCGGAAAATTCTACTTTAGATCCGGCTTCGCCTTGTAATCTATTGGTATAGATATACTTATTCTCCTCTACCTTTTGTTGTTGGCCCCCGATGTTTACTATAGCGTACATATCAATTTTTGTTCTTTTAAAAAACGGACTGCAAATATAAGCTGGCATGACTTAAAAAACAAATCAATTTTCAAAATATCTTATGTGGATAAATTCTTAAGAAATTTGAAACCGCAAAATTATGTCAAAATACTGCAAGTAACCATTGAAATAATTACCAGTATTTCTTTGTAAATTAATAACTTTCCCTATATTTACCTACATGATCATTTCACCCGTTTTCCGCAATTTCCCAACTTTGATTTTTCAGGGCGATTTTATCATATTTGTGCTTACACTTTTCCATAACCCTTTCATATTTTCATTAAGTTCCATGTTTAACTTTTCAAATATGGAAAAGAGGAGTGTTTTTCTCTTTTTGGAAGTAAGACTTTCCAAAAGTTTAAAAACAAATGTAGGCAAAACTGAGCCTACCTCCCTCTGAATAAGGAGGATTATGGAAAAAAATCTGAAAATTAAGGCAACCTTTTCCTTCATTTTCGTAACATGTAAGTAATTGATTATTATTTAACAAAAATCTAAAATGAGCCTACAAGAAGAGCCAATTTTAAAAGAGAACAAGAATAGATTCGTGCTTTTTCCGATCCAGTACGACGACATCTGGCAAATGTATAAACAAGAAGAAGCCAGCTTCTGGACGGCAGAGGAAATTGACCTTACTCCTGACCTTGCAGACTGGGAAAAGCTTAACGACGGTGAAAAACACTTCATCACTCACGTACTTGCTTTCTTTGCTGCTTCTGATGGAATCGTAAATGAAAATCTTGCTCAAAGCTTCCTTGAAAAGGTTCAGTTCCCCGAAGCTAAATGCTTCTATGGTTTTCAGATTATGATGGAAAACATCCATTCTGAAACCTATTCTTTACTCATCGACACATACGTAAAGAACCCTAAAGAAAAGGATAAACTATTCAATGCCCTTGATACTGTTCCCTGCGTTGCTAAAAAAGCAGAATGGGCACTTAAATGGATCGACAATGGTAGTTTCGTTGAAAGACTGGTGGCTTTCTCGATCGTTGAAGGCGTGTTCTTCTCAGGCAGCTTCTGCTCTATTTTCTGGTTGAAAAAGAGAGGACTTATGCCAGGTCTGAGCTTCTCCAATGAACTTATTTCCAGAGACGAGGGCCTACACTGCGACTTTGCTTGCCTTCTTTACACCAAATACATTGTAAACAAACTTACAGAAGAACAGGTAGTAAGTATGGTGAGAGACGCTGTTAAAATCGAACAGGAATTTATCACGGAAGCACTGCCGGTAGACCTGATCGGAATGAATTCTAAACTAATGTCACAATATATTGAATTTGTAGCAGACAGATTATTGGTGGCTTTAGGTTACAAAAAGATCTTCAATGTGACCAATCCATTTGACTTTATGGAAATGATCTCACTTCAGGGCAAAACTAATTTCTTTGAAAAGAGAGTTGCAGAGTATCAGAAGGCCGGAGTGATGAGCGAAAAAGACAATCATAAGTTCAGTCTGGACGAAGATTTTTAAATCGTGGATAAATTTAAAGGCAATGTTCTGAGCATTTAAGGAAAAAATTGCTCAGGTTGTCGAGAATTTCACGATGACATTTGTTTTAATAAAGAACCCTGTAGATATTGAATGTAATTTGATGTATTAACCTATACCCCCTAAAACTCAAATATGTTAGTAGTAAAAAGAGACGGCAGACGCGAGTCTGTAAAATTCGACAAGATCACAGCAAGAATTGAAAAACTTTGCTATGGCCTTGATATGAACTTTGTCAATCCGATCGATGTGGCCAAAAAAGTCATTGACGGAATTTATGACGGTGTAACTACGATAGAACTGGATAATCTTGCTGCGGAAACTGCCGCATCTATGACCACAAGACATCCGGACTATGCTATCCTGGCTGCCCGTATAGCCATCTCCAATCTTCATAAGGTAACAAGCAAGTCTTTCTCTAATACTATGAAAAGACTATATACCTATGTAGATCCTAAAACCGGAGAAAATGCATCTCTTATCTCTAAAGAAGTATATGAGGCTGTAAGAAAGCATGCTGCTCAGCTTGACTCATCTATCATATATGACAGAGATTACAACTACGATTATTTCGGGTTCAAAACTCTTGAAAAATCTTACCTTCTGAGATTGGATGGTAAAATAGTTGAAAGACCTCAACATATGCTTATGAGGGTAGCTATCGGTATTCATTCCAATGATATTGATGCTGCGGTTGAAACTTATAACCTTCTTTCAGAAAAGTGGTTCACTCATGCAACTCCAACGCTTTTTAACGCTGGTACTCCAAAACCACAACTTTCTTCATGTTTCCTTCTTACCACTAAAGACGACAGCATTGAAGGAATTTATGATAGCTTGAAACAATGTGCTAAAATATCTCAATCCGCAGGGGGAATCGGATTAAGTATCCATAACGTAAGAGCTACCGGATCATACATCAAAGGCACAAATGGAACTTCAAATGGTATCATCCCTATGCTTAGGGTATTTAATGATACTGCAAGATATGTTGACCAGGGTGGTGGAAAAAGAAAAGGTGCATTTGCTATCTACCTTGAACCATGGCATGCAGATGTATTCGAATTCCTTGACCTGAGAAAAAACCATGGTAAAGAAGAACTAAGAGCCAGAGACCTTTTCTATGCTCTTTGGATTCCTGATCTTTTCATGAAGAGAGTTGAAGACAATGGCGACTGGTCTCTGTTCTGCCCTAACGAAGCACCGGGACTGGCAGAATGCTGGGGTAAAGAATTTGAAGCCTTGTATGACAAATACGAAAAAGAAGGAAGACAAAGAAAAACTGTAAAAGCACAAGAGCTTTGGTTTGCAATTATGGAAGCGCAAACCGAAACCGGTACTCCTTACATGTTATTTAAGGATCATGCCAATAGAAAATCTAATCAGAAAAATCTTGGTACAATTAAGTCCAGCAACTTGTGTACTGAAATTATAGAATACACTGCTCCTGATGAAGTCGCAGTATGTAACCTTGCCTCTTTGGCATTACCAAAGTATGTTACTGACGGCAAATTTGACCATCAGAAATTATATGACGTAACTTATGTGGTAACCAAAAACCTGAACAGGATTATTGACATCAACTACTACCCTGTAGAGGAAGCCAGAAAATCCAACTTAAGACACAGACCAATCGGATTAGGTGTTCAGGGGCTTGCCGATGTTTTCATCATGCTTAAAATGCCATTTGAGTCAGAAGAAGCAAAAGGATTGAACAAGGACATCTTTGAAACTATCTATTTTGCTGCCATGACTGCATCTAAAGATCTGGCTAAAAAACACGGACCATACGAAACATTTAAAGGTTCTCCTGTATCTAAAGGAATATTTCAGTTCGATATGTGGGGAGTTACTCCTGAGTCCGGAAGATGGGACTGGGAATCTCTGAAAAAAGAAGTGAAACAGCATGGAGTAAGAAACTCTCTGCTTGTGGCTCCGATGCCAACAGCTTCCACTTCGCAGATCCTGGGTAACAACGAATGCTTTGAACCATATACTTCCAACATTTATACAAGAAGGGTATTGTCGGGAGAATTTGTGGTGGTGAACAAACACCTGATGAAAGATCTTATCAAGCTTGGATTGTGGAATGACAAGATGAAGAACAAGCTTATTGAAGCTAACGGTTCTGTTCAAAACATTCCGGAAATTCCACAACACATCAAAGATCTTTACAAAACTGTTTGGGAGATCAAACAAAAGACCATCATCGACATGGCAGCGGACAGAGGTGCTTACATCTGTCAGAGCCAGAGTCTGAACATACACATGCAGGATCCGAACTTCGGAAAACTGACTTCAATGCACTTCCATGCATGGAAGAGAGGTTTGAAAACAGGTATGTACTATCTGAGAACTAAAGCTGCTGCAGATGCTATTAAGTTTACAGTAGAAAAGCAGGCAGAAGTAGCTCTGGAGCCTGTAGTAAACAAAGAAGCTCAGGATGCGGCCTACGCTCAGAAAATAAGCGACATGTCATGCTCTCTGGATAATCCGGAAGGCTGTGAGGCATGTGGTAGCTAATCGCTCCAAATATTAACAAAAACAATAAAAAGCCGTAGATTACACTACGGCTTTTTTTATTCGCCTGGTAGTTCATTTGACACATAAACTCAAAAGAAAATAGTTATGAAAAACTTCATCAGCATTTCCATTACTTTGATTCTTTCAATTTCTCTGGCCTTGGCCTTTCCTCCTGACAAAGTCAAAACCAAAAATTTTATCCTGAAAACCAACCGGGCTTTAGGTGTTTCGCATATGGTGGTCAAGAAAACCAAAAAGATGGATGGTAAGCTTGCACTTGCCGTCAGACATGAGAGACTGGCAAAACAATTTTATAATAATGGAAATTTAGAAAGGGCATTACACCACTCAGCAAGATCCAGAGCACTTGCCGATCAGATCATGAAAGACAATGGAGCAAAAGCAACCATGGACCATGCTTTTACCGCTGAAGAAAACAGCATGCTGGCAGGTAAACCATCGGATGCAGAACTGGACACCACACTCGACAAAGAACTTCCCGGCGAGCTTAAAGATGCCGATCTGATGAATGGCGGACTTGATGTGGATTTGAAAGAGGATGGAAGTTATTAAAGTATAAAGTTAAAGGTTTAAAGTAAGTTGAGTTGCGCATTTTGCATTGAAACAAAATATAGTTTTAATTTTAAAGGCTTTCGTACTTCTGCCTGTTTCCGGCATGTTGACTGTACTATTATATCTTAATTACAAAATCTATTATCAGCCGGAATATATCACCAAGGAAGGCATTAAAATTAATAAAGAAGTATTCCTCCAGCAGCAATATCTGCGGCAACAGCTTCAGAAAGGCGCAGGTAAAAAAATGCAAGCTGAATATCCTGAAGGATTTGTATTCATGCATGCCTTGTATGGACTTTCCCGGGCCTCAATCGCAAAACAATCTCCCCCCGGATCTGATCTTTTCAAAGAATCTTTAATTGAAGTGGATCGATCCATAGAAGAAATCCGTTCTGATTATGGCAAAAATCCTTTTGATGAGAATTTACCTCTTCCTTATGGAGCTTTTTATAACGGATGGTTAAATTACCTTGTCAGCAAAAGATTAGAATGCGACACAACTGATCAAGAATTAAAGAACCTTTTTATTTCTAATTGCAGAGAAATAAAAAATGTGCTGGACAAGTCTGATTCACCCTATTTGGAAACCTACTATAGCCAGGTTTGGCCGGCAGATGTAAGTTTATGTATTGCGTCTCTGGCTATACATGACAAAATATTTTATCCGCAATACACCACCACTATTCAAAGATGGTTAAATCAAATCAAAGCTAACCTTGATTCGCACGGACTAATTCCTCATTCAGCAAATTACATCACAGGAAAGGCTACAGAGAAGTCAAGAGGGTCCTCTCAAAGTCTGTTATTAAATTTCCTGATAGAAATCGATACTGCATTCGCAAAGCAACAATATTCTATTTACAAAAAACACTTTTTAGAATATACATTTGGATTGCCGGGAATAAGAGAATATCCCATTGGAGAAACTGGTGAAGGAGATATAGATTCAGGTCCTGTTATATTAAACATTGGACCCGCCGCAACTATCGTTGGAAGAAAAACATGCGAAAGCTTTCAGGACAGCAAACTGGCTATGGAAATAAGAAATGGCATAGAAGCATTTGGTTTTCCTGTTAAAAAACATGATCAGAAGAAATATCTGGCAGGTATGTTACCTATCGCCGATGCTTTCATTGTTTGGAGCAACACTGAGGATAATCTAAATTACATACCACAAAACCCATATATAACTTTTCATAGCTACAGTTTAGCAATATTATTATTACTTTCTTTTGTCACATGGAGGGTACTTGTATTTAAATGGAAATGACTTTTATAAAGCAGAGGAATGCAGTAATCATCCTTATTTTGTCCTTTATACCCTTCAAACTTAAATGGTAACCTCTGTTTGAAAAATTTATATTTTCCCTGATTCGCTTAACTTTAGCCTTCCGGCTATCGTTATATTCTTAGGACATCCGTGGTAATTGCCACATGTATATGAAATCCCTTAAAACCATATGGTCCTTATTTATTTTGATTATAATTCTTCCTTCCTCATTCTGCTTTGCGCAGTATTTTAAGGCTACAGAAACTGACATTTATCATCTTAAAGACAGCGCTGGTAAAGCCATCTTATATATGGATTATGCTTCATATGTTATAAAAAATACGGAAACATGGAATAATGTAAATAAGGACAAACAAATCGTAGCGGTCGACCTGGTGTTTACCAGGTATCCATATCATAAAAAGGATTGGATCACTCATTATGACAGTCTTTTGAATAACAGAATACAACAACTGGCAATCATCGAACCTTCGATATTGAATAGTGACATAAAATGGAATCTCATACTACAGACCAATTGCAAAACAGAACCTGAAGCAAAAAGTATGTTCCATGGTGCCGTATTTTATTACTCGACATTATTGAAGCCTAACGAACTCCTACGCCAGGAAAAAATTCAGTTACCATTGACTCCGATTATGCAACCAATGCCTGAATCAAATCTGGATGTGATTCTGTCGGGAAATTTTACATTTCATGATTCGGCAATTTTTAAAATACTTGAAAGAAATCCTCAATGGAAGGACATGCTTGTGGTAACAGACTGGACTTCCAGTATGTATGAATATGGTTCACAGGTATTGCTATGGCACCAGCTTCAACACAACAATCATCGGGTTAAATCCATGGTCTTCTTTAACGATGGCGACAGAAAAAAAATAAAACCTGTAGGCAAAACCGGAGGCATTTACTTTGCAGACGCCGGGGAGTTCACTAAGACCGTCAAAACAATGAAAAAAGTCATGAAAAACGGTACCGGGGGTGACAGAAGCGAAAATGATCTCGAGGCTATACTTACAGGCATGAAAAAAATAAAAGGTTATAAAGAAGTTATTTTAATTGCAGATAGCAAAAGTCCCGTCAGAGATATGTCTTTGTTGAATCAAATAAATGTGCCTGTCAGAGTTATTCTATGTGGTAGTCGTGAAGGTGCACCGGTTTTACATGACTATCTCAAAATTGCCTATAAGACCGGAGGATCGGTACATACCATAGCAGAGGATGTATATAACCTGCATGAATTGCAGGAAGGAAATCGTTTTTCATTGTTAAACGTTGATTATATAATGTTCCAGGGAAGGATCATAAAAGCCAAGCCAAAAACACATCAGGGGCAAGCTACAATATTTTAATATTGCCAACTTTTTAAATGTACACCATCGATAATTACAAATAATTTGTAGCTTTGGTAAACACCACTTTTATTATCTTATGAAACACCTCTCCTTATTTATATTTCCCTAAATAATTTTTCATTCATTACATTTAGCCGGTTAACAAAGACATCCTTCAGGTGTTATTAGCTGAAAACAACAATAAAATAATAACCAGCTAATTGAGTTATTACAAGTTGACATTTTTATTTACAGACCTAAAAGTGGAGAAGAAAAATTACCTGATTAACGAATATGTTGAGATGTGGCTAGACGATGGTTGTCTTTTCGGCAGATATCTTCCTGATGTGGTTGTGGATTATAAATCTGCAATAAAAGTAATGGAAGATCGTGAAAAAGTTTGTGAGTATCGCCCGTATCCGATGGTATTCGATTGTAAAAATGTTAAATATTGGACTAACGAAGCGAGAGAATTTCAAAATACTAAAAGAAATTATAAGCTAATGATAGCTGCTGCAGTCATTTACACAGATTCTCTAGTAACAAATACATTGATCAACTTTTTTATGAAGTTCAACAAACCTTTGGTACCTGCCAGATTTTTTACAAATTTTGAGGAAGCATTACAATGGATTGAGCAATACAAGGTCAGGTATATAGAATAAGAATTAACTTATTCTGATAAAACCTTTTGCTTTTCCCGCTCAAACTCTTCCTGTGTCAAAATTCCTTGCTCCTGAAGTGTCTTAAGCTCTTTTAATCTTTCAAGTTTTGAGCTTGTCAACTTACCATCAGCCTTAACCTGGGCCGGATTAATTTCCTGAAGCTCATAAATTCTTGCTGGTTTGTATTTCATAGTCCATAAGAATGGAAAAGTAAAAAATACCCCTCCTACTATTGCTCCCGCATCAACATCTTCAGTTCTGGAAAACTCCGTATTCAGCTTATTGTATCCTTCTTTTTCCAACATTACATTGGTGCGCATACCGGTTATTTTTCTGTCAGTATATGCATAAGGTGTTTGACCGACATAATTTCCGTCGATGTACACTTTTGCCCCGGCGGGCTCTGATTGTATAAGGGTTGTACTGGCGCAGCTCGACAATATTCCTGCAGACAACAACAATATGATTAATCTTTCCATACCATTAAGCTATTATTAAAATAACAGCCGGTATACTTCATTTGTTATTGAAGCATTTTTACTATGTAAATAAGTTTAATAATGAGGGTGCTTCTCATGAGGTTTCACCAGGAGAAACTCAGTACGGCGGTTAATTGACCTCCCGAAAATATTGGGGCTTCCATCCGGATTAGTATTTGGTGCTATAGGCTTTGTCTCTCCAAACCCTTTAGAATGCAAACGGTGAGAATCAACCCCTTTAGATATTAAGTATTTCACCACATTCTGAGCTCTTCTTTGAGAAAGGTTCATGTTATATTTATGGCTTCCAGCATCATCTGTATGTGAACTTATGTACACTTTATCATCCGGATGCTTTTTAAGAAACGGAATCAGGATTGAATCTAAGGCAGCTTTAGCTTCATCTGATAATTCATCTGCATTAGTCTCATATTGAATATCCTTTAATACAAAAGCTTTCCCTTCTGTAGGTACTTCACTTATAATTTCCGGCGCTGGTTTTTCGATTGGTTTCAGAACAAGATTTTTCTTTAATATCTCGGCAGAGGCCATATCTCTTGTTTCCACTACCAAAGTATCCTTCTGGAACCCATCTTTATCTATATAAAATGAATAGCGTTGATTTTTCTCCAATGGAAGTAAATGCTTGCAATCCGTTAACCTTACAGTATCAAAAGATTCTTTTTTGGTTTTATGATCATATACTTTTATGTTCAGCAGCTGCCCTGCACAATCGGCGGAGTCAGGATTTACAACTGACAGATCAAGTGTGCATAGAAACGGTTTTGGCGGAAGTATTTCAAAGCCAAATATATCATCACAACAGGTTTCATGAAAATAAGGAGTACCTCCCGGCCTGTTTGAAACTACAAAACCTTTCTTTCCATCTTCACTTAAGGTAAAATCAAGGTCATCCTGAGGAGAATTTATCGGAAAGGATAAATTCTGTGGCTTTACATACCTTCCATCATCCTGCTTCCAAACCTTGAAAACATCCAATCCACCGGATGAAGGATGACCATTGGAACTGAAATATAATGTCTGTGTAGGTATATGAAAGAAAGGTGTACATTCTGTTTCCGGTGTGTTCATTCCACCTGCATTTTTAGGCTCAGCCCATTCTTTCTTTTTCGGAACGAATGAAGTATACCAGATATCCAAACCACCTTTACCACCAGGCCTGTCAGAAACGAAATACAGAAACTCCTTTTTACTCACCGTATCGTACATGATGGTTGGTTGTGTATTGGTGTAACCATCAAGATTTACCGGTGATGGTAACTGTTCAGGTGATGACCATTTCCCTTTAACTTTTTCAGTAACAAAAAGCTTGCAGGTTACTTTACCCTTTTTATCCTTGGTACATTTGGAAAAGAAATATTTTCCTGAATATGGAGAATAGGCAAAATTTCCCATGTCCATAGTTTCATCATTAAAGACTTCATCTTTTCCTTTCTCTTTCCATTCACCATTCACTTTTACAGCTTTATAAACTTGTCTTACCGGTTGTACCTCTCTGTTCTCATCACTTACATCAAAATATTTGAGCGATTCCATTCTTAAAGAACCAAAGAGCATGGTTGTACTATCCAGGAATATTGGAGAAAACTCAACATGAGGGTAGTTTACCGATTTGCCTGCATTAGAAATAAGGACGTTGTCAGGAAATTCTTTATAGACCATTCCGCTATCACAGCCTACAATTTCTTTGGTCAACAGTTTGGCAAAATTCTTATCACCAAGATTTCTTGATTCTTTTTTAAACAAGACAAGATTCTTTTTGGCTTCTTCATACTTTCCGCCCATCTTCTGCATCTGGCCCATATAAAACAACGAAAAAGGATACTTCCCCGGAGCTTTTTCATATACCCTGGCATAAGTCTCTTCTGCTTTGGTATAATTCCTTGAGAGCCTATATGCTTCTGCAAGCTGAAACCAGGCATCAATATCTTCAGGCTGAATCTTCACCACCTCCTCATAATAAAATAATGCAGTATATACATCTCCTATTTTAATAGCATGCACAGCTCTGTCCTTCATCTTTTTCACGCTGATATCTTTTTCAATCTCGATACTATGCTGTGAAAAGGCAAAGCCAAACACCAATGATAAAAACAAAGTCAGAAATGACTTTATGATTTTATACCTGGAGGCGTTTTGTTCTTTTTCAGTATGAATTAAATTTAGATGCATATTCATTAATAGCGATCACATGGCAATGTAATCTTGTGTGGAATACGTGAAGGAGTGGTATAAATCAAAGAAAATTCTATAGCAGATTTATTTCTGCTGTCTTTGCTGAGTTCAGAAATGTTAAAGTCATAGCTGAAGCCAAAATCAATTCTTTTATATGTTAACCCAACAATAGCAAGGCAAGCATCGCTGTTAGTACTTCCCCTGAATCCCAGGCCACCCATTACAACAACGTCTTTGTTTATTCTTTTACCCACATTGGTTCCCAGAATTAAATCTGTAGCGCCGGAAGCTCTCATGTATAGCAAATGCGGTCTTACAAATATCTGATCTGCGAGGTTAAATGTCACAGAGGAATTAATCACATGGCGAAACGGAAGTCTCTGATCCCTGTTTATGAATCCGTATCTCGGCTTATTCATATGAAATAGGGCATAACCAACAGTTACTTTTTTATTACCGAATCTTCTTGTCCAACCAGCACCAGCATTAATATCGGGAAACATGCGTGAGCTTTGAATTGATGGTTCGCCACTGGAAAGTGATTGGTTAAAATCCCCTACAGGGTAATCCCATTGATCAGGGAAAGTCTGCGATGCATAGTTAATGGTACGATGTGTAACACCTGCTTGTAAGCCCAAACGGAAAAAATTATCATTGACCTCTTTTTGGGCACTTATCGATAAAAGGGCTCTGTTTATGTTTAGATGGTTAACATTCAGATAATCTTTCATCACAATGAACCCAACACCTATTTCATCATTGAACCTGGCAAATTTCTTCTCAATTGAGAACATGTTGGTCTTAATGGACGAAGAAACCTGACGCCACTGGCTTCTGTAATTTGCAGTTAACCTAACATCACCATTATAAAATCCTGTAAAGGCAGGATTGAGTGAAAGGTTGGAAGTGTAATATTGAGTAAGGTGTATATCCTGACCAAAAGAAATAGTGGCGAAACAGATAAATAATAGGGTGAAAAAGAATCTCATATAGGAACTATCGGGGAGCATTACCATACCAACTTATTGGATAAATAATAGTTGGCCATTTTTTCGTATTGCTGATGGGTAAATCTTCTGCAGGCACATTTCAGATAATAACCCATTATATTTGTAACATCCGGATCGTAATAGTTCCCCTTTGAATCTTTTTCCTGATAATAAAATATACAAGAGGAAGTAACATAGTTTTCTTCCGGCTCTCCTTTTTGATAAGGATCTGCAGGAGTATCACAAATTCTATCGCCTGCAGTTGCACAATTGCTTCCATCTGCTAACTCCAATCCGTTACGGGTCTCGAATGGATGTTCAAGGCTGAAGTAATGACCTAACTCATGTGCAATAGTTATTGGTGTTGCACAAGTTTGTTTCTTTATTATAATTGCGGGAGAGCTATATCCATCAATACCACCAAGATCTGCATACCCACATGCCGGCTTATCAGTGATATTCATTACAAAAAATATGTTAATCCTCTTTTCCACAAGATATTTTACCCGCAGCTCCTTGTCCAGGTCCTCATTGAGAATATCATAATTGTAATTGTAAATATATCTGAACTCGCAAACGGTGAACTTTGCACCGATTGGTTGAAATATACTATTCACCTGTCCCATTGCCAGGTTGATCTCAGCTTCACTAATATTAGCCACGCTATCCTTATCCATCAATATATGAGCAATAACCAAAAACTCTTTGTTGATTTGTGGTAACGGCTTAATGGGATCTCCTGCACTTACCTGAGCAAATGAGAGATTACCTAAGAAAACTAAAACAAAAAGTACTGCTATTCTTGTCATATTGTAAAGGCAAAATACCTTTAAAAATCGATCGATCAAAAAAATAATTTTGATGCAAATTAAATATTTTTAGTATTTTTGCCAAAACATCTCCTTTTATTTTATTTTTTTTCAATGAAAAGTAAGCTCTTTGTTTTTCTCATATTCCTTTTGGCAATTTCAAATTTTAGTGTTGCTCAAACTGCGGATGTGGTTAAAGGTTGTAGTCCACTTGAAGTTAAGTTTACCGCTCCTTCAGGTAGTTCTACTTTCTTCTGGGATTTTAAAGATGGAGTAACATCTGATCAGCAAAATCCAACTAACATATTTACCAAAGCCGGAACTTACAATGTAACATTCCATCATTCAGTCGGTGGCCCTGTTGTAGGCACAGTACAAATAACGGTTTATCCTGACCCCGCTTTGAATGTACAAGTATCTGAAGGTTGCTCCCCTACAAAAAAGTTTACTAATATATCAGAAATAGACCCTGCAATAACCGTCAATAACTATGTCTGGGTCTTCGGTGACGGACAAAGATCTGAAGGGGTTCAAAATCCTACATACACCTATGGATCTACTTCAACCAGCAGAAATATATCATTTGAAATACAAACTAATTTTCCTACTTGTAACAGAACGAAAGTATTTCCGGGATCAGTTACATTTTTAACTCCTCCATCTGCAGCATTTTCAACCAATCCGACCCAATTATCTACCTGTAATGACAGCTTGATGGTTTCTTTCTCAAATCTGTCATCCGGGATCAGGCCACTAACTTATGCCTGGAACTTCGGAAACGGAAACACTTCTTCTCTGGAAAATCCTCCGGTAATTCAAAAATACAACAAAGGTACATGGACACCTACATTGACGGTTTCTTACCAAGGCATAGATGGATGTACATCTTCATATTCCACTACTGTATCTGTAGGAACACCTGTTACCAATCTTTTTAAGCAGAAGGATACTGTATGTATTTTCAGCAATACATTTTTCCGAACTACTACCCCGGGAGTTTACAATTGGGACTTCGGACCAAATGCACAGGTACAAACATCTGGTCAGCGAGATACCATGTATGTATACTTTACTCAACCGGGACTTCAAACTGTGCGGCTTACGGTTTCTTCATTTAATGGCCAATGCTCATCAAGCAGAATCACTACCGTATTTGTAGATCAGGTAACAGCTGAGATAAAAAGCGTTCCTACTTTCAGTTGTCAAAGTCCTGCTACCATTCAATACAATGGTATCAGTAATCAAACCAATGTAAGCTATAAATGGACATTTCCTGATCAAACCACATCGACATTAAAATCCCCTGTCAAAACTTATAAAAGCTCTACGGACAGTATATACTATTCCAAAAATGATTTTGAACCCCTCCCTTCAAACTTAATTGTTGTTTCCAATAAGACCGGTTGTGAGGCATCTGCATCCATAGTTGATACCTTATGGTTGCCCAATGCATTATTCATGCCTGATATTACAAAAGGCTGCAAGCCGCTTACAGTTACTTTTTCAGACTCAAGCAGCACCTTTGAAAAAAATAAAATTGTAAGCTGGAAATGGCTTTTCGGCAATAATGACTCAGAGACAAAAAATGATAAGTCAGCAGTATCATATACTTACACCGAACCAGGTGAATACCTGGCAAGACTTTTAGTAACTACCGAAAGGGGATGCTTTGACACATCGTATGCTGTACTTATTGAAGTAGGAGACAAGCTGAACGGACAACTTGACTTCACTGCAAGCAAGTCTGATGTATGTCCTGGCGAAACTTTACAGTTTAACGTAACTTCCGCCCCGGAATTTGTTGATGCTTTTCATTTTTACACTGAAGGTGAACGTGCATTCCATTGTTCCGATCAAAAAGACCTGACATGGTCTTATTTAAATCAGACAGGACCACAATCTGTATCACTTGAAGTAGATTACAACGGATGCTTTACAAAAGTTACCAAGAATAATCTTGTTACTGTAAAAGGAGCAATTGCCAGGATAAATTATAATGCTTTTTGTAATGACCCTTTGGTTTATAATTTTACTAACCAAAGTTTAGATGCCACCAGTATATCATGGAACTTCGGAGATGGCCAAACATCCACGGACAACAATGTTTCACATACTTATGCAGCCTCAGGAAATTATACTGTTACCTTAACTGCACAAGGCAATGACTGCCCCGCCTCCGTTGATACTAAAATTGTACGCCCCAGAAAAGTGGAGGCAAAAATAAAGAGAGATTCCTTGGTATGTATCAATAGCACTTATGAATTTGATGCATCAACTTCTGTTGATGTTCATTCTACAAGTTGTGTTTATGGATATACCTGGCAATTTCCTACCATAGACAGGAGGCCTTATACTACTTATCAGGCCAAAACACCATTTGCCTTCAATACCCCGGGGATACACACGGTAAGGTTAATAACTACTGATATAAATGGTTGCAAGGATACCGCTACAGCAGATTTCAAAGTATTCGATATGGTTTTGAGTGCATCTGTAGATGATGACCAGATTTGCATACCCGCTACTGTTCAGTTTACCGATATATCTGCAGGGGATACAACCTTAGTCTCCTGGAATTGGAATTTTGGAGATGGAAACACCTCAAACATCAGAAACCCCAGCCACAATTATACAAACCCTGCCAACGGGCCTACCTATTATGCAGGCGTGACAGTAACCGATGCGCTTGGCTGTACTGAAAGCTTTTCTGTACCTGTCGGATATTATGCCCCTTACAGTTCTATTGTAATATCTGATCCTTACCTATGTCTTGGAGACGAAGTTTTCATTCAGGCATCGGACTATACAGAGAAAGGTTCTTACCTCACATTTAGCTGGGACTTTGACAATGGCAGCAACGGCACTAACCAGTCATATGAAATTCTATACACAGAGGCCAGAGATTATACAGTTAAATTAAACTTCCGTGAAGTAGCAACAGGATGTGAAGGATCAACCTCCGCTGTTATTAGTGTACAAGATTACCCTAAAGCTGTAATAACAACAAATGTTGACGACCAAAATGTTCTTTGTGCCCCTGTTAATGTGTTTTTCAGAGACGCCACCACTTCCACTTTTCCGATAGTAATCAGAAATCTGGAACTAGGAAATGGTGAAACAACTTCTGCTACAGAATACAGCCTTTTCTACGAAAAAGGATTTTACGATATGCAATATATTGTAAGCACTTCTAATGGCTGCGCAGATACTGTTAAAAGACAATTTAAGGTTTACCGCCCCGAAGGTCGCTTTGAAACAAACAAAACCACCATCTGCAAAGGAGAGAGTATTACTTTTACATTAAAAGATACTGCAGACGTAGGATCTTACACCTGGGCTTTTGGTGACGGAAATATTGTATATGATAAAGCTCCCGTTACGCATCAATATAACTTTCATCCTCCTTCAGGACAAACCGTCGCAAAACTAGTTTTATATGGTGAAAACGGAATCTGTCCTGTGGAACAAAGCCAACCGGTAAATATCCATCAGGTTATTGCTGACTTTATCAGAAACAATGGTGCCGATACTGCTAAATGTATCAATGACGGACCATATAAGTTTACCAATACTTCGGTAAACATTTCAGATTTCACCTGGGACTTTGGAGACGGAAATACTTCCAAGCAATCTACTCTTGAACACAGTTATGCAAACCCGGGCACTTACAATGTAACACTCTATGCTGTAAACAACCAGATCGGCTGTAACGATGCTTTTACTGCTAAAGCTGTGATTCACGACTTTCCTAAAGTTGCTGCAGTAGGTGATACAGTTTGCCAGGGCGATACTTTATTTCTGAAGGTTACCAATCCAAATCCGACAAGTACTTATTTATGGTCACCAGCATCTTACCTGACTAATTCAAGCACTGCTCAAACCAAGTCCTACGCACTTCATACCATCATATATGATGTTATGGAAACCGATACTAATGGATGCAAAGGTAATATTGCTGTACCGGCCAACGTGATCGAACCAGCATATCTTTTCGACTGGGATACAACTATAGTAGTGGGTGATATTGCGACTATTCCTGCTCACAAAACTCCCTTCCAGATATTCACCTGGACTCCGGACAATGGTTTGAGCTGTTTAGATTGCAATTTCCCTGTAACAAGACCTTTGAAAGACACCACCTATCTTCTGAACGTAACTGACATCTTAGGTTGTTTTACCAGAGATTACAAATATGATATTTACGTCAGACCCGAGACTTTTGTAAAACTTCCAACCACCTTTACTCCTAACGGGGATGGAAACAATGACTTCATACACGTAAGAGGTTGGGGTATAAAAGAACTTATCGAGTTTAAAATCTTCAATCGCTGGGGACAACTACTTTATTCATCCAGCAATATTGACGAAGGTTGGGATGGAAAATTCAATGGTGTAATTCAGAACAGCGATCTGTATGTTTATAAGGTTAAAGTGAAAACCTGGAAAGACGAAGAAATTTATAAAGAAGGATATATTAATCTGGTGTATTAATTCTGTAGAAAAAGGTAAGCCAGAAACAATCCTGACTTACTTTTTTTATTAACTTAACAAATACTCCGCTAATACTGCTGCTCCTGCCCCCAGAAATGAAATAATTAATTTGTTTGCCTTAAATCTGTGATCAGGACTGGTCTCAAAAAATATAGTTGTAGCTATATACAGAAAATTACCTGCAACCACTGCAAATAGAAAATATATCCATCCTTCTCCAAGTATATTCGCATGGTGAAGATGATGAGCTAAAACTAATCCGACAGGACTTGCTAATGAAAAGAATGTTAAAAGTACGATGGCTATCGTTCTGTTTTTCATGACAGCAAGCAATACCGCCGATAAAGCAATAGCTTCAGGAATTTTATGAAGCATCAAACCAAACAACAACGTACTTACATCTTCTTCTGCATGAAACTCCGAAGGATGAGTCAACAATGTTCCTTCAAGAAAAGCATGAATAGAAATAGATATAATCAATGATGAAGGCAGATGTAATTGTTCGCCTTCTCCATGATTATGTAAATGCATGTGTCCGTGTTCCACACCTGAAGAAAAATACTCCAGTATCATTTGAAAGAAAAACCCAAACAGAATAAATACCCCAAGCAACCGGGGATTTTCTCCTTCATGGAATAATTCCGGAATAAGATGAGTTACAGTAACGGCAAAGAGGTACGCACCACTAAAATTAAGAAGCCCTCTAAACCTTGTCTTATGAATTCCGGGAAGAAAGAATACACCAATGGCAGGTATAAAAGCACTCAAAAACAAAAAAAGAAAATTTAATAACATAATATTATTTTTCAACTACATAAATCATTCGCTCAGACTCCTGAGCAAATTCATCCAATTGGTAATTGCCGAATACATTGAGCACTTTAAAACCGGTTGTAGAAAAGTATTCAAGAAATTTTTGATGAGTAATCGCTTTTACCTTTTCCTGGAAATGATACTCCTTTTCATTTACCACGAAATTAATATCCTTGATGATGAAACCATCAATGAATGTCCGGGTAATATTAAATTCTATACCTTCTACAGTTATCGTTTGTTTTGTAACCAGCCTTCCTACTATCTTATCGACATTCATAAAATCAATTACAAACTTCCCTCCTGTTTTCAAAGCCGAATAAACATTATTCAAAACTTTAAGATCCTCTTCTTCTGAAAGAAAATATCCAAAGCTTGTAAACAGATTCAGAATTACATCATAGCCTCCATCCCATAATTCATCCCTCATATCATGTACTCTGAAATTCAGGGTATCAGAAGAAAATTTCTTTGCATACCTTATATTCTCCTGAGCTATATCTATACCGGTAACGTTTAATCCTTTTTGACATAAATAAACCGCGTGTCTTCCTCTTCCACATCCAAGGTCTAGCACCTTCATACCTTTAGAGAAGTTAAGAAAACTTTCAAGTCTGTTTATAAAGGTTTGCGCTTCGTTTTCATCTCTATGTTTATATAAAATATGATAAAAGGGAGAATTAAACCACTCCGTAAACCATTCATTATCTCTTACCATGATATATTTAGTATAGACAAAATTAGCTTATTTATGTTGAACTGGAAAATATGAAACAATATCTCTGGTTTCCAGGATAATTACACTTAATACTGATATATTGCTGTTTTTTGGCTAATTTAGGACTTGCAAGTAATTTGGCTTCACATTCATGAGAGAAGACTACCTAAAAGCAGACGATGATCACTTTTCCCCTGCTGAGAAAGAAATTGAAAAGGCCCTCCGTCCTTTAAGTTTCAATGACTTTACCGGTCAGGAAAAAATTATTGAAAATCTTAAAGTGTTTGTTTTGGCTGCAAAACAAAGAGGTGAAGCACTTGACCATGTGTTGCTGCACGGACCTCCGGGGTTAGGAAAAACCACCTTGTCTAATATCATAGCTAATGAATTAGGAACCAATTTAAAAATCACCAGCGGCCCTGTCCTGGAAAAACCGGGAGATCTGGCAGGCCTTCTTACCAATCTTGAATCCAACGATGTTTTATTCATTGATGAAATACATCGTCTCAATCCTGTAGTTGAAGAATACCTTTATTCTGCAATGGAAGATTATCGAATCGACATAATGCTGGACTCAGGACCAAATGCAAGAACAGTCCAGATTGGCCTCAGTCCATTTACACTTATTGGTGCTACTACCCGTGCAGGATTGCTAACTTCTCCCTTAAGAGCCAGGTTTGGAATCAATGCCAGGCTTGAATATTATGATTCTGAGTTATTAACCACTATAGTTAAAAGGTCTGCAGGTATACTCGGGACTCCGATTGATGAAACAGGTGCCAAAGAAATTGCCAGAAGAAGCAGGGGCACCCCTAGAATTGCCAATAATCTATTAAGAAGAACAAGGGATTTTGCTCAGATAAAAGGAAAGGGAAAAATAACCCTGGATATTGCACAATTGGCATTAGAGGCATTGAATGTTGACCATAATGGACTTGATGAAATGGACAACAAAATTCTTCAGACTATAATAGAAAAATTTAAAGGCGGACCTGTTGGTATTTCCACCATTGCCACTGCCTGCGGAGAAGAAGCGGAAACAATTGAAGAAGTATATGAACCTTTTTTAATCCAGGAAGGCTATATTAAAAGAACATCCAGAGGAAGAGAGGCGACAGAACTGGCATACAAACACCTGGGTATTTCTCCTAAGGGAAGAACAGGAACTCTTTTCGACTAGCTTACAGAATACATGAATACCGGCAAACGTACTGAGATAATCAAACTAAAAGCGAAAGATCTTGGATTTGATTTTTGTGGTATATCAAAAGCCGGATTTTTAGAAGATGAAGCTCCACGTTTAGAAAGCTGGTTGAAAAAAAATATGCATGGCCAGATGCAATGGATGGAAAATCATTTTGATAAAAGACTTGATCCGACAAAATTGGTAGAAGGAGCTAAATCCGTTGTTTCCTTACTTTTAAATTACTATCCGGAAATAGAATTACCATCTTCAGATTATAAAATATCCCGGTACGCATATGGGCAGGATTATCATTTTGTAATTAAAGACAAGCTGAAGGAATTACTTTTCCATATACAGAATACTATAGGAGATGTAAACGGACGAGCTTTTGTAGACTCAGCACCAGTCATGGATAAAGCATGGGCAAAAAAAAGTGGTTTAGGCTGGGTAGGCAAAAACAGCAACCTGATTAATCCAAAAGCAGGAAGCTATTATTTCATCGCAGAAATTATCCTTGATCTTGAATTGGAATATGACGGCCCGATTCCTGACTATTGTGGTACTTGTACTAAATGTATTGACGCCTGCCCAACAGATGCCATATCCGATCCTTATGTAGTGGATGGAAGTAAATGTATATCCTACCTTACCATAGAACTGAAAGATAAAATTCCAGATAGTTTTAAGGGTAAAATGGAAAACTGGATTTTCGGTTGTGACATTTGCCAGGAAGTGTGTCCGTGGAACAGGTTTTCCAAACCACACACTGACCCTAAGTTTTCTCCAAATGAGGCATTAAAAGAAATGAATGAAATAAAATGGAAAGAGATCACCAAAGAAGTGTTTGATGATCTCTTTAAAAATTCTCCGGTTAAGAGAACGAAATATGAAGGATTAGCCCGAAATATCAGGTTCCTTGAACCTTAAACTGTAGAGAAACAACGGTTTAATATTGGGCCATGTTTAGCACCAAAATTTTCGTAACACCATTGTTTTAGTTCCTTCAGTTCATCAGCAATTAAATCTCTCATGCTTTTCCTTAATTCCTTTTCAAAGAGATGTTGATCAAAACTAACTTTTTGCAGAATTAATTTTACGTAATCTAGCATAATTTGTAGGTTAAGGTTTTATGATCAAAAATAATTGAAAGCTTACACGTAATATAGCAGTATCAACTAAGTTATTATTACGCCGAACAGGTCAAATTGTTTAAAAATCGAATTAAAAACTTACTTTTATCTTTCAATATAATGTTAAAAAACCAGATTTTATTGCATTAATGCTTTTTAAATCAAATACTTTTCAAGTTTTTGTAACCATAATCTTCCTGTTCATCGGTTCTGCAGCTTTTCCACAGGAAATAAAAATCCATTATTCAAAATCTAATATCCAGGTTAATGATCTTTTTACCATTACCATCAATATGCCTGATGAAAAAAAGAAAGAAATTGGACATTTCCCTGAAATTCCTGATCTAGTCAAAAGAAATACCTATTTCAAAAAAGAAGAAAAAAGATTCATTATTGAGCAAAATTACCAATCCAGGAAAGAAGGATTATTTGAGTTAAAAGAATTCCGAATCCTTATTAACGGCAAGCTATATGTATTTGAGGGAATAAAAATCAAAGTTAGTGGCACTAATATTTCTGCAAAGGAAACTAAAGAGGAAGAAAACTATGAATCATTTCCGGTAGAAGGATTTTTTTCCATAACAGCATCCAAAAAGAAATTAATAGTAGGAGAAGGATTTCTTGTTACGGCATCTTTACTCCTCTCTTCAGAGAGCAAAAATGAATTTAACTTCATTGACCTTGAAGACCAAATAGCTTTAATAAACAGCAAATTGAAACAATGCAATTGCTGGTTTGACCAGCTGTCTGAATTTCGTGGGTTGGAATCAGATACTATAACATTAAATGACAAAAATTACAGGAGATTCACCTTCCTTAAACAAGTCATATTCCCATTGTCCTCCGATAAAATTGTGATCCCTTCATTTTACTTTAAATTGCTTGCTTATAAAACTTCAAAGCATTCATCTCATATCAGCAGAGAAGGTTTTGTTCAGAACTTTCATTCTGATGCACTTGAAATCAAACTCGCAAACCAAGACGGTGAAGCACTTTTACCTGCAGGAAAAATAACATTCCTGGAAAAGTTTTATCCTTCCAAAATTACCGTTGGTAAAGCTTTTACTTATGAAATTGAGTTTTCAGGAGATTTTAATCCTTCTCTGTTGATGCCGGTAAACCCTTCTGAAATTAACAATCTGGAATTTTATCCTCCAAAAATTACATCCTCCTTTATATCGGATAAAAACGGATTCAGGTATGTTAAAACATTTAAATATCAGATGGTGGCAAGGGAACCCGGACAACATTCATTAAGCAATGAATTGTTCTGGAGTTATTTTAATACTGAAAAACAAAGAACTGATACTTTGCGATCAAAAATTATTATACCTGTAAAAGGAGAAAGCAAAAAAAACACTTATATTTCAAGTCCTGATGAAGATTCATTTTATTCTTTGACAGGAAATGTAAGCAATAAAATACGGTTCCGACAAAAGGACGATTTTACTAATTTTGTATCTAACCTTATCATTCTTTTTCTTTTGCTTACTACAGTAATTTTAATTTTGAAAAAATGAGTAATAGTTACGGAAAGTTATTTAAGATTACCACATTTGGAGAATCACATGGGCCGGCTGTTGGGGTAATTTTAGACGGATGCCCTGCGGGATTGGATATTGATCTTGAGTTTATTCAAAAAGAGCTTGCCAGGAGAAAACCCGGGCAATCAAAAATCACCACGCAAAGAAAAGAAGAAGATACCATAGAAATACTTAGCGGGGTTTTTGAGGGAAAAAGTACCGGTACACCTATTGCCATGATGGTAAGAAATGCAGACCAGAGGAGCAAAGACTATTCTCACATTGCGGAGAAATTCCGTCCCTCCCATGCTGACTTTACCTATCATGAAAAATACGGAATCAGAGACTATCGCGGAGGAGGAAGAAGTTCTGCCAGGGAAACTCTCGCAAGAGTGGCTGCGGGAGCCATAGCCAAAACATTGCTATCCCGACTTAGGATCACCATAAATGCTTATGTATCTCAGGTAGGACCACTTAAGCTTGAAAAGGATTACAAAAGTTTAAATTTCAATTCAATTGAAGACAACATTGTAAGGTGTCCGGATGCTGATATGGCTGAAAAAATGATTGACTTCATAGATCAGACCCGAAAAAATGCTGACACTGTCGGTGGAGTAGTTTCCTGCGTAATATCTAATACTCCAGTTGGATTGGGTGAACCGGTCTTTGACAAATTGCATGCTGAACTAGGAAAAGCAATGTTAAGCATCAATGCGGTGAAAGGTTTTGAATATGGTAGCGGATTTGACGGCGTAGCTATGTATGGATCACAGCATAATGATATCTTCATTAAAGAGGGCGATAAAGTCCATACAAAAACCAACTTTTCAGGCGGAGTCCAGGGTGGCATTTCAAACGGAGAAGATATTTATTTTAGGGTTGCATTTAAGCCGGTAGCCACAATAATGAAAGATCAGGAAAGCATCAATACAGAAGGAGATGCAACAGTGGTTTCAGGCAAAGGCAGGCATGACCCTTGTGTGGTCCCAAGAGCTGTCCCTATTGTCGAGGCAATGGCCGCTCTTGTACTGGCAGATTTTTATCTCAGAAATAAAGTAATCAAATTATAAGGGTTACTTATTCTATCAATGTAGATGTTTAGAAAAGTATTCAGGCTTCCACTCCATATCCAGATAATCTCTGCAATGGCCATGGGACTGATATGGGCATTTGTTGCTATTGACTGGACTTCAGGAACTGAAATATCACTTCAATACATTAAGCCTTTCGGACAAATTTTCTTAAGCCTGCTGCAAATGATGGCTGTCCCTCTTATTATTTCCTCACTTATTACCGGAATTGCGAATATTACTGATATCAGTACATTAACACGAATAGGAGGTAAAACGATATCACTTTTTATCCTAACCGGATTAATTGCAACAATACTTGGCTTATTTTTATCTAATGTTATTCAACCTGGTGACCAGATTACCCCGGAAATTAAACAGGAACTGCTTGCTAAATTTTCAGAAGGAGCAGAAGCTACTGTTAAGAAAAAAGAAGCTACTCAAGGTGGCCCCTTGGATCCACTGGTGAATGCATTTCCCAGAAACATTTTTCAGGCTTCCTCTGATAATTCTGCCATGCTTCAAATAGTTGTATTCTCCTTGCTGTTCGGGATTGCATTATCCGGAACTGGAAGAGAAAAGACCGGAACAGTCACAGCATTCTTTTCGGGAACAAATGAAGTACTCATTAAACTGGTAACTTTAGTAATGAAGTTTGCACCCTTAGGTGTATTTGCACTGGTGGCTTCAGTGGTTATAGAGTCATCTGGAAATGATCCCTCAGGTGCCGGTCAACTTTTACTGACATTACTTTGGTATTGCCTCACGGTATTAGTTGGATTGCTAATAATATTATTTGGTTTCTATCCTGTACTACTGATAACTTTTTCTAAAGTCCGAATAAAAGATTTTTACAAATCCATGCGCCCGGCCTTTTTATTAGCCTTCTCTTCAAGTTCAAGTACTGCGACGCTTCCGGTAACTATGGAAAGAGTAGAAAAACACCTGCATATACCCGAACATATTTCAAGATTCGTTTTACCACTTGGCACAACCATCAATATGGATGGTACTGCATTGTATCAAAGCATTGCTGCTATTTTTATCGCACAAACTTTCGGGATTGACCTTAGCATCTGGCAACAGGCAGGAATTGTACTTACAGCCACACTTGCCGCAATAGGTGCTGCAGGAATTCCCGGGGCAGGTATGATAACCCTGGTAATAGTTTTACAAGGAGCGGGTGTACCATTAGAAGGAATTGCTCTCATAATGGCCCCTGATCGTCTGCTGGATATGTGTCGCACCGTCATAAATGTCGCTGGTGATGCTACTGCTGCGGCTGTAATTTCAGGCACAGAAACCTCCCTGAATAAGAATGAACTTTAAAAATTCCATGAAAAAACGTATCTTTAAGCATTCCGGTTTGAACTCAAATTGGATAGCTTGTTGTTTTTAATGTTGGCCAAACAATTCGAAATTTATGGAAAGTGCTCAAAAAAAATTTATAAATCTTTATACAGAATCAAATCCAAACCCGAATTCATTAAAATTCGTGGTAGACTTTTTACTGGTACCGGAAAGTGTGGATTTTCCAAATCCGCAAAGTGCAATTAACTGCCCACTGGCGCAGGATCTGTTTCGCTTCAGCTTCGTTAAAAGAGTCTTTTTTTCTTCCAACTTTATAACGATTACAAAATCTGATGACATTGAATGGGAAGAAATTATCCCAATGCTTAAGTCTTTGATTAAAGGGTACCTTGAAGAAGAAAAGCCTCTCTTTACAGAGAATAAATGGCCAGCCAATGATGCTGCAATTTCAGCTACGGAAGGAGATTCTGAAATCGTAAGCAAAATAAAAGTTCTGCTTGATGAATACATCCGCCCCGCCGTTGAACAAGATGGCGGTGCTATTAATTTCCATTCTTTTGAAGACGGAATTGTGAAAGTGGAACTTCAGGGATCATGCAGTGGCTGTCCTTCCTCCACCATTACTCTGAAAGCTGGTATCGAAAACCTTCTCAAGAAAATGATACCGGAAATCACAGAGGTGATTGCAATTAACGGTTAGGCTCCCGATGCCAAGAAATAAAAAAACCTGGTCAAACTCCCTTGACCAGGTCGAAAACTCCCTATTAATTAATTTTAAATAAAATTAATTGGCACTAAGATCCTATTTTTTGGTAAAAGGTTGTATCAGTTTTAAAATTTTTTGAAAAACTTTTACCCATTTTTAACAATTCTTAGCTTTTATGCTTCAACTTCCGAGAATTCTTTTCTGATTTCTTCCAGTATATCAGTCACTTCCTCAATGGAACCTGCTTGTACCAGCCTCTGTCTGTAAGGTTTAAAATTATTGAATCCTCTGAAGTAATTTGTGTAATGCATACGCATCTCAAATATTCCGGTCTTAGGGCCCTTCCACTCCACAGATCTTTCCAAATGCTTCAGGCATACCCTGATTCTTTCATCTATCCCCGGGGATGGCAAGACTTCTCCAGTTTTGAAATAATGTTTGATTTCGTTAAAGATCCAGGGATAACCAATGGCAGCTCTCCCAATCATAATTCCATCCACACCAAATCGATTTTTATATTCCATGGCCTTCTCAGGGCTGTCTACATCACCATTTCCGAAAATCGGGATATGAATATCAGGAAGATCCTTAACCCTGGAAATCCATGACCAGTCCGCCTCACCCTTATACATTTGATATCTCGTCCTGGCATGAATGGTTAATGCTTTTATGCCCGCATCCTGCAGACGTTTTGCCACTTCAAGTATTTTGATATTTTTTTCATCCCATCCCAACCTCGTCTTCACGGTAACAGGTAATTTGCATCGCTTTACAATTTCCTCAGTCATCTTCTGCATTTTAGGCAGGTCAAGTAAAATACCTGCTCCTGCTCCCTTACAAGCTACTTTATTTACCGGACATCCATAATTGATGTCGACTAATTCAGGGCCGGCTTCTTCCGCAATTGCTGCCGCTTCTCTCATCGATTCGATTTTATCACCGAATATTTGAATGCCTATAGGCCTCTCATAGTCATAAATATCCAGCTTTTGTCTGCTCTTTGCGGCATCACGTATCAATCCCTCGGCAGCAATAAATTCTGTATACATCATATCTGCCCCATTGTCTTTGCATACCGCTCTGAACGGAGGATCACTTACGTCTTCCATCGGTGCAAGAAGCAGAGGAAAATCGCCTAAATCGATGTTACCAATTTTTACCATTATAATTTTCTAATTCTTTCAGTCTCAATTCACCCTAGGGAATTATACATTTTATAGTAAATTTACATGATTTAAAGGAGAAAATGGATTCCCTAAACAATTCTTTATTAGCTTCCACCGGACAAAGCATTCTGGCGTTTCTAAGGTTTTTCGGCATTCTTATCATTGGGTTAGTTGCCGGAAGCTATATTGCCCAGTGGGTTACAGGTGTTACAGTGAATACAGAAGGCGACCTGATGAGGTTCATTTCTGCATCAGAAGATCCTCAAAAAATTCTGCTTTATATCCAAGGCATCACCGCTACTATGGCCTATCTGGTATTTCCTTTTATTTATATCATTACGTTAAAACGAGATCTTAAGCCGGCCTTTGCTATCAACACTCCTGATTTCACGATATTTTTAATTCTTACCACATTATGTCTTTTTATGGTAATGCCGGCTCTGGCATACCTCGTTGAATGGAACAAACAAATAAATTTACCTGAAAGCTGGGGACAAATAGAACAGTGGATGATAAAGAAAGAACAGATGGCTCAGGAAATGACCAACATTCTTATAGACGCTCAGGGAAGAAACAGCCTGATTTGGATCCTTGTTGTAGTTGCAGTTATTCCCGGTATCGGAGAAGAGTTGTTGTTTCGTGGCATATTACAAAATGAAATTTTCCAGGCAACCAGAAATGCCCATGTTGCCATTTGGATAGCAGGATTTTTATTCAGCTTTATACATTTTCAGTTCTTCGGCTTCTTTCCAAGATTGTTACTTGGTGTTTTATTCGGATATTTCTATTACTGGTCAGGCAATATATTGATTCCGATGATACTTCATTTTCTTAATAATGCATCTACATTAATCATGATGAACCTTTACAAAATGAAGCAAACCAACTTTGACCCTGAATCTCCGGATTCAATACCCGGACACGTTGTGATCAGTTCTTCCATTATCTGTCTCGTATTATTATATTCTATATGGCATTATTTCAGAAAAAACAAGTCGCAGTTGTTCTCCAACAAGATTAAAGATGAACACCGGTATTTTTAATTTTTGGCTTTAATTGAAAACTCTGTAAATTGAAATTTTAAACCATAAAACTTTAATGTCAAAACCTCTTGATAAACTGAGGAGAATGGGAAACCTCAAACAAAGAATAATAGCAGGGCTGATTGGGGCTTTTATTATCTTATTCTCCATCTGTTACAGTGAATGGACTTATTTTGCTCTCTTTTTCCTCATAACTTACTTTACACTTAATGAGTTTTATAACCTTCTGCGGCTGGCAGATATTAAGCCCAATAAAGCATTCGGAATTTTGGCAGGAGTATCTATTTTCTCTGTGGTTTTTCTAATTGAAAAAAAAGTAATTGACTACCATTTTTATTATCTTCTTTTACCTTTCCTGTTTTTACTTTTTCTTTTTGAGTTATTTCAAACAAATGAAAAGCCTTTTGTGAATATCGCTTTCACTTTTCTCGGAGTTATTTATATTTCCATTCCTTTTGCTCTATTAAATGTCAGTGCCTTCTTTCAGGATGAATATAATTTTAAAATCATTTTAGGTATTCTGTTCCTTCTCTGGGCAAACGATATCGGAGGATATATTGCAGGCATGGCATTAGGCAAAACAAAACTATTTTTCCGTATCTCTCCGAAAAAAACCTGGGAAGGAAGTATTGGTGGGGGATTATTTTGTTTGTTTACGGCCTTAGGTTTATCAGTTTTTATTGAAGACCTTAATACAATCCATTGGATAATAGTTTCCGTGATTGTAATTGTATTAGGCAGCTATGGGGATCTTGTAGAAAGCTATCTGAAGAGAAGTCTTTCAATCAAAGATTCCAGTCAGGCCATTCCGGGTCATGGTGGTTTTTTAGACAGATTTGACGGACTGTTACTTGCTTCACCATTTATTGCAGCATTTATCAAACTTTTTACCTAGAATTGCTCTATCTTCCATAATCAGGAAAATTTGTTAACGGATAAAATTCTTTTCCGTAAAACCGTTTAGTAAAAAAAGAAATAGCAGTTTATGTCATATATAGAACCAGCACCGATTAAAGACAGAGATAATCCTCTGGAATCCATGATGTCACGGTTTGATTACGCCGCTCAGATCCTGGGTTTGGATAATGAAACATACAATGTTTTGAAAAATCCTGCGAAAGTGGTGATAGTATCAATTCCTATCACAATGGATGACGGAAGTATCAAGGTTTTTCAAGGATACCGTGTTATTCATTCGACAATTCTCGGTCCGGGAAAAGGGGGAATCCGTTATGATATGGCGGTGACACTGGATGAGGTAAAAGCACTTGCTGCCTGGATGACCTGGAAATGTGCTGTGGTTGATATTCCTTATGGCGGAGCAAAAGGTGGAATAACATGTAACCCGAGAGCAATGTCAAAAGGAGAAATTGAAAGACTGACCAGAGCTTATACCCTTGCTTTGCTGGACATTTTCGGTCCTGACAGAGATATACCGGCTCCTGACATGGGAACCGGTCCGCAGGAAATGGCTTGGCTTATGGATGAATACTCTAAAGCCAAAGGCATGACAACGAACGCTGTGGTTACCGGCAAGCCGCTGGTTTTAGGTGGTTCGCTTGGCAGGGTTGAAGCTACAGGCAGAGGTGTAATGGTAACAGCCCTGTCTGCAATGCAGCGCCTTAAAATGAACCCTACACACACCAGCGCTGCTATCCAGGGATTTGGAAATGTAGGATCCAATGCGGCAAAGCTTCTTGAAGAAAGAGGAGTAAAAATTAAAGCAATAAGCGACATTAGCGGTGCGTACTGGAACGACAAAGGAATTGATATTCAGGATGCATTAAACTACAGAGATTCAAACAATGGCTTACTTGAAGGTTATACCAAAGCTGAAAAGATGGGCGACCCTGACGGTATTATTACCTGCCATGTCGACCTGCTTGTGCCTGCAGCAAAAGAGGATGTGATTCATAGCCACAACGCCCCCAACATCCGTGCTAAGCTAATTGTAGAAGGTGCAAATGGACCGACGAGTGCAAATGCTGATGAAATCATCAATAATAAAGGGATTATGGTAGTACCGGATATTCTTGCCAATGCAGGAGGCGTAACGGTTTCTTATTTTGAATGGGTACAAAACAGACTGGGCCTGAGATGGCCACTTGAAAGAGTCAACCGAAGATGTGACCGGATTATGAAGGAGTCATTTGAAAGGGTTTACACCACTTCTCAGCAATATAAAGTGCCAATGAGGGTAGCTGCATATATAGTGGCCATAGATAAAGTGGCAAAAACATATAAATTCCGTGGGGGATTTTAACATTTTAGTATATTTGCCGGGAAATAGTTTTTAGTATATGGTCATTCACAAGGAAGGTTATAAAATTTTAACTTATCTGTTTCTGATTTTGGTAGTAATCAATGTTGCTATATTTTATTTTCTTCCGGGGAATAAAAATATACATATTGTTTCTGTAACCATATCAGCAATTATTTATCTGGCAATTCTTCAGTTTTTCAGAAGCCCAAGGAGAAGTCTTGAGATAAATGACAACCACATCATCGCTCCTGCTGATGGAAAAGTTGTCGTAATAGAAGATGTTGATGAAACAGAATATTTTAACAGCACAAGAAAACAGGTATCGATATTTATGTCACCTGTAAACGTTCATATCAACCGTAATCCAATTAGCGGTATTGTTACTTACTTCAAATACCATTCGGGCAAATACCTTGTTGCCTGGCATCCCAAATCCAGTACAGAAAATGAAAGAACAACCATTGTTGTTGAAGGAGGAGAAAACAGGAACGTTCTTATCAGACAGATTGCAGGAGCTCTTGCAAAAAGAATTGTCTGGTATCTTCAGGCAGGTGAAGAGGTAAAACAGGGAGAGGAACTGGGTTTTATCAAATTCGGATCCAGGGTAGATGTACTAATGCCTGTAAATGCGCAGGTAAAAGTTAAACTTGGAGAAAAAGTAAAAGGCGGTGTGACTGTTCTTGCTGAGTTTGACTCATCTTCCAATCAATAATCATTTCAGTTAAACCATAAACCATAAAAAAAAATTACGTTATAGTTTCAAAATTTTAATGTACTAAAGCATCTTATGAAGAATATGAATCTTGATGATTTAAGTGATGATGAGCTTTATGCCAGTTTCGAAGCCTATAAAGCTCTGCTTGATGCCGGTCTGACCAAAGAACAGGCGCTGTCCAGAACAGGTCTTACCGCTCAGATTGTAAAAGATTTTGAGGAAGAAGAAAAAGCCATGGAGGAAGACGATGACTTCAGGGATGATTTCAAAGAAGTGTGGGATGACGATGAAGACCTCGATGATGAATCTAAATGGAAAGAAGAAAACCTGGATGATGAATGGGAGCAATTTGATGATGATGACGCAGGTGGTGCTGACTGGGACGACAGATATTAATTAATTAAAAACCGGAATTCCGGTTTTTTTTATTTGTAATTGGTTGTTTAATACTTTTATTCTTAATTAGCATACAAATCGAAAATGATGTCTTATACTGAAATAATATCTAAAGAATTGCAGTCAGCTGCAGAGGTATTAAACAATTTTTTAAATGACCAGGGCAACATTAAAAAAATTGAAGATGCTGCAATGATGATGAGCAATGCCATTAATGAAGGGAATAAAATACTTTCATGCGGAAATGGAGGTTCTTTTTGTGATGCAATGCATTTCGCGGAGGAATTGACAGGAAGATATCGTGATAACCGCAAACCTTTGCCGGCAATTGCCATATCCGATCCAAGTCACATTTCATGTACGGCAAATGACTATGGATACCTGTATGTCTTTTCCAGATACATTGGCGCCTTGGGAAACAAAGGAGATGTACTACTGGCTATAAGCACAAGCGGAAATTCCGAGAATGTACTTAAAGCGGCAGAAGAGGCAAAAAACAAAGGGATGAAAGTAGTAGGCCTTACGGGAAAAGACGGCGGTAAACTTGCAGGATTATGTGACATCGTTCTCAATGTACCTCATTACGGTTACGCAGACAGAATTCAGGAAATACACATTAAAATCATTCATATTTTAATTTTATTAATAGAGAAAACAGTTAAATAGTTTTTAAAAATTTTTCAGCTAGCTATGGTTGCCAAAACTTACGGAAGTGCGGTTTTTGGGGTAAACGCCTATACCGTCACAATTGAAGTAAATGTTGGACAAGGTACAAAATTTTGTATCGTTGGTCTCCCCGACAGCGCGGTAAAAGAAAGTGAACACCGCGTAGAATCAGCAATAAAAAATCTTGGTTTCAGAATGCCACGACAAAAGGTAGTGGTAAACCTGGCTCCTGCAGATATCAGGAAAGAAGGATCAGCTTATGACCTTCCTATTGCATTAGGTACATTGTATGCTTCAGGACAAATATTTGCTCCCGACTTCGACAAATATGTAATTATGGGAGAACTTGCACTTGATGGCACGTTAAGGCCAATCAAAGGTGTGTTGCCTATAGCAATTGAAGCAAGAAAACAAGGTTTCAAGGGATTTATTCTACCTAAAGAAAACGAGGACGAAGCAGCGATAGTCAACAACATTGAAATCTACGGAGTAAGCTCACTCAATGAAGCGATAGATTTTTTTGAAGGCAAATTAAAACTTAACCCTGTAGTGAGGGATACAAGAGAAGTTTTCTTCACTAACAATAATATTTATGAAGCTGATTTCGCCAATGTGCAGGGCCAGGAAAATATAAAGCGTGCACTGGAAATTGCTGCTGCGGGGGGGCATAATGTGATCATGATAGGACCTCCCGGTGCAGGTAAAACAATGCTGGCAAAAAGACTTCCAAGTATATTACCACCGCTTAGTCTCCATGAAGCCTTGGAAACAACCAAAATTCATTCAGTAGCAGGAAGACTTAAAGGTGCTGCATCACTTATCTGCAGCAGGCCGTTTCGCTCTCCTCATCATACAATTTCGGATGTGGCGCTCGTAGGAGGTGGAGGCCATCCGCAACCCGGAGAAATTTCACTTGCACATAACGGTGTATTATTCCTCGATGAATTACCGGAATTTAAAAGAACAGTTCTTGAAGTAATGCGCCAGCCGCTTGAAGAAAGAAGGGTAACAATATCAAGAGCAAAAATTTCTGTTGATTTCCCCTCTAACTTTATGCTTGTCGCCAGCATGAACCCCTGCCCTTGCGGTTATTACAACCATCCGGAAAAAGAATGTGTATGCGGACCAGGGGTTGTACAAAGATATTTGAATAAAGTTTCAGGTCCATTGTTGGACCGTATAGACCTACACGTAGAAGTAACACCTGTGAGCTTTGATGAAATGACAGCGAACAGAAAATCAGAAAACAGTGAGATCATAAGAGATAGAGTAGTAAAAGCAAGAAAGATCCAATCTGAGCGATTTAAAGATGTGGAAATAGATGGCAACCCTATACACTCCAATGCTATGATGCCACCACAAATGGTCAAGGAAATCTGTGATGTAAGTGAAGCAGGAAAAAATCTTTTGAAAACTGCTATGGAAAAATTAGGCTTATCTGCCAGAGCTTATGACAGAATTCTGAAAGTTTCCCGAACAATTGCGGACCTGGCAGAAAGCGAAGAAATTTTATTGGAACATCTTGCAGAAGCAATTCAATACAGGAGTTTGGATAGAGAGGGTTGGGCGGGGTAATTGCATTATAATAAGTTATTTGGAGATTTTTCTTGCATTTTTCAAAGATTGTAACTATATTGATAGAAATCCTGTATAATGATAAATGGGCCGGATTATTGTATAATTTGGCATGATTTTTACGGATTATGTGTTATATTTGAACTCGGACTCGACTATATATGGTAAAAACTTTACAATATACTTTTGCAATTTTGCTTACCACTTTTGTGCTTTGGAAACAAAGTTCTGTGGCTCAGCATAATGCATTAGCTCATGGAAATTCTCACCATGTGATGGATACCACTGAGGTAAAGGATGCCAGATATGAAATGTTCATTTCTCCGAATCCGGTAGAAAATGAACTTTTGACTATCAGAGTAAATACAGGAAATAAAAACGTCAAATTCATCCGTATTTATGACTTGATAGGAAAAGAAGTTGCATTCATTGACCTATCCAATAAAACTGCAGGTACCTACAAAGTTGAAGTGGACTTCTCTCACATCAAACCAGGCATGTATTTCTGCAATATTTACTCCGACAAAGGCCTGATCGAAACCAAAAAGATCCAAAGGATCAGGAATCTTTAACGAGCTCTTCATCTGATATTATTTTAGCTATTGCCTGAGAAAAATCCTCTTCAGGTGGTTCTGCCTCCTTTTCGCCCCTGTGAATTAATAAGAACATCAATTAGCCTTTTAAGAGAAAATTGCTAATTTCGCCTTCCATAATTTTTAAATTTAAGATGTTGAACAACTATCAAAAGCTAAATAATTTAACCGGCTGGTTAATTTTTCTTATTTCTACAGCTGTTTACGTACTTACTGTTGAACCAACTGCAAGTTTTTGGGATGCGGGTGAATTTATTGCATGTGCTTATAAACTTCAGGTCCCACACCCTCCCGGAGCTCCTCTATTCTTATTAATAGGAAGAATTTTCGCTCTTTTTACCTCAGACGTAACTAAAGTGGCAGTCCTGGTAAATATGGTATCAGTAGTATCTTCCGGCTTTACAGTGTTATTCCTATTCTGGACTATTACCCTGCTGACTAAAAAACTTGCCGTAGACTATAACAATCCTACTACGGGAGAAACCATCGCCATTATAGGTAGTGGTATTATAGGAAGTCTGGCATTTACATTCTCAGACTCTTTCTGGTTTTCTGCTGTGGAAGCTGAAGTTTACGCCATGTCTTCTTTCTTTACAGCTTTTGTGTTCTGGGCTATTCTTAAATGGGAAACAAAAGCAGAAGAACCCGATTCGGACAAATGGTTGGTTCTTATCGCATACATGATGGGATTATCAATCGGTGTGCACCTTCTAAACCTAGTTACTGTACCGGCTTTAGGTCTGGTTTATTATTTCAAAAAATATAAGCCAACCAGAAACGGACTTATACTTACTATTGTAATCAGCTGCATTATCATTGTAGTAATACTGGTCGGCGTTATTCCCGGCTTACCTTCAATAGCCGGACAATTTGAAATATTCTTTGTCAACTCCTTAGGATTGCCATTTAACACAGGAATTATTGTATTCACTCTCCTATTCCTAGGAGCAATCATATATGGGATCCATTATTCCATAAAAGAGCAGAAGAAAATGTTAAACACCATTCTCCTTTCCCTTGTGTTTATCCTTATTGGTTATGCCTCTTATGGAATCATCGTTATTAGATCAAATTATAATCCTCCTATCGATGAAAACAACCCTGAAAATGTGATCAGTTTCGTTTCCTATCTGAAGAGAGAGCAATACGGAGACAGACCTTTATTGAGAGGACCTCTATTCACTGCAGGTTATCCTATTGATGCTGAAAAAGGAGCTCCTTTGTACAGAAAAGATTCTGAAAAGGGAGAATATGTGGTGTATGATTACAAAATGAAGTATGAGTATGATCCGAAACACATTACTCTATTTCCAAGAGCATATAGTACTCAGGGGCATCATGTGGAGGCGTACGGACAGTGGATGAAATTACGCCCGGGGAGAAAGCCAACCTTCTGGCAGGATAAATCATTCATGCTGAATTATCAGATAGGTTTTATGTACCTACGATATTTTGGTTGGAACTTTGTAGGAAGACAAAGTGACATACAGGATGCCGGAGTACTTTGGCCAACTCAATCTGCCAAAGGGATGCCTGAAATACTTAAAAACAACAAAGGAAGAAATAACTTCTTTGCACTACCACTTATACTAGGAATAGTAGGTATGATTTTCCACTTCATAAGGAAAGAAAAAGATGCATGGGTTGTAATGACATTATTTATTATGACAGGCCTTGCTATTGTAGTTTATCTGAATCAACCACCGGTTGAGCCAAGAGAACGAGACTATACTTTTGCCGGTTCATTCTATGCATTCTGTATCTGGATAGGAATGGGTGTGTTTTTTCTAAGTGATCTGCTCAAAAAATACTTATCATCAGAGGTTCTAAGACCTACATTAGTCACCCTGATTTGTTTGATAGTACCCGGAATAATGGCTGCTCAGGGATGGGACGATCATGACAGATCCAACAGATACCATGCAGTCGACTCAGCTAAAAATCTCCTAAACTCCTGTGCCCCGAATGCTATAATCTTCACTGGTGGCGACAACGATACATTCCCTCTTTGGTATGTACAGGAGGTGGAAGGCTTCCGTACCGATGTTAGAGTGTGCAATTTAAGTTTATTGAACACAGACTGGTACATAGATCAAATGAAACGGCAGGCATATGATTCAGAACCCCTGCCTATTTCATTAGAGTTTGATGATTACATTCAGGGAAAAAATGATCAGGTATATTTTGTGGAAAGGCCAAAATATTCTACAGGAATTAATCTTGCTGGTTACCTGCAACTTGTAAAATCCGAGAACCCGGAAGTGAGACAAGAATCCGGAAGATCAGGTGATTTTTATACCATATTTCCTTCTAAAAACTTCTTTTTGGACATCGATAAAGAGGCTGTTATAGGATCTGGTGCAGTACCTGATACTTTACATGGTCTTATCCTTGACAGATTAAGCTGGAATATCAACGCAAGCACCTTAGAGAAAAAAGATCTGGTTATTCTTGATATGATTGTAACAAACAACTGGAAAAGACCTATCTATTTTTCAACAACTTTATCAGGCGCTAACTTCCTTAATCTGAAAGAATATACTCAGCTTGAAGGTTTAGCTCATCGTCTGCTACCAGTAAAATATCCTGCCGGATCACAAGGTTTTGTTAACAGCACAGTGATGTATGACAGAATGATGAATAACTTCCATTGGAGAGAGCTGGACAATCCTAAAGTTTATTATGATGAGAACTATTTGAGATTCCCTGTAAATGCAAGATCACAGTTTTACAGATTGGCAGCTCAGCTATATGCAGAAGGCAAGAAAGAAAAATCTCTTGAAGTAATAAGACATTGTTATACTGTAATGCCTGACGCAACCATACCATATGATCTGGCAACACCACCATTTATTAATCTGCTGTTCAAACTCGACCAGGATGAATGGGCATTGGAAATTGCAAATACCATGGCAACACGTTCACTGGAGTTGGTGGAATTCTACAGAAAAAATAAATATCCTGCAGGCCGGGACTACGACGTCAACTTCTACATTTTAGATCACATTATCCGTGCCTTGAAGGAAGCTGGCAAAACACAGGAAGCAGCCAAATACGAAGAACAGCTGATGAAATTCTCATCTTTCTTCAGACAATAGGAGAGATGTAGGATATTAGATATTAGATATTAGATATTAGATGTTGGATGTGGTTGTTGGATGTTGGATATAGGATGGTGATGTGGATACAATTAAACTAAACATTTCGGATTTCGGATTTCGATTTTCGGATTTATGCAACAATGAGTGATTTCAAACAAGGCCCTTCCTCTTCGCAGGATGTCATCTTCGGCATCAGGCCGGTGATGGAAGCGATAAATGCAGGGAAAGAAATAGATAGAATCCTTATACAAAAGGAAGCAGGGCCATTGCTTTATGAACTCATGAAAATGGCTTCTGCCCAGAATATCCCTCTTGTAAAAGTACCTGTTGAAAAACTGAACAGGGTCACCAGGAAAAATCACCAGGGAGTTGTTTGTTATCTTTCATCAGTATCTTACGCTTCACTGGACAATATAATTAGCTCCTGCTTCCACAAAGGCGAAACACCTCTGGTCCTTATCCTTGACAGGATCACCGATGTCAGAAATTTTGGCGCAATATCACGTACTGCAGAATGCATGGGTGTTCATGCTATTGTAATTCCTAGCAGAGGTAGCGCACAGATCAATAGTGATGCAGTTAAGACATCGGCAGGAGCCCTGAATTATATACCTGTCTGCAGAGAAGACAATTTAAAAAACACCATCACGTATCTGAAGAACAGCGGACTTTCAATAATAGGTTGTACAGAAAAAGCTGAAAAATTGATATCTGCTGTAGACATGAATACCCCTGCAGCAATAATTATGGGATCAGAGGAAGATGGAATTTCTCCTGAATATATGAAAAGATGTGACCATCTGGTAAAAATCCCTATGACAGGAAAAGTCCAGTCACTAAACGTATCTGTAGCAACAGGAATGATTTTATACGAGGTTATTCGTCAAAGATCCTGATCATATAAATCGGCTGTCTTTTTTACTTTTCGTATCTGCTACGAAATCTCTTACACGCTGCTCATTTTCCTTCCTGCAAATCATTAATACATTATCGTATTCTGCCACGATATAAGATTCCAGTCCTTCAACTACCACCAATTTATCCTTTGGGGTTTTGATGATACATTCTTTTGTATCGTAGAGTAAATGATTTCCCTCTACAACATTTCCCCAATCGTCTTTAGAACTTAAATCATAGACCGATTTCCAGGTTCCAAGATCTGACCATCCGAAATCACTTAGCATAACGTGAACATTCTCTGCCTTTTCCATTATGCCATAGTCAATGGAGATATTCTTACAGTGCGAGTATGCTTTATTAATAAAATTTTCTTCATTTTCAGACCAGAAAAAATTCTCTCCTTCATGGAAGGTTTCAGCCATATCCGGAAGATGCTTTTCAAAACTCTCTTTGATTGATTTAGCATTCCAGACAAAAATTCCTGCATTCCACACAAAGTCTCCGCTTTCAATAAATTTCTTTGCAAGTTCCAAGGCCGGTTTCTCTGTAAATGTCTTGACCTTCTTTAGCAACTGCTCATCTCCATCAATATACTGTATGTAACCATAGCCGGTATCTGGTCTGCTTGGCTTAATGCCCAATGTAATAAGCTTATCAGAACATTCTGTAGTCTTGAGAGCAGATAAAATTGTTTTAACAAACTCTTGTTCCTTAATAATTACATGATCTGAAGGTGCTACAACCATATTAGCATTAGGATTCACCTTTGCTATTTTATACACAGCATAAGCAACACAAGGCGCTGTATTTCTTGCTATAGGTTCACAAAGAATCTGATCATTTTTAAGAAATGGCAATTGTTCTTTTACCAGCTCAGCATATCGCTTATTGGTAACTATAAAAATATTCTCATTGGGACAAACTTCTGAAAATCTTTCAGCTGTTTGCTGTAGAAGCGATTTTCCCGTCCCTAAAACATCATGAAATTGCTTTGGAAATTTCTCTCTGCTAAATGGCCAGAATCTGCTACCTATCCCTCCTGCCATTATTACCACATAGTTGTTTTGATTCATGATCAGATCAATTTTATTAAAAATGTTTAATTTCGAACCTCTAAAAGGCCAGACAAATATATTCTCTCTAACTCAAATAAAATCCTGAATGTTATAATAGCAGCACCAAAATTGCCGTAATCCATCCTAACATACTGATTTCCCTCGGAAATTCAACTCATAAGGATTTGTACTATTTCCTGAACAAGTTTTCATAAACCTGATTTCCGGATAAAATATAGGAATTTATACTCCCACGCTTCTATTATCAGCAGAATTTGTTGCTGTACTTTTGATATTTTTTATTAATTTCAAGTTACTGGATGTTGATGTATCCCACTTCATAATTCTACCTTAAGCAAATATAAAAAAGGATTTAAGATTTAATGATGATTGATGAGAAAATGTTAGTCGAAAATGAAATTGATATTACCGGAACTCTAAAGAGTGTTTTCGGATACAATCAATTCAGAGGTAATCAGATCGAAATTATTAATAATGTTCTTTCAGGCAAAAACACTTTTGTGCTAATGCCTACTGGGGCAGGGAAGTCGTTATGTTATCAACTTCCTGCAATCATGTCCAAGGGGACTGCCATTGTCATCTCACCTTTAATTGCTCTAATGAAAAATCAGGTAGACCAATTAAATGCCCTTGGAATTAATGCTCAATTTTTAAACTCAACACTTACCAAGTCTGAAATCAACAAAGTAAAAAAAGAAACTTTAAATGGTGAAGTAAAACTTCTTTATGTAGCCCCTGAATCACTTACTAAAGAAGACAACATAGAATTCCTAAAGAAAGGAACTATTTCTTTTGTAGCCATAGATGAAGCTCATTGTATATCTGAGTGGGGGCATGATTTCCGACCGGAGTACAGAAAAATTCGTTCAATTATAGATGTTTTGGGAAATCTTCCTGTAATTGCTCTTACGGCCACCGCTACTCCGAAGGTACAAATTGACATACAGAAAAACCTGCAGATGGAAGAGGCTGATTTGTTCAAATCTTCCTTCAACAGAAAAAATCTTTATTATGAGGTAAGAAAGAAATCCCAGACTAAAAAGCAGCTGATAAAATTTATACATGAAAACAAAGGAAAATCCGGTATTGTATATTGCCTGAGCAGGAAAAAAGTTGAGGAGATTGCTGAATTATTAAAAGTAAATGGAATAAAAGCTTTACCATACCATGCAGGACTTGACTCTCATATCCGAATGGCGAACCAGGACGCTTTCCTTAATGAAGATGCTGATGTTATCGTAGCTACTATTGCTTTCGGTATGGGGATAGACAAACCGGACGTAAGATATGTTATCCATTACGATGCCCCTAAATCACTTGAAGGATATTATCAGGAAACGGGAAGAGCCGGTAGAGATGGCCTTGAAGGGAAATGTATCATGTTTTATGATGTTGAAGATATAGTTAAACTTGAAAAATTTAATAAAGATAAGTCCGTAACTGAACGTGACAATGCAAGACATTTGCTCCAGGAGATCGTTGCTTACAGCGAGTCTTCCGTATGCAGAAGAAAACAATTGTTACATTACTTTGGTGAACATCTTGAAAATGACTGCGGCTTTTGCGATAATTGTATAAAACCTAAAGAGAAATTTGAAGCTATGGAGGAAGTTCTTCTGGCAATAAAAACTGTCTTACAGACTGAAGAGAGATTTGACATTGCTCATCTGAGTTCGGTGTTAACAGGACAGGAAAATGAATATGTAAAAAGCTACAGCCATGATCAGCTTGAAGTATTCGGCAAAGGCAAAGATAAAACAGTTGAATTCTGGAATTCATTGTACAGACAAATTCTGCTGGAGGAATATCTGGAGAAAGATATTGAAAATTATGGTGTGGTAAAGGTAACTGATAAAGGAATGGATTATCTGGAAAATCCGGTTCCTGTTACCTTATCCAAGGATCATGATTATAACGAAGAGTCTACTGAGGAAACACTGGAGAAACAAGCTGCTGGCGCAAAAGCTTACGATCCTGCTTTATTTGACTCTCTTAAGGCATTAAGAAAGAAAATAGCCAAAGAGAAAAACCTTCCTCCTTATGTAATCTTTCAGGATCCTTCATTGGAAGAAATGGCAACAACCTACCCTACCACTAAGGAAGAGCTTAGCCATATCAATGGGGTGGGAATGGGTAAAGTACAGAAATTCGGCAAACCATTTCTTGATCTGATTCAGAAATATGTTGAAGAAAATGATATTACCACAGCTTCTGAAGTTGTAGTAAAATCTTCGGTAAATAAATCAAAAATAAAAATATTTATCATTCAGCAAATAGATAGAAAAATTGATCTTGAGGAAATAGCTGAATCCAAAGACCTGACCATGCAGGAATTAATTGAGGAGATTGAACATATATGTTATTCCGGCACTAGGTTAAATCTTGATTATTACATATCACAGATTATGGATGAGGATAAGCAGCAGGACATTTATGATTATTTTATGAATGCTGAAAATGACAATATTGGACTTGCAATGAAAACGCTTGGTTCTGACTTTACTGAAGAAGAATTGAGACTAATGAGGATTAAGTTCCTTTCAGAAGTTGCCAACTAAGTGTTCATTAATTTTTTACAGTTAAATAGATGAAAATATTAATACTAGGATCCGGAGGGAGAGAACATACATTTGCCTGGAAAATAAAACAAAGTCCGCTTTGTGAAAAATTATATGTAGCACCCGGCAATGCCGGTACCGGGCAAATCGCAGAAAATGTAAACATTCAGCCGACCGACTTTGAAAATCTGGGGAAATTCTGCCTGGAAAAAGGGATATCTATAGTTCTGGTAGGCCCGGAGGCTCCTCTGGTAGAAGGTGTAAGAGATTACTTTGAAAACAACTCCAGTTTAACATCCATTTGCGTAATCGGACCGGATAAAAAAGGAGCACAACTCGAAGGAAGCAAAGACTTCTCAAAGAATTTCATGAATAAATATGGAATTCCAACCGCTGCATCTAAAACCTTCACTGCGTCGTCACTTAATGAGGGCCTCCAATATCTTGATTCGCACACCATTCCAATTGTTTTAAAAGCAGACGGACTTGCTGCCGGAAAAGGAGTGATAATTTCTGAGGATAGAAATCATGCTAAAGAAGTCCTGAAGGAAATGCTCCAGAACAGAATGTTTGGGGAGGCAAGTTCTAAAGTTGTTATTGAACAATACCTTCAGGGGATTGAGCTTTCCATATTTGTGCTGACCGACGGCAATTCTTATATCCTCTTACCGGAAGCAAAAGATTATAAAAGAATCGGCGAAGCCGACACCGGATTGAACACCGGAGGAATGGGGGCCGTCTCTCCAGTACCATTTGCTGATAAAGAATTTCTCAAAAAGGTTGAAAATAAAATAATTAAACCTACATTAGATGGATTAAAGGCCGAAAAAATTAACTATATCGGCTTTATTTTCTTTGGTTTGATGAATATGGGAGGAGAACCTTACGTTATAGAGTATAATGCACGTATGGGCGATCCGGAGACAGAGGTGGTAATCCCCAGGTTGGAAAACGATTTTGCCGAAATTTTACTTAAAATCTCTCAAAAAAAGCTTTCAGAAGTAAATATTAAAACTTCTGAACAAACAGCTACGACTGTAATGCTTGTGGCAGGAGGATATCCTGCAGATTATGAAAAAGGCAAAGCAATTTCTGGACTTGATAAAGTTAGTGATGTTATAGTTTTTCACGCAGGAACGAAGGATAATAATGGGACTATTGTTACGAACGGAGGAAGAGTTATTTCGGTCACAGCATTAGGAAAAGATATTCCTGACGCTCTTAAAAAGTCTAATAAGGCTGCAGAAACAATTAACTGGGATAATAAATACTTCCGAAGAGATATAGGATTGGATCTGGTGGCATTAAATCAAAATACACTTAAGTATAACTAAAAACGAAACCGATAAGATAGATGGGATGCAGTTCATGTAGTTCGGGAAGTTGTGGAACCGGTGGTGGTTGCGGAAAAAATGGCGGGTGTCAGACCGGTGGCTGCAATAAGATGAACAATTTTGACTGGCTGGGAAACATGGAAATGTCTCTTGTGCCTTCATATAATATAGTTGAAGTCCGCTTTAAAGGCGGAAGGAAAGAATACTTCCGGAATGTAAATAAGCTTGAATTAAATATTGGTGATCCGGTAATAGTGAACGTACCGAACGGTCATCATTTAGGTCATGTTGCTTTACAGGGAGAGCTGGTAAGACTTCAATTGAAAAAGAAAAATCTGGCAGAAGACGAAAATATTAAAGAGATATACAGGATAGCCAGCCAGAAAGATCTGGAAAAATACGAGACCACAAAGAAAAGAGAATTACCTACCCTGTTCAGAACAAGACAGATCATTCAGGATTTAAAACTTGAAATGAAGTTGACAGATGTAGAATACCAGGCCGACAACACCAAGGCTACATTTTTTTATTCGGCAGAGGACAGAGTTGACTTCAGGGAACTGATAAAGCTTCTGGCTAACGAATTTAAGGTAAGAGTTGAAATGCGTCAAATCAGTCTGCGTCAGGAAGCCGGAAGATTGGGGGGTATTGGTTCATGCGGAAGAGAATTATGCTGCTCCACATGGCTTGCAGACTTTAAAAGTGTTTCCACTTCTGCTGCCAGATATCAAAACCTTTCTTTGAATCCAAGTAAGTTATCAGGTCAGTGCGGAAGATTGAAATGCTGCCTGAATTATGAACTGGAGACATATATGGACGCGCTGAAAGATATACCGGAAGTTGAAGAGCCCCTATTAACTGAGAAAGGTCAGGCTTTCCTTCAGAAAACGGATATCTTCAAAAAGATTATGTGGTTTGGTTATAGGGAAGAAACCACCTGGCATCCTCTCTCTGTTGAAAGAGTAAATGAAATATTAGCGCTGAACAAAAAAGGAACCAAACCTGCTTCACTTGATATAAATATTGAAGAAACCAACAAAGAAGAAGAAAAAGCAAAACAGGAAAAAATAGAGCTTAGCCGATTTGATGACAAGTTCAAGAAAAAGAAAAAGAAGAAAAAGAAGAAGAAACCTAATGCCAATTCTCCTGCAGGCAATCAGCAGGGAGGACAACCAAGGAAAATGTAATATGAAAGTTCATTATTCCACCTGGCAGCTTAATAGCAGTTTTATACAGATGAAAGCATTATTATCAGGTCTGCTTATATTTTCCTTGCTTACCTTTTCTTCATGCGACTCTCTTAGAGTATATGAACAAAACATAGATCTTCCTGAAGAAGGCTGGGAAGAACAAAATCCTCTTATTTATGAATTTCAAATTCCGGATCACAGAATCGGGTACAATGTATTGTACAACGTAAGATATGCGATCGATTATCCATACTACAATCTTTATGTAAAGTACAGTATCATGGATAGTACCGGGAAAGAAATTGAGCAAAGACTTCAGGGAATGGATCTCATGGATTCTAAAACCGGCAAACCTTTCGGCGACGGAATAGGAAGTATTTTTGACTATAGAATAGTTGCACTACCAAACTATCCATTTCCATATACCGGGAAGTACTATATGAAGGTTACGCAGTATATGAGAGAAAATCCGGTAAAGGGGATAATTTCATTCGGATTAAGAATTGAAAAAATTAAATGAGATTATTATTTCTTTTCGGAATTATTTTCTTTTCAATAAATACGTTTGGTCAAACAATTGACCTCAAGTTGATAGAGAAAGAGGTAAAGAACCAACAGAGCAATTTTTACTACCCTAACCTTCTAAATCGTTTCCAACAACTTGACACTACACTAAAGAAAACTGATTTCCCTTACCTTTACTACGGTTTTGCCTACCAGGCAACATATGATCCTGTTGAACATGCTGAAGTGGAAGCAAGAATCAGGGATTTAAACATTGAAAAAAAATATTCTGAATGTGTTACACTTTGTGACAGTCTACTTGGTTACAATCCTGTCAGCCTCACTGCACTTTTTGAAAAATCATTCGCCTTATCAAAGCTTAATAAACCCTCAGATGAGCGGGTTGCCCGAAGCATGTACAATGCATTATTAAGAGCTGTATTAAACTCTGGTGATGGATTGACTTACGAGACAGCATTTGTTATACTCAGTACATCAGATGAAACTGAAATATTGTCTTCATTGAATTACAATGTAGTGGAAAAGGAAAGAAAAATTTACAACGGCAAATTCTACGATATCTGGACCCTTGGAAAAAATAAAAAGAAAATCAATCAGATGTTTTTTGATATCACGACCATTGTAAAATTTGAAGACAAAAAATATCTGGAAGAATTAAAGAAATAACAGTGCTTTTTTACCGCCAAAAAAATATTTAACCTCTGCCAAACTCAGTCAGTTGACGGAGCATAAAACTTATAATTTGCTCTGATTTCCAAATTTTTACATTCGCTTAGATAAAAATCCGATATTTATATAAGGCAATGTTGATTGATGCATGTACCTGAAATGCATTTAGTTAAAAAACAAACTTCACATGAACTACAGGAGATAGTTGCCCGTTAATAGATATATGCAATTCCGCAAATTCCATATCGAACTTTTTGACATCTAAAGTCCCTGCATAAAGGAGATTACAATCTCCATACCTAATTACTTTGCTGACAACTATTTATTTGTCTCACTAAACTTTACCCAATATGAACTGGATATATTTATCCCTTGCAATAGTAAGTGAAGTTATAGGAACTTTATTAATAAGAACATCCGAAGGATTTTCAAGGATTATTCCTACGTTATTCGTTTTTGGATTCTATGTATTAAGTTATTATTTCTTCAACCTTACTATCAAAAAAATGGAAATTAGCATTGCCTATGCGATATGGTCAGGCTTGGGGACCGCCATTTTAGTAGCAATAGGCATTGTATTCTTTAACGAACATTTGACCTTACCAAGGATTTTAGCTTTAGCGATGATTATTGCAGGTGTAATTCTTTTGCACGCAACAACAACAACATCGGAAGTATAAAATATTGAAAGGATAACAAAAAAAAGAGGAAAATTTAAATTTTAAAATTTTCCTCTTTTTTTTGTTCCTTTGTAAATCCTTCCTGCTTCATTGGTAATTAATATATCCTCCTCGCTTAAAAAAACTATTGCTTCGGTTTGTAACCCCCGGCGAAATCTTTGACAGGAAGACAATTGAAATGAAATCTTATTCTCTTTCCTTACAATATCGTAAAAGTAAACTCTTCCGTATGTCAGCAAAGCTAGCTTACCTCTATTATGGTTTATGGCTGCAGCTGTAACCATTCCTTTTAAAGTTAATTCACCCACACATCCTGCAATATAGCTACCTGGTTTATCAGGCAGACTATAAATCTTAACTGGCCCCCCTCCTCTGTTTTTGGAAAAAAAATACAAACTATCAGCCTCCCAAACCATAGCTTCACAGTCAAAATTCATCCCACTTTCCTGAGGAGGAAAATCTTTTTGATCCGGATATGTAAAACTGATTGCTTCAGTCAGGTTATTATGAATATTAAACTTGTAAATTTTAAGATCCTTTCTCACATTAGAATTGTTGCCGAAATCACCAATGAAATAATTACCTTTTCCGTCAGTGGTAATATCCTCCCAGTCCTTATTAGCAGCACCTCTAATTTCTATATGTTTAAATACTTCACCCTTAAGGGAAATTTGATAAAGTTTTGTTTCTCCTCCTCCATCACTGTGTACATAAAAAAAAGTACTGTCTTCAGAATATTCAATACCCGAAGATTCTGTAACATATTCCGGGAGATGGCCTGTTTTTTTAATCTTATAGTAGGATCTACATCTTGAATGCTCTTCATTTGTTTTATGACACTGACAAGAACTAAAAAGAGATTTAAATACGAGAAAAACTGTCACAAAACTAACTTGCAGCATACTGTATTACTTCAGAGTGATTTTATTACGAAGGTTATTAATTATTTCATTCCGGTTGTTCCACCAGTTTCTGCTATATAAACGAATAAAATTCCATTTCTTATTGGTTAAGGTTATCGGTAAAAATCCATGCAGCTCTTTAGATGACAAACCATTAAAATAGAGATTATCATCCGTTAGTATCAACTCACCATAACTACTTTTTGATTTAAACATCAAATCCGCATATCTGAAACCATTATCAGTTATATTTTCCTTTCCAATACAATCTATGACTTGCTTTTTAAGATACCACGAGTCTGTTTTATCTGAATCAGAATGCGGGAATTCTTCTGATTTGCCTGATGAAATAGCTTTGGCATAAGAAAGGTACTTTTGAAGAAGCACCGGACCGGAGTTTTTATATTCACTTGTATTTAATTCGGAAGGCTCTATGCTTGCAACGACAATTACTCTTTCTCTGGCTCGGGTAATAGCCACATTCAACCTGTTTTCCCCACCTTCAATCCCTAAACTTCCAAAATTATAAACCATCTTCCCTTGTGCATTCGGTGCATAAGCAATAGAGAAGATTATAACATCTTTTTCATCTCCTTGTACATTCTCAATATTTTTCACAAATACTGAAGATGGTAATTCGATATTTCCTTTTTGACATTTAGCTTCCAGCAAATCCAATATTAACTCTGCCTGCTTATAGTTAAAGGACACAACGCCAATAGAGGTCTTACCGTCCTGCAACATACCAAGCACCATATCAGATACATGATCAGCCTCCGTGAAATTGGAATTGTTTTCCCACACCCCTTTAACATTTTTATATAGTATAGCCGGCTCCCTTTTCATTACCACCTCACTTGAGGGAATAAGCTGCAGTGTATTGTTATAAAAATACTGATTGGAAAAATTTATTAACTCCGGAAAATGACTCCTATAGTGACCTATCAATTGAGCTTGCGGCAAGTAATGTTTACAAAAATCAAGCAGAGAGTCAACCTCAGCGGCCATATTTACCTCATCAGGATTTTCCCATCTAACCTGATACAGATCATTAGGAGGCAACTGTTTTTCATCTCCTGTAACCACAATCTGCTTTCCTCTGTATATAGCAGGCACTCCTCTCTCTGCATAACATTGAGATGATTCATCAAACACCACCAGGTCAAATATTTCTTCCAGTGGAAAGACTGCAGAAACAGCTTCCGGCCCCGCAAGCCAACATGGAATTAAATTCAGGATCTCTTCATGGTGTTGTCCGAATAATTTCCGGATTGGCCAAATCTTCTTCTTTTTACCTACCTGATGCTTTAGCTCCCGGTATGTAACCATGTTGTTCAGCCTGTTAAAATTTACGTCACTATAGGTACGTTCTCTGGCTTTTAAAATCAAAATATCACTTGACATTTTGAGCTTTTCCTGAATACATTCCTGTAACTCCTGCTCTTTCTGAGCAATTAAAAAGGTAGACGCAGTCCTCAAAACGGGATACTTTTCCTCTATGTGATTAATCCATTCAAGTGAAACAGAATTTTGAAATAAAGCAACAGCTTCATCTGCAGAACGGTCTTTATCATAAACTTTATTTAAAACTGCTATATGAGAGGCAGGTAATTCAGCATGAATTTTATCCAATTCACAAAGTATATCAAAATCACTTTCAATAGTTTCTTTAAGATCTAATGAATATTGATAATCACCATAAATTCTTGTCAGCTGCCCCGAACTGAAATAATTTAACCAGTATCGCCTTTCAGAAGGCACAGGTCTGATAATCTCTACAATATTCAGTAAGCGATTCTTTAATTGTTCAAAACTAGAACCGGTGATATTAAGAAAGTCTTTTAAACTTCTGAGATCTTTTAAAATCTCCTTAGCTGCAATTGCGGTATACTGTTGATGAAACCAATCAGTAAATACCTGCTGATCATACTTGTCAGGTACATCTGCAAGCCAACCACTTTGCCTTAATTCAGTAACTGTATGTTCAAAATTCCTTCTGTTATCAAGTTTTCTTGCCAGCTCCTCAAACCCTTTCTTATTCATCTCTAGTTTATTGCTTACGAACACTCTTCGCACTAAAAACTGGTCTTTGGAAAACAAACGCCACCAAATCCACTTGTAGAATTTATTCCTTGAAAAAAAAGCCTGCTCAAAAGCCAGATGAAATTGATTAAGCTGATCAGAAGACAAAGAAGTCTCTAACCCTTCTTCTTTAAACGAGGCATTAATTTGACGCTCTCTTATAAGAAGCCAATCCTGGTTAGTATTTTTAGAAAATATAAATTGAAAATATCTATAGGTGTCAGGATCTTCCAGCAGTGATATCAGCTGTTTTATTTTTTCCTCTCTTTGCAATATCCATTCAAAATCTTCAAAATCAAGAGAAGCCTCAATTTGCTCCCTGATTTTTTCTGAAATCATTGTCTGATAAAAAGGTATATGATCAAGTAATCTTACTATTTCCTTCTTTTCCTTTATGCCAAACTTCGCAAACGATACACGATCATTCCAGATATATCCTGATTTTCTATATTTAAGAAACGGATGATATCTTTTGATAGTAGTTTTAAACTGATTGAATTCAAAAAACTTAAAAAACCTGTATTCCTGTTTTAAATCTATTGTTGGCAAGCCAGGATCTGAATTCAAATAAAGCTCTTTGACTGATACTCCGAATTCACTTTCATCAAACAATGCTTTTCTGAATTCTTCCAGCTCTTCAGCCAATTGCTCGATCCTTCTGGAAACCTGAGTAAAGTTTCTTTCAAGATAAATGCTGTCCAGGCTGTTGTTTTTGTACTTGTATTCATCAAGCCTTTCGATCTGACTATAGATTTGCTGATAAATCTGTTTCCTATCCGATTTGAAGTCGTTTACTAAGCATAGGAAATCTTTTAATCCGCCTTCACTTAATCTTTTCATCACCACTTCCAGTGCTGCTTTTTTCTGGCTAACAACTAAAACATTTTTTCCTCTTGCTATAAAATCAGCTACAAGATTTGATATCAACTGAGATTTTCCGGTACCGGGAGGACCTTGAATAACCAATGAGGATCCGGCCTTAGCCTGTTTAATGGCATTTTCCTGTGATGCATCTGTGGCAAAAGGCAAAATCAACTGCTCTTCCTTTATCCGAATGGGTTGATTTGAAATATTATAATATTCATCGGCTTTTTTTAAAAATTTACTTTCAAAAAATTCCTCCACCGATAAAAACTTATTTTCTGCCATCATCGATTCATAATCCGGCACCAGGTAAGATCCTGCCTGTGGGAACATGCCTAGAACCGCCTCAGGAAATAATTTTAATTCTCCATCACCGAACAATTCATTTAAATCAGCCTTCTTATATTCCTTGAAGCTGCAAAGCTTATCAATAAATAACTCCTGATTAAAATTTAGTTCCAGGCCATTATCCCGCAAGTATTGATATAACGAGGTTCGGAATACCTTGCTGTCCTTATCGAACTCATCAAAATCAAACTCAAAAAATTCATCCGGCAGAACAATTTCATTATAGTGAACATAGGCAAGAAGAAAACTTTTATTGAATCCTGTTTCTGTATCCTGAGCAAGTTCAAGCTTCCAGTTCTTCTCATCGTGTGATAAACATACAGGAAAGTAAATAAGGGGGCAACGCACAACTGTTCCGTCTTTGAATTTACCATGAACAAATGGCCAGCCGACATAAAGATCCCGGGCTCCCCGTTCCTCAAATATTTGTTTTTCCTTTCTTACAATTTTTGTTAATATCCTGGATAATTGATTTACTTTTTCATTTCTGCTATCAAAATATGGGATAAGTTCAATGGAATTTTTTCTTGAAATCAGATGGCTGATAATTTCAAAGGAACTTTTACCGTTAAGAAAATCAAGCTCGTTAAGATCCAGATCCTGATCTCTCCCGGTTTTCAAAAAAAGCAATGACTTGTTTTGTCCTGTGAGATTGGTGAGCTTTTTTAAAAATGTCTTCAATAAATCTATCATAAACCCACCTCCTTTCGCAAATAGATATATAACTGGTCTTTCAGGATTTCGTCTGTTGAATAATCATGCAATGGAATTTGAGGCGCTTTTATACCTGCAGAAAACTGAACAGGACATTTAAAAACTCTAATTTCATCATACAGATTCGATTTTATTAAAGATTGCAATAATGCAGTACCACCTTCCACTAATACTGATCCGATATTTCTGGGCAACAGGTTTTCAAATACATTTAACAGAAAGTTTTCATCATCATTTAGCTTTATAAAGCTGATATTTTCCTCTTCTTTATCTAACTCGATATTGAAGCATATGGTCTTCTCACGTCTATCAAAAAGATTAAGTGATGGATCAAGACTGCGATCTTTATCAATAACTATACGCACCGGATTTCTGCCTTCCCATTCTCTCACAGTCAGCGAAGGATTGTCGTATGCTGCCGTTTTGGTACCCACCATGATCGCGTCCTCTTCAGCTCTCCATTTATGAACAAGCATTCTGGAATATGGATTGCTGATCCATTTTGATTCATAATTTTCTCTGGCGATATAACCATCAGCGGTTTGTGCCCATTTCAGTATAATATAAGGGCGCTTCTTCAATATATTTGTAAAAAATCTTCTGTTGATTCTTTTACCCATTTCAGCATTAACACCTGTAACCACATTATAACCTGAATCAATCAACTTCCTTATTCCTTTTCCTGCAACTATAGGGTTTGGATCTTCATTGGCAATAATTACTTTCTGAAAACCATATTTCATTATCAAATCAACGCAGGGAGGGGTTTTTCCATAATGCGTACATGGTTCGAGTGTTACATAAATTTCTGCGCCTTCCAGCAGAGATTTGTCTTTGACTGAGTTGATGGCATTTACTTCCGCGTGTGATTCTCCATACTTCATATGGTAACCCTCACCTACTATTGTGCCATCTTTAACAATCACACAACCTACCAAAGGGTTAGGACTTACATGCCCAAGCCCTAAAGCAGCCAATTCAAAAGCTCTATCCATATAAAATTCGTCCCTGTTGGCGGCCATGAGAATAATTAAAAATCTGATTTAGAAATTGACAGAAAAAACTCTGATGCGATTTAAGTTAAAATTATTTAACTTATTTTTGACACAATGGTTGCAATCCATTTCATAAATATAAAATAAATCCAATTAAAAATTTCTCCATTAATGGAAATATCAGCGAAACAGCTTCATAATGCAATTAAAACAGGCATAAAAATATATGATGCCAATGAAGCAGAAAGCATTGCTGACATAATTGTGGAATATATTAGTGGAACAAATAGGCTGGCAAGAGTTTCTTCAAATCCTATTTTGAATGTAGATGAGGCAACGATAGAAAAAATTATCATCAGGTTAAACAATGCAGAGCCTATTCAATACATTACCGGTTATGCAGACTTTTATGGAAGAAAATTTAAAGTCAATAAATACACTTTAATCCCTCGGCAAGAGACAGAAGAATTAGTTCATTTGATTATAAAGCGCCATTCGGGCAAAACACTTTCGATGTTAGATATTGGTACCGGTTCGGGTTGCATTCCGATAACGTTAAAACTTGAGTTAAATAATTGCACCTTAACATCGGTAGATGTTAGCACTGAAGCAATCCAAGTGGCAAAAGAAAATGCAGGAACAAACAAAGCTACAGTAAATTTCTATATTGATGATTTATTAAAAGGCCTTCCAACGACGAATGATAAATTTGACATCATAGTAAGCAACCCTCCCTATGTCACCTTGCAGGAAAAATCACTAATGCATAAAAACGTTCTTGATCACGAGCCTCACCTTGCATTATTTGTTCCTGAAGATGATCCCTTGATTTTCTACAGAAAAATTGCAGAAACAGGTCATAGGATTGCAAGAGAAGGTGCAAAATTTTACATGGAAATAAATGAACACTTAGGTAAAAAAACTGCCGAAATTTTCAATTCAATGAATTACACTGATGTTGAACTAATCAAAGACCTTCATGGAAAGGACAGAATAATGTGTGCAAAAAAATTATAACAAGTTATTGAATAACCGGTTATTAATCACTGAGTCAAAGCTTTTAACCTTATAGTTTGCTTTGAATTGATTTTAATTATATATTTACCTTGAAACTTTAGGGGTGTTCACCTAAAAGGTGAACTGAGATAATACCCTTTGAACCTGATTCAGATAATGCTGACGAAGGGAAAAGTTGAGAAAACTCATCTTTTTTATTCTCCTCCTCTACGGTTTCCATTATTTCATTAAATGGAAATTTATATCAACAACCAATTAAAGCAAATTACTAACTCAGATTGCAATCTTTTGCAACTTGTGAATGATATTAATTTGGCACAATCTAAAGGTATAGCTATTGCTGTGAATAATGTAGTAGTTCCTAAAGCTAACTGGAGCTCGCATAAAATTAAAGAGCAGGACAAGGTGGTGATAATAAAAGCCACCCAGGGAGGGTAATTTAATTAAGAATTAAGAATTAAGAATATTAGAATTTTAATCATAAACTTTTATTTCCGATGAGAAAAGAAAAAATTCCCAGTCATGAAAGTATAACCAGAGATCCATACACAGGATCCAGAAAAATATATATTAAAGGGAAATTGCACGACATAAAAGTTGCAATGAGAGAAATCGCTTTATCAGAAACTAAATTCAAGTTCTCAGATAAACCTGCGGAAAAAAATCCTTCGGTGACTGTATATGACACCAGCGGTCCTTACACAGATCCGGATGTGCAGATCGATGTAAAAAAAGGTCTTCCAAGATTAAGAGAAACATGGATTCTTGATAGAAATGATGTGCAGGAACTTCCGGAAATCACTTCTGAATATGGCAAACAAAGACTATACAGTTCAGAACTGGATCATTTGAGATTTGAGCATATCAAAAAGCCACTGAAAGCGAAACACGGCATGAATGTAACACAATTACACTATGCTAAAAAAGGAATAATAACTCCTGAAATGGAATACATCGCTATTCGGGAAAATCAAAGAATAGATGAGCTTAAAGATATGGGTCATCAGCACCCGGGCGAAAGTTTTGGTGCAAGGACTCCGGCAAAATATATTACCCCGGAATTTGTAAGGGAAGAGATTGCTGCGGGAAGAGCTATCATCCCTGCAAACATCAATCACCCCGAAAGCGAACCGATGATTATCGGGAGAAACTTCCTAGTTAAAATAAATGCTAACATAGGAAACTCTGCAGTAACTTCAAGTATTGAAGAAGAAGTGGAAAAAGCGGTTTGGGCATCTCGCTGGGGAGCGGACACTATTATGGATTTGTCCACAGGTAAGAATATACATGAAACAAGAGAATGGATAATTAGAAATTCTCCAGTACCTATAGGGACTGTACCAATATATCAGGCACTGGAAAAAGTAAACGGAAAAGCAGAAGACCTGACATGGGAGATTTTTAAAGACACGTTGATAGAACAGGCAGAACAAGGAGTAGATTATTTCACAATACATGCCGGAGTACTATTAAGATACGTTCCGTTAACTGCAAAACGTGTGACAGGAATAGTGTCCAGAGGTGGATCAATAATGGCAAAATGGTGTCTGGCACATCATAAAGAAAATTTCCTTTATACGCATTTTGAAGAGATATGTGAGATAATGAAAGCTTACGATGTTTCATTTTCTCTGGGAGATGGCCTTCGCCCTGGTTCGATTGCAGATGCTAACGATGCAGCACAGTTTGCAGAGTTGGAAACGCTAGGAGAACTAACCAAAATTGCATGGAAGCATGATGTGCAGGTAATGATCGAAGGTCCTGGCCACGTACCTATGCATTTAATTAAAGAGAACATGGATAAGCAGCTGAGAGAATGTCATGAGGCTCCTTTCTATACCCTCGGACCATTGACCACAGATATTGCCCCGGGATATGATCATATCACCTCTGCTATAGGAGCTGCTATGATTGGATGGTATGGATGTGCAATGCTTTGTTATGTAACACCGAAGGAACACTTAGGCCTTCCTAATAAAAAAGATGTAAAGGACGGAGTAATTACCTATAAAATCGCTGCACATGCTGCTGACCTTGCAAAGGGTCACCCGGGAGCACAATACAGAGACAATGCATTGAGTAAGGCAAGATTTGAGTTTCGTTGGGAAGACCAGTTCAATCTTTCACTGGACCCTGACACTGCAAGAGAATTTCACGATGAAACCCTGCCTGCTGAAGGAGCCAAGGCTGCACATTTTTGTTCTATGTGCGGACCAAATTTCTGTTCTATGAAGATTACTCAGGATGTGAGAGATTTTGCAGAAAAAACAGGCTTGTCAGAAGAAGAAGCCCTTCAGAAAGGAATGAAAGAGAAAGCGGAAGAATTCTCAAAAACCGGAGGAGAAATTTACATTTAATACAATGACTAATGAAGGTTATTGTCATATCAGATGAAGAAAACGTTCCGGTAGAGCATGAAATTTTAAATGCTCTGTTTTCAGAAGGGTTAGAATATCTTCACCTGAGAAAGCCGAATTTAAATGAAGAAGAAACGAAATTCTTCCTCGAAAAAATTGACAGTAGTTTTCACAAGAACATTATCATACATCAAAATTATCATCTGGTTGATATTTATAATCTGAAAGGTATACATTTGAAAAGTGGTGCAGTAAACGATCTGTATAAGTCGAAACAGTTAGCAGAATCATTTAAATTGAAAGAAAGACTTGTAAGCTACGCAGCCCATTCTTTTCAGGATGTATTGACTATGAAGGCAATTGCCAATTACAGCTTACTTAGTCCTGTTTACAACAGCATTTCTAAAGGCAACTATTCTTCCGGATTTAAAATCGATGATATTAAAAAGTTTCTAACAGACAACCCGGATCTGAATGTTGTGGCTTTGGGAGGAGTAGATGAATTCAAAATATCAGAATTAAAACTGGCAGGATTTTCAGGGGTAGCGCTATTAGGAGCTATATGGAAACAGGAATCGTTAACAGTAGACAAAGCAGTTTACTCTTTTAAAAAAATTAAAAAGTTTGCAGAAGCATGAAAGAAAGGGCAAATTGTTTGGCCATAGCGGGACTTGATCCAAGTGCAGGTGCAGGACTGCTTGCAGACATAAAAACCTTTGAACAAAACAAGGTTTATGCTTTCGGTATTTCATCCGCATCTACTGTACAAAATGACAGTAATTTTTACTCCGTTTCATGGGTTCCATTTGAAGAAATGAAAGAACAAATGGAAAAGTTGTTTGATAAATTTTCCGTAAGCTGGGTTAAAATTGGTCTGATAGAAAATCTTGAAACTCTTAAAAAGATAATTTTTTTCCTTAAAGAAAAACAACCGCAGGTAAAAATCATTTGGGATCCTGTACTTTCCGCATCAGCGGGTTTTACATTCCACGATGACTGGAAACTATCTAACATAAGCGAAGTTCTGGATCATATTTATATGATTACTCCAAATTGGAATGAAATAAAAAAAATAATACCTGATGCTACTCCTTTGATAGCAGCAGGAATGATCAGCAGGCAATGCAAAGTGTATCTTAAAGGAGGACACAACATTGAGACGCCGGGTAAAGACTTTCTGATAATAGATGGTAAAGAGCACCCTTTTAATCCTAAAGCCGGAAATGTATATCCCAAACATGGCAGCGGATGTGTATTATCCTCAGCACTCACAGCAAATCTTGCTTCCGGTTACACCTTAATAAAATCCTGCCTGAGGTCCAAAGACTATACATATAAAATTTTAAAAAGCAATAACAGATTATTAGGTTATCATCATAACTAAAAATGGGCATCTCCAGACTTCAAATAATTACTCAGGATATAAACGGCAAAAGCCATACGCAGCTTGCAGAAGAAGCTTGTAAGGCCGGCGCAGAATGGATTCAGTTAAGGTTAAAAAATAAATCCGAAGAAGAATATAAAAAGACCGCTTCAGAGGTAAAGGAAATATGTAGACTATATAATGCTTTACTGATTATAAATGACAATGTATCTGTTGCAAAAGAAATAGCTGCGGATGGAGTACATGTAGGAAAAAATGACATGCCTTCGTCTGAAGCACGAAGAATATTGGGAAATAAATTCATTATCGGTGGAACAGCAAATACTTGGGAAGATATTTTGATGCATAATGAATTTGTTAATTATGTCGGAGTGGGACCATTCCGATTCACAGATACCAAAGAAAATTTAAGTCCTGTGTTGGGAATTAATGGTTTTTACAGATTAATGGAGCAGTGCAGGAAAAATAGCATATCGATACCTGTTATTGCTATAGGAGGAATAACTGCGGAAGATGTAAGTCCTATAATAGAAACCGGAGTACATGGAGTAGCAGTTGCATCTGCTGTAAACAAAGTAGAGAACAAACAGGAAATTATTAAATCGATTTTAATACAATTACAACCATCGGGCATATGCAACCACTGATTATTGCAGGAAAAGTTTTTAATTCAAGGCTGTTTACCGGTACCGGTAAATTTCAGTCGGGCAGAATTATGAAGGAGGCTTTATTGGCAAGCGGATCTGAACTTGTTACAATGGCTCTGAAAAGAGTCGACCTCAATGAGCAGGAAGATGAAATTTTAAAATATCTTGACGACAATCAATTCAACCTGCTTCCTAACACATCAGGAGTAAGAAATGCAAAAGAAGCCATTTTTGCGGCCCAACTGGCGCGAGAGGCTCTTGAAACTAACTGGCTGAAACTTGAAATCCATCCCGATCCAAAATACCTTCTTCCCGATCCGGTGGAAACTTTAAAAGCAGCGGAAGAACTTGTAAAACTTGGATTCATAGTCCTTCCATACATTAACGCCGATCCGGTTTTATGCAAAAGGCTGGAAGATGCAGGAACAGCTGCTGTCATGCCGCTTGGTTCTCCCATTGGAAGCAACAACGGTCTTCAAACCAAAGCCATGCTGGAAATAATTATTGAACAATCAGCTGTACCTGTAATAATAGATGCCGGAATCGGGGCTCCTTCTCATGCTGCTGAAGCAATGGAAATGGGAGCTGATGCTGTGCTTGTCAATACAGCGATAGCTGTATCTGCTGATCCTGTTATGATGGGAAAAGCATTTAAGATCGCTGTTGAAGCCGGAAGAATGGCCTTCGAAGCTAAACTCGGAAAAACAAGTAAACTGGCTGAAGCAAGCAGCCCGCTTACAGCTTTTCTTGAAGATTTATAATAAGAGATCAGAATTATGAACACTTTCAAGTCTGTATTTGAAAAATTCTCCTGGAACGAAATTCAGGACAAAATATATTCCACAAAGGAATCAGATGTAGAATACTCCTTGAACAAAAAGAAAAAGGACCTCGATGATTTTATATCATTGATCTCCCCTGCTGCTGCACCATTCTTGGAGAAAATGGCCCTGATGAGCAGGGAAATTACCCTGAGAAGATTTGGTAAAACAATTCAGATGTTTGTACCCATGTATCTTTCCAACGAATGTCAGAATATATGTACCTATTGCGGATTCAGTCTTGATAATAAAGTCAGGAGAGTTACTCTTACTGATCAGCAAATACTGGATGAGATAAAAGTAATAAAGTCTTACGGATATGATCACATTTTACTGGTAACGGGCGAAGCAAATAAAACCGTTGGGTTGGATTATTTCAAAAATGTTTTCAAACTGGTACGCCCATACTTTTCCAATATATCGATTGAAGTTCAACCTTTAGATCAGGAAGAATATGAAGCATTGATTCCACTCGGGCTTCATGGTGTGCTGGTATATCAGGAAACTTACCATGAAGAAAATTACAAATTTCATCATCCTAAAGGAAAAAAATCCAACTTTGAATTTCGCCTGGAAACTCCGGACAGGTTAGGGAATGCAGGTGTCCACAAAATAGGATTGGGTGTGTTATTAGGACTGGAAGATTGGCGAACAGATTCATTTTTCAATGCGCTTCACCTCAATTATCTTGAAAAGAAATACTGGAAGACCAAATACTCCGTTTCCTTTCCAAGATTAAGACCTTATACAGGAAATCTCGAACCAAAAGTAAATATTAGCGACCGGGAGTTGCTGCAATTGATTTGTGCTTACAGGATTTTTAATGAAGAGCTTGAACTAACACTTTCTACGAGAGAACCTGAAAAATTCAGAAACAATGTGATGAAACTGGGAGTAACATCTGTCAGCGCGGGATCAAAAACTGATCCAGGTGGCTATGCAGCCGGAATCAACGCATTGGAGCAATTTGAAATTTCGGATGAACGTACTCCTCAGGAAGTAGCTGAATTTATCCGATCACAGGGATATGAAGTTGTGTGGAAAGATTGGGATGCTGTGTATGATAATTTTGAATTAAGAATTAGGAGTTAAGAATTAAGAATGATTTGGTTGTTATGATTTTGTAATTTGGAATTTGATAATTAATGTTAACACCAGAGGAACATAAAAGATACAATCGCCACATTATCCTGAAAGAACTGGGAATGGAGGGGCAGGAAAAGCTTAAGAATGCAAAGGTTCTGGTGGTAGGTGCCGGCGGTTTAGGTTGCCCGGTTTTACAATACATTTCCGCTGCAGGTGTTGGCACCATTGGTATTATTGATGGAGACAATGTAGACGAATCCAATCTGCACAGGCAAGTTTTATATGCTGTTGAGGATATCGGAAAAGCTAAAGCTTCAGTTGCCGCTACAAAACTTAAACAACAAAACCCATATACAAATTTTATTACTTACAAAGAATCATTAACTACTGATAATGCTTTGGATGTGGTCGGGAAATACGATATCGTAGTCGATGGAACAGACAATTTTTCTACCAGATACCTTTGCAATGATGCCTGTGTAATACTGAACAAGCCGCTTGTAAGCGGAGCAATTTTCAAATTTGAAGGACAAATCTCAGTTTTTAATCTGACAGACAAGGAAGGCAACAAGGGCCCTACATACAGGTGTTTGTTTCCGGAACCACCTTTACCTGGAGAAGTTCCTACATGCTCTGAGGCCGGTGTGATAGGTGTGTTACCAGGACTTATTGGCACTATGCAGGCAAATGAAGTGATAAAAATCATTACAGGTATAGGGCAACCTTTGTCTGGAAGATTATTACTTTTCGATGCTTTAACTATGAATCAATCAATAGTAACTTTTGCCGCAAATCCTGAGAACTTTAACCTAAATTGCCTGGGGACTTATAACTTTAGTTGTGACACAGAGGATTTATCTGAAAAGAATGAGATTTCAGTAGAAGAGTTAAAGCAATGGATGGATTCAGGTAAAAATTTTTCCTTACTTGATGTGAGAGAGGAATATGAGCGTGAGATATGTAATCTTGGCGGAATACTTATACCTATGAATTATATAAGGGATCATATTGAAAAAATTCCTACTGAAAAACCTGTGGTGGTTTATTGCCATCATGGAATGAGAAGTGCTATGATAGTAAAATTTCTCAAGCAGGAGTTTCAATATAAAAACCTGATTAATCTTGAAGGAGGGATCCATGCCTGGGCAAAAAAGATTGATTCAAAAATGCCGGTTTATTAGGACTCAAAAAGGAACTAAAAATTATTAAATTTTTTTGTACATTTTATGCCAATACCGGCATTTTCTTTTAAAAAAGTCCAAATTTATTTCTTTCCAGCAGTTTTTTATTGTCGGGAATTTATAGTAATTTTACCCGGCAAATAGATCATCCTAAATTATTTGCAATGTTCTTAGATTCGTCTAAATTTTTATTTGAAGCATTAACTTACGACGACGTATTGTTATTGCCTGCATATTCTGAGGTATTACCTAGAAACACTGATACTTCCACCCTTCTCACCAAAAACATCCGAATGAATATTCCTCTGGTGTCCGCTGCAATGGATACTGTGACTGAATATGAAATGGCTATTGCCATGGCTCATCTTGGCGGCTTGGGATTCATCCACAAAAACATGTCCATCGAAAAGCAAGCTGATCAGGTGAAAAGGGTAAAACGTTCAGAAAGCGGCATGATCCTCGATCCGATAACCTTGAATGAAGATGCTACTTTGGCAGATGCACTCCATATTATGGAAGAATATAAAATAGGTGGTATTCCTGTAATTAAGGAAGATGGCAAACTGGCGGGTATAATAACCAACAGGGATCTGCGATTTGAAACTGAAAAAACCAAGAAGGTTTCGCAAATAATGACCAGGGAGAAACTGGTTACAGCAAAAGAAGGTATAGATCTTCTTCAGGCGGAACTTATTTTGCAGGAACACAAAATTGAAAAACTTCCTATAGTTGATAATGACTTTAAGTTAATAGGATTAATTACTTATAAGGATATCCTAAAGAAAAAGGGCCGTCCTGAAGCTTGTAAAGATAAATTTGGCAGATTAAGATGTGGCGCTGCTGTCGGAGTAACACCGGATATACTCGACAGAATACAAGCCCTTGTTAAAGCAGGTGTTGATGTGGTAAGTATTGATACAGCACATGGTCATTCAAAAGGTGTTATTGACGCTTTGAAAGCCGCAAAGTCCAAATTTCCTGATCTGGATATTATTGTTGGAAATGTGGCTACCTACGAAGGAGCCAAAGCCCTTGCACAGGCAGGAGCCGATGCAATTAAAGTGGGTATAGGACCAGGTAGTATTTGTACTACCAGAGTAATTGCAGGTGTAGGAATGCCTCAATTGTCGGCGGTTTACGAATCGGCAAAAGCAGCCAAAGAATATAACGTACCCATTATTGCAGATGGAGGTATCAGATTTTCCGGCGACCTGGTAAAAGCAATTGCTGGAGGCGCAAATTGCATCATGGTAGGATCTTTACTTGCCGGAACTGAAGAAGCACCGGGAGAAATGATCATATATGAAGGAAGAAAATTCAAATCTTACAGAGGAATGGGTTCTCTGGAGGCTATGGAAGACGGGTCCAAAGACAGATACTTTCAGGATGCAGAGGATGATATCAAAAAATTGGTGCCTGAAGGCATTGTAGGGAGAGTTCCTTACAAAGGAATGGTATCTGAGGTTGTTTATCAGATGATTGGAGGATTAAAAGCAGGTATGGGTTATTGCGGAGCTGCTGACATTGAAACTTTAAAGCAGGCAAAATTTGTTAAGATAACTGCTTCGGGAATCAGAGAAAGCCATCCACATGATGTTCAGATAACCAGAGAAGCACCTAATTACAGTAGATAGCAGCCAAAATGGGCATCTCATCCAAAAAATTTTATTTTATCTATATTTCCCTGGCAGTACTTAGTTGGTTAGTTCTGCTGTCAGGGGATTTATTGACTTTATACTCCTTACATCACCCAACATTTGATTTCAGCATTTCGGGCACATGGAGAAATACCTTTTTAAGTATATTCTTCCTTTTAGTTTTTCTGATTTTTAAAATTGAGATAGGAAAAAAACGAGGCACCAATTTTATTGAAATGCTATGGCAGGTTTTTATTATCGGAGGAATAACGGTCCTTGTATCTTTGGTAATAAAGTTTCTGATTAATTTCTTTCAGACACCCGAGTTAAAGAACAATGAAATTTTTGTCAATTTTATTTACCATGTAAATATCGGTCTAATCCTCATTTTTCTTGCCAATGGATTTTATGTATGGAAGAAAATGATTCTGTATCAGAAAACCAAGACCCTTAATATTCTCTGGCATGTTTTTGAATACGCAGCGCTGATAAGTATTCTGACCAACTTCATGCACATTAACTTATTGGAAGACCCTCAGAAGTACTTATACTTTATTCCTCTGTTTCTCTTCGGCACAGTCCTTTCCTTTAATTTAAAGTGGGTGGCTTTCCTGAATTTCAAACAGAAGTGGCAAAGTATTCTTCTTATTTTTCTAATTATTGTTATTACGTTTACTTTTCTCGAACAGATTTACGATCAACATTTTGGAAATTTGCTCATTGTAGACCTTACTCAAAACTTATTTGTAGCAGGAGTATCTTCTTTTATTCTGCTCAATTCCTTTTCCGCTTTGTTGGTTCTGCTTTTTAATCTTCCAACTTCATCCGTGTTCGAACAAAAATTCGGTGAAGTAATGATCTTTCAAAAGCTTAATCAGTCGATTCAAAGAGGGAAAAAAGAAGAGGAAGTGTATGAAATCCTCCTTGAAAGCAGTCTGAATACTGTAATGGCAGATGCCGGATGGCTGGAAATAGTTGATGAAAAAGGCAACTTCAAAGCTTTCCTAAACAAAAACATAAGTGAAATTGACATTTTCGAAATAAAAAAGGTATTGAGAAAAAACCATGTCAACATCGACAACCTTCCTCAATACATGAAGAATATAAAAATGATGGAGCACGCAGAAAGGATTCAAAAGGTTTCCTTTAAATCCATGCTCATCATTCCACTATATGCCTACGAAAATAAACTCGGAACCTTGGTGTTGCTGAAAAATCTTGAAGATGGCTTTGACAAGGAAATGGTTGACATTATTTATACTTTCGTAAGTCAGGCCAGTATTGCAATTAAAAATTTCCGTTTGATCGATGAAGCTATAGCTACAGAACGCTATAAAGAAGAATTGAAAATCGCTAAAGAGGTACAAAGAAGTCTTTTACCTCAAAGCATGATGTCAAACATCAATATTGAAATTTCAGCATTCTCAAAGGCTGCAGATGAAGTGGGTGGAGATTATTATGATATTTTTGAATATTCTCCTACAAAATTTGCTCTGGTGATTGGTGACGTGTCGGGAAACGGCACCAGTGCTGCTTTTAATATGGCCCAGATGAAAGGAGTTTTCCAGAGCCTGGCTCAGCTTAATGCAGGAGCAGATGAGTTTATGACCTTTGCCAATAATGCATTGAGCAGGTGTCTTGAAAAAACCTCTTTCATCACACTCTCTATTTTTATTTTCGATACAGAAAAAAGGACCATAGAATTTGCCAGGGCCGGCCATTGCCCTCCCCTTTATTTCAAAAACGAAACCAATACTATTGACTTTATTAACAGCAAAGGACTCGGGTTGGGAATCATTAGAGGGAAAGATTACAGCAAACATATTGAGAAAAAGATCATTAACTACTGCCCTGGAGATATTATGCTCCTTTATACCGATGGAATCGTTGAAGCTGCCAATCAGGAACACCAGGAATATGGTTTTGATAAATTAAAAAATCTTTTATATCTTAACCATCAGTTAAAGCCAAAGGAAATCAATGAGTTAATACTTAATGATTTCTACAATTATACCGGCACCTCCGACCTGGCCGATGATTATACCTTTCTGGTGATAAAATTTATGTAAAAAATAACTTAACTCTAACTCACTTAAATCGTATTTATCCAAAAATGAATATTTTTTCAGAAAAAGAAGAAGACTTTTATATAATAAGTATTGAAGGAGATCTGGACGCAAGTTCCTGCATAATTCTTGATAAGGCTATTGCGGAAGCTGTGGCCAAAGGTGAAAATAAAATATTGGTGAATTGCATCAATCTGAATTATATCTCATCTGCCGGCTTAGGGGTTTTCATGTCCTACATTCAGGAGTTTGAAAATAACAATATTGGTCTGGTTCTGTTTAATGTAAGTAGTAAGGTAAAAAACGTATTTCAGATTCTCGGACTTGATGAATTAATAAAAATAGTTGCAGACAAGGAAGAGGCCCGGAACTTATTGAAATGAATCACAAATTAAAAATATCGTGCAGTAAGGAAAATCTTAAAGAAATTCGTCGGTTTGTCAATGAAGCCCTCGCTTATACACAATTGTCGGAACTTGAGATTAATATGCTTGTACTTGCTGTCGATGAAATTTGTGCCAACAGAATAATCCACTCCAATAAATGTAATGAAAGTCACTTTCTCGAATTGCATATAGCTGACTCATGCGACGGAGTTATTTTTGAAATTCTTGACATGGGTGAGCCTTACGATCATTCTACTTATAAAGAACCTGATATTCATCAATTGGTGAAAGAAAAGAAAAAAGGTGGCGTAGGACTCATGCTTGTAAATAGAATTATGGACTCCTTTGAGGTATTCCGTGAAAAAGAATACAATGTCACCAGATTGTTCAAAAAAGTAAATCTTTGCTAATCAACAATTTCTACTTCCTCTTTATTTAGGCGGACTTACTTTTTTTACACTTCCATTAAATGTTTCTTTAAAAAATTTCGTTAAAATTGCATCTGTTTCATCTTCGATGATATTAGCTGGCTAATACTTACTGATTTTCAGTGTATTAGTCTTTTTTAAACTTAGTTGTTGGTAAAAAATCTCTTTATAAACAGTATGAAAAAATCATTTATTGGGTTTCTGGCTATCCTGACCATTTTTAATGCATGCAAGCCTGCCGGCAAATCACAATCAAAGGTTTCGAAAGAACCTTCTATCATCAGCCTGGGAAATCAGGAAATCCCTACTGCTGAATTCACCTATGTTTACAATAAAAACAATTCGAATTCTGATGATGCCTATTCAGAAAAGAGCATAAGAGAATACCTTGAGCTTTATGTTAATTTCAGGCTTAAAGTAAAAGAGGCGGAAACTTTGGGACTTGATACTACAGCCGCGTTTAAAAAAGAACTTGAAGGTTACAGAAGACAACTTGCTCAACCGTATCTGACAGAAAAAGGAGTTACAGAGCAATTGACTAAAGAAGCTTATGACAGAATGAAAGAAGAAATCAGAGCTTCTCATATTCTGATCACCGTTTCTCCTGATGCAGATCCAAAAGACACTTTAGCTGCATTTACTAAAATTGCTGAAATCAGAGACAAAGCATTAAAAGGTGAAGATTTTGGTAAACTTGCAAAGGAATTTTCACAAGACCCCTCTGCCAAAACCAATAATGGTGATTTAGGATATTTCACAGCATTACAAATGGTATATCCATTTGAAGATGCTGCATACAAAACTCCGGTTGGACAAATCAGCAACCCTGTGAGAACAAAATTCGGATACCATATCATTAAAGTTAGAGACAGAAGAAAATCTCAGGGACAAGTAAGAGTTGCTCATATAATGGTTCGTGCAACAACCGGCTTGCCTGAATCAGACTCAATAGCAGCAAAACAAAAAATTGATGAGATATATAGCAGAGCAATCAAAGGCGAAGACTGGAATCAACTGGCATCACAGTTCTCCGATGATGTAAATTCCAAATCGAAAGGTGGCGAGCTGCAGTGGTTTTCTACAGGAAAGATGATTCCTTCATTTGAAGAAGCTTCTTTTAAGCTTGTTAAACAAGGTGATATTTCAGCTCCTATTCAGACTCCTTATGGATGGCATGTCATAAAACTGCTAGAGAAAAAAGAACTGGAAAGTTTTCAGGAACTTGAATCTTCTCTTAAATCAAAAGTTTCAAAAGATTCACGATCTGAGTTAAATAAGTCAATGCTGATAGCCAGGCTGAAGAGAGAAAATACTTTTACTGAAAATCAGAAAACTCTTGACCTTGCTATTTCCAAAGCAGATTCAACGCTACTAAGCGGCTCATGGAATTTCACAGCTGATCCAAAAAACAATCCTGTATTGTTCACGATCAATAAGGAAAACACGAACCTTAATGACTTTCTTTCTTACGTAAAGGAAAAACAAAGATTCAGAAAAAATATATCTCCTGCTCAATACATGAGAGTGATGTATAAAGATTTCCATGAGGACAAACTTATATCCTACGAAGAAGCACACCTGCATGAAAAATACATAGATTACAAAATGCTTGTAAAAGAATACAGAGACGGGATTCTTCTGTTCCAGCTTATGGATGAAAAAGTATGGTCTAAAGCTATCGAAGACACTGCCGGGCTGAAAGCATTTTTTAATGGCAATAGAGAAAAATATAAATGGAAAGACAGAGCTGAAGCAGTTATTTACAGTGTGTCTGATAAAGAAACTTTAGAATTGTTAAAAACAGATATCAATAAAGGAAGCTTTCAGGTAAGGGATTTCAAACTTGACCCTATCCAATTTGCAGTAGGAAAAGCTGAATTGCCTGAATCATCCAAAAAAGACCTGGACAAACTTGCTTTTCAGATGATAAAAGACAAAGCACTTTCAGCAATTGTGGAATCAAGTGCAGATGCAAAGGAAAATTTGAACATCAGTACTCAAAGAGCTAATGTTGTCGCTGATTATTTAAAATCTAAAGGAGTGGATTCCACAAGAATCATTGTAAAAGATCTTGGAAGAGCACCGGCAAAAAAGACGGAGGCGGAAAGAGTGGCAGACAGAAAAACATCGATAAAGCTGTTCTCGACCTCTAAAAAAGTTTTGGAAAGCAACTACAATCAGAACGCCCCTCTGACACTCCAGGTTTCTGAAGGAATGTTTCAAAAAGGAGAAAATGAAATTCTGAATAAAGTAGAATGGAAAGCCGGAACTTATACGTTTGAAAAAGATGGAAGAGTTTACTTCGTTAAAATAAACAAAACTGAAGAACCGAGACAAAAAACTTTTGAAGAGTCAAGAGGCATGGCTATTTCTGATTATCAAAGCTATCTTGAACAGGAATGGATAAAAGACCTTAAGAAGAAATATCCGGTAACAGTTAATGATGCTGAAGTACAGAAATTGATTAAAAAGTAATTTGAAACTAAAAACATTAAGCTTCTTAGTCATAGCAATATTGCTTCAATCTTGCGGGTTGCTTGTTACCGATAGTCCTTCTCAGGAAGAAAACTCAGGCAACAAACCACTCGCAAGAGTTTTAAATCAGTACCTTTATTTTAATGAAATCCGACCTTTGATACCCGACAATGTGAGGGGAAAGGATAGTATAGAATTAGTCCAAGCCTGCATTGAAAGTTGGGTAAAGAAGAAAATGATGCTTGCCAGAGCAGAATCAGTGGTTGATCTGGAAGCCAGAGAAATAAGTAAAAAAGTACAGGATTATAAGGAATCTTTAATCATTCATGAATACAAAAAAATATTCCTTACCGAAAAACTTGACACAGCTGTTACTGATAAAGAAATAGAAAATTTTTACGAAGAAAATATACCTGGCTTTACATTAAAGCAAAATATATTTAAAGGATATTTTATTAAGCTTCCTTCAGATGCACCTAAGCTCGACAAAGCAAGGTCTTTGATTAGAGGGAAAGATCCGAAGGAATTGAAACAATACTGTTTAAGCTATGCAACTTTTTTTACAATTGAAGATAGTCTTTGGCTGAACTTTGATGAAGTGGTTCAAAACACACCACTTAATGTTATTTCAGATAAGGCATCCTTCCTGGAGAAGAACAGATATTTTGAACAGGCTGACAAAGATTATATTTATATCATAAAAATAAACGACTACAAAATAAGCAATCAGATTTCTCCTTTATCCTTTGTGAAGGATGATATCAGAAAAATCATTTTAGATAAGAGGAAGGTTAAGTTGATTGAAGAGTTAGAAAATCACGTTTTTAAGCAAGGAATTGAAAGTAATGAATTTAAAATATTTTAGCACGGCATTTTTTTTGTGCCTCATCCTGTGCACTGCGGGATTTTCACAAGTAATTGACCGTATTATCGCAAAGGTTGATAATGAAATTATTCTCCAATCAGAATTGGAGGTAAATTATTTACAGGTTTTGGCAAGTCAGGAAAAGGTTGAAGATCCCGAATTGCTTAAATGCCATGTTCTGGAGACACTAATCATTAACAAGCTTCTGGTTGCAAAAGCAGAAATAGATTCTGTTACAGTGGAAAAAGCCTTAGTAGACGAACAACTGGACAGAAGGATGAAATATTTCATACAGCAAATTGGCTCAGAGGAAAAATTGGAAAAAATGTATAATAAAACCATTGACCAATTAAAGTCTGAACTGAGAAAGCAGGTAAAAGAACAGCTGATAATACAAAAAATGCAGGACAACATTACCAGCCACGTAAAAGTGACTCCTGCTGAAGTAAAGAAGTTTTTCAACGAAATCCCAAAAGACAGTCTTCCATATTTTTCAACCGAAGCTGAAATAGGTCAGATAGTAAAAATCCCTAAAGTAAGTAAAGAGAAAAAATTTGAAGCTAGAACCAGACTTGAAAAAATAAGAGAACGCATCGTTGCCGGAGAAGACTTTTGTAAACTGGCCAAGGAATACAGCGAAGATCCAGGTTCAGCAAAATATTGTGGTGAACTAGGATACTTCAAAAAAGGAGAGCTTGTGCCGGAGTATGAATCAACTGCATTGAGGCTTAAGAATGGTGAACTTTCAAATATCATTGAATCCGACTATGGATTTCACCTGATTCAAATGATCGACAGAAAAGGAAACGAGTATAACAGCAGACACATACTTATTAAACCTGTCTCCTCCAATAAAGATATAGGTGAGGCAGAAAGATTTCTCGACAGCTTAAGAAGAATCATCAAAAAAGACAGTATTTCATTTGAAAAAGCTGCAAGGCTTCATTCTGATGACAAACGTACCAATCAAACTGGTGGATTATTTTTAGATCCGGAATCGGGAGGAACAAAAATTCCGCTTGAGAACCTGGATCCTGTTATTTTCTTTACCATTGACACAATGAAGGTAGGACATATCAGTAAGCCCATTTCATTTAGAATGGAAGATGGAACTGAAGCTGTGAGACTAATATACTATAAGTCCAAGACTCCACCACATCAGGCCAATCTGAAAGATGATTATCAGAAAATATACAGGGCAGCACTTGCTGAGAAGAAAAACAATGCCATTAATGAATGGTTTGACAAAAATAAATCTGAAGTCTATATTGACATTATAGATGAATACAGGAAGTGTGAACTTTTAATTACTCAGTAGTATGGAAAATACCGTAAGCAATAAATCTACAGCAGATGCATTTTTTGAAGACTCCAAAAAATTAACTTCTGAAATATCTAAAGTTATAATAGGCCAGGATGAGGTTGTAAGACTTGTTCTTACTGCAATATTTTCTCAGGGACATTGTCTTCTTGTGGGTGTACCGGGTCTGGCTAAAACACTCCTTATAAATACTATCGCATCTGCATTAAATTTAAATTTCAAAAGAATTCAGTTTACTCCGGACCTTATGCCTTCTGATATTTTAGGATCAGAAACTCTGGACATGAACAGAAATTTTAAGTTTATTCAGGGACCAATTTTCAGCAATATAATTCTGGCAGATGAGATCAACCGTACTCCTCCTAAAACACAGGCTGCATTACTTGAGTCAATGCAGGAGTATTCTGTAACCATTGCAGGTAAAATATATCCTCTTGATAAACCATTTTTCGTACTTGCAACTCAAAATCCAATTGAACAGGAAGGAACATATCCATTACCAGAAGCGCAGTTGGATAGATTTATGTTTAACCTTGTTCTTGATTATCCATCTTACGAGTCGGAATTACAAATTGTAAAAAATACTACCAGCGTAAAAACTAATCCTGTTAACAAAGTACTTTCTGCAGAAGATATAATTCGTTATCAGGAGCTGGTCAGAAAAGTACCGGTGCCCGATAATGTGGTTGAATATGCTGTAAAGCTTGTTCATAAAACAAGACCAAACACTTCACTTGCACATGCATATACAAACAATTTTCTTGAGTGGGGTGCCGGGCCAAGAGCTTCGCAATATTTGATCGTGGGAGCAAAATGCAATGCCCTATTCAGTGGAAAATATTCCCCCGATATAGAAGATGTAAAAGCAATAGCTCTACCTATTTTAAGACACAGAATTGTAAGAAATTTTAAAGCTGAAGCCGAAGGTATAACTGTGGATGATATCATCAGGAAACTGATGTAATAGTACCTGAATTACTCATTAAAATACTAGTGCCGAAAATAATTTCGGCACTTTTTATTTCATAATATTTTTCATGAAACTACTTTACAATATCAAATTCTGGATAATATTACTTTTTGCAGCAAGAATTATATACATTTCTAATCCTCCGCTAGAAGTGGCCCATAACTGGAGACAGTCTATAGTTGCAATGGTCGCAAGGAATTTCCTTGAAACAGACAATAACATTTTTTTTCCCAGAATTGACTTTGCAGGTGAAAAATCCGGAATCACCGGAATGGAATTTCCTCTTTTCAATTACATGATTTACATTTTTTCATTGTTATTTGGATACGATCATTGGTATGGAAGACTAATTAATCTTGTAATTTCCAGCATAGGAATTTTTTATTATTACAGGTTATTAAAAAAATACTTTACAGAAAAACTAGCATTCCTTTCTTCTTTTGTACTACTATTCTCCCTGTGGTTTGCTTTCGCATGGAAAATCATGCCTGACACGTTTGCTGTTTCACTTATGATCATTGCAGTATACTATGGATTGGATTATATGTACAACGCCCGTCCAAAATATAATTCATTAATAGCATATTGTATTTTCCTTATTGCAGCTTCATTATCCAAAATTTCATCAGCCTATCTGCTAATTATTTTGATTCTGCCATTTATCAATAAGACCATTCCAAAATCCAGGAAAATTTTTATAGGACTTACTACTGTCGCCGGCATAGTTCCATGCGTAGTTTGGTATTTTTATTGGACGCCATACCTGGTAGAAACTTATGGCTTCTGGCATTTCTTTATGGGCAAAAACCTTAGTGAAGGGTTTATAGAAATATTTAAAAACCTCCCACAAACACTGGAAAGATTTTACGGAGATGCACTAAATTATATATCCTTTGGCTTGTTACTGTTTGGAACATATTGTGCAATAAAAAGCAGAGACAATTTGATTCTATCAATTTTCATACTTGGCTTTGCAGGGTTTTCATTCTTTGTGATTAAATCCGGATACAATTTTCCCCACCATTCTTATTATGTATTACCAATTGTGCCGGTGATGTCTTTAATGGCAGGATATGGTTTGTCTCAAATAAAAAACAAGATCTTACTGATTGTTTTACTTACCTGCATTAGTATTGAAGGTACATTAAACCAACTTCATCACTTTAATATTAAAGAAAACAACAAAGCCTTGCTTTCTCTGGAAAAGGATCTGAACAAAGTATCAGGAAAAGATGAATTGATACTTGTTAACAGTTCTGGTCAACCCACACCAATGTATTTAGCTCACAGGAGAGGATGGACAGAAACAAATGAAAATATTCAAAATGAAGCTTACATATCAGGTTTAAAATACAAGGGCCTGAAACATATTGTTATATTAAAAAAGGCTTTTGGAGAGGATGTAAAGCTTCCCTACATGGTATCACTAGAAAATGATGATTATTGTATTTACACTCTGAAAGATTTGTAACAACTATTGTCCTTCAAACTGTTTTAAAAACCTGATATCATTTTCCGTAAACAATCTAAGGTCTTTAATCTGGTACTTCAGCATTGTGATTCTTTCAATACCCATACCGAAAGCATAACCGGTATATTTGGCAGAATCTATTTTGCAATTCTCAAGCACATTAGGATCTACCATACCCGAACCTCCTATTTCTACCCACCCGGAGTGCTTACAAATATTGCAACCCTCTCCTTTACAAATCAAGCAACTTATATCGATTTCGGCACTTGGCTCTGTAAAGGGGAAAAACGAAGGTCTGAATCTCATTTTTGTATCTTTGCCAAACATTTCTTTAACGAAATAATACAAGGATTGCTTAAGGTCAGCAAAGCTTACATTCTCATCGATATACAGGCCTTCAATCTGGTGAAAAACACAATGAGCTCTTGCAGATATAGCCTCATTCCTGTAAACTCTCCCCGGGGATAAAGTTCTGATCGGAGGCTTTTGATTTTCCATCACCCTTACCTGTATACTTGAGGTATGAGTCCTTAGAGCGATATCAGGATTTTTTTCGATAAAAAAAGTATCCTGCATTTCTCTTGCAGGGTGGTTGACAGGAAAATTTAAGGCTGTAAAATTATGCCAGTCATCTTCAATTTCAGGACCATCTGAAAGATTAAAGCCCATTCTTTCAAATATCTTCACTATCTGTTCTCTCACCAATGTCAGCGGGTGCCTGCTACCTGTTTCTGTATTTACGGGTAAACTAAGATCCTGGCCTGAAGTTTCCTCTGAAAGCTGGTTATCAAATAACTGTGAAAGCGAATTATATCTGTCCTGTGCAAGATTTTTAAGGTTGTTGAGCTCTGCGCCTACCATTCTTTTTTCTTCCACAGGTACAGTTTTTAGCAAATCAAACAAGGCTGAGATTTTTCCTTTTTTACTAATGTAAGACAGCCTGAACTGTTCAAGCTTCTCTTTATTATCCACCGGAAAAGCCTCTACTTCTCTAGAAAGTTCTTTTATCTTGTCAATCATAATTGCAAAGATATAAATAGTTGGTTAATCGAATTACTTGATTCAGGTTTAAAATTTTATTAGTATTTTTATAAAAATTATAGGGATGAACCGCTCAATAGCATTTTTTATAGTATTCCTTCTATGTAATACCTTCCTGATAGCAGGCGGAAATCGTCCTTCTGAAAATGATCCGGCAGAAGAAGAAAAATCGGGCAGAGGTGTAAATGTGAAATTGTCTCCTGCTTTCTTCTGGAAAACCGTGGGACTGGAATTTGAATTTCCTTTAGCAAAGAGAATGTCAATTGGACTTAACCTATTTTACAAATATGGCAATGCAGAAGGAGTGGGCAACAGGTTCATAATAAAAGAAGAAGGCTTTCCGACAGATGGTTATCGGGCAGAACTTGCATTAAAATTTTATCTGGTTGGACATGCTCCCGAGGGGTTCTATGTCCAGCTGGATGGCTTTTACAACCAGCTGATGTATTTTGACGGAAACAGCAGGCCTTTCACGTTACACAACAATTGGGATAAACTACAATACGACAATAGTCCATCCATACTGGAAAAACCAAATCCCATTGGCGGAGGCCTTGGAATAGGCTATCAACTTGTATTTATACCAAAACATCTGATAGGAAATGTTACTCTGGGTGTACAGGGTAATCAGGACCTGAATAACAACCTCTTTTTTACTGTGTACCTGGCACCTTCCTTAGGTATTCGTTTTTAGAACGCAATACCAAATGTAAAGCCTGCCCTTATACCTGGTTGACCAATACTTTTCTCCACCTGAATATTTTCCTTCTCAAATTTCTTAGGATCATTTGGAGGTACGTCCAGATATTCAACCTGGGAAACAGTACGATTTTTGAACTGCGGGCCAAAAAACAGGTCCAATGCAACCGACTTTGCTATAATAAATTGATACCCGATAAGAATTCCACCTCCAACAGCTGAAATAGTATAAGTAGCGTCATGATTAATGTTTAATGTCCCGGAATCATGATTATCTACGAAATCCACTGTATATTTACCTATTCTGGCAAAAGGAGCTACATAAAGTCCTTCGGGTATTCCAATGGCTGTATTGGTGATGTAATATTTTAATTCCGGCACAAAGGTGAAACCTTTATGTATCTTGTTATCAGCCTTTGAGCTTCCCAAACCAAACATACGATTCACGTCCATATATCGATATCCTACCGATAGCTGAAGGGCTAGTTTTTCATTTAAAACTCTTTCATATACCAGGGTATAACTACCTCCTAATGCACCAAAAACGTTTAATTTCAATGTATTTCCCACGCCTGATGAAGTTTGAGCTATCGAAACTAATGACATCAGTAATCCGCTCAGAATAAAAGCAAATTTTTTCATATAGATTTAATTAATTTATTATCGGATTAAGCCCTAATGAAGTAACATTCAATAAAAATATATGCTTTCCATAATCAGGCTGAATAAAAAATATCACTATAAAAGTAATAGCAAATTTATTATCAACCTATACCATTGTCAAAAAATTAATAAAAACCTATCCTTTTGCCTTTAATAGAAGGTTTCTTCAGGAATTTTATTCAATTTTACCAATGTTAATAGTTGATTAAACATTGATCCATCCTGAGCTATAAATGGAGTTAGTAAAAGAAATAAAAATCCTACTGCAAAAAGATATAAAGCTTGAATGGAGAATGAGATTTGCTATAAATGGTGTTCTTGTTTACGTTTTAAGCACAATTTTTATCTGTTATTTAAGCTTTTCCTTAAGAATGCGAGAACTTACCCCTCTCACCTGGAATGCTTTATTTTGGATAATTCTATTATTTTCATCCGTAACAGCTGCGGCTAAAAGCTTCATGCAGGAAAGTCAGTCCCGACAGGTTTATTATTATTCAATTGCAAGCCCTCAGGCAGTAATCGTTTCTAAAATAATTTACAATGCTTTGGTGCTAACGCTAATATGTTTTATCGCCTATGTCGTTTACTCTATAATCCTGAAAAATCCTGTCCAGGATCAAACCCTTTTTATTTTGAACTTGTTCATGGGTTCGGTTGCTTTTTCCTCCGTTCTTACTATGGTAAGTGGGATTGCGTCCAAGGCCAATAATAGCGGGACATTAATGGCAATACTTAGTTTTCCGGTAATTATACCTGTATTATTGCTTCTGATAAAAATATCTAAAAACGCTATGGACGGATTGGACAGGAGCCAAAGTTTGGATGAAATAATGCTCCTTGCAGCCATAAATGTTATGGTTGTTACGGTATCATTTATACTATTTCCTTACCTTTGGAAAAGCTGAATTAATAAAATCTGTACATTCGCGTTAAGATAGAAAAATACCTAAAAATGAAGTTTTTAAGCTGGTGGAAAATCCTTTCGATTCTGCTCGTGTTTTATACAATGGCAGCAGGATTCCTTGTCGCTGTACCACGGCTGCCTATTTTAAATGAAACCATTAGAAATTTGTATTTCCATGTCCCAATGTGGTTTGGAATGATAATCCTGCTTTTTATTTCAGTCATTCACTCTATTATTTACCTAAGCACCAAAAAATTAAATAGCGATATTTATGCTTGTGAGGCGGCTAATACTGGAATTGTTTTTGGCATATTAGGATTAATCACCGGAATGATCTGGGCAAAATTCACCTGGTTATCCTTTTGGAGCAACGACCCAAAACAAAATGCTTCTGCAGTCGGCATGCTGATTTACCTTGCCTATTTTGTTTTGAGAGGAGCTTTTAATGACGAGGAACAAAGAGGCCGAATCAGTGCTATCTATAATATATTTGCCTTTCCGACATTTATTTCCTTAATTTTTGTATTGCCAAGACTTACAGATTCTCTTCATCCGGGAAATGGGGGAAATCCGGGATTCAATGCATATGATCTTGACAGCAGAATGAGACTTGTGTTTTATCCTGCTATTATCGGATTCACATTATTGGGCTACTGGATTACAACTATCAGCGTGCGGATTAGAAAACTGGAGAATCAGGAAATTGATGAAAATAATGAAGTAATCAACGAAAGAATCCTGGACGAAAGACTAAATTGAACAAAAAGGGGTCAGTCATGAAAAAAATAATATCATTGTTTTTACTTTCAATTTTTAGCAGTGTTCAGCTGATGGCTCAGGTAGGAAATGATGTGCCAATGGCAGATAAATTCAGGGAAGACGGCAAAATATATGTTGTGATACTGACATTTAGCATTGTGTTGGCGGGGTTTTTCTTTTATCTTATATCTGTTGACAGAAAGCTGTCAAAATTTGAAAAACAGAAAAAAGAAAGTTAAAACAATAGTATGATTACCTATAGGTTAACATACTTTGATTAAAAACAATAAACCAATGAAAAAATCACATATCCTGGCTATAGTAATAATAGCAATTATGATAGGAATTATAGTATCTACTGCAGGAGACAGCAGCAGTTATGTTTGCTTCAAAGAAGCAATAGAAATGTCTGCAGAAGGCAATTCAGATAAGGTTCATGTGGTCGGAAAAGTAAAAAGAGATTCAAAAGGAAATCTTTCAGGCCTTTATTACAGACCTGAGATTGATCCCAACTACTTTTCATTTATACTTGTTGACAACAACATGCAGGAGCAGACTGTTGTATACAACAATCCCAAACCTCAGGACTTTGAAAGGTCTGAACAAATAGTGATTATTGGCAGCATGAAAAATGAAATATTTCAAGCTGACAAAATTTTAATGAAATGTCCTTCAAAGTATGAAGAGACTGAACTGAAAGCATCTATTTAATCTTCGATTTTTCAACTGCTTTCATACTTTAATTCTTAATTCTTAATTCTAATCATAATGCGAGCCATAATAGGCGATCTGGGTCATTTATTTGTAATCATCTCTTTTGTCTCCTCTGCAATTGCAGCATTCTCCTATTGGAAAGCTTCCGGAGAAGTATTATCTGCAAAAGGATTGAGCTGGAAAAGCTTTGCCCGTGCTAACTTCTTTTTACACAGCTTTGCTGTCGGTGGTATAATCTTTTCTTTGTTTACCATTATATACAATCATTATTACGAATATCATTACGCCTGGAGCCACTCCTCAAACAATCTCCCCGGGCATTATATGATCTCTTGTTTCTGGGAAGGACAAGAAGGCAGCTTTTTGCTTTGGTCATTCTGGAATGTAATACTTGGACTAATTCTGATTAAAGTAAACAAAACCTGGGAAGCCCCCCTTATGGCTGTATTCTGTTTTGTACAACTCTTTCTCAGTTCAATGATTCTTGGTATTTCTTTACCAGGAAATATTGCAATCGGAAGTTCCCCTTTCATCCTACTAAAAGATTACATGGGGAATATTCCTATCTACCAGATAAATCCTGGCTATATACCTGAAGATGGAACAGGACTAAATCCCCTACTTCAGAATTATTGGATGGTAATACATCCTCCTACCCTTTTCCTTGGCTTTGCAGCCACTTTGGTTCCTTTTGCATATTGCATTGCCGGATTATGGCAGAAAAATTATAAAGAATGGATAAGACCTGCGCTTCCGTGGGCTCTTTTTGCTTCACTTACATTAGGAGCCGGTATCATTATGGGTGGTTATTGGGCTTATGAAACTTTAAATTTTGGTGGTTATTGGAATTGGGATCCTGTTGAGAATGCAGTCTTTGTACCATGGCTCGTACTGATAGGCTCCATACATACAATGATCACCTACAGAAACAGCGAGAAGGCCCTTAAAGCATCCATCATTCTTGTAATTGCTACATTCATTTTGATCCTATATTCAACCTTCCTTACCAGAAGTGGCATATTGGGTGATAGTTCTGTTCATTCATTTACTGATTTAGGATTATCAGGACAACTGTTGATTTATCTTTTAGCATTTGTTGCATTAAGTATTTATATCTGTTGGAAAAACTGGAAACAGATAACAGGTAAGGATGAAGAAATTTCAGTTTATTCAAGAGAATTTTGGATTTTTATAGGAGTATGCGTTTTGTCACTCTCTGCATTTCAGGTGCTGTACACCACTTCTATTCCTGTTTACAATAAAATACTTAGTCTTTTTTCTATTAAAAGTAACATGGCTCCTCCGGCTGATGCCATGGAACATTACAGTAATTTTCAAATCTGGTTTGCGATCGGTATTGCCACACTTTCCGCAATCGGACAATTTTTCTGGTGGAAAAAGATAGATAATAAAAAACTATTGGAAAGTATAGCGATACCTTTAATCTCAACGCTGCTAATTGCATGTATTCTGTTTACTTTAATTATTGTATATGATATACAAGGCATTAAAGCATCCTATATTCTTTTATTTACAACCTCAGTTTTCTGCGTAATCAGCAACATCAACATCCTGCTAAAAACAGTACCAAATAATTATATACTAAGTGGTGGAGCAATGGCTCACATTGGGGTTGGATTAATGTTGGCCGGAATATTATTTTCTGCAGGCTATTCCAGAGTTATTTCGCTTAATAATACAGGAATGATTTATTCCAAATCAGCAGGGGAAGAATTTAATAAGGATAATATACTTCTTTGGAGAAATGACTGGAAAAGGATGCAGGATTTTAATATTCTGTATAAGGGACCAAGACTGGAAGCCCAAAATTTTCCGGATTATATCAAAAAAGAAGACTTGTTTTTACTGGATGATAAGTATAAAGCAATCGCAAAAAAAAATATTAAATATAAAGACGATATATACTTTCGTACCGGTGACACTTTGTCAATTTATCCTGAGAATACTTATTATGAAGTGTTAATGGCTAGAGACAATGGTGATACATTTACATTATATCCCAGAGCACAGGTAAACCCTCAGATGGGCTTGCTCGCCTCACCTGACATTAAAAGATTTTTTAATAAAGATTTGTATGCACATGTTTCTTCCATTCCGGCGCCGGAAGAAGAAAAAGAATGGAGTCAACCGGAAAATTATACTGCAAAAATCGGTGACACAATTATTATTAACGATTTCATTACTATCCTAAAAGACGTAGAAAGAATTGAATACATACCTGGTTTTCCATTTGAATCAGAAGATGCGGCTATAAAGGCCAACCTTACCATACTTGGAAATGAAGACAATTATAATGTTCATCCATTGTATGTTCTGAGAATGAAAGAAGGTATTGCCGCTCAGATTCCGGATGTAAACGAAGACCTTGGAATCAGAATCAGCCTGACAGGTATAAATCCTGCAACAGGGGAATTTTCCCTTTCTGTAAGCACTAGTCAAAAGGATTATATAATCCTGAAAGCAATAGAAAAACCAATGATAAATTTCCTTTGGATCGGCACCTTTCTTTTAATTGGTGGATTTGCAATTGCTATGGCCAGAAGATATTCTGATTTTGCAAAAATGAGAGACAAAGGACAGGAAATCTGATGTCAAAAAAATTAAGAGTAGTCATTGTCGGCTCAGGTAAACTTGCCTGGCATCTGGCACCTGCCATTGAAAATTCAGGACATCCCATTGTGGGCATTTACTCTCGGAACAAGACCAATGCCGAAAACCTTTGCTCAAGACTCTATAATGCCGAAGTGCTTTCTTCACCTGATTTTAATGAAATCAACCCTGATGTAATTTTAATATCTGTTTCAGACCATGCAATTGAAATTGTATCTAATGAATTAGCTTTTCCTTCTGAATCTATTATAGCCCATACGGCAGGAGGCAGAAATGCAGAATTATTGAATAACCACTGCAACTATGGTGTATTTTATCCTTTGCAAACCTTTAGTAAAGACAGAAAAATTAATTTTGAAGAGATTCCGATATTATTGGAGTATAACAACGATTATTCAGGAGATGCTTTAACTCTCCTGGCTAATGGAATTTCTACTAAAGTTTTCATTGCAGACTCTGAAGAAAGGAATTTAATTCATCTCGCTGCCGTTTTTGCGTGTAATTTTACCAATCATTTACTTGCTCTGAGCAATAATTTCCTTGAGGAATCTAACATTGATTTCAATCTTATAAAGCCTTTGATTCAGGAGACATTTGCAAAGGCCGTTTCAGCAGATCCCAAACATATGCAAACCGGACCTGCAATAAGAAAGGACAAAGAGACTCTGGAAAAACACCTGCAACTGTTGGATGAAAAACCTGAATTGAAAAAAATATATAAATTACTTTCAGAAAGTATAATCAGACTTGCGGAGCAGAAATAATTTTTGACTTAAATAAATTTTTATTAATTTTCTTTATGCAGAAGGAAATCAGCTCTGTAAAACAGCCTCCCAAAAATCATATAATGCCTCAGGCTTTGTGGCCAAAAAAAAATCGTCGCTATGCCTGGAGACAAACCAAATCCTTTTTAAAGCTGATCCGAATTAACAATCTTGTGATCCTTTTCATTACTCAGTACTTTACAAACTTCTTTGTGGTCAATAATAGAAACTGGCAAGCTTTCCTTGACCAGCGTTTTTTTCTTTTGGCTTTTTCTACAGGTTTAATTGCTGCAGCAGGTTATGTTATAAATGACTATTATGATGTTAAAATTGATATCATAAACAAACCAGGAAGAGTTGTTATTGGCCGGTTAATGAAAAGAAGAATCGCAATGGTTTGCCATCTCTTTTTAAATTTCTTTGGTCTTGTTCTTGGGTTTCTAGCCGGCTGGAAAATTGGATTACTAACTTTCTCCTGCGCATTCCTTCTATGGCTTTATTCCAACCAATTAAAGCGTCAGCCCTTCCTGGGAAATTTCTCCGTTTCTCTTTTAACATTTCTTTCTATATTTTCAGTTGCGATTTTTTATGGAAAAGCATATGAAATTGTGATAGCTTATGGAGTATTTGCTTTCCTTATTTCCTTAGTAAGGGAAATAATTAAAGATATGGAAGATGTAAAAGGAGATGCATCTTTTGGTTGCAGGACCTTACCTATTATTTGGGGAATAAGGAAAACTAAACTATTGCTTTATTTCTTTACTACATTATTCTGTTTCTTATTATTCAAAGCCTGCTTGCTTGTATGGATCCAAGATAAAACTACACTTTTCATATACAGTTTGGCTTTAATTTTTGTCCCTGCAATAGCTCTTCTGGTTAAATTAATTAAAGCAGACACTGTTAAGCATTTCTCTCAGTTAAGCACACTTTGCAAGATAATAATGATTACAGGTGTAATTAGTATGATTTTTCTTTAATCTTATCTTATATTTGCGTTTTCATAGTTAAAACGATTAACCCTTGCCTGCTAATATTGCTATTTTTGCTTCCGGATCCGGTTCGAATGCACAGAATATAATTGAATACTTTAAGGATCATAGTGACATTCATGTCTCTGTTCTCATGTCCAATAAAAAAGATGCTCTTGCATTGGAAAGAGCCCGGAAACTAGGTGTTCCTACAGATACATTTGACAGGGAACAATTCTATAACTCTGATGAAGTATTAAATAAATTAAAAGTTTTGCAGGTAGACTGGATTGTTTTAGCCGGTTTTTTATGGTTGATGCCCGCAAACCTTGTAAAGGCATTTCCAAACACAATAATCAACATTCATCCTGCCCTGTTACCTAAATTCGGAGGCAAAGGAATGTATGGAATGCATGTGCATAATGCCGTTTTTGAAGCCGGCGAACCCGAAAGTGGCATCAGCATTCATTATGTCAATGAAAATTATGATGAAGGTACTTTAATATTCCAGGCTAAATGTTTAGTGGAAAACGGAGATACTCCTGAGACTATTGCAAAAAAAGTACAAGCCCTGGAGCATGAACATTTTCCCAAGGTGGTCGAGGAATTAATCAAAAATTGTAAGAAAAATATATAGTTTTACAGAATAAAGAATACAAAAAATGGGTTCGAAAAAGATCAAAAGCGCACTAATATCAGTATTTTACAAAGATAAACTTGATTCTCTTGTTAAGGTTCTTCACCAAAACGGAGTTACTATTTATTCTACCGGAGGTACTCAACAATTTATTGAAGGACTTAAAATACCGGTAGTTCCTGTGGAACATTTAACCAGCTATCCAAGCATTTTGGGTGGAAGAGTTAAAACCCTGCACCCGAAAGTATTTGGCGGGATACTTTGCAGAAGGGAGAATGGTCAGGATCTGCAAGAAATTAAACAATATGATATACCGGAAATCGATCTTGTAATAGTTGATCTTTACCCTTTTGAACAAACAGTTGCTTCAGGAGCCTCTGAACAGGAAATTATTGAAAAAATCGACATTGGCGGGGTTTCACTTATCCGGGCTGCTGCAAAGAATTTCAAAGATGTAGTAATTATTGCCTCGAAAGATCAATACACACTTCTGGAAAAAATATTAACTGAAAGACAAGGCCATACAGAGTTAAATGACCGGAGATTATTTGCTGCAAGAGCATTTGATGTAACTTCTCATTACGATACAGCAATATTCAATTACTTCTTCAGCGGCGAGGAAATAAAGCATTTTAAGCAGAGTATCAGGGATTTTCAGGTATTACGCTATGGAGAAAACCCTCACCAAACTGCTGTATTTTATGGCAACATGGAAGAAATGTTCGACAAGCTGAACGGAAAAGAATTGTCATATAATAATTTACTTGATATTGATGCTGCGGTTGGATTAATAGATGAATTTAACGAAACAGCATTTGCTATACTCAAACATAATAACGCTTGCGGTGTGGCCACAGCAAAAACTGCTAAAGAAGCTTATTTGAAGGCTCTTGAGGCTGATCCTGTTTCAGCATTCGGGGGAGTAATAATAACAACTACAAAAGTAGATTTACCGGTAGCAGAAGAATTAAACAAATTATTTTTCGAAGTTTTGATAGCACCGGAGTATGATGATAATGCTTTAGAACTATTGAAAGGCAAGAAAAACAGAATTATTCTGAAAAGAAAACCTGTTAAGCTTCCGGTTAAGCAATTTAAAACATTATTAAATGGCGTAATTGAACAGGATAAGGATCTAAAAACAGAAACACCCGAAGAACTTAAACCGGTAACCAATCGTTATCCAACCGACATAGAGAAAAAGGCGTTATTATTTGCCAATAAAATAGTAAAGCACACCAAATCAAATACGATTGTGCTGGCTGTTGATGGGCAATTAATATCAAGCGGGGTAGGACAGACATCAAGGGTTGATGCCTTAAGACAGGCCATAGAGAAAGCCAAAAGCTTTGGATTTAGTCTGGAAAACGCTGTTATGGCTTCAGATGCCTTCTTCCCATTCCCTGATTGTGTCGAAATTGCTAATAAAGCAGGGATCAAAGCAGTAATACAACCAGGGGGATCGATTAAAGATCAGGAATCTATTGATTACTGCAACGCCCATAATATGGCAATGGTATGCACAGGATTCAGACATTTTAAGCATTGATTTTGGTTTAAAATGCGTTGCTGAAAGCCTATATCGTATAATAACCATCAATAAATAAAAGGGAAAAAATATTCCTCTTATTTATTGTTTTTAAAACAAATTTGTAATTTTCACAGTATTAATACACCATACTTGTTTTTAGCACTTCAAAAAAATGGGATTATTTGATTTTTTAACCAGTGATATTGCCATTGACCTGGGCACCGCAAATACTTTAATTATTTACAAAGATAAAATTGTGGTCGACGAACCTTCAATTATTGCTTTGGATAAAATCACAGGAAAAGTCAGGGCGATAGGTAGAGAAGCCATGCAAATGCATGAAAAAACTCACGAAAATATTAAAACCATTCGCCCTCTTAAAGATGGTGTTATTGCAGACTTCCATGCTGCAGAACACATGATAAGGGGGATGATTAAAATGATCGAAACTGGAAAGAAATTCCTGGGTGCTTCACACAGAATGGTAATTTGTATTCCTTCCGGAATAACTGAGGTTGAAAAAAGAGCGGTAAGGGACTCTGCAGAACATGCCGGCGCTAAAGAAGTGTATATGATTCATGAACCTATTGCAGCTGCAATAGGATTAGGCATAGATATAGAACAACCTGTTGGTTCTATGATTGTAGATATTGGAGGAGGAACCACTGAAATAGCTGTTATTGCCCTTTCAGGAATCGTTTGTGAACAATCTATCAGAGTCGCAGGTGATGTCTTTAATAAGGACATACTCGACTATATGAGAAGACAACATAATCTTCTTATAGGAGAGAGATCTGCAGAAAGAGTGAAGATTGAAGTTGGCTCGGCACTTACTGAATTAGATAATCCTCCGGATGATTATGAAATCAGAGGAAGAGATCTTATGACCGGTATCCCTAAAATTATCAGGGTTACATATTCGGAAATCGCTTTTGCATTAGATAAATCTGTATCAAAAATTGAAGAGGCAGTATTAAAGGCCCTTGAAATATCTCCTCCTGAGCTTTCAGCAGATATTTACGACAACGGGATTCATCTTACAGGTGGAGGAGCATTGCTACGTGGTCTGGATAAAAGACTTGCAATGAAAACCAAATTACCAATACACGTTGCCGAAGATCCACTTAGAGCTGTAGTAAGAGGTACAGGAATGGCTATTAAGGAGTTTAACAAATTCAGGGCTGTATTGATGACTTAATTGAATGCACAGACTCTTTTTATTTTTATACCGTTACAGAGCTTTATTATTCTTTCTGTTTCTGGAATTTATTTGCGGGTGGCTCATTATTAGAAATAATAATTATCAAGGGGCCGCCTTTTTTAATACATCCAATGCTGTGGCAGGAAATATTCTTAAGACCATGAGCGACGTTGGTGCATATTTTAACTTAAAGGAAGTTAAAGAAGAATTAGCTGCCGAAAATGCACTGCTCAGACAAGAGCTTACCATTGCTCAAAGAAAGCAAAATGTCTATATAGAAAAGGAATCTGACCTTACCAGAATTAACCAATTCAAATTTGTGCCGGCAAGAGTAGTCAATAATTCAACCGCACGATTTTATAATTATATTACAATAGACAAAGGAACAGCTGATGGTATAAATCCTGGCATGGGTGTGATCTCTCCTCAGGGAGTTGTAGGAAAAGTTAAAGCTTGTTCGGAACATTTCAGTACTGTCATTTCATTACTCCATTCCAAATGGAGTGTTTCTGCAAAAATTAAAGGCAACATTGACGGAGTAGTGCAATGGAATGCCGCAAGTCCCTTGACTGCTGACCTGCTTTATGTAGGTAGGCACCATAACTTTAGTGTGGGAGACACTGTCGTTACATCGGGTTATACCGCAGTATTCCCGGAAGGAATTATGATAGGAAGAGTTAAACAATTCAGTATAGACCAGGGAAAACCATTTTACAAAATAGACCTTTCACTTTCAACTGATTTTACAGCATTAAGCTATGTTTACGTGATAGATAATTTGTTACGAGAGGAAAGAGATCAATTGGAAAAGGCCTCAAATTACGGCGCAGAAGAATGAAAATCAGAAATATTATTTTACCGGCCTCTTACGCATTTATTTTCTTCAGCTTGCAAATTCTGATTTTCAGAAACTTTGCACTATTTAACTATGCCTTTTGCTTTGTCTATGTAGGCTTTATCATATTATTGCCGTATGAGATACCTGTTATCGCATCTTTACTAATGGCTTTCATATTTGGTGCAATAATTGACGTTTTTTATGACACAATTGGAATGCATGCTGCCGCTTCTGTGTTAATCACCTACATGAGACCATATATAGTTAATCTGCTGACTCCAAGGGGAGGTTATGACGCAACAATTGAAATATCTGCTCGTTCTCTGGGTTGGCAATGGTTTTTCTCGTATTCAGCTATAATGATTCTTATCCACCATACTGCACTATTCGCCATTGAAGCCTGGGGACTTGATCTGTTCTTCAGAATGATAGGTAAGATATTCTTTAGTACTGTCTTTACATTATCGGTCTTTTTATCCATCCAATATCTAGTAACAGATAAAAGATAATGCTTAGAGAAAGAAAACATGTTATACAGTTAATTTTTATATTAACCGGTGCGGTTTTTATTATCCGCCTGTTCTTTCTTCAGGTTTTAGATACCTCCTATAAATTTGAAGCCCAAAACAATGTAATGCGAAGGATAACTGAATATCCTTATCGCGGGCTAATGTATGACCGGCACGGAAAGCTCCTGGTATATAACACCCCTGTTTTTGACCTGATGGTTGTTCCTAAAGAGGTGCAAATAAAAGATACGGCTCATTTTTGCCGACACTTCGAAATAAGCAAAGAAGATCTTGTAAAAAAATTAAGGGAGGCCAGACAGTATTCCACTGCAAGGCCAAGCGTTTTCTTAAAGCAGCTTTCCATAACCGATTTTGCCAAAGTTCAGGATTTCCTGATAGATTATCCCGGATTTTACCCTCAAGCAAGAACAATCAGATCATACCCGCATGAAAGTTTGGCCAATGCCCTTGGTTATATTGGGGAAATCAGTAAAAAGCAATTAGAAAAACAGACAGAAAAATACTACTCTCAAGGCGATTATATTGGTATCAGTGGCCTTGAAGCCAATTATGAAGAATACCTAAGAGGTAAAAGAGGGGCAAAGTATGTAATGGTGAATGTGAGAGGAGTGGAAAAAGGTGCATTTAAAGACGGAATGTATGACACTCTTTCTGTTCCAGGTGAAAATCTTTACACCACTATTGATTTGAAGCTGCAGCAGTATGGAGAAAAATTAATGGGGAATAAAATAGGTAGTGTTGTGGCGATCGAACCTAAGACAGGAGAAATCCTGGCATTTATCTCTAGTCCATCCTATGATCCAAATCTATTGACCGGAAGGAGATTTGCTCAAAATTTTTCTGCCCTTCAAAAAGATACCCTTAAGCCATTATTTAACAGGCCGCTGATGGCTTTATATCCACCCGGATCAATATTTAAGCTTGCTCAGGCGCTGACTGCACTCGAATTGGGAGTTATAAAACCACAAACAACCTTCCCATGCAATAAACAATTGGTCAATTGCCATAATCATCCTGGACCGGTGGATGTAAAAGGATCTGTCCAACACTCCTGCAATCCATATTACTTTATGGTTTTCAAAAACATCATTAACCAGGATAAAAGTCCGAATAAATTCATCGATACTGAAATGGGTTATGATCAATGGAGAGAATATATTCTGTCAATGGGTTTTGGACAAAAGCTGGAAATTGACTTACCAAACGTAAAAAGCGGCAATATTCCAACAAACAAATATTACGACAAAGTCTATGGAGACCTGCATTGGAAATTTTCTACCATATATTCCCTTGGCATAGGACAGGGAGAAATTGGAATAATTCCTATTCAGATGGCCAACCTGGCTGCACTTATCGCAAACAAAGGCTATTATTATACCCCACACCTGGTAAAAGGTATAGGAAACGATAAAAGAATACCAGAAAAATATACTGTAAAACATCAGACTAAAATAGACCCCAAACACTTTGATGTCGTTATAGATGGAATGGAAGCCGTAGTGCAGGCCGGAACAGCAGGCTGGACAAAAATCAAGGACATTAATATTTGCGGCAAAACCGGAACAGCTCAAAATCCACATGGGGAAGACCATTCGGTATTTATCGCTTTTGCTCCGAAAGAAGATCCCAAAATAGCAATAGCTGTGTTTGTTGAAAATGCCGGGTTTGGCGGAATGTTCGCTGCACCTATAGCCAATCTGATGATTGAAAGATATCTGAAAGATACCACTACCAGGTTACCTATGGAAAAGTATATTTTGGAAAAAGATTTTGTAAGCAAGTATAGAAAAAACTGAGATGAGAAAAGAAGATAATCTTTCCAGGAATATTGACTGGCTTACGGTTCTGTTTTATGCAGTTTTTGTAATTGCAGGATGGCTAAACATATTTGCTGCAGTATATGATGCTGAAGCACACCAAAACATTCTTGACTTTTCGCTAAATTCAGGGAAACAGCTGATATGGATATTTACTGCATTAGTTCTTATAATATTGATATTGGCTATTGACTATAAATTTTACAGCACCTTTTCTTATGTAATATATGGTGGAATGATTTTACTCCTGTTGGCTACCATAGTCCTGGGAACGGAAGTCAAAGGTTCAAGATCATGGTTTGAAATCGGGTCACTAAGAATTCAGCCCGCTGAATTTGCAAAATTTGCCACTGCACTGGCGCTTGCCAATTATCTCGGAAGGATCAATGTTAAGTTTGAAAAAATTCAAACGCAAATAATTGCAGCACTGATTTTGATTATACCTGCAGCTTGTATTCTACTTCAAAATGAAACAGGTACAGTACTTGTATTCGGGGCATTTATCTTCGTATTGTTCAGAGAAGGCCTTAGTCCATTATACCTGATATTAGGTGCACTCTTTGTGGTTTTGTTTATTCTTGCTCTGATCTTTGAGCCCTTAAATATTGCTGTCGGTGTAGGCATAGTTGCTGCATTTATTATACTCAATATCCTGCTAACATTAAAGAGAAAGAGCACAAAGGCAAAAACTGTCATTTTAAGAAGTATACTTGTTATTGCAATGGCTGCAGTATCTGTCGGAACAGTTTTCAGTGTTAATTTCGTAATAAATAACGTACTTCAGGACCACCAGCGAAAAAGAATAATGGTACTTGTCAATCCTGACATTGACCCTCTGGGAGCAGGTTACAACGTTACACAATCTAAAATCGCTATAGGATCGGGTGAATTTATAGGTAAAGGATTTTTAGAAGGGACACAGACTAAATTTGATTTTGTACCTGAACAAAGTACAGACTTTATCTTCTGTACCATCGGAGAAGAGCATGGGTGGTTAGGCAGCTCTATCTTAATCATCCTTTACATACTGTTCCTAATGAGGATCATTTTTCTTGCAGAGAGACAAAAAGATAAGTTCGCAAGAATTTACGGGTATTCTGTGGCCTCCATTATTTTCTTCCACTTCATGGTTAATATCGGTATGACCATAGGAATATTTCCGGTAATAGGAATTCCACTTCCGTTCTTCAGCTATGGTGGATCTTCTTTATGGTCTTTTACCATCCTGCTATTTATTTTCCTTAAGCTGGATGCGCATCGAAGACAGCTGCTAAGCCATTAAGAGAATTTTCTTTCAACAATTTCAAGAAATTCCCTCACTTCCGGCTTTTCCAGATTCCAATTGAATTTAATAATAAATTTCTCTTGTATTAAATCCTTCGCATTGTCAAATGTCTGACAAGATTCAATTTCAGTTACAGCAAGCTCAAATTCGCTAGGCATTCCTGAAAATAAAGAATTAATAAAAGTGAATTTTTGATTAAGGGTAATGGCGGATTTAATGCTGACTATTTTAGATCTTGCCATCTGCTCAGCAATAGTTGGCCTTTCTGCCTGTTTGAGTAATTCATTCAGGGTGAGCTGTCGCTTTTCAAAAACATCATTCAATGTCTGGTTTCCTGCCTGATTTTTACCTTGTTTTTCAATGATCTTCTCTTCTGATGGAGGAGGTATTAGTGCGTTAACCTGAACCGGCTCCGGTGGCATTTTACTAATAGATTCTTCCTTGCCCGGAGTATCTTCAATTATAATCGGAGAATGCGGGATTATCAATTCACCAATTTCCACACGAGATAAAACCGAAAATTTATTAACAATTTCCGAAGGATCTTCCCTTAAATCAGAAAGAGTGTCAACTAAATCCAAATCCTGTTCTGTTCCAATTTTTTCTATGGCCTTTTGATACATTTCCTTATTAATCCTGAAGAATTTTGCTTTTTCTGAAAGCAATTGTTTGCCTTCGTTTAATCTTTCTCCGATAAAAGTTTTAAGAAAATTTTGAGGATCCAATGACAGAATAAGGGTATCCATAATTGCAAGTCTTAAAAGAGGCTTAAAAAATTCCTGTTTTACGAGGATATGATTGCTAAGTTCATTCATAAATTTTTTAAGAGCCTGCTTAACTTCATCCGCATCAAAATTAAAGTATGGGCTTTTCAACTTCTCATTTTCAGACCCCCACTTGTCCATCAAATTCATAAGAATAAAATAATTCACCTGATCAACGGAGCAAAATGTGATAATTTTTTTCCCATCAATCTGATTGTTAGCGGAGAAATATTCATTACACAACCTTTCAGAAAGGGCGGTTGAATATGATTCAATTTTAAGCAAATCAACTTTTATATCCATAAGAAAATCAAGATCTTTGGGGTACAACGGATTGTTTACAGTTGTTATTCTGTAATTTATTAAATTTTATTTAATTTAATTCGTTATTTCAATTTGAATAGGAATTATAATCAAATTTCACTGTTTCATGTATAAAAACATATTTTTTGCCTTAATATTTATTTGCCTACCGATTTACACCCAAGCCCAGATAAATATGCCTATAGGCAGTTGGAGGGCTCATTTACCATATTCGGAAATTACCGGGCTGGAAATAGCTAATGATAAAATTTTTGGAATTTCCAACAACATTAGCTTTTTCTACCTGGATACCAAAGATAATTCCATTCACACGCTTTCTAAATCTGATGGATTAACAGAAATGGGAATCACAAGAATGAAATATAATGAAAAATATAAGTTGTTATTAGTAAGTTACCAATCTGGCAACATTGATCTCATATATGAAAACAACATAATTAATATTCCTGACATAGCCAGAAATTCTATGCCCGGATCAAAAATAATCAATCATATAATGTTTCACGACAAGTTTGCCTTCCTATCTGCAGATTTCGGTTTGGTAAAACTTGATTTGGAGAAAAAAGAAATAGGAGAAACATACTCTGACCTGGGCCCGGGTGGAAGTAAAATAAAAATTTACGGGAGCACTCTTACTGAAGACAAAGATAGCCTCTTTATAGCAACCGAAGCCGGGGTTTTTGCTGCCAAATTTTCACAGGTTGTTAATCTGATGGATTTTAATAACTGGACAAGAATCTCAGATGGAATGCCAATAACCAGAATAGCATCCGTCAATAATTTTAATGGACTTATTTATGCAGGGATCACTAATAATGGTTTCTATTATCTGGCCAATGGTGTTTGGGAAAAGCTTTCCTTTACCCCAGGTGTTATTCACAATGTAGAGAAAAGCAAAAACAAACTAGTTATTTGCCTTGATACAAGCCTGGTTTTACTTCATAGCAGAGATAGCTTTGAAATATTTTCCGGGCATCCATACTTCAAACCCAGAGATGCAAAATATGATAATAAAGGAAATCTGTGGTTAGCAGACATTGTAACAGGTCTGGTAAAGATAGATAGTGAAGGAAAAATTACAGGCTATCGGCCAGAAGGTCCATGGTCAAACAGAGTATTTAATTTGAATTACACAAATGGTATGTTGATAGTTTGTGCAGGTGGATACAATCATATTTTCAACCCGTTGTACTCCCAAGGCAATTACTTTATTTATAAAGAAGGAAAATGGTTTAATAATCCTACACATGTTCCAAGTATTGACCTCATGGCATCTGCTTACCTTCCTTCAAGCAAAAAACTGTATCTGGCCTCTTTCGGACATGGCGTTTTTGAAGTAAATCCCGACAATACAGTAATTAAATATAATGAAATGAATAGCCCCTTAAAAACTCCATATGGTACATCTGGAAGCGGAGATGTAAGAATTTCCCATCTAACCAGTGATTCAAAGGGGAATATTTGGATTGCAAATTATCTTACCAGTAGCATGACAGAGCCTTCAGTACATGTTATTAAGCCAGATGGCACCTGGGATTCATTCACATTCCTTAATCCTGCCGATCCGGCCACTAGTAGTAAAAACAGATATCCAGTAAAAATTCTGATTGACGATTACAATCAGAAATGGGTTAGATTAGACACAAGATATGGCAATGGGATTTTTGTATTCAACGATAATAAAACTTTTAAATACCTAGGTAGTGCGGAAGGGAAAGGAAAACTTCCCGATGAGAAAGTTACGGCAATCGCAAAAGACAAAAATGGTGACATATGGGTAGGCACAACTCAGGGAATTGCAGTATTTTATAACACAGCTGATGTATTAAAAAATGTACCGGTAAATGCGGTTACTCCCATTTACAACCGGTATCCTTTATTAAATACTGAACACATCACTTGCATTGCCATAGATGGTGGCAACAGAAAATGGATCGGTACAACAACAGGCGTATGGCTATTCAATAAAGATGCCACCGAAGTTATATATAGGTTCACTGAACAAAACAGTCCACTTCTGGCAAATCATATAACTGACATTGCAATAGATGACCAAACAGGCGAAGTATATATTGGGACCACCAAAGGACTGGTAAGTTTTCGAGGAACGGCGACAGAAAGTGGCGGAGATTTTTCCAATGTTATTGCTTTCCCAAATCCGGTTAAGCCTGATTTCGAGGGAACGGTTGGAATTACAGGACTGGCAACTGATGCAATTGTGAAAATAACCGACATAAACGGGACATTGGTTTACGAGACCAGGGCCAATGGAGGAACTGCAGTCTGGAATGCACGTGATTACAATGGAGTAAGAGCCAAAACCGGAGTTTATCTGGTATTTATGGCCACTGAAGACGGAGAAAAAAAATTAGTCACCAAGATTGCTGTGGTAAATTAAGAATGCTGGATAAGACAGAAGGAATTGTACTTAGCTTCATCCGATACAGGGAAACCTCTATCATATGTAAAATATATACAGAAAAGTTTGGCATACAAAGTTATATCATTAATGGCATCCGAAGTAAAACCGGAAAAACGAAAATAGCATTATTCCAACCGCTGACTCTTCTGGATCTTGTGGTTTATTACAGGCCTGAATTAAGTATAAACCGGATCTCTGAAATACGTTGTATCAATCCATTCAAATCTATAGCCATCAATACTAAAAAAACAGCTATTGCTTTAATGCTTTCAGAGGTATTGAATAAAACATTGAAAGAGGAGTCAGAAAATTCAGATCTGTTTACTTTTATCAAACAATCAATTCTCTTTCTGGATGCACAAGATGAGCAGTTTGAAAATTTTCACCTTCATTTTTTGTTGCGGCTTTCATCTTATTTCGGAATTTTACCATCTTCACCCGAAGACATGTTATCTGAAAGGAAAAAATGGATAGAAGAACCTGAAAAAAGTTACATCAACAAATTATTGCAGGCAGGATATGGTGAACATATTAACATGGATAATCCTACAAGAAGAAACCTCCTTAACATTATTTTAAATTTCTATTCAATCCACATAGAAAATTTTGGCGAATTGAATTCTGTGAAAATCCTTAGAGAGGTGCTATCATAGGAGAAATGGCAGCAACAGGATCATTTCTCCTATGATAACTTATAATTAACTAGCACCTTTTAATGTAATCTTTCTTTCAACGGGATTAAAAGGAACATTTACAAGTTTATTATCCTTATCAAGAAATTCAAGCTTAAAAGTTGCTTCTCCCGGGTGGAGTCCTCTGACCAAATAGGGCTGCCAGGTTGTAATCAAGAATTCATTTCCATTTATTGTGGCCCTTACCTTATATCCTTCAGGAGAAAGATCAGCATTTACAATATAGAAATCCAGCAAAATATTAGCTATGTCATTTCCACCGTACTCTCCTTTAGGTCTGCTGTAAAACATCATCGGCTGAGTCAAATCAATCTTTTTAGACGTCGCTTTCCCAACTGTAAATTGTCTTAGGTCATATGCTTCTCTGTGCTTCAGACTTTCATGATATGACCTTGACAAAAATGAAAGTGCTACATAATGCCCTGCGTCAAGATCATGACTAAAATCTGTATCATATTTTGCAATGTATGGAGCATTGTTCAGGATTAAATGTATATGTTGCCCCTGATCAGAATTCGCACATATATCATGACATACCCCGGGTGTCTGCTTGGTGAGTTCATAATTTTTTACTTCATATTTGAAGTTTACTTTCCCGGAGGACACTATAGAATTCATTTCGGGTTGATTTAATTCCAAAATTGCATTAGGAAAATCCGGTGAAGATGTCAATGGAATTAAAGAAACCCCTCCGACTGTCATCGACCTTCCTTCTGGGGAATCAATTACTGCTCCGGGCACTCTGGTTCTGTCCGCATTTATGGTATCTTCCCCTACAAAGGGAGAGTCAGGTCTTCTTTCTTCCTGACAACCTGCTATTATAAAAATACCCAAAAATATTAATTTTCTAAGCTGCATAATTAATTAAGGTTAATTTGAAATGTAATTTAACAGATATATGACATTAAATGTTTATTTTTGAAAAAATAGATATTCTGTTTTGGAAATCAAATCCCCTTTATCTCCGACGACAGTTTTACCTCTTAAAAAAGTAAGACATTTCATTTTTCTCAAAGATGTTCTTTGGCTTACGCTTACTGCTTTCGGTGGGGCCCAGGCGCATTTAGCTTTATTTTATAACACACTTGTAAAGAAGCGTGGATATATAACTGAAGAAGAATTAATGGAGCTGAACTCCTTTTGCCAAATACTTCCCGGACCTGCATCTACTCAAACTTTGATTGCCATTGGCTTCAGAATGGGAGGGCCTAAACTAGCTTTCCTGACCTTACTGGTTTGGATCCTTCCCGCCGTGTCTATAATGACAGCCGCTGCCATTACCATTTCTTTTCTAGAATCAAAAAATATCAACCTGGGATTTACCAAATTTATACAACCAATGGCAATTGGCTTTGTGGTTTATGCAGCATGGAAGATTTCAAATTCTGTCGTAAAAACAAAAACTGCAATAATACTATTCATTTTATCCTCCATAGTAGTCTATTTTGTTAAACACCCTGCTATATTCCCCATTAGTCTTGTCATTGGCGGATTTGTAACATCATTCAGATTCAAGAAACAACCTTTTGAAGAAAAACAAAAATTTAAAATTGAATGGGGTAACCTTATTTTATTTGCAACAATTTTCATTGGAGCTGCATTGTTGGGAAAAATCACCCAAGCTCTACCTATTCGGTTATTTGAAAACTTTTTCCGAAATGGCAGTATGGTTTTTGGTGGTGGACAAGCTCTGGCTGCATTATTGCATAAAGAATTTGTGGTGTTTGAAAAGAAACAATATTTGACCGACTCTGAATTCTTAACAGGCTTCGCTTTACTTCAATCATTACCGGGACCGATATTTGCTTTCAGTTCTTATGTAGGTGCTTTATCTATGAGGGAGTATGGCCTTTTCGGACAGGTATTAGGTGGAATGATTGCTGCAGCCGGTATCTTTCTCCCAGGAACTATCTTGATTTTCTTTATTATCAGATTTTGGGACAAGCTAAAAAAATACCGAGCTGTTCGTGCTTCACTTGAAGGAATAAATGCTGTAAGTGCAGGAATCGTAACAGCTACAGCAATTATTCTCTTTCAACCTCTCCAAGGAGATATAATTAATTATCCTATTGTGATTGGAACCTTTACTTTGTTAAATTTCACGAGGATCCCAAGCCCTGCAATCATTGTGGTTGGTCTGGGTGCAGGATTTATTCTCCAATAAGCTCCATCAGATACTGGCCGTATCCACTTTTCATTAGTGGTCTTGCAAGTTTTTCTAATTGACCCTCACTAATGAACTTCATTCTATATGCAACTTCTTCTATACAGCCTATTTTCAAGCCCTGACGCTCTTCAATTACCTGCACAAAATTCCCTGCCTGCATTAAAGATGCAAAGGTACCTGTATCTAGCCATGCCGTGCCCCTATCAAGAATTCCTACTTTTAATTTTCCTTTTGCAAGATAACATTTGTTAACATCTGTAATTTCATACTCACCTCTTGCACTTGGTTTCAGATTCTTTGAAATCTCCACTACTTCATTATCATAAAAATAAAGGCCGGGAACAGCGTAATTTGATTTTGGTTTAACTGGCTTTTCTTCTATTGAAAGCACTTTATTATTTTCATCAAATTCCACTACACCATACCTTTCAGGGTCCTGGACGTGATAAGCAAAAACCACTCCTCCGTCCGGATCATTATTTGTGTAAAAAAGATTACTTAACCCGGATCCGTAAAAAATATTATCTCCAAGAATTAAAGCCACCTTTTCTTTACCTATAAATTGTTCTCCGATAACAAATGCCTGAGCAAGTCCATTTGGTTCTTCTTGAACAGCATAACTAAAGCAACAACCAATTGCCGATCCATCCCCTAATAGCTTCCGGAAATTAGGAAGGTCATGTGGGGTAGATATTATTAATATATCCCTGATACCGGCAAGCATAAGTGTAGACAATGGATAATAGATCATTGGCTTATCATAAACAGGCATAAGTTGTTTGCTGACCGCTAATGTAAGTGGATGTAATCTTGTTCCCGAACCTCCTGCAAGTATTATTCCTTTCATAAAGTCTAATTTTTATCTACAAACTCTTTATTATTTTTATACCAATTGAATGTAATTTTTAAACCTTCCTCAATTAGGATTTTGGGATCGTAGCCCAAATTATTTTTTGCTTTTGAAATATCTGCAAGGCTATTATCAATATCCCCTTGCCTTCTCGGGTGAAATTCCGGTTCTAAGTTAGAACCGGATATTTCCTTTATATAATTAAAAATTTGTACTACTGATGTTGTTCGTCCTACAGCGGCATTGTAGACTGTGTTAAGGGCTTCCTTACTTTCAGCAAATGCTGCTTTTATATTAGCTTGAACAGCATTTTCTACAAAAGTAAAATCTCTGCTTTGCCCACCATCGCCATGAATAATAGCTTTGTTATTGTTTAATGCAGACTGAATGAAAAGAGGAACCACAGCAGCATATGCGCCTTTAGTATTTTGCCTTGGACCAAACACATTAAAATACCTCAGTCCAATGGTGTTAATACCATAAATATTGGAAAAAACTGATGCATACAATTCATTGACATATTTTGTAACTGCATATGGAGACAAGGGTTTCCCTACCTTTGGTTCAACTTTAATTTCCGACATATCATCACCATATGCAGAGGAAGAAGAAGCATAAACAATCCTTTTGACATTATTATCTCTGACGGCCAGTAGCATATTAATAAAACCGCCGATGTTAACATCGTTACTAGTTACAGGATCATTAATACTCCTGGGTACGCTTCCCAGTGCAGCTTCATGAAATACATAATCAATGCCTTTGCAAGCATCCATACAATTCTGAAGATTGCGTATGTCCCCCTCTATAAATTCAAAAGAAGGATTATTCAAAAATCCTTCTATGTTTTTATAATATCCGGTTGCAAGATTATCTAACACCCTTACCTTTCCAGCACCATGCTTCAACAAATATTCACAAATATTTGACCCGATAAACCCTGCTCCTCCAGTAACTAAAAATGAATATCTATTTAATCCTGTGCTATGAAAAGGATGTTCGTACATATTTAAAATTTTGCAGAATACTGTAAATCATAATACTTTTGGTAGTCACCTGAAGTTACACTTTCAAGCCAATCAACATTATTAAGATACCAATCTACTGTAATATCCAGACCTTGTTCAAACTGCAACGACGGCTCCCAGCCAAGAACCTTTTTTATTTTACTTGCATCAATAGCGTATCTTAAATCATGGCCGGCTCTATCCTGAACATATGTAATCAATTTCTCCGATTCCCCCTTCGTCCTTCCTAATTTTTGATCCATAATTCTGCAAAGAACTTTTATCAAATCTATGTTTTTCCATTCGTTGTGTCCGCCTATGTTATATGTTTCTCCGACCTTTCCTTTATGGAAAACTACATCTATTGCTCTTGCATGATCAACTACATACAACCAGTCTCTAACATTTTCTCCTTTACCGTATACAGGCAATGGCTTATTTTTAATGATATTATTTATAAAAAGCGGGATTAGCTTTTCAGGGAATTGATTTGGTCCATAATTATTACTGCAATTAGAGACCACGACCGGTATTTTATAGGTATTATGGTATGCTCTTACAAAATGATCTGACCCAGCCTTGGAAGCAGAATAAGGTGATTGAGGATCATATGAAGTTTCTTCAGTAAAGAATCCTCCATTATGCAATGATCCATAAACTTCATCCGTGGAAACGTGATAAAAAAGTTTACCTGCATAGTTATCCTTCCAAATACTTTTAGCAGAATTCAACAAATTAACTGTACCAACTATGTTTGTAAAAATGAAATCCATTGGATTGGTAATAGACCTGTCCACATGACTTTCGGCTGCAAGGTGAATAACACCATCAAATTTATACTCATTGAATAATGCCGCTATATACCCTGCATCGACAATATCACCTTTTATAAACTTATAATTTGGCTCATTTTCGATATCCTTTAGGTTTTCCAGATTTCCTGCATAAGTAAGCTTATCAAGATTATAAATTTTATAATCAGGATAATTTTTAACAAATAATCTTACAACATGAGACCCAATAAAACCAGCCCCTCCTGTAATTAGTATATGTCTTTTATATGTTTCCATAATCAATAAGTATTACAAACTCCAATATTTTAATCCTAATTTTTTCTTTCTATAAGCACCTTTTATATCAATAAAAACAGCATCTTTGGCCGACAACTCTTTGAAGAAATTGCTTTCAAGATTTAAAAATTGATTGTGAGATACTGCCAGAATAATAACATCATATTTACCATTTGGTTTTTCAACCATTTTTAATCCGTACTCATGATAGAATTCTTCCGGGTCAGCAACAGGATCAACCACATCTACCTGCAAGTTAAATGAAATTAACTCTTTAATCACATCTACCACTTTTGAATTTCTGATATCTTCAACATTTTCCTTAAAAGTGGCTCCCAAAACCAATGCTCTTGATTGCTTAATATTTTTCTCCTGATCAATCAGAAGCTGTATTACCTTTTTAGCAATATATTGTCCCATAGAATCATTAATGAATCTCCCGCTTAATATAACATTTGGATTATAACCTAAAGCTTTTGCTTTGTATGTTAAATAATAAGGATCCACACCAATACAATGTCCTCCGACTAATCCTGGAGTAAATTTTAGAAAATTCCATTTGGTACCGGCAGCTTCAAGCACCTCATAGGTATTAATTTTAAGTTTATCGCAGATGATTGAAAGTTCATTCATCAAGGCGATATTGAGATCTCGTTGTGTATTTTCTATAATTTTTGCTGCTTCAGCAACTTTTATACTGGATGCTTGGTGAATTCCAGCTTCAACTACCAATTCATAAACTTTAGCTATTTGTTCTAATGCAATGTTATCCGAACCTGAAACAACTTTTGTGATCTTAGCAAGGGTATGTTCCTTATCTCCCGGGTTAATTCTTTCCGGAGAAAAACCAACTTTAAAATCTTCATTATATTTTAACCCTGATTCCTTTTCTAAAATAGGCACACATTCTTCCTCTGTACATGCAGGATAAACCGTACTTTCAAAAACAACATAATCTCCCTTTTTTAGCGCTTTCCCCACAGAGCGTGAAGCTGCAAGCAGGGGTCTTAAATCAGGTAAGTTAAATGTGTCGATAGGTGTTGGAACCGTGACAATAAAAAAAGATGCTTTTTTCAAATCCTCTGCATCACTGGTAAACTGTATATCTGTTCCTTCGAAATCACACGGATCCAGCTCTCCACTAGGATCAATGTAATTCTGCATCATTTCAATCCGTCTGGAGTTGATGTCAAAACCAATTACCTTAACTTTTTTAGCGAAGGACAAAGCTATAGGTAGTCCTACATAACCTAAGCCAATCACGGCAAGGGGAGATTCTTTTGATGAGATTCTGTCGGAAATTTGAAAAGCTTGCATTTATTTAATAAAAAATCTTCCCTAAACTGAAACGTTTAGGGAAGAACTTAGACTAAAAACCTTTATTTTGATATTCAGAAAATTCTTTCGGTTTGGTATTTAATTCCTCCGGAGGAAGAGTCTTAAAATATTCATAAGTTATTTTCAATCCTTCACTCCTGGAAACTTTAGGTTCCCAACCAAGAATATCCTTAGCCCTTGAAATATCGGGTCTTCGCTGCTTAGGATCATCCTGGGGTAAAGGTTTATATATAATTTTCTGAGATGTTCCTGTCAGTTTAATAATTTCTTCGGCAAACTCCTTTATTGTAATTTCATCAGGGTTTCCAATGTTGACAGGATGAACATAATCCGACATAAGTAGTCTGAAAATTCCTTCAATCAGATCATCTACATAACAGAAGGACCTTGTCTGAGACCCATCTCCGAAAACCGTAATGTCCTCACCTCTGATAGCCTGTCCGATAAAAGCAGGAAGTGCCCGTCCATCATTTAATCTCATTCTAGGACCATACGTATTAAAAATTCTTACAATTCTGGTTTCAAGACCATGGTATGTATGATATGCCATAGTCATAGCCTCCTGAAACCTTTTTGCTTCATCGTATACTCCTCTTGGACCCACGGGGTTTACATTTCCCCAATAATCTTCATTTTGCGGATGCACCGTTGGATCACCATAAACTTCAGATGTTGATGCAACTAAAATCCGGGCATTTTTTGCTTTTGCCAAGCCTAACAAATTATGAGTTCCTAATGAACCTACTTTTAAAGTTTGAATCGGAATTTTCAGATAATCTATAGGGCTTGCCGGAGACGCAAAATGAAGTATATAATCCAGCTGACCCGGAACATGCACAAATTTAGATACATCACAATTATAAAACTCAAATTGTGGCAAGTGAAACAGGTGCTCAATATTTCGCAAGCTTCCTGTAATCAAATTGTCCATTGCAATCACATGAAAACCCTCTGCAATGAAACGGTCACATAAATGTGAGCCTAAAAACCCGGCTCCGCCGGTTACCAGTACTCTTTTTTTAGTTGAAGCCTTGTTGTACATTTTCAAAGGGTTTAATTTTCGATAATCTTATCTCTGCTTATTGTTATACGACCGGTAGACTCCTGATCATTTTTTCCAACTTTGGCTCTTCCTATAGATTCGTAATGGAATCCCAGTTCACGCATCTGCTCAAGTTTGAAGATATTTCTTCCATCGAATATTACCTTAGAATTCATTCTTTCAACCATTTTGTTAAAATCAGGTGTTCTGAATGCAGGCCATTCGGTAACAACAACCAAAGCATCCGCTTTAATCAGAGCATCATATGGGTTTTCAGAATAAGAAATCTTATCTCCCACCAGCTTCTTAACGTTGGCAATTCCTTCAGGATCAAAAGCGCAAATTTCAGCACCTTCCGCTAGCAAAGAGTTAATCAGATATAAAGAAGGAGCCTCTCTGATGTCATCAGTATTAGGTTTAAAAGATAGACCCCAAAGTGCAATCTTTTTCCCCATAAGATTCCCCTTGAAGAATGCTTTGATTTTAGGGATAAGAATTGTTTTTTGACTTTCATTTACTTCCTCTACAGCATTGATAATTTTAAAGTCATAATTATGCTCCTTTGCTGTTTTTATCAATGCTTTTACATCTTTAGGGAAACAACTTCCTCCATAACCGATTCCTGCAAATAAAAATCTGTTACCTATACGTTTATCAGATCCTACTCCTAGTCTAACCTGATCAACGTTAGCGCCAACTTTTTCGCACAGATTAGCAATTTCATTCATAAAAGAGATCTTCATGGCCAAAAAAGCATTTGCTGCATATTTTGTTAACTCTGCAGATTCTTCATCCATCATAATGATTGGATTCCCCTGCATTACAAAAGGAGCGTATAATTTTTCCATTACTTTTTTAGCTCTTTCAGAAGATGTTCCGATTACCACTCTGTCAGGCTTCATAAAATCTTCAATGGCTACACCCTCACGAAGAAATTCAGGGTTTGAAACTACATCAAATTCTCCCTTGCAATTCATTGCGATTTTTTGTCTCACTTTTTTAGCTGTACCTACAGGCACAGTGCTTTTGTCTACAATGACAACATAATCTTTAATCATTGGACCAAGTTCTTCTGAAACCTTTAGAATATAACTTAGGTCGGCAGACCCGTCTGCCCCAGGAGGTGTAGGCAATGCGAGGAAAATAATTTCCGCTCCTTCAACTGCCTCTTCAAGTTTTGTAGTAAATTTTAATCTTCCTTCATTAATATTTCTTTCAAACATTATATCCAAGCCAGGCTCGTAAATGGGAACTACCCCTTCTTTCATTTTACAAACCTTCTGTTCATCAATATCCACGCAAGTGACATAATTTCCTGTTTCTGCAAAACAAGTTCCGGTAACTAAACCAACATAACCGGTTCCTACAACTGTTATTTTCATCGGCTTTAAATTATTATAAATTCAAAAATATTGTTTTTATTCGGGATTTACCAATTTGACATCGGTACTCTGAAAAAATAACAGAATACGTGAGACATTGTTAAACTAACCAGATAATTGATGTTTTTATTTCTTTAGATAACGGTATTTTTCCCTAACAATTAAACAAATACGTACGTTTATTTACTAAAATTTTTTTTATGGAATTTGAAATGAATGAAAACCAGCGAATGATTACCGGAATGGTGAAAGATTTTGCTGAAAGAAATATTCGACCACATGTAATGGAATGGGATGAGAGTCAAGAGTTTCCGGTGCCCTTATTTAAAAAATTAGGTGAATTGGGCCTAATGGGAATACTTGTGCCTCAGGAATACGGTGGGGCAGGATTTGGTTACTTTGAATACGTCACAGCCATCAAGGAGATCTCAAAAGTAGATGGGTCTATTGGTCTTTCTGTGGCTGCACACAATTCCCTATGTACAGGTCACATTCTTGCTTTTGGAAATGAGCAACAAAAGCGAAAATATCTACCAAAACTCACAAGTGCTGAATTCATTGGCGCCTGGGCTTTAACCGAACCTAATACAGGTTCTGATGCGGGCAACATGAAAACAACTGCTGTATCTGATGGAGATTATTGGATTATAAATGGCTCGAAAAACTTCATTACTCATGGGAAGAGTTCGGATGTTATTGTTGTAATTACAAGGACCGGAAAACCGGGTGAGTCCAGGAGTTCCACCGCATTTATTGTAGATAAAACCAACCCCGGGGTTTCCGCAGGAAAAAAGGAAAATAAATTAGGAATGCGTGCTTCCGAAACCACAGAGGTAATTTTTGATAACTGCCGAGTTCATAAGGACGCTTTATTAGGAACTCAGGGAGAAGGTTTTATTCAGGCCATGAAGGTATTGGACGGAGGTAGGATTTCCATTGCAGCGCTTGGACTAGGGATAGCAGAAGGAGCTTTTGAGGCTGCCTTAAAATATTCCCAGGAAAGGCAGCAATTTAATAAACCTATAGCCTCTTTTCAAGGAATATCTTTCAAATTAGCTGAACTGGCAACTGAAATTGAGGCAGCTAACCTATTAACTTTCAGGGCGGCAGATTTAAAAAACAAACATTTGCCGGTAACAAAGGAGTCTGCAATGGCTAAATATTACAGCTCGGAAATAGCTGTAAAAGCAGCCAACGAAGCTGTGCAAATCTTTGGAGGATATGGATATACAAAGGATTTTCCTGTGGAGAAATTTTATAGGGATGCAAAATTATGCACCATAGGTGAAGGAACTTCTGAAATTCAAAAAATTGTTATCTCAAAAGCTTTATTAAAATAAAGGAATTTTGTGGTTTAACTAAAAAATAGGTATATTTGCAACCCTTTATTTATTCAAGGTAAAAAATTATGATAATCATTAACGTAAAAGAAAACGAGTCTATAGATAAGGCTTTGAAAAGATTCAAAAAGAAATTTGAGCGTACCGGAGTTTTAAAAGAACTTAGAGCCAGAACTTTTTACGAAAAGAAGTCTGTAAGAAAAAGAAATGAAAAAATAAGAGCAGCATACAGACAAAGACTGACTCAAAGCGAAAACGCTTAATAAAAATCATTTTGTTTTTTCTATATTTTGATTATGTTTAGTATTATCTGCAGGTAATACTAAACATGATCGAAAACTTTTTAAAATATATCAGTACAGAAAAAAGGTATAGCCAGCATACCTTCATTTCCTACCAAAACGATCTTCGTCAATTTTCCGAGTTTCTCAAGAATCAATTTCAAACTGATGACTTAACTCTTGTCACATATTCAATGATAAGAGACTGGATTGTATTATTAATGCAGGAAAACAATACCGCCAAAACTGTTAACAGGAAAGTCGCCTGTCTCCGATCATTTTATAAATACTTAAAAAAGCAGGAAATAATATCGAAAAATCCTACAGATAAAATTAAAAGTCCTAAAATCAAAAAAACGCTTCCTGAGTTTATCCCGGAAGAAAACCTGGTGTCCTTGTTGGACTCTATTATATTCGACAATTCCCCTGAAGGTGTAAGAGACAAAATGATATTTGAATTACTATATGGAACAGGTATTCGTCTATCCGAATTAATTGGTCTGAAATGGGAACATATTAATAAACATGATCGTACAATAAAAGTCAAAGGGAAAGGCAACAAGGAAAGGATTATTCCATTGAACGAAAATATTTTAAATCAAATTGATATATATGAAAGGGCAAGGAGGGGAAAGATGCCTGCGATGGAATATTTCATTACAACAGACAAGGGAGTTAAAACTTATCCGGTTTTTATTTACAGGATAGTGAAAAAATACCTCAACAATATCAGATCAATTGATAAAAGAAGTCCACATGTGCTAAGGCATACTTTTGCAACACATTTACTTAACAAAGGTGCGGATCTGAATGCAATTAAAGAATTGTTGGGGCATAGTAGTCTTGCTGCAACGCAAGTCTACACGCATAACTCTCTTGACAAACTAAAGGCTATATTTGAACAGGCGCATCCTAAAGCTTAAGTTTAACTAAAACGATAATATTATGAAACTTCAAATGCAATCCATCCATTTCGACGCAGATAAAAAACTTCTGGAGTTTATTCAAAAGAAACTGGACAAATTGGAAACTTTTCACGACAAAATAATTGAAGGAGATGTGTATCTAAGGCTGGAAAATGACGATCAAAAAGGCAATAAATCTGTTCATGTAAAATTGTTCTTGCCGGGCACCTCCATTATGGCTAAAGAACAAGGAGCATCATTTGAAGAAGCAGTAGACTTAACATATGAAAACCTGAAAAGACAATTAATTAAGCAGAAAGAAAAAACAACCTCCCACTAAATAAAAAATCCCGGACATCCGGGATTTTTTATTTTAAAGACTTCTCTTAACTTCTTTTTCTTCAAAGGCCTCTATGGTATCTCCAAGTCTGATATCGTTATATCCCTGAATACTCAATCCACATTCGTATCCGGATTTAACTTCTCCTACATCTTCTTTAAATCTTTTCAGTGCATCTATCCTGCCAGTATGAACAACGATTCCCTCACGAATTAACCTGATATTGCTATTTCGTTTAATATGCCCTTCAGTGACATAACAACCAGCTACAGTTCCTACCTTAGAAATTTTGAAAACTTCACGTACTTCGATATTACCAATTATTACTTCCTCTACTTTAGGTTCAAGCATACCTTCCATCGCATCTTTTACATCATTGATAGCGTCGTAGATGATAGAATACAACCTAATTTCAATCTCTTCCTGCTCAGCAAGCTTTCTGGCACTTGAACTAGGTCTTACCTGGAATCCTACAATAACAGCATCAGAAGCTGAAGCTAATAATACATCAGATTCTGAAATTGCACCTACTGCTTTATGAATAATTCTAACCTGAACTTCTTCTGTAGATAATTTTAATAATGAATCTGACAATGCTTCTACTGAACCATCCACATCACCTTTCACAATAATGTTAAGTTCCTTAAAGTTTCCAATTGCAAGTCTTCGGCCGATTTCATCTAGTGTAATATGTTTCTTGGTTCTGATGCTTTGTTCTCTTAGCAGTTGTTCACGCTTACCTGCAATCTCTCTCGCTTCTCTTTCAGATTCCATAACCTGGAATTTATCTCCAGCTTGAGGAGCACCATTCAGACCCAAAACCTGAACAGGTTTTGATGGACCAGCTTCTTTCAGTCTAAGACCTGTATGATCTGTCATCGCTTTAACTTTACCGTAATGAGCTCCGGCAACAACCACATCTCCCACTTTCAATGTACCGGATTGAACCAGAACTGTTGCCAGATACCCTCTACCCTTGTCCAGGGAGGCTTCGATAATGGCACCAACGGCTTTTTTATTAGGATTGGCTTTTAGGTCAAGTATTTCAGCCTCCAGCAACACTTTATCCAGAAGCTCGGTAATTCCTTGTCCGGATTTGGCCGAAATCAATTCACACTGATATTTACCTCCCCAATCTTCAACAAGTATATTCTCCTTGGCTAATTCCTCTTTAATTTTGTCAGGATTGGCTGTAGGTTTATCAACTTTGTTAATTGCAATTACTATTGGTACCCCGGCAACCAAAGCGTGATTTAATGCTTCTTTGGTCTGAGGCATCACATGATCATCTGCAGCAACGACAATAATAACAATATCGGTAATTTTAGCTCCTCGGGCTCTCATCGCTGTAAAAGCTTCGTGACCAGGAGTATCAAGAAAAGTTATTCTTTTCCCGGAACTGGACATTACATCATAAGCACCTATATGCTGGGTTATTCCTCCTGCTTCTCTTGAAACGATTTTTGATTTTCTGATATAATCAAGCAAGGAAGTCTTACCATGGTCTACGTGCCCCATGATGGTAACTATTGGAGCCCTTTCTGACAATAAAGAAGGATCATCAAGCTCTTCCTCATCCTCTTCCTCCTCCTCTGTAGAAATGAAGTCAACCGTAAAACCAAACTCATCTGCAATAACTGTAATTGCTTCGGCATCCAGCCTTTGATTTATTGAAACGAACATTCCCAGACTTAAACAAGTCTTTATAACATCATTTACAGAAACCTCCATCAACGAGGCCAAATCATTGGCAGAAATATATTCAGTCACCTTAAGAATCTTTGAGTCTTCTTGTTCCTGAAGCAATTTTTCTTCTTGAGCTTCAGCCATAGCAGACCTTTTTTCTTTCCTGTATTTTGCTCGGCTTACAGGTGCTTTATTTCCACTTAATTTAGCAAGAGTAGCTTTAATCTGATCCTGAATTACTTTATCTGAAATTTCTTCTTTCTCAACGGGCTTTCCTTTGGGTCCTTTAGCTTTAGCCTTATCCGTTTCAGGAGCACCTGCCACTGGCCCACCAATTCTAAGCCTTTTCCTCTTTCTTTTATTTTTCTTCTCTTTTTTATCTGCATCCGAGGAAGCTACAGGTTTATTCTCTTTTTTCTTACTCTTATCAACAGGAAGTTCAATTTTCCCCATCACTGTAAGGCCTTTCAAAGTTTCTGCTTTTGCCTTAATCAGTTCTTCTTCCGGGATTAATTCAGCAACTACAGGCTCAGTAATCTCCGGTCGAGCAACTTCCTCTTTAGGTATTTCCGCTACCGGTTCAACAGCTTGTTGAACTTTTTCTTCAACAGGTTTTTCGGCAGCCTTTTTACTCTCTTTTACTTCTTCTTTCTTCTTTGATTTCTTCTTTTCTTCGAGATCTATTTTGCCGACAACTTTTATTCCCTGCAACTTGACCTTCGACAAATCTGCTTCTTCTGATTTTTCATTGGATACTGCCTCAGCAGGTGTAGGTTCTACTGCCGGAGCATTCTTTTGCTTTTCAGGCGTAGGAGCTACTGTCTTAATAAAGATCTCCTCTTCTTCTTCTTTAGTTTTCTTTTCTGCAGTCTTGTCAGAGTCAATGACAATATTATCAGTATGTTTTTTTCCAATGGTGAGACCAGATGCTTCCTTTTTCTCCAGAGCAGAAGATTCGAACTCCTTCATCAAAAGGTTGAACTGCTGAATAGAAATTTTTGAATTAGGATTATTTTCGATTTCAAAGCCTTTAGCTGCAAGATGCTCTGTAATTGTAGATAAACCTACATTAAGCTTTCTTGCCACCTGGCTAAGTCTCATCATTTTTTCTTCTGTCATTAATCTATCTTTAAAAATTTAATGTTATGCCTTTGTTAAAGACAAGTTAATATTATTATTACTGTTTTATTCAAACTCCTGTTTTAGAATACTCAATACGTCCTCAACGGTCTCTTCCTCAAGTTCTGTTCTTCTAACCAGGTCTTCTTTGCTTACTGCTAACACACTCTTGGCCGTATCAAGACCAACTCGTTTTAACTCTTCAATAATCCACTCTTCAATTTCATCTTTAAACTCTGATAAATCAACATCTTCTTCCTCCTGATCAGAAAGTTCTCTAAATACGTCTATTTCCATTCCAACCAATTTACTTGCAAGCTTAATGTTTTGTCCACCTTTTCCAATGGCAAGCGAAACCTGGTCTGGCTTTAAAAACACGGAAACTCTTCCCTCTTCTGAATCGATTTTAATACTACTAATTTTTGCAGGACTTAAAGCTCTTGCAATATAAAGTTCAAGATTATCTGTAAAGTTAATTACGTCAATATTCTCATTCTCAAGTTCACGTACGATGCTATGAATCCTTGAGCCTTTCATACCAACACATGCTCCTACAGGATCTATTCTGTCGTCGTAACTTTCTACCGCTACTTTGGCTCTCTCACCAGGTTCTCTTACAACCTTCTTAATAGAGATCAAACCATCATATACTTCCGGCACTTCACTTTCAAATAACCTTTCCAAAAAGGCCGGTGAGGTCCTTGAAAGGATAATTTTCGGATTGCCATTATGCATTTCCACTCTATGAACTATAGCTCTTACAGTATCACCTTTCCTGAATCGGTCTTTAGGAATTTGCTCGCCCCTCGGAAGAATAAGTTCATTCCCTTCGGCATCCAGACATAGTATTTCCTTATTAAGAATCTGATATACTTCGCCAGCAATGATTTCTCCCACCAGTTCTTTATACTTTTGAAACAAGATATCTTTCTCAAGATCCTTAACTTTTTGTATTAAGGTTTGGCGTGCTGTCATTACCAATCTACGCCCAAAATCTTCAAGTTTTACCTCTTCAGCAACTTCTTCTCCGACTTCAAAATCTTCTTCGATTTTTTTTGCATCTGTAAGCGAAATATGTTTATTCTCATCAAAATCAAAGCTATCCTCTGCAAACTCGTCATCCACAATGGTTCGGATCCTCCATATTTCAAGGTCTCCCTTATCCACATTTATGATAACATCAAAATTCTCATCTGTCACAAACTTTTTTCTGATCATAGTCCTGAAAACATCTTCCAGAATACGGATCATTGTTGGACGATCAATGTTTTTAAATTTTGCAAATTCTGCAAAGGATTCAATTAAAGTTGAAGTCTCCATTTTCTTATTTAAATGAAACTAATACGTTAGACTTTTTTATTCTTTCAAAAGGAATTTCCAATTCCTTATATTCTATATTCTTCTTATTCTTCTGTTTTACTTCTGATTTCATTGTAAGGGATGTATCAGTCACTTTTTCAAGTTTTCCTATGTATTCCTTCCCTTCTAAATCCATTACAATAATACGTCTCCCTATATTTTTTTTGAATTGACGATTCAATATAAGAGGTTGATCAACCCCCGGGGATGAAACCTCAAGAGTAAAAGAAAAATCAAACAAATTCTTTTCCTCTATAATTTTATCCATTCGCCTGCTTATCAATGAGCAATCATCAATTCCAACCCCCTCATCCCCATCAACTATAACTCGGATTTTTTTATTTCCGGCGGTGCCTGAAACCTGAACATCCACTAAAAACAATTTATCGTTATTAATGGCTTCATTAACAATCTGAGTAACTATTTCTTTCACAACCTAAGTTTTTAGAAATAAAAGAGGGGACAATGTCCCCTCTTTTTCAAGCATTTCTATTTAATACACCGCAAATGTAAATAAAATTCCTATTTTTCCAAAATTATTATAGTATTTAAGTACACATAGGTTAAGTTAAAACAGACATAGATTTGGGAAAATTGCATTTGTTATTGCTGTCTTTATTGATCCTTAATGGCATTATATTACTTTTCTCGGACCAAAACCCATTAGACTTTCCTTTAGTCGTTTATTTCCCATTACTAAGCCCTATCATACTGTCAATTAATGTGTTATTAATTGCTTTCTTGATTTTGAAGATCAGCAAAATCAGGTTATGGTACACCATCTTGTTTTTGGCAATCAGTATTAAACCATTATCAAAAACATTTACTTTCACTCCTCGATCTATCGATACTGAAAATTCTTATTCGATTACAAGCTATAACGTAAGGGTATTTAATGTTTATGACCATCTTAAGGATGCAAATTATGAATCCTCTAAAGGGATGATTGACTGGATTATACGAAACAATTCAGATGTCATTTGCATACAGGAATTCTATAATTCAAATACATTCCCTTTTTTAACAATTAAATCGTTACACCAATATTATCCTTATTATCATTTTGAGCCATTTCTTTCAACAAATAATCAGGCCTTTGGAATGGTGATCTTTAGTAAATTTCCTATTAAAAATAATGGATACCTACAACTTAAGGGAAATACTAATAATCAGATTTTGTTTTCAGACATTATATTTCCTGAAAAGACTATTCGTGTATATAATATGCATCTTCAATCCATGGCCATCGACCCAGGGGAACTTAAAGAAGGTTTTATAGAAAAAGGTTTTATAGAAAAAGTTAAAGATGCCGCTATTAAATATAAGTATGGAAGCGAAATGCGCGTCCGGCAGGTTTCAAAATTAATAAGTCATATGAAAAACTCCCCTTATCCGACGATAATTGCCGGAGACTTAAATGACCTTCCTTATTCTTATATTTATAAAAAGCTTGACATGACACTACAGAATGCATTTGAACAATGCGGAAATGGAATAGGATTTACCTATGCTGATGGTCCTCTAATGCTTCGAATCGATAATATATTCTTAGACAAAAATTTTTCCATTAGCGAATTTGAAGTGTATGAACATGTGAAATATTCGGACCATTATCCTATTTCTGCAAAATTTAAACTGAAATAATATTGAAGGTATTTGCTAAATTAGCAACATGAATCAGGAACTTAAAGTATATAATACATATACAAGACAAAAGGAAACATTTTTACCATTAAATCCTCCCTACGTGGGAATGTATGTTTGCGGTCCCACCGTATACGGAGATGCACATCTAGGGCATGCGAGAGGAGCCATTACATTTGATATTGTTTTTCGATACTTACAATATTTGGGATACAAAGTAAGATATGTCAGAAACATTACAGATGTAGGACATTTGGAAAATGACTCTGATGAAGGAGAAGATAAAATCGGCAAGAAAGCAAAACTTGAAAAGCTGGAACCGATGGAGGTGGTGCAGCATTATACTGAATCATACCATAAGGTGATGGAAAAGCTAAATGTTAAGACTCCAAGTATTGAACCGCGTGCTTCCGGACATATAACAGAGCAGATTTCCATGACAGAAGAAATTATAAAATCCGGGTATGCTTATGTTTCAAATGGATCAGTTTATTTTGACGTAAAAAAATATTCTGAAGAACATAATTATGGTAAACTTTCCGGAAGAATAATTGAGGATCTTGTTTCCGGAACCAGAGAGCTGGATGGCGAAGGAAAAAAAAATTCTCTTGATTTTGCATTATGGAAGAAAGCCTCTCCCGATCATATTATGAGATGGCCCTCTCCCTGGGGAGATGGATTTCCTGGGTGGCACCTTGAATGTTCGGCAATGAGTACAAAATACCTGGGCAGGCAATTTGATATTCATGGAGGGGGAATGGATCTACTTTTCCCTCATCATGAATGTGAAATTGCACAAGCTAAATCAAGCAACAAAACTGAACCAGCCAAATATTGGCTTCACAATAACATGATTACCATTAATGGTCAGAAGATGGGGAAATCGTTAGGTAATTTTATTACCATGGAGCAAATTTTCAATGGAGATCATCCTTTACTTGAAAAAGTATATTCTCCCATGACCGTGCGATTTTTTATTCTTCAGGCTCATTACAGAAGCACTCTAGACTTTTCCAATGAAGGTCTTTCTGCAGCCCACAAAGGTTATAAAAAGCTTGCTAACGGGTTAAAAATCATTAAAAATCTTGAGTACTCACAAGCAGAGATTTCAGATTCTAAACTGAACAAAGAGATTAAGGATTTACTCAATCAAACTCTTGAAGGAATGAACGATGATTTTAATACTGCTGTTACCATAGCATCATTGTTTAACCTTTTGAAAAAAATAAATTCCTTTCATACAGGAAGTATTAATGTCGGCGCTCTTGATCCTGAAGTGTTCAACCAAATGAAAACCACTTTTATTTCACTTGTGGAAGATGTGCTGGGCCTTAAAGAAGAGAAACCTTCTGAACCAGAAAATTTAATTCAGGCTCTTTTAACCCTCTATTCTCAGGCTAAAGCAGCTAAAGAATATGATAAAGTGGATTTAATAAGAGCATATTTTAAAAAAGAAGGTTTATTAATAAAAGATATGAAAAATCGTATTGACTGGGCATATGAAGAATAATTGCAATTATGTTTTTATTATCCTTTTTTTATTTATAACAGCTGTAAGTTGTAAGGAAGAAAAGTCGAAAAACACTACTGGTGTAACCAGAAATATAATCGCACCGCCTGATTTTAACGCTGATTCTGCATATAAATTCGTTGCAGAACAGGTAAACTTCGGTCCCAGAGTCCCGAATACACCTCAACATCGTAAATGTGGAGATTACCTGATAAAACAACTTGAAAGATTTGGTGCAACAACAGAAGTACAAGCTTTTCAGGCCAAAGCATATAATGGAACAATGCTTGATTTAAGGAATATCAAAGCTTCGTTTTATCCAAATGCAAAAAAAAGGATATTGCTTGCTGCACATTGGGACACCCGCCCCTATGCTGACCAGGATAAAATTGATACAAAAAAACCTATCCTGGGCGCTAATGATGGGGGAAGCGGAGTTGGAGTTCTCCTTGAAATTGCCAGAGTAATTGGAAGCAACACATCTCCAACAGTTGGAATAGATATAATTTTATTTGATGGTGAAGATTACGGGCAACCTGAGTTCCATGATGGACCATATAATCCCGACACTTGGTGCCTGGGTTCGCAATATTGGGCAAAAAACAAAGGTAATTATTCTGCTTACTTTGGAATCTTATTGGACATGGTTGGAGCAAAAGATGCCAAATTTGCAATGGAAGGCACTTCTATGCAATACGCTCCTAGTGTTGTTAAAAAAGTTTGGGACGCAGGAAATAGGCTAGGGTATGGTTCTCATTTCATATACCAACAAACCAGTCCAATTACAGATGACCATGCCTACGTAAATACTATTGCTAAAATTCCTATGATTGACATAATTGAATATGATGGAAGCCATGGGAATTATTTCGGGAAATACTGGCATACACATAACGACAATATGGATATTATAGACAGATCTACATTAAATGCAGTGGGTCATACTTTGCTTTATGTGTTATACAACGAATAAATTTACGATTGGATAATCTTAACAGATTTCCCTGACACATTCATTGAAGTTGTTCTACCGAAAGCTAAACTTAAGTTTACTGCTTCATGGCCTGCCCTGAAACCGAAGATTACCGGATATTTATACTCTTTTACATGGTCAACAATAATTTCATTGGGTGTACTACCAAAGGATGGCTCATTGTCTTTCATGTCAGAAAGCTGTCCTACTATCAACCCCTTTAGAGATTTTAGCTTCCCTGACCTTTTTAATTGCACCATTAATCTGTCAAATCGATACAGATATTCATCTACCTCTTCTATAAAGAGAATTTTATTTCTTGTGTCTAGCTCTGAGGCTGTACCAATCTGACTGCATATTATCGATAGATTGCCTCCAGTTAGTTTGCCTTCTGCTTTACCGTAAATATTTAAAAAGTGTGGATCTGTGTTATAATTTACTTTCTTTCCAAAAAGTATTTTTTTCAAACTCTCATTTGAATCTGGATCGTTATACTTCCCTAAAGTTAATACCATAGGCCCATGCACAGATTCTACGCCGATAGCTTCTATTTTATTTAACAAAACGGTTACATCACTAAAACCTACCACCCATTTAGGAAATTTTTTAAATTTTGAAAAATTTAATTGATCAATTACCCTTGCTGTCCCATACCCTCCTCTTGCACAGAATATCGCCTTTACATCTTTTCGATCCAACATTTCCTGTAAATCATAAATCCTCTCTTCATCGGTTCCGGCAAACTGATGGTGGATGTTATAAATTGAAGACCCTTTGACAATATTCAAACCCCAGGATTCCAAAATTTGAATTCCCTCTTTTAATTGTTCCCTGCTAAAAGATTTTGCTGTTGCAACTACCGCAACTGAATCTCCTTTCTTAAGATATTCCGGTCTTTTCATATGCAGTAAATAATGTATAAAAAATTAAGCAAAAAAAAAGGCTTACCATCACTGATAAACCTTTCATTAATCAAATAAATTTATTTCTTTTTAGGCGCACCAGATTGCTGTGTATTTGCTGGCTTTGGCTCTGCATTAGTCGGAGTTGATGTATTAGTGGAAGTATTACTTTTTGTATCAGTACTAGCCTGTGGAGTAACACCAAGTTTTTTCAGTACTAAATCAGAAATATTATCTTCTTTATTTTTTGCATACAATATTATTGCAGAACCGCCATAGTCTGCATGCGTGCTCAAAATAAATGAATACCCATTCTCTTCTCCAACCTGATCAATTGCTTTTTGAACTTTTTCCAAAACAGGCTCTAGTAAAGAAACCTGTTTCTTCTGAAGAGATGATTGAGCATTTTCTTCAAATTCCCTAATAGACTTCTGCATATTCATCAGCTCCTTTTCTTTATCTTCTCTTACGACATCAGTCATTACACCTGATTTAGCAGACTTTTCGTAATCCTGCAGCTTCTTCTCATATTCGCCGTACTTACTTTGCAACTGATTTTGAAGTTGTTTTTCATAAGCCTGCAATTCTGATTCGATTTGCTTCGCTTCAGGAAGCTGACTTAGGATATAGTCCAGGTTTGTATATCCGATTTTAGGCACACTAGGTGAAGGTGTTTGAGCAATTGCAAAAAAATTAAATGCAAAAATTGCTAACAAAGTGGTGAAAATTACTTTTCTTTTCATGTCGAGTATTAATTTACTTTTGAACTGTGTCATTTGGATCACCTAAACCAAGAGCCTCCAATACATGATCGGTATAGTCATGGATAGGGTTTGTATAAATCATCACCAGGTCAGAAGACTTATCAAATACAATTTGAAGCTTGTGTTTTTTTGCCGTTTTTTCAACTGCCTCAAAAACTAAGTCCTGTACTGGTTTCATCAATTCCTGCCTTTTCAAAAAAATCATCCCTTCAAAACCAAACATCTTCTTCTGATAATCTTTTATTGCTTTCTCACGAGCCGAAAGTGTATCCAATCTTTCTTTCTTCATATCTTCAGTTAGAAGAATCTCCTCCACTTTATATTCGGCCTGCATTTTTTCAAACTCTTTCTTCATCTTATCAACTTCATCATGCCATTTTTGTGCCAATTGTTCCAGCTCCTTTTCTGCTTTTTTATATTCCGGCATTTTCTTAAGAATATAATCACTATCTATATAGCCAAATTTTTGTGCAGAGGATACATTAACCGTTAGAACAAATAAAGCTAAATAAATAATAAAAGGTTTCATAATTAATTAAATTATCGTAGCTGCTGACCAATGGTAAATGTTACCTTGCTTCCTCGTCCAAAACCAGGAACTGCATCAAATCCGTATCCCCAATCTATACCTATCATTCCAAATGCCGGCATAAAAATTCTGGTACCGACACCAGCCGCACGGTATAGGTTAAACGGGTTGTAATCTTTAAAATTGCCCCAATTATTACCGGCCTCCGCAAATCCAAGGATAAACACACTTAAAGCAGGACTAATTGTAACAGGGTATCTCACCTCTGCTACATATTTATTAAATATTGTACCACCTTGAGTTTCCGGCCTGATAATATTGTTCTGATAACCTCGTAATCCAATTATATCAGATCCTAAAAGGAAGTTAAATCCCGACAATCCGTCTCCACCCATAATAAATCTCTCGAAAGGACCAATTCCGGTACTCTTTTTATATGCGCCGATAAACCCAAAATGAGATCTAACATTAAGTACTAAATTCCTTTTTTTACCCGGGACAAGTGTGGCAAACCAGGAGTTATCAAACATCCATTTATGAAATTCTATCCATTGATATCTTTCCTGAGCAGATAATTTAGAATAATCCTTTCTGTTAAATAAAGAGTATGGAGGTGTTGCAGTAACTGACAAAGAGATATTTGACCCGCTTGTAGGAAAAGTAAAATCATTTATGCTGTTTCTTGCAAGCGTAGTAACAAAAGAAATATTATTAGCTGTACCAGTATTAAAACCAATACCTCCTGCACCCCATGTACTCGTAAAATTATTTAATTGGTACCTCATTAAGGACAATGAATTACTTAATGTAAAGTAATCATCTGGCTTCTTCAACTCACGACCTAAACCTAAGGTCACCCCTGAAACGTACAATTGACCTCCGCCTTTGTAATTTCCTGACAAAGGATTATATTGATTTTGGACAGAATGAGAAAGACTGACAGTAAATGAATTTGGTTTTCTTCCTCCCAACCATGGTTCAGTGAAGGAAAGTGAATAGGTCTGAAAGCTTCTGCCATTTGCCTGGAACCTTAATGCCAGTCTCTGACCATCTCCTGAAGGCAATGGACTCCAGGTATGGAATTTGGTAAGGTTTCTGGCAGAGAAGTTATTAAATACTAGGCCCAGTGTACCTACAAATCCAAAAAAACCTCCCCAACCACCGGATAATTCAATCTGATCACTGGGCTTTTCTTCCACAGTGTAGTGAATATCTACAGTACCTTCTTCAGGATTAGGAATTGGATTAATCCCAATTGTTTCGGGATTAAAATATCCTAGCTGTGCAATTTCCCTTTGAGATCTGATTAAATCAGCACGGCTGAACTTTTGGCCCGGCAATGTCCTGATTTCTCTTCTGATGACATGCTCATGAGTTTTTGTATTGCCTGCGATGGTCACATTTCGGATTGTTGCCTGCAATCCTTCATGAATTCGCATTTCAATATCTATAGAATCACCCTCCACTAATACCTCTACAGGTTCAACGTTAAAAAACAAATATCCATCATCCAGATAAAGAGAGCTAATGTCTGGCCCGTTAGGATTAAATGTCAGCTTTCTCTGAAGGTTTGCTGCATTATAAACTTCCCCCTTCTGAATATTCAAAATGTTATTTAATGTTTTGTCATCATGAACGAAATTTCCTGCCCAGGTTATATTTCTGAAATAATATTTACGCCCTTCAGATATCGTTAGTTCTATATTAACGGATTTATGATCCACGTTATAGATAGTATCGTTGACAATTTCAGCATCTCTGAATCCTTGCGAATTATAGAATTCAATAAGCGCCTTTTTATCTTCCTCATATTCTTTCATCAATAACTTAGAAGAAACAAATGGATTATACCATTTCCTCTCCTTAGTTTTTTTCATTTTCCGTCTAAGTTTTCCTTCTTTAAAAGACTCATTGCCATGGATGATAATGTTATCAATTCTAACTTTATGATTTCTATTTACTGTAACTTTTAATGTAACACTGTTTTGCAGCAATGTGTCTTTAACGGGAGTTATGGAAACATCAACATTCAAATATCCTTTCTCCAAATAATAATCCTTAATTTTCTTCTGAGCATTTTTAATCATTGCATCAGTAACAATTTTCCCTCTGGATATATTTATTTTTTCATTAAGTTCCTTTTGGTGATTTTTCTTTACGCCTTTAAAGAGAAATTTTGAAAGCCTTGCTCTTTCTTTTAAGTTAAAATCAAGGGTAATTTTCTTTCCTTCAACTTTGGTGACACTTACCTCCACATCACCTATAAGCCCCTGATTCCATAATTTTTTAATTGCATTGCTTACATCTTCACCCGGAATGGTAATTTTATCGCCTATTTTCAGACCGGTAATAGAAATGATTGCTTCTTTGTCCAGAAACTGAACACCACTTACAGTGATATCAGCAATTGTATATTCTTCAGGACTGGAATAGCTAATATTTATTTTATCCCTGAAAACCGGTTGGGAAATTGCATTCAAAGAAAAAATCAGTGAAAGGATAAATATGGATATTGAAAAAATTTTACTCATCAGTTCTATCTTGACACTTGTTCACTAATCATTCCAAAGCGTCTCTCTCTTTTTTGAAAATCAATTATAGCTTTTAGTAAATCCTGTTTCCTGAAATCAGGCCATAATACATCTGTGATATACAATTCTGCATAAGCTATCTGCCAAAGCAAAAAATTACTTATTCGCATTTCTCCGCTTGTTCGGATCATCAATTCAGGGTCAGGTATGCCACTGGTTGATAAATGCATTGAAAAAGTTTCCGAATCAATATTTGCAGGATCAATTTCTCCTCTAGAAACTTTCACAGCAATATTTTTACAAGCTTGTGTTATATCCCATCTGCCACTATAGCTTAATGCAAGTATAAGGTTTAAGCCTGTATTTTTAGAAGTATAGTTAATTGCCTCATCTAACTCCTTACGACATGCAGATGGAAGATCTTCCTTATTACCGATAGACAGTAATCGGATATTGTTTTTAGTTAAAGTTTTAATTTCACTGTTGATGGTTGAAACCAATAAAGACATCAGACCTTCAATTTCTTCTTTTGGCCTGTTCCAGTTTTCTGTGGAGAACGCATAAAGGGTAAGGTATTTTACTCCTAATTCAGCGCATGTTTCAGCCGCTTCTCTAACCGAGGTGATTGCATTATTATGCCCAAAAATTCTAAGTGCTCCTCTTTTTTTTGCCCACCTCCCATTTCCATCCATAATAATAGCCACGTGGGCAGGTATTTTATTTTTATCGATCTGGGATAATAAGTCCATGTGTTTCTCCATTGTAAGCAAACGGCAAATCTACAAAAATGCGAACTGCTTTTAAAAGAGTATGGGCTATTTATTATGTGAAGGGCAATCTACAGTATAGAAGGTATAACTAAGGGTAAACCCGGTAAAATAATACCAATCAGTATCAGAAGGAATGCCGGTGGTTTTGTTATTAATAAAACCATGACTTATTCCGTCAATTTGATCGGAAAAGGTTTTTCTGGCCACAAATTCAACACCAAGGTTTAAAAATTCGGTTAGTTTATATTTTAGACCGACTCCAAACGGGATTGCCAGATCAATAGCAGCATTAGAAACCTCTGTTCCTACATCTTTTGACATATTATATATGGCCACTCCTGCTGTAAAATAAGGAGATAACCTTCTGGTATCAATATACTTACGGGAATCTTTTTTTGCGCGAAAATTAAAAAAATTGTACTCCAGCATTAAGGCTCCTTCAGACACAGTATTTGAAAATTCGGCCCTACGGATTTGCGAGACAGCGCGTGAAGATCCATGCTCATTGGCATATATTGCTCCAAATGAAAACATAGAACGTAATGCCACTACAGGGCTAAAATTTAACCTGTAGAATAAATTCGCACCTGGCCTGGTAAACAGTGGATTTATGTATGGGGAAACTTCCCCGGAGTAATTAAAGCCTCCAATGGCTAAACCTACTTCATTTTTTTGCCCCTTTGCTACAAATGAAATTGCCAAAAAAGCAAAAAAAATAGGAAAAGTCAGTTTTCCTACTTTTTTCTGCATATAAAATAATTTTAAGTATTATCTGAATTTAGGACAGACAACTTTAGAAGGAAGTATGTAAGTCAAATGGAAACCTGTAACAATGTACCAATCCATCCTGCCTTTTTTATCACCTCTTTGATCTCCTTCTCTTCCATAGCCTTTGATAAACATCTCACCAGTAACAGGATCAATATCAACACCCTGAGTTTCGAAAATATATCTGGTTAATTCAGGATCATTATTAATTAATCCAGTTTCAGGATCATATTTCTCTAAGGATCGGTCAGAAAGCTGAGCTCCAAGTGGGCTTAATGTTGACTTATCGGCATACGTTCCTCCTACATCATCCAAATAATCAGTAAATGTCTTTCTCCATCCGATTTCAAATGCCAAATCCCACTGCTTTGCAAGCTTGTATCTGAATCCAACGCCAAATGGTATAGATATTTGATGTAACGAATAACTTTTCCCCTCGGTTTGGACTGGTTGAAGATTCACCCATCTGCCATTATAATAAGTTTTAGGATTATGATGAAAATATGCTATTCCAATAAACAAGTAAGGGGTATAATCCGGTCTTTTAATATATCTTCCGCGATTCTCAAATAAATCAATAACAGCATCAGCTTTAACCTCAAAAATATCGTTTCTGAAGGAAAGACCTCTGATCTTTCTATTTATATTTTTATCAGAATAATTGGCATTTTGATAATCATCCCCCTTTATTCTCCCCCAAAATACGTTTCCTCTAATAGATAACCTTGGTCCGAGTCTATATAACCCAGTAATACCAAGATTTGGCCTGGTAAATTTAAATGCAGGCCTGAAAAAGCTTGGTCCAGGATCCAGTTCCCCCACATAATTCATGGCATTAATATTTGCCCCAATGCTGATGTAACGATATTTCTTATTGAATTCTTGTCCAAAAGAAACTCCTGTGAAAAAGGAAAATAAAAATAATAATAGTGCAAACTGTAATCGTTTTTTCATATCCCATTGAGTTAATAACTCATTTAAATTTTGACAATATTGAATTATGTGAAGTTAAAATTGTACCCAGAAAAACAAATATAAGTTATTTTGGCTTTAATTAAAAAAATTAATTTCTCATATCCAAACCCCAATTCAATTTATTTCTAAGCGTTTGGAAATAATTATACCCTTCAAGCTCAACAAGTCTGGCCTTAAATTTTTCCTTTTTTACCGTCAACCTGGTTTTGGCAGGTACAGTCTTAGACCGTGAATCTAAGGATATTAGAAAGTTTTTACTTCTTCCTTCAATTTCAAATGAAAGTACACTTGAATCCGGAACAACCATTGGTCGTACATTCAAATTATGTGGACTTACGGGAGAAATGATAAAATTGTTGTTTGTTGGCATAACTAAAGGCCCTCCGCAACTCAATGAATATCCTGTTGAACCAGTAGGTGTTGAAATTATGAGGCCGTCCGCCCAATAAGAATTTAAATATTCTCCATTAATATAAGTATGGACAACAATCATTGAAGAGGTATCTCTCTTTAGAATGGTAAACTCGTTCAATCCAAAATTTATCCCATTAAACAAATCCTTATCCGACTCCAGTCTAATTAAAGTCCTCTCTTCAAACTTATATGAATGGGAATATAAACCATTAATAGCTTCTATTATTTTTTCTCTTGGCGTGGTAGCCAGAAACCCTAATCTGCCAGTATTTATTCCTAGAACCGGAATCTGATTTTCACCAGCGTATGTTATAGTTTCAAGAAATGTCCCATCACCACCGATGCTAAATATAAAATCCGCATCTAATAGCTCCTCACGGTTATTATATGTTTTAACCCGACCCTTTTTTATACTTTTTTTATCAAGAAAGTCCTTAAATTTGGAATATATCTGCAATTTTGCTTCCCTTTCTTTCAAAACATCAAACATGTTTTGAATATAAGGTATAACCTCATTTGAAAATGGCCGCCCATGAATTGCAATATTCATTAGTAAAAACTAAAGGTGTAGAATAAAAATAATTAAAAGCTAAATATTCAAATATCTGAAAAGTAAATCAAGGCGATCTTTATCGCTACTGTTTAATTCTGTTTCATGAAAATGAGCGAGAATTTTATACTCATATCTTTCAAAAGTGGCAATCACCCTTGAAAGATCAACTCGATTTAATTTCAATGTCAATTTAATACTTGCAGGGTCTGATTCGTCAACTGAGACAAAGGAACTAAGAATTTTAGTATCATTAGCCTCAACCAACCGACTAATTTGTGATAAAGAGTAATCGTTTTCTTTCATTGAAAGAACTATGACACCACCAGGTCCCTGACTAGCAAACATCTTTGCAACTGCGGAGGAAGTTTCATTAACAGATATAACACCTAAAAAACAATCGGATTCATCCAATACAGCCACCAATTCTACCCCTGTTTTTGTAGCTAATTTAATCACATCATAAAAATGAGTATGAGAATATACAAAGACATCCTGAAAATCAAGCTTTAAATCTAAAATCAAACTTTCAGGATCAGACAGATTAACAAGTGTTTCTTCCGTAATTATACCTTTATATGAGGAGTTATCAATAACTGCAAGTTGGCGTACCCTGAATTCTTCCATCCATTTTAATGCTTTCCCGGCTGTGTCGGAAAGCTTCAATGGGGGAATCATTTGGTTTATTAATTCAAGGGCAATCATACAGTTGATTCAAGAAATTTATGTAATATTCTATTAAATTTATCAGGATGTTCCATCATTGGGGCATGTCCACACTTGTCTATAAATTTTAAAGTTGAATTAGGCATCAATCTGTTAAATTCATAAGCAACTATGGGTGGTGTTATAGTATCATTTAAACCCCAAACCAATAACGTAGGAATCTTAATTTTAGTGATATCTCTTGCCATATTATGCCGTTGAGCAGATTTAGCAATTGAAATTATATTAATACTCTTAGGTATACTTTTTGTGATTTCAAATACCTCATCAACCAAAGTTTTCGTAGCTGTACGAGGATTGTAAAAAGTATATTCTACTCTTTCTTTTATATATTCATAGCTACCTCTCTTAGGGTAAGAACCACCCATCGCATTCTCAAATAGTCCTGAACTGCCGGTTAATACCAATCTCTTTACTTTTTCTTTTCTTTTTAAAGTATAAATAAGACCTACATGCCCTCCCAAAGAATTACCTAACAAAGACACATTGTTCAAAGCCTTAAAATCAATAAAGTTTTCAATAAAGTTTACTAAACCATCTACACTTGCCGATTTTAAAGGCATTTCATAAATGGGCATCATAGGAATGATAACCCGATAATTGCCGGAAAATTCTCGGATCACTCCTTCCCAATTACTTAGAGCGCCGAAAAGTCCGTGTAATAAAAGAAGCACTTCTCCTTCGCCCTGATCTATATATTTAAATCCGTTTTCTTCTTTTACAGTAAAATCCATATCAAATAAAGATGATTTTATAAACGTGCAAAATAAAACAAAGTTTGGTAATTTAATCAGATTACTCCTGATAAAAAAAGCCAATTTTGCAGTATTTCCCGACCATATTGCGACATGAAGGCCTCAGGATGAAATTGAATTCCGTAATATGGCAATGAGATATGTTTAATAGCCATAATTTCACCTTGTTCCGTTCTGGCTATGCATTGTAATGAAGACGGTAACTCGGTAACTATTAATGAATGATATCTTACAACTGAATATCCGGATGGCATTCCATTAAACAATGGGTCTTTAACACATTTGATACCACTTAGTTTGCCATGAAACGGTATCCTAAGTTTTTCTAACTTTGCTCCGAAATAACAAGCCAAGGCCTGATGGCCCAAACAAATGCCCAAAATAGGTTTTGATAATTTTAATTTCAGCAATGCTTCCATTTCAGGATGTGAGTTTGGAGAACCAGGTCCTGGAGAAAGAATAATAGAACTGTACTCAGATAAATCTTTATCAATCTCCTGAAATTTTCTTACAACAGTGCAACTAGCTCCGAGGGAAGTTAGGTAATCATATAAGTTATAAGTAAAAGAATCTTGATTATCAAGAATTAATACATCCATCTATTTGGTTGCAATTACTTTTTGAATTCCGGAAAAAATATCCTGGAATGGAATTACATAACTAAGATAATCAATAGTTGCAGGTGCGAATGAAACAAGATAATCATTGAAAAGTGATACATTTATTTGTTCTTTGATAAAATCTATCTGCGCAGTATAAGATAACCAAAAAAACAGACTCAGGAAAAAGGCTGTTTTCAATACCCCTAAAAATGCCCCTGCGGCCTGGTCGAACCTACCAAATAAAGTATAATGCAAAATACCTCTCAGAAAACGACCTAATAAATAAATGGCAACAAAGGTTAAAATAAAAATCAGGATAAAGGCGATATAAGGAATAAGACTTGCTGAGCTTGAAATATATGGTTCCAATAGTTCAATTCCTTTTTGCATCAGTCTAAACCCTGATATTATTGCTATAACGAAGGCAAAAAATGTTACAATCTCTAATAGAAATCCTTTTTTGTATCCGGCATATCCGCCCGCAACTAGCAATAAAACAATTACTATATCAATTATTTCCACACTTATTGTTGGTTTAACATTGATTTTACCATAAACGAAATAACTTTTCCATCTGCCAGACCAGCCAATTCCTTAGTTGCAATTCCCATTACCTTACCCATATCCTGAGGGCCTTTAGCACCGGATTCCTCAATTATTTTTTTTAATCGTTCGATCAGTTCTTCCTCAGAAAGTTGCTTTGGAAGATATTTCTCAATTACTGCCAATTCATCCAATTCTATTTTTTCCAGGTCAGACCTTCCTTGAGATGCATAGGTTTCTGCAGATTCCTTACGTTGTTTAGCAGCCTTCATCAATAACTTTACCTCGGCTTCAGGTGTCAATTCTGCCTGAGCCCCTTTTTCCGTTTCTGCCAAAAGAATCAAAGATTTGATACCTCTTAGAGCTCTAAGTTCATCCTTTTCTTTTGCCAACATAGCTTTTTTAATATCTGCTTCAATTCTCTCTTTTAGACTCATTGTTTTGATTTTAAAATTTAATGTTCGAATTTTACCCTATCCTACTATCTAGGACAAATGTCAATTATGACGAGACTGAGTGTAAATATAAATAAAATAGCAACTTTAAGAAACTCCCGAGGAGGAAATAAACCTGACGTTATTCAGGCGGCGATTGATTGTGAAAAATTTGGAGCTCAGGGAATAACTGTTCACCCAAGACCTGACGAGAGACATATAAGGTATGATGATGTTTATGAATTGAAAAAAGTTGTTAAAACTGAGTTTAACATCGAAGGTTTTCCTGAGAAGAAGTTTATTTACTTAATTGAAAACGTAAAACCACATCAGGTTACTTTGGTTCCTGATCCACCCAATGCAATTACATCCAATAACGGATGGGATACTTTAAAAAATCAGACTTTTCTAAAAGAGATCGTTTCTCATTGTAAAAAAATCGGTTGTCGGGTTTCCGTCTTTGTCAATCCGGAAATTAATATGATCCATGGTGCAGCAACTTGTGAAGCTGACAGGATTGAGCTTTATACAGAACCTTATGCTAAAGAATTTTATCTTGATAAAGCAAAAGCAATTTTACCATATAAAATTGCCGCTGAGAAATCACTTCAATTAGGCATGGAGGTGAATGCAGGACATGACTTGAATTTAGACAATCTTAATTATCTTAAACGTGAAATACCCAATTTAGCTGAAGTATCTATAGGTCATGCATTGATTGCCGACGCATTATACTATGGTTTGGAAAACACAATTCAAATGTATTTAAAACAGCTGCTGTAATGGAAATTTTGAACCATAAAATCTTAGGTGAAGGTGATCCGCTGATTTATATACATGGGTTATTCGGTTCTTCAGACAATTTACTTTCTGTAGCAAAAACATTGAGTAAAGACTTTACCATAATATTGCCCGATGCCAGAAATCATGGAACTTCATTCCACTCTGAAGAATTCAATTATTCTGCCATGGCAGAGGATATATTTTATCTTGCCCAACATCTTAGTTTAAAAGAATTCTTTCTGATGGGCCATAGTATGGGTGGAAAAATTGCTATGGAATATGCCAATAAATATCCAAATGATATTAAAAAACTAATTGTTGTTGACATTTCTCCCAGATATTACAGGCCACATCATCAATCGTTCTTAGAGGGGCTTAATTCTATTAATCTGGAAAATTTAACCAGCAGAAATCAGGCGGATGAAATCCTTTCACATTATGTAGAAGATGTTCATATCAGACAATTCCTCTTAAAAAATTTATATAGGAAAGATGATAACTCATTTGCCTGGAGAATAAACTTGAATACCATAACAAATAAAATTGAAAATATTGGCGAGCCCTTAAAGTATTTTAAACCTATAGAAATTCCAACTTTATTCATCAAAGGTACTACATCTGGATACATCCAGGAAAAAGACGAAGTTCTGATAAATGAAATTTTTATTAACAATAAAATTGAAAAAATAGAAGGAGCAGGGCATTGGGTCCATGCAGAAAAACCTTTTGAATTCTGTAAAACAGTCAGAAATTTCCTACTGTCTAATTAAAAAAATCTTCTTACAACATATAATATTAATGTCAATAAAATACTTAAAAGAATGGTTGTACCTAATGGAAAACTAATTTGCCAATTTTTACCTTTCCAAGACATATCTCCGGGAAGTTTACCAAAAGGTAATTTGTCATTAAAACCAATGATCAGTCCTATAATCAATAAGACAACACCCAGAATTATCAATATTTTTCCAATAGGATTCATAACTGCAAATATATAGCATGGAGGAAAATATTAAAAGACACATATTCCTGGTTCCATCATTATTATCCCCAGGCACCAAAGAAAAAGTAATTCCTCCTTATATTTTGGATATAATAAAATCAATAAAATATTATTTCGTTGAGGACATTAGAACAACAAGAAGGTTTATAAGTGAGTTAAAAACAGACGTAAAAATTGATGACCTTATATTTTATAAGGTTGATAAAAATTCAAGTTTGGCGGAAGTGGATTCCTTCTTTCGAGAAGTAAAAGATAATAATGTGGCCGTACTTTCTGAAGCCGGTTGCCCAGCCATAGCAGACCCGGGCCACCTGATCGTTCAATATGGACATAAATCAGGCAGGACGGTAAAACCTTTGGTTGGACCGAATTCTATCCTGCTTGCGCTTATGGCTTCTGGCTTCAATGGACAAAGTTTTTGTTTTTCTGGATACCTGCCAATTGAACGAAACGAAAGGATTAAAAAGATTAAATACTTTGAAAAAGAATCCAGGCAGAAAGACCAAACCCAAATCTTTATAGAAACTCCTTATAGAAATACCCATTTGCTTCAGGACCTTATCACTAATTTAATGCCAGAAACATGGTTATGTGTGGCCTCCGACCTAACAGGAGAAAACGAGTCAATAATTAGCAAAAAAATTAATCAATGGAGGGCTCCATTACCCGAAATAAAAAATATCCCTACAGTTTTTTTGATTTATGCCATATAATATGAGTTGGTATTAAGAAATTCTTGCTTAACTTTGAAACTTTAATCTTTAAATAAATTATTAAACCTTATGCCCTATTTATTTACATCCGAGTCTGTTTCCGAGGGACACCCTGATAAAGTAGCAGATCAAATATCCGACGCAGTTTTAGATGCCATGCTTTCGCAAGATCCTAACTCAAGAGTAGCATGTGAAACATTGGTTACCACAGGCCTTGTAGTAGTTGCAGGAGAAGTTACAACCAAAGCCAAAGTCGACATCCAGGAAGTTGTTAGACAAGCTATAGAAAAAATCGGCTATACCAAGGCTGAATATATGTTTGACGCTAAATCTTGTGGGATCCTTACTGCACTACATCAACAATCTCCAGATATTGCCCAAGGGGTGGATGAAGGTAAAGGCCTTGATAAGGATCAGGGAGCAGGTGATCAGGGAATGATGTTTGGATATGCTACCAAAGAAACACCTGAATTAATGCCAATGGCTCTGGCATTTTCTCACAGAATTGTAAAAAAGCTTGCCGAAATCAGGAAAAAAGGCAAAGTGATGACCTACCTAAGACCAGATTCTAAATCACAGGTAACGATCGAATACGATGATAACGGCAAGGCAAAGAGGGTACATACAATCGTTGTTTCAACACAACACGATGAATTTGCCAAAGATGCTGAAATGCTTAAGGTAATTAAAAACGACATGCTTAAGTATGTAATTTCTGCAGTAATACCTAAAAAACTTATAGACAGCAAAACAATATTCCATATCAATCCGACCGGTAAATTTGTAATTGGAGGACCACATGGGGACTCGGGATTAACCGGAAGAAAAATTATTGTAGATACGTATGGAGGTAAAGGCGCTCATGGCGGTGGAGCATTCTCGGGAAAAGATTCTTCTAAGGTTGACAGAAGCGCTGCTTATGCTGCACGGCATATAGCCAAAAATCTGGTTGCCGCCGGTGTTGCTGATGAAGTTCTTGTTCAGGTTGCCTATGCGATTGGAGTTGCCAGGCCAGTTTCTTTAAACATTAATACTTATGGAACATCTAAAGTAAATCTGACTGATGGACAAATAGCCGACAAAGTATCAAAACTATTCGACATGAGACCTAAGGCAATTGTTGAAAGACTTGGTCTTAAAAATCCGATCTTCTCAGATACGGCTGCCTACGGACATATGGGAAGAGATCCTTACAAAAAAGAAGTTGAGCTGGCAATTGTTGATATTTCTGAAGCTAATGGTAGGAAAACAGAAAAAACTAAAACTTTCCGCAAGAAACTGGAATTCTTCACATGGGAAAAACTTGATTATGTAGATGCCATTAAAAAGGAATTTCGTATAAAAGACTAGTCATAAAAAAGAGAGTGAAAATTTCACTCTCTTTTTTTATTTAATCTTTTTAGCGAGCTCTACCCCTGCTTTAAATTTAACCACCTTTCTTGCCTTTATCACCATAGGCTTACCTGTCTTGGGATTTCGGCCTTTCCTTGCTTCTCGTTTTACAACTGAGAATGTACCAAATCCTATGATTATTACTTTATCCCCTTTTTTTAATGCTTTAGATGATACATTTAAAAAAGAATCCAGCGCTCTTTTGGCATCTGCTTTAGTAAGATTAGATTCTGAGGCGATCGCCTCTATCAGTTCACCTTTATTCATAAATAGTTGCTAAAACATTAATGGTAAAAATTGCAATTTGCATTATAAATAAAAGGAACTAGAAGTCATAGCCGAAGGTAAAATAAAAGACCGGTGGAAGTACTACTCCATCTTTAATTCCCCAACCTACATCAACCTTGGTGTAGTAGCCTAACAACAGTGTCCTGATTCCAACACCATATCCCATTAAAAAGGGATTACCATAGTTTGTAACAGTAGCAGTAAAAGGACTTCCATTGCCCCCAATGTGCTGTGTATTTATACTATTATCCTTACTGAATGGGCTACTTCCTGCCCAGGCAGAACCAATATCGTAAAAACCGACAAATTGTAAATTCCTGAAAAAGCCGGAAGTGACCTCACCATTAGTAATGTATTTAATCAACGGCAGCCGCAATTCTGCATTAAATAAAATGTGTTGTGGCCCAAACTGAGAATTATAAATAAATCCACGTAACGGGGTAACAAATTCGTGAAATAAAAAATCACTATTATCTGAAAAAGCATTAGCCCTTAAAGGACTATCCGAAGATGAATTATCGGTAGCATTAAACCACCAATTATCCATTCCTCCAAGCAAGAAATTTTTTCTTCCCGGACCAAAAAATGAGCCGTAAGATAATCTTGATGCAAAAATCAACTCTCTATGAATTTTTTGATAGTGCCTTACATCAATTCTGACTTTCGCGAAATTCTTACCAACTCTGTTTGAATAATATTGCTCAGCACCTGCAACCATCCTTGTACCTTCAATCATGTTCAATCCGGTTCTGTTAGTTTTGTCATAAACCAATTCTCCTCTTATACCCTGGTAAAATGCTGTTATATCAGGAATGGAAAAATTACTGACATGAATTTGTCTTGTGTGTGCAATAAAAGGAGTTAAACTAAATCTTGTATAAACTGAAAGCGGATAAGATGCCGTAACACTTAATTTATTCAAATGAAACTTTTGAGAAAACTCATCAAGTACTGCCAGAGTCCTTCTGTCGTACCTCGCTTTAAAATCTACCCTCTTTTTAAGATATAAATACTCAGTATAAAAATTACTACTTTTAAAATCAGATAATCCAAAAATTCCAGCATTAATTCGATGATTACCCATTAAATCCGACATTCCACCCTCTAGTAATATACCCATTCCTCTTAAAGGATCAATCAATAATGTAGTGGTGATTTCATCAGCAGCAAAAATATTCTTATAAGGATATGGACCTTTAATATTCAAAGGTTTACTTTCCTGTCTGAATACCGGATTTATCTTTTTTTCAGGTTTTATTTCTGTGGGATATGAGTTATCAGATTCAAATTTGAATTCTTTTAACTCTAACTGATCATCCTTTTTGCGTGAAGAAAAATTAAATTCATTTGCGTTTTTATCTGAAACTTCTTCACTCTCGGTTTCAGGAATAAGATTTAGGATTTTTTGTCTCCTGTAATATCCGCCTTTATATTCTTTGTTGGTTATTTGTGGTAGGTGATACAGTTTAAAACCTGAATCCTCCCTGAATAGTGCGAAAGCGTCAGAACCTTTTACAGTCACCCCTGTTGGAGAAAACAAAAAATTAGATACTTGTTTTATGCTCTCACTTGTAGAATTGTAAATAAATAAATTTTGAATACCTTTTTTATCGGACAAAAATGCTATTTCATCTTTAGTAACTTTTGCGGGCTCAGATACATTCATACCTTGTGTAAGGTTATAACTAATACTTCCATTAGTAATCACCAAATTATTATATTTATCTGTACTACTCCCTGAGCTATCCCTGTTTGAAATATATGCAACAGATGCGCCTATAAAAATCGGATTATGATCATCGAAAATGTCATTAGTTACTTGTTTAAGAGTGTTTTTTGAAATGTCATAGGTAAAAATATCCGTCTGTCCGTTTCTACTGGCAGACATCAACATCTTTATTCCATCATCAGAAAACGATATTGAATTTATTTGGTTAAAACTATCGAATTTCTTTTTAACCAGCTTTCCTTTCTCGGTGTCAATATATTGCAGCAACAATGATCCATTCTTGAAATATACTACGGCGATGGTGGTTTCGTCCTTCCACCCATATACAGGACTATCAGGATCAATAAAATCACTAGCAGTCTGAACACCCCCCGAAAAAAGCGTTTTTACTTTTCCTGATTTTATATCCACTATTTTAATTTTGAATTTACCTCGTTCTTTTTCCGATAAAATAATTTTAGTTCCGGCCGGATTTATTTTAGGACTTCCTACTAAAACATTATTTTTAGAATAAACGGTGGTTTGTATATCAGGATGTACGTAATCTTGCTTGACTTCATTATGAAGATTGCTGTAAAAGTCCTTCCAATCTTTTAAAAAAACTTCATATGGTATCCCGAATGCACTCTCAATACCGGACTCTTCACTTCTTATAATTCTACTTAAATTTAAAACATTTGAAAAGGAAGAAGGACCATATTTAGCTGCAATGAAGTTCCAGATGGAATGACCTGCCAGGACTGCATCATTGCCATTTAAAACCTGTGGATTCTTAAATTTACGTTGTGGTAATGAATATCTTATATAAGAGTCCATCTCCAAATCCCACCCTTTAGATATATATGAAGAAAGTCCTTTAATAAACCATTCCGGCAAGGAAAGCAAATAACTACTCTGAACAACTTCTTTCAAGCTGCCCCCATACATCATTATATTTAAGAGGATACTCGAAATGCCATAACTTATTTGGCTCTGAAAGCTTGCCATATTACCGGTGTATGCAATCTCTATTTTGGACTTTACAAAATTTGTGTGTCCGCCAACTACCGATTCCGGCTCAATTAAACCTATATTACTCTGATGCAATTCATCAGCTGTATTATAAACAATTATCCTGATTTTATCATAAGGGGAATAGCCAATTAGATTCGTAATCCTTTCAAAATCATTTTCTGCAAAAGCCGCAGCTCTTTCGGCCAGTTCAGTTCCATCCTGATAATAATAGATTTCAAAATTAGATGTAGTAATTACCTGCCATTTAAAATTCTTGTATTGTATTCTGTTTTTACCAAAAGAATTTGATACAAGCTGACTATATGAAGCAGTATTAATAATAAATATAAAAACTAAAGAGATTAAAAACCGCATGTTAGATTTCAGAATTATGATAATATAACGTATAAAACCGTTCAATATTTACATCTTCATCCAGTGTCTTATTATTTTCCAAAAATAAAATAAATTCGTTGGCAAAATATGGAGCAATTGATACTCCTTTTGTTCCCAATCCATTAAAGATTGCTAAAGATTTAAACTCCGGATGTAATCCAATTAATGGTTTTCTATCTTTTACGGTAGGCCGAATACCGGCTTCGTGGGATATTATCTGGTAATCCTCTTTTAATATACTGTCTAATTTTAATTTCAATTCTTCTTTTCCTTCATCAGTTGGAAGATCATTATTAAAGTCCCAATTATAAGTTGCACCAGCCTTTATTCCATTATCAGAAGGTATAAGATAAATTCCTTTATTAACAACTTTATTAATATTATATCGGTTTACTTTGATTTTAATTATTTCTCCTTTGGTAAGAACAAAAGGAAGCCAATTAAAGTAAGGGTTATTAATCGCATTGGAACCCTCACAGAATATTACCTTTTTGGCACAAATACAATTCCATTCAACCACATCCTCAGATACCGCTAGACCGGTAATATCAAACTGCTGTTCAATTAAAATATTTCTTTTTAGAAAAAAATCTTTTAAACCATCAAGCAAAGCGGTGACATTAACATACCCAGAATTTAGAATATCAATACCTGAGCAGAAATTCTTAAAGTGACGTAAGATTTCATTATTGTTTTTATCCTTTAAAGAAATCCAATCTCCAAATCTTTCATTTGACTTAATAACCCAATATTCTTCCTCCTCTTTGCTTGCAAAAGGCTTATACACTCCTGTCGGGTAAAAAAAATTTAGTCCGAGAGCATGCTCCAGCTGTTGATAAAAATCAAACATAAATGGAAAAAGCTGATCTGCCTTCCAGGATTTAACTAGTCTTTTGCCTGTAATAGGATTAAATATTCCACCGGCTACTCTGGAAGAATTAGTAGGACAACCTGAATCAACTACTTTAACTTTATAACCGCGTCTGTCTAACAAATAGCCTAAAATTGATCCGGCCAACCCTTGTCCTACAATAATAAAATCGATCATCATTTACCTTATATATATTAATCAGGAACAAACAAATTTGATAATATGAAGGCTATTGTATTAGCTATTGCTTATCTTTATACAATATATCAACAATAAATTATTAATAATACTACAAAATTGAGCTGAATAATACTATGATAAATATTCAAACCTTTACTTTCAATCCTTTTCAAGAGAATACCTACCTGCTTTTTGATGAAACTAAAGAGGCAATAATCATAGACCCCGGATGTTCGGATAGAGATGAAGAAGAACAGATTAAATCGTTTATCACAAACAATGGCTTGGTATTAACGAAATTGATTAATACCCATTGCCATGTTGACCATGTTTTAGGAAATTATTTTATCAAGGACCATTACAAAGTACCATTAATAATACATAAATATGATGAACCGGTATTGAAATCTGTAAAAGTATATGCTCCTTCTTATGGATTTTATAATTATCAGGAGGCAATCCCTGATCACTACATTGAAGAAGGACAAATTATACAATTCGGGAATTCAAAATTAGAAATATTATTTGTACCAGGGCATGCTCCTGGGCATATTGCACTTTATAACCGGGAGCAAAATTTTTGCATATCTGGAGATGTGCTTTTTTACAGAAGTATTGGCAGAACTGATTTACCCGGAGGAAATTTTGACATCTTAATTCAAAGTATTCATAGGAAATTATTTAAATTACCTGATAATTTAATTATATACCCTGGACATGGGCCGGAGACCACAATAGGAGAAGAAAAACTATATAATCCATTTTGTGCAATTGGGTAAAATCAACACTTGCAATATGAAACTGCATAAACACATTCCGAATACTATAACCTGTCTAAACCTTTTATGTGGAGTTCTTGGAATACTGGAAGCAACTAAAGGAAATCTTGTTAATGCATCGTACTTAATTTTTTTGGCCTGCTTATTTGACTTCCTCGACGGATTCGCTGCAAGGTTATTAAAAGCAAGCTCTCCTATTGGAAAGGATTTGGACTCCTTGGCAGATATGGTCACTTTTGGAGTATTGCCTGCTTTAATAGCCATTGAATTAATCGAAGCAACTTTAACTTTGAATACACCAATTCCCTCAATTTTACTTGGTTTACCTTTAGCTATACCAGTTTTTTCGGCTTTAAGACTGGCCAAATTCAATAATGATACCAGGCAATCATTGTCCTTTATTGGAATACCCACTCCGGAAAATGCAATATTTATAGCAAGCCTGCCATTAATATTTAAAAATTCCCCCGAAACCTATGATTTCTTGAACAATTTGGTTCCAGTGCCTATTTTAATTGCATTATTGTCAATAATCATGTCTTTTCTCCTGGTATCGGACATCTCAATTTTTGCTCTTAAATTTTCCAATTTCTCCATAAAAGAAAATAGAATTAAATATATATTCCTTATTTTAAGTGCATTACTACTCTTTTTTTTAAATTTTTCCGCCATACCCATGATTGTAATTTTGCATATTATTTTGTCAGCCGGTGAAGCCTTAATGTTTAAAGGCATTAACTTTAATGGTAAATAAAATCCTATTAAGATTATACTTTATCAAAAAAGTTCCCGTTTTGTGGATGTTCTTGTAAATATTTTCAGGAACTTTAATTTTTATATTTTTAAGCATGAAAAAATTCGGAATAAATACATTATTCCTTTCCCTTTTTTTTGGGACAATAACTTTTTTATCTTATTCTCAAGGGAAAAATAGCAACACCGAATCCATAGAATGGAAACCGGCTAAAACTATTTATGACAGTTTGGGGAGAGAAATAAAAGTTCTTGATTTTCAAAACTCTGTCTATCTTTCAGAATTTTCATATTTACCCGCAACAATTATCCGAATTGATAATAAATATGTCACTTCTGTTAACATTATTCCTGAAGATACAGAACCACTAACTCCGGAAGAAACAAAGATTATCCAGAATATACCTTTTACCTCCAACTATCAAATACAGGTAAAATATGAATATGGAAAACCTGTAAGCTTTTTATATATTATTCCAATCATCAATCAAAATTCCATTAAAAAAATAAAAAAGTTTAGCTACACTTATGCAACAGGAGTAGATCCAAATACTAATATTTCACGACCCTTAGTTAGAAAATCCGGCAAATCTAATTTTAGAACCAATGCCACTCAAAACTCGGTATTATCTGAAGGAGATTGGTATAAGTTTAGTATAAATTCCAGTGGAGTATATAAAATCGATTTCAATTATTTAAGAAATATTTTAAAGATAGACCCCTCCTCCATAGATCCAAGGATGATTAAAATTTTTGGCAATGGGGGAAGAATGTTACCACAGCCAAATTCTGCAGAAAGGTTTGATGATTTGGTAGAAAACAGCATCTATATTTCAGGGGAGGCGGACGGAAGATTTGATCCGGAAGACTATATAATTTTTTATGGAAACGGACCTCATCAATGGACATACAATTCTTCAGAAGGAATATCAAATCATGTGTTTAACATATATTCGGATGTTTCCTGTTATTTTTTAACAATTGGACCTGGTTATGGACAAAGAATAAATATACAGAATAATTCTTCAGGCCATTCGGCCAGCTATGATACCTTCAACGAAAGGTATTTTCATGAACAGGACCTTGTAAATATGTTGACCTCGGGTAGAGAATGGCTGGGCGAAACCTTCGATTTTATCCTTTCCAGGGACTTTCATTATTCGGTCCCAGGGCTGGTTGCGGACTCTCCAATGAAATTTGTTTCTACAACAGTTGCCCGTTCAAGAGCCGAAACGCGGTTTACAATTGCGATTAATGGCAATGAAGTAGGAGTACAGGCATTTACTTCTCCGGCATTTTTCGATTCACATTTGTATAGTTTTAAAGGAGAAAACAAACGGACCATTTTCAATTTAAATACAACTTTATTCAGTAACAATTCTAATTTGCGGGTTAATTACACCTTTAACAAAATGGGTATTGCTTCTGCTATCGGGTACTTGAATTTCTTCGAAATTCATACTCTTCGGCAGTTGAAACTATACGGTCCACAAACTTCATTCAGGGTGTACAATAGTACTGGTCATTCGTTATCAGAATATATAATTTCTGAAGCAGATGCAGAATCGATAATTTGGGATGTGACTGATATTATTTCACCTTCAATTCAACAATATAATTTAGCCGGAAATGAAATAAGATTTACAGCTGCAAGTAATACCTTAAAAGAATATGTATTATTCAATCCTCATTTATTAGCAGGCCCCACTTTTATAAGTAAAATTCAGAACCAAAATCTTCACGGCATCCAGGCTACTGATTTGCCGGACTTGGTCATCGTTACCCATCCTGATTTGTTACCTGCGGCAAATAAATTAAAACAATTTAGAGAAACATTTGACAACCTGGAAACAACTGTTGTCACAGTTGATCAAATTTACAATGAGTTTTCTTCAGGAATTCAGGATATCTCTGCTATCAGAGATTTCATTAAAATGCTTTATGACAGACGTACAACAACCGATTCTGTGAGATTTGTATTGCTGTTCGGCGACTGCTCATATGATTATAAAAACAGGATAGCTGGTAATACCAATTTTGTCCCTATTTACCAGTCAAGGCAATTTTTGCACCCGATATACACCTATTCCTCCGACGATTATTTTGGTTTTCTTGATAATCATGAAGGATTGTGGGCTGAAAATTCTGGAGGTAATCATCTTATGGATGTTGGCATTGGCAGGTTACCTGTGAAATCTTTATCAGAAGCTGATGCTGTTGTAAATAAATTAATTCACTATAACCAGTCCCTTTCTTGTCTGGGGAACTGGAAAAACAAATTGACCTTTGTTGCTGATGACGGAGACGGAAATCTACATATGCATACAGCTAACATCATGGCGGATAAGGTTGAAGATGAAAACCCGACATATAATATTAATAAATTATTTCTGGATGCATATCCATCAATTACCACTCCGAGCGGAAAGCAAGTTCCTGATGTTAATAAGGGAATTGATCAAGCTATTCATAAAGGCACATTTTTTATAAATTTTACAGGGCACGGAAATGAATATATCTGGACAGGAGAAAGAGTATTAGAAAAAACTCACATATTGAAATGGACAAATATTGATAGAATGCCTTTTATGGTTTGTGCAACATGTGAGTTTGGAAGATATGATGACCCTGGAGTTATTTCCGGAGCCGAAACTGGTATTACACACGGAAATGGTGGCGTTGTGGGTCTACTGACAGCAACCAGACCGGTATTTTCCAATAGCAATGAGATGATCAATACAGTGTTCTACAAACATGTTTTCAAACCGGTTTCAGGGGAATTTCCAAGATTAGGAGATGTAATGAAAATTACTAAGAACAACAGTCTAATTGATGTAAACAACCGTAATTATGCACTTCTCGGTGATCCTGCAATGAAACTGGCATATCCGCCTTTGCAAATTACAATCACCAATATCAATGGGAACGATTTGAGTTCTGTTGGTACGGATACTCTTAAAGCACTTGGAAAAGTAAAAATTGAAGGAGAAGTCAGAATGAATAATGTTCTGCTGGATACCTATAATGGGAAAATATATCCTACTGTTTATGATAAAAAAACCACAATAAGAACATTAACAGGTGCCGGCATGAATTTTTCCATAAGAAACAATATTATATATGATGGAATTGCCAGCGTGAAAAGTGGTAAATTCAGTTTTGAATTTGTTGTACCGAAAGATATATCTTACCAATTTGATAAAGGTAAGATAAGCATATATTCAGAAAACCAAACAATCATTGATGCTGCCGGCTACAATTATGATATTATCGTTGGAGGTACTGCGGCTAATGTTGTTGCCGATAATACCCCTCCACAGGTCAAAGTTTTTTTGAATGATGAATCTTTTGTGTCCGGGGGTATTACAGGGTCCAACCCTTTGCTTTTAGTTAAACTTTTTGATGAAAACGGAATTAATACAGTAGGGACTGGTATTGGTCATGAAATAACACTAATTCTAAACAATGGACAGCCTGTTGTTCTCAATGACTATTATGTTTCGAATCTGGATGATTATAAAAATGGTACAATAAGGTATCCACTAAAGGATCTGCCACCAGGAAATTACAGTATAAAAATTAAAGCATGGGATACACATAATAATTCAGGGGAAGGTTATGTAGAATTTGTTGTAACAAAGGATGAAAAAACCGCCTTACAAAACATATTCAATTTTCCGAATCCATTTGCCAATAACACAATATTTCATTTTGATCATAACCGCCCGGGAGAAGATCTTGATGTGATGATTCAAATTTTTACTGTATCAGGAAAGCTAATTAAAACCATAAACAACCGCTATCACTCAAGTCCCTCACATATAGGAGATATTGTTTGGGATGGAAGAGATGACTTCAATGATAAATTAGCGAAAGGAGTTTATGTATATAAAGTTTCAGTTAGATCATTACGGGATAATTCCAATAACTTTAAATATCAGAAATTGGTTATATTAAATTAAATAAAAAGTATTTAACCTAATAAATACTATCTTTGTCTTTTACCCAAATGCTTCATATGATTAAAAAGTATTTTGCCTTATTTCCTGTATGCGCATTAATAATTATATGCCACTATGGGCAGGCCCAAAACTCCATTACAACTGACCAGCTAAATGGCAGAATGAATGAACCCAGAGTCATCACCACCGCCGTTCCTTTCTTGACTATTTCCCCCGATGCCAGATCCGGAGGAATGGCTGATGTAGGAGTAGCTATATCTCCTGATGCAAATGCCATGTATTGGAACCCTGCAAAGCTTGCCTTCGTGGAAAACAACATGGGTTTTTCATTAAGTTATAATCCATGGTTGAGAAAGCTGGTAAATGATATGTCGTTATCATATTTGTCGGGTTACAAACGGATAAGAAAGGAAGAAGCTATAGGATTATCGTTGAATTACTTTAATCTTGGTAGCATACAATTTACTGACCAGATGGGTAATCCTATGCAAACACATAACCCCAAAGAATACTCGTTTGCAGGAGGATATTCAAGAAAGCTAAGCCAGACAATGGGTGTGGGAATCGTATTAAAATATATACACTCCAACCTATCTGGAAATATGACCTTCGCCAACGGTACAACATCCAAACCAGGAAATACAGCAGCAGCAGACGTTGGTTTATATTACAGGGATGATTATATAATTAATGGTACCAATACCAATATTGCATTAGGATTAATGATCTCGAATATTGGTGCGAAAATTTCTTATTCAAACAATGCTAACCGAGATTTTATTCCAACCAATTTAAAATTGGGAACGGCCATCACTACAGAATTAGATCCATATAACAAATTCGTTTTTGCTTTCGATGTGAATAAATTACTAGTTCCAACTCCACCAGTATATTATCCAAGGGCGTCTGGGGGCGGAGACTCTTTGGATGCAGATGGCAATCGGGTGATATATAAAGGTCAAAATCCAGACAGGCCATTATTAAGCGGAATGTTTGGATCATTTACTGATGCTCCGGGAGGCGCAAGAGAAGAACTACAGGAGTTGATTCTGTCCGGAGGGGTAGAATATTGGTATAACGATCTTTTCGCTGTTAGAGGTGGATATTTTTATGAAAATCGACTTAAAGGCAACAGAAAATATTTTACACTTGGCTTCGGTATCAGGTATCAGGTATTTGGTTTGGACTTTGCATATTTAATTCCTGTAAGATCTAATAACCCACTAGCGGAAACCCTAAGATTCACTTTACATTTCAATTTTGAAACTAAGGATCAAAGAGGTGTTGATTCTGTTACAGATTAACTAAATTATGCTTGACAGATCAGTCGCTCCTGCTCTCAGCAGTGTTGAAATAATAAAACTAATAAAACCTGTCAGTTTTACCCTGGACAATGGAATTCCGATACATTTTATTGTTAACGGAAAACAACCAGTGGTTCGATTAGAAATTATTTTATCAGCTGGAACATGGTTTGAAACCATACCCAATTCTTCATTTTTCTTTACTAAACTACTCAGTTCAGGTACCAAAACTCAGAATTCGTCTCAAATAGAAGAAAAGTTAGCCTATTATGGAGCGTTCTTAGAACTTAACCCTGGTTCCGACCGAATTAACATTACAGTTTATTGCCTTCAAAAATTTCTTGTTGAAATTTTGGCATTACTAGATGATATCCTTTCAAATTCTGTTTTTCCCGAAGCAGAATTTCAGAGCCAAAAAAATATCAACATTCAACAATTGAAGGTAAACCAGGAGAAAACTTCATTTCTCGCTGGCAATGAATTCAAAAAAGCTTTATTCGGGTCTGAACATCCATATGGAAGATGCCTTACCATTGAAAATATAGAAAGGTTGAATCAAACTAATTTAATTGAATATTATCGATCCAAATTAATGACTTCATGTGAAGCACATATAATAATTTCGGGTGGAGATATAGATATTGATTATGCATTGAAGGAGATCAATGATAAATTTTCGCATTTAAGAAATCAAGCCGTACAGATTACCGAGCACCTACCTTGTCCTTCAGAAAACAAAAGAATACATATAGAAAAGCCCAATTCATTACAATCTTCTATACGAGTTGGACTTCCATTGTTTACTTTTTCGCACCCTGACTATTTCAATATAAATATTTTAATTGATGTATTAGGAGGTTATTTCGGATCAAGGCTAATGAAAAATATTAGAGAAGAAAAGGGCTTCACTTATGGAATCAATGCAAGCTTTCCAGTAATGGCTAAAGCAGGATACATGGTAATTGGAACCGATGTAAAAACTGAAAATACTGAGGAAACCATTGAAGAAATTTACAAAGAAATAGATACACTAAAAAAAGATTTAATTCCTTCGTCTGAATTAAATGTATTAAAGAATTATCTCCTTGGTTCATTTGCGAACTCCATAGGAACAGCCTTTTCTCATGCAGATAAATTTAAAACAATTTATTTAAACGAGTTAGAGGAATCTTTCTACCAGAATTATCTTAATAAGGTTAAATCAATCACTTCAAAAGAACTACTTGAGACTGCAAACAAATATTTTATAAATAATAAATTTTATACTGTTATGGTTGGAGCTTCAGAGTGACAACCTAAGGAATATTAAAAAAAAAGAGGGATCAGGCAAACTGATTCCTCTTTTTTTTTAAGGATTTGGGAAAGACACAAAACAAAAAAGCCCTGAAGTTTCCCTCAAGGCTTTAATAACAAAATTGGCAACGACCTACTCTCCCGGGTGTTATCCCAGTACCATTAGCGCAGCGGGGCTTAACTTCTCT
>JBKBUF010000064.1:0-4608 GCA_046290815.1 Cytophagaceae bacterium | reverse complement strand
AAATCTAAAATAGAATACAGTCGGAAAGGTCAATGTTTTCCTAGAAAGTTTAAGTTAAGGAAAAAATACAATTCAAACTGTAAATCAACTTGAAAAATCCATTAACTTAATGGCATTAAATGATGAATGTTGAATGTTGAATGAGGAGTGTTGGATGATGAGTGTTGAATGGTGAACATTCCCGTCATCGCGAAGCACAGGGTAATATTAATTTTACTTTTGAAAGTGAAAGATTGCACAGGAATATCGACAAGTAATGCTGAAGCGATCTGGTAAAATATCCACGTCATTAAATTCATGGGACTTTATAAATTTGCTAGGTTATAATCCTTAAAAACCTTATTGTAAAGAAAGTCTGAAGCAATCCGGCAGCTGTATGTCAGAATCAGAATTCACGCAATTAAAGAATTTCAGAATTAAGTCTTCAGCAATTCATCTTTATCCTTCCATATATGGTTGCAGCAGTACAATGAGTATTTTATCGGTTTCTACAGGCAGGTAACCATAGTCATAGCAGAAGTTATATACATTTCCCTTTTTAGATTTGTACTGGTGGGTATAAAATTTGAAATCAAATCCTTCTGCTGTTAGATTTTCTTTTCTGACAGTACACTTGCCCCGGGGGTTGAGTTTTTTCAGAATCAGCCTGTTTTTTCTTAAGATTTTATTAATGTCATAGATAAATTTCTCATCAATTCTGGTCTGCATATTATGATAAGCATTTCTGCAAAGATCGCTGCAATATTTTTTATCACTTCGGCCTCTGAAGGATTGGTTGCAGCCGGGGCATAATTTTTCCATACGTATAGCTGATTGATCTCTCCTAGCCGTTTATAAACGTTTATAAATATTTAAAAAACGGCTAGTTGATTTTGCGAAATTACTTTTAGGTTAAAAAAAATAAAATAGGACCTATGCAAAATTTTTCACAGAAGCCAATGATTTACCTGAATAGGGTAAAGATTGGTGGCAGAGATTTTTTAAAGTTGGTATATAAAAAGAATGATGAGTTGACTGGACTATTAAGATCTCAGCCGTATATCGTCTATAATAAAGAGGTGAAAGGATTTATTTTAAATGGTACAGAAGAAAATCTATGTGTATTATCAGAACTATTAAAGGGAAAGGCAGTGCTCAATAACAGATTTTTGTATATGGAGTTTGTGAGGATTAATGCTGATACAAAAATATCGAAGCCAGTAGATAATAAAGTTTCGGTATCGAAGCCTAAGGATATACGTCCAAACGTTACGCTTTTTCCATTTCGGTATAAGGATCAGGATTATATTCAGATAAAGTTTGACCACAATCGCAGGATTATTGAATTGTTAAAGGCCAAAACCCATGCCAGGTGGTCGAAGAAATATTGTTGCTGGCTGTTTACAATAAATAAAGAGCAGCTTTTGCAGTCTTTCGCCGCAATGCTGAGCGTAGTAAAGATAAATATCAGTTCAGGTCTTATCATCGATGACCTTGAAATTCTAAAGCTTTTGTGGGAACAAAATCAAATACGTTATGGATTGCGGCGATGTCCGGAGGATTTATTGCAAAGGATGAAACTTGAAAATTACAGTCAGAATACAATGCAAGCCTATCATACATTAATCTCAAGATTTATAAATTATTATAAAGAAATTGATATAGAACAGATCAATGCATTTGAATCTGATCAGATCAATAAATATCATCTTGAAATGTCAGAATCAGGCAGGTATTCTGTGGCATCCATCAACCAGTCCATTAATGCGATAAAATTTTACTATGAAAAGCTCCTAGGTCGGACAGGTATAAAATACACCATTTTAAGGCCGGAAAAAGAACATAAATTGCCGAAGGTAATAAGTGAAGAAGATATCCGTAGGATTTTCCAGTCGATAACTAATCTAAAACACAGATGTATATTGATGATGATTTATTCATCTGGGTTAAGAGTAAGTGAGTTGGTAAATTTAAAAATTACCGATGTCATAAAAGATCGTAAGCTTATTTTGGTACGGGCGGCGAAGGGGAAAAAGGACAGAACGAGTTTATTGAGTGACTTTATGTTGGAGCAATTGCGATCCTATTACATACAATACAGGCCCAAAGAATATTTATTTGAAGGACAATATGGGGGGAAATATAGCGGAACATCAATAAGGAATATATTAAAGGCATCTATGCAGGCGGTAGGTATCCGGCAAAAGTTTACAGTACACAGTTTACGGCATAGTTTTGCTACCCATTTGCTTGAGCAGGGAACAGATTTGCGGTATATACAAGAGTTGCTTGGCCACAATAGCAGCAAAACCACAGAAATTTACACCCACATAACTAAAAGGGGTATAGACAAAATAAAAAGTCCATTAGATCGACTGGGGCTTTAGAATATAATGAGCATTAATATTATGTTAAATAGCATACTGAAAAAATATAATAATTTGAGTTTTAATAATTTGGGAAAAATAATTAACTTAGGGAGAAATGTGATATAATGAGCATAATACTCATTATACTATAGTTATGCCCAATGCAAGAAAGAAAGCATCACCCTATAATAGGGTCTGAAATTTTGGTCACTTTAAGCTATATTTGACGAATGAACAAGGACGAGTTTTTATTAGCACTTCAGAAAGAAGTTGGGGAATATAATAAAATTATTGCCACAGAAAAAGGAGATTGGATTGTAAAAGGATTTATTGATATTTCTAAAAGAATTTATACTATCTCAGTTGATACTAAAGTTGTTTCAAAGGTTATAGAATTGCTTCTTATTCCTGAATTTGAAAAATTTGCCAATAAATATAATCTTAAACTAGAAAATCAACTTAAACAGAACTTTTATCCAGACCTTACTTTTATTTCTAATACATCAGGGGAGAAATTTGCTGTAGACATAAAAAGTACTGTAAAAGATACCAACAATAAAATTAAAGGAATGACCTTAGGTACATATCAAGGTTATTTTCGCAATAGGGATAATGAAAAAGAGTGTATAACCTATCCATACAATCAATACTCTTCTCATGTTGTATTAGGGGTATTATATTCACACAACAAGGAAAAGCCTAATGAGAAAGATGTTTATGCACTTGATGAATTGGAGAAAATTGAATCTGTTATCAGGGACTTTCAATTCTTTGTGCAACCAAAATATAAAATTGCTTCTGCTTCAAAAGGAAGCGGTAATACAAGAAACATTGGTTCCACAAAGGTAATTGATGAGCTAATTAATGGTACAGGAATTTTTTCAAAATTAGGCGAACATATTTTTGATGATTATTGGATGTATTTTGTTGATGAACAAAGTTCAAAAGAAAAGGGCATACCAAGACCATACACAAATCTTAAAAGCTATCTTGAATACAAGGCTAAGGATATTGAAGTTTTGAATCAAAATAAAGAAATTATAGAGAATTTAGAAGAAGACGAAGAATCTGATATTGATGAATAAACGAATTATAATACCTCCAATTAAAAGTCAAGGAATTAAAACAAAATTAGTTCCTTGGATTATGGACCTTGCTCCTAAAGTTAAGGGCAAGTGGATTGAGCCTTTTTTAGGAACAGGCGTGGTTGCATTCAATTCGGGCTACAAAAAGGCAATACTAAATGATACCAACCCACATATAATTAATTTTTATAAAGGAATCCAAAAGAAGGAAATTACTGCTCCTTTAATGAAGCAATATCTTGAAAAAGAAGGTCAAGTTTTAAGTGAAGCAGATAATTACGGTTATGAACATTACTTAAAAGTACGGTCTCGTTTCAATAGTGGAGAATTTTCTCCTTATGATTTTATATTTCTTTCAAGAGCTGGATTTAATGGAATGATGCGTTTTAATAATAAGGGACATTGGAACATCCCTTTTTGTAAGAAACCTGAAAGATTCGCTCAAGCTTATATAACTAAAATTACTAATCAAGTATCAACTGTTTCTCAAATTATTCAAGAAGAACCAAATTGGATTTTTTATAATAAATCGTTTGCCGATATTATTCCTTTAGCTACAGAAGAAGATATTATTTATTGCGACCCACCATATTATGGCAGGCATGTAGACTATTATAACGGCTGGTCAGAACAAGATGAAGAACTTCTATTCAATTTATTGAGCCAAACAAAAGCTAAGTTTATCCTATCAACTTGGCATCATAACGATTGGCGAGAAAATGATATGATATCTAAATTTTGGAGTAAGTTTAATATTGTTACCAAAGACCATTTTTATCACAATGGTGGCAGCATTGAAAATAGACGTACTGTTGTAGAGGCATTAGTTTGCAATTTTGATACTACAAATTTTAATGCTCATAATCATGGTTTAATTGAAAAGGTTAAATTAGAACAATTAGACATAAAATGGACCGAATAAAATGCACTAGGGCATAACACTGTGTATATGTCATGGGGCGGTTTGGCTTGTTAGTCAAACCGTTTCTCTTTATCATAGTTCCGTACTCGTGGGATAGGGAACTGCTTTAAAACGCCCCACGCCACATACACTAACCGTTAGCTACAAGCATGAGAACATTAATTATTCTTTCGATCCTAATTTTATCTTTCTTCTCTTGCAATACGAACAAAAAAGAGAATGATTCAGAAGAATCTGTTATAAATAATTCTGA
>JBKBUF010000040.1:0-31228 GCA_046290815.1 Cytophagaceae bacterium | reverse complement strand
AGAGCTTGCTCAAACAAGCCCTCAAATTCCTTTAATTTTTCGTCTTTGTTGTTTTTGGTGTTCATAAAAGTATAATTTAACATTTTTTTACTTTTATGACACAGTTTATTTTACAGCCTCGCGGCCTACTGCCTACTGCCAACTACCTACTGCCCGTTTGCTCCTGCCAGCAGATACAAAACTGCCATTCTAACTGCTACACCATTCTCTACCTGATTCAATATCACAGAGTGTCCTGAGTCTGCAACATCGCTGGTAAGCTCAACTCCCCTGTTTATTGGGCCAGGATGCATGATCATTATTTCCTTATTGAGACTTTGGAGCAATTGTTTATTGATGCCGTAATAGAGCGAATATTCTCTGAGTGTAGGGAAATATTTAATGGTTTGCCTTTCAAGCTGAATCCTTAATACGTTAGCGACATCGCACCACTCCAGTGCTTTGCGCAAATTCAACTCTACCTTCACTCCTATTTCACGGATGTACTTTGGCAAAAGGGTGTTGGGACCGCATACCATTACTTCTGCACCCAATTTCTGTAATGCGAAAATATTGGATAAGGCCACTCGTGAGTGAAGGATATCACCAAAAATGCAAACCTTCTTGCCCGCTACAGTGCCAAGTTTTTCTCTTATAGTGAAGCAATCAAGAAGCGCCTGGGTAGGATGCTCATGTGTTCCATCGCCAGCATTGACAATATTGGCCTGGATATGCTTTGCAAGAAAATGGGGTGAACCTACACTACTATGGCGCATCACGATCATATCCACTTTCATGGCCAGAATATTATTTACTGTATCCAGTAGTGTTTCTCCTTTTTTAACTGAGCTGCCTGATGAAGAAAAATTTACTACATCTGCAGAAAGCCTTTTTTCAGCAAGTTCAAAAGAAAGCCTGGTTCTGGTAGAATTTTCGAAAAATACGTTGGCGATGGTTATATCTCTTAGTGAAGGAACTTTTTTAATCGGACGGTTGATAACATCTTTAAAATTATCGGCGGTTTCAAAAATAAGGTGAATATCGTTTTCAGTGATGTTTTTTATACCAAGTAAATGCCTGACACTAAGTTTTTGCATTTTAATTCTTATTAATCAACCAAATATTATCGTCGTTTAAACCTTGTTCCTTCAACTCTACCAGGACCTTTTCAGATTCAAGGCAATTCACTTCAGCCCCTATATAGGTAGGCTGAATAGGTAAGTCTCTGCTGTATTTCCTGTCTACGAGTACTAACAACTCCACTTTCCGTGGCCTGCCGAAAGCCATCATAGCATCCAATGCGGCCCGAATAGTCCTGCCAGTGTAGAGCACATCATCTACAAGGATTACGTTTTTATCCTCAATAAGGAAAGGCATTTTGTTTGCGCTGGCTTTCAAAGGAGCGTCTTTTCTCCGGAAATCATCTCGGTAAAAAGTAACATCCAACAAGCCCATTTCAATATCCTTACCCAGGATTAACTGCAATTTGTTTTTGATTCTTTCTGCGAAAAATATACCCCTGGGTTGAACTCCAAGAATGACGGAATTGGAAAAATCGCCATGAACTTCAATTATCTGATGGCATAACCTTTCAATAGTTATGGAGAGAAGCTCATTATCGATTACTATCCGTTTATCCATTTGGTCGGAAGGCCGAAAAACTATACAGCCTAAGCAGGTTTAAATTTGTCAAAGATATTAAAAGAAAAGTTTTTTCCTGAAAAATCAGATTAAAAATTATAAACAACTTTAAGGATTATTTAGTCTCCGAAATCTCAAGAATAACATCGAATTCCGCTTTTTTTAAGGACATTACAGAAAGTCTCCCCTGCTTGATAAGACCTATATCAGCAAGCCTTTTATCGGCTTTCATCTCATCTAAACCTACCGGCTTTTTTAATTTTTTAACCGGTCCCAGGTCTACTACCACCCAATTTGGGTCATCTGTGGTCGGGTCCTGATAAAATTCTTTAAGTACCTTTGCTATTCCGACAACCTCTTTACCTTCATTGCTGTGATAAAAAAGCACTTGATCGCCTTTCTTCATAGCTTTAAGATTGTTACGTGCCTGATAATTTCTTACCCCATCCCAGAAAGTGGACTTATCTTTTAGCAACTGATCAAAGGAATATTTGAAGGGTTCGGATTTTACAAGCCAATAGTTCATTATAATTAAGAATTAAGAATTAAGAATTAAGAATTAAGAATTAAGAATTAAGAATTAAGAATAATAAAAATCGGAATAAATTAACAATTTTATTTGTTTAAAGAGAACATAAAAGTACAACATCCATTCCTATCTGAAAATCAGGCTTTCGGTTTAATGGAATAATATCATTAATTTTGAACATGTCTCAGAAAATATCTAACCAGGAAATAATAGAAGCTTTCAGGCTTACAGGCCTTCTTATGGAATTGCATGACGAAAATCCTTTTAAATTAAGGGGAATTCAGAATGCTGTATTTAATCTGGAAAAAATTAATTCTGAACTTTCGGGTTTATCCATAGAAGCTTTGGAAAATCTGGAAGGAATTGGCAAAAGTTTAGCAGGCAAAATTTATGAAATGTGCTGTTCAGGAAAATTCTCTGATCTGGAATCATTGGTTGAGAAAACTCCGAAAGGCGTAATTGAAATGCTTGGGATTAAAGGTATAGGCCCAAAAAAAGTTAGGACGCTATGGAAAGATTTAAATATTACAGATATAGAATCTTTACTTACGGCCTGCAATGAAGATAAAGTGGCGGCACTTAAAGGCTTTGGCACCAAAACTCAGGAAAACATAAAGCAGTCCCTGCTTTTCCGCAATCAACACAAAGATTTTTTTCTATATGCCGAAGCGGAACCGTTTGCTCTGAACATTGAAAAAGTAATCCGAGAAGCCGGTTTTAAGATATCACTTTCAGGTAAGGTCAGAAGATATGAAGAGGTGGTAGATTCATTAGAATATATAGCAGGTACTGAGAAAAAAGATTCGCTTTTCCTATTTTTATCTCAGCTTGATTTTCTTGAGCAAGACAAAGTAAAATCAGGACCATTTGCCTGGAGAGGAAAAGATTTAAGTTCAGGTTTAAAAATTGAAATCAGAATATTTCCTGAAAAAAGGTTTGGTTCTGCACTTTACATCCATTCTGCTGCTCCAAAACATCTTTCGTTTAAGTTAAAGGATGGCAAGTCATTGCTGAAATATTTGTCTGACCATGATTTCGCAAGTGAAAAGGAAATTTATGAGCAGTTGGGATGGCAGTATATCCCTGCAGAGTTAAGAGAAGGATACGATGAAATATTGTTGGCTCAGGAAAATAACATGCCAAATCTCATCAGATACGAAGATCTGAAAGGAGTACTTCACAATCACTGCACATACAGTGATGGTGAACATAGCCTGCAGCAGATGGCTCTTTACTGTAAAAGTCTTGGTTTCCAATACCTCGGGATTAGTGATCATTCTAAAACAGCTTTTTATGCAGGTGGACTATCTGAACAAAAAATAGAAGACCAGCACAGAGAAATAGATATGCTCAACAAAGAGCTTGCGCCATTTAAAATTTTAAAAGGCATCGAATCTGATATTTTGAATGACGGAAGTCTTGATTATGACGATTCTGTTCTTGCCACTTTTGATTTTATTGTTGCATCCATTCACTCAAACTTAAAAATGACCAAGGAAAAAGCAACAGAGAGGTTGATAAAAGCAATAGAAAATCCTTTCACCACCATACTTGGTCATTCCACCGGAAGATTGTTATTAAAAAGAGAGGGATATCCTATTGATCATAAAAAAGTAATTGAGGCCTGCGCGGCGAACAATGTTATAATCGAAATCAATGCAAACCCAAGAAGACTTGATATGGAATGGAAATGGGTAAGATATGCTTTGGAGAAAGGTGTAATGATTTCCATTAATCCTGATGCCCATGAAATGCACGGATATCATGATATGCATTATGGAGTACTGGTGGGTAGGAAAGCCGGATTAACTCCTGAAATGACTTTTAATGCTTTGAGCCTTGAGCAGGTTGAGAAACATTTTTTTTCTAAAAAATCCAGATTGGTAAAACATGCCTAAGGTTCTTATAATCAGATTTTCCTCTATAGGAGATATAGTGCTTACCAGTCCTGTTGTTAGAAACCTCAAACAACAGAAAGCAGATTTCGAAGTACACTTTCTCACTAAAAAAATTTATGCTTCACTGATTGAACATAACCCTTACGTGGACAAGGCTTTTTATCTGGAAGATAATTTGAAAGATGTAATTACGGAGCTAAAAGAAGAACAGTATGATTACATCATTGATTTGCACAAAAACTTAAGAAGCCTGAAAGTTAAGACTGCACTAAAGGCAAAATCATACAGCTTTAATAAACTTAATATCGAGAAGTGGTTGCTGGTAAATTTTAAATGGAATAAGATGCCTGCCATTCACATAGTGGACAGGTATATGGAAACATTAAAAGAGCTGGGTGTTATCAATGATCAGAAAGGTTTGGATTTTTTTATTCCGGAAAATAGGTCTTTCGATTTTTCATCTTTACCCCTATTATTTAAAGAAGGATATGTGGCTTTTGCAATAGGTGGTCAGCATGGTACGAAAAAGTTGCCAACCCATAAAATTGCAGAGTTATGCCAAAAAATAAAAAGACCGGTAATCCTGCTTGGAGGAAAAGAGGATATGGAAGGAGCAGAAAAAGTTATTTCACTGTTACCTCCTGGAACATGCAGTAAAACCTTAAATCTTACCGGTAAGCTTTCACTATTTGAATCTGCTAGTTTAGTAAGAGATTCTCAAGCAGTAGTTACCCACGATACAGGGCTAATGCATATTGCTGCTGCATTTAAAAAGAAAGTATATTCTATCTGGGGAAACACAGTTCCTGAATTAGGCATGTATCCTTACAAAACGGAACACGTGCTAATTCAGAATAATAATTTATCCTGCAGGCCATGTTCAAAAATCGGTTATGATCAATGCCCTAAAAAACATTTTAAGTGTATGGAAGATTTAACCTTCGATGATATTAATTTGTAAAACTCCGAAAATCGAGATCCGAATAAATACTTTTATATTTACTCTCCTGATAAAATCAATCTGACTAATCATTTAACCTGATTTATCTGAATCAAAAACAAAAAAGACCGAAGTTTCCTCCGGCCCTTTTTGATCAATAACCTTAACTGAGTGCCGCAGCATCTCAGTATTATTAACATAATTGTGTCAAAAAAATTCCTTAAGCTCTAAAAAATATTTTTGCATTTACCCTAAACTTATTGCCCCTGTTTTGTAGTTATATCTTCAGATGGATGAATGAGGAGATTGATAGAGGGGAGAGATTTCAACCATCGGCTTAATTTGAGGTAAAGTTCTCAGGTGTTTTGATTGAAGGGAAGGAGACTGAGAGCCGAAAACATAGAACCTTTGGTATAACTACCAAAGGTTCTTTTTTTATAGAAGAATGTAAAAGCCCGGATGGACCGGGCTTGCAAAGTGTTTTTTTGGGAAAAGTTATTTTATACCTTCTTTACGTTCACCGCATTTAATCCTTTTTTTCCTTCAACCACTTTGAAAGAAACTTTGTCATTCTGCTTCACTTTATCTTCTAACCCTGTAATATGAACAAAGATTTCCTGGTTGGAACTTTCATCTTTAATAAAACCGTAGCCTTTACTTTCATTAAAGAATTTAATTGTACCTGTATTCATAATAATGTATTTGTTATATAAGTAAAAATAAGAATTGTATCTGAATTTTACTACAAAACAAAATAAAAATTACATCATTAAAATCAGGAAACGCCGTTCTTATTAAGCTTATTTTCAAGGAGAAATATAATTTTCTCCTTATCAGAGAGCTGCTGTTTTAACAATTCTATCTCTTTTCTTGCCTGTTCAAGTTCATCTTTTAACCTTTGTATAATCTCGATAGAATTCTGATTAAATCCTTCCTCAGATTTGCTCCAGCCATAGATATCCGCTACAGAAACGCCCAGAATTTGTGCTATTTTTTCAAGGCGATCTATTGTAAGAGAAATCACTCCTCTTTCTATTTTTCCGTAAGTAGAATAGTCTATCCCCAGGTCATATGCCAGCGATTCCTGACTTATACCTTTTTGCTTACGGATGGTTCTGATATTTAAAATTAAACTATTCAACGAAACAAAGTTATTTATTCCCCAAACCTAAATTAAGGACTTAAAAGACTATTTTAAGATTAAGAGTATTAAGCAAACCGGTTTTTTAGGATTTAAAATCAAAACCGGAACAGGTAGGAATAACCTCCCAGGAGTTAACAATACTGGTGTAAATTTAATTTTTCCAAGATGTAATATTTTTACCCTTACATCAAAAAAAGTTAATGTTCCTGCCTTAATACCAATGTAGGTTTTATTGCTAAAAGCAGTAAATCCTATTTAAGAACAAGAATTATTCTACAAAAAATTCCAACGATACTAAATCCGCTAGGATAACAGATAGTTACGGAGATCATCAAACCGGTTAGACATTAAAACCGATTCTTTTTTCTTATTTACTATAGTTTTCAACCTTTCGGGCAAGGGAACAGATTTACCAATCAAAGGCTCCACAACTTCCAGAAATTTTGTGGGATGAGCAGTAGCAAGAAATACACCCACCTGATTTTCATCCACTTCCTTTAAATATTCTTTTAAGCCAAGATAAGCAACTGCAGCGTGCGGATCCATGAGGTATGCCGAATCGCGATAAACATATTTAATTGCTTCTTCTGTTTGAGAGTCTGTATAACTTTTCCCTTCGATCTCATTTCTGATTTTTTCAAGATCGCCTCCATAAAGATCAGCTATTCTGGCATAATTGCTTGGATTTCCGACATCCATTGCATTAGAAATGGTCTTAACAGAGGCTTTAGGACTAAAAATACCGCTTCTCAGAAATTCAGGAATAATATCATTGGCATTGCAAGAGGCAATGAATTTATCTACCGGAAGTCCCATTTTTTTGGCAAATAAACCACCGCACAGATTGCCAAAATTTCCGCTTGGCACAGAAAATACTACTGGCTGCTTTAAATTTTTAAGTCTTGACCATGCGTAAAAATAGTAAAACGACTGAGGTATAAGCCTTGAAATGTTTATTGAATTTGCAGAAGTCAGATTAAGTTTTTCACTCAACTCAGTATCAAGAAATGACTCTTTCACCAGACGTTGACAATCATCAAAGGTTCCGTCAATCTCCAGAGCCGTGATATTTTTTCCAAGCGTGGTCAATTGCTTCTCCTGAATTTCACTTACCTTTTTGCTTGGATAAAGGATCGTTACTTTGATTCCGGGCATCTGGTAAAAACCTTGAGCAACAGCACTGCCGGTATCTCCGGAAGTAGCGACCAGAATATTCAATTCCTTATTTTCCCTTTCAAGAAAATACGACATCAACCTGGCCATAAACCTGGCGCCAAAATCTTTAAATGCCAGTGATGGCCCATGAAACAATTCAAGCACATACACATTACCTTCAATATACACCAGTGGAGCATCAAAAGTAATTGCATCATTTACAATTTTCTTCAAGTCAGACTCAGGAATATCTGTTCCGATCAAAGTTTTACAAACTTCTACAGCAATTTCCTGGAAGGACATATTATCCATTCTTTCAAAAATGGTCTTGTCCATAGCCGGGATCACCTCCGGCATAAACAAACCATTGTCTGATGGAAGACCTTTAAACACCGCCTCCTTAAGAGACACTTTCTGAGATTTATTTTTTGTACTGTATAATTGCATAGGGGAAGTTGAAAGTTCAAAATTTAAAGTTTAAAGTTTAAACTGCAGTATTAAACAATGAACGGTGATTCATAATTGTTATTTGTTTTTTTGTTTTTGGAATTTGATAATTCAACCAATTATCTGCGGCCCGGAGTTATTAATTTTGGAGATATACACCTCACTACCTATATCAATAGAATTGAAAACTTTCTGCATAGCCTGTCCTACTTTCTGAGCATTATCTTTAGTTTTTGATAAAGCAAATATAGAAGGACCTGAACCGGAAATTCCACAGCCTAAAGCTCCAGCGTCTATAGCACTCTTTTTTACATCATCAAATCCCGGAATCAATATTGATCTTATAGGTTCTACGATTACATCATGCATAGATCTGCCAATAAGCTCATAGTCTGACATCATAAGCCCTGCAATTAATCCTGCTACGTTCCCCCACTGTATAACAGCATCCTTTAGGAGAATTTGTTTTTTCAGAATATCTCTTGCGTCTTTTGTCTGTACTTCTATTTGCGGATGGATGATTGTACAATACAGATTTGCAGGTGTAGGAATTTTAATTACATCAAGAGGATCGTAACTTCTGATAAGCACAAAGCCTCCTAACAATGATGGAGCAACATTATCAGCATGCGCAGACCCACAAGCCATTCTTTCGCCCTCCATTGCAAAAGGCAGAAGCTCTTGCTGAGTCATAGGTAAACCTAACAACTGATTTACAGCAAAGACTCCGGCAACAGCACTGGCAGCACTGGAGCCTAGTCCACTCCCTAAAGGCATTTTCTTATTCAAGGAAATTTCAATACCCTGTTTTGAACCTATATGATTCAAAAATCTCTGAATAGAAACCCCAACTGTATTTTTTTCTGCATCCTTTGACAATCTCCCCTCATCACCGGTAATGGAGGAAATTTTTATACCAGGTGAAGACTTCTTCTTTAAAATCACTTCATCCCCCGGACTTTCCACAGCAAAACCCAGTACATCAAATCCACATGCAACATTTGCCACAGTGGCAGGAGCAAAAACTTTTATACTATCTTTCATATGGCTTTCAGCTTAAAGCTTACAGCTTTACGCTTTCAAATAATTACTAATACTTATTATCTCAGCAAAAACGCCTGCAGCGGTAACCTCGGCTCCTGCACCAGGACCTTTAATTACCAGCGGACGATCTTTATATCTTTCTGTAGTGAATGCAATCATATTGTCGCTTCCTGAAAGTGAATAAAACGGATGAGTTGGACCAACAGATTCCAGACTAACTCTTGCTTTTCCGTTTTCAAGCGTTGCAATAAACCTCAAAACATTGCCTTTCCTTGCAGCGTCATCTCTCTTTTTAGCAAACACATCGTTGTGTTTTTCTAAAGCCTTAAAGAAATCATCTACAGATTTTGCCTTACGTACAGGGTCCGGCAAAATATTTTCTATTTGCACATCCGTCAGCTCAAGCGGATGTCCGGCCTCTCTTGCAAGAATCAAAATTTTTCTGGCTACATCCATCCCATTAAGATCATCTCTCGGATCCGGTTCAGTATATCCTTTTTCTTTTGCTTCCTTCACCACCTCACTGAATTTAAACCCTTCCTTGAATGTATTGAAAATAAAAGAAAGTGTTCCGGAAAGTATTCCTTCAATTTTCAGAATCTTATCACCACTATACTTCAAATCTTTTAAAGTATTAATCACAGGCAAACCAGCACCTACGTTCGTTTCGTACAAAAATTTAATTCCAAGTTTGAAAGCAGTGGATTGCAGTTTTTGATAATTGGCGTAGGTTCCGGAGTTAGCCAGCTTATTTGGAGTAACCACAGAAATGCTTGAACCCAGGATTTCTTCATAATGAACCACTACATCTTTACTACTTGTACAATCAACAAAGACTGTGTTCTGCAGGTTAAGGCGCTTCATTTCATCTACAAACTGCTGCATTTTCATTTTAACACCATCAGACTCCAGTCTGTCCTTCCATGAGGACATTGGAATACCTCCTGCTTCGATGAGCATCTTCTTGCTGTTGGCAATGGCAATGATATTTATTTTCAACAAACGTTCTTTCAATAAGTAGGCGGACTGCTTCTGAATCTGCTTTAGTAAAGTACCACCGATAAGCCCTAAACCAACCACGAAAAGATTTAAAGTTCTTACATCTGACAGGAAGAATGATTCATGTAATGCATTGAGTGCTTTGGAAAGGTCTGCTTTGCTCACAACAGCTGACAGGTTCAATTCGGAAGAACCCTGAGCAATCGCCACTATATTAACACCGTTTTTTCCCAGGGCTGCAAAAAACTTACCTGCAATTCCCGGAGTATTGCGCATGTTCTCACCAATAATTGCCACTATGGAAAGTTCTGCCTCTACATGCACTCTGTCTATTTTCTTTGCCGTAATTTCATTTTCAAATTCTTCCTCTATAGCCAGTCTTGCTGCTTCAGCATCTTTTGGTTCTGCTGCAAAACTGATGGAATGTTCTGATGAAGCCTGAGTAATTAAGATCACATTAATCTTCTTCCTTGCCAGAGATCCGAATAATCTTGCAGATACACCCGGTACACCTACCATACCACTACCTTGCACTGTTAATAAGGTAATATCCTGAATAGAGCTTATCCCCTTGATCAGATAATCATTAGCTTTTGATTTGGCACTGATATATGTACCATCGAAACCAGGATTAAAAGTATTCTTTATCCAGATAGGAATTTTTTTATTGAACGCAGGCTGTAAAGTTGGAGGATAAATTACTTTTGCTCCAAAGTGTGACATTTCCATAGCCTCTACATAAGAAATTGCCGGCAATGTGAATGCTCCTTTCACTTTCTTTGGATCGGCAGTCATTACTCCATCAACATCAGTCCAGATTTCTATTTCGTCTGCGCCTATAGCAGCTCCTACAATAGATGCTGTATAATCAGAACCTCCTCTTCCTAAAGTCGTGGTTTCATCCTTTTCAGTTGAACTGATAAATCCGGTTATTACCTGAATCTTTTTATGTTTCTTAAAATGATCTTTAAGGTTCTTATCTGTAAGTTTAAAATCTACCCTTGCAGCTCCGAAACTGTTATCTGTTTTGATAAGAGTTCTGGCATCACAAAACTCACAGTCAATACCGGACTGCTTCATGTACTCAGAAATGATGTAGGTAGAAAGTCTTTCACCAAAACTTGAAACAAGGTCTACGGTGCGCGGAGAAAGCTCTTTAAGCAGATATACTCCGTGCAACAAATCTTCCAGCTCATTAAGGATCACTTTTATCTGAGCTATCACCTTGCTTTGCACCTTTACTTCAATAAGAGATTTAACACAAGTAATGTGCTTCTGCTCAATGTTTCTTAATACCTGAATATAGTCATCATTGCTTTGAGAGGCTTTTTTACTTACTTCCAACAACTGATTGGTTATTCCGGACATTGCAGAAAAGACAACAGCAAACTCTTGTTTCTTCTTTTTATATCCGAGAAGAATCTCAACTACCTTTTTTATACTTTCAGCAGTCCCTACGGAAGTACCTCCGAATTTTAAAACTTTCATGTGAATAATTTAAATTAAAATGCCTACCTGAAGCAGCTGTTACAAACAGCCGGGAAAATTATAAAAAAAAGCTTTAATTATAAAATTTAAAAGAGTTGGTTCTTCCGTCGAGAAGAATCTAATTACATAAATTCAGGATACTCTTTTTTCATTATGAAGCTATTTAAGGGAATCAGGAAGGTTTTTATTTGCGTTCTAATAAGGGAGGAAAATATGAAAACAGAGTTAGATCCTGCTATTGAATCTTTAAAAGCTCAGCATGATATCAGGCATTTATTAGCCATGGACAGGACTGTATTAGCCAATGAAAGAACCCTTTTGTCCTATTCGAGAACAAGTTTGACCTTACTGGTACCTGGTGCATCTTTTATTCACTTTACAGACTCACTGATCCTTACCATCTTAGGTTGGATATTTGTCCCTTTAGGAATATTTACCTTCATCTATGGTATGAGGCGATTTTACAGAAAAAAAGAAAAAATTAAAGGAGAAAGAGAAATTCTTATTCAAATGCTTAAAAAGGAATACTGTTCAATTGAATAATAACCAATTTTTATTCTCAGGAATTGATTCTACCTTTGTGTTTTATGGTGTTCGGAATTGGATCAAATATTGAGGAAGCTGCATTGTTTTTAAGGCAGGGAAAATTGGTAGCCATTCCTACTGAGACAGTCTATGGGCTGGCTGGTAATGGTTTAAATCCTGATGCGGTATTGGAAATCTTTAAGGTAAAGAGCCGTCCGTTTTTTGATCCGTTGATCCTGCATATATCATCCACAGATCAGCTTAAGTCACTTGTTTTGTCCATCCCTGAGCCGGCATTAAAATTGGCAGAAGTATTCTGGCCCGGACCTTTAACCATGGTTTTCCCCAAAAAAGAAATAGTTCCCGACCTGGTTTCATCAGGTCTTAATACTGTAGCAATAAGAATTCCTGACCATCCTTTGACGAGACAGTTGTTGCAATTGCTGGATTTTCCTTTGGCTGCTCCCAGCGCTAATCCTTTCGGGTACATTAGTCCGACTACTGCACAACATGTTGCTGACCAACTGGGAGAAAAAATTCCCTATATACTTGATGGCGGGCCTTGCAAGATCGGAGTGGAATCTACTATAGTGGGATTTGAAAACGGCAAAGTGATTATTTACCGGGCAGGAGGAACTTCTATTGAAAGTATTGAAGAAATTGTAGGCAAAACGGAAATAATAACCAGTCAGGAAAAGCCTTCGGTGCCAGGCATGCTGGAAAGCCATTATGCGCCACGCACAAAATTAATGGCCGGAGAAATAAAGGAACTTAGGAATAAATATGGCACAGAAAAAACCGGCTATATTACATTTAGGAATTACATACCCGGAATTGATAAAAATAAGCAAATGGTACTAAGTCCGGACGGATCATTGGATCTTGCTGCAAGAAATCTATTTTCAAGCATGAGATTAATGGATGCCAGCGGCTATGATTTGATCCTTGCAGAATTGGTACCTGATGAAGGATTAGGCAGGGCTATTAACGACAGATTAAGAAGGGCTTCAAAATAAACAGAGAGAAGCTTTCGCTTCTCTCTAAAAAATATACACAATCAACTATCTTTTAATTATCAAACCACTATAAGCTCTCTTATCGGAAGAGCGCACGTTCAGGTAATACATACCCGGATTTATATTCAATTCATCCAGATTAATTTCAAGATTATCCGAAAGTCTTTCATTTGCAGAGTATAGAACCTTACCTGTAAAGTCCAATAAATCAACTGTTGCATCAATGTGTGATTTTGTTGAAATAATAATTCTGTCAGCTGCAGGATTTGGGTATACATTCATATCCAGGGCTGCAAATTTTTTCACAGACTGAATCTCCGGTGACTTCACGGCGATCTGGAAAGTAGCAGTTGCCATTCCTCCAAATCCATCATTCACTGTAATGTGAATAGTATCAAAACCGATGTGTCCTTCGGATGGCACTCCTGAAAAAGTTTTTGTCGCCTCATTGTATGAAAGCCACTCAGGAAGTGCAGCACCATGTTGAGATGAAACAGAATATGTAAGTTCATGCCCATCAGCATCTGTAAACAAATCACCGGGTGTTTCCCAAGTAAATTCTTCTCCTATCAGTGCAACCACATCCGGTACCTGATAAGCTACCTGAGGAGGTCTGTTACCTACAACAGTAAGTTTATATTCATCAAATGTAAACTCTTCACCATTCTGAGCCTTAACCAGGATAAAATAATCTCCTCCATGGTTATATGTGGGATTTCCTGTCAGAGTTTTCGTGGAGGGGTTAAATGTAAGCCAGTCTGGCAGTACATGCATTCCTCTTTGATAAACCGCATAGTGCAATGTTTTACCTTGAGGGTGTTCGAAAGTATTAGCAGGAATGGTAAAAGAGTAAGTTGAATTTCCATTCACAGACTGATCAGGAATTGGATTAACCACGTATGGAAAATTAGCTTTTGACTGATATGGATGACAATCTTCTTTGGGAGATTCAGCAACCATAGGATTCATACCATCCGGTGTACGGGTTTTATGTATAGTAAATCTATCGATCGCAAAACCGGTTGCTCTTCCTGAGAACTCCACTGTATAAACACCCGGTTCATCAAAGTGTACAAATATCTGATGTTGCATTTCACCATGAGTTTCAAGATTCTGCGTAGAGGCAAAATAAAACCACTGATGGCTTGGCCCGATCATTACTTTAAACCAGTCAGATCCTTTTTCTCCTGTATGAACACCATCTCTTTCAGTTGTTACCAGCCCATGAGGGAATCTTACCCAAACATCATTGGCATGATAGTTTTGTCTGTATCCTCTCATTTTAAATCCATACTTTCCAGGTTCAGTAATACGGAATTTAAATGTTAACACACTTTTACCTGGAACACCGGTTAAATCACTTGCAACATAAATAAGATAACCATTACCTTCGTATCCCGTAAACTCTGTGCTCTTCTGCCAATATGTTCCTGCTGTATTAGCAGATTCCATTTCAATGGCAACAAGGTTATTCTGTTGCACAAAAGTACAACTATCCTGTGCTTTGATATTAAGAGAATGTAAACAAAGCACCATCAAAACAATACCGCTACTTGCGCTTCGTAAAAATTTATGCATATAGTTTCAGATTTATTAGTTTAATGAAGAATTTATCTTTACTAATAATCTGCTTTAGGAGGAAATTGTTATAAAAACCCCTTGAAATAGTGAAAGCCGGCACAGGAATTAATTGAAAAATTGCCGGTTATGAACAAAAAAATTATAAGAAATTACTTCACCAAATCGATGTTGTAAATATTTCCGGATGCCCAATACAATTGTGCTTTAGTTTGGGCAAGCTTGGACTGGAGTTCAGCAAGTTTAACTCTACTATTAACCAGCGTCATTTCCCTGCTATTGATCAGAAACAAGGAACTTTCACCGGCATCAAATCTTTCATATTCACCACGGACAAGACGCTGGTAATTTTCAACCATACGTTCCTGAATCATTACCTGATTCTTCAGATTGTTGTATTCATTATAAATTGCGCGTACAGAGTTTTCAACTTCTCTTTGCAAACTTCTAGCCTCAAGATCGTTTTCCTTTATTTTGATTTTTGCCATTTGCAACTTCCCTCTCTCTGTTCGTAAAAACAGAGGATAATAAAATGACACACCAAATTTAGAGTTATTGTTTCTGTGTTCAGGAGTAAAATCATTTGGTTCAATACCGACACCAGGACTTAAAAGATTATATGTAAAAGTAAACTTTGGGCGAAGTTTATCCACCGCAAGCCTCCTTTCAATCTGGAGTTGCTGCATTTTAAACTTGTTTTTCATCACTTCAGGGTGGCTGGCCTGAGCGATATTGATGAGTTCATTCAACTCCTGATCTGTAAGCGACGTAATTTCAAGTCCTTTAAATGACGGAACCGCCTGGTCCGACAACTGTACTGGCACAACATCTTCCTGCCAAAGGTAATTGGAGAGCCAGATGGCAGAATTCCTGTATTCTATAGTGGCAGTAGCAAGCATTTGTTCTCTGTTCTGCACTTCCACATATGCTTCAATGGAATCAATCGGTGCAAGATCCCCCTGCAATACCCTTTCTCTTACGGCAACAAATCTTTGCTGGGCAAGCTCAAAAGCATTAGTTGTAAAATTGATTCTTTGGTAGTTAAACATCCAATGCCAATAAGCTTTGGAGGCATCATATAAAAGTTTATTAATGATTTTAATTTTATCCGCTTCAGCGATACTTCCAAATATCTGAGCTTGTCTTATGGCAGATCTTCTTTCGTCAATAATCATCCCCTGACCTACCGGCACTACAACAGCCAGGTTGGTTAGTCCCTGAGGCGGGGTAATATTTTCGCCGTTTACATTTACCCCACTGTTCCTTTCATACATTACCCTGAATTCCGGACCATACCAGGTTGGTATTTGTAGAGTGTTGTTTATAAGAGTATAATAATTCTTCCCTTCAAGAGTCTTTTTGTAATATCTGGCCATAACATTCGGATCCAGCTCACCACGTCTGATTCTCAATTCCTGTTTGGCTCTTTCAGACAAAAGGTCTGCCTGCTTAGCCACAGGATGAAAATGAAGAACATGAAAATACATTTCTTCTATGGTAAAGACATTAGGAAGTGTGTCCTGTCCCAATGCACCAAAGCCAACCAGAAAAAAGAGAAAAAATAAACAGCCTCTCATTACCTTTACTTAATCATATTCTTTTTTTGATACTCCTGAATGTCATGCTCAAGCACCTGCTCGTAACCTGTAAAATCAGGAGGAAAACCATTGAGTTGTCGCCACAATTCATACCAGATCGGAACATCGTTCAACAGCGCCCAACCCTGTACTCCTGAGCCCACACGAACAGGAGGCCATGGCTCATCTGCCGGGTCCGGAGTAACCAACACCCTGTATTTTCCTTTGCTATCAATGAAGTCAATTACTTCAACTCGTGCGCCAAAAGTACCGAAACTTGTGTTAGGCCATCCGGAAAAAACAAGGGCAGGCCATCCGTCAAATTGCAATCTGACTTTAGACCCTTTCTTCAGCAGCGGAATATCCATAGGTGCAACAAAAATCTGGGCAGCCAGAGAAGGATGGTCAGGCATCACACTTACAATCGGCTCTCCTTCTTTCACTGTTTCACCGATACCTGTCACAAGGGCTTTCACAATGTAACCATCCTGGGGAGCCGTAATTGCGTAATACCCACTTCGAATTTCCATGTTGGCATATTCGTTTATCATTTTCGATAAGTCCGACTGGCCATCATACAATGAATAAAATGCAGAATTCAAATCAGATTGAGCTTTTGAAATCTTATCCTGGTACTCTGCCTGAAGAGAATTGAGTTCAATGCGGGCATTCGCCAATTCATTTTTTGTTGCTTCATATTTATTCTCAGAAGAAAGCAGTTTTGCTTTTGACTCCTGTAATTTAAGTTTTCTCTGCTCAAGTTCGGTAAGTGATTTTAAGCCTTTTTTATACAATTCCTCCTGACGCGCAAACTGTAATTCTGCCACTTCAAAATCAACTTTTGCAGCCTGAAAATCCATACTATCGGCCTGCAACTTTAATTCAGTTTGCTTTACTTTATTTCTGGCCTTATTAAGACTAAACTCCAGTCCTGACCGCAAAGCAGAGATTTGGTTTTCAAGAGCCTGTACTTTGCGCTGTGTGGAAGTAATGGCTCCCTCTTTGGCCTGAATCTGCTCCTTTAACCTTGTGAGCAACTCCGGATCCATAAATTTTTCCTTCACCTCAGAAAGTTTTACAATGGTGTCACCTTTTGTGGCATATTGACCTTCCTGGATGTACCATCGCTCTATTCTACCTGCTATTGTAGAATGAATCGTTTGAGGCCTATGCTCAGGATACAAGGTGGTTACCACACCTGCAGAGGTAATATTTTGTGTCCATGGCAAAAACAGGCAGGCCAGCATAAACAAAAACAATCCCCCTGCCCAATAAGCCAGATTTCTTAATAACCTTGGGGTTTTAACCATCCTGGTGGAATAAAACCGGTCTATTTCATGATTAAAAAAATCCATGGTTATATCAACGTTTGAAATACATCTTCATTTTTAATTTCGTCATATCGACCTTTACATACAATGGCGCCATCCTTCATTACTATAGTGGTATTACACATACTCATAATATCAGGATCATTGGAAACCATTATCACCGTCCAGGGATTTTCTTTAGAGGTAATCATCTTTGTAAGCTTGATTTTCTCTGCTCTTTCAAGGCCGAAGTTATTATCTTCAAGGACCAGCATCTTAGGTCTGGTAACAATACTACGAGCAACTATAAGTCTTTTTGCAATACTTTCAGATATCCCTTGGGTACCCCCCGTAATTTTTGTATTGAGCCCGCTTTTCTGGGTAGCAACAAAATCATTGAGATTTAAGCAGTCTACAGCCCACAACACATCTTCAAGCTTGATATTTCTACCTAATGTTATATTTTCCAGAATTGTTCCGTCAAAAAGATCTTCCTGGGAAATGTTATCTCCTATCATATTTACCAGGCTGTATTTATTAATCTCCCTCAGTGAAATTTTATTATAGGATACATTTCCTTCATAGCTGGTTAGAAATCCCAGCATGATATTCAGAAATGTGGTTTTACCAGAACTGCTATACCCGGAGATACAAACCCTGTCACCAGATTCTACATCCAGATTAATACCCTTCAAAATATATCCGGGTTCAGCAGGAAATTTATATTTTAAATCCTTAATCTGAAGAGAAAGACCTTTGCTGCTGCTATCAAGAGAGTCTATTGATATCCCGTTCTGAATTTCTATAGGAAGGTCAGTGACAGTACCGATCTTTTCGAGGCTGGTAAGCACATCATAAAATGTATCTAATTTGAGAATTACCTTTTCTACAGCATTTATAATAAGAATGATCACAATTTCACTGGCAACAAACTGACCGATGTTTATCTCTTTCCGGATGAGTAGCACGCAACCCAAAGTAAGAAGACCGGCCGTAATAAGCGCTTTAAATGACACAAAACTTAAATACTGTGTTAGCAATACTTTAAAATGTTGCTTTCTGTAATGCACATAATTACTTACATAGTAATCTGTTTTTTCCATAGGTAGATTGGAGTATCCTGCAAGCTTGAATGTACTTAAAGCTCTTGCAATTTCCTCCAGCCAGTTGGCCACCTCGTATTTATATTTACTTTCGTTCAAACTGGACTTTAAACCTTTTGGTCCGGTAAACCTTATTACCACCCCTAAAATAAGCATCAGAGATGCTCCAAAAACTATAAATGAAGGGTGATATAAAGAAAGAAGTATCAGTCCGAACACAACCTGAAGGATTGCACTTGAAAACTCAAGTAAAATACTTGCAATACCTTTCTGAAGTGTAACAATATCGAAGAATCTGTTCATCAGCTCCGGAGGATAGTACTTCATTACAGATTCCACCTTAATCTTAGGTATCCTGTAGGAAAACTCGAATGCGGTTTTAGCAAAAAGCCTCTGTTGAATATACTCCACCAGTGTCAGCTGCATTACTTGTAGTCCACCTGAAATAAGTATCACCAAGGTAATTACACATATCAATACCACTATAGAGGTAGAAATAGCGCCACTGGTAACATAGTTAATTATTGCCTGAACCCCCAATGGCAGCGAAAGCGTCATTATACCTGCAATAATAGCATATATATAAAGGAAGGAAATTTCCTTTCTTTCTGAAGCTACCAGCTTAAAAAACCTTGTAAATGCTTTCAGTTTTTTTCCAGCATCCTTTTCGTCTTCAGGCTGATTATCACTATAGATGGATTGATTTGGTATACAATTAACGATTACCGTGAAGGTATCTTCTTCAGGATTTGCGAGCAGCTGACCGGCAGGACATATTTTGTCCCTTATTTCTTTAAAAGAATTTATTTCCGTAACCCCGTCATTGCCGTCTGAATCGATAATATGAGCATACGAAGTATTATTCACCGGATTAATAACTACCGGCAATATAGAAGTGCCGCTCTTAAAAAATATCAGATAGGGTACGTGAATTCTGTCAAAAAGCTGCTCGAACTCGACCTCAGTCACCTGCTTTTGAATAAAAGCCATGTGCACAAGATTCCCTGTTTCCTGCAGCATGTTCATGAACTGATCGAAGCTTTCCGGTGCTTTTTTAAAATGAGCAAATCCATCAGTGCTCAGCTCCTTTATATTTGTATCCAGTTTAAGGATATTGAGGAGCACTTCATGAATTTTATATATCTGACTTAATATCATTCTGGTTTCTTAATTTCTTTATGATTTCGGTAATATAGCAGCAAGCACCAAATGCTCGAGAAATGTATTCAACTTATTGCAATCCTGCTCCTGCTTTTTTAAATCTGTCAATGAAGGGAAATGATCCGCAAAGAAAAGTTGATGATGCGCTCCCTCTATTATAGTGCTTACCAATGTATTTGCAAATTTATACTTTGGATTCAATTCGGAAATGATTTCTGCTATTAGCTTACAAAAAAGTTTATATTCCCTGAATAATCCTTCTTTATTTGCAGTATCAACGTTTTTCACCAAAAACACTTTTTGGGATTCATTCACCACGATTCGAAATAATGCTGATTCATCCAGTCCTGTTACAGGATTATTCATATTGGATTCAGTGATGATCCTTAAAGCAATTTTTAATTTCTCCTTAGGATTTTTTACACTTTCAGTTTTCACATGAAGCTGAAATCTAAGCCATATCCAATAGCAATTAACCAAATATAGCAGGAGTTTCTGTTTATTTTCAAAGTACCTGTAAACAGAGGCCTCGGTAGACTTAATTTCAATAGCAAGTTTTTTGAAAGAAAAGCTTTCAAAGCCCACTTCATCGATTAAACGAACAGAATGCGACACAATTTTCCTGCCAAGTTCGGTCTCATCAGGATCCCGGACATATAATTTTTCGTTCAGCTGTAGTTTAATAATTCCCGGCATAGGTTTAAAATATCCCTCAAATATAACCAAGGATACCGTATAATAATAGTACTACTATCAAAAATAGTTCTGCAATTATCGAAAAAAGTTTAAAATTCTCAAAATATTACCGGAACCCCTTTGATAGTCCGGAAAAATGAATCAGGAACCGTTAAAAATCAGTTTTTGTAACATGAACAGAGTCTCGGACAGCATCAAAAATAATTAAAGAGATGAACCACAATTTTCGGGAACATTTTTTGATTAAATTCAATTTTGAATTAACTTTGTACTTTCTATAAGAAAATGGTAAACATTTTTATTTATTCAACCCCTATCTTTTCTCCCATTGCCATGGGCACAGAAAGAATTTTACCATTCAGAACCCCGAGGCCGTAGGCCGGGCACTTCTATTAATTACCTATGCGGTAGTTATTCTCGAATCCTAAAATAATTTCTAAACTAAAGATTTTCAGAATACTTTAATTATCTGAAAACATTGTTCAATTATTAATCATTATTATTTTATTCCGGGAATTTTAAAATGGCAGAATTCAAAGTTCAAATAGCAGAAGAGAAACACAAAGGTTTAGCAGAAGCAATCTGCAAAGAAATGGAAGAGAGTGCGAAAGCACGTGGGACAGGTATTGCCAAAAGAAACCCCGACTATATTCGTAAGAAGATTGATGAGGGAAAGGCAGTCATTGCTACAACCAAGGATGGTGAATTTGCCGGATTCTGCTATATAGAAACATGGTCTCACGACAAATATGTCGTCAATTCAGGACTTATCGTTGCTCCACAATTCAGAAAGGAGGGCCTTGCTACCAAGATTAAAGAGAAGGCTTTTGAACTATCGAGAAAAAAATACCCGAATGCCAAGCTATTCGGGCTTACCACCAGTGCTGCGGTAATGAAAATCAATTCGGAGCTGGGCTACAGACCCGTTACTTTTTCCGAGCTTACCGATGATGAAGAATTCTGGAAAGGTTGCTCCAGCTGTGTAAACTTTCCTATTCTTCAGAGCAAAAATTACAAAAACTGCCTATGTACAGGTATGCTGTATGACCCTGAAGAAAAAAACAGGAAGAAGTGGGAATTTGTAAAAAAATCCGGAATCTATGAAAGGTGGCAAAGACTGAAAAACTTCAAATTGCTGAAGGCTTTCAGAAGTGGCTCCAGAGTTTTAGCCTTCTTCGGACTTGCAAATTAGACGGGAATTTCCCCTGTTTTCCATATTATTTTAATATCTTTAACGCTCAATTAATTTAAGTAAAATGAGTAAGAAAGTTGTATTAGCCTTCAGCGGAGGCTTAGACACATCATATTGTGTAAAATACCTGTCAGAAGAAAAAGGACTAGAGGTCTACTCTGCTATTGTCAATACCGGCGGTTTCTCCAAAGATGAGTTGCAGGAGATTGAAAAAAAAGCTTACAACCTCGGTGTAAAGAAGCATGTCACGCTAGATGTAATTGACGACTATTATCAGAACTGTGTAAAGTATCTGATATTCGGGAACGTATTAAAAAATAACACCTATCCTCTATCTGTTAGTGCCGAAAGGGTATTCCAGGCAAAAGCTATAGCAGAATATTGCAAAGAAGTAAATGCTGATTTTGTTGCACATGGAAGCACAGGTGCCGGAAATGATCAAGTACGTTTTGACATGATATTCAACATCCTTATTCCGAATGTAGGGATCATCACACCTATACGTGACATGAAGCTTTCAAGGGAAGCGGAGATAGAATATCTTAAATCAAAAGGCGTGGTTGCTGACTGGACCAAAGCGGCATACTCTATCAACAAAGGTATATGGGGAACTTCAGTTGGAGGAAAAGAAACACTTACCTCTGATCAATATCTTCCTGAATCAGCTTTCCCTACTCAAGTAAGTAAAACAGGTAACGAGGAGGTAGAACTTGAGTTCGTAAAAGGAGAACTTGTTGGAATAAACGGAACAAAGCATAAACCGGTAGAGGCAATACTTAAGCTTGAATCTATTGCGGCTCCTTACGGAATCGGCAGGGACATCCATGTAGGTGATACGATCATTGGAATTAAAGGAAGAGTAGGATTCGAAGCAGCTGCTCCAATGGTTATCATCAAAGCACATCATACTTTAGAAAAACATACTCTTACCAAATGGCAGATGTACTGGAAAGAGCAACTCGCTAACTTCTATGGTAACTTTGTCCATGAAGGACAATTCCTTGAACCTGTAATGAGAAACATGGAAACATTCCTTACAGACTCTCAACAGAATGTTACAGGTACAGTTAAGGTTTTCCTTGCGCCATACAGATTCCATGTTGTAGGAATCAAATCAAAGCATGACCTAATGTCATCTAAATTCGGAAGCTACGGCGAAATGAACAATGCCTGGAGCGGAGAAGATGTAAAAGGATTTTCGAAGATTTTTGGAAATCAGACAATGATTTATCACAAAGTAAACAGTTAATCTCGAAATCCGAAATTCGAAATTCGAAAAAAATCCCGGGAATTAGGGCAACCGTGGATTATTAAAATACCTCAACAGCTATGGAGGAGAACAAAAAGAAATTCGATTTAGAAGATCGAACTGAAAAATTTGCACATGAGTGCAGAAAGTTCATCAGATCAATAAAAATGGACATTTGCAATAATGAAGACTGCAAACATTTAGCAAGATCTTCAGGGTCGGTAAGTGCTAATTACATAGAAGCAAATGAATCATGTTCTAAAAAGGATTACTTAATGAGAATCAAAATATGCAGGAAGGAAGCTAAAGAAAGCAGACTTTGGTTAAGGCTTTTGCATATAGAAGGGAAATATGCTCAGGAAAGAATTTTGCTAATAAATGAAGCAACTGAATTAATGAACATCTTTGGTGCAATAATTCGAAAAACCGAGATTTCATTAAAGGAAACAAAAAATTTAATTGAAAAGTCAAATTAATACTTTTTTCGAATTTCGAATTTCGAATTTCGAATTTTAACATATCAGGTTATGATTAAAGTCGGAATAGTCGGCGGTGCCGGATACACAGGTGGAGAATTATTAAGAATCCTTGTAAACCACCCAAAGGTTGAAATAATTTTTGTACATAGCAACAGCAATGCTGGTAATCCTGTTTCCCAAGTGCATACAGATCTTCTGGGAATGACAGACCTTAAGTTTGCATCTTCACTTTCAGACAATATCGATGTTCTTTTCCTCTGTGTAGGACATGGTGATGCAGGGAAATTTTTAGCTGAAAACAAGATTAAGGACAGTATTAAAATCATAGACCTTAGCCAGGATTTCAGAATCGCGAAGGAAGGAAATGATTTTGTTTATGGTTTACCTGAATTGCAGAGAGAGAAAATCAAATCCGCCCATCACATTGCTAATCCTGGGTGTTTCGCTACATGCATTCAGCTTGGACTGTTACCACTTGCCAATAAAAAACTCCTAAATGATGAAGTGCATATAAGCGCCATAACAGGCTCTACCGGTGCAGGACAAAGTTTATCAGCAACTTCTCATTTCAGTTGGAGAAATAACAACATGTCAATTTACAAGGCATTTACTCACCAGCACTTAAAAGAGATAAGACAAAGTTTAAAGCAATTACAGTCTGATGCTAATAATGCAATAAACTTTATTCCGTTCAGAGGGGATTTTACCAGAGGCATCTTTGCTACCCTTCATATTAAAATTTCCATTTCTCAGGAAGAAGCGTATAAAATTTATGAAGAGTATTATAAAGATCATCCTTTCACTCATATATCAAGAGTAAATCCTGATTTGAAACAAGTGGTGAATACAAACAACTGCATTATTTACCTTGAGAAGCATGAGGAATACTTACTGATTGTTTCTATGACCGACAATCTTTTGAAAGGCGCCTCCGGACAGGCTGTTCAGAATATGAATTTGATGTTTGGGCTCAACGAGACAGAAGGCCTGCGTTTAAAAGCAGCATATTTTTAAAATACAATATCGAATTATAAAATTTACGTCTATGAAATTATTTGATGTTTATCCATTGATGAATGTGGAACCGGTTAAAGCTAATGGAATTAGGCTTTGGGACAAGGACGGTAAGGAATATCTTGATCTATACGGAGGACATGCCGTAATTTCTATAGGACACACACATCCGCATTATGTAAAAAAGATAACAGAACAGCTCAATAAAATTGCATTCTATTCCAACTCTGTTCAGATTTCCGTTCAAGACGAGCTTGCTGATAAACTTGGAAAACTTTCAGGTTATCCTGACTATTCATTGTTTTTAATTAATTCAGGAGCCGAGGCTAATGAAAATGCATTAAAACTTGCATCATTTCATACAGGCAAAAAGAAGATTATTGCTTTCTCAAAGGGATTTCATGGCAGAACCAGTCTTGCTGTAGCTGCTACCGATGGAACATCTATGCAGGCACCTGTGAATAAAACAGAAAATATTATTCTCCTCCCCTTCAACGACACAGAAGCTTTTGAAAAAGCAATGAATGAAGAAGTAGCTGCAGTTATCATTGAAGGTATTCAAGGTGTTGGAGGCGTACAGATACCTTCAGAAAAATTTATTAAGAAAATAGAAGAGCTTTGCAATAAATTCAATTCTGTTTTAATACTGGATGAGGTCCAATCAGGATATGGAAGAAGTGGCAAATTCTTTGCACACCAGCATTATGGTGTAAAACCTGATCTTATCACTATCGCCAAAGGAATGGGTAACGGGTTTCCAATTGCAGGACTTTTAATTAGTCCGAAATTCAAAGCAGTTCATGGAATGTTAGGCACTACTTTCGGAGGAAACCACCTGGCTTGTTCAGCAGGCATTGCAGTTCTCGAAGTAATAGAAAAAGAAAATCTTGTAGAGAATGCAAACAAGATTGGAAATTACTTAATGGAACAACTCAGAAAATCTCCGGGAGTGAAAGAAGTCAGAGGACTAGGGCTGATGATCGGTGTGGAATTGGAGATTGCATGTGCGCCTGTTAGAAACGCTTTAGTTGATGAACATAGAATCTTTACCGGTTCTTCATCTGATAAAAATACAATAAGAATACTACCTGCACTAAACCTTACAAAGGTAGATGCAGATACATTCTTAAAAGCCTTCAATTCTGTAATGTCTAAAATGCTTGTTAAATAAGATGCGTAATTTTACTTCTGTTAATGATGTAGATGATGTTAAAGCACTGGTGAAGCTGGCACTGGAGCTTAAAAATGATCCTTTGAAGTATAAAGAGCTGGGAAGGAACAAAACACTTGGGCTTATATTTTTTAATCCAAGCCTGAGAACAAGGCTCAGCACCCAAAAGGCTGCTCATAACCTTACGCTTAGAGTAATGGATATGAATGTCGGACAGGATAGCTGGAATCTTGAGATTCGTGATAATGTGGTAATGGACGGAGACACAAGCGAGCACATCAAAGAAGCTGCTGCGGTAATCGGTCAGTACTGCGATATTATCGGAATAAGATCATTTCCCAGTTTAAACGACAAGGAAACAGACTACAAAGAAGCTGTCATTAATAAATTTATCAGCTATTCAGGTGTTCCCATTGTCAGTCTTGAATCAGCAACTCTACATCCTTTGCAATCTCTGGCAGATTTGATCACTATTAATGAGCTAAAGAAAAAAGAAAGACCAAAGGTAGTACTTACCTGGGCTGCGCATCCTAAGGCACTTCCGCAGGCTGTACCGAACAGTTTCGCACAATGGATGAATCACCCTGATGCCAATGTAGATTTTGTTATTACACATCCCGAAGGGTACGAACTGGATGAAAAATTTACAAAAGGAGCCAAAATAACCTACAATCAGGATGAGGCTCTTGAAGGAGCTGACTTTGTGTATGCCAAAAACTGGTCATCTTACAAATACTATGGCAATATCATCAGCAAAGACAAAGGCTGGATGGTAAGTAAAAAGAAAATGGATTTAACCAACAATGCTAAATTCATGCACTGCTTACCTGTAAGAAGAAATGTTATTGTTTCTGACGAAGTAATCGACAGCCCTAACAGCGTAGTTATACACCAGGCCGGTAACAGAGTTTGGAGTGCGCAGGCGGTGTTGCAAAAGATTTTGCAGGATAACTTCTAGTGACAAGGTACGGTGTTGGATGTTGGATGTTGGATGTTGGATATTGGATATTGGATATTGGATGTTGGATATTGGATGTTGGATGTTGGATGTTGGATGTTGGGTTTTAACGTTTCGAATTTCGGATTTCGAGTTTCGAATTTAATTTAAGTTTATGCAAAAGTTATATGTGATCAAAATCGGTGGCAACGTAATAGACGACGACAACAGTCTTCAAAAGTTTTTACATAATCTTTCACTGATTAAAGAGAATATCATTCTTGTTCATGGAGGAGGAAAGGTAGCTACTGAGATCAGCAAAGGTCTGGGAATAGAAGCACAGATGGTTGATGGCAGAAGAATAACTGATGCTGAAACGCTGAAGATTGTTACAATGGTGTACGGAGGGCTTATCAATAAAAAAATTGTAAGTCAGCTGCAGGCTAATGGTAAAAATGCAATAGGACTTACAGGAGCAGACGCCAATATCATCCAGTCAAGCAAAAGGCCTTTAAAGAATGGAATAGATTATGGCTTTGTAGGAGACGTAGAAAAAATCAATCCACAACCTATTGTCCATTTTCTTTCAATGGGACTTACACCTGTAATTGCCCCGTTGACACATGACTTAAAGGGAAATATTCTAAATACTAATGCAGATACTGTAGCTTCAACATTAGCAGTTGGCTTGGCAGAAAACTTTGCAGTGAATTTAATCTATTGCTTTGAACTTAAAGGAGTACTTCAGGATATCAATGACAAAAACAGTGTCATAACAGAAATAAATACAGAAAGGTATCAGCAGCTAAAACAGGATGGCATTATTGCTAAAGGTATGATTCCAAAAATGGATAACTCATTTGATGCAATAAAAGCAGGGGTAAGCAGTGTTACTATCTGCCATGCTGATGACCTGGTTTCGATAATAAATGACAGAGCACAGAAAGGGAGCCTGTTAAGATTATAATTAAGAATTAAGAATTAAGAATTAAGAATTAAGAATTAAACTTTTAACTCTAAACTTTAAACTTTTAACTCTAAGCTTTAAGCTTTATGGATAATAGTAAATTAAGAACTGACGCGATTGAGCTTTTAAAAGGACTTATCAGCATAGAATCTTTCAGCAAGCAGGAAGATAAGACCGCCGAATTACTCAATCAATTTTTTGTTGACAGGGGTGTAAAGACACATAGGTTGAAAAATAATGTGTGGGCATTTAACAAACACTTTGACCAAAACAAACCAACAATACTATTAAATTCTCATCATGACACTGTAAAACCCAATCCTGGTTATACCAACGACCCATTTGATCCAATGGTAAAAGACGGAAAGCTATTCGGACTGGGAAGTAATGATGCGGGTGGTTGTCTGGTTTCTCTAATGGCTACCTTCATGTATTTTTATGATAAGCCAAATCTTAAATACAATTTCGTTTTGGCAGCTACCGCCGAAGAAGAAATTTCAGGATTTGACGGTTTGGAATTGGTTTACCCAAAACTTGGACCTATTGATTTTGCGATTGTAGGTGAACCTACATTAATGGACATTGCAGTTGCGGAAAAAGGACTAATGGTATTGGATTGTACAGCCAAAGGAAAAGCGGGACATGCAGCGCGTGAAGAGGGTGACAATGCAATTTACAGAGCACTGGATGATATTAACTGGATCAGAAATTACAAGTTTGAGAAAGTATCTCCACACCTTGGACCAATGAAAATGTCTGTTACCATAATTAATGCCGGCTATCAACATAATGTAGTACCAGAAAATTGCCACTTCACCATTGACGTTAGAATTACCGAGATGTATAAAAACGAAGATGTACTTAAAATCATTGAGGACAATATTCAATCTGAAGTTAAACCAAGATCAGTAAGATTAAGGCCATCGTTTATTGATCCTGAGCATCCTTTGGTAAAAGCCGCTATTAAACATGGCGCAAAACCATATGGCTCTCCTACCACATCGGATCAGGCTCTTGTTCCTGTTCCTTCTGTAAAGATGGGGCCAGGTAATTCAAGCAGATCACATACAGCAAATGAATTTATATGGATATCGGAAATTGAGGAAGGGATTGAGAGGTATATTAAGGTACTGAGTGAGTTAGTTGTCTGAACCAGGATTGGCCAGGATGAAATGATTATCAAGATTCAAAATAATGAATTTCAAGAGCCATAATTTTAAAAAACATTTCACTCACTTTGATGAAAACAGATGAGATTACTCATAAGATTATTGGGTGTGCTATGAAGGTACATTCCATTCTTGGAAATGGGTTTCAGGAGGTAATTTATTAGAGATGTTTGGAAATTGAAATGAGAAAACAAAATTTAGAATTTACCAGGGAAAAAGAACTTCCGATTTTCTACGACAATATCGAAGTTGGCCAACGTCGTGTAGACTTTTTTGTAGAATCAAAGATTATGGTTGAATTAAAGGCAGTAGCAAAATTAGAAGATGTTCATTTAGCTCAAGCAAAAAACTATCTTGAAGCCTACAACACTGAAATTGGACTTTTGTTAAACTTTGGGTTTACAAGTCTCCAATACAAAAGGATATTTAACAGAAAATTTAATGGTACTAAAATTGCAGTTATTTAACTCTAAATATATTACATCTTGCAAATCAAATAATCATAATAAATCCTGGTTCTGACAATATGAAGCTCTGGCAAAAAGACAAAGACGTAAACAAAGCAATTGAGAAATTTACTGTAGGAAAAGACAGGGAAATGGATCTGTTACTGGCGGAATTTGATGTACTGGGTTCGCTTGCGCACACTCAGATGCTTTCCTCTATTAATCTCATTGAAAAAAACGAGTTACCGGTTTTGCACAAGGAGCTTAAGAATATATATAAGGAGATTAAAGAAGGAAAGTTTACAATTGAAGACGGTGTAGAGGATGTTCATTCACAGGTAGAGTTATTACTCACAAGAAAACTTGGTGATATCGGCAAGAAAATTCATAGTGGCAGATCAAGAAATGATCAGGTACTTATAGATCTTAAACTGTTTACAAGAAGTAAAATTGAAGAAACAGTTGGAAACATCACAGAATTATTTCAATTGCTTCTTGACCTATCTGAAAAACACAAAAACGATCTTCTTCCGGGATATACACATCTACAGATTGCAATGCCTTCTTCCTTTGGGCTGTGGTTCGGAGCCTATGCAGAGAGCCTTGCCGATGACCTTAACATGGTTCTTGCGGCATATAAAATTGCCAACAAAAATCCGCTAGGCTCTGCTGCAGGATATGGAAGTTCTTTTCCTCTTAACAGACAAATGACAACAGACCTTTTAGGATTTGAGTCCCTGAACTATAATGTGGTTTATGCGCAAATGGGAAGAGGCAAAACCGAAAAGAATGTTTCTGCCGCTCTTGCTTCTGTTGCTTACACATTAGGTAAAATGGCCATGGATGTCTGTTTATATATAAACCAGAATTTTGGTTTTATCAGTTTTCCTGATGAACTTACTACGGGATCCAGCATCATGCCGCACAAGAAGAATCCTGATGTATTTGAACTCATCAGAGCAAAGTGCAACAGAATTCAGGCCCTTCCGAATGAGATTACTATGATTACCACTAATCTTCCTTCAGGGTATCACAGGGATCTTCAAATAATTAAGGAAAACTTTTTGCCTGCATTTGCCGACCTGAATGATTGTCTCCAGATAGCAGCATATATGCTTAAACATATTCAGATCAAGAAAGACATCCTGAAAAATGAAATGTACAAATACCTGTTTACAGTGGAAGTAGTAAATCAGCTAGTGCTTGACGGCATGCCTTTCCGTGATGCTTATAAAAAAGTCGGAAGCATGGTAGAGGATGGAAGTTTTTCAGCACCGGACAAAATTAACCATACACATGAAGGTACAATTGGCAATCTCATGTCCAAAGAAATTAAAGCACAATTTGAAAAAGTACTAAAGGAGTTCAGGTTTGAGGAAGTTAAAAAAAGGATAGAACAACTTGTTAAATAATGAATGATAAATGTTGAATTTTAAATGAAGATAATTCAGCATTCAGCATTTATCATTCAACATTAACCTTAAACATTCCTCATTAGAAGGACGTTATCTTAAATGGGAACATCGAGGGGAGGAAATGAAGAGATATGCAGTGCTTTGTGCCATACTGCTTTTGCAATACAACCATTTGTCATTCGGCAAACAACCGCAATCCGATTTTTTAATTCACAGGCCTGTAGATTTACCAAAAGGCTGTAAACCACAGAAAACGCTTCGTGATGAAGTTCTGGAAATTGAAAAAGTAAGTATTAATGAACAGATACCGTTTCAGGTTAGCACTTCAGACCTTACTACAAAAATAGGAGAACCTGTAAATACAGGGATTTGCGAATCAAAAGGATTATTTAACAAGTCCAAGTCAAAGCTTGAAGATAATGTATATAGCTGGAGGTATCCCGGATTGGAGTTTCTTGTGTACCGTGATATTGCTAACATCAGAATCATACAATTCAAAAATTCTGATTTAAGACTTGTACATCCGGAAATAACATTAAGCGCTGACACTACATTGGAACAGCTCAGGGAAGTATTTCCTATTTCCTGTAAAAATGGTTACGATATGAAAGACGAAGAAACCGGGAAAAATTTTCATATAGTAAGGTTAAACACAAAACTGGACTGGGTTGATGAATGGGTGCTGAAGTTCGATAATGAAAGGCTTTCTGAAATAGAATTCTGGACACCTTAAATTGGATGACCATCTGGTATGATGACCAGGACGACCTGAGAGAACAGGAGAAACAGTATTGGAATATAATTTATTATTCGTCCATTTTAAGGGTTATTAATTTTATATTTGGTTCTGTTTAAATAACTGTGTCATTATTAAAATTATTATCTCTGTTGGAATGTGGTAAAGTTTGAAAAACTTTTCCATATTTCAACAGATCTTTAATCTTTCAGGATATTTAATT
>JBKBUF010000039.1:0-31842 GCA_046290815.1 Cytophagaceae bacterium | reverse complement strand
TTCATAATTATTCATCGGTTTTTTAATCCCGACGAAGGTAATTACTGGTGCATTCTTGTTGCCAAATTTGGTGCACTCTTATTTTCCGATTTTGGTGCAGTTGTAGTTACCGACTACATTTAATAGTAAACCTGAGAAAAATTAAATCTACTATTGCAGTAAAAATGAATTCAAGGAATGATAGCATAGCAGTTTAATTAATAACCTATTTCGAATTTTATAATTTAGGATAACATAAATAATGCTTTTTTACAATCTTACTTATAGCTTTGATATTGGGTAGGTCTGATGCCTGAGCTACATCTATTACCTCTCCTCGTTTGGTAAGTATATTTATGGTTTCTCCTACAGGAACATAAGCAGCATTGCTTATGGTACCTTTTATCAGAAAATACTCCAATTCTTCAATGTTGAAATTGTATTTCTTAATAAGTTCTTTTCTGACTTTTTCTACTGTTTTTGTATCGAAGGGGCTATTGCTGATCTGAATTTTAAATAACCTTCTTGCCAGTAAATTGCTGCACAAAGTCGAAAGTATTTTGTCTTCATGATGCTGCCATGCTTTGATAGCTGACCAGATATCAAAATCATCTAAGGTCACAAAGGCATTGAAGTACTTTTCATCTTTTTCAATATCTGTATACTTTACTTCTCTTTCCAGAAACAATGATAACGCAAGACTTGTATTTAAAGCTTTGCCTTGTCTGCATAAGTCCTGCGCCCTGGTAATAATCTGGATCAGCATTTTTTCTACACTGACTGTGGTTTTATGGAGATATACCTGCCAATACATCAATCTCCTGCTGGATAGAAAGTTTTCAATGCTATATATCCCTTTTTCTTCTACAACCAGGCTATCATTTACCACATCCAGCATTTTGATAATTCTGTCTTCGCCTATAGTACCTTCCATTACACCGGTAAAAAAGCTATCTCTTTTCAGATAGTCCAATCGGTCAATATCCAGCTGACTGGAAATAAGCTGATGAAAGAACTTCCTCTTGTAATTATTCCTGAACATTTTTATTGTTAAATCCAGCGCCCCGTTCATCTCTTTGTTCAGTTTATTCATGAAAAGCATAGAAAGCTTTTCATGATGCACTTGAGAAAGCAAAGTATTTTCCAATGCATGGGAGAAAGGCCCGTGGCCTGAATCATGAAGTAATATTGCCATTTGAGCAGCTTCCGCTTCCTCATCAGATATGTTATGTCCCTTGGCTTTCAGGCGGTTTAAAGCTGTACCCATCAGGTGCATAGCCCCAAGTGCATGGTGAAACCTCGTGTGAAGTGCCCCTGGATATATCAGGTCAGTAAGTCCTAATTGCTTAATTCTTCTGAGTCTCTGAAACCATGGATGGTCAATAATATCAAAGATTCTTTGCCCCGGAATAGTAATAAATCCATATACCGGATCGTTGAAAATTTTATTTTTATTCAAAACTTTTTTAATTAATGAAACTTATTTATATAGTATTAGTGTATTTTTATTGCTACTAAATCTCTTGATATGCAAAGATATAACATTTTGTGGGCTGACGATGAAATAGATTTACTTAAACCTCACATAATTTTTTTAAATAATAAAGGATACGATGTAACTCCGGTAAACAGTGGGGCTGACGCTCTTGAGAAATGCAATGAAGAACAGTTTGATATAGTTTTTTTAGATGAAAACATGCCCGGAATGACTGGCCTGGAGACTTTAAATCAGATCAAGCAGACAAAGCCAAATCTTCCTATAATCATGATTACCAAAAGTGAAGAGGAGCATATTATGGAAGAGGCTATCGGTAGTAAAATTGCAGATTACCTGATCAAGCCATTAAATCCTAATCAGATATTACTTTCCATAAAGAAGATATTAGATAACAAGAGAATCATTTCTGAGAAAACTAATATAAGTTATCAGCAGGATTTCAGAAATCTGAGCATGGCTTATAATGACAGAATTGATCACAACGAATGGGCAGAGATTTACAAAAAGTTGGTCTACTGGGAGCTTGAAATCGATAATACCGAGAATAAAAGTATGAAGGAAATTATCGATATGCAGAAAAGCGAGGCTAATAAAAATTTCTCCAAATTTATTATTGAGAACTATGAAGACTGGCTAAATGATCCTAATGTTGAGAAACCAATGTTGTCTCATCAGTTATTAAAGAAAAAAGTATTTCCCCTTGCCAAAGAAGAGCCTGTGTTTTTTATTTTGATAGATAATCTTCGCTATGATCAATGGCGGGTATTAGAGCCTTCGATATCATCAATGTTTAATGTGCAGGAAGAGTCCTCTTACTACAGTATTTTGCCAACTACTACATCTTATGCGCGTAATTCTATCTTTGCAGGGATGCTTCCTTCGGAAATAGAGAAAAAATATCCGGAGTTGTGGATACATGACGATGAGGAAGAAGGAAAAAACAATCATGAAGAAGAACTTCTCAAGTCGCAATTGAAAAGAAATAATCTGGATTTTAAATTTTCGTATCATAAGATAACCAACATTGCCCACGGAAAAAACCTGGTGGATAACCTGAATAACCTGATGGGTAATAAGCTGAATGTAATTGTATACAACTTTGTTGATATGCTATCACATGCCAGAACTGATATGGCTATGATAAGAGAGTTAGCACCTGATGAATCTGCATACAGGTCCCTTACCAATTCCTGGTTTCAGCACAGTCCATTGCTGGAGATTCTGAAGAAGCTTGCTGAAAAGAAAATTAAAGTGGTGATCAGTACTGACCATGGTACTATAAGAGTAAAACGCCCTTTTAAAATAGTAGGTGATAAAAATACAAATACCAATCTGAGATACAAGCAGGGTAAAAACCTCGGCTTCGATGAAGAAGATATTTTTATTTGTCGTAAGCCTGAGCGATTCTTCCTGCCGAAAAGGAATGTTTCGACTGCTTATGTATTCACTATTGAGGACTATTTTTTCGCTTATCCTAATAATTACAATTATTACGTCAATTACTACAAGGATACCTTCCAGCACGGGGGTGTCTCCATGGAGGAAATGATTATTCCATTAATTGTATTATCTCCGAAATAGCCCGGATAGAGAAGTTTTGCAGTTTCAATAAATTTTGTAATTTTATTGGCTGCAAATCTTAATTGCTACGCTTAATGACTAAAGCCGTATCAGGGAAATTAGAACTAAGGTCTTCATCACCGGAAGATCTTGATGCGGTATCTCAATCTATTATCCGTTTTGCTGGTAAAGAGACCATTATTCTTTTTAATGGCCCTATGGGGGTGGGAAAGACTACCCTTATTAAAAGCTTATGTAAGGAGCTTGGGGTAATTGATAATGTCTCCAGTCCTACATTTTCTATTGTAAATGAATATGTTACCGAAAACGGGGAGCAGGTTTTTCATTTTGATTTTTACAGGATAAAAGACGAAAGGGAGGCTATGGATTTAGGGGTAGATGAATATTTTTATTCCGGCAGCAAATGCTTTATCGAATGGGCTTCGCAAATTCCTACATTAATTCCTGAACATTTTGTGGAAGTTAATATTTCCTTGGAAGGCACAGACAGAGTTTTTCATATATCAATAACATGAAATGACCATAGGTTGTAGGATACAAAATATGGTCATTCCAATTGGCAATTTAAATGCAAATTTAAACAAATGAAATCAGCAAAAACAGGCGTTTCTGCCGCCCTGGCTAAAGAACATGCTTTATATCCTCAGGAAGCTTTGCTTAAAGTTAAAGAGGATAACAAAAGTTTAAATATCGGTATACCCAAAGAAACAGAGGACCTTGAAAACAGGGTTTGTCTTACACCTGAAGCAGTGGCTTTACTGGTGAACAATGGCCATGAGGTGGTAGTCGAAACCAATGCGGGCATTAATGCCAAATATACCGATCAGGAATACAGCGATGCCGGCGCAAAAATTGTCTATAGTGCCGAAGAGGTTTTTAAGTCGAACATTGTACTCAAGGTAGAGCCGCCAACTGTCCAAGAGGCTGAAATGCTCAAGCCCGGTTCTACGCTAATCAGCGCCTTACAGCTCAGTACTCTCAATTCTGAACTTCTTAATATCCTTAATAAAAAGAAATGCACAGGGTTAGCCTTTGAATATATAGAAGACAAAGGAGGGGCAATGCCGGTCGTAAGGGCCATGAGTGAAATCGCAGGTAGCACGGTAATGCTTGTAGCCGCAGAATATCTTAACAGTAAAAATGGAAAAGGAGTGATTTTGGGTGGTATCACCGGTGTGCCTCCTACAAAGGTAATCATTCTCGGTGCGGGTACCGTTGCGGAATATGCAGCAAGAGCTGCTCTTGGATTAGGATGTGAAGTAAAGGTATTCGATAATCAGGTTTATAAATTAAGAAGACTTAAACATGATCTGGGAACTCAGATCTATACTTCCACCATAGATACTATTACTTTGAGGAAAGAATTAAGGCAGGCCGATGTGGTGATAGGCTCATTAAGGTCAGATGAAGGAAGTCCGATGGTGGTTACAGAAGATATGGTGGCAGAAATGATGCCTAACTCAGTGATCGTAGATGTTAGTATTGATCAGGGAGGATGCTTTGAAACTTCCAAAGTGACGACACACAAAAGTCCTGTATACAGAAAGTATGATGTAATTCATTATTGTGTGCCTAATATTGCTTCGCGTGTGGCGCGTACTGCTACAACAGCGTTAAGCAATATCTTCACACCTATATTGCTGCAAATATCCAAGAAGGGTGGGGTAGATGAAATGATCTATCACAAGGAGTGGTTCATGAAGGGTGTTTATGCTTATAAAGGCCATCTTACCAACCCATACATTGCAAAGAAATTTAATATGAAGTTTAAGGATATAAATTTGTTGTTGGCGGCACGCTTTTGACCTTGATTAAAATGATTTAAGGATTTCCAGGATTGCAGACAATAAAGGCCTTTCCAATTATTAATTCATAAAATTGTAAGTTTTTATTAAGTTAGATTTAATTTGATATAAATATGAAAAGTAGAATTTTAGGTTTTGTTTTCTTTCTTGTGTTTGTTGTATTTGCACAATTGGTAAATGCACAAACTGTTTATGTTACTGAAAACGGCAAAAAGTACCATAAGAAAAACTGTAGCATAGTTAAAGAAGGAAAAAAGGGTACCGAGCTGAAAGAGGCTAAAGCGAATGGATATGAGCCTTGTAAAGTTTGTTATGGAGAAACTAAAAAGCAGGAGGCGACAGAACCGAAGAAAAAGTGATTGGGATTTGTCAGATGATTCAAATTAGTCAGATTAAATGATTATCAGATCAGATCAGATCAAATCAGATTAGATTAGATTAGATTAGATCAGATTAGATCAGATTAAAATAAAAAAGGATGATAAGGGAATATCATCCTTTTTTATTTTAATATCCTGCCTTTAAACTAATATTAAACGATTTAATTTTGCACTCAGGTAATCTGACTTGATCTGAAAAATCTGAATTACTGGGGCGGAATTATATTCATCTCCACCCTTCTGTTCTTATGTCTTCCTTCATCAGTATCATTTGTAGCCACTGGCCTGGTTTCACCAAATCCGGCTGTTGAAATTCTATCGGCCTGAACTCCTCTTTTTACAAGGTAATTCTTCACTGATTCTGCTCTTCTTTGTGATAAGTCCATGTTGGCATTGTCATCACCAACATTGTCTGTATGACCTTCCAGGTGGATTTTATTTTTCGGATTGTTGATCAACACTGATGCGAGCTTGTTAAGCGATTCGAATGAGGAGCTTACGATAACATCACTGTTGGTTTCAAACAACAGGTTCTTGAATGCCTCCTCCAGCGCTTTCTTTTCTTCAGGTTTTACCTCTGGGCAACCTTTATTGGACTTTAGCCCGGGAACTCTCATACACAAATCATCATAGTCACTTACACCGTCACCATCTGTATCAATAAACGGAGGAGGGCAACCTTTGTACTGAGCGGTACCACGTTCTTTCGGACAGTTATCATCTTTGTCCTGAATTCCATCACCATCAGTATCAGGACAGCCTCTGAATTTTGCAAGACCAGGAGTGTCCGGACAATCATCTTTATTGTCTGTAATACCATCGCCGTCTCTGTCACCCCAAGGGCAACCTTTATTTTCTTTAGGTCCCGGCTGATCTTTACATTCATCCTCATAATCGTATACTCCGTCAAAGTCTACATCGTAAGGGCAACCGAATGGGGTTACTGGCTCACCTTTTGGAGTATGAAGGCACTTGTCACGACCATCAGGCACACCGTCACCATCAGAATCTTTGTCATGCCAATCAATCTGATATGGGTCTCTCTTTTTATCTTTATTTTTTTTCGCAGCCTTTACCCTTTTCTTGGTTTGTTTTGGATTTTGTGCTTGCAGAGGGAAATAAAGGAGTATAGCCAATAAAGGCAGGATGAAGTACAATTTTTTCATTAAGCTTTTAATTTCTTACGTAAACAGAGGAAGATATTTGGTCTTACCTTCCTCATGGTTTACCGAAAATAGTAAAAAATAGTTACAATTATTATTTGCTTGCGGGAAGTTTGGCAAGATTAGCCTCTAAAGCTTTTATTTTTGCCTCTGCATCAGCCTTTTTCTTCTTTTCACTTTCCACCACATTAGCTGGTGCCCCCGACACAAACTTCTCATTGCTAAGCTTTTTGTCCACAGAATTTAGAAAGCCTCTGGTGTATTCAATTTCTTTTAAAAGTTTTTCTCTTTCCTGTTCCAAATCGATCTCCCCCTCTAAAGGAATAAAAAACTCATCGGCTTTTACAATAAAAGAAACTGCTCCATCAAGATTAGTATCAGTAAAATGGATGGATTGTATTCCGGCCAGTTTTTTAATGATTTCATCAAACTTCCCATATACCGCTTGTGCTTTTGACTTTACATGAAGCTCCAAAGGTACATTTTTAGCAATCTGTTTGGTGTTTCTCACATTCCTGATACCTGAAATTACCTCAATAATGAAATCACCCTCAGTCGCCTCTGATTCATTAGATTTTTTTGATATAGGCCAGGCTGCGGTGATCATATTATCCTTCCCATCTCGATCGTTTAGTTCATGGTATAACTCCTCCGAGATAAATGGCATAAACGGATGCAGGATGGATAGGAGGTTTTCGAAAATACCAATTGTCTTTTCATAAGTTTCCCTGTCTATAGGCTCACCAAAATTTGGTTTGATCATTTCCAGGTACCATGAGCAGAAATCGTCCCATATAAGTTTGTATACCGTCATAATGGCATCTGAAAGTCTGTATTTGGAAAAATTATCTTCCAGTTCAAGAAGCCCTTTTTCAAATTTGCTATCAAACCACTTTATAGCTGCAGCATTGGATGGATTATTAATCTGGTCGTTTACCTCCCAGCCTTTGATTAGTCTGAATGCATTCCAGATTTTGTTACTGAAATTTCTTCCCTGTTCGCAAAGCTTTTCATCAAATAGCAGGTCATTCCCGGCAGGACTACTCAAAAGCATCCCTACTCTTACTCCATCTGCGCCATACTTATCTATCAGATCAAGAGGGTCAGGAGAATTTCCAAGTGATTTCGACATTTTTCTTCCCAACTTATCTCTAACGATACCTGTCAGATATACATTTCTAAAAGGCTTTTCTCCTTTAAACATATAGCCTGCCATGATCATTCTGGCAACCCAGAAGAAAAGGATTTCTGGTGCTGTTACAAGATCATCTGTAGGGTAATAATATTTAATGTCTTTGTTATCCGGTTCACTGAAGCCTTCAAAAACGGAGATAGGCCAGAGCCATGATGAAAACCATGTGTCCAGTACATCTTCATCTTGTTTTAATTCTTCCGGCTTAACTGTTTTGTTTTGCTTTTTAAAGATCTCAACAGCTTCTTCCCTTGATTTTGCAACGGCAAAGCTTCCGTCAGCAAGATAGTATGCGGGAATTCTTTGTCCCCACCATAACTGTCTGGAAATACACCAATCCTTTATATTCTCGATCCAATGTCTGTATGTGTTTTTAAACTTGGCAGGTATAAGAGTGATTTCATCATTCATCACCGCGGTCAATACCTCCGGTTTTTTCCCCATGAATTTCTTCATGTCCACAAACCACTGCATTGAAAGCCTTGGCTCGATCACAGCATCGGTACGTTCGGAATAGCCTATGTTGTTTTTGATATCTTCAATTTTTACCGTCAGACCTTTCTCCTCAAGCTCTTTAACTATAAGCTTTCTTACCTTGAATCTGTCTTCTCCGATATAAAGTCCTGCTTTTTTGCTGAAGGTGCCATCGTCGTTCATGATGTCTATCACTTCAAGCTTGTGCTTAACGCCCAGGTTGTAGTCATTCATGTCGTGGGCAGGAGTTACTTTAAGGCAACCTGTACCAAACTCCATGTCCACATATTCATCTGGTATAACTGTCACCGGTCGGTTGATTATCGGTACAAGTACTTTCTTTCCGTGCAGGTGTTTGTAGCGCTCGTCGTTCGGATGTACACAAACGGCTGTATCTCCCAGTATGGTTTCAGGACGGGTCGTTGCTACCACTATAAATTCTTCACTCCCTTCTATTTTGTATTTAAGATGATAAAGTTTGGAATTTACTTCTTTGTAAATAACCTCTTCGTCTGAAAGAGCTGTTTTGCCCTGAGGGTCCCAGTTTACCATTCTATAGCCCCTGTATATTAAACCGTCATTGTATAGTCTTACGAATACTTCAATAACTGCTTCAGAGAGGGTAGGATCCATCGTGAATTTGGTTCTGCTCCAATCGCAGGATGCTCCTAGCTTTTTTAATTGCTCGAGAATAATGCCACCATATTTCTCTTTCCATTCCCATGCATACTTCAAAAATTCTTCTCTGCTTAAATCTGATTTCTTAATACCTTTTTCGCGAAGCATGGCTACAACTTTGGCTTCAGTAGCGATAGAGGCATGGTCTGTTCCGGGTACCCAGCAAGCTTCATACCCTTCTTTTCTTTTTTTTCTGATAAGAACATCCTGAATAGTGTTGTTGAGCATATGTCCCATGTGAAGTACACCTGTCACATTAGGAGGGGGAATAACAATGGTATATGGCTTTTTATCGGGATTCGGTTCAGATTTGAACAGATTGTTTTCAAGCCAATAGGCATACCATTTCTGCTCAATTTCTTTCGGGTTATAGGTTTTATTTATGCTCATTATGTATCAGGACAATTTCTTAATTAAGGGGCAAAAATAGTTAATTATTGATTCACCCGAAATTAAGAATGAGTTTTTGTCCCAAAATCTCTTATCTGAATTTTGAGATCACCCAAAAAATTAGTCCTATAATCGCCAATACACCTATGACACCTACCCAAATTCCTGCTTTGAAGATATCTCCGATTATTTCGCAGGAAGTTAGAGTCATGCAGGTAAGTATAATTGCAGGTATATGTAATCTTTTCATAATCAGTATAGTTTATTGATAATAAATTAACCGGATCCACGTTAATTTGTTCAGGTAGAGAATATTTGAATATTCCAATATTTACCTTTTAATGAAAAGGCGTATATATTGATAATCAGCTATGATTTTTTGTCCACATTGTGTGGTTAAATATTTTTTAAATTCTGATCAATAAAAATAGAGATGAACGTTAATTTACCACAGTGAATAGGGTAAAACTGGCAGCTAAATTGCATAGTATTTTATGAAACATTTTTTAATCCCGGAGTCAAAAGGAATTATGGTTACTCAAAAATATAGTAAGGTACTACTGGTGGATGATGATAACATCAATAATTTTATTAATGTAAGGTTAATAAAGCGTGTTGGTGTGTCGGATAATGTTGTCATCACCAACAACGGACAGGAAGCTATAGATTATCTTCAAAAAATAAATGAAGAAAAGCCTGACCTGATCCTGTTGGATATTAATATGCCAGTGATGGATGGCTTTGAATTTCTTAAGGAATTTGAACAATCCAAAACCGCTGATTACAATCCACTCATTATCGTACTTACCACATCAAGCAATCTTTCTGATTTGGAAAAGGTGAAAGGTTCGTCCTTAGCTGCAGGATACATTAATAAGCCATTGACAGAAGAGAATCTTGTTGGCTTTATAAAGAGAATGAATGAAAATTGAATATTTTAATTAAGGAAAATAACATATAGAATAGAGGGTAACGGAAGTTACCCTCTATTTTTATTTCCTTTAATACTTGTTATTTTTTTACCTTTTTAATCTCCGGTTTTTCTACCTGTACAGGAGCTGCTTCTTCAATCGATGCAGAAGCATCTGACTCTCTTATAGTCATCTCATTGATCAGATGCCCTGCACCTGCAAATTTGTCAACAATAAAGAGAATATACCTGATATCGACAGAAATAGTCCTTTGTAATTCCGGTTCAAAAATAATGTCACCACTCATTGCTTCCCAATTTCCGTCAAAAGCACAGCCTATTAATTCTCCTCTGGCATTTAAAACGGGGCTACCTGAATTACCACCGGTAATATCGGTATTGGAAATAAAGTTGACAGGAAGGGTATTATTCATGCCATATCTTCCATAGTCTTTCTTCTTATACAATTCCACTAATTTGGCAGGAACAATGAACTCTTCATTTGTAGAATCCTTCTTTTCTATAATTCCTTCGATGGTGGTGTAGTAATTATAAATTACACCATCTTTGGCGTGGTAACTCTTTACATTTCCGTAAGTCACTCTCATAGAGAAGTTGGCATCCGGGTACATTTTCTCATTCTGCCTTTTTTCCTTTAGCGCTTTCAGGTATAAATGATTGTTGTTGTCCAGCCTGGCATAAACAGACCTTAATGCCGGACCTACCTGTGTGCGGAAGTCACCCAAAATAGAAATCATACTACTGAAAGCAGGATCTTTTTCAAGTATCCTAGCATCAGGCTTATCCAGAAATGCATTCATTTTCTCGGCTGATGTCAGAATGGAATTTTTGAAAACAAAATCTGCATACCTGTTGAAATTGCCTTTGTATTTCTTCTTTACAGTGGCAAAAACCTGTGGATGGAAAGACTGATCCACGTCATCATAGTACATTTTCAGCAAGGCAGCAAATACCTTTCTGTCTGTTTCTGCATTGTATGTCTTAAAATGTTCTTTTGTCAGTTCTCTTGCTGCTGAAATAACCGCAGGTGTATTTTCCGCAGTCTGCATTACAAGTCCCTGATATAGACTATTCAGTTTGTAAGCATACATCAGGATTTCAGGTCCGAAAGCTGCTTCTTCCAAATAGGCATAGGGAGCTGCAACTTTTCTGTAATCCTGATAAATCAGGTTGTATTCTGAAATTAAATTTCCATATTGACTTTTTCTGGAAGCATCAGCATTTACCCATTGCTGAAACTGCTGCTCTTCTTCTCTCTTTCTTTGAATTACATTCAGTCTTTTTAAACCCTGATTTTGCCCGATGAAATACTTGTAATAATTGCTGACTTGTGCATAAAGTGCGGCATAATTAATCCTTACTTCCGGATTGGCGTCCATGTCTCTTTTGATGATTTCAAGTCTCTTCTCTCTGATTTTCACTCTTGCAGGATTGGTTATTTCATAGGCCATTCTTACACCTTCTGATACCATATATCTATCGGTATTTCCCGGATACCCCATTACCATACTGAAATCACCTTCTTTAACTCCTGCAAGAGAGATAGGGAAGTGGTATCTAGGCTTTAAAGGTACATTGTTAGGCGAGTAATCTGCAGGTTTTCCATCAGGAGCAGCATATACTCTGAAGAATGAAAAGTCTCCGGTATGTCTTGGCCACATCCAGTTGTCGGTATCACCTCCAAACTTACCTATTGAAGAAGGAGGTGCGCCTACCAGTCTTACGTCCTTAAATACTTCGTAAACAAAAAGGTAAAATTCATTTCCTTCAAAGAAGCTTTTTACCTCTGCGGTATAATGATTGCCTTCTGTTGCCTGACTTTCGAGTAATGCAGAAAGCTGTTCTATTTTTGCTTCTCTTTCTTCAAATGACATACCGGCAATTGAACTTAATATAGTTTCTGTAACACTTTCCATTCTAACAAGAAAGGTTACCGTAAGGCCGGGTGTGTGTAGTTCCTGAGAACGGTTCATTGCCCAGAATCCGTTACTCAGGTAGTCGTTTTGTACTGTACTGTGGGACTGAATGGATTCATAACCACAATGGTGGTTGGTAAGAATTAAACCCTCAGGACTTACAATCTCTCCGGTGCAAAAGCCACCAAAATTAACCACAGCATCTTTTAAGCTGGATCTGTTTATATTATATATATCTTCAGCAGTAAGCTTGAATCCTAGTCTTTGCATCTGCTCATAATTTCTGGAGATAAGCAAAGGAAGCCACATTCCTTCGTCTGCCCGGGAAAAATTTGGAAGCAGTAAGCTGAAAATCAGTAATAAAGCGGGTATTTTCTTGCGCATCTTAATCATATCGGTTATTGAAAAATATTAATAATAATGAGTGTCAAGTGATTTTGTAACCCGAAAATAAGGGATTTGTTAATTAAATGGAGTTTTAAAGCTGAAAAACAATCCTCTTTCCATCATGCGGTTGAAGGAGTATTCAAATCTGAATACCATGTCATAATAGGTAACAATGTCAAAACCTATACCTCCTCCATTAAGAAAGCTGTTTGCAAGAGCTGCGTTTCCGGGATTGTTGATAGGATCCATAACATATCCTGCATCGTAATAAGCTTTTAAAAATATTGCTATCGGAATGTTTTCAAGCGTGCCTGGTAGGATATCAAAACCTTTTTCCATAGAAAGGAGCTTGTACTTAAGGTTGGTTTTAAACAATGTATAAGCTGTCCCGTCAATTACATAAAGTTCGTAGCCACTTACATAGTCTTTGAGATAACCAAGTCCTCTCAGATTGAAATATGGTTGTTTATCCGGGAGAGAATATTTGTTTATAAAGGCAGCAGAAGCATAAAATCTTTTCGATAAGGGTAGATAACCAGATACTTCGGACCGAAAAGAAGTAATATCTGCATTGTCAAAAGTACCTAAACCAATTTTCTCAAAGTCAAATCTGAAATACTTTCCTTTAAGGGGATAATAAGTGATATCTCGCCGGTCATAGATAAATGAATATCTGAGGTGCAGGTATTCCTGCAGTTTCCTTCCCTGCAGGAAGTAGTCTGGGTTAAGCCTGGCAATAGTATCTGCAATACTGTTCCTGTAATAACTGAGACTGAATACATGAAACTCATAGAATTTTCTCCTATAAGTAAGTCCAAGACCGGCATTGATCCTGGTTCTCACGTACTCGGGATCATCATGAAAAATCAGTATGTTTTCACCGGTGCGGTATGCTATCCTTCTGTTTTTTATTATTCCTGTAAATAGTGATAAGCCAAGGTTTTGCTTCTTATTGATGTATGGAATAAGATAAGTAAGTTCAGCCTTTGTGGAAAATCCGCCATTTACTTTTATCCTTAAAGTCTCATTTCTTCCACGCATGTTTTTTTGTATGAAATCCATCCCATATTCCAATCGTGTCAGATCCCTTTTTCGGGTATACCACCATTCATTGAAGTTCCTGTCAGCAAGACTGGCCATCGGTATGGGATAGGTGTAGAGCCTTTCCTTAACAAGGATTTCCATGCTTCTGTAATTGCCGGAATCAGCAGTGAACGATACTTCCGTTTTAAGAAAAAGTCCGGTATTGAATATTCTGTTTCTGGTGGTTAATAAAATTTCATTTACCTGAAAAAGGAAGATAGTATCGCCGGGTTGAACTTTTATTTCCCGGGTTATTATCCTTGATTTGGTTTTTTTGTTGCCGGTTATCTGAACCTCTTTGAGGATAAAATAAGTCGTGTCATTATCAATGCATTTTGCATTTATTATGCCTGGAAGAAAAAAAAACAGAAAGAGTGAAAATCTAAAATGCATTTAAACGGATAAACTATTGTAATATACGATAAAGCCTGTAATTAGGCCAGACTTTGAAAATCCGGGAAATAATATTTTATTCAGGAAAAGTTTGGTGCACAAAGCGGTTCATACAACCGCTATAGTTTAATCCCGAATGAAGAATGTAATAGGAAAATTATTAATATACCTGGTGCGCATATATCAGTACCTCATTTCGCCTTTGTTGCCGATGGCTTGCAGGTATTCTCCATCCTGCTCCCAGTATTTCATAGAGGCAGTAAAAAAACATGGCCCTATAAAAGGGGGGTATCTGGGTACAAAAAGAATTTGCCGCTGCCACCCATGGGGAGGGAGCGGCTATGATCCGGTTCCCTAATCAGCTGATTTCGTCATGTTTTCTGAAACTTCTCAGCAAAATAAAAATACCTACGATAATCAATGGGATACTTAACAACTGGCCCATATTGAATGTCATCTGCTGCTCAAATGCTACCTGAGGTTCTTTCAGAAATTCGTAGACAAATCTTAAAGAAAAAAGTATTACCACAAACAATCCGAATAGTCTGCCCTCTCTGGTTTTAGATTTTTTTCTTGAGTATAGATACATCAAAAAGAAAAACAGTAGCAGACTGGAGATAGATTCATAAAGCTGCGCAGGATGGCGAGGTATTCCCCATACATTTAAAGTAACAGCAGCGCCTTTAGGGGTAGACTGAATAGTGAAGGGGATATAATCATTAGGCAATACAAGATGATCGTGATGTTCGCCGGGACGATCTTCCAATGTTTTTCTTAAACTTTCCTGGATGAAAGCCTCCACACGTTTTGCCGGTACATCCGGTTGTGAAATGAAAAATGACATATTCATTCCTGAAAGTTTTCTTCCCTGGACATCTGTACTGTCCTTGCCATTGAATTCATAGGAAATATCTTCAATCAATGGCTGGTAAGAATAAATATGATCTGAAACACTCCTGGTAAATATAAAACCACCTTTAAAATCAGTTGGTTTTCCTATGATTTCAGAATTCATCAGGTTGCCTAATCTTATCAAACAGCCGGCAAGTGCAATTACAATTACGATTCTGTCAAGTACGTATAGATAGCTTTGATCTAGTTGTTTTCTGGAGTAAAGATATATAGCCAGTAAAATTCCTGCTGTTGCTCCATGGCTCGCAAGTCCACCTTCCCAGATTTTAAGTATTCGCAGAGGATCATTAAGGTATACTTCAGGTTCATAAAATAAACAGTGGCCCAGTCTGGCTCCTAAAATGGTAGCGATCACCATATAAATGGTTAATGTCTCTACATGTTTTTCAGACTTGCCTTCTCCTTTATAGATTTTTATCAATATTTGCTGCCCGATCAGAAAGCCGAGTGCAAAAAGCAACCCATACCAACGGACAGTCAAAGGGCCTATACTAAAAAGATCAGGAGAGGCTTCCCAGATTACAAAGTTTAACACAGCTTTAAAGTTTAAGCTTTAAAGTTAAAAGTTTATGGCAGAAAGAAAAAGTCTTAAGGTGTTAAAGTGTTAGGGTTTTAATGTGTTGTAATTTCACCATTTTAACTGCCTGTTTTCGAATTTCGAATTTCGGGTTTCGAATTTATTATTTGCAGTTCCCTTAGTTCCTCTTCAAACCCTCCGCTCAAAATAGGAAACCTGCACCATGACCGCGGATCTACATTGAAATCATCTAAATGAAAAGAGGGGGCTATTCTTTCACGCTTCCATTGGTTGCGTGACCACATCCTGAAAAATTTAATAATATGTTGCTTGAGTAGTTGCTCATCTTCCAGTTTGTGTTTTTGAAGAATCTGAAATACTTCCAGTGGTGATTTTCTGTTTCTGATTGCTTCTCTTTCTATCTCTGAAAGAATAAAATAGGGCATAAGATCTTTTTCATCCGTCTGATGTCTGTCAGGAGGACGAAGCTCTGCAGTGGGAGTGATGGAATTGACATATCTTAACCCTGGTTGATCAAGGTTTTCCTCAGCCCACTTAAGCCAGTTTATAATGAAATGTTTATCAACTCCCGCGATTGGTGCAATACTTCCAGAAGTATCACCATCCATAGTAGCGTAGCCAACATCACCTTCGCTTCTATTAGAGGTTGTGATTAGTAAAAAACTATGAATATTGGCAAGCATCCATATGATGGGAGATCTTGCTCTTGCCTGAATATTTTGTAAGGTAATATCGTCAGTTTCCCATTTTAATTCTCTGCCTATAGCTATTTCGATAGTGGAGCTGTAGCCATTAAGTTCATTATCAATATTCCAGTGATAAAAAGTGGCACCTATTGATTCGGCAAGCTTTTGCGCTGACTCGAAAGTGGCTTGTCCTGAATTTACCGTCGCCTGATAAGCACAAATAAGAATTTTTCCGGTAATATATTTTGCCTGATCTGCTTTGTTCAAAGCACCTATTTCTTCAGGCTGTATACCCAATCCGGCTTTTTGAATAAATGCCTCTGCACCTATTTCTGCAATCCCTTTTTTAACCATCTCGGAAACCATAATAGCACAGGCTGAACTGTCAGCTCCACCACTCAGGGAAAGAACAAATCCTTTACTTTTGCTCTTTCTTAAATAGTCAAAAAGTCCTACGCAGGTTGCTTCCCAAAATTCATATTCCTTGTCCCTTTCGTCATGGGTTAAATTCACTTCAGGAATATGTCCTGATGTGAAATCTATATCGAGTGAAACAAGATCAACATTATTATATGATAGCCTGTTGTTCCGTTGAATTAATTTGCCTTTATGTGAAATCAGAACCTCTCCATCATAAATGATTCTGCCGGCTTCATTACCTAATAAATTGGCATAAAGATAGGTGCAGTTGAAAGTGGCAGAACTATTAATAATAAGATTGTATCTGATATCAGATTTCCCAAAGGAAAAGTGGCTTGCACTGGGATTAAGAATGAGGTCAACTTTATTCTTGACATGTCTGCAGGCAGGACGTATACTATCACTTTTCCATGCGTCTTCACAAATTTCAAAGCCGACTTTAGTTCCTTCTACATCATAAATCACGTCTCCAAAGTCGTATGAATTTCCGTCGAGAAAACGGTATTTCACAATCTTACTATGAGGCCATGCAGCGAACCATCTGGGTTCATAATGTACACCATCGTTAGCAAGAAATTGTTTAGCAGTAAATCCTAATATCTTTTTATCTTTTACCAGGCAGGCACAATTATAAAGATTTCCTTCATAATGTATTGGTAAACCAAAACTCACAGTGATGTTATCGCAAAGTGAGATAAGTTGATGGAGAATTTGTTCAGCTTTATTGGGAAACCATTCTGCAAGAAAAAGGTCTTCACAACCATAACCGGTAATGCATAATTCAGGAAGGCAAAGGATCTTTACATTTTGTGCTTTGGCTTTGTTAATGGCATCTGAAATATTGGCGAAATTATTGCTCCAGTCTGCAGGAGTTTGGTTTAAAGCAGCGCCGGCTATTTTTACTAATGCCATAGGAGGAATTTTCTTTAAATATATAATTAATCTGGCTAATCAGATAAAACTGACGAATCTGATTAATCCGAGTCTTATTTGATCTCCAACTGCAGACAGGTTTGCTCTGCAGCAGATTGCTCTGCTTTTTTCTTAGAGAAGCCTACACCGGTACCATAAGGCTGGTCATCAATCAGAACCTGTGCAGTAAATTCCTTGTGATGTATGCTGCCTACTTCTTTAACGATGACGAATTTGATGTCACGATTTTCTTTTTGGGCCCACTCAATCAAAACGCTTTTGAAGTTTTTATTATTTTCAATTACTTCATTGATGTCAAAATGAGGATGTAAAAGGACATTAAGAATAAATTTACGACATGTTTTAAAGCCTTTGTCAAGGTACACCGCACCTACAAGGGCTTCCAATGCGTCTCCGTATAATGATTTATGACTTTGTAGGCCGCCTCGTCCGGGATTAAACTCTACAATTTTATTAAGGCCTATCTTTTTGCCAAGTTTGTTTAATGATTCCCTATTGACAATCCTTGATCTGATCTCAGTAAGAAAGCCCTCATCTTTATAGGGGAATTTTTTGAAAAGATATTCTGCGATTACAGCTCCTAATATAGCATCACCCAGGTATTCCAGTCTTTCATTCGAGTTTTTGATTCCCAGCTTATCCTCTTTAGCAGCGGAGGTATGGCAAACAGCAAGTTTGTACAGGTTAAGATTGATAGGAGCCTGCCCTGTGATATTTTTGATGCTTTCGGCGAATTTCTTTTCCTTGGCTTTTTTGAAACTGAGGAAGTTTACAATTCTCTTTATAGGATTCAAGATATTAATAACTGAGATTTCAGGAATAAAGATTTATTATATGTACATACAATATAGCAAAAAAATAAAAAAGGTGTTAACCCGCAAAGATTAACACCTGAATATTATTTACAGGCAATGATTAGCCTTGGTATTTCCTGAAAATAACAGAACAGTTATGGCCTCCAAATCCAAAAGTATTGCTTAGAGCTACTTTTACTTCTCTGTTTTGAGCTTTGTTAAAAGTCAGATTCAATCTTTTGTCAAATCTTTCATCATCAGTGAAGTGATTGATGGTAGGAGGTACCAATTGATTGGTTATGGATAAAACGGAAGCAATACTTTCTATCGCTCCTGCAGCACCAAGAAGGTGACCGGTCATGGATTTGGTTGAGCTGATATTCAATTTGAATGCATGCTCACCGAAAACACTTTGAATAGCCATTACTTCACTGATATCTCCAAGAGGAGTAGAGGTTCCATGGACATTGATATAATCAACATCTTCTGGTTTAATACCTGCATCATCCAGTGCATTGATCATTACATTTCTTGCTCCGAGTCCTTCAGGATGAGGAGCAGTAAGATGATATGCGTCTGCAGATAAGCCACCACCTATCATTTCTGCATATATATGTGCACCACGTCTTTTAGCGTGTTCGTATTCTTCAAGTATAAGAGCGCCTGCGCCTTCACCTAATACAAAACCATCACGATCCTTGTCGAACGGTCTTGAAGCTGTAGCAGGAGAGTCGTTTCTTTCAGAAAGTGCTTTCAATGCGTTAAAACCACCAATACCCGATTCTGTAACAGCAGCTTCAGAACCACCTGTTACTATAATATCTGCTTTATTTAACCTGATGTAATTAAAGGCATCTACGATTGCATTGGTTGACGAAGCACAGGCAGAAACTGTAACAAAGTTTGGTCCTCTGAAACCATATTTCATAGAAATATGTCCTGCGCTGATATCGGCAATCATTTTAGGTATAAAGAAGGGATTGAATCGGGGAGTACCATCACCAAGTGCAAAGGCACTTACTTCATCCTGAAAAGTTCTAAGTCCGCCTATGCCTGAACCCCATATCACCCCGACGCGGTCGCGGTTAATGCTGTTGTCTGTATGGATTTTTGCATCTTCAACAGCTTCTGTAGCTGCTACCCATGCATATTGAGAGAAAGGGTCCATTTTTCTGGCCTCTTTGCGCTCAAGGAAATCCTCAATATTGAAGTTTTTGACTTCGCAGGCAAATTTGGTTTTGGATTTTTCAGCGTTGTAACGAGTGATAGGAGCAGCACCACTTACACCATTAGATAGAGAATGCCAGTAATCCTTAACATTATTTCCTATTGGGGTAAGTGCGCCTAATCCTGTTACAACAACTCTTTTTAAATTCATAAAAGAATTTAGAGGGGAATTCAGATATTATTGTTTCACGTTTTGCTCTAAGTAAGCAATAGCCTGACCAACAGTTGAAATGTTTTCAGCTTGTTCATCAGGAATTGAAATGTTGAATTCTTTTTCAAACTCCATAATCAACTCAACTGTATCAAGTGAATCAGCTCCTAAATCGTTAGTGAAACTTGCTTCAGGAGTAACCTCTGATTCTTCAACTCCCAGTTTGTCAATGATAATGCTCTTTACTTTTTGTGCTATTTCTGACATTGTTTTGAAAAGTTTAGTAAAACACGGGTGCAAAGAAAGAGATAAAATCCAATATTGTCAAACAAATTTTTTTAATCTTCATCAAAAACATGATAATTTTTCCACAACCCGTTTTTTCATTTTATATTTACGCATCTTTGAAAAAGATAATAAAATCGAATAATTTAAATAAATAATCCATTTTTAGGTTTAAAAATTAACATGTTAGCCTGATATAAGGGTGAATTTATTTAAAGCATCATATTAAGTAATAAGCCAATGAAAACTACTAAACTGGTAGTTGATTATGATTACGATTTTGATGTATTGGCATTGATTTCAGCAGTTAAGGCTCATAAACTGGCCTGGCTTATAAATAAATTGCTGAATATTCAATTCTGTAAGGCTGAAGATTTATGTTTTGATTTTGTAAAGGAAAGCAAATTGGTAATTACCAATTATATTTATGAGCGCGAATATGGCAGTATAAGGCTGATTAAAAATAAGTCCTGTGAATTTGAGAATACTTCTAAACCCTACCTGATACCTGAACTCAAAGAATATGATTATTTTATACAATTACATGGGGAAGTAAAGCTATTTGAACCGGAAGATGTAATTGAAAAACTAAAACCGCTAACTCTAATCCAGTATATAAAAAAAATTGACGTAAATCATTTAAAATCAAAAGAAAACTTAATTTTTTAAAATGGAGCATATTAGTAAAAAGACGAAAATTCTTGCCACAGTAGGACCGGCATGCAACACAAAAGAAAAATTGTGGGAACTGGTGAAGGCAGGGGCAAATGTTTTCAGACTTAATTTCTCTCATGGTTCTCATGAAGAGCACCTGAAAGTAATTAATTACATCAGAGAATTAAATAAAGAGCATAATGCAAATATCGCTATACTTCAGGATTTACAAGGGCCGAAAATCAGAACCAATGAAGTAGAAAACAATGGTGTTGAACTGGTGGTCGGAGAAAAGATTATCATAACCAAAGAGTATTGTATGGGAACTAAGGAGAAAATAAGTACCTCCTATCAGTCTCTTACCTCTGACGTAAAACCTGGTGATGCTATTTTGATTGATGATGGTAAAATAGAATTAAAAGTTGTAGATACCGGAAACGGTGAAGTAATCGCAGTAGTAGTATATGGTGGCTTACTGAAATCCAAAAAAGGTATCAACCTCCCCAATACTAATGTGTCTGAGCCTTCCCTTACAGAGAAAGATAGAAAAGATCTTATTTTCGGGATTGAACAAAATCTTGACTGGATCGCTCTTTCATTTGTCAGAAGGGCAGATGACCTTGCAGAACTTAAAAAAATAATCGCAGATTCAGGTAAAGAAATTAAGGTTGTTGCAAAAATTGAAAAACCCGAAGCTATAGCGAATATTGATGCCATCATTGCTGAAACAGATGCAGTAATGGTAGCTCGTGGTGACCTGGGGGTGGAAGTGCTGATGGAGGATGTTCCTATGATGCAGAAAATGATTGTAAGTAAATGTAATGCCTCAGGAAAGCCGGTTATCATTGCCACCCAGATGATGGAAAGTATGATTACTAATCCTCGTCCCACAAGGGCGGAAACCAATGACGTTGCCAATGCTATCATCGACGGTGCAGATGCAGTAATGCTAAGTGCAGAAACCGCATCAGGTATGTATCCGCTTATTACAGTACAATCAATGGCAAGAATATGCTCTTCAGTTGAGAAGCAGGCTGATATCTACAATAAGGTCACAGATAATGATGATTCTACTTACAGCGACAGCGTTATAGCTACGGCTTGCTCGCTTGCAGATCATGTACATGCTAAAGCTATTATAGGATTAAGTCAGTCCGGATATTCAGCTTTCAGAATAGCTGCACACAGACCTAAAGCTGATATTTTTATAGTAACATCCAACAGGCAATTGATGAACCAATTGAATCTGGTATGGGGAGTAAAAGCGTTTTATTATGATAAATTTGACTCAACGGATGAGACGATAGAAGGAGTAAAAGATATGCTTGTGGCTAAGGGATATTTAAAGAAAGGTGATGTATATGTTACTACCACCAGCATGCCAACAACAAGCTCACAAAGAGCAAATGCTTTGAAGCTAAGTGTGGTTGAATAATGGCGAAAGCCATGATTGAAATCCCAAATTTCAAATAACAAATAACAAAAGGGCCCCTATGTGGTAGTAGTTTATTTGATATTTGTTATTTGGGATTTGTTATTTTAGAGTTGTTATTTGTTACTGGTCATTCAGCATTCATTATTTATAATTCAACATTCATAAGGTATGGATTTAAATCTCGACTTATTAAAAGATATTCATGAAATTCCCGGCGCCCCAGGATTTGAGCAAAGGATTCGACAGTATGTGCTGGAAAGGGTGAAATCTCATGTAGATGAACTAAGGGTTGATAATATGGGAAATATCATTACGCTTAAAAAAGGGAAGAATAATCATGACGGAAAGAAGCTGATGATTGCGGCACATATGGATGAAATCGGATTTATTGTTACCCATATTAACGAACAGGGATTTCTGTATTTTCATCCGCTTGGAGGTTTTGATCCGAAAACATTGACGGCGCAAAGAGTAATAGTTCACGGTACAAAAGATTTGATTGGTGTAATGGGAAGCAAGCCCATACATGTAATGTCTCCGGAAGAAAAAAATAAGCCGGCCAAAATTGAAGATTTCTTTATTGATTTGGGTATGCCCAAAGAGGAGGTTGAGAAATATGTAACAGTGGGTAATCCGGTTACAAGAGAAAGAAGCCTGATAGAAATGGGTGACTGTATCAATTGTAAATCCATCGACAATAGAATTTCGGTGTATATTCTTTTAGAGACATTGAGATTGCTGGAAAATCAGCCATATGATGTTTATGGTGTTTTTACGGTACAGGAAGAAGTTGGCATGAGAGGAGCGATGTCAGCATCTTACCAGATCAATCCTGATTTTGGTATCGGACTTGATACTACTATTGCTTATGATGTACCCACTGCGCGTCCGCAGGAAAAAGTAACCGAACTAGGAAAAGGAGCTGCAATAAAGATCATGGATTCCTCTGCCATAGCTGACTATAGAATGGTAGCATTTCTGAAAAAGACCGCTGAAGATAACGGAATCAAATGGCAACCTGAAATACTTACTGCAGGAGGAACAGATACTGCAGCACTTCAAAGATTCGGCAAAACCGGCGCTATTGCCGGCGCTATTTCAATTCCAACCCGTCATATCCATCAGGTGATAGAAATGGCACACAAAGAAGATATCAAAGGTTGCATCAGATTACTGAAGGCAGCAGTGGAGAATATTAACAAGTATGACTGGAGTTTTAAATAATATTACTCCATTGTCCTTTAATAATTTAGAGGCTGTAAGTTCCATTATAATGGGTACTTGCAGCCTCTATAATTTATCTATTCTTTAAATATTTTTGTGACAGATGTTCCTTCGTCTCCATTGATCACAACAGAATACATACCGCTGGCAAGGTCAGCACCAAAGGAGAAACTGGCATTATTAATATTATTGTAAATAACAACGGTTCTTCCCTGCAAATCAAGAATAGCAATGGATTGAATTTTAATATTATCATCAAAGCCAATTGTAGTTTCATTGGCGAAAGGTTGAGGTCCCACATTTACTATTCTTGAAGATGTACAACCACCTACCTTTATCGATCTGTTATATTCCTTATACCATGGAGAAGCGGAAAAGGTGACACCACTGGTAATTACAAAGCTCGTATTATTCATGTAAGAAGGAATGCTGATGGTGATTTTAGTATTGTCAGAAGGGTTTACAGTTATGGTTGCTCCGCTATTCGACCACCAGGAAATTGCAGAATGTTTTGCTTCAGGTGATACAGTATAGGTATAGCTTCCTCCGGCATTTATACAGGAAGGGCCGCTAATGCCGGAAATTACCGGGTTAGGATTAACGCTCGTAATGATATTTTGGCTAAAGTTCATCCAGTTAATGTTAAAGCCCGATCCACTCATATACAGTCTTATGGTTTGATTGCCTTCACTAAGGTTTATGTTGGCTGAAACTGTAGTCCATTGCTGCCAGCCTCCTGTGTTGGGAATATTTGTTGTAGCAAGAATGGAATTGTCCTTTCTAATCTGGATCTGACCTGTCGTATTAGGACTTGCAACTCTGTATTGTAAAGTATATGATCCGGAGATATTAACGGAGACATTGTAGTCCATCCAGTCACCAGCATCAATCCACCCAACATTTAATCCCCCATCACTATCGGTGGTTGTTTGAGTTTGTATGCCATGCATAGCGGAATAATTTTCGGCTTCAATTTTTCCTGGTATACTATAATAAATGATGGGATTGGTGACGGTTACAGTTATCGCTGCAGAAGTAGTAACAGCCCCGGCATTGTCAGTTGCTTTAGCGGTGATGGAGTAGCTGCCCGCAGAAACACTTGTCCAGGCGAATGTATAAGGGGAAGTGAATTTTTCTCCAAGCTTGGTACTGCCATTGAAAAACTCAACTTTGGCGATAGAGCCATCAGAGTCGGAAGCGTTGGCAGAAATATTAATTGTGGCAGGTGCATAATATTCTGAATTATTGGAAGGAGAGTTGATGTTGACAGATGGAGCTTGATTGACTGGAGAATTACCACATTTGCTTGCATCTAAAGAAAGTGTTGCAGGAAGTATGCTTGCATTAATAGGTGCATTCCAATTGTTGCCTGATGAAATAACACCTGAGCAGCAACCGCAATTCCAGTATCCACTCTTATTGCCGTCTTTATTGGTCCAGTTAACCTGATTACCTTCCACCCGGATAGTTGGACCGTTACATGGAAAACCTGCCGCAATTTCGCTTGCAAGACCTACATATATCCCAACATTAGTGAAACTTTGTTGCTTTGCGAATACCTTATTGTTTTTAATAGTGATATTATAGCCTGCGGGGGCACCAATACCATATTGTCCGGGATCTACCAGAATATTGTCCATAACAATAATGTCGTGCCCGCCATCATCACCTACCATTATACCACCTCCTGACTTACTTGGCCCTCCGCCTCTTAATTTATTTCCTATAATTTGTAAAGGATCAGAAGATGTGCCTGAAGATGCATAAGCATTAATAAGATCTTCGGGGTCACCAGTTCCTAATACATGCTCAAGAATGTTATAGTTAATTCTGTTGCCGGTACCGGATACGTGATTAAACTGTACTATTTGCCCCCTGGGTCGTGATCCTGCTATCGTTTTGAAAGAGTTACAGTGAACATTAATCCCTTTACTATTTACTGCATAGACACCAGTTCTGAAGGTGTCAAAAGTACAATTTACAACTTCTATGTTGGTGCAGTTACTGGTTTGAATACCTATAAAAGAAGGAACATTGATAAAGCTGCAGTTAATTATTTTAATATTAGAGCAGTTGGATAAATAAATACAGGCACCATTGTTGCCGGTAGTAAAAGCGAGATTTTGAATTACCCGGTTACTTGCTCCTGAAAGACTGATCGGAGCAGAAGGGGTCAGCTGTGCAAAAGAAATTATCGGTAGAAGAATCCAGACTGCTATCAGGAGTCGGAAAGTAAATTGTTGATTCATATGTTTTTATGTTAATGTGGAAAACGGAATTTTAGCTTAGACACAGATGCACTAAAAAGGTAAACAGAAAAACTTAAATGGACTTTAAAATCGAAGGGGTGGGTTATTTTTTAAATTGACATCTTTAAGAAGCTTGAAAGTAATCAAAATTCAAGGATACGGGTTTAAAAGAAAAAGATAAGGATAAATTATATTAATCACATATGATCACTAATTTCCGAATTATAGCTTTTGTAATAGCAATGCTTTTTATAAGCGATAGAAATATCTTTGCACAGATACATGCAGACGATGTGCTGGGAGTATGGTATGTGGAAGGAAAGGAGCCGGCAAAAGTGGAAATATTTAAACAGGCAGGAAAGTATTCCGGAAAAATTATCTGGTTGAAAAATCCTGTAACACCATCAGGGAAACCTAAAAATGATAAAAATAATCCTGATCATAAGTTAAGAGATCGGGATGTTGTAGGAATACAAATTTTAACAGATTTGCAATTTGACGGGAAATCAGAATGGATAAACGGAATAATTTACGATCCGGAATCTGGCAATACCTACAAATGCTACATGTGGCTTGAAGGTAAGGACAAATTAAAAGTAAGAGGCTTTTTAGGCTTATCTGTTCTCGGCAGAACTGAAGAATGGAAAAGAATAAGTACAATTAAGAATTAAGAGTTAAGAATTAAGAATTAAGGATTGGATCTGTTGGGCAGGAGGTATGGAGATTTGGATATTAGATATGTATAACACTAAAATCTTAATATCTAATATCTAACATCCAACATGCTCCGCATTCTTAATTACCTAAAGTCGGTATAGGATATCGTGCGAGTATCTGGTCTATCTGTGCAGGAAGAAAGACTTCAAACTCTGCCGGATTATGCAACACTTCGTTGCTCCATCCTCTCCAGATAAGACTGTTGGTTTCACGATCAATCACATCGATCACCAATGTCCCTTCTTTAAAGTTCATTTTCTCAAAATGACTGCCTATTACATAAGGCCCCATTATATTGTATCCATAATACATTCCACCTGGTGTAGTATTATAAATATTTACCCCTGAATAATGAAAGTGATACGGATAAACTGTAAAGTCATTTCTCAGATAGTTATACATAAAGTAAGGAGTAGTCGGACTGACAATATTAGGATTGTAGATGGCAAAATTCGGCTGATTAGCTATAATCGGAATATTTACAATCCTTTCTTTATTCTCCACTATGATATCATAATTGATCAGCACCTGTGGGTTATCTCTATCCAGTCGCATTCCTTTTTCTCTCAACCTCTGGCTTACCCTCTGCTTAATATGCTTTTCGATAAGAGGGTTGTCATATAAGGTCTTATCTGCCGGTTCAGGACAGTCTTCCTTTTCTGCTGTAATCCAGGCAAATGTTCTGTATTTGGTAAAATCCGCAGCTGTATCGTAGCTGTGATAGGCGGAGGGTGTTGTGGTAGCACAAGCACCAAGAAATACCAACATTATTATCATCAACACACAATTCTTCATACCCATCCCTTTTTTATATTAAGCATGGGAAGGGAGGGAATGTTTTGTAGGGTTTTAAAGTGTTCAAGTGTTAAGGTGTTAGCGTTCAGGTTTAACAACTTGAACACATTAACACTTTAACACATGAACACTCTAATATTTTAATCCATTGTCAGTGTCTCTTTTACTTCTTCTTCGTATTTATTAGTAATTACACTTTCTATAACTTTCTTTTCTCGGTGATCAAGCTCACCTTCGCATCTCCAGCCTGTAGTGCTGAGAGCTGAAACAGCTTTGATGATTGCATCAGGCTTGTTAGCTTTCATGAGGCCTAACAAAGCGGTGGTGCTTACTTCATTCAGCTCAGGTTCAAGGCCGACAGAAAGTAGGGCTTTATATACATCAGCAAAATCTTTTTCATTGATTTTTCCTACTTCGGCCCACAGATTTAATTTGTCGGCAGTTACAATCAACTCGTTGCCTGTACGCATTCTGTATTTCACTTTTGACAATATTTTTATCCCGGTCAGTACATCTTTCCCTTTACCTTCCTCCACTGCTTTTATTATGCTGACAGCCTCTGCAACGGAAGAGTTAAGTGGTTTTGAAAAAGAGGTTACTATACTTTTGCATATTTCATTATATAAATTCACATCAATTTTACTGCCTTTAATGATTACCTCTTCTTCTTCCGGATCAAGGTCACTGCCAAGATATACGCCAAGGTTGACAAGAGCATTGACAGATCCCGGAATGTCGTTTCCTTTATCACACATCCGGAGTATTTGATTGACCTGCTTATCATACATTGGGAAAAAATCTCCGATAGCTTTATTGCTTAATGCAGCAGCAGCGTCATTGAAAGTCGTTTTTTTAGATTGTCCGGAAACAGAGGAGGCATCCTGGGCAAAGCATACGAATACACCAATTGATAGAATTAGGATTAAGTATAACTGTTTCATAAAGGTCTGATTTAGCTGGTTGAATGATCAGATATGTAGTCAATATCTGATGGTACTTAATATAATACCGTAGACAATAGCAATTTGTTTTTTTAAGGGGGCGGGTAAGGGAGTTAGAGTGTTAATGTCATGAATACATTACACGTTACAAAACTGATCCATTCATACTCTTCGTTTGAAAGGAGGATTATTGAGAAAGGCAATAGTATCGCCATTAAAACCATCCAGAACATATGTATTCAGTTTTATACTTTTACACCCCTCATAGTCCTTGTTTGCAACGAGGACTATTGAGAAAGGCGATTGTATCGCTATTAAACTAAAACCTTAACACCCTAACACGCTAAGGAAACCATCGGCAGCTTCTCCATTTCATCCACTTCTATGCTCGGATAGCCGAATTCTTCAACTATCTTGCCTTTGATCAGATAAAAGCCCTTTCCTCTCAATGGGAATTGCTTCAGCGAAGGCGGGAAGTGGGTGGTATCAAAACTCAGCCCTTTACGATCTATAAAATGAGCAAAGGCCATGATGTCATTTTTTATGGTGTATACTTCCTTCACTGTAATAAAATATCCCACGATGCTTACTTTCTTCCCTACGATGGACAGCATCTGATCGGAGGTGATACCTACTTTATGTTCCGGAGCAAGTAAATCAAATGGAAAACAAAGCGGGAAGCCCAGCAGATCCATCTGGTCATAGGCATCTTCATAGCGTTTCTGTTCCAGTACAGGCAGGTTAAATTTTTTTGCTTTTGTTTCGAATAGCTGCGGATGGTTGTACCTGGAAGCGCAGTTGTACACCCAGGCATTGGCTTCCCACATAAGCACTTTTTTGTTTTTTCCTGTAAAGCGAAATGCTCCTATACGAATCAGAATATTTACCTGCTCAATGCCCGGCAAAACGCGCTTCATAAAATCTTCCAGATCCTTGTATTCTCCGTTTTGCTCTCTTTCTGTAATTATCCTCTCGCTGATTCCTGATTCCACATCTTTCAGATGCATAAATCCAAGGTAAATAGTGTTTCCCTTAATGCATGTGGTGATTTCACTGTTGTTAATGCAGCAGGCCTGTATATCAGCTCCGGCCATCCGTGCTTCGTGAACATAAAACTCAGTAGAGTAAAAGCCTCCCATGTTGTTGATCACTGCTGTCATGAACTCCAACGGAAAATGGGTTTTCAGATAGAGACTCTGGTAGCTCTCCACAGCAAAGCTGGCCGAATGTGCCTTGGAAAATGAATATCCGGAAAAACTTTCGATCTGCCTCCAGACTTCTTTAGCAAGTTCGTCGGGATATCCTTTGGCTTTACAATTGCTGAAGAAATTATTTACCACCCTTTCAAACTCTTTTTTGCTTCTGTACTTGCCTGACATGGCTCTTCGCAACACATCTGCTTCTGCCAGATCCAGTCCTGCAAAATGATGGGCTACCTTGATCACATCTTCCTGATAAATCATTACTCCATAAGTCTCCTTCAGCAACTCTTCCATTTTGGGGTGCAAATATTTTACCTCTGCAGGATTGTGAAATCGCTGGATGTATTGTTTCATCATTCCGGATTGTGCCACGCCCGGACGGATGATAGAGCTTGCAGCAACCAGTGTGAGATAATCGCTGCATTTTAGTTTTTTCAGCAGCATGCGCATGCCGGGTGATTCGATATAAAAGCATCCTATGGTATTTCCGGAAGAGATATTTTCTTTCACCTTCAGATCTTTTTTGAAGGCAGAGATTTTGCTAATATCAATGGCTTTATCTCTATTCTTTGCCACAATCTCTACCGCTTCCTTTATATGTCCCAGCCCACGCTGACTCAGAATGTCGTATTTGTAAAACCCCGAATCTTCTGCAGTAAACATGTCGAAGTGTGTAATAGGAAACCCCTTTGGCGGCAGATCTGTGGCTGTATGATAACTGACAGGTTGTTCGGTAATAAGTATTCCTCCTGCGTGGATGGAAAGATGACTGGGTACATCTTTCAAATGTTCGGCATACTGAAAAATCAATTTGGTAATATGATCCCTGCCTGCCTGTTTAAGCGGTTCTCTGCTGGTGGTGAGGGAGTCTATTTCTGATTTAGGTAAACCAAATACTTTCCCCAGTTCTCTTACAATAGATCTTCCTTTGAAGGTATTGTAAGTAGCAAGAAGTACAGTGTTCTTTTGTCCGTATCTTTTGAAAATGTAATCGGTCACCTCATCTCTGTCTTTCCAGGAGAAGTCAATGTCGAAGTCAGGAGGGGAGCTGCGGTACAGATTAAGAAAGCGCTCGAAATACAGATCAAGTTCGATAGGATCTACATCGGTTATTTTTAAACAGTAGGCAACAAGACTATTGGCTCCGCTTCCTCTTCCTACGTAGAAGAAATTTCTGTTTTGCGCATAGCGGATAATGTCCCATGTGATGAGAAAGTAGCTGTTAAATCCCAGCTTATCAATAATATCCAGCTCGCGGTAAAGCCTTTCCCGGATTTCTTTTCTGCAATTGCGTCCATAGCGGTGATACATGCCTTCCACTGCAAATTTTTCGAGCAGCAGCTTATCATCACTTAAATTCCCTGTATAGTTCTGCCTGTTCTTTTTCTGGGATGAATCGAACTGAATATTGCAGTCGTCCACTAGCTCCATGGTGGTCTGTATGATTTTAGGAAAACGTGAATAGCTGCTGATCAACTGATCCATATTGAGCATGCATTCATCAGTGCTTGCCTGTTGTGAAGTGTCCAGCTTGCTTAAGAGTGTATTGTAGTGGATGGCACGCAGCAGGCGGTGTGTATTGTATCCTGTTTTATTTTGAAAGCTCACAGGGTGCAGCATCACCATTTTATCCTGCTGATGAAGCCAGGGAGAGGCGAATAGCTTTTTAAGCTCAGTGATTTTTATCCCTGTAAATTCATTTTCTCTTAACTCTTCCGGCTCTTTGCTTCCGAAAGGGTAGATGACATATACGTGATCGAAATCCGGTGCTTTTTCCGGTATTGGCTTTCCTGAAGCATTGTGTCTGGAAAGAAATTCATTCAGCTCCCGGAAGCCTTCATTATTTCGGGCGATCCCTACATACAGCAGTTTCTCTTCCTGCCGGAATTCTATGCCTATGAGAGGCTTAATGCCTTCTCTGTTACACTCTCTGACAAAGTCCAGCGTAGCGGAAGTGTTATGGATATCGGTAAGCGCCAAAGCTTCCACGCCCTTGTCTTTGGCTTCATTGATAAGTGCTTCCGGCGACATGGTCCCGTATTTAAGGCTGAAATGAGTGTGGCAGTTGAGATACATTTTACTAATATGGTTAGTAGATTTACTAAAAATAGTAGTAAAAATATTTGTTTTGTTTTGATAATTGATTAGGAATTTTAATATTGCCTGAAAATCAGCTATGCAATGGAAAGCCAATTAATAAGGGTCCGGGATGAGATCATTTCAAACAAAATTTATTTAATAAGAAATCAAAAAGTAATGTTAGATAGTGATCTGTCCGAGCTTTACCAAGTGGATACAAAACGCTTAAACGAACAGGTAAAACGGAACCGGGAAAGATTTCCGGATGATTTTATGTTCCAAATGACTGCACATTAGTGGGAAAACTTGAAGTCGCAATTTGCGACCTCAAGTTGGGGTGGTAGAAGAACATTGCCCTATGTATTCACTGAGCATGGGGTATTAATGCTGTCAAGCGTCCTCAACAGCAGGCGTGCAATTCAGGTAAACATTCAGATCATGAGGGTATATACTAAGCTTAGAGAAATGCTCTTGTCAAATAAAGATTTACTGTTAAAATTTGAAGAAATGGAAAAGAAACTGGCGGGGCAGGACGAGAAAATTTATCAGATTTTTAATTATCTGAAGCAGTTTATTAAAGAGCAGGAAGAGCCGAGAAAGGAAATAGGGTTTAAGGTTCAAAGGTAATTGGGTTCTGTTTAAATAACTGTGTCATTATTAAAATTATTATCTCTGTTGGAATGTGGTAAAGTTTGAAAAACTTTTCCATATTTCAACAGATCTTTAATCTTTCAGGATATTTAATTGCTA
>JBKBUF010000005.1:13784-184230 GCA_046290815.1 Cytophagaceae bacterium | reverse complement strand
AGCAATTAAATATCCTGAAAGATTAAAGATCTGTTGAAATATGGAAAAGTTTTTCAAACTTTACCACATTCCAACAGAGATAATAATTTTAATAATGACACAGTTATTTAAACAGAACCGCCTCAGGTTTTCATTTAACATATATTTATTATTCCAAAGATCCTTAATAGAATACACAACTCTATCTGCTGCTATTTTGTCCTTAACTACATATTCATATGCTCCAATACTTTTCACCTTATGAGCTTTTAATTCTTCTTTTTCTTCTGCCAGCACAATTATCTGTGAAGTGGGAGTTTTTTTTCTGATTAATTTCACAGCTTCAAAGGCGTCAATTCCTGTATATTCTTCATCAAGTATAATGATATCAATCTCTTTGTCTTTGTACATTTCAATGTCCTCGCTAAGGCTGTTTCCATTACGGTGAATATTTACCAATCCTTCCAATTCACGGGAAATTTTATCCGAAAGTAGTGTGGAACTCATCTCATCCTCAATAAGTAAAATGTCCAGTATTGGCTTGGTTGTCATGGTAATCCTTTATTTGGTATAGGTGAAAAATAACAATGAACCTGTTCAAATGTTTATATATAAGGAGGTGGATATGGGAAGACTGATGTTGATTTTACTGGTTGCAGGCATAATGCTTGTTTCCGGATGCAGGACAGCTGAAAAGCCGTCAGCAGCAGAAGGATATAAGCCTGACCAAAAAAAGTATATGTATGGCTTTACCGATAAAAAAATCAGAAAGGCATATAAAAAGGAACAAAAGGCAAAAAGAAAAGTATTCGAGGACCCGAATAACTACGCATATAGCCGAAAACTCAAAAGAAGAGCCTGATATCGAATAAACCTTCCCTTCAAAATCTATTTAAGTATTTTGGAAGAATGAATGCTTACTTTCTTTCTTCAATCAATTTATTTCTAAGTTCTCTTCGCATAATTTTATTAGAAGCTGTTCTTGGAATGGCATTAACTTTAATAATTTCAGAAATTCTGAATAAAGGATTTAATTGAGCAGAGATTATTTTCTGTAACTCGGATTTTAATGTTTCCTTTTCCGGATTTTTTTCAGAAACGTAAAAAATTACCAGCATCTCAGGTCCGCTATCCTTAGCAGGAATAGAAACGGCTGCTGTTTCAAATACATCAGAATGATGGTTGATCGCTTCTTCAATTTCCACTGCACTTATCTTTATTCCACCAAGGTTCATTGCGTCATCTGTTCGCCCTACACTTTTGTAAAAAACAGTATTAAGCACATTGTAAATTTCAAATGCGTCTCCGTGTTTACGAAGCAGTTCGCCCTGTGGCCCCGAAGGAGTGTCTTTAAAATATTCATCATGGTGGTTTCTGTTTAACAGATGCTGAGTAAGACCTATTGATGGTGGAACAATAAACACTTCTCCCGGTTCATTTTCTTTTGCCAATTGTTTTTCCCCGTTTAGCAGATAAAAATTTAAACCTAATGCAATTGAATTAAAAGCAGCCGGTGCATTTGGTAATAATAAACTACCTGTTATATACCCTCCGCCAATCTCGGTTCCACCACAATATTCAATGACAGGGGCGGTGAATTTCGTAAGGCCCATCAGATAACAATAGTCTTCTTTATTCGAAGGCTCTCCGGTAGAACTAAAAAGTCTTACTTTTAATTTAAATTTTTTATGAAACTCAGATGCTCGCCAAACTTTAACCACTGAAGGAATAGTTCCTAATATTGTTATCTGTGCTTGCTCTGCAAATTTTCCAAACCCGTCACTCGCTGCGGATCCTGAATACAATGCTATGGTTGCTTTGTTTATCAGACCTGCATAAATGAGCCAGGGCGCCATCATCCATCCCATACCTGTTGTCCAACACACTACATCATCAGGATGAATATCCTGATGGAAATATCCGTCGGATGCACATTTTATCGGAGTAATATGTGTCCAGGGAATAGCTTTGGGTTCTTTGGTGGTTCCTGAAGAGAAAATGACATTCGTTAGGTCTTCCGGTTTGGCCTTTACCGACTGAAAATTTTTATCATCAGTAAAAATATCATTAAAATGTACGTCTCCGCTTCTTATTACAGCTTTTGAATCGTAACTGCACACTATTGCCGGAGTATCTCCTGAATCAATTACTTTTTTGTAAATTTCCAGTTTTTTGCCTGAGTAAATGTAATAGTCAAAAGTGATAATGGCCCTTGCATTGGTCATTTCTATTCTTTTCCTCAGTTCTACAGCAGAAAAACTATCTGCCACAGAAATTACAACCATGCCTGCTCTGATAATGGCAAGATATGCAATTACTGCTTCTATGGTCATGGGCATGTAAAGAACAAAGTGATCACCTGTTTTATAGCCAGCTTGCAGTAAACCGGATGCAAGACAATTGACCTTCTCTTCTAATTCATTATATGAAATTTTGATTAACGAATCACAATTCTCTCTTCCTTGTACTATCGCCACTTTTTCATCATCTGCCTGAAAGCAGCTGTCGGTGATATTTAATGTTGCTCCTTTAAGCCACATAGGATTTTCAACACCCTTACTTAAGTCAAGTATTTTATCAGGCGCCGTATGAAATTTAATTCCCGTTTTTTGAATAGCTTTTTCCCAGAATGTCTCCCTGTTTTTTGATGACCATTCCTGTAAGTCATAGTAGTTGCGGATACTCAATTCACGCATAAGTGAAAAAATATTACTTTTATTCACAATATTTTCCTCAGGTGTCCATATTATAGGTATAGGATCTTTCTGATAAAGTTGAAAAAAGAGGTCGCAAAACTCTTCCAGTTTTTCAAAAGAAAAGGCAGTGTCTACAGCTTCTCTCCACAGTGTCAGCTTATTTTCTATATTACCTTCCTCCCGGGAAAGTTTTGAAAATTCATTTAGTAATTTTTCAGGAAGTAAGTTGTTCATAGACTATTCTTTTGACCGTCTTTACAATAATACGAAATGCTTCATTTTTACATATATATTTCCGGAGAATAAAATCGTTATATTTGAGCCCGTACCTCTGATGATTATTTTTGGCAGGAAAAGTCCCCTTTAGGGGATTAAGGGGTGTTTAAACTTTTAACTTTACATTTTCAATTTTCTAATGAGCGATAAAAAACTTTTTCTGCTGGATGCCATGGCTCTGATATACAGAGCACATTTTGCATTCAGCAAGAATCCCAGGATATCTTCTTCAGGCTTGAATACCGGTGCAATTTTCGGATTCACAAATTCTTTACTGGAAGTAATTACCAAAGAAAGGCCTACACATATCGGTGTGGCGATAGATTCCGCCGGACCTACATTCAGGCACGAGAGTTTTACCGAGTACAAAGCCAACAGACAGGAACAACCGGAAGATATTACATTGTCGCTACCTTATATTGAAAGATTGCTGAAGTGTTTTCAGATTCCACTCATTGCCATGCCGGGATTCGAAGCAGATGATATCATCGGAACACTTTCCTGTAAAGCATCTCAGGCAGGGTTTAAGGTATATATGCTCACGATGGACAAAGACTATTGCCAGCTTGTCAACGAAAATGTATTTCTTTTCCGTCCTGCATATATGGGAAATGGACATGAAGTATATGATGTGGCCAGAGTATTGGAGAAATTCGGGATTAAAAGAGTAGAACAGGTGAAAGATATTTTGGGATTGATGGGAGACAGCAGCGATAATATTCCCGGAATTCCTGGTATAGGTGAGAAAACTGCTCAGAAACTAATAAGTGAATTCGATTCTATCGAAAATCTTATTGCTAATGCAGAGTCACTGAAAGGCAAGCAAAAGGAAAATGTTATTCAGTTTGGTCCGCAGGGTTTACTATCCAAAGAACTTGCCACGATCCACTGTAATCTTCCTATAGAATTTGATGAAGAGCTATTTCGCTACAAAGGTCCTGTAAAGGAAACCATGTCTGCATTGTGTGATGAACTTGAATTCCGCACCATTAAGAAAAGATTATTTGGAGACGACTCCTCTCCGGCACCTGCAAATAATGAAGCTGCAAAAGAACTAAAGGTAAATGCTTCTACCGGACAAATCTCTATGTTCGGAGAAGTGCAAACAGAAACAGTTGAATCAGATGCAGAAGAGACAGTGAGAGAAACGGCAGAAACTGTAGTTCATGATTATCGCATTATATCATCCGATGAAGATATAAAAAATCTTGCGGGGTATCTTTCATTGCAGGAGGAATTCTGTTTTGACACAGAGACAACTGGACTAGATGCCTTGACAGCTGAAGTAGTAGGTCTATCTTTCTCTTACCATAAATCAGAGGCTTATTATGTTCCTGTTTCTGAAGACAGGCAAAAAGCCCAAGCCACTATCGATATTTTTAGGACAGTGTTTGAAGATGAAAAAATCAGAAAGATAGGTCAGAATATTAAGTACGATATAATGGTCCTCAGGAAATATGGCATACAGGTGAAAGGTCCAATGTTCGATACTATGATCGCCCACTATCTGATCGAGCCGGATATGAGGCACAACATGGATGAAATGGCAGAGCATTACCTGAATTACGCTCCTATTTCAATCGAAAGCCTTATAGGAAAGAAGGGGGTGAAACAAAAAGGAATGAGGGATGTGCCACTAAAAGATATTGCAGAATATGCAGCTGAGGATGCCGATATCACCTATCAACTGAAAACCATTCTTGCTCCTCAGTTAAAGGATAACGGATTGGAGAAGTTGTTTTATGAGGTAGAGCTTCCATTGGTAGATGTGTTGGCTGAAATGGAATCTGCCGGTGTAAAAATTAATCCGGATGCATTGAAAGAATACTCTAAGCAACTTGAGCTTGAGATCAGGGAGTTTGAGTCAGGAATTTTTAAAGAGGCAGGTGCAGAGTTTAATATAGCTTCGCCAAAACAACTGGGAGAAATTCTTTTTGAAAAAATGAAGCTGGATGAAAAGGCTAAGAAAACCAAAACAGGTCAATATGCTACCGGGGAAGAGATATTGTCTAAACTTGCCGGCGAGCATCAGATAGCTAAACTCATTCTAGATTATCGTGAACTTCAAAAATTGAAATCTACCTATGTAGATGCATTGCCTGAAATGATCAGCAAACTGGATGGAAGAGTACATACCAGCTACAATCAGGCAGTGGCAGCAACAGGAAGACTTAGTTCAACCAACCCTAATTTGCAGAACATACCTATACGAACAGAAAGGGGCAGAGAGATACGAAAGGCATTTGTTGCATCTTCTCCGGATAAAGTAATTCTGTCAGCTGACTACAGCCAAATTGAACTTAGGATTATGGCGGCCTTTTCAAAAGAGCAGAATATGATTGATGCCTTCAAAAAAGGCATAGACATTCACAGCACTACAGCAAGTAAAGTGTTTAAAGTAGATCTGGGTGCTGTTACTTCAGATATGCGAAGAAAAGCCAAGATGGTTAACTTCGGAATTATTTATGGTATATCTGCTTTCGGTTTGTCACAACGACTGGATATTCCAAGGAAGGAAGCAGGCGAGATAATAGATGCTTATTTTAAAGAATTTCCTGCCATTAAAACTTATATGGATGAGACAGTTAATATTGCCCGAGAACAGGAATATGTAGAGACCATTCTGGGCCGGAGAAGATATTTGAGAGATATTAATTCAAGAAATATCACCATGCGTGGTTTTGCAGAAAGGAATGCTATCAATGCACCCATACAAGGTAGCGCTGCTGATATGATAAAGATTGCAATGATCAGGATACATGACTGGATGAAGAAGGAAAAGCTAAAATCTAAAATGGTGATGCAGGTACACGATGAGTTGGTTTTTGAGGCTGAGAAAAGTGAACTGGAAGTGTTGAAGCAGGGAGTGGAAGAGTTTATGAAGAATGCAATTCCTCTTGAAGTGCCTATGGAAATTGGAGTGGGTGTTGGAGAGAATTGGTTGGAGGCTCACTAAACTGGGATTACCGGGATTAAAGGATTGCAAGGATTGTTAGATAAAGGTCAATGTCATTTGGTTAAGAATTAGTTAAAAGTTCCCGTCATTGCGAAGCAAAGGAAATGTTTATGTAAAAGCATTATTCCATTATTATGACTAAATGTTTAATAAAGAAATGCTGAAGCAATCCGGTAATTTTACCAGATTGCTTCAGCATTTCTTTAATTTTAATTTGTGCGATTGATAAACATAAAATGCAATATTAAAAGTATTCTATGCTTCGCAATGACGCTTAACTAAACGACATTGGTTGCAGATCTCGATAACCATTTTATTTTTTGAATTATTTAATATGAATTTCCCTGAGTTAAAGCTTAAATCCAAACGAGAAAAATCCATTATCAACAAGCACCCCTGGATTTTTTCAGGGGCTGTTGACAAAGCAAATGCAAAGGAGGGCGACATAGTGGAAGTCAAGTCCGCTGACGGAAAAACCTTAGGTTTTGGATTTTACTCGAAAGAAAGTCAGATCTCCTGCCGCATGTTTCATTGGGGAGAAAAACCTGAAGATTTTGAATCATCAGAATATTGGCAAAATAAAATTCTAAAGGCTGTCCTATTAAGAAAAAGCTTTATCAACTATTCCCAAACCAATGCTTATAGGCTATTGCATGCTGAAGGAGATTTTCTCCCTGGTATTATAGCAGATATATATAATGATGTTTGTGTAGTGCAGATTTTGATTGAAGGAGTAAATAGACGAAGGAGTTTATTTGTGGAAGCATTAACAAAGGCCGGATTCAAAAACATTTTTCTTCGTAACAGCGGTAGTTCGAAAGCCAATCAGGATGTGGTCATGGAAGGTGACTGGCTGGCTGGATCTTCTTCAAAGGAAATAGAAATTCTGGAGCATGGGCAAAAATTTCTCATTGATCTGGAGAAGGGACAGAAAACCGGATTCTTTCTAGATCAAAGAGAAAACAGGGAATTGATTAAAGCTTATTCAAAAGGAAAAACTGTTTTAAATGCCTTTAGCTATACAGGCGGTTTTTCTGTTTACGCACATGCAGGAGGAGCGAAAGAAGTTCACTCCTTGGACATTTCGCAACCTGCTGTAGAAGGAGCTATCACCAATGTAAGGCTGAATTATGCTGACGCAAATCATAAAGGAATTTCAAAAGACTGCTTTGAATATCTGAATGAAATGCCGGCTGACTTTTATGATTTTATTATTCTTGACCCCCCTGCATTTGCAAAATCTGCAAAAGCTGTTGATCGTGCTGCCAGAGGGTACAAAGATATTAACCTGAGAGCATTCAGAAAGATAAAATCAGGAGGACTTCTTGCTACATTTTCCTGTTCTCAACATATCTCAAAAGATTTATTTCAGAAGATAATTTTTGGTGCATCTGCAGATTCAGGACGAAATGTAAGAATTGTTCAGCATCTTCACCAACCGGCGGATCATCCTGTCAATATATTCCATCCTGAAGGAGAATATCTGAAGGGGCTGCTTTTGTGGGTTGAGTGATTTAATTAAGAAGTAAGAATTAAGAAGTAAGAATTAAGAATGTTGAATGTTATACCTTCAGTTTCGGTAAGCTTTTCACCTCTCCTCTGCGAGGAGAGGGCCGGAGAGGTTCACTCTCCTATCACCGTCACGGTAATTTCTCTTCCTGATGCATGATTACGATGCTCGCACAGGTAGATACCTTGCCAGGTTCCTAAGTTGAATTGTCCGTTTGTTACAGGTAAACTCACACTACTTCCCAATAAAGAGGCTTTGATATGAGCAGGCATATCATCCGGACCTTCATAGTTATGTTTGTAATAAGGAGCATTTTCAGGTACCATTACATTGAAATGTCTTTCAAAATCTCCTCTTACTGTTGAATCTGCATTTTCATTGATGGATAATGAGGCTGAAGTGTGGTGAATAAATACATGAGCAATACCTGCCTTTACGTTTTTAAGCTCAGGAATTTTTGCCTCAATAATTTCTGTTATAAGATGAAATCCTCTCTTGAAGGCCGGAAGTGTAAATGATTTCTGTATAACACGCATAATACTATTTCTCAAAACATCCGGCATCCGGATTTTCATCACGATCTTTGTTGTCCAGGTCTTTGGTAATTCCGGCATCAATCCCTAAATCAACTGCAGGCGAGTTGTCCTGCAATCTGAAATCAGACCGTACAGGAATTTTAAACATAGGATTTTGATTCAGCAAATTTTCTCCCGGCAAATTCTGATTAGTTCTTATAATGGAGTTTTTACCAATGAAAGCACCACCGACAATCAATTCATTTGAAAAATCTCCCCAGATTATCGAGTTGGTAATTCTGCATGAAGATGCAGAAGTTAGTCCTGAAAAATTTGCTATCGGGAATTCTCTGAAAAAGGAATAAGAATAATTGGCTAAAGTAGTATGAATTATATCCACTGTTGAACTGCCCTTAACTCTTATAACATTTCCTGCGCAGGTATGTACAAGCACATTTTTTGCAATAATATCTCCACCAGCATCTACCCCATGATGCTTCATGTTTTTGATGAAACAGTTTGATAAATATAATTCCGGCAAGGTATCATTGTCAGTTCGTTCTTCTACTGATATCCCTGTATCTGCATTTCTGATTTCCGACCAGGAAAATTTGTTTCCGGTAGAGCTGGCGGTAAAAGTTAATCCTCTCCATTGTCCCGGAAGCTCATTGTTTTTTTCTGATATTTTATCATCTCGGAAGATCACTCTGTTTTCATGCTCTCCATTTACTATCAATGTCCCCTTGACAATCATTCCGGAGTTTTTTGCGAATAATATTCTGCAGCCCATATTAATGGTCAGTGTGCATCCTTGGGGGACAGTTACATGATCATATATAACATGTGGTTTATTATTATTCCATACAGTGTCGCAAGCGAGGGTTTTGCCTGTATAAAAATTTGCATCCTGACCATAACTAAGCAATACAACCTTCTGTACATTCCCGTTTGTGCTGAACAGTATATTGTCAGTTACCAAATATGGGTCATTTACATCCGAAGGTTTTATTAAGATTTTTATAAAAACATATACGCTATCGTTTCCTCTTATCTCTATGTTGCTGACTACAGGGCCCTCTTTTCCATTTACATTTATAGAGTATGCGGAGTTAGCTGTTTCCAGTTTGATCTCTGAGATTTTTACAGCTTGTTTATTCCTGTTGTATACCAAAAGTCTTTTAGTGATACTATTGACTGAGCTCAGAAGCGTGTCAAATTTTATAGTGTCAGAAGAAAAGCTCAACCTTGCATTAGGATCAGGAGTAACTTTATCCGCATCTTTTCTGCAGGAGAAGAAGGTAATAAAAAATAAAACTAATAAACAGTTTCGAATCATAGGACCTTTCCCATCCTCTCCTTAATAGGAGAAGAGACAAACCATAATAAAAAAGTAAGGATTAAATTGATATTCCATTTACAAATAATCCTTGAATAGGCTTAACTGGTTAATCTGTAAATCTGACAAATCCGAATCCTATCTGACTAATCCCAATCAACGCCCTTCCTTCAGCTTCTCGGCATTTTCAGCAATTCTAAGCTGCTCAATAAAATCCTCAATATGTCCATTCATAACGTTTGGCAGGTTATAAACTGTATAACCAACTCTATGGTCAGTTACTCTACCCTGCGGATAGTTATATGTTCTGATTTTATCAGAACGATCACCACTTCCAACCATTAGTTTTCTCTGAGCTCCTAATTGTTCATTTTGCTTTTGAACCTCTATTTCATAAATTCTGGAGCGTAATACTTTAAGTGCCTTATCAAAGTTTTTTATTTGTGATTTTTCGTCCTGACAAGAAACAACAATGCCGGTAGGAATGTGGGTAAGTCTTACAGCCGAATAAGTAGTGTTTACAGACTGTCCACCTGGTCCTGAAGAACAAAACGTGTCTTTGCGGATATCGTTCATATTCAGCTGAACATCCACCTCTTCCATCTCGGGTAATACAGCGACAGTAGCAGCTGAGGTATGTACCCTTCCCTGGGTTTCAGTGGCAGGCACCCTTTGAACACGATGCACTCCGGATTCATATTTTAGTTTTCCATAAACATCTTCCCCGGAAACACCACAAATTATCTCTTTAAATCCTCCTGAAGTTCCTTCGGTAAAGTCCATCAACTCAAATTTCCATCCCTGCAATTCTGCAAATCTTTGATACATTCTGTGAAGATCTCCAGCAAAAATTGCAGCCTCGTCACCACCGGTTCCTGCACGAATTTCAAGGATTACGTTTTTGCTATCATTAGGATCGCGAGGGATCAGCATTTCTTTGATTTTTTCTTCCATTTGCTCTTTTAATGGAAGTAGTTCGTCCAGCTCTGCTTTAGCTAATTCCCTGAAATCGGCATCTTTTTCGGTTTCTAATACTTTTTTGGAGGAATCAATATTACTTAGTACATCTTTGTACTTCTTATATTCAACTACGATTTTTTCCAGGTCTTTATATTCCCTGTTGAGTAGGGTATATTTTTTCATGTCAGCCATTGCTTCGGGCTGAATTATGAGCTCGGCAACTTCATCAAACCTTTTTTTAATCGCCTCGAGTTTTTCAATCATGGTTTTTTGTTCAAATTTGCGTTTACAAAGATAATAAATCCCTGAGATTATAGAGGGAAACAAAATTTTATGAAGAAATATTCAATTGGAACGGGAAGTATCATTCTCATTTTTATGTTTATAGGCCTGGTGGCATGCGATGGAACCGTAGATACCAGAGGGATTTCCGAAGAAATTCAGAAGCGGAAAATTCAACGTGTAACGGAGGCCGATCTGATGAATCTTGCTCAGGAAAAGGGTCAAAAGATTGTAGACTCGTCCATGCGTATGATATTTAAAACACTTGATTCTCTGACTAAGGCGGGAAACATATCTACCGCAATACCTTATTGTTCTGAAGTGAGGCCACAAGTTAAATCCATCGGAGATTTCTATGGGGCACATTATATAAGGAGAACATCCTTAAAAATCAGAAACCCGGAGAACAAACCCGACTCACTTGAGATCTCTCTACTTGATTCATATGAATTCAATAAGGAAAATAATCTGGAATTGTCTTCTAATCTTCAATCCTTAAAAAAGGGGAGTGAAATTCTTTTTACCTCACCCATAATCATCCCTTCCGGAATTTGCCTGAATTGCCACGGAAATCCGGACAAAGAAATTACACCTGAGGTTTTAGCAGAAATCAGAAAAAAGTATCCTGAAGATAAAGCCGTAAATTACCAGGTCGGGGATTTAAGAGGTATGTGGTCGATCCGGTTTTTAAGAAAAGACCTCCTAACCCGATAAATTATTTCCGGCATTCTCCTTCTTCCCATTTTGTTACACCCATCCTTTCGGCGTAACACGAGTTCGGATATGTCTTTTCGTCGCATCCGCATACCGGTTCAAAGATTTCTATGCAAGCCATGTCCGGCCTGATTTTGGTCGAATCTATGCAGCCGGCTTCCGCCCCGTTTTGGGTTTGATTTTGCTGGCTTCCTGTGTTTTGTCCGCAGGCGCAACTGAAAAATACGCCCGTGAAAAGAATGTTAACAACTGCTCTCATAAATTAATTAACACAAATCAAATTTTCAGGTTTATCCACAATCGCTAATTAATGGGACAAAAATTTTATTTTTTGATTTTTTCAAGGAACGATTTTTATAAGAGTATGGATAATCCCTTGAATTTATGCCAAATCATTCCTTGTTTTTTGAAGTCTTAAAGTTATAAAATTTTAGTTGTAAAAGAATTGTTAATATGTTGAGAAAACTCAAAATTCATACTATGCGTTCAATAAAATCAGGAGGAGCTAAAATATGATTTCCATTGCAAGAAAAGTTTATACCAATGAGCCGGATTTTAATATTTCAGAAATCCCGTCAAGAGTTGAGCCACGCAAAGTTTTAATGGCCAGCCCGGAGTATTTTGACATTATAGATGTTAAAAATCCCCACATGGAACAAGGTCTTGGGCGGGTAGATAAAGCTTTAGCCGTCAAGCAGTGGAATGAATTAAAAAAAGTTTATCAAACTCTGAAAAAGAAAGGAGTTCTTGAAGATGTTGGTGTGATTCCCGGGGTAAAGGGCTGTGAGGATATGGTGTTCGCGGCGAATCAAACTTTTCCATGGAAAGATGAAAATGGAAACAAGGTAGTGGTTTTAAGTAAAATGCGCCATTGCTCCCGGCAAAAGGAGGTTCCATATTTTGCGGAGTATTTTAAATCCCTTGATTATAATCTGATTCAACTTAAACATGCAGATTTATTTGAAGGAATGGGTGATACCATTCCACATCCCGGAAAAATGTTATTATATGGTGGTTACGGTTTCCGTTCAGATAAAGCTGCAATGGATGAGCTTAGCAAAATATTGAATGTGCCCATTGTAGCATTGGAGTTAGTAAATGATAAATTTTATCATCTTGACACCTGCTTCCTTCCCTTGGATGAAGAAACGGTAATGATTTGTGCAGAAGCATTCACCATTAATGGAATCCGGATGATAAAAAAACTCTTTAAAGAGGTAATCGTAATACCTGTTAATGAGGCGGAAGTTAGTTTTGCTCTAAATGCACATATTATAAATGATGCAGTAACAGGAAAAAAATTCGCCTTAATTCAGAAAGGAAATGCTATCACACAGCATCATCTGGCAAAACATGGATTTGAGGTTATAGAAGTTGACACCTCAGAATACATAAAATCCGGAGGGAGCGTTTTCTGCATGAAAATGATGATGTACTAAAATGGTATATCGACAAAATGTAATTTTATGCTTTTAACCGGCCAGAAAATATCGCCAATTAATGTAAAGTCCGAAACCGGAGTTTTAGGAAAAGTGCTTATTCACCAACCTGATGAAGGTATTGAAAAAGTCACTCCCGCGAGGGCTATTGAATTGCTTTACGACGATATAGTTTACCTGCCGAAGATGATTGAGGAACATAAGATTTTTACTACTGTCCTGTCTGGATTTGTTGGTCGAGAGAATGTTGTAGAATTTGAAGTGTTGCTGGCAGATGTGTTGAAAAACAATGAGGTAAGAAAGAATATTTTAAAGGTGATATGTTATCTTGAGCGATGTGGCGAAAGGATAGAGAGATTTTTTTATGACACCGAACCTTCTCTTTTGGCCAGAACACTTATCACGGGAGTATATCATCATAAGAAACAGGTTCCAATATTTTTTCCCTTACCAAATCTTATTTTTACAAGAGATTTGGGTACGGTTGTTAATGACTATCTTATTATTTCTCAGTCCAAAACCAAAGCCAGATCACGTGAAAGCATACTGGCATATTTTGTTTTTTCCAACCATCCTATGTTCTCAGGAAATGATGGCAAAATTATAGGGCTGTCTTCTGATCAGGATGAATTGCTTTACAATAATAATGGTGAAATAGGTAAATACTCTGTTGAAGGTGGAGATGTAATGCTCATCAGGGATAATCACTTACTTATAGGGGTAAGTGAGCGAACGACAGAAGAGGGTGTAAATAAGCTTGTTACGCGGATATTTTCAAAAAAGGCAGTGTCCGAAATTTCTGTTGTTTACCTGCCTTCTACAAGGATGTACATGCACCTGGATACCATTTTTACATTGACAAAGGAAAGTGAAAGCGTGGTTTATGAGCCGCTTATCTGCCAGGCCGGAAAAACTAAAGTTAAACATTATGTCAGGCCTGTAGGTAAAGTTGAAGAATATCAATGCGTTAAAGATCTTCTTTTGGAAAAGTATAAATCGTGGAATTTTATTTCTTGCGGAGAGGGTAAATCGCCTTTTGCTGAAAGAGAGCAGTGGACCGATGCATGTAACTTATTTGTAGTGAAGCCGGGGGTGGCTTTTGCTTATGACCGAAACACAAAGACCAACAGCTGGCTGAAAGAATTCGGGTACCAGGTAATCCCGGCTGAAGAGTTGGTCTCAAAAATCATCTCTGGGGTATTTAATCCTACTGAGATCAACAACACCATTATTTCTTTACCGAGCAGTGAGTTATCCAGAGCCAGAGGCGGTCCACATTGTATGACTATGCCGCTGATCCGGTCATGACCCTGTCAGGGTCCACCCTGACAGGGTGATTGGAAATATTCTAATAAAAAATTTAATTATATTGCCATAAAAACGCAATGGCATTTATACGACCTACGCTCCTTATTATAATCCTTTTTCAACTTATCCATACCTATTCTTTCAGCCAAAGCTGCAATAGTAAAATTGGCATTAATCTGGATGGAATCGGAGGACCTGCCTATGAATATCCGGATGTATTTAAGACAGCTGAAAGATTAAGGAAGTATCCTTCCACCTCATCTTTTGCTAATGTAGATGCTAATGGATGGCCTTTGGAAGATTTTCAGGTTACATTTTTTGACCATCGTCCTTTCGGCGCCTGGGCCCCGCCCGCAGATGATCCGGATGTATATGTCCCGGATTTATCGGGTGTCTATGTCTTAACTTTTACCGGTCAGGCGAATATTTCTTCATGGTGTGATGCTCCTATTTCCTGGGCAGAACTAAATACAGGCAAAGTTTACAATGCAGCTACCAATACAACTACAGTTAATATTACCTGGCCTTCCGGCACCTCTTCCGGAGGCTGGAAATACGGTTATTTTGTTTTGAATTTTACCAATACCAAAATTACTCCGGATGCTCCTGTTAATTCAGGTGTGAAAAATATTAAGATGATAAGACCCGGATATCCTGCAAGTACTAATCAGAAATTCAGTACGCAATTTTTAAATGCACTCAGTATGTTCAGCACCATCAGATTTATGGATTGGGCACATACCAATAACAATGGTCCGGGTACATGGGCAGCAAACAATTTTACAACCTGGGATGACAGACAAAAGCCTGATGTTTTTCCTTATACCAAAGGCGCGCCATGGGAAGATGCGATAGAGTTAGCGAATCTGACAGGTAAAGATATTTGGATTAACATTCCCGTTGCTGCTACTGACGATTATGTAACGAAACTGGCTACACTTATTAAAGATAACCTGAGAAGTGATCTGAATATTTATATAGAGTATAGCAATGAAGTGTGGAATCCCGGTTTTACCCAATATCAATATAATGAATCGGCTGTATTGAATTCACCGGAAGATGAAGATGTCAGAGCCAGTACACCCTGGAATGACAGACGCAGAGCCCGGAGGGTTGCCAAAAAACTAATTAAGATAAGTCAGATTTTTGAAAATGTTTTAGGTGTATCTCTTTCTTCACGCAGCAGAATCCGTCCTGTTTTTGGCTGGCAAATTGGAGGTTACCTTGTCTGGTACCAGGATGCAATGAATTATGTCAACTCTGCATTTGGCACTCCAAAGAATTTTATTTATGCTCTGGCATCAGCGCCATATTTTAATGATAGTGGATTTCAGGAATCAGATACACCACAGCAGATTGTAACAAGAATGTCTGCTAACAGTGATGGAAATGTAGAGGCAGTGAAAACAGTGGCACAATATGCAGCGTCATTCGGCATGCTTCATTTACAATATGAAGGAGGTCCGGATAACGGAGGAGGCAATGCTACCAACATTGGCAACAGGATTAGGGCAAACAGAATTCCTCAGATGAAAACTGCAGTAATTCGTAATTATAATGACAATTGGTTTTCTGCAGCAGCAAATGGTACTGCACCTGTGGGAACAAATGATCTGGTAAACTATTTTGTGCTTACCGGGAGAGTAAGCAGATACGGTTGTTGGGGAGCAACAGAAGATTTAAGTTACTTTGCCGACCTGAGTAAAGCACCCAAGCTTGATGCATTGTGCGAATTAACGGGTAAATGTACCGGAGCGCCATCAATATCCATCACTGCACCATCCAACAATGCTACCATCGCACAAGGTAATCCATATACCTTTACTATTAACGCATCATCCACTTCTGCCATTTCAAGGGTTGAGTATTTCATTGACGGGAAATTGATAGGATCAAGCAACACTCCTCCATATTCATATACCTGGACTGCAAGTCAGGCAGGAAGGCATACATTAAATGTTAAAGTAATTAATAGCAATTGCCAGCATGCATTCGCAACACCTGCGGATATCAATGTTTCTCAGGTAACTGACATTGAAACCGAACCTTCAGTGTTGCCTTCTTTTAATATATATCCTAATCCTGCGAAAGATTTAATCATAGTAGAAACGTCTGCCTCTACAGGTGATTTAATTATTTCGAATGGCATTGGGACAATTATTAAACAGCAAAAGGTGACAAGCCGAAAAGAAGAATTAAATTTATCAGGTCTTCCCGCGGGGATGTATTTTGTTATTCATAAAACCGGGAATGGTGAAAGGGTAACCAAGATGGTTGTACAGCCATAATGCTAAAAGTGTGATTCCGGGATATCGTGAAATACTGCTTATGTTCTTAAGCTAGTATTTCACAACTTTAACTACCCTGTTTTGGTCCTTTGTGTTGCTATGCAAGTAATATACTCCGGGGCCAAGGTCTTGTCCCAATGGTATTGTTTCTGACCTGTAGATTGTTTTTTGCATCAATAGTTTGCCGCCGGTATTGTACATTTTTACTGTAACTTCTCCCTCTATCATATCAATATGCAAAAAGGTCTGATCGTTGAAAGGATTTGGAAGTATTTTTATAATTAATTCAGAAATATTTTGAATTGAAATCACATTACTGTGTGTAATGGTACCGTCATAGTCAACCTGAGCAAGTCTGTAATAGTTTATCGAACTCAGCTTCTCATTATCAGAAAATGTATAATTAGAAATCGATTTTTTGCTTCCCTGACCTTTAATTTTTCCAATGTCATAAAAGTCTATTCCGTTATCAGATTTCTGGGCAAGAAAAAAGTCGTTATTTATTTCATTAACAGTTGACCATGATAGCACTACACCTGAGTTGGTTTTTTCTGCTGAGAAATTTAAAAGTGTCACAGGTGTAACGGTAGCGCAGTTATTTACCACTTGTGCTCCCGGATCCGGACTTACACCATAAATTTTCATATAGGCAGTATTCACAATATTACCGTTGGTACAGGTTTCTACTTTGCCTGTCCAGTAGTAGATTAATGAATCATTGACCAGCATTGGTCCATCAAACTTCTGCCAGGTGACGGAACCTGCAAGATTCGATCCCGTTTTGGTGGTTGCGCTGGTGTTATAAATAGCATTATTGGCAGAGAGGAATGATACATCTGCAGGTATTGGGTCATACATGAAAACATCGAAGGCAGAATCAAATTCAGATTTCCACGCATTGATTTTATGGTTGCCATTTTCCGGTGAACTTCCATCCGGATTTCCGTTATAATAGCCAACATATCCGGCGGTCTGCATAGTTATTCCGCTGACAGTATAGATAGGAGGGCCGCTGAGGTTGTTTATCCATACTTCAAGCGTTCCATCCGTTAGAGTTACTTTCACTACAGCCGGCTTGCTGGGTCCGCCATAAATTCCATTGTAAGAACCAGGAACTAAAGTCATGTTATTTCTCACCTGCATGAATACACTATTGGCCCCGCTGCCACCAAATTTCAAGTGCAGCATTACACCCTGAAAATTATTATCCTTGGGATGACCGCTTTGATAACGGAATACAATTCCCATATCTGTCCAGGTGTCATGATCAATAGTAAAAGTTAAACTTCCATTCTTTCCGTGAGCTTTATCATGGGTGAATAACGCAGGTTTCGGTGCCCAGCCCAGACTTATTTGTCCTCCTGATATTGCAGGTACTGTTGTACCACCTCTTGCAGTCCAATTTGTACTATTATTCAAATCAGGTTCTGCAACCGAGCCCTTGGTATTTATAAATTTTACCTTATAAGTGATGTTCTCACCAATAATGTAGTTTGTTTTGTTTGCCGTTTTATATACTGAACTTGCAGGTGGTGGAGGCGGAGGAACCACATCACAAGTTGTCTTTAATGCAACATCATCACCAATCGGACTGTCAGTTGAAGAATAAATCCATGCCCAATTAGTAAAATTTTTATCAGTCATAGGGCATGAGCCGTTAGCCGTTGCTTTGTATTTTAAATCTCCTTTTGCTCCGACAAGCATTACAGGTATACTCCAACGTATAATTCTTGTTGCAGGAGTGTAGGTCGCTGTGATTCCTAAAGCTTCGTTGTCGACGAATCCTGCCCATGTGAGATCAGCCGGTAAAGTATCTACTACCACCACATTGTAGGTTTCTCTTCCGGGAAGAGGGCCTCTTCCAAATACTCTTCTCCATGTATATCCGTCAAATTCTTCCACCAGGACTCTTTGGTAATTGGGAGTTTTGGTGCGGCATTCGTCCACGTGTATTCTGTCAACATTTCTTCCTGCAGGAAAATTTACGGGATCTGTCCAGTCTGGTGTAATAGGAAAGAAAGTGCTTTTGTCGTCTGAACCAACATTTAAAGGTGATGCATCTCCGTCAAAAGACCAGTCATCGGCAAGTTGCGGAGACATAGGTGATGAAGGATTAGATTCCAGTTTCAGCATAATTCTGAAAGGTTCTCTTACTCCTCGGTGAACTCTTCCAGTGACACCAAAATATTTATACAGATGTTGTGATGTTGCTGCAAGTGCAGGAGCAAATTTGCAGGTGAGCCTCTGGTCCCATTTTCTTCCGTTTCCGGCATCAGTGCCGAATGGGATTTTCTGAAATGCAAAGTTTACTTTCGTCGGATCTCCTCCTTCAAGAATATTTACATTGAAAGTCCAGCCTGTAGGATCTGCAGGATAAAATCCTGTTTTTGCGGGATCATTAATAAAATAGGAAACACGATAGTTGCCATAATCTATGTAAGCCTCCTCAGCACCATGAAATATTCTGAAGTACAAATTAACTGTATTAGGTCCTGAATACCCATAACCATGTGTTACAGTTATGCCAGGTCTTCCTCCGTCAAGCCATCCTGCATCCGAACTGTTTTCAAAGTTCAATGTAAATTCCACTTCGTCCCCCGGATTCATCATGCTTCGATTGGCCGTTTTTTCAATTGTCAGGGCTCTTCTTACCACATCAACACAGTTTCTCTCCATGGTGGCGGTAATATTGTTGGGATATTCATTGCTGGTCCAGCCGGTACCATTGGTACAAGTAATGGTCGCTGTATTGCAGATTCTTGTTCCGGTTGGTGTACCCTGTTTGATTCTGCAAATCAGTGTTACAGAACCTTGTGTCGGAGCAACTCCTGTTGCCGTTTGAAATCCCTGTACTGTCCCGATGTTCCATGTTACTTTGCCTGCAGCAAATACCCCTCCGTTGCTCGCAGAAACAAATTCAAGGTCTGATGGAATCACATCTTCTATTTTTACATTCAGTGCATTGATGGAAGCGTAATTCCGGTAAGATATAGTGTATTTCAATGTATCTCCAGGGAATCCGTAGGTTTTACTTACTGCTTTGTACACTTTCATATTTGCATCAGGTACCATCAGAGTATTTGGCGAATGCCAGTTGCCTGTAGTGATCAATAATCCAAGCACCCTGTACCAGCAATGAAAATATTTTGGTGTACTGTTAATGTATCTTTCGTTGTCATTGGTTGGCATGTCATTTACCACATCCCATTCCAGCTCAAGTTGTCTGTAGGTTTTGGCAAGTGTTTCTACATCTTCTGAAATAACAGGTGCCGCTGCAGCTGCTCCGTGGATCCAGTTCATATATATGTATGGGTTACCGGGAGTGCCATTCATGTTGTGCGCACTATGTACAAGTGTGTTTCCCTGAAATCTGATATCGATGGGGTCACTGCCTAATTTCTGGCAGGGCGTACCATAGTTTTGTGGGGCTTTAAGGAATTGAGAGATCCTTAATGCATTATCTCTTTCATAGGTATTGGTTCCGGGTATAGCGGCATGGTTTAAAGGATCCCAATTACGTGTAGGTGCTCCATGCCACATGAAATTGCTGATGGTTCTCCAGGGTAATCGAAATGCTTCTCCATCAAATGATCCTGTAGGTGATGCTTCGGTAAAAGTTGGTGTAAGAGTAGCTTCATTCATCGTAACACCGCCGGCAAAGCCAATGTGACCCTGCTCATAAAACTTACCCATAAGCCAGTCAGATGATGCTTCTGCTCTTCTGTATTGCTCCACACACCAGGCTGGTTGAGATTGTTCCTGGAGGAAATCTCCGAAAGTCCTGTAATAGGCTGGAGCGAAATAATCGAAGAATGATTTCTGATTACAATTTGAAAATACAAATCCACAGGCCGGCCTTGGGTTTATTCCGTTTGCAATAGCCCAGTTGGTCATTTCTCCCCAGGTATTTCCTCCCTTTACATAACCATCCACGCCTATACAGCCCGTAACATATTGTGCGGGAGTAAAGGGATTTCCGTCATCTACTTCAGTTGCTTCTACCATTGCTTTGATAAAATGGATGGCTTCCTGCCTGTACGAAATCGGATTTCCGCATGCATCGTTGACTCCCATCCATTCACCCCATTGTCTGTAAGCAATAAGCAAGGCAAGTCCTATGTCAAAATCTCCATCAGCAGCAGAGTCATTATCTCCGGATCCCGCAGCAGTGGAAGCATCGTTTTTCCAACCTGCAGTATATGGGCCATATGCATAAGTAGGACGAAGATCAGCGCAGTTAATATATCTTTTTACCACGCTTAATCTATTGTCATGAATCCAGCACCATAGTCCGTCGAAAGTTTTTTTATCGGCCATATATGCAGCGGCAAGAAGTGCATAGCCATCACCTTCGGATACAAAGGTGCCATAATTATGAGGTACTGTATTGTTGTTAAATACAATATATCTTACCTGGTTTGGTCCTGCACCAAGGCTTTGGCCGGTGTAAAGGGCCCTATTCATCATTATCCTGTAAGCGTCACGGGAAGTTTTCTCCATCTCTGCATGAACCACACCAACAGGATTATGTAATGCCAGAGATTTTCCAGTTGTATATTCTCTGAATTGAGGAAAAGGAAATTTAGGATTACCGCTATTGATAAATACCTGTATAGTATCCCCCGGCCATGTTTGGGCAAAAAGATAATTGTTGAAATAAATACACAAAAAGATAAGCAGTCCTGCTTTAAAAAATTTCATTTATCAGCAATTAATGTTTGATGATTTTATATGTTTGAATTTGATCCCCGGAAATAACCTGCAGTAAATACAAGCCTGCAGCCATGTCATTTCCAATTGTTAGTTCAGCAGCCTCACTTACTTTATATTCATTTATACATATCCCATTGCCCGAAAACAGTTTTATGGTTACTTCTTTTTCATCCGCAGGAAGAATCAAAATTTTAGTTTCTGAGCTGAATGGATTCGGATATATTTTTACATCTGCATTTTGACCAGATAAGTAAATCACTTCACTATGATTATATCTTCCATCTGTATCATATTGCGCAAGTCTATAGTATGTGTTGTTCTTTGCAGAATTATAGTCATGGTATGAATAGTTTTTTGGAGAAGAGGAATTTCCATAAGATTTAACCATGCCGATTCTTTGAAAATCTTTTCCGTTATCGGAACGCTCAACAGCAAAATAGTTACTGTTGACTTCAGAAGATGTGGTCCATTCAAGCAGGTTATATTTATCCTGTTTTTTTCCTGTGAAAGAAAGATAAGTGACCGGTGTAACAAAATTGCAGGAAACCACCACCTGTGCGGCGGGTTCCGGAGAAACACCAAGTATTCGCATGTAAGCTGTATTGGCTAACACACCGCCGCAATTGCAGGTAGATACTGTTCCTGTCCAGGTGCGGGTGATGGTCTGGCCTGCAAGTAATGGAGTAGTAGTGGTGCTATTGGTCATAGGCCATTCTAATATGCCTCCTGTCACTGTCCCGGAGTTGGATGATGATACATAAGTAATGTCGGAAGGGATCGGGTCATACATCTGCACATTAAATCCTGAATCAAGATTGGTCCACCATGAAGAAAAGTGATGTGTTCCCCAAACATCAGCTGCACCGGGGGTTCCGTTTATTATTCCAGCATATCCTGCCTGCACAGTCATTCCTGTCATACTTAGAAGAGGAGCTCCTGAAAAGTTATTGATCCAAAGGGATATTGTGCCGCCATTTAATTCAATTCGATAATCAAAGTATCCGGATGCAAGACCTGAGACTGCTGGTGTAGAGGCTGCTCCTACCTGTGTAGTACCATTCCAGAATCTTATTTCTACATTGCCTGCTCCTGCATTGGCCTTGAAGGTTACATATATCCCGTTACCGATAGCACCGCCTGTGTGTCTCATGGCGATTCCGGCTACTGCATGTTCCTGAAATGTATATCTTCCGGTGAGTACTCCATTTGTTCCATGTGAATAACCGTATGTCATTACAGTACTTTGATTACTAACAGTTGAAACCCTGTTGCTTCCAAAGTTAAAATTGGTTGTCCCGCTTTGCCTTGTCCAGTTGGTTGAGCTGTTCAGGTCGGGATTAGCAATTGAACCATGTGTATTGGTATAGGTGATGCTATAAGAAATTGAACTCCCTATAGCATAAGGGCCTGCACCACTGGTAACAGTTTTGGTCATGGAAGTAGCAGGGGGTGCCGGCGGCGGAACACAATCGCAGGTTAAACTTACATTGTTTGTATCTCTCGCCGGAGATTCATTTGTTCCTGATATAGAGGCTATGTTCTGTATGTTTCCGGTTACAGGACATGGTACATTGTTGGCAGTTACACGGTACTTTATTTGACCGTGCTCGTTAATTCTTAACAATGGAGCAGTCCATCTTATCTGCCTTGATGCAGCATCGTATGTTGTAGATCCAATAGCAGGGGTAGAAGTGAATGCAACAAAAGTTACATTTGGTGGCAATTGATCAACTAATACTACATTCTCCACTTCCCTTCCCGATACAGGACCGTTTCCTGCAATTCTTCTCCAGGTGTATCCATCCCATTCTTCAACAAGAATATTATTTACTGTTGTTGCAGAAGTCTGACAAGCTTCATTATGAAGTTTGGTAACAGGAATATTCGGATTATATGGATCCGCCCAGTTATTTGTTATGGGAAAATAAACATGTCCGTCTGCAGCGGAGGCAGCCGGTGTTGCTGACCAGTCATCTGACCAATCATGGCTGGCCCAGCCTGCATCATGCAGATTCCATACTGCTCTTAATAATGCTGTTCCTCCCTGATGTATTCTTTGAGTTAAGCCGGAATATCTTAGTAAATGAGGAGAGGTGGTTGCAAGCTGATTTGCAAATCTGATTATCAGCCTTTGATTCCAGGAGCCGGTTGCATCTGAACCCGGAACCAGGTTTTGCTGTGTTACAGTGACACCGGCAGCAGAACCACCTTCATATATAGTATTAGCCAAAGACCATGTGGTGGTTGCATCCTGCAAAAAGTATGAAATTCTGTAATTCCTGTAATTGATATATGCTTCATCTGCTCCATGGTATAGTCGAAACTTTAAGCCAAGCTGGGTGCCGGGAGCCACACCGTTGTTTGCAAAAGCAACATTCACTCCCGGTCTTCCTCCGTTGATAAATGGAATAGGTTGATTGCCAAAATCAAGTGTATAATTGATGGTTTGTCCGGGGTTTACTGCAGCTACATCGGATGATTTCTGTATATAAAGCGGACGCGTTGCTATGTCCACACAATTTCTTTCCATCACATCTGTGATGTTATTTGGATATTCATTGCTGGTCCATCCTGTCCCGTTAGTGCATGAGATGTTTGCTACATTGCAGATTCTGCCCGTTGCATTATTGTTAATCCTGAATCTTACGGTTACCGACCCTCTTGTAGCATTGTAGTTTTGATTTTGAAGTCCCGGCACTGTACCTATATTCCATATCACATTCCCTCCTGATACACTGCCTCCATTGCTGGCGGATACAAATGTCAGGCCTGCAGGAATTGCATCAGTAATTACTACTCCTGTAGCATTAATTGATGCATAATTTCTGTAAGAAATGGTATAAGTTAAAGTATCTCCGGGATAAGCATAGGTTTTATCGACAGCTTTATAAACCTTTATATTGGCATGAGGTACAAAGTCACAAGGTGAATGGTGATTACCTGAAAGTGTAAGGAGGCCGAGCAGACGAAAGAAACCGTGAAAATAAACCGGTACAGAGCTAAGATAACCTACAGTACCATCCCATTCGATCACACATTGTCTGAACATTTTCCCCATAAGATCAAAATCCTGAGCAGCAATAGCGGCAGGTGCACCGGTGCCATGCATCCAGTTAAGAGGGAATGCCCCGGTAGCTGCACCGGTATTAGGATTGTATTGTTGGACTATCTGAGATGGGCCCTGGAAGGTAAGGGCGAGTCCTCCTCCTACATTGACACAAGCGTGATTCCATGGGGCCTGAGCAGGGTTCGACATGAAATTGGCAAACCTGATACCCATGTCCCTTTCAATAGTGTTGCCACCAGGAATTACCTGTTTGGTTACAGGGTTCCAGCTGGTAGTTGGGTTTCCATGCCATACATAACTGAGAACATGACGCCATACATACCTGAAATCTTCACCCATGTCAAAATTACTGAAGGTGGTATTATTAGCTACATCTATACCTACCCAACCGGCGACAGGTAATGATTGAGGGCCTTTGTTATAAAGTTGTCCCATCACCCAGTCAGAAGAAGCCTCAGCACGGAGAAATTGATTTATATTCCATGCAAGATCCGCTGCGGAGCCTCCCTGGGTTTGCAGAAAGTCAGCGAAACAACGGAAATATGCCGGGGCGGCATAATCAATATGGGTCACATTAGGCCCAGTAAATTCCGGTCCTTCTGGACACATACCTGTAGCCCAACCTGTCATTTCACCGGGTCCTGTATTTGAATGTTTTATATAACCATCGAAACCTATTACTCCTGAAACTCTCCTGCAATCTCCGAGTCCCCGGTCATGCTTTTCAACTAATCCCCGAATTACTCTCAATGCCTCCAGCCTGTAGCTGATAGGATTTCCGCAGGCATCATTTACTCCCATGAGGTCTCCCCATTGCTTCCAGCCTACTAGGAGTGCCAGGGCTATGTCAAAGCTGCCATCGGTAGCAGCATCTGTATTGTCTTTTAAACTGTTTGGTCCATATTGGTAACCTGCATTTGGAACCACACAATCACGGTAGCGAGGGTAGGTAATCATTCTTTCATCATGAATCCTCATCCACAAGCCGTCAAATGTTTTTTTGTCACCCATTTCAGCGGCGGCAAGAAGAGCATAACCATCACCTTCTGAGCAATCGTATGGACAACCAAGATTTCCTCTTATGTATTGTATGCCGGCATGTGATTCGCCGGAGTAGACAAATGCGTTGGCCATAATCTGCCATGCATCACGGGTTATCTGCTCCATTTCGGCATGGGTGACGCCGGGAGAGTTTTGCGATGCCAGGGTCCTTCGGTCAGACCCGTAATCCAAAAATTGAGGAAAGGGAAACCTGGGGTTACCTGAATTGATGTCTACTGTAACCTGTGCTCCTGCTTTCCACCACACTAAAATTAAAAAGATAAAAAAGTATGCAAACCGGTTCATGGGATTTTTGTGTATAGTTAGTCCATAATTGTATATAATTTGTCGAATTCATATTTTTTTATAACCTGTAGTGTAACCCTGTATATTGGCTCCCGTTAAAGGAGGTAAGTATAATTTGTTTTCATATTCTTTATTTAATGTGTTTTTAAAGAGAGATTGTTGCTGTCTTATGTTACCCGGCCCCTTGGGTAACATAAGCCCCGGCAACATTCGTGTTTTACAGGGGTAGCTTCCCTCTTTCTCCCTTTAACCTTCCCTCAACTTCCTATCAAAAAATCAAACTTCAAGATAGTTAATATTTCTGAATTGTAAAATTTTTATTTTTAATATAAATATTTTTGCCAAGCTCGGCTGGTTCAACTACTTATATCCCCTTTATGTTTTGGCTATTCTGATTTTTATAAAGGAAAATCATCTGAAATTTTTCGTTTTTTCCTGGAAATCAACGGAAACATTTATTCGTGGTGGATGAAATAATTTGACTTAATTAAATCCTTAGAATTTTCCCCCTCTCTGCATTGTTTATAAATTTGTGATCAGGTACCTGCCTGTTTCCTTAAAAAGTCCGAACAAAGGAAGCAGGCGGGTAGCTTTATTTTGTTTAATTCAAAAAGACTAGTCTTGAAAGTACAGGAATTATTAAAAGTTTACCAGGAGGATGCAACAGTACGGACGTTGGAAGAACAAATCAAATCTTCCGGTTCGAAAAGAATTCAGGTTAAGGGCTTGGCCGGAAGTCTGGATGCCATTGTCCTTGCTTCGCTTTATAACTCAGTAAAAGGAAAGCATTTTGTCATCTTACATGACAGAGAAGAAGCAGCTTTTTTTCATAATGATATCCAAAATCTGCTGCCCAATATCGAAATCCTTTTTTTCCCGTCTTCTTATAAAAGGCCATATAAATTTGAAGAAACAGAAAACGCAAATATTCTGCAAAGGGCGGAGGTTTTAAATCTGATCAACAATAAGAGCAATGACTCATTCCTTATAATCACTTACCCCGAGGCACTAACTGAAAAAGTGATTAACAAAAGATCATTAAAAGAAAATTCTTTTACTGCAAACATCGGTGATAAGATAGATCTCAATTTCATCATTGAGTTGTTGCAGGAATATGAATTTGAGCGAACTGACTTTGTTTATGAGCCTGGGCAATTTTCAGTAAGAGGTGGTATAATAGATGTCTTTAGCTATTCTCATGATTTTCCTTTCAGACTTGAGTTGTTTGGCGATGAGATCGAAAGCATCAGAACCTTCGATCCAAATTCACAGCTTTCGGTAGACAGCAGAAAGAACATTTCCATAGTTCCGAATATCCAAACCAGGTTAATGCAAGAGAGCAGGGAAGCGCTTCTGGACTTTATTCCGGAGACTACCAGACTTTGGTTTAAAGATTTCCAGATGACCCTGGATCTCCTGGATAAATATTACTCTAAAGCAGAGGGTGCCTTTGATCAGATTATGCAGGAAAGCGGAGGGTCGAGAGTGATAAGCAAGCCTGAAGATTTATTTGAAAATTCACAGTCTTTTGAAAAGCTGGCCACCCGATTTGATATTCTGGAATTTGGTAGCAGGTATTATTTTAAATCATCTGAAGGAATAGCTTTTTCTTCCAATGTCCAGCCGTCATTTAATAAAGAATTTAATTTGCTGGTTGATAATCTAAATGAATATCAATCTAAAGGTTATAATAATGTCATAGCAGCAGATTCACCTAATCAGATTGAAAGGCTTAATACCATTTTTACTGAGGTGGATCGTTTTTTAAAATTCCAGCCACTGAATATATCCCTAAGACAGGGTTTCGTTGACCATAATCTGAAGTTGGTATGTTATACCGACCATCAGATATTTGAAAGATATTTACGGTATAAAACCAAGGAGCGGTTCAGCAAATCAAAAGCGCTTACACTAAAAGAACTCAGGTCTTTGCAGCCTGGAGACTACGTAGTTCATGCCGACTACGGAATTGGAAGATTTGCTGGAATGGAAAAGGTAGATGTCGGAGGCCGGCAACAGGAAGCAATCAGGCTGGTGTACCGTGACGATGATTTGCTGTACGTAAGTATTCATGCATTGCACAAAATTTCAAAGTACAGCGGCAAAGAAGGTGGTCCTCCGGCAATGAGCAAGCTGGGGTCTGGAGATTGGGATAGCAAAAAGAAGAAAGTCAAAAAGCAGGTTAAGGATATTGCAAAAGAGTTAATCAATCTTTATGCAAAACGGAAAGCCGCTCCCGGATTCGCATTCGGGAAAGACAATTTCTTACAGGCAGAACTGGAGTCATCTTTTATATATGAGGATACTCCTGATCAGGCAAAGGCTACTTCCAATGTAAAAGAAGATATGGAGAAACCTCATCCTATGGACCGACTTGTCTGTGGTGACGTAGGTTTTGGAAAAACAGAGGTGGCCATAAGAGCTGCATTTAAAGCGGCCGTGAATGGAAAGCAGGTTGCAGTGCTTGTACCTACTACTATTCTCGCTATGCAACACTATAAAACCTTTAGTGAAAGACTAAAAGGATTTCCTGTTTTGGTGGAGTATATCAATAGATTTAAAAGCGCTCAGCAAATCAAAGAAACACTAAAGAGGGTTGAAGAAGGTAAAACGACCATACTGATAGGAACTCACAAGATCATCAGCAAGGAAGTAAAGTTCAAGGATCTGGGGTTGTTGATTATAGACGAAGAGCAGAAGTTCGGAGTGAAAGTAAAAGACAGATTAAAAGAATACAAGGTCAATGTAGACACGCTTACGTTAACTGCCACACCGATACCAAGAACACTGCATTTTTCATTAATGGGAGCCAGAGATCTTTCTATTATCGCTACAGCTCCTCCGAACAGGCAACCCGTTACTACAGAAATCCATGTATTCAATGAAGAGATCATCAGGGATGCAGTTAGTGCTGAGTTGCGGAGAAACGGACAAGTTTTTATGGTTCACAACCGGGTGAAAGATATAGAAGAAGTCGCAGATGTTATTAAACGTCTTGTACCTGATGCCAAAATAGGAATAGCCCATGGCCAAATGGAAGGAGACAAGCTGGAGAAAGTAATGATGAAATTTGTGGAAGGCGAATACGATGTCCTTGTTTCTACCAATATTATTGAAAGTGGTCTTGATATCCCAAATGCCAATACAATTATTATTAATCGTGCTCATATGTTCGGATTGTCAGATCTTCATCAAATGAGAGGCAGGGTTGGTAGGTCAAACAAGAAAGCTTATTGCTATTTGCTTACACCGCCACTTGCAACATTGCCGGCAGATGCAAGGAAAAGATTAAGCGCTTTGGAGGAGTTTTCAGATTTGGGAGATGGATTTAAAGTTGCAATGCGGGATCTTGATATCAGGGGGGCTGGAAATCTTTTAGGCGCTGAGCAAAGCGGATTTATTACAGATCTTGGCTTTGATATGTATCACAAGATTCTTGATGAAGCAATTCAGGAATTGAAAGAAACAGAGTTCAGGGAATTGTTTGAAAAAGAATTCCAGCTTAGAGATGTTAAAAATCTGGTTCAGGATTGTGTTATTGAAACCGATTTGTCTATTATAATTCCTGATGATTATGTTTCCAATATCAGTGAGCGATTAAGCTTATACTCCAATCTTGATAATATAAAAACGGAGCAAGAACTAGAAGACTTCAGGACCGGAATGGTTGACCGCTTTGGTCCGCTTCCGGAAGAAGTAAATGATTTAATTCAAACAGTAAAACTTCGCTGGTTGGCGGAGCAATTGGGATTTGAAAAACTCACTATTAAAAATGGAAATATGAAGGGATATTTTGTCCCTCCGGAGAAAGAAGCTTATTATAAATCAGATACATTCGGAAGAATTTTACAGTATGCACAAAAAAATCCTAAGAGATGCAGACTCAAAGAGGTCAATAAAAGGCCAATGATTGTTTTCGACGATATAGATACCATCGAAGATTCTTTAAAAACACTTCAATCCATGATTCCGGAAAAGGAAAAGGTGGAATTATAGTTTTTCATTGTGTGCGGTCAAACAAAGTCCCCACATAAATGTTTTGAGGTAAAGCATTTATGTTTTATCTCGCTGGTTTACATCCTTCCTTGTTATTTCTATTGGTTGTCGGATCCACCATAGGAATATCCATCTTAGGCCTTGTCTTATCGAGAAAGTATTTGCCACATCCACTGCTTGTGCGGGAGGAGGTTAGAACTGCTATTGCTATATGTACAATTATCGGTGGATTATTCGGCTTATTGCTTGCTCTGGTTGTTGTCAGTGTGTGGCAGGATTTTAAATCCCAAAATGAAATGTTGATAGAGGAAGCTGTAAGTATAAGCATACTATACAGAGACTCTTCGGGATTTGACACGGGTTTCCGGGATTCCTTACGACAGGCCATCAGGGAATATAATGAAAAAATTATAACGGATGCATGGCCAAAAATGAAAGAAGGAATTGAAAGTGAGGCAACATGGTTAGCGTTTAATAAAATGTACAGGGTCGCCCTTAGACATCCTGCCAAAGATGAAGAGGAGCTCGCATTTAAAAGAAATATGCTTCAGCAACTTAACAACCTTGCAACATACAGAAGACAAAGATTATTTTATGCCACCAACACTGTTATTCAGGAAGGTTTGTGGGTGGTTTTGATTTCAGGTGCAGCAATTTCTATCGTTTCAACTTACTTTTTTAAAATTGGATCTCTTAAAACCCAGACCATGCTTTCAGTATTACATTCAGGTATTATCGGCATCACTTTATTTCTTGCCATTGCATTGATGTACCCTTATCGGAGCGGATTGAGGTTGCAGCCGGACCCCTTTGTAAAATTGAAGACACAGGTTTTTCCTTTGATTGATAGCGTATATAATTTTAATAATAAAATGGGCTTTCAAAAAATGCAAAATTGATGTGCTTATTATCGTTTCATTTATTATTTTTACATAAAGCTAATGCCTGCCATAGAAACTTACCAGCAAATATCACAGGATTCTCTTTTAGAAAAACTAAAGGAGAAGGATCAGAAAGGTATCAACTACTTTTATGATGCCTATAGTTCAGCAATTTTTGGTATCGTTAGTAAGATTTCCCCATCAGAAGAAATTGCAGAGAAGCTATTTCCTGAAGTTTTTGATCATCTGGTAAGTAATATTTCTACCTTTAAGCCTGAACAGGAAAAACTGTTTTCGTGGATTATTAATCAGGCGAGAAATTTCATGATTGAAAAGATAAGCAGTCGGAGTTTCAAAATTACACATCCGGGATCTTCAGATAATAACCCACAACCGGAAGCTTCGAATGATTATAAGCCGGAGCAATTTGCTGCCAGGGAACTACTAAACAGAATGACTCCGGAACAGCGACATATACTGGAATGCTTATATCTGAAAGGGAATACTGTTTCTGAAATCGCAGAAATGTTTCATATAACAGAATCTGAAGTAAGATCAAAAGTACGCGGGGCCATGTATATATTGAAAACTTTTCACGAAATCCCTCTATCCTCAAATCAGTAATCTATGAATGCGCAGGAAATAATCAATTCCGGAAAATTGGATTGTCTGGTTTTAGGAGTTCTGCCTGAATCAGAAGCGAAGGAACTTGAAATGCTTATTATCCAGAACGAGGAGTTAAAGCAGGAGTATAATAATTTACAAAAAGCTTTAACAAGATATGTAATGGCTTTTGAAAAAACTCCCCCTTTACATCTTAAGAAAAAGGTTCTTGAAAATCTTACCGGAAAACCTGCTGGCCGTTCCGAAAAAATTATTTTGGAATCCACAGCCTCCGGCAAAAGTAAAATTGTTGCAATCGTATTTGGAATATTACTGTTCATTGCTATCGGGAATATTTTGTTTTTATATCTGAGTCATCTTACACTTAAAGAAGAGTTTGCCCTGCTTACACAAAAAAGCCAGGAGCTTACCACATTATCTACTGTGCATGAATCTTTAAAAGATGAATTAAACAATACGAAGGAGCATCTTAATTTATTAAAGGAAAAGCTGGATGTAATTAATGATACTCTTACCCGAAAAGTGGTGCTAAAAAGTAAAGTTTTCGATGATGAATCCAGAGCAGTAATATTCTGGAACCCCTCCAGCTATAAAACTTACATTGAAATACATCACCTGACTGATCCCGGTACAGGCATGAAATACAGACTTTGGTCCGTTAAAGAAAAAATGATGCAAGATGCAGGTTTAATAGATTCGATAAATCCTGAGGCATTTTTCAGGATGGCAGATGTGGAAAGCGCTGAAGCTTTTGTAGTAACACTTGAAGGACATCCTTCTTCAGAAGTAGATCTGCCTAATATTATTCTTGAAGGAAAGGTTCCACATTAATAATTCCGCTACCTTCAGAAATTATACATATACCCAAAAGTACCGGTAAACTCTGTAAAGCTATTTGCTTCTGTATCTCCCTTTCTGTTTAGTAACATGAGATTAAGCGTAAAAGTATTCTTCTTTAAATAATTATAACCACAACTTAAAACAGTATTTATTGCTTTGCCTGTACTTTTACCATCTGTAATTACATTGTTATAAAAAGCATTGATAGAAGTACGAAGCTGCTTATCCCAAAACGTTTTCCCCATCATGGCTGTTGGTCCCCAGGCTAAGGTTTCTCTTCCTGCGACTATATTTTTATTCGAACTTATGCCTATTGCAAGGTTGGTTTCAGAAGGGATCATACCAAGTTGATATGAACCGTTCAGATTAAAAAACAAAGCTTTATTGGAAGTGACATTTTCTCCATATGTTTCATTGGCCCCCTGATAGGCACTATTGAGCATAATTCCGTGTCTTAGAGTTTTTCCTGAATTGTTATAACCTGCATTAAAGTTTATATTTTCATTTACCTGATAAAAGTTTAAAGTATCCAGTGTTTGAAACCTGTCAAACCTGTTGGAAATTCTGTTGTAGGAAGTGAAGTTTGAGTACATACCACTGAAAGTCCATTTTGGCGCAGGAATGTAATTGATGTTGAAGGATGAAAGAACCCTTCTGGTTGTAGTCATTTTGTTGTTGTTAACATTGTTTCTTTGTAGTCCAACATTTGCATTCAAATTGATTTTATCTTTCCATAATCTGATTGAAGGAGATACAGTGATATTTTCCAAATCATTATTAAAGAAATATGCACCAAGGGTTCGGTATTCAGGCTCTATCCTTTCATATCCCATAGCTATTGAATAGAAATTTCCAGAATAGGTTAAGGCTGACTTAAATGCACTGAAAAGTTGGGAGGACTGGTTTTGTGTATAGAGATTGGAAAATGTGCCTGCTGATTCTTTTTTCGGTGAACGGGTATCTCTTGTATAGAAGCTATTGGCATACTCCAAACTAAGCAATGTTCTTTTCCCTAATCTTTTTTGCATATTAAGTGATAGTACCATATTTTCTGCCGGTTTCACATCGCTGGCTATAGGAATATTTTTTAATGAATTAATATCGTCCTTAGCTTTAAAGAAGATCACATCAAAAAAATTGCCATCTTTGCCAATGCCTGCCTTAATTCCATATCCTATTCTTCTAAAACTGGGAGGATTGTTTCCTGAGTTGATTGTATCTTCCTCAACAGCCTTATTGAGTCTTCCATACATCGCACCAAACCTAAATATCCCTGGTGTGGCTTCTGCTCCCACTCCTAAAAATGTATGACCTGCCAGTGTATAAGGTGTGAAACTTAAGTTACGGTATCCTGCATGTGCTATGAGCCATTTGTATCTTGGACTTACACCATATTGATTGAAAGGTTGTCGGACTTCTCTGTTTTGGTTAGACCAGAAACCGGATATTGGAATGGATAGACCATAGATATCTACGTTAAGATTTCCGGTAAATACCCATTGGTATGGCGGTCTCCTTAGCGGAATTCCATCTGTGGTATAGAAGGTTTGTGTGGTGCCAAAAGCCCCTGAAATTTTCAATGGCTTTTCCTTACCTATAGATTCAATATCCTGTGAATATACCTTTGCAGTAAAGCAATGAAAAGAAAATAGCAACAGGATGATCCAATAACCTTCTCTTAAACTTAGCTGGTTGTAAGAGGTCATTATCAAAATTCAGATAGTGGATCTGCAGGGCAAAATTATCTATACAAAGCATTTAGTAAAATACTTTTTAAGGTATTTTACATCCGGATCACAGAAAGTATAAATATTCACAGAAAGGATTGATGATTTTAAATGAAAAATTTGCAACAAGCGCATAATCCTTTATTGAAGAAATTGAATATAATTTGGAGACAACATGTTGTACTTCAATCTCATTTTGCCTGAAAATGTTTCGCGCTCATTGCAGGAAGGAACCTAATCTTCTTAATGCCGTAAAATCACTTCTACAGGTTGCACATTTACTAAACACTTAATATTTAGTATGCCTAAATGTTTATCAACAACTACTTCAGTTCTTGTAATTTTTGTCCTGATTTATGGTAATTCATTTAGTCAGGTTAACTGGGCATTTTCATTCCAGGGTTCTTCAGGGACTGCCGTCGAAAAAATAACTCAAGATTCAGCTGGCGATATTGTCATCACAGGAGGATTTACAGGAAATGGAGCAGATTTTGATCCTTCAACAAAATCTCACATATTAAATACAAAAGGTGGACAAGATATTTTCATTGCAAAATACGATATAAATAAAAATCTTAAATGGGCTCTTGGAATAGGAGGCACTTATAATGACCTGGTTCATGGGCTTGCTACTGATTTGGAAGGAAATGTTTATATATGCGGTAGTTTCCTGTCTGATATTGCCTTTGCTGAAGAGGGCACCCCTGGTTCTTATTTCAACGATTCAGGAACACATGGTTTTTTTGCAAAATATAATAAGGATGGAATTTTTCAATGGGCATCTGTTTTCGAAGGGGGAACATCAGATTGTTATGGCATTACATTAGACCTTTTTAATAATATATATCTTACAGGGAAAATTCAAAATACCGTTGATCTTGATCCTACATCCTCTGCCGGTGAATTGAAATCGATTGGTGGCTCAGATATATTTGTTGCTATGTTTTTTGCTAACGGAAAATATAATTGGGGATTTAGAGTAGGGTCGAATGCTGCATATTATGGATACACCTATAACGAAAGTGGTCATGATATTAAGTTTTGTAATGGATTCCTTTACGTAACAGGTTCCTTTGCCGGTCTGACAGAATTTAATCCTAATCCGGGAACAAGCTATAAGCGTGGTTCGAAAGGACAACTTGATCCATTTCTTGCCAAGTATGATATACTTGGAAATATACAGTGGGTTGTAAATATTGCAGCAAGCACAAGCAGTGATAATGCATATGCATTGGATTTAGATAAAGATGAAAATGTTTATATCACCGGCGGTATTTATTACTCTGCTGATTTTGATGCCTCAGAAAATATAGCTACAATCTCCACCAATGGAGGGCAGGATATTTTTGTAGCTAAATACGATAAAGATGGGCATTACAAGTGGGCATTTGCCGCAGGAGGACCTAATTTCGATGAATACGGTTTAGGAATTAGTATAAATAATAAAGGAGATCTTTTCCTTACCGGAACATACCATGGTGTTTCTGATTTTGATCCGTCCCCTGACCATAATACCGCTACCGGCTCTTCTACAATGTACGGTCAAATCTTTGTTGCCAGATATGATACAGCCATGGTTTTCAAATGGGTAATTGATATTGGCCTTAAAGCTTATGCTGTATACAATCATGATATTGGAAAATGTATTTACGGAAATGATGATGGTGTTGTATTTGTCACCGGGTCTTTTATAAAGGATGCTGATTTTGATCCTTCTTCTAATTCATATTTACTAACCTCCAATGACAGGATAAATGGGTTTGTAGCTTCCTACGATGCTAACAGTATTCAGATGCCTTCCGGAGTTAATAGTAATCAGCAACAATTTTCTTTTGGTTTATACCCCAATCCAACAAATGGAATACTATATATTGAAAACATATCGGAAGTAAAATCTATTTTTGTCTGCGATCATTTAGGAAGAGCTTATTCCATTGTATTTGAAAATTATGGTGAAGGCATTAGAATTACAGATAGTAACTTGCCACCCGGAATTTATTTTATATCAGTTAACTTGCAAGACGGAAGAAAAGGTTTGGAAAGGTTTGTAAAATTATAACAGTAAAGATGTGAGGAACAACCGACCCTTAGAACTCAGCAAGGAATGGATCGAATCCTGGATCTCAACTTTCAAAGATTGCCTACATATTCTTTCCTAAATAAATTATCCTATTGTCTTTCATCAGTTTGAATCAGTTTTTTATGTATATTGTGTGCCGGATTGTAATAGTAATCGCTTGCTATCGTTCACATACTCAGCAATCATAATGATTACTGAATAGATAACTTAAAAAACTTGATTATCCATATTTCAAATAAAATGAGAATTTTATCATTTCTATTTCTCGCTCTGTTTATTTCTTTTATTAATTCTATCCATGCCCAGCAGGCCATCATATTTTCTGATGATTTTGAAAATGGACTTGTGCAATGGCAATCTGCTGATGCAGCATCCTGTAAGCCGGTAAATCAGGCTGGTAAAATGCTATTAAAAAATCACGGGGAACAGGAGATTGTTGTATCCTCAGCAGCGAGAATTTACCCTCGTCAGGATTTTGAGATTTCTTTTACTTTGCACAACTCATCATCTTCTCATTCAGGTTTACTAATTGGTGATCTTGGCGGCTCAGATTTCTTCATTTTTTCTTTATCTCCAGATAAAGAAACTTCTTTAATTCATTTAAAAGGTAGAGAAAAATCCACTCTCAGCAGCAGTACCGAAAAATTTCCCTCTGTTCAGGAAGATGTTAATATCCGTATTACAAAAGCCGGTACCACATGGACATTTTTTGTAAATGAAATTAAACATATTTCTTTTTCAGGAACTTTTCCGGGAAAACAGCTCGGATTTTATTTAAGTCCCGGAGACCAGTTGGTATTAGATGACATGCTTATTTCATGGACAAATAAAACTATTAACCTTGCAGAAAACCATCCAAACTATGGAGAGAGACAATTGTTGACAGGGGTCAATTCGGAATTCAATGAATTGTCACCGGTAATGAATAAGGAAAGTGATAAACTTTATTTTGTTAGAAAAGGAGTACAGGGAGAATCTCAAACTCAGAATGTCAATGATGACATCTATTTTTCCAATGTAAGCAGCAGTTCATTTTCTTCAGCAATCAAACCTTCAGGATCAGTAAATGACCAGAATCATAATGCTGTCAGTGGTTCTGTCAGTAAAGATGATCACCTGCTTATTGTTAAGCAGGCAAGTGGAAAGAATAAAAAGATTAAAGACAACTACTATATAACAAAGGTATCGGCAGGAGAATTTAAAGCACCGGAACTTCAGAAAATTGCTAATTATAAAAATGACTGGCCTTTTATCAGCGCAAGTCTGTCTCCTAATGGAAAAGTAATGGTGCTTGCTATTCAGAAACAAGGAGGCCAGGGCGAATCTGATCTTTATGTAAGTTTCCTGCAATCTGGTAATAAGTGGTCAGAGCCAAAAAATATGGGATCGGCAATCAATACCTTTGGTATGGAAATGACTCCTTATATAGCAGCAGACAATCGGACACTTTATTTTTCCAGTGACGGACATGGCGGCTTCGGAAGTGTCGATGTATATGTAAGCAAACGCAAGAGTGATGATTGGAATGATTGGACAGAACCGCAAAACCTTGGTCCTAATGTCAATTCTTCTATGTGGGATGCATATTTCAGCATAGATTCTAAAGAGGAGTTTGGATATTATTGCAGCTTGTTTCAAAGTAAGGGAGGTACAGATATTGCCCGTATTGCTCTGCCAAAGAAAGAAGCTTTGCTTGAAACAATGACACTGAAAGGTTATGTGTATGATACATTGACGATGCAGCCACTGGATGCTATGATTTATTTAAGAGAATTGCATGCAGACACTCTTATAGGGCAGGTTCTGACTGATGCGTCTACTGGATATTTCGAGTTTCAGATCAAGCGTAGTGTCGAGTATAATATCCTGGCAGAAAAACAATATTACAATGCCGATAAGAAAAATGTTGAGCCTGGTGTAGTGAAGGCTAATGTGGTGCAGCAAAATATGTATTTGAAAAAATTTGCACCTGGTCAAAGAATCAATCTTAACATGATTTACTTCGAGCAATCAAAGCCGGTAATTCTTGCACATTCATATCCTGAACTTCAGAAACTGGTAAAGATACTTGAGGAAAATCCTTCCCTGAAAATTCAGATAGAAGGACATACCGATAACCAGGGAGGGGCTGATGCCAATATGAAATTATCAGAGCAGAGAGCTGAAGCAATTAAAAAGTACCTGATCGATAATGGAGTAGATGGCTCAAGATTGTCCTCAATAGGTTATGGCCAGACAAGACCACGAGTAAGCAATGTCAGTGCTAAAACACGTAAGTTTAACAGAAGGGTTGAATTCCTGATTCTACAATAAAGAAATTGCATTAACCGGATTACCGGTTAAAACATAGGTATAGGCAATCCGTATTTCTCTATCAAATTTTTGGCTTTAGGCTTTTTGATGTAAAACTCAAGGTTCAATGAGATTTCATGTACGGCGCCAGAGTAACCTCTCAGAGCAGAGATAACATAATCATAGCTGTAGCCAATTCTCAGGTGCTTCATATGTAAGCCTATCATTCCTACGACTGATTCATTGTTTCTGAATTCAGCAAATGTTTTCATAGGTAGACCTCTGTACCAAAGTCCGAACGTGATGGGATTTAAAATGAAATATGCTCCTGCATCCAGCTGATCGGCCTTTCCCTGAAATTTATAATTTGCCGTCAGAATAAAAGATTGCTCTCTGTCGCTTTCAGGATCACTCAAAAAGATTTTGTATCCTGCATGTCCGCTGTATTTCCTTGGCAGCGGATCATTGCCTGAAATCAATGCCTGGTTTGGCTGGGACAAATGGTGGCTACTGAAGCCGGCGAATACCCGTTTATTGTAATAAAGTATTCCTGCTGAGAAATCGGCAAAATTCTTTCTCCCTCCGGACAGATTTTCTGAAGTACCCTGGGACATACCATTGTTAGTATATTGGTCAGGGAAATCAAGGTTGCTAAAGTCAATACTCCTTCCGCTCATACCTGCCTGAATAGCAGGAATTAAAAATGACTTTTTGCCAACTTTTATCCTGTAGGCATAAACCAGTGCAAATTCGGTGACGGAGTATCTGCCGCTACCCTCAAGACTTTTATGAGCGATTAAGCCAAGACCGCTGTTTGCTCTTTCAAAAAGATGCGCTCCATGAAACAAACCGGACCTGAAATTATTTCCAATCGCTCTCCACTGATCTCTGTACTGAAGTCCCAGGCGGGTATTGTTGGGCGTTGCTGCAAATGCAGGATTCAGAAATACCGGTGAAGCATAATATTGGGAGAACTGTACATCCTGCCCTCTGGATATTTCTGTTGTTAAAGCACTGATAAGTGTAAGCAGCGCAAAGTGTAGAAATTTTTTCATTCTTATTTTTGATAAATTCTATCTGATTAAAGTTATGTCTCCAGCTATCTTTTGTTCTACTTCATTTCCCTGATAAGTACCTGTGAAGTTCAAAACAAATGCATAAGCTCCGGAGGGAACCGGCTGCCCCATGTAATTACCATCCCAGAAGGTATTGGTATCTGTAGTATGAAATATTACTTCTCCCCATTTATTTAAAATAGTCATTTCAAATGAATCAATAAATCTTGCTATAATTTTGAATTCCTCATTCAGCCCGTCATTATTTGGAGTGAAGGCTTTAGGAATAAATAATAGCGGCCTGCATTGATTAATAACCTCTGTTAAAGCATCCGAGGTACATCCGGCTTCATCTTCCACCGTGACAGTATAAATGCCGGCAGTATTTACATTTATCAGAGCTGAAGTGTTGCCGTTTGACCAGGTATACTTTACTCCTGAATTTCCTGCGTCAAGATTGACGGAGCCTTCAGTTTCGTCACAAAAATAGGTTTTTTCCGGCAAAGCAATAAGGGGCAATTCCCTGACCTGAAGCATAAATTCCTGAGAAGTATTGCAATGCTCACCTTCCATTTCGAGTCGATACTTTCCATGGTCTGTTAAGACAATCTGATTAGAGGTATTAAAATGCCTGGGGTCCGGGTCTTTAAACCATTTAATGGTATATCCCGGATGTGTTCCTATGTTCACATTTAAAGAACTGTGCTTGCAAATAATCGTATCCGATAATTTTATATCCGGTGGAGAGACAAACCATACAAAAGTGGAATCATGCAGTGTACACCCATCCTTGGAAACCTGAACTTTAAAAAGTCCGGTCGTGGTTGCATTGATTGATTGTGTATTGGCTCCTGTATTCCATAAAAATTCTGCTCCTGCATTTCCCGCGTTTAAAGTTACTGATTCCGTAGTTCTGCATCGTATAAGCGTGTCTTCAAGATTTTCGTAAATTTGTACATATTTAATGTTGATATCATCTGTGCTTGAACAACCATCTTTGGTTACTGTAAGAACATAATTACCCCCAAGCAACACCCGAATGGAAGGGCCTATGTTTCCTGTGCTCCATAAATATTTATCTGCTTCAATGTTGGATTCAATATCTACATATCTTATACCACAAATTACTTTGTCTTCTCCTAATTCCAAAGAAGGAGATGTGCTGAATCTTACATAGCTACTATCAATGGCGCTGCAGGTACCATTTGACACAGTTACCTTATAGGTATCAGTAGAGTGGACGGTTGTAGAACTGGTATTACTCTCTGTGCTCCATGCAAAACTTGTTATTGCGGGGTTAGAAATGGAAAGTACATGGCTTGTCAGATCGCAAACGATTACAGTATCCTGCAGTCCTGTAGAAAGGTCAGGGTTAAGTACAGTGAATTGTATCTCGTCTGATTTAATTGTGCAACCTGAAAAAATATGTACTCTTACTTTATCTCCATTGTTAAGTGATTCTGTATTAAAAACTGTTGAGCTTATATTTTGATTTGTGTTATTTATATACCAGTTCCCTGTTATGTCAGAGGTTAAACTTACCTTTGTCCCTTTACATATGGTGTTGCCTGGTTTTACCTCAATAATATTAATATCTGAAGGGTCAACTACAGGAGGAATTTCAGGATAAACAACATCGGATAGTCTTGCGGTAAATCCATCTTCCAGTTGTCCGGAATAGTTTTGCTGATGTCCAGAGGAGCTGCCAATTCCCTCAGGACTTCGAGTTATTCCTGCAATGGCTACCACACCGTTTTTAAAAGAGATGCTATGTCCTTCTTCAATATTTGTTCCGCCGATATAAGTACTATAATGTCGATTGAAGTTCTTATCAAACACAGATACAAAGGCATCTGAACCACCATTGTTTTCTGGGACCGCAGCATCTGAACTAGCAAAGCTATTGGTGCTGTAACTTCTTCCGGTAACATAAAAATAGCCTTTGCTGTCTGTTACTAAATCATGTATATCATCTGAGGATTCTCCTCCATAATATGAGCCTATTAATAACTGCCCGCAATCATTAAACTTTGCAATGAAGGCATCATGATAATTTCCCGGAGTTTTTTGATAGCCATCAGCTGTCGTCTCAAGGTTATCGCTATAAGTCATTCCACCAATAATGATATTTCCGTCATTATCCACTCCTACTCCATAACCTCTTTCAATTTCTTTTCCACCATATAAAGTGCCCCAGATTAGTTGTCCTTCATTTGAAATTTTAGCTAGTATAGCCTCTCCTTCTATTTGAAATATAGCTCCTCTCTGAATACTAGTCATATGTGTTCCTTCAGTTACTAGACCTTCAGCTTTATATGCTTCACCAACAACATAAATAGCATTGTTTCCATATGTAATCCCATTTAATTTTTCATAAACATCAGTTCCAAAAAAGGTACCCCAAATTCTTGTACCTGAAGTATCAAATTTTACTATAAATGCATCAGTATCCCCGGGTTTATTATGAATGAAAGTTCCTGAAGTGGCAATTGTATCCCCTTGAGGTGGAGGGGAGCCAGTAAGTAATCCACCCTCCTCTCCTGTTACATAAATATTACCAGTACCATCATGAGTAATGTCAGTAATTGTTTCCCATGCCCATTTGGACCCATAAAAAGTTCCCCAGACCAAAGTTCCGTTTTCTCTGAATTTCATTAATAATCCATCTCTGTTCTGGTTGGTAGATGGTTCTCCTGGTTTAGGAAAAAAAGATATTTGTTGATGAATATTTCCTTTGATTAAGTGATTTCCGCCAAAGCTATAGCCCCCTACGTAAATATCATTTTCAATGGTAATAATTGAAAAAAGTCCATCTCCCTGATTTCCTCCGACATAAGTACCATATATCCTCTGTCCTGCAGAATTAAACTTCACTATCACTCCATCACCATTACCAGCATAGGTGGTTTGAAAAGACCCGGAGGTTACCATTCTGTCAGAAAAGGTAGAATTTCCGACAGAAATGGTATTGCCATTGTTGTCAATATCTGTATCCAGGAAACTACAAGAGTTATTGTTAAAGGGGGAACTACCCATTGTACCAGAATAATTCGTCACCCAGTCAAGCAAAGGGTCTATTACTATCGTTTCATTCGTATTTGTACTACACTTAAACCCGTACCCTGATCCTGTGTCAGTAAAGGATACGGGCACAGGTTTTTTAGATTTTTCCATATACGAGTACGGAATATTATGCTGCAGGCTTCCATGTGAGTTGTAAAATTCAATAACCGAACCGTTAGCCTTTTCTCCTTGATTATCCCTGCAATTAAATTTAACTTTTGATATATCTCCACCCGGATGAATCAGAATGTCGTATTTAACCTTTCCATTTTCAAAGTAAAAGTGAAAATCAATTAATGGATATATATCGTTTATGAAAAAGTCATCAAAGCTGCTGACCCCGGTAAAAACTCCATGATCCAGATAAAAATTCTCTTTATATACATTAGTACTCCCGGGCCTTACTATTTTAGTTTCACTTGTACCTTCAAAGACCAATTCCATTTTGGAAATTTCAACAGGTTGTTCTCCCTCCTTATTTCCTGATTCACTTATTGGTTTTGAGTTTTTAAAATGCTGTACTATAATCCTGTCATTGCAGAAATAATAGCTTGTATGCTGTATTTGTGTATAGAATAATATTTCATTTCCTGGTTCTTTCCTCTGATCGGAAATCTGTCCCTGGTTGGAAATAAAAACTTCCGGGAATCCGCTTTCGGTTCGTGAAACAGATTGTCCGAATGAAAAGACACTACATAAAAAAATCAGTATAAAGGAAATTGAATAATGCATGAGCAATATTGTCCAGTGATTAAAAGCCTTATTAATCAGCCCGTGAAGGATAAATTTATTAATAAATTTACCATAATCAAAAAAAGCATTCTGACTGTTGATAAATAGGGAATTTCAGCCCGATTTACCTAATCTTATCATAACCCCTGCTCCTGCCTTCAGGCCTGAGAAGTTTAATTTGACATTTTGCTCTCTGTGATCAATTGTTTTTTTCTTGTCTGTAGTTGTGTAGTGCTGGTCTTTTACATTAAAACGTACATCATATGCAGGGATAAATGAATAGCATATATAGGCAAAAGGATTTATCCTCCATGATTTATTCATAGCCAAAGTAAATCCGGCATTGAAGAATGGTTTATAGATAACCTTATTTTTATAAGTAATATCTCTTTCCACACTCTCAAGCACTACAGGTTGTCTTGAAGTAGTAACTGCAGCTGAAAAAACATACAGATCATCAAAAGAAGATCTTCTGATTCCCGGCATTACAATTGCATCCAACCGTAAAAATTTCATTATAAAAAAAGTATAGTTGATCCCGGCATTAAATTCAATGGTATGTACAAAACCAAGCACTTCGTTTTTCCCGTAGTTTTCATAATAATTATCATTCAACTGATACTGTTTCGCCAGGCGTAAACTGTTTGCACGGGTATTTGCACTGACAGAAGTGTAGGCCAATGAAGTTCTTATTCCGAATCCGGATGGTCTGCTATATAGATATTGAACAGTTGCCCCCCAGGATGTATGGTAGGAAAAGAACCCCTGAGTTTGTCCAATCTTTTGTAAAGAATTATTTAACTGAATCCCTTCAATGGTTAAAATCAATCGTGAACTTGGTTCAGTTATTTGACCAAAACACAGGGATAATTGAATAAAAGTTAATATGAAGCAAAAAAAATGAGGGAACAGAACTCTGGTAATTGTATGTCTTCTAACTGTCACGATCAAAAATGGGATTAATATTCCGCAAATAATTCCTTTATTTTTTCCCAAACAAGTTCCTGTTCATAACCTTTCCTGATGGCAAAGGCGGCCAGTTTCTGAATTTTTTTATATTTATCTTCATCCTTCAGCAATTCATTCTTCTTAGTCAACAGAGATTCAAGTGAATGGAGATACGACTCCTCATCAATTTCTTTCAAACTATTGCTAATTTCTTTCTCCGATAGTCCTTTTCTCATTAATTCTTGTACTATTTTGTTCTTGCCCCACTTTTTCATCCTGAATTTTCCCCTGGCAAAGCTTTGCCCGAACCTGCTTTCATTCAAAAAATTTTCAGAAATAAGCTTATTAATTATGGCTTCTGTCACATCTTTAGTTAAGCCAAACTCGTATAACTTTTCCAAGACGTCTTTTTTGGATCTTTCTTGATAGGCGCAATACGATTGAATCTTTTCAAATGCCTGCTTTTCAGATAAAGCTTTTCGTTTATTTGTATATGGCATTTTTTGTTAATTTTGGAAATTAAGTTACCAATTTATTGAGAAATAGTAAGCCACTGACCATTTTATTTGTTGCAAACGGAGTGTCCGGTTTTGCACAAGGTATCACCATGCTTTCTATTCCGTGGTACTTTACTCAAACCAATCAGCCTTCTTTATTTATAGCATGCTTCGGTGCAATTACCTTAGGCTCTCTGTTCTGGGGTCTTTATGCAGGAGCACTTGTTGACGGTTTTAACAGGAAGGATGTATTCCTCGGAACCAACTTCATTGAAGGTCTTATTATATTATCAGTATCGTCATTAGGATTCAAGGAGGGAATCCTGCCGACCGGATTGATAATACTCGTATTTACAATTACATTTTTCGGATATCATATACACTACCCTAACCTTTATGCCTTTGCTCAGGAGATTACCGATCCTAAGGATTATACTAAGGTTACAAGTAATATTGAGGTTGTAGGCCAGTCAACATCTATTGGCTCTGCCGCTCTCGGAGCAATCCTGCTTGCAGGTATTGATACTTCTGTAAGCTTGCCTTTTATAGGAGACATACCCATAGTCATAAATAAATGGAGCCTGCATGAAATCTTTCTCATGGATGGAATTTCCTATATCATTTCATTTGTCATGATTCTTTTTATTACTCACAAACCGGTGAGAGATGTTACCCACCATGCAGATGATGAAGGTGATCTTAAAGAAAGATTAAGATCAGGATATTTATATCTTAAGAACCACCGCCTGGTAAGTGTTTTCGGTATTTGTGCCTACTCAATTTTTATCATTGTGCTGGTAGAGATGTTCAGTTTAAGACCTATTTATGTAAAAATGCATTTGCAGGCAGATGCCGATGTCCTGGGTGTATCAGAACTTATTTATGCAACCGGTTCTCTTATTTCAGGGTTTATTATCAGCAGAATTTTGAGCAGAATGCCTATACCCAGATCCATAATTATACTCACATTCCTTACAGCATTTGCATTCATAATGTGCGCCTTTACCAATAGCGCATTTATGTTCTATCCTATATGTTTACTTATTGGTTTTACTAATGCAGGGTCCAGAATATTCAGGGTAAGTTATCTGTTTAATCTGATACCTAATGAACTTGCTGGAAGAGTAAACAGTATTTTCAATGTGGCTGCCACAATGTTCAGAATATTCTTTATTTCTATATTTTGTTTTCCTTTCTTTTCACAAGGCTCAAATATCGTTTATGCCTATGTAATTTTAGGTTCATTCACGTTTGTTGCCGGAGTTATATTAATGATTTTATACCCAAAGATCCTTAAATTAACAGAGCCCGTTGCTGAGCCGGAAGCAGTGACTCACTAAGTGACTTATGTTGGATTTTGAAAAAGTTAAAGAGGTAGTAAAAGGTACAACACTACAATTCTCCCGAAATCTTCCTGTCGAATACCTGCTAACAGATAGCCGTAAAGTCATCAATCCTCAAAACTCATTATTTTTTGCCATAAAAGGTGCCAGACATGATGGCCATAGGTTTATAGAAGAGTTGTATCAAAGAGGTGTCAGGCAATTTATAGTTGAATCAGATATTCGTTCGGAAAATTTTCCTGACAGCAATATATTAAAGGTTTCTTCAAGCATTGGTGCCTTGCACCAGATAGCGAAAGCTCATAGAAATAAATTTTCTATACCTGTAATTGCTATTACAGGTAGTAATGGTAAGACCATAGTAAAAGAATGGCTGTCTCAGCTTTTGTCAATAGGAAATAATATAGTAAGAAGTCCGAGAAGTTTTAATTCACAGATTGGTGTTCCTTTGTCAGTATGGCAGATTAATTCGCAGCACACTCTTGGTATATTCGAGGCTGGTATTTCTCAACCTGATGAAATGGGAAAATTGCAGGAAATTATCAGACCAACGATTGGGGTTTTTACCAATATTCTTACCGCTCATGATGAGAATTTTAATTCCAGGGAGGAAAAAGTATCCGAAAAACTTAAGCTGTTTAAGGATGCAGAGTTACTTGTATATTGTTCGGATTATCAAAATATCACAGACCAATTGATTCAAACTTATCCGCGGCTTAAAACACTCACATGGAGTAAAAAGAACAAAGCGGATTTTCAAATTTCTGAGCTGAAAAAGGAAATTACCAGAACAAAAGTCACGGGAAATTTTCAGGGTCTTTCTCTTCATTTTATTTTACCGTTTATTGATGATGCTTCTATTGAGAATGCAATGCATTGCATCGCTGTTTTACTTCACCTTAAGGTAAAGCCTGGGGACATACAAAAAAGGATAAGCACCCTTCATCCTGTAGGCATGAGGCTGGAGCTTAAAGAAGGTATCAACAGTTGTTACATCATAGATGATACATACAATAATGACCTGGCGGGACTTACTATAGCTTTGAATTTTCTTGAACAGCAGAACCAGAAAGGCATAAAACATCTTATTCTATCCGATCTTTTGGAAACAGGAGTAGAAGAAAGAAAACTATATGCTGGAATTGCTGATATGCTTAAGAGCAAAGGCATAGAAAGGGTTACCGGTATAGGTGAAAAAATTTTCAGCAACAGTTCATTTTTTCCTGGCAATTCAAGGTTTTATAAGTCCACAGAGGAGTTTTTAAAAGGATTTTCCAGGGATGAATATTCAGACGAAGTAATCCTGGTAAAAGGAGCCCGTATATTTGAGTTTGAAAGAATTGTGGCGGTATTGCAACAGAAGGTTCACGGAACTGTTCTGGAAATTAATCTAGATGCACTTTCGGAAAACCTTAATTTTTACAGGTCGAAATTAAATCCGGGTACAAAAGTAATGGTTATGGTCAAAGCATTTGCTTATGGCAGCGGGAGCTTTGAAGTAGCTAATCTTTTGCAGTTTCACAGGGTGGATTACCTGGCTGTTGCATATACAGACGAAGGAGTGGCTTTGCGAGAGAACGGCATAAGTATTCCTATCATGGTAATGAACCCATCCGTTCATACCTTTGATAAGCTTTTCCAATATAATCTGGAGCCGGAGCTATATAGCTTCAAGGTGTTGAATGAATACTCTGATTACCTGCAGAAGAATTACATAGCAGGAAAAGTGCATCTTAAAATAGATACCGGTATGCGCCGGCTAGGGTTTGAAGAAAGAGAGGTTGATGAGCTTATTTCCCAATTAAAAAATAATCCTCTTATATCTGTAGCCTCAGTATTTACTCATTTGGCTGCCGCAGATTGTGTGGAACATGAAGAATTTACACTTGCACAATTGAAACTTTTTAAAACTATCACTAAACATCTGGAAGATAAAATCGGCTACAACTTTTTTAAACATGTCTTAAATTCAGCAGGAATAACAAGGTTTCCTCAATGGCAAATGGATATGGTCAGGTTAGGCATTGGGTTATATGGGGTGGAGGCTGGTGGTTTATACCAGGACAAACTGCAGACAGTTGGTACTTTGAAGACAATCATTTCGCAGATTAAGAATGTAAAAAAAGGTGAAACGGTAGGATATTCTAGGAAGGGTGTAGCAGATAAAGATATTCAAATTGCTACTATTGCAATAGGTTATGCAGATGGCTTTGACCGAAGGTTTAGCAATGGCAGGGGAACTGTGTTGATTAAAGGAAAACTATGTCCTGTTATTGGCAATGTATGCATGGATATGACTATGATAGACATAAGTGGAGTGGATGCAGCAGAAGGGGATGAAGTGATAATATTTGGAAAACAAAGGTCGGTTTTTGACCTTGCCATTGAGTGTGGCACCATTCCCTATGAAATTTTAACTAAAGTAGGTGAAAGAGTTAAACGTGTTTTCTATACAGAATGAAGTTTTTTTTGTAAATTGTATATCCATTTGCTGAAATATATATATGAAAAGTTTACTATCTCAATTCGTTGTTATTTTATCTTTAATCGTGACCAATACTTTTGCGCAGACCAATCAGGAGCGGGCATTTCAAATTGGGGAGCAAGGTATTGCCCTTCTCGATAAAGGGGAAATTGAGGAGGCAATAGAGATGTTTCAGCAGGCAGCAGTACTTGATCCTGAAAATATAATGTATCCTTATGAAACTGCCTATGGACATTATCTAACCAGACATTATAAAAAAGCCATTCACATCCTTGAAAAGTTGGTGGAACATAAGGATGTAAATGAAAAGGTTTTTCAGCTTTTGGGAAACAGTTATGACAACATAGGTAATTATAAAAAGGCAATCGAAGCTTATCAAAAAGGCCTGGAACTTCACCCTAATTCCGGTGATATTTATATGGAATTGGGAACTGTAGAAATGCATAAGAAGAATTTTAACAAAGCCCTTGAATATTTTGAAAAAGGAATTGAAGTGGAGCCCGATTATCCAACAAATTATTACTGGGCATCAAAAATCTCCTGCAGCACCTCTGATGTTGTTTGGGGTATCATGTATGGAGAAATTTATATCAATTTACTACCTGGGTCAGAAAGAGCCGGCGAAATTAGTCGTATGCTTTTTGATGTTTATAAGAAAAATATCGATCCTGAAAAGGATACCGTTCACATAGTATTTGCTAATGTTTCCCCGGATGAAGTATCGTTTGAAAAGCATTTTGAAGATGTGATAAATGAGTCCCTTCCTAAACAGTTGAGGAGTGATCTTACTCTTGCTGATGTCGTTAAAATCAGATCTGCCTTTGTAGAACATTGGATTAAAAATGCCTATAACCACAGATATCCCAATGTGATGTTTGATCACCATAAAAGCATTTATTATAGTGGACACCTCGAGGCATATAACTATTGGCTTTTCAGCGGCGGAGATAGCGATGACTTTTTTGAATGGAAGAAAAAGAACGAGAAAAAATTAGATAGCTTTTTAAAATGGCGTGAAATTAATGCCCCTGTCCTTACAACCGATAATTTTTTTGTAAAAAAGCATTACCACAGGTAAGCCATACTATACTAGTTTTAAAAGCTTTTACTGAACCGGTTCCACTATGCCGGAGTACTTTCTGATAGAAATATTGTTATTCCCAAAAAATGGGAACTATGAAAGCATTTAATAAAATCGGCTTATCAGGAATAACGGTTTTCCTTATAGCCTTACTGTTTAATACTGCCTGTATAGCCCAGACGGGATTTACAGATGTCAATGAGATAGAGAAGGAAATTTGGTTTGAACAGAATTATGACGCTTATACCCCTGAAGCAGAACAGATAGAGCAGCTTAATGTTCCGGATGGTGTTGAAATCCTTGTTTTCGGAGGCACATGGTGTCCTGACACAAGAAGGCTGGTACCTGAATTTTATAATATAATGGATGAAGCAGGAGTTGACAGAGAACAAGCGCCTTTATATTTAATTGACAGGGATTTTACCTCAGACCTGGCCCTGGAGGAAAAGTTTGACATTAATAGTGTTCCTACATTTGTAATTCTTAAAGACGGCAAAGAAGCAGGAAGAATTGTCAATCCCTCTCCCGGATCTTTGGAACAGGAAATAGTCGATCAATTAGAGAAAATTGATTCCTGAAAATGTTAGAGGGGCTTGGTAAGGGCCCCAATTCATTCTGCATCAATAACTAACAAGGGATTATCCTGATGCACTCTGAATATTGAGAACCTTTCACTTTCTCAGGCAGTTTTATTTATGGGAACATGCAGGGATGGAAATGAATAAAGCAGCAATACTTATGCTTGTCTGGCTGGGACTTGGTTTTACAGCATTTGCTCAGACAGAGCCACAGGAAAATAATCAGACAGAGCATTTCGAATCTGAATCAGGAATCGAAGGTCAGCAAAGAAGATCAGAAAGTGATATCGATCCCAATGATGTTACATTCAAGGAAGAATCAGCATCTGATCAGAAATTTTATTCCTGTATCCGTGGTCAGGAATTCTCAGATGAAGCAGAGGAGGAGTCTGCAGCAAGCGAAAATCTTATTGAGTGGACAGGGGATTACATCAACTATAGGGCAACAGTAAGACCGGGAGTCAGAAAAATTGATTACGAAGACTCAAATGTAATTTACAGATACCGGCAAAAAAGAGATGGCATCACCAAAATAGACTTTGAAAGCGATATAGAATCATATAGGAAAATTATCGACAGAGATGGTAACGTTTCTTATGAATATTATATCAATAAAGGAAATGAAATACTTGAAGTGCAAAAGTCTCCGGATGGGTCAGGAACAGTAAATTACGAAGGGAATTTTGATAACCTTGATCAGGTAAATGAGAGTAGTGTTATTGAGTTGGGTGACCCGGTAAGATAAAAAGAAGCAGTTGACAATTGGCAAATTTGCCTGCTGTCAACTGCTTTATTTGTAATTATATTACTGCAACACTAACCTGTTTTAAAGCTTCCTGATATCTTTTAACTACTTCATCCCAGTTGACAACATTCCAGAATGCAGCAATATAATCGGGTCTTTTGTTTTGATATTTCAGATAGTATGCATGCTCCCATACGTCAAGACCGAGCACAGGTATCCCTTTTACTTCTGCAACATCCATCAGAGGATTATCCTGATTAGGAGTCGAAGTTACTTTTAATTCCCCGTCAACAACAACAAGCCATGCCCATCCTGAACCGAAACGAGTTGCACCGGCATTGCTGAATTCCTCTTTGAATTTGTCAAAAGAGCCGAATTTTTTGTCAATTGCTGCAGCAAGCTCCCCCGATGGTTTTCCCTGCCCTTTAGGAGTCAGAAGTTTCCAGAACAATGAGTGATTGTAATGGCCACCACCATTGTTACGAACAGCAGGAGATGCTTTGCTTATATTTTTCAAAATATCTTCAAGTGATTTTTTTTCAAGGTCAGTTCCTTCGATAGCCTTGTTAAGATTAGTCACATATGCGTTATGGTGCTTTCCATGATGGATTTCCATAGTTGCTTTATCGATATGTGGTTCCAATGCATCAGAAGCATAAGGTAATGATGGTAATTCAAATGCCATAATAGTATAAAAAGTTAAGGTTAAACATATTTTTCCGATCAAATTTAAACCAAAATTTTAAAATTGGCTATAATTAAATGGATTTCAATCCAACTTGTAAATGAGTAATAAGTTTAGGTAAAGCCGTAAAGAAGTTATTCGCGAAGGCGGGAAAAAAACTTTTTAAGCAGAGTCTCAGATTCTTTTGCCATTATTCCTCTAATAATCTCCGTTTTCGGATGGAGTAAAGCACAGGGTACTTTTTCAAATCCTCTTTTTTCATCTGCAGCACCGAAGATCACCCGTCTGAATTGCCCCCAGAATAAAGCTCCGGCACACATGACACAGGGCTCAAGGGTGACATAAATATCACATTCATTCAGGTATTTATTGCCAAGATAATTGCTTGCGGAGGTCATAGCAATCATTTCAGCATGGGCAGTTACATCTTTAAGCCTTTCAGTCTGGTTGTGTGCCCGGGCAATAATTTTATTGTTACAAACCACCACTGCTCCTACAGGTATTTCTTCCTCCTCATAAGCAAGTAAGGCCTCTTTATAGGCTTCCTTCATAAAATGCTCATCAGAAAATACAGATAGGGTCATGTTATTTGTTCTTTTTCTTCCGCTGATTCTGCTCTATCAACACATCTTTGGCCGCCTTGCCTCTTAAGGTAGGTTCTTTAGGATTAGCAGGAGCAACTTCATACAATTTTTTCGCATCAATTTTGATGGTTTTCATAATGGCATTTGCTACAGGTTGCCATTTTTCTTTTGCATTGTCTGCACTTGTGAAATTAAATATGTAAACGAATCCATTTATAAGTGCATATTGGAGATAGCTGTACTTTTTGGTCTGATCTGCATAGGAAGTAAACTCAAAAACAATAAATTTTTTTCCGTTTATTTCCTCAATTCCGTCTTTAATGAAATCTACCTTCTCATAAGTTTCGAGAATGGTTGATTTGTAAAACTCTTTTAAAATCATCACATCACTTCCGGGAAATTTTGCCTTGGATACATTTAGGCCAAAATCTACCATTCTGTCAATATCGGTATACATAGCTACAGGCCTTTTAGTAGAAGGGTATCTGCTGGCCATATCATCATCTGACATAGGATAAAAATCTTTGGGTAGTCCCGCATGTACGCCTTCAACAATTTTTGTAGATACCAGTTTTGGTTCTTCGGCAAATAAACTTACGAGGCTGAGTAAGATCAAACAAATGCTGCTCATTTTAAGTGTTTTAGGGTAATTTCAAATTGTATTTGTTGAACAAACTGCAATTTAAACCAAAATATTAATATTCGGTAAAGGATAATTTTTCTTATAAACGGTTTATTTACTGACTTATTGATGGGATTTGAGGAATAAAATAACTATCCTTAAATTCGTGCCTGAAGAGTGTAAAAGAGCAAGGTGTTAATGTTTTAAAGTGTTCATGTGTTCAAGTACAACATATCTCACTAACACCCTGACACTCTTACACCCTAACACTTTAACACCTTAACACAAAACAAAATGCTAAGAACAAACACCTGCGGAGAATTAAGAATTGCTGATGTAAACAAAGAAGTTATCCTGTGCGGATGGGTTGCCAGAGTCAGAGACAAAGGAGCCATGGTATGGATCGACCTGAGAGACAGATATGGAATCACCCAACTATTAATAGATGGAAACTCCGACAAAAAGGTGGTGGAAACTGCAAGAACACTAGGTAGAGAATTTGTCATTCAGGTTAAAGGAAAAGTAATAGAAAGGGTATCCAAAAATGATAAAATACCTACAGGGGATATAGAAATAAAAACCACTGAACTTACAATCCTAAATCCTGCAAAACTTCCTCCATTTCTAATTGAAGATGAGACTGACGGAGGAGATGATCTGAGAATGAAATACAGATATCTTGATCTTAGAAGAAATATTGTAAGAAAAAACCTGGAACTGAGACACAGGATAGCTATAGAATCCAGAAAGTATCTTGACTCCTTAAATTTTCTTGAAGTAGAAACTCCTGTATTAATCAAGTCTACTCCGGAAGGTGCCAGAGATTTTGTAGTTCCTTCCCGTATGCATCCCGGAGAGTTTTATGCTTTGCCACAGTCACCACAAACATTTAAGCAGTTACTGATGGTATCAGGCTTTGATAAATATTACCAGATCGTAAAATGCTTCAGAGATGAAGACCTGAGAGCTGACAGGCAACCGGAGTTTACACAGATAGATTGTGAAATGTCTTTCATTACCCAGGAAGATATTCTCAATACATTTGAAGGACTTATAAAGCATTTGTTTAAAGTTATCAAGGGAATAGAAATTCCTTCCCTTCCCCGAATGACCTATGCAGATGCTATGAAATACTATGGTTCTGATAAGCCGGACACAAGATTCGGTATGAAATTTACCGAGCTCAATGATGTGGCAAAAGGTAAAGGATTTAATGTTTTTGATCAGGCTGAGCTGGTAGTAGGTATTGTTGCTGAAGGTTGTTCAGAATATACAAGGAAGGAAGTGGACGAACTGACAGAATTTGTAAAGCGTCCGCAGATTGGTGCAAAAGGACTTGTATATGTGAGAATAAATAAAGACGGAAGTATAAAATCATCGGTTGATAAATTCTATTCAGAAGCTGATTTAAAAGCCTGGGCAGATAAGATGGGCGCAAAGCAGGGTGATCTGCTTTTGGTTCTATCCGGAGAGGCTAAGCATACGAGAGGAGCTTTAAATGAATTAAGACTCGAAATGGGTAAGCGTCTTGGCTTAAGAGATAAAAATACCTTCTCCTGTTTGTGGGTAATCGACTTCCCTCTACTGGAGTACAACGAAGATGAAAAGAGGTATTTTGCAATGCACCATCCTTTCACTTCACCTAAACCGGAAGATATTTCCCTACTTGACTCCAATCCTGGAGCTGTGAGAGCCAATGCCTACGATATGGTGATCAACGGCGTGGAAGTTGGAGGAGGATCTATAAGAATTTACAATAAAGAATTGCAGGCAAAAATGTTTGCCATGCTTGGATTCTCAGATGAAGAAGCAAAAGCACAGTTCGGATTTTTGATGGATGCTTTTGAATATGGAGCGCCTCCGCATGGTGGACTGGCTTTCGGATTCGACAGGCTTTGTTCACTTTTCGGCGGTTCTGATTCCATCAGAGATTTTATTGCTTTCCCTAAAAATAATGCAGGCAGAGATGTGATGATTGACTCGCCGTCTCCTATTGCAGATGCTCAGCTGGAAGAACTTCACATCGGAATAAAAAGCGGACAGCTTAAATAACATATTCAGGACTGCTTACGAAATTGTTAGCAGTCCTTTTCTTTCACCTATTCATCTGTCTTAATGAAATATATTCTTCTCCTTCTTTCAGTTATTCTTTTCTCTGCTTTTTCATTATTCTCACAGAGTCTGTTTAATGTTACTTCAGAACCTGCATGGGTAGCAAAAGTTGAGTATTCAGGAGAAGACAATTCTAATGAAAACTACACAGATGGGTTCAAATTAGTATTAAGGGACCTGCAATTTAATGTCGAAGAGCAATCATATTTTTATCATGCTGTCAGAAAAATTACCTCAGAAGCAGGGATACAAAATGCCTCAGAGGTAAACGTAAATTTTGATCCTGCCTTTCAGAAATTATTTCTGCATAAAGTGGTAATAAAAAGAGATGGCCGTACTATCAATAAACTGGATCCTGCCAGGGTAAAAGTTATACAAAGGGAAACACAAAAGGAGAAGTTCATTTACGATGGTAGTTACCTGGCATACCTTATAATAGAAGATACAAGGGTAGGAGATGTGGTAGAGTATTCTTATTCTGTAAAAGGCAGAAATCCTGTATTCTCACAAAAGTTTTTTGCAGACTTTTATCTCTCCTTTTATGAAAAGCTGGACAAACATTTTGTAAGGGTAGTTGCTCCTTCTGCACGTAAGCTGACTTATAAATCCTTTAATGGTGCTGCTTCTCCCATAATAAAAAACAAAGGAAATATCACCGAGTACATTTGGGACAATGAAAATATTCCCGGTTTGATTATGGATAAAGATTGTCCGGGATGGTTCAATCCGTTTCCGTGGGTTGAAATCTCTGAATATAAAAGCTGGGAAGAGTTGCATACCTGGGTGGGCAAATATTTTAAAGTTGCCGAACCATTCGGAAGCGGACTGCCCGGTGTTATTAAAGAAATCGAGAGCCAGAATGCAACTGATGAAGAAAGAATAACTGCTGCGCTTGATTTTGTGCAGAACAAAATCAGGTATACAGGTCTTGAATCCGGGATAGGCGGGTATATACCTGAGTCGGCTGAAAAAGTGTTCAATCAAAGGTATGGTGATTGTAAAGGTAAAAGCATGTTGTTATGCACGATGCTGAAGAAAATGAAAATTACAGCACATCCTGCTTTGGTTAATACTACTTCAAGAAAGGAAATTATCCATTCCCTGCCTTCTCCTGATCAGTTTAACCATTGCATTGTAATGGTTGAGCTCAAAGGAAAAATGTATTGGTATGACCCGACAATGAGTTTACAGGGTGGGAGTTTCGACCAAAGATTTTTTCCGGCGTACGGGTATGCTCTCGTTCTTGCCAATGGTTTTAACGAACTGGTGAAGATTGAGAACTATGCAAAAGACAACACTGCAATTACAGAGAGATATATTGTTGAAAAGCCTGGTGGAAATACCGAGCTGGTGGTAGAGACCGTATATACCGATTATGAAGCAGACAATCAGAGATATTATTTCTCAACCAATGCCTTAGAACATATACAGAAAAATTATCTCGATTATTATTCAAATGCTTATCCGAATATTGAAGTGATAGAACCACTATCCTTTAAGGATGATCCGAAGAATAACATATTTATCACTAAGGAGAGGTATGCATTTGATAATTTCTGGTTTGCTACTGATACTTCGAAACCACTGAATATTCAGTGTGAAGTTTTTCCCAATTTCATTCGCGACAAGATGAAGGGCCCATCTACTCCTGTCCGGAAAATGCCTTATGCGCTCAATTATCCCTTAGATATCAGACATAAAATTATTTTTGAATTGCCTGAAGAGTGGAATGTGACAGAAGAACAAAAGTCTATTACCGGGCCGGGCTTTGAGTTTGAGAAGAAAGTGAAGTATTACGACAGGAAAATTACTGTTGATTACAGATGTTATCTCACTAAAGACTTCCTTGAAGCATCTGAAGTAAGGGACTTTGCGAAAAAGCAAAAAGAAGCGCTCGATGAATTGGGTTATGCTTTGTTTTACAACAATGATCCTTTTGTGGAGGCAGAAGCTTCTGAAATATTGTATCCGATGGTAATTCTTGCTATGCTCTTTTCAATATTTCTTTCTGCTGTTTTATATTTTCTTTACCGATGGGATACCCCTCCTGCGGTGAATGTGTTTGAACCAAGAGATATAGGGGGCTGGCTTATATTATTGATAATAGGAGTAATATTCACTCCATTTAAGTTGACTTTTGAACTGTTCAGTGAAAATATTTATTTCAATACTGCTTCATGGGAACTCATTACCGATCCTTCATTGGTAACCTATAATCCTATTTATTTATGGCTTATTCCTGTTGAAATGTGTTTTAATATTTCGGTGGTATTTCTGTCAGTATTTGTGGCTATTCTGTTTTTCAAAAAAAGGTCAAGTTTCAGAGTTCTTTTTCCGGCATACCTGGCATATAACATCGTTTTTCTGGTTGCTGAAAATATTTTGATTAACGATTATATCGATGCCAAGGATAGTATGCAGGAATGGCTGGCAACGTTTCGACTCATAGTATATGCATGTATATGGATTCCCTATGTTTTATATTCAGATCGGGCTAAAGAAACATTTACCAGATTATATAAACCAAAGAAGTTTTCAGGAATTGAGGAGGACGAGCAACTGATCTTCAAACTGAAAGATCCTGCTGATTGGAATCAACAGTAAAGTAAGCATGCCAGATTAAAAAACTATTAAATTTAATTTGAGAAAACAAACATTGATTTTTATAACTAACTAATAAAGAGAGCCATATAAATAAATCAATAAGATTTTTGAGGTTAATCGGGTGATAATTATGCTATAAAAGCATTATTTTAAAATTTTCCCGTTCTATATTAGCAAATTATTTGGGAACCTCTGTGCTGAATTTTCAATTGAAGAAACATTGGTGTATCTGAATAGCATTTAGTAAATGCCATTAGGCAAAATTTAATTATTATTTATGGAGTTTTTTAAAGCAGACAATTCGCACGCATTAGAAGCAAAATACAAGGCAAATAAAATTGCCTTTGGGCCGGTAGCATTCCAGGCAGCCAGACTGTTAAGAAATTTTGGAATCATTAAGGCAGTACTGGAGTCAAAAGAAAAAGGAATGACTGTGGAAGAGGTTAGCCAGAAACTAAATCTACCTTTATACGGAGTGAAAGTTCTGATGGAAGCAGGGCTTGGCATGGAAGTATTTTACTGGAGAGAAGAAACAAAGAAGTATATAGCGACCAAAGTAGGATATTATCTTGTTTCTGATGATATCACAAGAGTAAATCTTGATTTTGTTCATGATGTGTGTTATGAAGGTTTGTTTTTTCTTGAAGAAGCGATTTTAGAAGGAAAACCTGCCGGACTAAAAGTTTTCGGAAACTGGCCTACAGTTTACGAAGCGCTATCTCAATTACCACCTAAAGTGCAGGAAAGCTGGTTTGCATTCGATCATTATTATTCAGATCAGGCTTGGGGAGAGGTATTGCCGATTGTTTTCGCAAGAAATCCTAAAAAGATTATGGACATCGGCGGTAACACCGGAAAATGGTCTATAGCGTGCTGCAAGTATTCAGATACAATTAAAATGACCATCCTTGACCTTCCGGGTCAGTTGGCGATGGCCAAAGAAAATATTAAAAAGAATGGCTTTGAAGGAAGAATAGATACCTTCCCTATTAACATACTTGATTCAAGCCAAAAATTCCCTAAAGGACACGATGCTATCTGGATGAGCCAGTTTCTTGACTGCTTCTCAAAAGAAGAGATCGTTCATATCCTGAAAAGAGCGCATGAGGCAATAGATGATGATGGAGTGGTGTATATTCTGGAGACTTATTGGGACAGACAAAGATTTGAGGCATCTTCTTATTGCTTACAACAAACTTCACTTTACTTTACCTGTATTGCCAATGGCAATAGCCAAATGTATCATTCAGATGATATGCTGGAATGCCTAGATAAAGCAGGGCTGTATATGGAAGAAATGATTGATGATATAGGGATAAGCCATACTCTAATGGCCTGCAGAAAAAAAGGATCTGAATCTGCAAATGCAAAGAAAGAAGCAGTAGCAGTCAAGAAGTAGTTAAAAAGTATTTTTAATGTTAAAGTGTTCAGGTGTTAAAGATGCCTGAACACTTTTTTTATGAGCTCATTTATCGTCCTCGTTTGTAACGAGGACGTTGCGAGAAATGCGATTGTATCGCATATTATACTAAACCAAAGTTACCTTTATTAAACCCATTTATCGTCCTCGTTTGCAACGAGGACGTGTGAGAAATGCGATTGTATCGCGTAATCATTAAACCAATGTTACTTCCACCAATCCTTTTTTTCCTGCATAATCCCTTGCGCTGCTGTATACATACTCTTCCGGATTATTAACCAAGCCCGCTCTAACCGGATTATTATGAATGTAATCAATCTTCTGCATTATATTGATGTTACTTAAATCAACAGCATGATTTGAATCCATCCAGACTTTATACTTTTCAGCTCTTCGCGTTCTTTTTGCTTCGAAAGCAAATTTATCCAATAACCAATCCTTTCTGCTTTCATTAATATAGTCCATAGTATCTATGAATTTTTTGGAGGTAAACTTTTTAAAATCTCTTAAGAAGGCAGACATACCACCCGGTGGATCTGCCTGTGCAGCCAAATGAATATGATTGCTCATGATAACCCAGGCATAAATGGTTACATTTTTTTCTTTAATACAATAGTTTAGTGAATCAACAATGATATCTCTGTAATCCTTCCTGGTGAAAAGATCAATCCAATGGATAACCGAGCAGGTAACATAATAAGGAACATGCTGATCTGTGATCAAATATTTATCTCCTGACATAGCTGGTGGTTTTAGGGGGCAAATATAATCAGGTAAGGTGATGCGATGCAATCGCATTTCTCGGAAGTCCTCGTTGCAAACGAGGACTATGATAGTTAGTGAAATTTGGAAGAAATTATATCCCCCATTGCAATAAATAAATAATAAGGTGTTAAAGTATCTATGTATTAGCTAAACACTTTAACACCCTAACTCAATATTAATTCTTAATAAGCTTTAAAGTTTTTATCCCGGAGGCATTGATTAGTTGTACAAAATACATCCCTTGAGGTAATTCTTTAGCAAGGATATATTCTCTGTTTGGCTCAAGCGCTTCCTGGTAGTAAACTTCATTTCCATTAAAGTTTACAATTTTTAAAACTGATCCTTCCAGGTTATCTGCTCTTATAAGAAATCTGGTTTCTTCATTAAATGGATTCGGATAAGCTACCAATTCCAGATTCTCATACAATGGGTTTTCGATATATTGTCCGTTTTCTGAAACAACTCTGAAATTTCCTCCGACAGTACATGTAAGCTGACATGCAGGAACAAAACGTGGATCCTGTGCATCCTGGCTGCTACTGTTTCCGAGAGTACCATTATTGCGTAAGGCAACATTAGAAGTCGAAAGGTCGGTTACAGTCTGGCTATTGGAGGGCTCGTTCATATCCCAATAACCTACCAACCCGGTTTGTGGGGCCAGGTTCACATTCATAAAATTCTTTACTTGCTGATCAGTTCTGGCAACATTCCATATTCTTATTTCCCCGATTAAACCAAAGAAAGGAACATCGCTTAAATGATTTCTGCCTATCCTGAACGTACCTTCAGAATTGATGTTTCTTGGGCTCATTTGATATGTGTAATAGGCTTCCCCGTCTGCATAAAAAGTGATTTCCGGACCGTTTCTTGTAACGGCTACATGATGACAATTTCCATCAAGGAAGTTTGGACCGACATCCCATCCGATATTTGGAGTTCCTCCTAACTGAACATACAATCCGCCGGTTCTCCAAAGCCCCCACATAAAACCATCTACTTCCCTGCCTTCGGAACTCCACTCATTCCTTTTGGAAGCAAGCATCTGGATGCCTCTGTGGGAATTGATCGCATCTGATTTAAAAATAGCTTCAAATGTAAAATTTCCTGTTCCTAAATTTAACCTACCGTTTGTTTCGGGTATCTCCAAATGATCATTTTGACCGTCAAACCATAAAGCTTCGGCCAACACAGAGAAATTAGGATTTCCACCTGTAAGGTTTACACAAGATGTTAAGGTGGTGGTGCAAACGGTGTTTCCTATATTCCATACGGGATTTGTACCCACAATAGCATTGGGAGCTATGAAAAGCTCACTACCGTTGGCAAAGTTGAGATTAGCACCGTTTTCTATACAGATAAAAGCGCCATTTTCTATGGTGATTTTACCGGTGAGATTGAGGGTGGAGCCCGTACGGATAAGCAGCATGCCGCCAGATCTTATTATTAGCTCAGACCCCTGATTTACATTGAATATTCCACCTGCATCTATCCTTACAATTCCTTGGTTATTTACTTCAAGGTTAGCTCTGTAACCAGTGGTTCCACCTAGATTAACAGTGCCACGCACAAGTCTTAATCCACTTCTGTTGCATGTTGAGTAAGTTAAAAATTCAGGATTGACAGGAAACCCGACAGCCAGTCTTGAACTGTTCATATTTATATTAACACCAATAGTTGGCAACCTTCCAATCTCAATATAATTTATAATTTGAGTATTGGTCATCGGCCTTGATTCTATTGTGGTATTTTGCCCGGAAGGCAGGTAAGTGATGTAATAAGTTTCGCTGTAACTGGCATTGATATTTAAGATGGTTTTCCCTGAAAAGCTTCGATGCTCCATTGAGAATGTTCTGTCAGGAATCATCACACCAACTCCAGGAGTTCGCTCAAACTCTGTAATATCCAGCACTACTCTGTTTTCATAAAATGCCCTTGCGACATTGGATTTAAAATTGCAATCATTGGAGTAACCGCTGATCCTTGCAAAATACTCAAAGATATTCTGTACTTTATTTCCCCCTCCCCCATCTCTAAGTGGTCGTATGATTGTTTTGTAATCCAGTTCTACATCATCCGGCCTTAACCATGTACCATTGTCTGCAAAACCTACAGTTGCTCTGCCACCTGTAACTCCTAACCCGAAAGCAGCCGGAAATGAGACCGGAATTCCCTTCCCTTGTCCATCCCACAAGTCGTATATAGCACAAGCAACGAAATATTCTGAATTGATGCCATTGTTTATCAATCCTCGGGTGTTTCCTGTTACAACATTAGCCTGCCATTCTCTTGTTCTATTCTCATAATAAGCTCCATATGCTCTACTAGTAGGCAATTCATACCCATATTCCTGGTCTTCTTCCCAATAAAAAGCATCAAGGATCATAGAATGAGCATCAGCCCATCCTTCACTCCAAGCAAGCCGGGAAGTATTTTCTTCATGCCAAGAATGCTCATCACTCTTCTGAATTACATGAATATAATTAAAACCCTGGAATTGCCACATTACAAAATGCCCAAATTCATGATACATGGTAGCTTCCTGATTACAATCGGAAGAAGCAATTTTAATAAAAGGACTTGTTCCTTTGTTGGAAACACCAAAAGCGCCATCAGCCATAAAATAAGATTCATCGCCAAAAGGTAGTATGGTAAGGTCTTTGGTTAAGGGATCGCCCTGCTCTTTATTAAACCTCCATGCCTTGTATGCCCAGCTTGTCGCTCTGAAAGCACCACTGGTAGTTTCCACATCCCGATGAATGTTTCCTCCCTTGGTTTGCCCAAGATCTACGGTGAATTGATAGGCAGGCCCCAAGACTGTCCGTTGTTTTGCTTTAATATCAAATTCCTCACTCTTTGATTTAAATTGCAAATAAATTTCAAGATTTTCTCCTTCAAGTATTGTCTGAGTTACTTCATATCTTAGAGTGAAATTGCCATTCAAATCAGTATGCGTGTATGCAAGCAACTGATCCAAAACCTTATCCTTGTCTTTTAAGGCCACAAAGATTCCTCCCATCCCTATTTGTCTTTCAATACCTACATCATTGGTTATCCGTGAGGTTAGCCTTCCTGTTATTGTTCCTTTGAAAGTTTTTGTAATAACGGGTACAGGTGGAATAGGCAGGATAATGTGAACATGGATTTTCGGTAGGTTAAATTTTACCTTGGCATTTTTCAGGTTGTCTTTCCCAATTAAGTTTTCCAAATTCTGTTTGTTGTAATTATTTGAAGCATCAATAAACATTTGAGTTAGCTCATCAATATATTGTTCGTTTTCCGCGCCAAGAGAATCAATTCCATCATCAAAATCTTCTATTAATAGGCTGTCGGAGGTAATTTTCATGGGAACCAGGTAGGCCAGACCGGGAACATATACCAGCTTCATCATAATGTCATCCATATCTTTGCCCCCTATAGTATCTGTTGCCATATTAAGATCCGAAACAGGAATTTCAGACCTGGGGATAAATCTTCTGGAAGCATCAATTTCCGGGCTTTCGTTTATCCAGACCCTAAAGGCATTGTGAAAGTCACCTTCGCTGAAAATCTCCACTGTATTGTAAGGAGTAAAATATATCCTTCCCTGGGCCAATATCCCTTCTTGAACAGGAGCAGTATTTCCCTGCACAACTGTTTCCATTGGAAATGTAACAGAAAACATCTGGGGGTAAAAGTGGAGGTTCTTCCTGTCAATTTTAATCTGCGCCCGATAAATAATATTTTCCTTGCGGTTTAATTGCTTTTTAGCCAGCGGGTTGGTATTTAGCACTTTCCAACCTGCCGGAACAGAAAACTCAGGAGTTCCGGTAAAACGGGAAGGAACATTGGAGGTAATTTTAATTTCTAGGTGAATGACTTCACTTAAGTTTTGTTCTGCTGAAATCACTTCAGCAGATGCTATATGATCTTTAGCAAAAGAATGTTTCAAAGGAAGCAAAAAAGTCCAAAATAAAAAAAAGTAATAATTCTTCATAGTTATTAAGTTTTCAAACAATTTATTATTATTTATTTACGTTGTATCTTTTAATCTGCCATATCGACCCATTAAAATCTTCCTTTTTTATAATTCCAATATTAGGAGAATGATATATTTTTCTAGGAAGAATTTCCCCTTGATAAATTAATATTTCAAATTCTTTGACCTGGTAGTAGTATTTACCTGAAACCTGCAAGGAATCATAATAATAATTATACTTTGCTTTCATTGATTCAGTAAGATCAATGGAATCTCCGGGAGATGCGTTAGAAAAAAAAATCAAGAAAGCTGCATGATAAAATTGTAAATAGTATTGAGTACTAGATGTAATACCCCCTCTTAGGGCTACCCCTATATTTAATAAAGTGTCATTATAAAAAGAGGTAAATAATTGATATGAATACTCCTCAAAATTATAGGAAAGCCGTTTGCTATCATTAATCCTTTCGGCTCTTTGAAAAAGATACAAGCTATCAATTGTTTTGTCCGATTCTCTTTCATAGATCCAATAACTCCCTTCTTTGAAATCACAGTAATCTTTGAATTCCTGATCTATGTAATAGGTTGGCTTGGGGTCTTTCTTTTTATTGCAACAAAAGGTGCCATATAAAAGAATTGTTATAAGAAGAACAAGCCGGAGATATTTCGAAGCCATATAAAAGTATATTTATAATTAATAAGGTGTACTATTAAAATTCCTAACTACATCATTTATAACTTTGTCCTGTCAATAACCAAAAATCTGAATTCCCCTTAGATTATAATTATTATATGTGAATGCATTTTAAAAATTTGCGTAACAATTAGCCGGTTATCGAATGTCGGATAAATTTAGCAAAGCATAGGCAAACTGTCAAATATTTTGCATAATTTAATAATAAGTTTACACTTGGTATAATTTTATTCAGAGAAAATTTAATTAAATATAATTTCCGTGCTATATCATCTGTCCTGAGTAATTATTATCCCTTTTAGATTAACTGCTTTTTTGCAACCAGGTTGGAATTAAGAACCATCCAGCCTGTTGGAAAAGTAAACTCAGGACTTCCGGTAAAACGGGAAGGAACATTGGAGGTGATTTTTATTTCCAGATGTATAATCTCGCTTAAATTTTGTTCTGCAGAAATCACTTCAGCAGATGCAATATGATCACTTGCAAATAGTTTCTGTAATGAAGCTAACAGAAACAAGATATGGTAAAAAATAGGTCTTTTTCATGCTGTTGATTGTAGGTTAATTGATAACATTATACCTTTTAAGATTCCAGATTGAACCATCAAAATTTTCTTTTCTGATAATGCCTATATTGGGAGCATAAAATACTTTTCTGGGAAGAATGCCTCCTTGGTAAATTAAAATTTCAAATTCCTTCACCTGGTAATAATATTTTCTTGAAACCAGTAAAGAATCATGAAAATTATTATATCGGACTATCATTGATTCACATAAGTCAAGTGAATCTCCTGGAAAACCATAAGAAAAAAATGTTGTAAAAGCGGCATGGTAGTACCGCAGATAAAATTGAGTATTTGAAGTTAAATTTTCGTTTAATGCTCCACCGATACTTAATATGGTATCATGAAAATGAGAACTAAATAAATGGTATGAAAAAACTTCCCGTATGTATGAAAGCTTCCTGCTATTAACAATCTCTTTACTTCTCTGATACAGATATAGACTGTCTATCATATTGTCCGATTCCTTTATAAACCCAATAACTGCCTTTATCGTAATCACAATAATCTTTATATTCCTGATCAATATAATAGACAGGTTTTGGCCCTTCTCTATGTTTTATGCAGCTACATGTCCCGATAAAAACCAGTATCAGAAATGCCAGATATATTTTGAAGTCATATATTAGGTTGTTCTATGAACTGAATTGCAATTCAGGAAATACAATTTAAGAATTCATAGATAATTTTGCTCAATTATTTTGCGGATAGATTATTATTAAGCTTGAGTATGCGATGCAAACGCATTTCTCGAAAGTCCTCGTTACAAAGGATAAAGTGTTCAGGTGTTATTGTGTTAACATGCTCAAGTTAATTCCTTTCATACCTTAACACCCTAACACATTAACACAAAAAAAATATTATCGTCCTCGTTTGCAACGAGGACGTGTGAGAAATGCGATTGTATCGCGTAATCATTAAACCAATGTTACTTCCACCAATCCTTTTTTTCCTGCATAATCTCTTGCGCTGCTGTATACATACTCTTCCGGATTATTAACCAAGCCCGCTCTAACCGGATTATTATGAATGTAATCAATCTTCTGCATTATATTGATGTTACTTAAATCAACAGCATGATTTGAATCCATCCAGACTTTATACTTTTCAGCTCTTCGTGTCCTTTTTGCTTTGAAAGCAAACTTATCAAACAGCCAATCCAATTCAATGAATAACGGTTCAGGTAACATAATAGGTATTGTGCTGATCCCTGATAAATATTTATTTCCTGACATAGCTGGTGGTTTTAAGAGTTAAATATAAACAGGTAAGGTGATGTGATGCAATCGCAATTCTCGGAAGTCCTCGTTGCAAACGAGGACTATGGTAGGGGGACTATGGTTAGAACTATGGCACTTTACACTCTAATACATTAATCCATTAACACAAAAAAAAACCTTCCCCGAATCGGAGAAGGTTTTTACTATTTTCAATAAACAAATGTTACTTCGCTACTTCTACTGCCGGCTTTTTCCCTGAAGCAAGGGCTTCTTTTTCTTTTTTAGTCCTTATATCAAGTACCATCGGAACTGCTATAAAGATGGTTGAGTAACTACCGAAAATCACACCTATGAGTAAGGCAAGTGAGAATCCTCTTAGTGTTTCACCTCCGAAAAATAACAACACAAGTACCACCACTAATACTGTCACCGTAGTCATAATGGTACGGCTTAAGGTATGATTGATAGATTTATTTAAGGTTGTCTCCAGATCAGATTTAGGATTTTCGCCTACATATTCTCTCACCCTGTCAAACACGATAACAGTATCATTGATAGAGAAACCTATAATGGTAAGGATAGATGCGATAAACACCTGATCAACTTCATATGGTATTCCTAATAATCTTAAGATGGAGAAAATGCTTATTACCATCAGCGCATCGTGGAACAATGCCACAAGACCTCCAAGGCCAAACTGCCATTTTCTGAATCTCACAAATATGTAAAGGAAAATTCCTATCAACGCAAGAAGGATTGCATTTACCGAGCTGCTCTTTATATCGTCAGCAACCGTCGCACCAACTTTCTGAGAGCTCAGAATTTCATATTTGCCTGCAGCTATCTCATCCAAACCTTTAACCAAAGCAGCTTCTACTGCCTCGTCTCCTTCTGCAGATTCATCATCAATCAGGTAGCTGGTAGTGACCTTTAGCTTGTCAGGACTTCCGAAAGTTTTAACTTCCGTACTTTGACCCTGAAAATCATCAGTAAGACTTGTTCTAACATTTGCCGCAGGAATTACTTCTTTCAATTGCACAATGTAAGACCTTCCGCCTTTGAAGTCCACACCAAGATTAAGTCCTCCCTGAATAAATATTGTTGCAATACCAATAAGGATCAATGCTGAAGAAAATATATAAGCAATTTTTCTCTTGTTGATGATTTGAAAATTAATATTCTTGAACAAATTCTTCGATATCGCAGTAGTGAAACTTATAGATTTACTTCCTCTTGCCATCCACTCGATAATAATACGGCTGATGAATACAGCAGTGAAGAAAGAACAGAAGATACCGACAATAAGTGTTGTGGCAAATCCTTTTACAGGTCCGGAACCCAGTGCAAACAGGATAGCGCCTGAAAGGATGGTTGTAACGTTAGAGTCGAAGATAGAACTAAAGGCTTTCTCATAACCAAGTTCGATTGCTTTAAGCAGCTGTTTTCCGTTATTAAGCTCTTCCTTGATACGTTCAAAAATAAGTACGTTAGCATCGACGGCCATACCAATGGTAAGTACGATACCTGCAATACCCGGAAGTGTAAGCACTGAGTTAAATGAGGCCATTACACCTAGAATGAACAGGATGTTAAATATAAGAGCAATATTTGCTACAAGACCGCCTTTAGCATAGTATAGGATCATAAAGATGACAACAAGGCCAAGACCTGCAAGCATTGACATCAAGCCTTGCTCAATAGCTTCTTTTCCTAAAGTAGGACCTACAATTACCTCTTCAACAATTCTCACCGGTGCAGGAAGTTTACCTGCTTTAAGTATGTTGGCAAGATCTTTTGCTTCATCCAAGGTAAAGTCACCTGTAATGGAAGAATTACCATTAGGAATTTCCACCTGCACTGTAGGAGCAGAATAAACTACATCATCAAGTACTATTGCAACTCTTCTTTTATTTTTAGGATCGCTTGAAGCTTCCTTAGTCATCTGTCTCCACTTTTTTGCTCCGGCGGAATTCATTTGCATTACAACTTCGTACCCTCTGCCATCGCTAGCGATATCATGACGCGCATCAACAATTACCTCTCCTGTAAGAGGAGCTTTTCCTGTTGATCTGTTTTTCTTTACAGGCACAAGCTCTACAAAATTTCCTTCTGCAGTAGATCTTGCTTTTCTTTCCCAGTAAAAAGAAACATTAGAAGGAAGGATAGCCTGAACTTTAGGCATTCTTAAAATTTTGTTAATGGCTGATGTGTCTTTAACATCGTATACAAGTCCATAAGGGGATCTTAGCAGTGAAAATAATTTTGATGCTTTCTGAGTAGTGTCTGCAGCCGCAGAATCAGCAGCAGCAGGTTCAGAAGCAGCATTTGGATCTTTCAAAAGTTTTTCTGCATCAGCAGTGTTGTTTTTTCCTGCAGCTTTCTGATCCTTTTCTACTGCCATCAGATAATCATTAATCTGGTTCAGGTAAGGTGCAATTTCAGGAAGATGGTATACCTCAAGAAACTCAAGTTGAGCTGCTCCCTGCAAAAGATTTCTTACTCTCTGAGGATTTTCAACTCCCGGAAGCTCTACCTGAATTCTTCCTGTTCCCTGAATTCTTTGGATATTAGGTTGTACTACACCAAATCTGTCGATACGATTTCTAAGAATTTCAAAAGAACGGTCTATCGCCTGATCAACTTCGCTGTCAATTAGCTTTCTTACTTCATTGTCCGGAGCTTGGGAGGAGATTCGCCCTCTTGTAGCAGGGTTAGCGAAAATTGAATTTAATTGCTTCCCCGGAGCTACTTCTGCAAATGATTCATAAAACAATTCAGTAAAGTTCTCCTGACTGTTTCTTTGCTTTTCCTTTGCTCTTGCAATTGCATTCTGGAAGTCGCTTAATGAGCTGTTTGGTCCCGCAAGTGCCTTCAGGATTTCTACAGGAGATACCTCAAGCGTTACGTGCATCCCACCCTGAAGGTCAAGACCAAGGGCAAGTTCATTTTCCTTTACTTCTTTATAAGTAAATTTTGCTCCTAAAACATTATATACCGGCTGATCAAAGATGGAATCAAGATACTTCTGCTTCAATTCAGGATTTACTCCCTCCGGTGTGGTAGCAAACTTCACAGCTTTATCCTGCTGCCTCTGAGCTACAAATGTGAATGACAAATAGTAGAAACATAATAATGATACTACTACCGTCAAAAAGATAATTAAACCTTTGTTACGCATAAAATTATTATTATAAAATCAGTATGATTTAAGTTTAAAATGTATTTAAATGAATTGGATATTGATTATTTCGGAGTGAAAATGCTAAGGTGCCTGCGGGCTTATATAAAACAATAGCAATGTTTTAAAGTAACTGCTGACATATTCAGCATTAAAAATTGATTTTACAACATGTGAAGCCTGAGGGAAAGGAATAAAGTTAAGTTCAGGAATTTGTGCGAAAACGGTGTGAAGTACCGGTACAACAGCTTCAAAAGTTGTCACCTGACACTCCGGTCCTTTCTCACTGTCTTGCTTGGCCGCTTCTTTTTTAACTGAAGATTTTTCAACAAAAAAAGAATTCATGGAAGACACAGCAATGCCTGAAAGCAGGATCACTGTGATCATAACTGAAATACTTTTTCTGAATGTGTTGATTGTTAGCTTCATAAAAAACAGGCAGCAAAGCTATATATAAAATATCAATAAATCAAAACCACCCCTTTATTTTTGAGTTATACTGGTTTTAGGCTTAATTTCCTTTAATTTTGATAAAAATCGAATAATATCTTTTAACATTTAATTACCAAAATAATTCCATTAATATGCATAATCCATGGCATGATGTAAGCTACGGGGATAACGTTCCGGAAGTGGTTCAGAGTATAATCGAAATTCCCCAACATTCGAAGGCAAAGTACGAGCTGGACAAAGAGAGCGGATTATTGAAACTTGACCGTGTATTATTTTCCGCGGTTCACTATCCTGCAAACTATGGCTTTATTCCTCAAACTTATTGCGATGACCACGACCCGTTGGACATTCTTGTTATTAGTTCCATTGCAGTTACTCCTTTATGTCTGATCGAGGCGAAAGTTATTGGAGTGATGCAAATGATAGACGATGATGAGAAAGATGACAAAATAATTGCAGTGGCAAAAAATGATATGTCTGTTAATTACATAAATGACATTGAAGAATTACCGCCACATACTTTAATTGAGGTAAAAAAATTTTTCGAGGATTATAAAAACCTTGAACAGAAGAAAGTGGTGGTAAAAAGATTTCTGCATAAGCAGGAAGCCTATAAAATTATCAATGAGGCAATAGAGCTTTATAAGGTTACTTTTCCGGAGAAGGAAGCTAAGGTTTAAATTATGGATTCACGCAAAGAAGGCAAAGATTGCGCAAAGACCGCGAAGATTTAGAAATGTTGATCTTTGCGGTCTTTGCGGCTCCCTGTTGCTTCCTTTGCGTGAAATAACAATCATTTATATCTTACTTCTCAGAAACATCACCAACACCTCCATAGCATTCTCGAAGTGATGGTTGTTTGGAATCACCAGATCTGCATCGTGCCGGAATGGCTCAATGTATTTTTCATAGGTGGGTGCTACATGGTATTCGTATCTGTATAGCACATCTTCAATATCATACCCCCGCTCTTCTTTATCTCTGACAAGCCTTCTTTTTAGTTTAATATGTTCTTTGGCATCAATAAAGATTTTCAGATCCAGCATTTCCAGTATCTCGGGAAAATAAAATACAAATACCCCTTCCACCACGATAATCGGTGCAGGTTTATATATAATAGTTTCGGGAACAGCAGCAGGATTGTTGAAGGTATATTTTTGTTTTTGAATTTCTTTTCCACCGTATATTGCTTCCAGGTCATGGATGAATTGCTCAATATCGATGGAAAATGGTGTGTCGAAATTAGGAATGCCTTTAATGTCGAGAGGTTGAAGTTCCTTTATTTTATAATATTCGTCTTGTGATATCAGGCAGATTTGTTCAGGAGAAAACGAAGTCACCAGCTTATTTATAAATAGCGTCTTCCCTGATGCGCTGCCTCCTGTAATACCCACAACGAATGGTTTTGACATCCAGATTATCCTTTATAGTTATTTAAAAACCCGATTAATTTATTTACTGCCTTTCCTCTGTGACTGATTTCGTTTTTCAGACTGATGTCCATTTCAGCAAAAGTTTGATTTTGTCCTGCAGGTTGAAAAATCGGATCGTATCCAAATCCTTTTTCTCCTCTGCGTTCTTTTAAAATATAGCCTTCCACCTTCCCTTCGAAGGCATAGACATTTCCATTTAAAAAAAGCGTAATAATTGCACGAAAGACAGCCTTCCTGTTTTCAACACCTTGCATTTCAGTCAATAGCTTTACCATATTATCTTCCGGGCTGCAGGCCGGACCTGCATACCTGGCAGAAATGACGCCAGGGGCTCCATTTAAGGCTTCCACCTCCAGTCCGGTATCATCGGCAAAACAATTAACTTTATATTTTCTGTAAATATATTCTGCTTTTTGTCTCGAATTACCTTCCAAATCAGGTTGTGTTTCCGGCAACTCTTCATGGCAGCCTATGTCAGCTAAACTTAAAATTTTATATTTTTCACTCACTAAGGATTTGACTTCCAAAAGTTTTCCTTTATTATTCGTTGCGAAACAGAGATCCATATTTTATCAAATTGGAAAATTCAAAATGCAAAATCCGAAGATAACATTCAATTTTGGATTTCGGGGTTCGGATATCGAATTTATTGAGGCATTTGAATGTTAAAGTCTATTGAATTACAGGATTTGGCAGATTAAATAATAATAATTACCTTTGCAATCCAAAAAAAAATAAATGATGGACGTGTTCCATCGGTTTAAATTAAATAACACAATATGTCAGTTAAAATCAGATTAGCGCGTCGGGGACGCAAAAAGCTTGCACTATATGATATAGTTGTAGCTGATTCTAAAGCACCACGTGATGGCCGCTTTATAGCAAAGTTAGGAACCTATAATCCTAACACCAATCCTGCAACATTGGTATTGAACGATGCGGAAGCCCTTAAATGGGTACTTAGCGGAGCACTTCCTACCGATACTGCAAGAAACTTACTGTCAGAAAAAGGAATAATGCTTAAGAAGCACCTTCAGGTAGGTGTTCTTAAAGGAGCTATTACACAGGATCAGGCAGATAAGAAATTCAACGAATGGTTGAAATCTAAAGAAGCTAAGTCAAGCGATAAAGTGGCAGACCTTCAGAAGAAGAAAGCTGCTGATAAGAAAGCTAAACTTGAGGCTGAAAGCAAAGTAAACGAAAGCAGAAAAGAGGCTCAGAAAACTAAAGCAGCTCAAGCTACTTTTGCCGGAACTGAAGAAGCAGCTCCTGCTGAAGCTTCTGCTGAAGGACAAGAGTCTGCTGAAGCAAACGGTTAATTTGATTTACCCGGATTATGAATAAGGATGCTTGTTATAATCTAGGAAAAATCATTAAGACACATGGTTTAAAAGGAGAGTTTCTCATCAAACTCGATGTAGACGATCCTGAAGATTATTTAGATATGGAATCAGTTTTTGTGGAATTAAACCAAAAGCTGGTTCCTTTTTTTATTCAGAACATCAGACTGGCACGAGGAAGCGAAGTGATCATTCACTTTGAAGATGTAAGTCAGGATACTGCCCCTTCACTGATCAATGCAGATCTTTATTTGCCATTGGATAACTTACCTGAACTGGAAGCCCACCAGTTTTACTATCATGAAATAATCGGATTCACTGTCTCTGATAAAAAGCTGGGGATGTTGGGTAAAATTATAGGTGTAGCAGAATTGCCCGGACACGATTTATTACAGATGGAATACAATGGGCAGGAGGTATTTTTGCCTCTTCACGATGATTTTATTTTAAGAGCTGATAAAAATAAAAGCGTCCTCCATACAGACCTTCCCGACGGATTAATGGACATTTTTCTTACAGACAATAACCAGCAAGACGATGGCGATGAGGATTGATATCATTACCGTATTACCCCGATTGCTGGATAGTTATTTCAGTCAGTCTATATTGAAAAGAGCTCAGGAAAAAAAGCTGGTGGAAGTAGTAGTTCATGACTTAAGGGAATATTCCACCTATAATCATAAACAGGTAGATGACTATGCTTTTGGCGGCGGTGCCGGTATGGTCCTTATGATTGAACCTGTTGACAGATGTATCTCAGCACTGAAAGCCCAAAGAAATTACGACGCAGTATTATATATGAGTCCGGATGGGGAACTATTTACACAAAAAATAGCGAACCGACTATCCTTGTTTCAAAACCTTATATTACTCTGCGGTCATTATAAGGGTGTGGATGAAAGAGTAAGGCAGCATCTTATTACCGGAGAAATAAGCATTGGCGATTATGTTCTTTCAGGAGGAGAATTGCCGGCTGCAGTGGTTTCAGATGCTATTATAAGATTGATTCCCGGGGTATTATCTGATGAAACGTCAGCACTGACAGATTCCTTTCAGGATGATCTGCTTGCCCCTCCGGTGTATACCCGTCCGAGAGAATACAAAGGATGGCAGGTGCCGGATCTGCTTTTTTCAGGTAATGATAAAGAGATAGAAAAGTGGAGGAATGAAAAGGCTATCGAAAGAACCCGATTAAGAAGACCGCATTTGTTAAGTTAAATTTCCGTTTCAGGATTATTTTTTTGTTTATAAGCTCCTAAAGTTTAAGCCCAGCCAAACAATTTATCTTCTGGTATGTTTTATAAAAAATTGGTATGAGATCAATGAAATTGATAATATTTAATAAAAACCATATAAAATCGAATACTATGAGGAAAATTTTTTATTTTATCGCTACAGCAGCATTTTCTTTGACAATGTTTGCTTGCGAGAAGCAGCAAAACACTCAGGAAAGAGTGTTATCTACTGACACAACAGAAGTTGAAGTTGAACAAAAAGTTCAGGAAACACAGGTAGACACAACTACCAAGACTGAAACAATTGATAAAGAGCAAAATCAGCAAAAGAACTAATATTCTCACTGATAAGCTTAACCGGCTGTCATTCCGATCTTTACAAAGCATCAAAGTCGATATTATTTATATCGTACTGAAGATTCTGCTTATCGGGATGACGGCCGTATTTTTTGCCCTGATTTATATTTTTCTTTAAGCCCACCGCCACACCCTGATTTAGTAAATTTTGAATCTTATTTTGGAAATTTTGTTAAATCCATTATATTTGCAATCCGTTTTTGGAGAAAACCCATTTATTAACTTATTATGAGCGAGCTGTTAAAAGTTGTACAGGCTGAATATCAAGCTAAAAGAGACAATGTGCCAGCATTCAATGCCGGTGATACCATCAATGTACACGTAAAAATTAAAGAAGGAAATAAAGAAAGAATCCAGCAATATCAGGGAGTTGTAATCCAGAGAAAAAATGTTGGAACCAATGGAGAAACTTTCACAGTAAGAAAAGTGTCCAGTGGTGTAGGTGTTGAAAGAATCTTCCCTCTCCTTTCTCCTAGTGTAGAGAAAATCGAACTTGTAAGAAAAGGTTCTGTAAGAAGAGCAAGATTGTTCTACCTTAGAGATAAAGCCGGTAAAGGTGCAAGAATTAAAGAAGATAAAAGCAACATTCAGGCAGCTGAATAATTTTTTATCTGAAGACATAAAAAAAGCCGGTTCTGTTAGAATCGGCTTTTTTGCTTTATACTGCTGGTCAGCCACTTTATGAATCTGCAGTGCACAAAAACTAAATACCTTAAAAAAGGTTAATTCTACTATATTTGCAGCAACGAACTACATTTTTTCTAAATGAATCTTAAATTCTTTAAATATCAGGGTACAGGTAACGATTTCATAATGATTGATAATCGTAAAGAGTTTTTTGACTTGAAAAATACTGCCCTGATAAAGAAATTATGTGATCGCCGTTTCGGAATAGGTGCAGATGGATTTATCCTTCTCGAAGATCATCCTGTATATGATTTTCAGATGATTTATTTCAATTCAGATGGAAGACAGAGCAGCATGTGTGGAAATGGAGGCAGATGCATTGTACAGTTTGCGGCAGATCTGGGTGTTATAAAGAAAGAAACAACTTTTGTGGCCATTGATGGAGAACATGATGCTTTCATCAAGGATGGGATGGTTCACTTAAAAATGATAGATGTTTCTGTTATTGAAAAAACCCGTGGAGATTTGTTTCTGAATACAGGCTCTCCTCATTATGTTCGCTTTGTAGATAATGTTAAGGAATTTCCTGTGTATGAAGAAGGTTATAAGATAAGAAACAGCAAAAGATTCATAAAAGAAGGGACTAACGTCAACTTTGCGGAAAAGCAGGGAAAGAAATTATGGGTGCGTACCTATGAAAGAGGAGTAGAAGACGAAACATATTCATGTGGTACAGGTGTAACAGCTTCTGCGATTGCTGCTTATTTAAAGGAAGGGATGAAAAGTCCTGTTTCTATTAAAACTCTTGGAGGAGATCTTAGCGTTTCATTCAAACAAAACGGAAATACTTTTACAGATATATATCTTATCGGTCCTGCCGAACAGGTGTTTAAAGGAACGGTAACAATCTGACAAAACTGGTAAATGTCATTAAGGCATTATCCTTGCTTGTCACTTTTCAATTACTAAACGAATAAAATTTTTAATCAATGTTAGACTTACTAACCAAGGGAATTGCGAAGATATTCGGTACCAAATCTGAGAGGGATTTGAAAGAGCTTCTTCCTTATGTAAAACTTGTAAATGAACAGTACGAAAAGCTTAGAGATATTTCTGATGAAAAGTTAAGGGCCAGGACTGCTGAACTGAAAGAAAGAATCAAAAATGAGATTAAGCCTGTGGATGATCGCTTGAAGAAGCTTCATGACAGAATAGCAGAAAATCCGGATCTTGATATCAATGAAAAAGAAAATATTTTCCAGGAGATTGACAGAATCGATAAGGAAAGAAATAAAGAGCTTGAGAATATATTGCTAAAAATACTTCCGGAAGGCTTTGCAGTAGTAAAAGAAACCGCAAGAAGGTTAAAGGAGAATGGTGAACTTAGAGTGGAGGCAACCTTGCTGGACAGAGAACTTGCTTCACAAAGAAAAGGAATTGAAATCTCCGGAAATACTGCTGTCTGGAAAAATAAATGGATGGCTGCGGGCAATGAAGTTACCTGGGATATGCTCCACTACGATGTACAGATAATTGGTGGAGCTGTATTACATCAGGGAAAAATTGCTGAGATGGCAACAGGTGAAGGTAAAACTCTTGTAGCGACCTTACCTGCATACCTCAATGCATTAGCAGGTAAAGGGGTGCATATAGTTACAGTTAATGATTACCTTGCAAAAAGAGACTCTGAGTGGATGGGGCCGCTTTTCGAATTCCATGGTTTAAGAGTAGATTGCATTGACAAGCACCAGCCGAATACAGAAGAAAGAAGAGCAGCTTATCAGGCAGATATCACCTATGGAACAAACAATGAGTTTGGTTTTGACTACCTGCGTGACAATATGGCGAAAGATACTGACGATCTTGTACAGAGAGAGCATTATTACGCCATGGTCGATGAGGTAGACTCTGTACTGATTGATGATGCAAGAACCCCCTTGATTATTTCGGGACCTGTACCAAGAGGAGATGAACATGAATTCTATGAACTGAAACCAAGGGTTTATAAGGTTGTTGAGGCTCAGAAGAAAATTGTAAATAATTTCCTTGTAGAAGCTAAAAAGAAAATCGCAGAAGGAAATGAAAAAGAAGGTGGACTTGCTCTATTCAGGGCTTACAGAGGTCTCCCTAAAAATAAGCCTTTGATTAAATACCTTAGTGAAACAGGTATTAAATCCATTCTTCAGAAAACAGAGTCCATCTATCTTGCTGAAAATGCAAAACTAATGCCTGAGGCTGATGAGCCTTTGCTCTTTACCATAGATGAGAAACATAACAATATTGAACTTACTGAAAGAGGTCTTGATTTCATAACCGGTGAAGGAGAAGATCAGAATCTGTTTATCCTCCCGGATATCGGAACTGAACTTGCCGCTATAGAAAACAGTAAATCGCTTACAGACCAGCAGAAGCTCGAAAAGAAAGACATTCTTCTAAAAGATTATTCTGAAAAATCCCAACGTGTACATAGTATCAATCAGCTTTTGAAAGCCTACACGCTTTTCGAGAAAGATGTTGATTACATCATTGTTGAGAATAAGGTTAAAATCGTTGATGAACAGACCGGTCGTGTGATGGAAGGCAGAAGATATTCCGACGGTTTGCACCAGGCTCTCGAGGCAAAAGAAAATGTGAAAGTGGAAGAGGCTACTCAAACCTATGCCACCATCACGCTGCAAAATTATTTCAGAATGTATCACAAGCTTGCCGGTATGACAGGTACGGCAGAAACTGAAGCAGGCGAATTCTGGGAAATATACAAACTGGATGTAGTAGTAATACCTACCAATAAGCCTGCTGTAAGGCAGGACAGAGAAGACAAGGTATATAAAACCATGCGTGAGAAATTCAATGCGGTGGTAGATGAAATTGTGGAGCTCACGAAACAAGGAAGACCTGTACTTGTAGGTACCACTTCTGTTGAAATTTCTGAGCTACTAAGCAGAATGTTGAAGCTGCGGAATATCAAACATCAGGTGTTGAACGCAAAGTACCACCAGAAGGAAGCAGAGATAGTAGCAGAGGCAGGTAAATCCGGTACAGTTACCATTGCTACGAATATGGCTGGTAGAGGTACTGATATAAAACTAAGTCCTGAATCCAAACAAGCGGGTGGACTAGCTATCATAGGTACAGAAAGACATGAATCAAGAAGGGTAGACAGACAGTTGAGAGGTCGTTCAGGTCGTCAGGGTGACCCTGGTTCTTCCCAATTCTTCGTCAGCCTCGAAGACAATCTAATGAGACTTTTCGGTTCAGACAGAATTGCAAGGCTTATGGACAGGCTTGGTCTGGAAGAAGGGGAAGTGATTCAGCACTCAATGATTACCAAGTCTATTGAGAGAGCTCAGAAAAAAGTGGAAGAAAACAACTTCTCTATCCGTAAGAGACTCCTTGAGTATGACAATGTGATGAACTCACAAAGAGAAGTAATTTATACCAGAAGGAAGAATGCTTTATTCGGAGAAAGATTACAACTCGATATTCTTACCATGATTTATGACCTGTCGGAAAATCTTGTTGCAAACGGACAGGGCACCGAAGATTATGAAAACTTCCGGTTGAATGTAATTAGTACTTTCGGATTAAGTACCGGCATTTCCGAGGATGATTTGAATAAGAAAAAAGCCGAAGAACTGACAGAAATATTATATCATGAAGCATTGGACTTCTATAATAAGAGAGCAGCAGAGTTGGTTACCAAAACTGCTCCGGTTTTCAGAGAAATAAGTGCGTCCAGAGGAGCCACGGTGCAGACAGTTGCTATTCCTTTTACAGATGGCAAAAGAGGAATTAACGTAGTTGGTGAATTGAAAAAACTTCTCCAGCCTGAATCAAGAGAATTGGTAAATTCATTGGAGAAATTTGCTTCACTTGCATTCATTGATATGGCTTGGAAGGAACATCTCAGAGATATGGATGATCTAAAGCAATCGGTACAAAATGCAGTTTTTGAGCAAAAAGATCCGTTATTGGTATACAAGTTTGAAGCCTTCCAGCTTTTCAAGGCATTTTTGCAAAAAGTGAATGAGGATACAGTTTCCTTCCTGTTTAAAGCTGAAATACCGGTAAGACAGGCTGAGGAAGTTCAGGAAGCCAGAGATACCAGACCAAAAGAGAAACTGAAGGAGAATAAAGACGAAGCCAGAAGTCTGTTAAGCGGCGGGCCCGGTCAGGCTCCGGCACCTGCAAGAGAACAGGAAAAGGTAATGCCTGTAAGATCTGAAAGAATTGCAGGAAGAAACGACAGGGTTTCTGTTCAATACCGTGACGGAAGTGTTAAAAAAGATGTTAAATTTAAAACTGTTGAGGATGATATTCTCAACAACAGATGCGTTATAATTGAAGATTAAAAGCGAACATTTAAATTTGCTTTAATGTAATCGTCATTTCAAATCCGCTTTTTCATGAATTTGAAATGACGGTTTAAACTTCCGAAGCCAAATCATAGTCATGCAAAAAGTCATTCAAATCGGTTCGCTTTTCCTGCTGCTTATCCTGGCGTCCTGCACCTCAGGAAAAGCGCAAAAATCAAAGGATAATAAAAAGTATCAGGAAGACCTTTCATCTGTAAGGCCAAAATATGAATACAAAGCAGAGACTGAAAAGCCTGCACCTATGCAGGAAAAATCTGCCGTGAAGATAGAAAATGATGTAACCACAAAGGTAAATGTAAGAATGGACTCGGTTGCTGCCAAAAACAGTAGAATAAAAATGGCAGAAGGTTACAGGGTATTAGTGTATACCGGAAACAGTAGTGCTGAGGCCACAAAGGTCAGGGAGCGCGTGTACAAAGTGGTTCCTGATGCCGCAATCTATCCCCAATATAAGCAACCTACTTTCAGAGTAAAGGTGGGTGACTGTTATGATAAATTGGAGGCACAAAATCTCTATGTCAAGCTCAGGAAAGAATTTCCTGAAGCCAAGATTGTCCCTGATCAAATAAATATCATCGCTAAGTAACAACCATTTTTATGAGTCTCGCCCAGCGCATCAAAGAACTTGCAAATAAATTTCATTCGGAATCTGTAGGTGACAGAAGACATATACATGCCAATCCTGAATTGTCCTTTGAAGAATATAATACCTGCAGGTTTGTTGCTGACAAATTAAAGTCATTCGGTGTTGACGATGTGCAGCAGGGTGTGGCTGAGACAGGTGTGGTTGCTATTGTAAAAGGAAAAAATCCTGGTAAAAAGACAATCGCCCTTCGTGCAGACATGGATGCGCTTCCTATCATTGAAGCAAATGATGTTCCTTATAAATCAAAAAATGAAGGTGTAATGCATGCCTGCGGACATGACGTACATACAAGCTCACTTCTTGGTACAGCAAGGATACTTGCTCAGGTTAAAGATCAGTTTGAAGGAACAGTTAAATTTATTTTTCAGCCCGGAGAAGAAAAAATTCCGGGAGGGGCATCACTGATGATTAAGGCAGGTGTACTTAAAAATCCTGATCCCAAATATATAATTGGTCAGCATGTAATGCCCGGAATACCTGCAGGCAAAGTAGGTTTCAGAGAAGGAATGTATATGGCAAGTGCAGATGAAATATATGTTACAGTAAAAGGTAAAGGAGGACATGCAGCCATGCCTGATAAACTTGTTGATCCTATTTTGGTCGCTTCACATATCATCATCGCTCTTCAACAAATAGTAAGCAGAAACTGTGATCCTAAAACTCCCTGCGTACTTTCATTCGGAAAATTCATTGCACAGGGAGCAACCAATGTTATTCCTAATGAAGTTAAGATTGAAGGTACGTTCCGTACGTTGGATGAAAAATGGAGAAAGGATGCTCATACTAAAATGAAAAAGATGGCAGAAAGCATTGCAGAAGGTATGGGTGCTGAGTGTGAATTTACAATACTCAACGGATATCCTTTTCTTAAAAACGATCCTGCCCTTACTTCAAGAATGAAACAGTATGCAGTGGATTATTTAGGCCAGGAAAATGTTTTGGACCTTGATCTGTGGATGGCATCAGAAGACTTTGCATATTATACACAGGAAATCGACGCTTGCTTCTACAGGCTGGGTGTCAGAAATGAAGCCAAAGGTATTGTATCAGGAGTGCACACTCCGACCTTCGATATTGATGAGTCTGCCCTTGAAGTGGGTTCCGGACTTATGGCATGGCTGGCAATTAAAGAGCTTGAAGTTTAAACGATTCTCAGATTTTTCCCGCTCCTTATTCAGTTTTTTTATTCAAGCAATATCCCAATGTTAAGAAATTGTTAAGCCTTTATTAACGGACTGTTAAGGCCGTGTTAAGCTTACGTTAACTCTCGGTTAATGTATGGTTAAGGATTTATTTTCTTCCAAGATTTGTATCGCCGATTGATTTACGGTCTAACACAATGAAGAAAATAATATCGAACATGAAAAATCAGATTTTTGCAGTAATTACATTGCTCGTGATCATTCAGATCTCAACATTTGCTCAGGATACGACTAATACCGCACCTGTTCAAAAACCAACAGAAATTATCCCTCAGCCCCCTAAAGAAACTGTTAAGAAAAAATGGTATGAGTCCATCAGTATGAGAGGCTATACTCAGGTAAGGTATAACAGATTATTGGAAACAAATCCAAAGCTTAAATGTGATCAGTGTGACAGGTCGATAGGTGAAGGAGGAGGATTTTTTATAAGACGGATTCGTCTGATATTTTTCGGAAATGTGCATGAAAGAGTATATATGTACATTCAGCCCGATCTTGCATCATCAGTATCTTCAGGTAGTTTGCATTGGTCCCAGATAAGAGATGCTTACTTTGATCTTTCGCTTGACAAGAAAAAAGAATTTCGGTTGAGAATAGGGCAAAGCAAAGTGCCTTATGGATTTGAAAATATGCAATCCAGCCAGAATAGAATCCCACTTGACCGTAATGATGCTTTGAATAGTGCCGTGGCTAACGAACGTGATCTTGGTGTATTCTTTTATTGGGCTCCTGCCAAAATCAGAGAAAGATTTTCATGGCTTGTTAGCTCGGGATTGAAAGGCTCAGGAGACTATGGGGTGTTTGGAATTGGTTTATACAACGGTCAAACAGCAAACAGGCCAGAAGCCAATCAAAATTCTCATGTCGTAACAAGACTAAGTTATCCGTTTAAAATAGGAAATCAAATAATTGAGCCGGGTGTACAAGCTTATCAGGGGATGTACAATGTAAAAGACGTCAGATCTGCCGGGGTTAAAAGCGAAGATAATATTATTGACAGAAGAGTCGCAGGTAGCCTTATGATCTACCCTCAGCCCTTTGGATTTATGGCTGAATATACAATCGGGGAAGGGCCGGAATATTCTCCTCAAACAAATTCTATAGATGCGAAGAATTTATGGGGTGGCTATGCAATGATTATGTATAATATTAAGATCAGTGATTCTCATGTTATTATTCCTTTCATCAGAACTCAGCATTACCATGGAGGTAAGAAGCACGAAATGGATGCCAGAAAATATAGAGTGCATGAACATGAATTCGGTATAGAATGGCAACCTATTCCAAATTTTGAATTTGTAGCAATGTATACTATTTCAGATAGGGTATTTGAAGATTCCAAAAACCCTGTAAACCAACAAAAGGGTAATCTTTTAAGGCTTCAGGCTCAGTTTAACTACTAATTAAATAACTATTTATGATTCAGGATGTTTAAAGCTTAACAATTCCTTAACATTCGATTGTTTAAATTTGATTATTATCATACACAAAATGAAATTCAACACTAAAAGTCTGCTGTCTGCAACATTGTTTGCAACAGTATTTTTCTCCTGCAACACACAGAAGGATGAAGTTAAAGTAGATGGTTCCAGTACCGTTTATCCCATTACAGAAGCTATTGCTGAGGAATTCCGAACAGAAAATCCCAGAGTGAAAGTAACAATAGGTGTGTCAGGAACAGGAGGTGGATTTAAAAAATTTATAAGGAAAGAAATTGATATTGCAGAAGCTTCCCGCCCGATTAAATCATCTGAAGACAGTGCTGCGCAGGCAAATGGAGTTGAATATATAGAACTTCCTGTGGCATACGATGGACTTGCAGTTGTTGTACATCCGGAAAACACTTGGGTAGACTTCCTTACTGTCGCAGAGTTGAAAAAAATATGGGAACCTGCTGCACAAGGAAAAATTGTAAGATGGAACCAGATCAGAGCTGAATGGCCGGATGAAGAAATACATCTATTTGGTGCAGGTACTGAATCGGGAACATTTGATTATTTCACAGAAGCAATAGTTGGAGAATCTAAAGCAAGCCGAGGCGATTACACTGCGAGTGAAGATGACAATGTGCTTGTACAAGGTGTATCAACCGATAAAAATGCATTAGGTTATTTTGGTGTTGCATACTATACTGAAAATAAAGGCAAGATGAAAATAGTACCAATAGATGATGAAAAGGATGAAAATGGAAAAGGTCCTGTCGTTGCTTCAGATGAAACAGTAAAGGATGGAACTTATCAGCCTTTGTCCAGACCGCTGTTTATATATGTAACTAAAGCAGCTGCAGATAATAATCCATCCACAGATAAATTCGTGAAATTTTACCTTGACAATGGAGATAAATTGGTGGCTGAGGCGAAATACATTCCGCTTTCAAAAGAAGTTTATGATCTTGCTAAAAAAAGATATGAGGCAAGAACAACAGGGTCCTTGTTCAAAGGGAAAAAGACCACAGTAGGAATAAAGTTAGAGGAAGTATTGAAATAAAAATTAAGATTCAATAGACAAATTCCAAAATTCAAAACAGGTTGATATTTGATTTTTGGAATTTGTTATTTCTGTCATGAACCTCAAAGAAAAGATAATAGAAAAGCTACTGATGCTATGCAGTCTGATCACCATTCTGACGACTGCAGGCATCATTGGTGTTTTAATTGTAGAGACAATTAGCTTTTTCTCTGAAGTAAGCATCGTTGAATTTTTTACCGATACACAATGGACACCCTTGTTCAGTCAGAAAAGATTTGGCATTCTTCCCCTGCTTTCAGGGACATTTCTTACCACAGTCATAGCAATAATTGTGGCAGTACCCTTGGGTCTTTCAATTTCGGTGTACCTGAGTGAATATGCAGATCCAAGAATAAGGAGCATTATTAAACCTGTGCTGGAAGTACTGGCTGCAGTACCTACTGTAGTATATGGATATTTTGCACTGGTCTTCGTCACTCCTGTGCTCCAGAAAATTATTCCTGATTTAGCGGGTTTTAATGCACTGTCTCCCGGTATAGTGATGGGTATTATGATTCTTCCACTTGTTTCTTCTCTCAGTGAAGATGCTTTATATGCTGTTCCCAAATCTTTAAGAGAAGGTTCATTTGCTCTCGGAGCAACAAAATTTCAAACATCCTGGAAGGTGATTGTGCCTTCTGCCTTTTCAGGGATTTCGGTAGCTATCATTCTTGCTTTTTCAAGAGCAATAGGCGAAACAATGATTGTAGCTATAGCTGCCGGACAGCAGCCAAGACTCACATTAAATCCACTGGTCCCTATTGAAACTATGACCACCTACATTGTACAGGTAAGTATGGGAGACGTCCCACATGACAGCATAGAATACAAAACCATATTTGCTGTCGGCATGACGCTGTTTGCAATTACATTCATATTGAACAATATCAGTTTCTATCTGAAAAAAAGATTCCAGGAACATTACGAGTAATATGGCAAAATCTAGGAAAAAAATCAGAAGGCGACTCAGAAGGTTCAGTAAGAGCAGATTTTACGAACTGCAGGATAAAGTATTTGAATACTTCGGATTGGGTTGTACTTTATTCGGTATTCTGGTGCTTATGCTGTTGCTGGGGGATGTGCTTATTAAAGGCTTGAGCAGACTTGACTGGGATTTTATTATGGGGCTTCCTTCGAGAAAAGCAGCTACTGCTGGTATTTATACTGCCTGGGTAGGAACGCTTTGGATTCTTGTGCTTACTGCAATTATTGCTTTTCCTATAGGCATTGGCGCAGGAGTATATCTTGAAGAGTATAACAAAAAGGGTAGGTTGTCCAATTTTATCGAAATAAATATTGCAAATCTTGCCGGTGTGCCTTCTATCATTTATGGTTTGTTGGGACTTGAATTGTTCGCCAGAACGCTTAAGTTGGGAGAAAGTCTTCTTACCGGAGCGTTAACTTTGTCGCTTCTTATCCTGCCGATCATAATTGTATCGACGAGAGAATCAATTAAAGCTGTGCCCCAATCCATCAGGGAAGGTTCATTTGCACTTGGCGCTACCAAATGGCAAACAATATGGTTTCAGGTCTTGCCTGCTGCAATCTCCGGAATATTTACGGGTGTTATTCTTTCATTATCCAGAGCGGTAGGAGAAACCGCTCCTCTGATTGTTATTGGTGCATTAACTTTCGTACCTTTTGTTCCGGAAAGTGTGATGGACTCATTTACTGTCTTGCCGATTCAGATTTTCAATTGGGTTTCAAGACCACAAAAAGAATTTGCAGACAATGCCGCTGCAGCTATTATAGTATTGTTGTCAATAACGTTTCTGATGAATGGTTTAGCCATTTACCTTCGTCACAGATGGCAGAAAAAAATCAAATGGTAATTAATTAATTTTGTAATTCAATGAAAATTGAGGCTAAAGATGTTCATTTATATTACGGCATGGACCATGTGCTGAAAGGAATATCAATGAATATTAAAAAGAATACTGTTACCGCTCTTATAGGTCCTTCAGGTTGTGGAAAGTCCAGCTTTCTGCGCTTGTTTAACCGAATGAATGATTTCATTGATAATGTAAAAATCCAAGGCGAGATAAGAATAGATGGCCTGAATATTTACAGCGAAAAGGTAAACGTGAACGAATTAAGGAAAACGGTCGGAATGGTTTTTCAGAAACCAAACCCATTTCCTAAATCCATTTTTGAAAATGTAGCCTATGGCCTTAGAGTAAATGGAGAGAAGAATAATAAAGTTATAGAAGAAAAGGTTGAGAGTTCCTTAGTAAAAGCTGCTTTATGGAATGAGGTGAAAGATAAGCTAAAAAAATCTGCATTGGCTTTGTCAGGCGGACAGCAACAAAGACTTTGTATTGCCAGGGCGCTGGCAGTAGAACCGTCTGTTCTTTTAATGGATGAGCCTGCTTCGGCTCTTGATCCGATTTCTTCTGTTAAAATAGAAGAACTGATTTATCACCTTAAGGCAAACTATACAATTATTATAGTTACCCATAACATGCAACAGGCTTCCCGTACCAGTGATAAAACTGCTTTTTTTTATATGGGTGAGCTGGTAGAGTACGACGATACCAGAACATTATTTACCAACCCGAAAAAAGAAAGAACACAGAATTATATCACAGGAAGGTTCGGGTAAAAGTGAATGTTGAATGATAAATGTTGAATGCTGAATGAATGCCACCTTCGGCTTTAAACTTTGAACTTTGAACTTTGAACTTTAAACTTAATTCTTAATTCTTAATTCTTAATTCTTAATTCTTAATTCTTAATTATAATGAATCTTCTAGAAACAGAACTTGGTGAATTAAAAAGTAAACTGATTGACATGACTCAGTTGGTAAATGAACAACTGGAAAAGGCCATTACCGCGTTTTTCAGCTTTGACAAGGATCTGGCTAAGGAAGTATTGAAAAATGAAAAAAGGGTTAACGGCGCTGAGTTGTTGATTGATGCCAAGAGTGAACACATTCTTGCATTATTTAATCCCGTGGCAATAGACTTACGTTTTGTTGTTGCCTCCTTGAAAATGGTTTCGGATCTGGAGAGAATTGGAGATAACGCCAAAGGGATTAGTCAGTTTATCATTAATTGTGAAACCCCTTATGAAAAGGAGCTGATAAAGAACCTTAGGTTTAAAGAAATGACTTCTACAGCTTTAGAGATGCTTACTATATTGACAGAGTCTTTTGAGAATGATGATACCAAACTTGCCAGGACATTATTTTCTAAAGATGAAGTGTTGGACGAGATTAATGTGAACGCAAACCAGGTTATTACGGAATATCTGAAGAATACGAATGACCCGGATAAAATTCTGCAGGCTATTTATTTCCTTTCAGTGATAAGAAAAATGGAAAGAGTTGGAGACTATATAACCAATATAGCTGAAGAGATAATTTTTTATGTGAAGGCTAAAGTAGTGAGACACAAAAAGAAATCTGACAAAATGAATAAAGATGAGTAGAATATACTTTAATTTAAAAGTTTAAGTTTTTAAATTAAGGCGATATTCTATGTTATGAAAAGGCTGTCAGGCTGTATATTTTTTATTTTCTGTTTACCGCTTCTTTGTTTCTCCCAGCAGGACGACCCTCCTACTTTTAAATATTTTTTCCCAGATAATTACTGGAGCTTTCTCAGAGGAGACGTATACCTGAAGGATGGAAGTTTTATTTATCTTGAAAATAATCTCGTATTTAATAAATATAAAGGGATTGGATCCGGAATATTTGAAAATCTTCAACATCATCAGTATGTTTTGGGGTTGCAGTATTGCGGAGGGCAACATTGGTACATGGGCGCGAAACAAACATTTTTGAGTAATCCGGATGTTACTTACATTACAGAATTGAATGCATTACATGCAGGTTCGATATTACAGAAGGTTGACTTCATTCAGCAGCTTTCTTTCGAATATATCTCCCCTCCTAAATCGGACAATCCTCATGTAATAATAAGGAACGAAGGCCGCTTGAGTTTACTATTGATGTTGCATAAAGAGTTCAATCTTTTAAACAGACCTTTGAAAATTCATCTTTTTGCACGACCTTATCTTAAGTTTTATTTCGGGGAAAATACTTCCAACATTTACCAGGAAAGATTTATTGACAGAACAAGGTTCGGAATGTATGCCACCTATGGAGTATTTAAAAATGTACACATAGGTGCCTTTGCTTTCCGTGAAACAGATTATTATTACAGAAAGGGTATGAGTCCGGAAGGAAGGCTAAACCAGATAACACCCCAATATGGATTTATTCTGAATGTGGTGATTAATAACAAGAACCGCCAAAATCCTTTACTTGGAATGCCTTTATTTTAACATATCAATATTTTAAAAGTTATTATTGAACTACCGGATTATTTTTTCTTAATTTTATACAAATGGATATTTTCAAATTTTTAAAGCTTGACGGGTTATTTGAACATCTCAAAGGGTATCTTGAGAAAAGATTTGAACTCTTTAAGCTGGAGATGAAAGAAAAAGCAGCCAACATTATGGCAACCATGCTTATGGTGATGATGCTGGCTTTTACTTTTTTTCTAATGCTTATATTTATGAGTCTGGCATTGGGAAATTATCTGAACTCGCTGTTCAATAGCAGCTATATGGGCTTTCTCATTCTTGGGATATTTTTCCTGGTGGCAGGAATTATCTTTGCAATGAACATAGGAAAAGGATTCTTGCATAAAAAGATTCATGATATAGCGATAGGAATCATCAACAATAAGAAGAAGGATAAATAAGGGTGATAATTTTAAATATTTTCATCTATGAAAAACCCGAATTACGTATTGGAAGACGTGGATAAGCAAAGAGAAATACTGGAAAAGGAAACCGGGCTGTTTAAAGAGGCTGTTGAAAGTGATCTGAAAATGATTACTGCCGATGCAAAAAAAATCGGCTTTACACTTTTATTATTGGGAGGGGCATGCGCTGCCGCATATTTGGTAACTCGTGCCATTATTCCATCTAAGCCAAAAAAGGAAAAAAAGGTTACTTCTGCTCCTGCGGATGGATTAATAGTAACAGAGCCAAAGAGAGAGTCAGAAATCGTCAAAATGATTAAAGAACAGATTGCCCTCTTTCTGATAGCTTTGGTGAAAGAAAAACTGACCTCCTATTTAAAAAGTCTCGATTCTAAAAAAGAATAATGAATTCCCTATATCATCTGGTTCTGGATTTAAGAAAAAGCGGTAGGAAAGCTTTCGCCGTATTGCTCGATCCTGATAAAATCGACACTGAATCCTGTGCCAGTCTGATAAGCAAAACAGCGAAAAGTAAGGTTGATTTTTTTTTCGTGGGAGGAAGCCTGATGATGAATTCCAATATGGATGATATCATCAAAGTGATTAAAGCAAAAACCAATATTCCAGTTATTATCTTTCCCGGGAGTAATTTGCATATTTATCCTTCAGCAGATGCCATACTTTTTCTCTCATTGATCTCAGGAAGAAATCCTGAATATCTGATCGGTCAGCATGTAATTGCTGCGCCTTTAATCAGGCAAACAGGATTGGAAGTAATGGCCACCGGATATATTTTGGTGGATTGCGGAAAACCTACTACGGTTTCCTATATCAGCAATACTACACCAGTGCCTTATGACAAACCTGCGGTTGCAGCCTGTACCGCTATGGCCGGTGAAATGCTGGGTTTAAAACTTGTCTATCTTGATGGGGGAAGCGGCGCACAAAATCCTGTATCTGCTGAGATGATAGCGGCCGTAAGGAAATCTGTTAACTTGCCTATTATAGTGGGAGGTGGTATCACATCTGTAGAAAAAGCTTTAAGTGCACTGAAAGCCGGAGCAGACCTGATAGTAATCGGTAACGCTATTGAAAAAGATCCTGATTTATTGGATCAGGTTGCTGAAAAAATCACTGAGCTCAATAAAACAAAAGCGATTCAATAGTACATCCCATTGAATCGCCTTCAAATTTTTTAATTACTTTTAGATATTCATCAAAGATTCTCTTCTTCTCATTTTTCCTGCAGGAATACCAAACATCATTTTAAACCTTCTGCAGAAATATGCAGTATCTTTATATCCCACTTCTCGTCCGATTTCACGGATACTCTTTTTGGAAGTTCTTAAAAGGTTGACAGCCATCTCCATTCTCTGATATTCAATATAATCCTGAGGATTGATACCTGTTAACATTTTAAAATATTGTCCAACATAGTCTTCTGATACATTGGCAACGTTGGCAAGTACTTTATTTGAAAGATCACCACCAAGATTTTTCTTGATGAAAGCAAAAATATCTATCAGACGAGGATCTTTGAAGTAAGTGCTGTTGGTGGCAAGTTGTTCCACAAACAACCTCTTGTCAAGGATATATCTGATGATTTCGATTACAATTCTTTCGGTATTTAATTTAATTACTCTTTCTTTCCCAGGATTTTCAGACAGGTCTTCTCTGATGGTTTCTATGATGCATTCTGAAAGAGCTGTACTGTTGGTTATTACGAACGCCGGAATATCAAGCGAAGCAAAGAAGTTAACAGAATCGAAAACCTTCGCTTCAAACGTGATATAACTAAATGTGTCATCCTGCTGACCAATAGAGTTCTTGTCAAGCATTGAGCTGAAAAACTTGTCTCTGTTGTTCAACAAGTCTTCATTAGTCAGTTTTACTGGATTAAATCTTCCATAAGTTATTGAAGTAAGACGTCCCCCTGGAATGAATAGAAGATCACCTTCAGCTACCTTTTGTTTTTCTTCTCCATAAGATATTTCTCCTTTATGCAAAAGTACGATGGTGTTTCCTACGTCGTAGAAATTTTCGACTGTCAGGGGCTGAAGTATTTTTATGTTCTTAGCCTTGATAAATCTTACACCAAGGGATTCAATAATTTTGTTGTAATCTTCCATTCGTTTTGTTTGATCTTATATTTTACTAAATATAAAAAAAATCAAATTCTTAGTTTAAAACTAGATTTGTACAAATCTAATACATTTACGCTAGTATGTCAACTAAAATTAAAATAAAAAACAGTAAATTATACTATTATATAATAAAGAAAGCCCGGAAATATTGTTTGGAAATATCATTTTTTGAATAATTCGCGGGAAATCACAATTTTTTGAATCTCGGAAGTACCCTCATATATCTGGGTGATTTTTGCATCTCTCATCAGCCTTTCAACATGAAATTCTTTCACATAACCATAGCCACCATGTATCTGAACGGCGTCAACTGTTACATCCATTGCTACTTTTGAAGAGAAAAGTTTCGCCATGGCACTGGCTTGTGCATAATCCTTGTGCTGATCTTTAAGGCAGGCAGCCTGAAGGCAAAGAAGTCTTGCCGCATCAATCTGAGTAGCCATATCTGCGAGCTTGAACTGTATGGCCTGGTGATTTGAGATTTCAGTTCCGAAGGCCTTTCTTTCTTTTGAATACTTTAAAGCCAATTCATAAGCCCCCGATGCAATTCCCAGGGCCTGGGAAGCAATTCCGATTCTTCCACCATTTAAAGTCTTCATGGCAAAGGAAAAGCCAAAGCCATCCTCTCCGATTCGGTTTGCTTTAGGGACCTTTACATTATTAAACATTAATGAATGGGTGTCAGAGCCTCTGATTCCCAGCTTATTTTCTTTCTTTCCGATTTCAAAACCCGGCATACCTTTCTCTACGATCAATGCATTTATTCCTTTATGCCCTTTCTCTCTATCCGTTTGTGCAATGACAATATATACTGAGGCTGAACTACCATTGGTAATCCAATTTTTAGTACCATTAAGAATATAATGATCGCCTTTGTCTTCTGCAGTCGTCCTTTGGGATGTGGCATCAGACCCAGCTTCCGGCTCTGAAAGACAGAATGCACCTATTATTTTGCCCTGGGCTAAGGGTATGAGGTATTTTTGCTTTTGTTCTTCTGTCCCGAACTTCTCAAGTCCCCAGCATACCAGGGAATTGTTAACTGACATACAAACCGATACTGAGGCATCGATTTTGGAGATTTCTTCCATTGCCAGTACGTAGGAAATGGTGTCCATGCCCCCGCCACCGTATTTTGGGTCTACCATCATACCAAGAAACCCCAGTTCACCAAGTTTATTTATCTGCTCTTTAGGAAATAGCTGAAGTTCATCACGATCAATAACTCCCGGAAGCAATTCCGTTTCAGCAAAATTTCTTGCAGCTTCCTGTACTGCCAGTTGCTCTTCTGTAAATTGAAAATCCATGCAAAAAAATGGTTATGGAAAGTTTTTACTGGTATTTAGTGAAAAAGTTTTATTTTATATACAAAAAAGACAAAAATAGTTGACAGGCACGCCTTTTAAAAAGGAAAAACCTGCCAATTTCAGCAGGTTTTTCAAAATCGTAATTCTTAAATTAAAAATAGATCAATCGTAATTCCAAAATCGTAATTCTAAAATCCCTAGTCTCTTCTGCTCATTAAAATGGATACGTAATATAGTAGCTGTGCCAGTGCACCAATTGCTACAACCACATATGTCATTGCTGCCCACCAAAGTGCATCTTTGGACATGGTATGTTCCTGACTTGTTACCACTCTTCTTTGCTCAAGCCATGCAAGTGCTCTTCTGCTGGCATCAAACTCCACAGGTAGGGTTACCAGGGCAAAAAGAGTAAGCACTGCATTACAAGCAATGATCACCAGAAGTGCCCATGGAAGAGCCTGTGCGCCTCCTAATGCAAGTCCGCCAAACATTAATATTAACATCATAGTATTCAATATTCTTGCGCTGGCATTTTGAACCGGTACCAGCTTGGACCTAAGCGTAAGCATACTGTAAGCAGTAGCATGTTGTACCGCGTGGCCACACTCATGGGCGGCTACTGCTACTGCGGCAGCATTTCTCCCATAATAAACATCATGACTCAGATTCACGGTTTTGTCCATTGGATTATAGTGGTCAGTCAATTTGCCTTCCACAGAAATCACTCTCACATCATTTATGCCATTGTCTCTCAGCATAGCTTCGGCTGCTTCCTGTCCGCTTAAACCTGAGGTAAGCCTTATTTGTGAATATTGATGAAATTTGCTTTTTAATCTTGCACCGACTGCCCAGCTCGCAATCATAGTGACAATAACAATAATAAAAATCATATCATTTACTTTTTTTAATTTTCTCTATAACGTTCGAGGTGGAATATCCTTTTACCAGGCTTATTGTTTTTACCTCACCGCCATTTTCCATAACAATATCTGCGCCAATTATTTTATCTATGGTGTAATCGTCACCTTTTACCAAAATGTCAGGTTTTATCGCTTTTATCAATTCAAAAGGGGTGTCCTCATCGAACAAAATGACAGCATCGACAAATTCCAGTGCTGCAAGTATTCTTGACCGGGAATTCTCATCGTTTACAGGTCTTTCCGGGCCTTTGATTCTTTTGATTGAACTATCGGTATTCAATCCCATAACCAATCGATCTCCCAAGGCTCTCGCTTTTTCAAGGTAATCTACATGTCCGACGTGCAGTATATCAAAGCATCCGTTGGAGAAAACAACTTTTTGATTGCATTTCTTCCATTCTGCTATAATAGGCAGAGCCGTTTCAATAGTACGGATTTTATCTGAGGTCATTGTTTAATCTTCTGGTCAAAAATAAACAAATCAGTAGTGACAATCCACCTACAATGAGTATAGAAAAAAACTGGCTCGTATGTACTACAAAAGCATAGGCTATCCCATCGTCATATTTCAGGTTATAAAATAGCTTTAGCCCTCCGCCTACCAGTTCATGGAATGTACCAATTCCACCTGTAGAAGGAGCTGACATACCCAGGCCACCTAAAATCAGTATAACCAATCCTGCGAGTGGTCCCAGCATTTTTGTTTCTGCCAAAGAGAAAAACATCAGATATGTCATGAAGTAATAACATACCCAGATAAAAATGGTATGGAAAATAAATTCTTTTTTTCTGCTGATTTTTCTGAAACTCATTACCCCTTCTAATACTCCCTTAAGGAATTCCCTTATTTTAAAAAAGAACGCTGAGCTTGTTATTTTTTTTCTGAACAGGAACAGTATAATAAGTCCTGTTAGCAGAAATATTGAGCCTATAAATAACGGATTAAAATAAAGAGGTAATTTTTCTTCCGGACTTGCCTTCAGAACATATTCAGAAAACAAAGTGGTGAATCTGTTGAATTCAAGAATAAGCGATAAGCTAATCAATGTAATCAGGCATAGAAAATCAAAAGCTCTCTCCGCTACTACTGTTCCAAAAGCGCTGTTAAGCTGTACTTTATCAATCTTTGTAAGTATTCCGCATCGCGCAACTTCTCCTGCTCTCGGAAGAAATATATTTGCAAAATATCCAACCATCACAGCCAGGAAAGTTTTGAATAAAGAAGGCCTGAAACCTAGGGGTTCCATTAATATATTCCATCTTGCTGCTCTTGACAAATGGCTGATTAGTGAAATAATTACAGCAGCGAAAACCCATGAAAAATCAGCTTTCATGATTCTGCTTAATAACAGCTCTATATCAATTTTGCTCAGTACTCTCCAAAGAAGAAAAATGGAAATGAAGAGTGCTGCAAGATAGAGCACTATATTTTTTATGGATAATGACATTAAAGTAATTTATTATTCTGATCTGGGAAGATAACAGTGGGCTTCCATTTTTTTGCTTCTTCGAATTCCATACCTGCATAGGATATAATTATGACAATGTCTCCTACCTGTACTTTACGTGCTGCAGGACCGTTGAGGCAAATAGTACCACTTTTGCGAGCACCCGTGATGACATAAGTTTCAAATCTTTCACCGTTGTTGATGTTTACAATCTGAACCTTTTCATTTTCGATAATATTTGCCGCATCCATCAGATCTTCATCAATAGTGATACTGCCGACATAGTGTAACTCTGCCTGAGTTACCTTCACCCTGTGAATTTTAGATTTTAAAACCTGAATCTGCATTCTTGCTCCTTTGGTATGCAAAACTAGTCAAAAATTTTACAATATTATCCTTGCCTATTTACTGAAGTCAAGTATAACATTGTCTATGAGACGAACTCCGTCTAAATAAGCTGCCACACATACAGCTATGCCCTTGTGGTCCTTAACATCATTTACCGGCATTAAAGTTTCAGCATCAGCTATTTCAAAATACTCCAACTGGATCTGTTCATACTTTTGGTAAAATTCTTTGATTTGCCTTTTAACACTTTCCGGGTCATGTTTCTTCAACAAGGAAGAGGCAAGTGTTAAAGATTCGTAAAGTTTTGCAGCAAGTGGTCTGTTTTGTGCACTGAGTCTGACATTTCTAGATGACATGGCAAGCCCGTCCGATTCCCGGATAACAGGGCAGCATTTCAACTCCAACGGAAAACTAAGGTCTTTTACCATTTGCTTAATAATCAGATATTGTTGAAGGTCTTTTTGCCCGAAATATGCTTTGTCGGGCAAGAAAAGATTAAAAAGCTTGGCAACCACTATTGCAACTCCGTTAAAATGTCCTGGGCGGTATTTGCCTTCCATTACAAGTTCCAGTGATCCGAAGTCAATCTTAATCCTGGGTTCTTCACGGTACATTTTGTCCGCAGTAGGCATAAAAACAAGATCAACTCCTGCCTGCTCAAGCATTTTTATATCAGCTTCATCGTTCTTAGGATAAAGGATAAAATCTTTCTTGTTGTTGAATTGAATAGGATTGATAAAAATACTAATGGCAATGAAGTCATTTTCTGCTTTAGCACAGTCAACCAGTGATAGATGACCTTGGTGAAGCGCTCCCATAGTAGGAACAAATCCCAGGCTTTTAACCTTTGATTTTTGCTCTTTTAAGACTTTTTGTAACTCGTCCGGACTTTTAATTATTAGCATATTCGTCGATGAAAAACGAAAGAAAATTGGGTAAAATAAGATATTTATAACACAATTTCATTGAATTGTGGCAAAAAAAGTGTATTTTTGTGCGCCCTAAAACTATATATACTTAAAACCTAAGGAAAACCCACACAATATTATGTCAAAACTTCGAATTCTTTATGTGGCTGCTGAAATAAATCCTTTTTTACAAGTTACAGGCGTTGCCGATTTTGTGAGAAGGTTGCCACAGGCCATGCAGGAAAAGGGTATGGAAATCAGAATATTAGTGCCAAGATTCGGGGTAATCAATGAAAGAAAAAACAGATTGCATGAGGTAGTAAGATTATCCGGAATAAATATTACCGTAGGGGATGAAGAAAAACCATTAATTATAAAAGTTGCATCTATACCAAATGCAAAATTACAGGTTTATTTCATTGACAATGAAGACTATTTTCAAAGAAAACATGTATTCGTTGACAAAGAAAATAAGTTTTATGCCGACAATGACGAAAGAGCCATATTTTTCTGCAAAGGCGTTTTAGAAACCGTAAAAAAACTAGGCTGGGCCCCGGACATTGTACATTGCAACGACTGGATGACAAGCTTGGTTCCATTGTACATGAAAACCAGGTACAAGCAGGACCCTGTTTTTAAAAATGCAAAATCAGTATTTACTGTTTATAATAATTCCTTCAATTTCAAGTTTAAAAATGACTTGCTTGACAAGGTAAAAATGCTGGATATCGAAGACAAAATGCTTCTGAATTTGAAATCTGCAGATTTCGAAGGTTTTGTAAAAATCGGTATCGAATATGCTGATGCAGTAATTAAAGCTGAAGAAAAGTATTCAGAAAGTCTAAGCAAGGTATTAGAAACCATCAATAAGGGTACAAAAATTAATTCTTTGGAAGAGGACGATAACTTTGAAGCGTACTACAATTTTTATAATGAACTTGCTGGCTAGAAAATCCGGACTGTCATTTTTTCTGGCAGTCCTGATTTTATTTTCTTGTAAAAAAGAAAACACCAATATCGGCCTTGAGCTGAAAGATCCTGATAATCCACTTGGCTTTCTATTTACAGATACAGTTTCTATTGTTGCAGAGACAGTATTGATGAAAGACTCTTTGGTCACATCAAAATCAGACTTCCTTACCACAGGAAGATATTCCGATCCATTCTTCGGACAAATTACAGCAGAGACATATACTCAATTTCTGCACCGTACAGAAAATCGTCACAGAGGAAACAACCCGGTTGCAGACTCTGTAGTGCTGATTTTATTTCAATCAGAGCTTTATGGTGATAAAAGCAAAGCTTTAACTTTAACCTTTCATGAGCTGACAGGAGATCTTAATAAAGAACAGGTATATACTGTTGAGTCTCCTGCTCCTGCTTACAACACAACACCACTGGCAACTTACACCTTTCTTCCGGCATCCCAAACCAGTATCAGGGTCTCTCTACCGAAGTCATTCGGAAATAATATCCTCCAAAATGGTCCTGCTACAAATGCTGATTTTGCCACTATTATCAAAGGTCTGGCCATTCTTTCTACTTCATCTACGGGAGCCTTTGTAAAATATTCTTCAACTTTATCTGTACTTAGAGTGCATTATCATAATGATGACCAGAACAGTCAGATACTTGAGTTTACCTTTGGAGGCAATGCGGCCAGATTCAACCGAATAATTGGCAACCGCAGCGGTACTACAATTGCCGATCTTGTTAATCATGAGGATGCCTTGCCATCTTCCCAAACATCTGACCTCACATTTATCCAGGCGGGCACAGGTGTTGTAACAAGAATCAAAATGCCACATCTTTTAAATCTGAAAGAGCAAGGGCATATAATAGTAAACAAGGCCATCCTGAAGCTGAATATTAAATCAGGCAGCAACGATTTAAATCCAATTCATACTATAAATCTATACAGATTGACTCCGGAAGGCAGTTATCTTAAGAGATTTGCGAATAATGCTTATCAATATGCACCTGTGCAAAGGCTTGCTGCAGATCAAAATTCAATTTCATTTCCTGCAATAGGCTACTATGAAGATAGGGGAATATATCAGGTAGATCTTACTACTTATATGCAGGCAATCTTTGATGGAAGTCAACCCAACAATGGTGTGATCATCGGACCGAGTTTAACACCTGCTACTTTTATCAGCGTAGGCAGGACTGTTTTGAATAATGACCCGGCCTCCCCGGAAAAAATCAGATTGGAAATTCATTATACATTTTCCAAATAGATTGTTAACTTGTTCTATAATTTTTAAAACTTAATCAAAAGTTTATCATGTGTGGTATTGTCGCTTATGTGGGCAAGCGTGAAGCATGTCCGATAATAATTAAGGGTTTAAAAAGACTTGAATACAGAGGATATGACAGTGCAGGGGTTGCGTTGTTGAATAAAGATCTTAAAGTATTTAAGAAAAAAGGAAAAGTGTCCGAGCTGGAAGACTTTATAAAAACACAGGATATTACAGGAAACATCGGTATTGGTCATACCAGATGGGCTACACATGGAGAACCTAATGATGTAAATGCCCACCCACATTATTCAGGCAATAAAAAGCTTACCATCATCCACAACGGAATTATTGAAAACTATGCTACCCTGAAAAAGGATCTTGAGGGCAAAGGGCATAAATTTTTAAGTGAAACTGATTCGGAAGTTTTCATCCACTTCATAGAAGATATTCAGAAGAATAATAACTGTTCTCTTGAAGAAGCTGTAAGGCTGGCGTTGACAAAAGTTGTTGGTGCATATGCCATCGTTATCCTTTCCAAAGAATCCCCTGATCAGTTAATAGCTGCAAGAAAAGGCAGTCCTTTAGTAATAGGTCTTGGTGACGGAGAATTTTTTCTTGCCTCGGATGCTTCACCCATCATTGAATATACCAATGAGGTAGTTTACCTCAACGATCAGGAAATAGCTGTTATCAGAGATGGAAGGCTTTCAATCAGAAATATTGAAGATGTACCAACCACTCCATACATTCAGAAATTGGATCTTGAACTGGATCAGATTGAAAAAGGAGGCTATGAGCATTTTATGCTTAAGGAGATTTGTGAGCAGCCTAAGTCTATCAAAGATTGCCTCAGAGGAAGGGTCATTGCAGAAAAGGGTCACCTTGCGTTGGGAGGAATAAGACAGTATCTGAACAAACTGGTAAATGCTGACAGAATTATTATTGTAGGCTGTGGTACATCATGGCATGCAGGACTAGTTGCGGAATATATTTTTGAAGAACTGGCAAGAATACCTGTTGAAGTAGAATATGCATCAGAGTTTCGCTACAGAAACCCGATAATTAAAGAAGGTGATGTAGTCATTGCCATTTCCCAATCTGGAGAAACAGCCGATACACTGGCTGCAATAGAACTTGCCAAATCCAAAGGTGCAATCATATTCGGCGTATGCAATGTTGTTGGTTCTTCCATTGCCAGAGCAAGTCATGAAGGAGCATATCTGCATGCTGGTCCTGAGATTGGTGTGGCAAGTACAAAGGCCTTTACTGCACAGGTTACAGTGCTTGCAATGATGGCTATTATTGTTGCTCACAAAAAGGGAACAATCAAAGAAAGCTTATATCATGAGCTATTGTTCGGATTGGAAAATCTTCCGGCATTGGTTGAAAAAGCATTACAATCAAATGATCAGATCAAATACATCTCCGGGATATTTAAAGACTCCAGAAACTTTTTGTATTTAGGCAGAGGAGCAAATTTCCCTGTTGCACTGGAAGGAGCTTTAAAGTTAAAAGAGATTTCATACATTCATGCAGAAGGATATCCTGCTGCAGAAATGAAACATGGGCCTATCGCACTGATCGATGAAGAGATGCCTGTATTGGTGATTGCAACCAAAGATCAGTCCTATGAAAAAATTGTAAGCAATATACAAGAGGTAAGAGCGAGGAAGGGAAGAGTTATAGCCATAGTATCTGAAGGAGATAAGCAAATTCAGAATATGGCAGATCATGTGGTTGAAGTTCCTACAACTCATGATATGCTTATGCCTATACTTTCTGTAATACCATTGCAATTACTTTCATATCATATTGCGGTGATGAGAGGTTGCAATGTAGATCAGCCGAGGAATCTGGCAAAGAGTGTGACCGTGGAGTAGGTTTTACCTAGATATATTTAAGGAATTTCAATACCTGTAACGGTCCTAAGGATATTGAATAAGCTTTTTCTATTAATTATTTTTATTATATTTACTTATATTCATTAGTATAGTTTTCATTATGAGACCATTTTTTTGTGTAATCGCATTTTCTTTTATTAGTTTCTTTACTGAAGGTCAGATTCAAAGGGATCATTTAATCGGTGAATACCTATTTGAAGGTAATGTAAACGACAATAGTGGCAACGGGAATAATTTAAAATCTGTAAGCTCAACAACAGGTAATGATACCACTAGAAGCGAACAGAATTACCACGCTTCAAGAATTGCAAATGCTTTTGCCTATAGAAAAAATTCTGGTTCAGCAAATGCATCTATTACTGACTCGATAAGTATAGTTTTTAATAATGTAAATAAAGACTTTTCTGTTTCTTATTGGGTGTATAACAATACAGGTTATTTAGCCGAACATTTTTCAATTCATCAAGAGTTGAAGATTTCTCAATTCAAAGGCGGACCCGGATTGGAAGGATATGCATTTCCTTCGTTTTACATTCACATGGGCAGTCCCGAATACAAAGGCTGTTGTTTCACCAGTCAATTTAGCGGACCTACATATTCATGGAAAAACTATATTTATACTTTTAATTCTCATGATAGTATCATTACTAAATTTGAAAATGGCGTCAATTTATTGACATTTAAACTGAATAAGAACGCTTATGATATGGTATTTAGAGATAAGTTTCAAATCAAAATAAGTACTTCTAATACGAACGCTGTAGTTGCAATAGATGATATTCTAATATTTGACAAAGTTATTTCTGAATCGGAAGTTGAATCCATTCTTAATTATCCTTCTGAATTTACACTTGGTAATATTTTATCTGAGGGGTATCGATTAAATATCTTTCCAAATCCGGCTAATTCCTATTTAGAGGTTGAGGCAAGTGAAAAAATTAAAAGCGTCCTAATTTTTGATGTTCATGGAAAGGAAATTGTCCACAATACTAATGTAGGAGCTTCAAATATTAAATTAAATGCAGAAGCCTTTCCTAAAGGCATATTATTTGTTAGAGTTACCACGGTCTCTAATTCAATTTTAACTCAATCTATAAAAGTAGAATAAACCACTGTCTTTGTGATTGGCTAAAGCTACATTTCCTTTTAACTTATTTTTCCCTAATTTTGCCCTCTTATTTTAAGATTATGGGAAAAGAAATTATCAGAAGCGAAAAAGCTCCGGCGCCGATAGGGCCATATAGTCAGGCGGTTATGCACAATGGAGTGCTGTTTGTTTCAGGCCAGATTGCTTTACATCCTGTTTCAGGGGAGCTAATTACCAATAATATCCAACAGGAAACCCATCAGGTAATGCAAAACCTTCAGGCTATCCTTGAATCAGCCGGTTTGTCATTTTCCAATGTGGTAAAATGCAGCATTTTTGTAAAGGACCTGAATAATTTCACCCAGATTAATAGTGTCTATGGAGAATATTTTCCATCTGACCCTCCTGCAAGAGAAACGGTGGAAGTAAGCAGACTCCCCAAGGATGTGAATGTAGAAATTTCTTGTATAGCTGTAAAATAACAAACACATAGCCTGAAAAAACCAAATAAACGTTTTAAGGTTTAGTATTATGTCTTGCATTTTTTCGAATTTCGGTTTCGAATTTCGAATTTTATTTAAATAATTATGGATAGAGAAGTACGCGTTCGTTTTGCCCCCAGTCCTACCGGAGCATTGCATATAGGTGGAGTAAGGACTGCACTTTATAATTTTCTCTTTGCCCGTAAAACAGGCGGGAAAATGATTTTGAGAATTGAAGATACCGACCAGACCAGGTTTGTACCGGGAGCTGAAGAATATATCCTGGAAGCGCTCAATTGGGTTGGCATAACCATAGATGAAGGTCCTATAAATGGTGGCCCTCATGCTCCATACAGGCAATCAGAGAGAAAAGAAATGTACAAGCAGTATGCAATGCGTCTGGTGGAGGAAGGCAATGCCTATTACGCATTTGATACAGCAGAAGAACTGGAAGCCATGAGGGAAAGACTGAAGGCGGCTAAAGTGGCTTCTCCTCAGTATAATGCCATCACCCGTGCTACAATGAAAAATTCACTTACCCTTCCTGAGGATGAAGTGAAAAGAAGGTTGGAGTCAGGGGAGCCATATGTTATACGACTTAAAGTACCACGGAAAGAAGAAATCAGATTGAATGACCTCGTAAGAGGTTGGGTAATGGTTCATTCTTCAGCCATTGATGATAAAGTTTTGATGAAATCAGACGGCATGCCAACCTATCACCTGGCAAATGTTGTAGATGATCATCTGATGAATATTTCCCATGTGATCAGAGGGGAAGAATGGCTGCCATCAGCGCCGCTTCATGTACTTCTATATAAGTTTTTGGGCTGGGAAGAAACAATGCCAAAGTTTGCCCATCTTCCACTTCTGCTTAAACCTGATGGCAATGGAAAATTGAGTAAACGTGATGCTGAGAAACATGGGTTTCCGGTATTCCCTCTTAACTGGAAAGACCCCTTTACCGGTGAGACGGCAATCGGATTCAGAGAAGAAGGATACCTGCCTGATGCAATGATGAATTTCCTGGCATTCCTTGGCTGGAACCCCGGAACACAGCAGGAAATGTTTTCAATGAATGAATTAATTGAGGCTTTTTCAATAGAAAGAATCGGAAAATCAGGAACAAAATTTGATATAAATAAAGCAAAGTGGTTTAATCAGCAGTATCTTAAACAGAAGGAAGATAAGGAATTATCCAAATACCTTATTGATGATCTCCGTAAAGAGAAGATACAATTTGATGAGCAGAAGCTAGATAAAATTGTGGGAATGCTTAAGGAAAGGGTGATTTTCCCTAAAGATTTTTATTCTGAAGGGCTTTACTTCTTTAAAAGACCGGAAAATTATGATGAGGGTGTAATTTCAACCAAATGGACCGGAGAGGCAGTTAATATAATCACGGAATTTAAAGAGGGGTTGAAATCGTTGAAAATTGCTGATGCTGAAAGTGTAAAAACATTACTTAATAACATTCTTGAACGGAATAATGTTAAAATAGGAAAGGTACTGCAGGCATTGAGGGTTGCTGTGACAGGAAAAGGAGCAGGCCCTGACTTAATGCAAATAATTGCTGTTCTGGGGACAAAAGAAACTGTTGCCAGGATAGAGACAGCCTTGCAGGTCCTTAGTGGAAATGTTAAAGTCTGATGTTATGGCAAAAAGAAAATCAGCTAAGAGAGAGAAACCAAGAGTAAGCAAAGACCTGGATGGCTTTGATATTAAAATCAATACTTTTGGTGAGATCGTTTCCAGCTTTGATTTGGATAAAATCAATGACTTTCTTGATAAGAATGTTGATGATAAGAAGCTAAGGGATAGGAAAGATCTTGATATAGGAAGAAATAAAACTGTGGAAGAGCAATAGGATAACTGTTGTTCTTCCTCTATCTTTTAAATTGTAATTACCCATTTTTAAGCAGAGTAAATATTTTTTTGCCTGTTTCATTCTATACCTGATATCGGGCGCACTGCTCCTTTTATTTTTTGATAAAGGAGAGGTGGAGATTTTTATCAATAAATATCACGATACCTTCCTTGATTATTTATTCAGAGGCATCACCTATTTAGGAGAAGGAATAATTCCGTTTCTTATAATCATAATAATACTTAACAGAAAAGTATATTATGGAATCGTAGCTGGATCGGCATTGATTACCGCAACAGTGATTGCCCAGGTTCTAAAGAGATTTGTCTTTCCTGAAGCTTTACGACCCAAGGCTTTCTTAAAAGAGTTGGATCTGTACTTTATTGCGGATCTTGAGATTCACTCCTATTTTAGTTTTCCATCCGGTCATACTACAGGTGGATTTACACTGTTTACCATACTGGCCATTTTTGCAAAGAATCCTTATGTACAATTTTTTTATTTTATCTTAGCATTTATGGTAGGGCTTTCAAGAGTATATTTGCTTCAGCACTTTTTTATTGACACTTATTTTGGTGCTATTATAGGCACCATAACTGCTGTAATAGTTTATTACTTTTTTGAAAATTACACCAGCTTAAAAGAAAAAGAAAAGTTGCAACTACCTTTATACAAACTAAAGTCCTGATGCTGTTTTTAAGACACCTGCCAACAAACCTGATAATAGCCACAGTGGCCGCAGTTTTGTTTATTCCTTTCCTTGGTCAGGTACATTTATTTGATTGGGACGAAATTAACTTCGCAGAATCTTCAAGAGAAATGTTGCTTACAGGTAACTACTTTAAAGTTTCTGTAAATTTTCAGCCTTTCTGGGAAAAACCCCCTTTATTTTTCTGGATGCAGTCATTAAGTATGTCTGTCTTCGGTGTAAATGAATTTGCTGCCCGCTTTCCTAATGCTATTATAGGAATAGTAACCTTATTGGTACTTTTTAATATTGGCACTAAGGAGTATGATCAGCGATTCGGAATATATTGGGTAATGACCTATGTAGGATCTTTTCTTCCTCATTTTTACTTCAAGTCAGGTATCATCGATCCGTATTTCAATCTTTTTATTTTTCTGGGAATTTATCAATTATCGAAAATTACATCTCTCCACCATACTAAAACCTATCCTAGAAAGAGGTTTGCTTTTTATGCAGGTATATTTATTGGTCTTGCCATATTGACTAAAGGTCCTGTAGCGTTCCTGATTGCATTCTTATGTGTTGTCATGTATTTTATCATAAGAAAATCCTTGAAGGCAATCAAATTTCAGGAGTTGATAATATTTACATTTACAGCCTTTGTTGTTTCTTGTTTGTGGTTCGGGTGGGAAACTATTCAGGGAGGTCCATGGTTCCTTAAGGAGTTTTTAATTTACCAGATAAGGTTGTTCAGCACACAGGACGCAGGCCATGGAGGTCCGTTTTTTTATCATTTCGTAGTGCTGTTGCTGGGAGTATTTCCGGCTTCTGTATATGTGTTCAAATCTTTCAGGAAATTATATTCCGATAACCCCAGACAAAAAGATTTAAAACTTTGGATGATTATTTCTCTCTTGGTGGTGCTTATTCTTTTTTCAATAGTTAAAACCAAGATAGTTCATTACTCATCCTTTTGTTATTTTCCAATTAGTTTTCTTGCTGCTTATGCTTTATTTAAGGTAGAAACACATAAGCTGTTTTTTACAAATTCCTTCAATATTCTTTTTGCTATAATCGGCGTTTTGATTGCTTTGGTGTTGTTAGCCTTTCCGTTGCTGTTGAAGTTTAAGGATTATCTTCCGGTAGAAAAGTTATTAAGCGATGATCCTTTTGCATATGCCAATCTTCAGGCAGATGTTTACTGGTCAGGATGGGAGTCATTGATTGGGTTGTTTTATTTGCTCGTTATAATTGTTTGCATAAGGATTAATAATCGTGATTTTGTTAAAGGAGCTATTGTAGTATTCTTTTCTACAATGATCACCATTTCTCTTACGATGCTTTTAATAGTTCCCAAAATTGAAAAATATAGCCAGGCAGCAGCCATAGAATTTTTCGAGAGTATGAAGGGTAAAGATGTATATGTAGAGCCCATGTACTACAAGACCTATGCTCATTATTTTTATACTGAAAGACCTAAAGATTATCCTGTACATAAAGCAAATGATCATGGTTGGCTTTTATCAGGAGAAATTGACAGACCTGCATATTTTGTCACCAAAGTAGGGCGTGAAAATGACATGATGAATAATCCGGGAATGGAAAAGCTATATGAGAAAAACGGATTTATTTTTTTCAGAAGGATGCCTGTTAGTACTTCTGATCAGGCAGGAGATTAATACCTTTAAAGCATTCTTTCTTAATACTGATTCATGAGAATTTCCATCATAGTATTTATTTTAATTTATTCATTTCCTGTTTTATCACAAACAGATTCTCTAAGCAACTGGAAGCGAAAAGCTGAAACAGGAGTCAATATCAATCAGGCTTCATTCAGTAAAAACTGGAATGCAGGAGGTGTTAATTCACTTGCACTTGGAAGTTTTTTTAACGGACGGGCATTTTATGATTCTGAAAAAATTTCATTTGATAATGATTTACAGCTCCAGTATGGTTTTTTGAATAATGACGGACAAGGATTCAGGAAAAATTCTGACCGCATATTTTTTGATAGTAAAATTGGATACAAACTGACTTCGGTTTGGAATGTATATGCGTCAGTGAATTTCCTCTCTCAGTTTGCACCAGGGTTCCGTTTCGATCAGGATACTATCGGTGTTGAAAGGCCGGTAAAAATATCACAGTTTATGTCACCGGGCTTTCTGACTTCTTCAGTTGGTTTGGAATATAAACCCGTTCCCTGGTTTTGGACTAGATTCGGGGCAGGGAGCGTGAGGCAAACATTTGTATTGGATACGACATTGTATCGTACCGTACCAAATAATTATGGTGTACCAATAGGAAAAACAGTTAGGAATGAAGTAGCTTTTGTTTTGACAATGAATCTGGACAAGGATCTAAGTAAAAATGTAAATCTTAAAACAAGATTCACTGCTTTTGCAAACTATGAAGATTTAAAAGCTATTGATACAAGATTGGACTTTATTTTTACAGCTAAGGTTTCCAGAATAATTAATGTAAACATTACCGGTACTGTATTGTATGATCAGGATATGGACTATGATGTGCAGTACGCACAGGCATTGTCATTGGGAATAATGTATAGCTTTACTGAGTTTAAGTAATAGATGGTTATTTGTACAGCTCAGATTTAATTATTCCTGTGCGGTTTAAGAAATGTACCAGGGAAACTTTTAATACACCCAAACCATACTTCACACTTCTGCTGAAATTAATGGAAGAAGCTTCTTCAAAATATTTTGTAGGGCAGGTTACTTCTGCAATTTCATATCCAGCCATAAATATCTGGGATAGCATCTGATTGTCGAATACAAAATCATCGGAATTTGCATTAAAGTTTATTTTTTCAAGTACCTCTCTTGAAAATGCCCTATACCCTGTATGGTATTCAGATAATTTCTGGTTTATGAGCACATTCTGGGCAAAGGTGAGAAAACGGTTTGAAACATATTTATAGAAAGGCATACCACCTTTTAATGCCCCTTTTCCAAGGATTCTTGATCCAAGAACAACATGGTACAGCTCCTGACCGATAATAGAGGTCATTGCTGTAATCAGCTTTGGAGTGTATTGATAATCAGGATGCAGCATTATCACTATGTCTGCACCCAGTTCAAGCGCTTTATTATAGCAGGTTTTCTGGTTTCCTCCGTATCCCTTATTCTTCTGATGTACTATAATGTGCTTTATACCAATCTCTTTCGCAACTTTTGCCGTCTCATCCTTACTTGCATCGTCCACAAGTACAACCTCATCCACTATATTGAATGGTATTTCATCATATGTCTGTTTTAAAGTTAAAGCGGCATTATACGCAGGAAGTACTACAACAACTTTTTTATTGTTATACATATAAATGGGTTAGAAAGGAATCTTATTTTTGACCCAAATTTAGCTTTTTATACCGGCTTAAAAAATTTTCAGCCTGTATGTGAAAACAATCTTTTAAAATCCGGATTAATACTTATTTCTTGTTTTATGAAGCCGATAAACATAGGGATACTAAGAGAAGGCAGGATACCAACTGACAGGCGTGTACCTTTGCTTCCGCAGCAATGCCGTCAGATAGTAGAGAAGTACCCTTCAGTGAACTTTTTTATACAACCAAGCCCTGAGAGATGCATAAAAGACGATGAGTATAAAAATCTTGGTCTGACGGTTCAGGAAGATATGAGTAATTGCGATATTCTATTCGGCGTAAAGGAAGTTCCTATACCTCTGTTGATTCCCGATAAAACTTATTTCTTTTTTTCACATACAATAAAGAAACAACCACACAACCGAAAGCTACTGCAAACAATTCTGGAAAAAAGAATTACCCTGATAGACTATGAATGTCTGACAGATGTAAATGGTAACAGGATTATAGCCTTCGGAAGATATGCTGGAATAGTAGGGACCTATAATGCTTTTTATACCTTGGGAAAAAGATATAGGATATATGATCTAAAACGAGCGTTTCAATGTTTTGATTTCAGTGAGGTAAAGGAGGAATTGAAAAAAGTTAGGTTGCCCGCTCATTTAAAAATTGTTCTTACCGGGGGAGGAAGAGTAAGCAATGGAGCTATAGAGATCCTTTCATTACTTGGTATACGAAAAGTTAGTCCAACCGAGTTTCTGGAGAAAAAGTTTGACGAACCAGTATTTGCCCAGTTGAGATCCGTGGATTACCACAGGCACAAAGAAGGGCTTGATTTTGAAAGTAAAGAGTTTCATACGAATCCGGAAAAGTACTATTCCACATTTTATAAATTTGAGAAAGCTGCAGATATGCTTATTGCAGGAGCGTATTGGGATCCCAAAGCACCTGCCCTTTTTACAAAAGAAGACATGCAGCGTGATGAGTTTAAAATTAAGATTGTAGCGGATATTACCTGTGATATCGATGGTAGTATTCCCTGCACTAAGAGAGCATCAAGTATCAACGATCCGGTTTATGATTATAATCCTTTTACAGGTGAGCTGGAATTACCTTTCAGCAGGCCATCAAATATTACTGTAATGGCAATTGATAATCTTCCTGGAGAACTTGCAAGAGATGCTTCAGGTGATTTTGGAAAACAGCTAATGGAAAATGTTCTGCCTCACTTGTTGGGAGATGATAAAGATCAAATCGTTCAAAGGGCCACAATAGCCAAAAACGGGTGTCTCACCCCGGGCTTCCTCTACCTGAAGGACTATGTAAAGGTTTAAATATCAACTATATTTGCTTATGCGAATATAGGGTTATCAACATTTAAGCCAAATTGTATCTTTGCCATATAAATTATTACAAAACCTAAATGGATAAATATTCATACATCAGTAATGCTCACGCAGCATACATTGACGAGCTATATAAATCATATAAAGAAAATCCACAGTCAGTTGATTATAGCTGGCAGAAATTCTTTGAAGGATTCGACTTCTCAGCAGCAAAAGGTACCAATGGAAGCAAAACCAACGGCCATGCTGTGGCGACAAGTTCTACTGCCGAGCAGATCCAAAAGGAAATAAAGGTAAGTCAGCTGATTCATGGTTACAGAAGCAGGGGACACCTGAAATCAAAAACCAATCCTGTAAGAGAAAGAAAAGACAGGAAGCCAAGACTTGACCTTGCTGATTTCGGATTAGCAGATTCAGACCTGGATACCGTATTTCATGCAGGTGAACAGATAGGTATCGGAGCGGCGCCTCTTCGCAAGATCATTGAAACTTTAAAAAATATATACGAAGGTCCTATAGGATTTGAATACACCTATATTCGTGAACCGGAAATCCTGGAGTGGTTTAAAAATAAAATAGAAAAAGAAAGACCGGGATTTTCACCTTCATTGGATGACAAAAAAAGAATACTTAAAAAACTGAACGAGGCAGTAGTTTTTGAAAACTTCCTTCATACAAAGTATATAGGTCAGAAAAGATTCTCTCTTGAAGGTGGTGAAACAACCATCCCTGCCATGGACGCTATCATAAATTACAGCGCAGACCTTGGCGTAGAAGAAGTAGTAATAGGAATGGCACACAGAGGAAGATTGAATGTGCTTGCCAATATAATGAATAAAACCTATGAGCATATCTTCAACGAGTTTGAAGGTACAGCTGTCCCTGATTTAACAATGGGAGATGGTGATGTAAAATACCACATGGGCTATTCCAGTGAAATCACTACAGGTTCAGGAAAGAAAGTATATTTAAAACTTGCCCCTAACCCTTCTCACCTTGAAGCTGTAAATCCTGTAGTGTTAGGATATGTAAGAGCCAAAGCAGACAGAATTTATAAATACGATTACAGAAAGATTGTTCCAATACTTATTCATGGTGACGCTGCTATAGCAGGCCAGGGAATAGTATATGAGTGTGAGCAGATGTCTAAACTACCCGGATATAATGTGGGTGGTACAATTCATTTCGTGATCAACAATCAGGTAGGATTTACTACCGACTTCGACGATGCCAGATCAAGTATCTATTGTACAGATGTGGCTAAAATTATTGACTCACCGGTTCTTCACGTTAACGGTGATGATCCTGAAGCAGTAATTTTCTGTGTAAAGATGGCTACTGAATTCAGACAGAAATTCCAGAGAGATATTTTCATTGACATGGTTTGCTACAGAAGACATGGACACAATGAAAGCGATGAACCTAAATTTACTCAGCCTTCTCTTTACAATATTATTGCAAGACATCCTAACCCGAGAGAGATATACAATAAGAAGCTGATTGAAAGAGGAGATGTGGATGCTCAACTTGCCAAAAATATGGACAAGGAGTTTCGTGAGTTGCTGCAGGATCGACTTAATCAGGTAAAACAAAAGCCTCTTCCATACACTTTCCAAAAAATGGAAAAAGAGTGGCAGGAATTAAGAACCAGCAACCCTGAAGACTTTGAAAAATCACCGGACACAAGCATTTCTCAGGAGATTGTTGAAAAAGTTGCAAATGCATTGACAACTATTCCTCCGGATTTTAAGCCTTTAAAGCAGATTGATAAACTATTAAAAGACCGTAAAGAACAATTTTTCGAAACCAAATCACTAACATGGGCCTCTGCTGAATTGCTTGCATATGGTTCTTTATTGGTGGAAAGGAAAATTGTAAGGATTAGTGGTCAGGACGTACAAAGAGGTACTTTTTCACATAGACATGCGGTATTGAAAGATGCTGAGACGAATGAAACCTACTTCAGTCTGAATAATATTGCTGATAATCAGAAAAGCTTTAGAATTTATAATTCGCTTCTTTCTGAAAATGCTGTATTGGGCTTTGAGTATGGATATGCAATGGCAAACCCTAACGCAGTTGTTATCTGGGAAGCTCAATTTGGTGACTTTGCCAACGGTGCTCAGGTAATGATAGATCAGTTTATTTCAAGCTCTGAAACCAAATGGCAAAGGATGAATGGCGTTGTGATGCTTCTTCCTCACGGATATGAAGGCCAGGGGCCAGAACACTCCAGTGCAAGACTTGAAAGATTTATTGAGCTTGGAGCTGATCAAAATATTGTGGTTGCAAATATTACTGAGCCTTCCAACTTTTTCCATGCTCTGAGAAGACAGGTTGCCTGGCCATTCAGAAAACCACTTATTGTCATGTCTCCTAAATCTCTGCTTAGACATCCAAACGTTGTTTCTCCATTAGAAGAGTTTACAAAAGGAAGTTTCAGAGAGATTATTGATGACAAAGATGTAAAGCCTAAAGACGTTAAAAAATTACTGCTTTGTTCAGGTAAAATATATTATGATTTGCTTGAAGAAAGAGAAGCGAATAAGAGAAAAGATGTTGCAATTGTAAGATTGGAGCAACTTTATCCATTAGCAGAGGGACAGCTGAACGCTATCCTGGATAAATATAAAAATGCCAAAAGGGTATGGGTCCAGGAAGAGCCTATCAATATGGGTGCCTGGGAATATATCCTTAGAAACTTGTATAAGAAGACAGAGATCGATGTTGTGGCAAGAGAGGAAGCTGCTTCTCCGGCGGTAGGTTACCTCAAAGCACACGTGGAAACACAGAAACAATTGGTGCAGCAGGCATTTGCATAACTGAACAGAACATTAAAACAGATAACCTTAATTAAAAAATAAAAGAATTAACAATGGCATTAGAAGTAAAAGTACCAACGGTTGGGGAATCCATTTCAGAGGTAACAGTAGCCAGGTGGAATAAAAAAGACGGTGATTATGTAAATGCTGATGAGCTGCTATGCGAGCTTGAATCTGACAAAGCAACATTTGAACTGAATGCTGAATCAGGAGGTGTCCTTCGTATAAAGGCTAAAGAAGGCGATACTGTTCCAATCGGAGGAATTCTTTGTGAAATAGAATCTAATGGAAAAGCAGCATCTCCGAAAGCAGAGGCTCAAAGTGCACCTGCACCATCAGGAGGAAAAGTTGAAGAAATTGAGATGAAAGTTCCTACTGTAGGGGAGTCAATTTCTGAAGTAACTGTTGCAAAATGGTTTAAGAAAGATGGGGAGCAGGTAAATGCTGATGAGGTTTTATGCGAACTTGAATCAGATAAAGCAACATTTGAATTAACAGCTGAAGCAACGGGAATTCTTAGCATTATTGCAAAGGAAGGAAGCGTAATAGCTATTGGCGCTCCTGTATGTAAGATTAAAGGAAGTGCAGGTGGTTCAAAGCCAGTTTCTGCTCCCGGTGCTCCCCAGGCAGCTGCTGCTAAATCAGGCGATAATTACGCTAAAGGTCATGCGTCTCCTGCAGCAGGTAAAATACTTGCTGAAAAAGGAATTTCAGCGGAGTCAGTACAAGGATCAGGTAAAGACGGAAGAATAACCAAGGAAGATGCTGTAAATGCTCAGGCTAAAAAATCTGATTCAGCTCCTGTATCTAAATCTGTTGCTCCTGCAATAAGTACTTGCAGCGGAAACAGAAATCAGAAGAGAGAAAAAATGACCAGTCTGAGAAAGACTATTTCCAGAAGACTGGTGGCTGTGAAAAATGAAACTGCAATGCTCACCACTTTTAATGAAGTGGACATGAAACCTATCATGGATCTGAGAGCTAAATACAAAGACGCTTTCAAAGAAAAACATCAGGTAGGTCTGGGCTTTATGTCATTCTTCACCAAAGCCGTTTGTATGGCATTAAAGGAATTTCCTGCTGTAAATGCTTATATCGATGGGGATGATATTATATATAATGATTTCTGCGATGTTTCTATTGCTGTATCTGCTCCAAGAGGTTTAGTGGTGCCTGTAATAAGAAATGCAGAGTCGATGACTTTTGATCAGATTGAGAAAGAAGTTGTAAGGCTTGCTTCCAGAGCAAGAGACAACAAGCTTACCATTGAAGAAATGACAGGCGGTACGTTTACCATTACTAATGGAGGAATTTTCGGATCTATGCTTTCAACGCCTATCATTAATGCTCCTCAATCTGCAATTCTGGGAATGCACAATATAGTTGAAAGGCCGGTGGCAGTTAACGGACAGGTAGTGGTCCGTCCTGTAATGTATGTGGCCTTGTCGTATGACCACAGAATTATCGACGGCAGAGAATCGGTAGGATTTTTAGTAAAAGTAAAGCAATATCTTGAGGATCCTGCTCGTCTTATGCTTGGTATCTAAAACCAAGAAAAAATGCTGAAATTTATTAAAATAAATATTTTTATACTTCTGGTTTTCTGCTTCCCCTTAAATGCACAGGTATTCAACATACCATCAGGGGAAGCAGCAAAACTTGAAGGCAGAAAACTACTGGTTGTTTTGACTGATGATGAAAATTCAAAGTCAGACCAGCTTTTAAAAAAACTAATACCAGTTTACTGGACTGCCTCTGAAGTTGAATTCAATAATTCTACCGGAGTTAAGAAGCTTAGCAAAACTGCTAAGAAGGAATATATCACTTTACAATTTTCCGGGGAAGAAGAACCGCTGGACTCTGTTACTAATGCTGACAGAGCCAGATACCTGAGAGAAAAGAAACATTCAAAGTTTCAGTTGAGACTAATTGAGCAGTTTCAAAGATATCCGATGCATACTTTTTATCTGAACACACCATATCCTGATGAGACTGATTTTATCATTGGAATAAAGCTGTTGTCTTCTTACATCAAAAGGGTAAGTGCCAACAATGCTTATTCAGATAAAAAAATTGTTGACGCAGCAAGGAAAAGAGGTGATACCCTTCAAAGCAGAATTTTGCTTGTTGATTCCTTTCTGGTGAGGAAACCCGGTAAGAAGATGCCTAATTTTTCAGAGGAGTATAAAGGACAATTCCGATTGATCAATCATGCAGGGATTGACTCAGTTTTGAAGGCCGGCCAGAAAGACCACGCATATCTTGTAATAATTCCTTACAAAGATATATTGAACAGAGGGGGTTCATTTGAAGGAACCTATGGCGGAGGCATGGATGCATTTGAAGGAGAATTTTATTACACACATGCAATAATAGATGCAGGCACCGGAGAGTTCCTGGCTTTTATCAAGAATGAGGAGCCGTATGTAGAGAAAAGAAATTTCAGACAATACGAAAGATACAGGAAAGAGCCTGACAGTATGTTTGAGTAGAAGATCAATGAAACTGCGAAAGCAATATTTTTATATAAATCAATAACCAGGAAAATATGAATTACGATGTAGTAGTAATCGGGTCCGGTCCAGGCGGTTATGTAGCTGCCATCCGATGCGCCCAGTTAGGCATGAAAACTGCCCTTATTGAGAAATATGATACCTTGGGAGGCACCTGCTTAAATGTAGGGTGTATTCCTTCCAAAGCATTGCTTGATTCTTCAGAGCATTATTTCAATGCTTCTCATACCTTTAAGACCCACGGTATAGAGCTGAAAGATCTTAAGGTAAATATTAAGCAAATGATTCAGAGAAAAGGGGAGGTGGTAAAGCAGACATGTGATGGTATAAATTTCCTGATGAAGAAAAATAAAATTGATGTTCACCACGGTGTCGGGTCCTTTGTAGATAAAAATACTATTGAGATTAAAGGTAAAGATGGCAGTAAGCAAATAAAAACAGCGAAGACCATTATTGCCACCGGATCAAAGCCAACATCTATTCCTTCGGTTGTAATTGATAAAAAAAGAATTATAACGTCTACAGAAGCATTGGAACTTACTGAAGTGCCGAAGCAGATGATTGTTATCGGAGGAGGAGTAATAGGATTAGAGCTTGGATCGGTTTATGCAAGATTGGGTGCCAAAGTGATTGTAGTGGAATACCTGGATGCCATCATTCCGGGAATGGACAGGGCATTAGGAAAAGAGCTGCAGAAAATATTAAGCAAACAGTTAGGGTTTGAATTTTATTTCAATCATAAGGTAACAGGAGCATCTGTTAAAGGAAAAGAAGTTACAGTAAGTGCAGAAGATAAGTTAGGAACAAAAGTTGATTTTAAAGGCGATTATTGTCTGGTATCAGTAGGAAGAAGACCGTTTACCGACGGACTTGGCCTGGATAAGGCAGGAGTAGCTTTGGATGAAAGAGGAAGAATAGCAGTCAATGACCATCTTGAAACAAACGTTCCCGGAATATTCGCTATTGGTGATGTTGTACGTGGTGCAATGCTTGCCCATAAGGCAGAAGAAGAAGGAGTATTGGTAGCTGAATATATGGCCGGACAAAAACCACATATCAATTATAATCTGATACCTGGCGTTGTTTATACCTGGCCGGAAGTAGCAGGAGTAGGTTATACAGAAGAACAATTAAAAGAACAGGGCAGAGCATACAAAGCAGGGTCCTTTCCATTCAAAGCTAGCGGAAGAGCGAGAGCAAGTATGGATACGGATGGTTTTGTGAAAGTGCTTGCTGACAAAGCAACCGATGAGATATTAGGCGTTCACATGATTGGTCCGAGAGCGGCAGATATGATAGCAGAAGCAGTGGTAGCTATGGAATTCAGAGCATCTGCAGAAGATGTATCGAGAATGTCACATGCGCATCCTACCTTTACAGAAGCCTTGAAAGAAGCATGTCTGGCAGCGACCGAGAATCGGGCGATTCATGTATAGGTTTTAGAAAGGTCACAACTAAAAAATCCGGATCTTTTCCGGATTTTTTTCTGCTTATTTAGATTGTTGAAGTTCTAATAATTGAAGTTTTATTTGTGCGTTTTCCTTTTTAAGTTCTATCAGGTAAAGCGTCAGTTCCTCGATTTTTTTCAAAAGGATTTCGTCCATCTCTGCAAGGTTGATGCCATTCTCTTCCACATCTTTGGCAGAAGGAACTTCAGGCAAGTGACTATTTACCTTAATAAATTTTTCAACCTCATCAAGAGTTCTTAGTTTATAATCCGAAGAAAATACATAGTCAGGAAAGCATCCATTTTGAACAGTTCTTACCTTAATGCTCGTAGCATATATGGTTCCGTTAACTGCAAGTCTTGCATCTGGCGCCAGACAAGGTCCATGGTTGATGTGAGGAGGATTCATTCCGATCAAAACTTTTCCATTTTCCAGGATAGTTAAATAGTCTTGGAAAACTGCAGGATTGCCCGTATATCTGCTAATTCTGAACCTGCCATCGGCCGCACTTGAGTGAGATACCTGTGCTCCAATTGACCATCCAACAGAGCCAAAAGTGCCATGAGGGCTGCCATTATCAAAAAGCAGTGTAGGTTCGTTTAATCTTCCCTCACTGGAATTATAATCATTACTTAATTTTAATAATACATTTCTTGACGGTGAACTTTCATGTTGTCTTACCTCTAGTCGTGCACTTGGAGAAGTATATGCCCAATCAGGAAAAAATCCGATACCGATATATCCTGTATTCTTAGCAATCATCATTCTGGTAGTCCAGTTTGTTGTAAATTTTAGATCATAATCAATCGTACCAATATGTGTTAAATGATTTGTGGTTCCTGAACCGGAAGGGATGTTCCATTGTGCATAGATACTAATAGGGGCCAATGTCAATGATAAAGCGGCAATAAAATTTAAAAATTTCATAACAAGTTGAATAATTATTTTTAATGACTAAAGGAGTATATTAAAATAGTTAATTGCAGAATTACGGTAAGCGCTTGAAAATAAACCTGTGCAAAGATAAAATTTTTAATTTCTATCCAAACAAGTTTTAGTAAAAATTACCGGTGGATGTTAAATATTAAAAATAGTCAAATTTTTTTAACTAATTATTATATTTTTTATGGAATTCAGAATTCAACTTTACAAATGAAAAAAAGTATTCCATGTATGGTAGATACAATTATAGTAAACAAAAAAAACCGGACCATCTGACCCGGTTTCTCCTATTGTGCTTTATTTTATATTATCGCAACTGGTTATCCATTTCCAAGTACGCAATTACGATTGTGCTAATTACAAATGACAAAAGAATCGAAAACAATAAAGTTGCAAATAATTTTGGCTTGTATGGCTTTTTGAAAATTTTAAAGCCTTCTACTACATTTACATCTGATGCATATAATGATTCATTAGCAATAAGTTCAGCCTCATATAACTTAAGAAGATTGCTGTAAAGGGTGCTTGGCTCGGAAATATAAATTTCTTTGCTTGAAGAGCTTCTGTCGTATAAACCTTTAATTGTGTATTTTAAACTGTCCAGCTCCACTGCCTGCCTATGTATTTTTTCCCTCATTATTTCTAAATCCCTCTTTTTCGCCATAGATCTACCTTTTATGAATTCATTATTATTAATGTAATAGAGAATTCCGGTCTGGAGAATTGGAAACATCGCATTTTCTGAAAGATATGCTTCGATCACAAATTCCTCCTCTACGTCCTTATCAATTTCAATTTTTGTTTTATCCGGATCTTTGAAAGATACTTTATCACCATACTCTTCTTTCGCATATATTTTCGAGGAATATATTCTTAGTCCTTTGATTTTCTGCGTACTAGCAATGTCCATTCCTAAAAGATTAGATAATTCTTCAAAGTTATCTTCTTCAAGATACCTGTGAAGATTATCAAGTAGTAAAACGAAGGAAGGTCCCTGAAATGTAGAAGAAGAAAGAATCATTCTGGATTTATAGACCCGAGGTATAAAGAAATAATAACCTAATCCACTTATTATTCCCAAAATAGTCACAAAGAGCACAATTTTCTTTCTTCTTTTGTAAACTGACTTTACCCTTGATATAACTTTTACTAAATCGATTTCATCCGAATCTTGCAATTGAGAGCTCATTAGATTGTTAATAATTTAAATTAATTTGTGCAATTTATTACAATTAACATCAAAATTTCAACTTTAGTATGATTTTTAAAAATCTAATACCTTTACAAGGCGGTTGTTGAAGGTTTTAAATGCTTATTTTTGTAAATTGCGCCCTTATACAACATAATGATGAGGTTGTATAATATTTGCTTAATAATTGAGTTAAACCTATTTTAGATGAAATGGGGGTTGAGGCCCCTTTACACCAGGCAATAATGGAATATTACAAAATAAAAGAGCAGGATTATTTTACCGAAGTTAGAATTGAACTTGTACGACTAATACCAAAAGGAACAGAAAAGCTACTGGAAATAGGAGCTGGGGGGGGCAATACGATATTTTACATAAAAGAAAAAGCTATCGCCAAAGAGGTACACGGAATTGATATTATAGCTTTGCCGGACACTTTTCAAAATAACCCGTTAATTGATAAGTTTTATATAAATAACATTGAAAACGAGTCTTTTGACTTACAGGAAAGCTACTTTGACTGTATCATTTGTGGAGATGTACTCGAACATTTGGTTGACCCCTGGAAGGCCGTCCAAAAAATTCAAAGGTGGTTGAAGCCGGGTGGAACACTTATTGTAAGTATACCTAATTTTAGAGAAATTGGCGCTTTGAAAAAAATCATATTTGATAAAGATTTCGGATATACATCCAGCGGGATCTTTGATAAGACTCACCTAAGGTTTTTCTGTAAGAAAAATGCACTTGATTTATTGTCAACATCCCAGTTGCGCCCTGTGAATTGCCTACATGGTTTTATTGCTCATGATGGATATAAGAAAAGGAAAATGATAAATTTTGTCACTTTGGGAATACTAAAAGATTGGCTCACTCCTCAATATTTTATTATTTGCAAAAGGAACTAACTTCACTTAACTAAATTTTCTTTGAACATCAAATTCTTAAAAGCTGAGCGATCCAAAAATTTAATTTTTCAGATTTCAAGTAGCTTTGCCATTAAAATCATTTTTTTAATAATCACTTATGTTCAATTTCCTTATTTTAATAAATTTTTAAGTGATGAAGAATTCGGTTTGTGGATGACCTTTGTTTCATTTTATAACTGGTTTATTTTATTTGATTTTGGGATTGGTCATGGTTTAAAAAACATTCTTTCAGAAGAGATTTCATTGAATAAAAATAACACGATTAAGAATTACGCAGCTGCAGGTATATTAAGCACCATATTCATTTCAGTTATTTTTATTTTGATCTTTGAATCATTACCAGATAACTTATTTAACTCATTATTTCTTACTAATGTAAATTCTGAAGTGGTTAAAATCAGTCTTAGAATTACTTTTTATTCATGTATTATTTTGTTTTTGCACAATACACTAAGTGCGATGATGCATGCTGCTCAAAAATCAAGTAATACAAATCATTTAAATTTAATAGTAAATTCATTTCTACTTGTAACATTAATATTACTTGTAAATTATCCTAATTTATATCATTCTAATTTTAGTCATTTAAAGTTATTATCCTTCATTAATCTATCGTTTTATGTAATCGGGTTTTTCTTAATCACATTTTTCTTTCTATATAAGAACAAATATTTTATTCCATCTCTTAATGGTTTATCTATCTTTCATTTCAGAAATGTCCTTACAAAAGGTGGTTTCTTTTTTATAATTCAAATTTCTGTACTGGTTTTGTTTCCTATTGATTCGTTCTTAATAGGTAAGTATGTCTCCGCTTCAGCAGTTGGTGAATATAACGTTATAATTAAATTGTTTGGTTTGTTTATAGTCGCCGCATCAACTATAAATCAGTCATCTTGGCCAGCTATAACAGAGGCTTACTATAAAAAGGACTTTCTTTGGATGAAGAAATTGTTTAAAAGGTTTTTATTGATCAATACCGTTTTTATAATATTCATAATCCTGATGTCATTTTACACAAATAACATAGTTAATATTTGGATGAACAAAGAATTTAATTTTAGTCCTGCAATTATTTCTTTGGTCTGCCTGATTCACATTTTTTATATTATAAGCATTTCCCTTTCGACAATTCTTTATTCTACAAATTTTCTAAAGTCTCAGATAGTAATTGGTGTTTTGTTAGTAGTACTGAAATCTGTATTGTTGTATATTTCACTAAATATATTCGGAAATCAGTTGTCTTCTGTTTTAATAACTACGTTAGCCTGCTTTGCTGTCTTTACTATATTTAATCTTACATTTTTTGTCCGCAAATTCCGTGCTTTATGAAGGAGTTAATAAAATTTTTGATTCATGGATTGGGTAAAATTGTATTGAAAAAGGTTTTTAAAATACAGTTAGGCCCAAATTCTATTATTAAGAAAAATTTTAAAATCGAAGGAGGGAAATATATATGTATAGGTAGCAATACAGTAATTGCTGAAAATTCCTGGCTGGCTGCTTATGATAGCTATTTGGGAGAATATTATATGCCTTCCATCAAAATAGGAAAAAATGTTACCATAGGACGATTTTCCTGTATTACCTCAATTCAATCCATTTCAATTATGGATGGTTGTTTAATTAGTGAATATTTTTACGTATCAGATCATACACACGGGTTTAATCCCTTACTTAATATTTCACCTGCTTTACAAAAGTTAGAGGCAAAAGGACCTGTTGAAATTGGTGAGTGTACGTTTATCGGTTATCGGGTTACAGTATTGCCCAACGTTAAAATTGGTAGAAACTGCGTGATTGGTAGCCATTCAGTCGTCACCAAAAATGTACCGGATTATTGTATGGTAGCCGGGGTTCCTGCAAAAATTATTAAAAAATTCGATTTTGATTTAAATCAATGGATGGTTGTTAATGATTAATAAATGAAAGCAGTATTTACAATAGTAGCGAAGAATTATATTCCTCTGGCAAAAAACCTTAAAGAATCCATTTTGAAAATTCATCCGGATTTGGATGTCTTTATCTTTGTAACCTCTTATAAAGATGAAAAGCTAGAAAGTAATAGCGAATTAATTTTTTTGGAGCAGTTAGAATTGATTAAAGAAAAGATACCTAATCTGGCTTTCAAGTATAATATTACGGAATTCTGTACTAGTATCAAACCAGCATGCTTCCATTATTTAAGCACAAAGGGATATGAAAAAATAATTTATTTTGATCCGGATATACAAGTATACCACTCGCTTGATTTGATCTATAATGAACTGACTAATAATTTTTTAGTGATAACACCTCATTATTGTATTAATGAATTGGAATTTACCGGCGTTAGGAATGAAGGTATGATATTATTTTCAGGAGTTTATAATCTTGGGTTTTGTGCGGTCAGTACTAATGATGAGGGAATGAAGTTTATTTCCTGGTGGAACAACCGGTTGTTGAAATACTCTTATGCAGATAAAATGGAGGGATTTCATACAGATCAAAAATGGATCGACTTAGTGCCTTGTATATTTGATGATGAGAAAATAAAAATACTGAAAACTCCCGGTACAAATGCAGCTATATGGAATATGCACGAACGTTCAGTTAAGAAGGTTAGTGGTAAATGGAACATAAGCTATAGAAACAGTAATATAGACGAACCATTAATTTTCTATCATTTTTCGAGTTTTAATTATTTTGATGATAATATGCCCAATAAGTTATTTCCGGCATATAAGGAAAAATTTCCTGAACTCATTCCTTTGGTATCGGAATACTATTTATCCCTAAAAAATCACAATCTTAAGGGGTATTTAAGTTTTAAATATGATTTCAACTATTTTAGCAATGGTGAAGCTATAAATCAGATGCACAGGAGAATCTATAAAAGATTAGTTGATCAGGGCTTAATAAGTGGTTCGACCAATCCGTTTATAGTTGGAAAGGGATCTATTCACGAAAAGTTTAAAAATCATAAATTGTTAATTGAAGGAAATGATAATGTCGACGGAATGAACGAAAAAGGTTTATCCGGATTTGATAAAAAGTTGAAAACTATGAACAACCTAATGTCCTTATTTAAAAATATTATAGGGATTAAAAGGTATTTTTTACTCATGAAATTTTTTCAAAGATATTCCAGATTTGAAAATCAAACTTTTCTAATCAGTGAATTCAAGGATAAATATGAATTTCATAATGAGAATCGATAAAGGCCATGAAAATACATTTAAATAAAATTATTTGGGTTTTAACAGTAATTGTTTTTGTTACTTCTTCATTTGATATTTTTTTAAACTTCAGAATAGGAGGCTTTTCTTTAAGAATTTCATTTATAATGATGATTATTCAGTCCTTAGTATTGTTTTTATTTATCTTAAAAAACAAAGATCATTCTAAATTGAGATTTTTAGGGTCAGTATTCTTTTTTATTTGGCTTCTGTTTCTAATTATGTTTTTGCCAAATACAAGTATTTTATCCAGAAACATCGGTTACCTATTCTGGATGATATTGTTGGTAGTATTTATTGTATCCCTACCTTTCTTTTTTAAAGATGAGAAGGACTTTTTAAAACTTGTCCGAATTTATTTATTGAGCTTTACAGCTATTGCATTATTTGGATTGTTTCAGTTCTTATTAGGTCTATATGGAATATCATTTTATATTACCCAATGGTGGATGAGTGGAAGATTGCCAAGGATAAATGCATTTTCATATGAACCTTCATATTTTTCTACTTATGTTCTTATTGCTTGGGTGACTTACTTTTATTTATTGGTCAATAAAAATTATCATAACAAATATTTTTATTCTAAGTGGTGTTTTTCAATTCTCACTTTATCATTGATTTTATCTACCTCTCGCATGGGTTTGATAATAATGGGTTTGATAATTGTAATATATCTATTTCAGGAAAGTTTTAGAGTGTTTACAACTTTGAGGATTAAAAAAATTACATTGGTATTATCCACAGGTTTTTTTATGATTATAGGTGTAGTCTCTTATTATTTAATATTCAAGTTTAACAAAATCAAATTTATTTTAGCCGGAATGGGAGTAATGGGGCAAACAAACCATTCTTCAGGGCAACGACTTAAAGAACTTCAGGATACTTTCCAGGCGTTTCTTAATAGTCCGTTTATTGGTCGTAGTTTAGGAGGAGTTCCTTCTGCTATTGCACAGGTACGGGGAGCATATATTCATTTTCAGTGGCAGACAAAGTCTTATGAAGGAATGAATGTATTTGTTGAAACATTAGTTACCAGCGGAATCTTTGGGTTTCTGTTTTTTATTACCTTTCTAATAGTCTTATTTTACAAAACAGCCAGGTTGGCATCACAAATCAAAAAATATAATAGGGCATATAGCGGATTATTATATGCTCTGTTGCTAGCATTGTTTTTTGAACTTGTTTTGCTGAATATGAATCAGAATATTTTAAGAATTTATTTGTGGGTTCATATAGGGATGGTCAATCTTGGCTATTTTATTGGTCTGTCAATGTATAGGAATTACAAGTCTTCACTTTATCCAGCGTAAAACAAATGGACCTGAAACATATATGTATTGACGGCCGGATGCTGAATGCTTCAGGAATTGGAACTTATATAAAAAATTTGTTAGCTCACCTTGAAGGGAAATTCAAAATTACAATATTAGGAAGAGGGTCAGAATTATTCACTATAATTAATTCAAGATCTGTAGAAGTAATCGAGTTTAATTGTAATATATATTCCTTAAAAGAGCAGCTTTTGTTTCCCTTTTTAATCCCACCATGCGATATTTTCTGGAGTCCGCATTATAATGTGCCGATATTACCAATACGAGCAAAAAGAAGAATGGTAACTATCCATGATGTTTTTCATTTGGCATTCTTTGACCAATTGTCCATGTTTCAGAAATTATATTCCAGATTTGTTTTATCTCAAGCAGCAAATAAGTCGGATTCAATTATTACAGTTTCCAATTTTTCTAAATCTGAAATAGGAAAATACTTAAATGTTAAAGAAGATAAAATTGCAGTTATTCATAACGGTGTTGATTATAAAAAATTTTCATGTTTATCTGATTCAGGTAAAGTTGAAATTTCAAAGAAATATAATCTTCCGGCAAGATACTTGTTGTTTTTAGGAAATGTTAAGCCACATAAAAATCTGCAAACCCTGATAAATGCTTTTGCTTATTTAAAAGGCCAATATAGTAATGTAGATGACCTGCACCTCGTAATTGTCGGAAAAAAGAAAGGTTTTATCACAGGAGTAAACAACATTGATGATATAATAAATTCAAAAGGGCTTCAACACCAGGTTAGATTTATTGAATCAGCTTTGGATAATGAATTGCCTTATCTGTTTCATTTAAGCCAAATGCTGGTATTTCCTTCATTGTATGAAGGTTTTGGACTCCCTCCATTAGAGGCGATGGCAGCCGGTTGTCCGGTTATAGCATCCCACATTCCTAGTGTAATTGAAGTATGTAATGATACTGCCTTATATTTTGACCCAAATGACTATATTTGTATTGCAGAAAAAATTCATACATTACTGGAAAATACCAGTCTCAGAGATGAACTAATTGAAAAAGGGTATCAAAACGTATTAAAATTCTCCTGGAAAAATTCCGCCATGAGACATATAGAGTTATTACAATCACTATCTGCCTGATATGAAAATAAGTAACAAGAATGTATATGTAGTGCATGAGTGGTTTGTAAACTATGCAGGTTCTGAAAAGGTGGTGGAACAATTCTTAAATGTATTTCCCGAATCCACACTTTGTGCTCTTATTGAATTTCTTCCCGAAAGTTTAAAATGGTTTATTAAAAACAAAAAGGTAAATACATCTTTCCTTCAAATAATACCCGGCATCGCAAAGCACTATAGAAATTTCTTACCATTAATGCCTTTGGCTGTCAGATCTCTTGATGTTTCAAAAGCAGATATTATTATTTCTAGCAGTCATGCGGTTTCTAAAGGTGTTAAGACAAGGAAGGATCAACTTCATGTTTGTTATTGTCATACCCCCATGCGCTATGCATGGGATCTTACAGAGGAGTATCTGAAAAATTCCAAACTTGAGAAAGGGTTAAAAGGAAAACTGATAAAATTCATTCTGGAGAGAATAAGGCGATGGGATCTTAAAAGTGCAGATAATGTTACCTTTTTCATTGCCAATTCTAATTATGTTGCAGCTAGAATCAAAAATATATATAAACGAGATGCAGCAGTAATCTACCCTCCTGTAGCTACGCATGAATTTGAATTAAGAGAGGACAAAGAAGATTTCTATGTGGCAGTGTCCAGAATGGTTTCTTACAAAAAAATTGATTTAGTTGTGGAAGCATTTACCAACATGCCAGGTAAGAAGCTATATGTAATCGGTACTGGTCCCGATCTTAGAAAGATCCAAAGTAAAGCAGGAAAGAATGTTGTATTATTAGGACATCAACCTCTGGGGGTATTAAAGGATTACATGCAGCGGGCAAAAGCATTTGTATTTGCTGCCGATGAAGATTTTGGAATAACAACTGTTGAGGCACAGGCATGTGGTACTCCTGTTATAGCTTATAGGAAAGGCGGAAGTCTCGAAACAGTTAGAGAAGGTAGAACGGGTATCTATTTTGATGAGCAAACTGTAGAGTCGATTACAAAAGCTGTAATGAGGTTTGAAGAAATTAAAGGACAGTTTGATCCGAAGTTGATTAGAGACCATGCAGAAACATTTAATGAAGAAAGGTTTCGAAATGAAATACTTTCCTTTGTTGAAGAAAAGTATTCAGAATTTAAATCTCCTCAGAAAGCTGATGCAGTTGTCGCGTAGGGACATTTTACATAAAAGACTTCATCTGGTCTTAATAATCCTTTTTGCTGTTACTTTTCCTTTCCATATTCAGGTTTCTAATATTTTTTTTATTGCTTTTGCCGCTAATTGGCTCCTCGAAGGGAACCTTCTGAAAAAGCTTTCAATTGCTGTTAATAACAAATGGGTGTTGCTTTTTAGTGGCTTTTATTTGTTACATATTGTAGGATTACTTTTTAGCAGCAATATCGGGGATGGATTATTTGACCTTGAAAAAAAGGCGGCTTTATTTGCATTTCCCTTCATTCTTGTTTCGGTTAACTTCACGATTAAGCAGGTACATTACATTATTTTATCTTTTATTATAGCTTGTTTTATACTTACAGCAGTATGTTTTGCTTTTGCCGCATACCAATGGCTTGAAAATAATACTACAGAATTCTTCTTTTCGCAGGAGCTGGCTTTAACTGTTGATATACATCGGGTGTATTTGTCCATGTATTTGTTGTTCTGTATTTTTTCATTATTGTATATAAAATCACATATCAGACTGTGGAAACAGTTCTTTATAAATGCAGTTACATGGTTTTTAATTATTTATTTTTTGATAACCATCTTTTTGCTTGGATCAAGAATTCTAATTGCACTTACTTTAATCAGTAGCATCATTTATATAGCATGGTATGTATACAGGTACAAAAAAGTAATTGCAGGCTTATCTGTATTGTTCGTTATTTTTTTATTGGTGTCTCTTACCATTTATCATTCTGAAAGATATCGCACATTGTTCCGGGAGTTATATACAGATCTGGATAAGGGGAAAACGGAATTCAATACTACCGGACCCAACCTGAGGTTGGAAGTCTGGAAAAATGTTAAAGAGCTTCTGAAAGAAAAGTGGTATGGTGTTGGTACCGGCGATGTCACAGATGAGTTAGTTGTAGTTTATAAAAGAAATGAATTCAATTTGGGTGCAGAAGCCAGGTTGAATGCACATAGCCAATATCTGGAGACCTGGCTGGGACTCGGGCCTATCGGATTGTTTACATTACTTGCGGGTTTTATTTTTCCTTTGTATTGGTCATTCAAAAGAGGAAATTATTATTATGGTTCTTATATAATACTTTTCGCAATTGTTTGTTTTACTGAGAGCCTCTTATGCAGAAACAAGGGAATAATGTTTTATGGATTATTTAATTCCCTATTTATATTCGCTTTCTTTTGCGGACAAAAAAATCAAGCAGAGTTTAATGGAAAGGCTTAAAGAAACCTTGGTGGACGAAGGCCAAAAGTTCTTTGTCTCCTGAACTGTCACCATAGCCATAAATAAGACTATAATCAGAAACTTTGATATTGTCCTTAAGACGTTTAACCTTTTCAGGTCCGAAGCAGTTTTTCCCGCAAATTTTTCCTGTAAGCTTACCATCTATAACTTCAAGTTCCGTACCTATTACAGTGAAACCTAAAGGCTCAGCCCAGGGTTTAATCCATTCACAAGGTGATGCTGAAATAATAATAAGTTTGTGATTGTTTTTGTGATGAAATGAAATTTTCTCCAAGGCTTTTTCTCTGATTAGCGCCGGTAGTTTTTTAGAACAGAAAGACTTTCCCAAATCAATAAACTTTTCTTTGCTAATTCCTTTAAAGAAATATTGTAATACAATTTCCTTGGCCCTATAGTTAGGAATAATTTTTAACCTGTATAATATGAGTATAGGAGACAAAAGAACAAAGCCTGTAAAAAAAGAAAGCCTTCCCTTGGAGAATTTAATAAATTCAATGAAGGTATCTTTTCTGGTGATGGTCCCGTCAAAGTCGAATACCGCAAGTTCCATTAAAGCTTCATTTTTTTGAAAATGATTTCAGGAATATTTTTAATGATAAGCATTATATACTTCCACATCCAAAGTGTATATAAAGTATTTTCTTTCTTTTTGTAGGCCTGGAAAATATCCGAAGCCACTTTAGAAGGTTTTGCTGTTAAAGGTTTTGGAGTAGGTGGTAGATTTTCAATCATTTTGGTGGCCACAAAACCAGGTTTGACTGTAATCACATGTACACCTGATTTAAACAGGCGATTCCTTAGGCCATCCAGATACACTGTAAATGCTGCTTTGGCACTGCCATAAATATAATTACTTTGTCGGCCTCTTTCTCCTGCTACTGATGATATACCAATGATAGTGCCTTTTTTCCGGGACTCCATATCATTAGCAATGATATTCAAAATGGAAACTGCACCGGAATAATTGCTGTTTATGATCTTTAAGGTTTCTTCATTGTCATCCTCGGCAATTTTCTGGTCGCCTAGATATCCGAACACACACACCGCTACATCTATCTTTCCTGCCAAGCTTTTGTAGAATTCTTTATGACTGTTAAAGTCCAATGCATCAAACTCTACTGAACTTACTTCTACATTATGTCGTATAGACAAGTCACTTTTTAATGGGGCAAGGCGTTCATGTTTTCTTGAAGCCAGAATTACATTAAACTTATTTCTGGCAAATTCATATGCAATGGCTTCGCCAATGTCGGAGGTTGCTCCAAGTATTAATACAGTTTGCATTTTATAATCCTAGTCTGATAGATTGAACGGAATTAAATTTATTGTCAGGTACTGCCTTTTTTAGTTTGGCCAGGAATTCCTGTTTTTTATCTCCATAGGTTTTTTCAAAAAATTCTGGCGACATACGTACATCTTTGGTCAGGTATAACCTTCCTCCGTAATCAAAAACAATTTTGTCCAATTCGTCAAGGAGGGCAAATACTTTTTTGTTTATGCGGAAATCAAGCGCCAGGGTGTATCCTTCAAATGGAAATGAGAGGATGGCATCCGAATTAGCTTTTCCAAACAACTTAAGCACCGCCAGGAATGATCCTTCCCCGGATTCAGCAATTTTATTTAATATTTTAGTAAGGCCCTCCTTGCTTGCTTCTTTGGGGATAACAAACTGATATTGGGTAAACCCGCTTTTGCCATAAATACGGTTCCAGTTGTCAATACTATCGAGCGGATAAAAAAAACTGTCGTAGCCCGGAAAGTTTTTAATAAATCTCTTTTGTTGTTTGTTGTAAAAAAGAAAGTTGAAAGCATTAACCGAAAAGCTGTTTAAGGTAAAATCCGGAAGTTCTATAGGAACATTCAGTTTGAGTTTCTTTTTTAAAACAAGCGGATCTGATATTTTGCCTAGCTCGGCTCTTGAGGCATGCTCCCCTCTCATCATAATGGATTTTCCAATATGTTTACCTTTTGCAAGACAATCTATCCAGGAAACTGTATAGGTCCAGTTTTCAGATTCTTCAAAAAGCTCCATGATTTCCTGGAGGTTTTTTGCTTTTATACTTTCCTGCCTTATGTAGGCAGTCTCTATTGGTTTCAGTTTAAAAGTTACGCTTAGGATGATACCTGTCAATCCCATTCCCCCGGCAGTAAGCCAGAAAAGATCTGGTGTAGATTCTTTAGAACAGCTTACAACTTTTCCATTGGAAAGAAGCAGATCAAAAGAGTGGACATGATCTGAAAAGCATCCTTCCGAATGATGGTTTTTCCCATGGATGTCCGATGCAAGAGCTCCTCCCACAGTTATGAATTTTGTGCCTGGAGTAACTGGCAGGAAAAACCCTTTAGGTACAGTCACCTCAAGTATATCTGACAATAATACACCTGCCTGACATGTAATTATTCCTAAGTTCAGGTCAAATGATAGTATTTTATTTAATTTCAGGGTGGAGATGATATTTTCACCTAAGGCAGAATCACCGTAACATCTTCCATTTCCTCTGGCAATTACAGAAGGAAGCTGATCCACTTTTGAACAAAGTAGGTCCTGGTTGGAAGGTTCAAAGAAACCACATTCAAGTCGTGGATAGTTTCCCCAGTTGGAAACAATTGTCTTAGATGACATATATCAATATTATAAATGTGACAATCCAACCTATCAAGGATGCCTGTATAAAACGGTCCCGGTAAAGTATTTTAGTTGGTGAGCCGGTTTCATTATGTACCAGGGTTAATTGGAGGTACCTGAAAACTCCAATGATAACGAAGAATGTGGTTAGATAAACATAATCGTTTCCTATTCTTTCAATTACTTCAGGTGAAACAGTGTACATAATGTAGGATACAATGGTGACAGCTCCCATTATTACCATTGCTGAGTTGATAAACTCCAGATTATAACCTTTTACAACCGACCTGACTGACTGTCCATTTTCATTAAAAATTAATACATCGTCCCTTCTTTTGGCAAGACCCATAAATACGGCAAGCAAATATGTAATGAGGATAAGCCATTTTGAGATGGCCACATCTACTGCAAATGCACCAGCAAAAACTCTTAATAAAAACCCTATGGCTATGATATTAATATCAAGTATTGCAATGTGTTTTAGTTTAGTTGAATAAAATATATTAATAATCAGGTAAGAGCAAATGACAATAAAAAAACGCTCATCAATAATATAACCGATTGCAACGCCTGAAAGAAAGAGTATAAACATTAAGATAAAGGCCATTGATGGTGCCACCTTCCCAGCTGCAATAGGCCGGTTTTTTTTGGTGGGATGCAATTTGTCTTTTTCCCGATCAAGATAATCATTAAGGATATAAATGCTGCTTGCCGAGATGGAGAAAGCAAAAAATCCCAAAAGCAGATTAATTATGTTATTTTGTACAAAAAATACCTCTGCGAAAAACGCAGGTATAAGAAGGAAAAGGTTTTTAATCCATTGGTGGGGTCTAATTAAAGTAAGATAACTTTTCATTTTCTAATTAACAGGGCATGAAACTGTAGTTAAAATATAAGCCATTATAATAATTTTTAGTCAGTACTTGAAGTAATTTATTATTCCACTTTTTCCATATATATATAATCTATCCAAACTTTATGACTCCCCTTATAAAATATTCGGAACTCCACCCCTCTTAATGGTTCAGAAACTTCGAGCGGTAAAGAAAATTCTACATAAGTGTTATCTTTTACAAAATCATTTGATTTTATTAACTTATTTGCTAGATAAATTCCTGGATCCTTATAAGCTTCTATTATTAGAACCTCTTCATCAGAATTTTTTACTTCGGATTTAATTCTGAATTTTATCTCATATTTTCCTTTCTCCAAATTGGCATATGGTCCCCAGGTTAAAAAAGTATTGCCTGTTGCTACATCCGGATCGGCGTATAAAACATATCCCATTTCTGAATTTTGGTCTTTTACATCTTTGCCGGATGACCTTGGTAAGGTAATTCCATAGTATTTATTTAGTAGGTGATTTTTTTCATTTTTATAATTCTTCTTTAGCAAATAAACACCTCCGTAACAACTAACCAAACCATAATCCCCCCTTTCTGCCAGAGTTTTTATCAGATTAAATCCTTCATCTCTTGAAGCTAATGGCCAACACCAACTAAATTTATTGTCCCACAAAATATAGTTTGCGTCATTAGTTATAGAATATTTAGGGTTTTCATTTTCATTATAATATAATTTGCCCTGGGTATCGTAATGCATTAACGCTGCAAAGGTAAAAACCGAATCCCTCGTACATAGATTAGGGACAAGAGAAACATTAGTTGTGACAGATGCTGTATCTGGGATAATGGATATCCTAGAATTAATGATTTCTCTTTTGTCTTTTGATTCCAGTTTTTTGACAATAGGCTCCATTGTAGGATTAAATGATCCGAATGAATAATTTGCCGCAATTGAAGCAAGCAAAATAAAAATACTCAGGCTGGCATAATTTACTTTCACGTTTTTTGTGGCAAGGGAAGATAAATAATATAAAGGAGGTATGAACGGTAAAGGATTGTGAAATTTAACACTAAAGTGCATCCCATAATTGGTTAACAAACCATAAATAAAAGAAGGTATTAGAAGGATCAGTGCAAATCCAGATCTAAATGCAAGAAATAATAAAGGAAGGCAAATCACTACAATAAAAGATAGCTTTTTATTGTTTTCTAATACTAATTTAATAACATAGATGGGATTGGTAACCAAGGTTAGAATTATGCCTTTTTCAGGAGAAGTGCCAGGGATCATTAATTCTCCATACCTTGAAAAAAGAATTCCATGCGTTAAGAAACTTTTAACAATAAGATAATATACTATTGAAATGACTATGGTAGAAATACCAACTTTCCAATCCTTCCTTCCTAAAGCCAAATACAACCCATATATTGCAGTAAATATCGGGACATCTTCCTTCACAAAGATGGCCAGGGTGAAGAATATCCAATATAGTTTATAGGATTTAATTTCATAGTAATAAAGGGCACCAAGAACAAATATTGGAAGAAATGCAACTTCATGAAAATCGAATAAGTTCGTGCCATGAACAGCTGGATGTAACAGATAACTTGTTTGAATTAATAAGGCAAACAGTATACTACCGGTAAATAGCTTTCCGAGTTTGAATACATAAATAGATGCTAAGCCCAACATTAAAGACTGTATTAGCAGAATAGTAATGGGACTAGGGAATATCCAGTAAAATGGTACTAAAATGAAAAGGATAGGCGAAAAATGATGTTGAAAGAAATTAATGTCATACAAGGAAAAATAAGGGCTTTTAAATTTGGAGAGCTTATACACAACACTTGTGAAAATCCCTGTATCATGAGTGGGAGAATCAAAATTTAAATAAGTGATGACTGATAAAAAGCCGAAGTATAAAAAGTAAATTATTGATAAAGTATATATTATTGGTGTTGTATGGTTGCCTATAGCAGTTTCAAATTTGTTAAGTATGGACTTCTCTTTATTAACTTGATGCAACTCTGTAAACAAATGCAACAGGTAAAGAATGCTAATAACTATTGTAATTATTGAAAGATTTTCTTCAAGTAAATCAGATGTCAGTAGCAGGTAAGGAATAAATAAAAATATCGAAGAAAAATATAGGGATACTTCCCATATTGAGTTTAATGAATCTTTATTTTGTTGATAGAAAATTATTAATAATAAGTTTACAATTGCAATAATGAAGATGCTCAATCCTATAAAAATTACCCTTCCTGCTATATCAGTCTCATTGTTCAATAGAAATAGTTCAATTACATTTTCACCAGATTTTACAATAGAAAGAACAAAAATGGAAATTAAGACAATACATATATTAATATTAATAGACCGTATTTGCCTGATGTTATTTGCAAAAACTTCAAGTATGGTATTTAAAATCATAATCTTGGAATGAAAATTATTATTATTTTCTAAATTGGGAAAATTAACTTGGGTAGGCCTTTTTTGTAAACCTTATAATTAAATTTTCTGTCCTAAGTTAACTGTTTTTTGCGCCAATTAAAAATTTGGAATTGGCCTTTAGCTAAATGGGCTTATGGTGTATTATTTTACCTTAACAATTTTAATTGTTTCCGACTTTTGTGTTGAAGTTAAAATCAGAAAGTACACTCCTAAAGGTAAATTATCAAGACTCCATATAATATCTCCGGTGTAATTATTTTCGGAAATTATTGGTCTTCCATTAATGTCTGTTAGATTCAATTTGGTATCCGATGAATGTCCTTTTATTTTTATTTCAATCTCATTTTCGAACGGATTAGGAAAGACCTCTGATCGTTCATTTTTTTCAGGTGATTTTGTAATTATCCCTGAGTATAATTGCGATTTCGGCACCACTTCTCTTTGGAAATTTGTTCCTTTCCATTCCAATTTCACTGCCGCACCACCAAATGCTTCAAAATACTCAACCCTTATCGGATATTGTTGCCCTCTTTCCAAATGGATGCTTCCGGATAGAGGAATAGCTCCGTGATAAGTCCAGTCATCTATTACTTTCACATCATTAATCCAAAGGTTGTTTCCATCATCTGATGTTATTGTGAATTGGTAGTCATCCGTGACATAAGGTTGTATAAATCCGGTCCATTGTACAACAAAACTATTTTCAGTTATCTCAGGTGCAGGGCTACCTTCACCCCAGTTAAAATTAATTTGGGGATCAACCCGAATTAATGATGGAGAATAATTAAAATGATATTGCCAATGATTGGCATTGTAATAAGTTCCTAGCAATCCATCACCATTTCCTCTATCCAGATCTTCAAAATATGCTGTGATAGAGCTTCTGCTTTCTTCTGCATCGATATAAATGATTCCATCGGTCCGGTTATCGTCCCATTCGAGGAATACCAGATCCTTTTGTAAATCAATTATGGGAACTTGGTACGCTCTTGTCATTCCTGCAACCGACTCAAATTGGTAAGGTGTTTGTACCGGTATTCCGTCCAGACTTAATGTTAAATTTTCAGGAACTGAATTAAAAGTAATAGTTACCAGCTCCGGATGGATATCGGTGAATATTGTCTGACTCAGTCCTTCCGAATCTGTGGCTGTCAAATAAATCCTATACCAAACGTTTGTAGAGGTTTCACCTATTTTAGGTATTTCGAATGTACCCTCCGTAATACCAGTAATTGCTGCCATGGCCGGATGTGTATGATCATCATGATGGAATAATATCTCCCATTGAAGTGAAGATGCTGGCATGCTCCCATCTTCTGCATCGCTAGCAGTGCCCGTAAAGCTGATAATAGATCCTCCGCGATACTTTGAACCTAATACAGGAGTATGTATTACAGGAACCGGACGTGTATTGTTGGAAACATGCAAATATGCAATTTCGGTTTCGGCAATTCCATGTATATTGGTAACGATACATTTGATTTCAGCGCCATTCAAATCGAGGCTTACGTTTTCTAAAATAAGGATGGCGCTATCCGAGTTTTCTACCGGTTCTTCATTTACATACCATTGGAAAGTAAATGGTTTTGCTCCTGATGGGACTACAGTAAATCGCGCTGATTCTCCAACAGAGACTATTTTGTTAATAGGATCTCTCGCAATAAAAGGTGCACTGTTTCCTGAATAATGTATTTTCCATAAAGTGCCATTGGAAGTTGAAGTATTATCCTCTACAGATCCATCACCAATACCGGCCCTTTGCAGATAGTATAAATCTCCTTCCGGGGATACAACCAGGTAAGTAGGTTGGTTCATGCCGGTGGCAAGAGTATCTATCGGCAAACCACTCATAGGATCAAAAACAGATAAAATACCCATGCAATAATCGGCAAAGAAAAACTTGCCGGAATAAGAGGGCGGAAAAATTGGAAGTTCAGGGCGGTAAAAGGCTGCTCCTACTATAGCACAACCCTTGTCATGGCCATACACATATACAGGATCCTGGTAATTATCCGGAGGAGTCTGCTCTCCTATCATTCCTTCTATTAATGGCCATCCGTAATTTTTACCGGGCAATATATTATTAACTTCTTCCCAATCAAATTGGCCTACATCATTAACCAGGAGCATTCCGGAGACCTTATCATACGCCATTGTATATGGATTTCTTAAACCATAAGCCCAAATACTTCTTAAATCTCCTTCAAGTGATTCATAAAACGGATTGTCTGGTGGAACGCTTCCGTCACTATTAATTCTTAAGATTTTGCCAAGAAGATTGCCAAGGTCTTGTGAATATGAGCCATTGCCCCCATCTCCGGTGGCAATGTATAACTTACCATCATTGCCGAATAACATTGCTCCTCCATTGTGAATTCCGGATGGAAGAAGATTGAGATTTAATAATACAAGTTCGCTGCCTGGAAGTGCAGTATTACCTGCTGAAGTAAACCTGCTTACCCGGTTAAAGTTCATGTCCTTAACTGTGTAATATATATATACATAGCCATTAAAATCAAAGTCCGGATCCAGCACAATCCCGTTTATCCCTCTTTCATTATGATTGTCGACATGAATAGTGAGAAACGGAACAGATAAAAGACTACCATTCTGTACTATCCTTATCCTGCCATTCTTCTCGGCAATAAATATTCTTCCATCTGGAGCAATGGCCATAGAAGTAGGGTCTAATCCTTCTGCCACTACCTGTTCGACAAATCCTGGTTTTAAGTCTGCTGTGTAACTTGGGTAAGAGCAATAGCAAAGCAATAACATGCCCAGAAGGCTATGTAAAATTTTCATTTAGGTTTAGTATTAGTTAGGTTTAACAAATCCTACCAGAATTTCTAATTTACAGTGGTCTAAAAAATTCCTTCAAAGTGAGGAAAAAAAATAGGTCGCAGACTACTAGAAACAGAAATTTGGCTGAATAAAAACTTATTCAAAGGTAAGGATTTATTTAGTTTTTTTAAATAAAATGGAAGGTTATCTGTTTTCGGGAAAAAATTCAACCACTTTTTCTCCTGTAAAAATTAATATTCGATCTTCTAAATCAATACATTTAGTGCTCACGCCAAAAAGCATACCATCTGGTTGCGGAAAGGATTCCCATGTATTTTTTTGAAGATCAAAAATTAAATTGTTGTCATTTATAGACCCACTGGAGTGACCTCCGCCGAAAATGTAAATTTTATTTTTGTAAACTGTTGAGGTGTGGTAACTTTTCGTAAATGGCAGAGGTGTACCGGTAGTCCATGTATTAGAGTTTATGTCGTAGATTAGAATCGTTGTTACATCTTTGTTTTCCGAGTTTCTTCCACCAGAAACATAAATCTTGCCGTCATGTAAATTAGACGACGCACCTCTTCTCGGTTCCGGTAAAGAATTACCTGAATTCCATTCACCTGTCATTAGATTATAAATATGCAGATTTCCATTTGGGAACATTAAATAAATTTTACCATTATTTTCTTCTGCACACCCATTGCGGAAATTTGACTCAGGCAATGTTATATTTGTTTCAAAGGCTCTAGTATTAATATTAAATACCCTAATTATAGAAGAAGAAACGGTTGTTCCGATAATCAACAATCGTTCGTTAAATGATAAAAGAGAATAATTATTAGTATTTATATCTCCAACCGCTGGTAATTGTTCCACTTGTTGATTTAAGAAATTATAAGAAGTTAATTCATTGCAATGGCCTATGTATAATAAATCATTATAACGGCCGATTTTCTTTTCTATGCAATTCCAATTATATGAAAAACTCCCTTTGTTGTTCCACATTGGAAGCGTTACTCTTGTGCTATCAAGATAAATGTCATTGTCATCGTCTGTTACTCTAAGATATACATATACATTTTTTTCAAAAGTGAAACTTGTATCCGGTTTAGATACTTGAGTGTATGAATATTTTTCTTCACTTCCATCGAAATCAAATTCAATCTTTGATATCTTACCATAGTTTCTGGTTAAGTGAGCTTTTATATTGACAATTTCACCTATATTGTTTGCTACCATATGTCGAGGCATGTTTATTAAAACAGGATCTTTAACGACTTCAATTAAAGCCTCTTTACTATGAATTATTTGACCATTATATTTGACTGTATTTATTAAAACTTTACTTCCTAGGCTTGGCCATGCATATTTTATAGTATCTAAAATCGTAGGGGTGCTTGTCTGAACACTTTTTATCATCGTTCCTGATTCTTTGTCGAACCATATAATTTCAAGATTAGACTTATTCTCATTTACGCAGTTCATTGAGAATATGACGGTATCATTGATCCCTGTTTCAGAAGTAAGCGGTATTAATGTGTAAGAACTTTGAATAAGAGTAATATTAGGGCTGGGTTCAATTCCTTTAACCTTTTTGCAGGAGAACAGGATTAGGAAAAATATCAGGATACAAAAATTTCTAAAGCATCTCATAAACCGCTGTTTACCTTAAATGTACTAGTATTTTTTGGTAAATCAAATTTCCTATTTAATAGCAAAATTCAAGATAACAATCCTAAGTTATTAATAGTTAATTAAAAAATACCAAAATGATATGAGGGGACTGATTACTTTGATGGCATGCCTGCTTTCATGCCTTTCTCTTACTGCCCAATACGACATTGCACATGATGGTGAAATAAAATCTGTAGCTATAACACCCGACAACAGATATGTGCTTTCAGGAGCTGAAGATAAAACACTTAAGGTGTGGGAGATTTCAACCGGAAACCAGAAGTTTACATTCAGACATCCTTATCCCGTAAAAGAGATATACGTTTCTCCGGATAGCAGATGGGTGATCACATCGGATCTTGATCAGAATTATTGCCTGTGGAATCTCAGTACAGGGAAAATGGAAAAATGTATAGCCGATGAGCATGTACTGGGTTTTACTCCGGACAGTAAAGGATTCTTTGTAGCAACTTATGAAAATGATTTTTACGGTAAAAGGACAGGCCAGGCAGGTATTGTCACTTTAAAGCAGTTCACCAGAACAATTTTTGATCCGAAAATTCCCGTCGATTCTGTATTTACAGATGTTAAACTTTCAGCGGACGGGCAAATGATTTTGATAGCAAATGGCTCAAAGGATTTATACACTTTACGAGGGAAGAACAGGTCACAGATAAAAAAGATGAGTCTGCCTGAGCCTGTAGAAAAATTTGCAATAGATCCTGATCTTAAAAGGATCGTTGTGAACAACAGTCAAACTATATACGACTTTAAAACAGGTAAATCATTATGTACTTTAGAACGCAAAATTGATTCAAATGCATGGTTTGACTTTTTCAACGACCAACACTTGTCATTTACTGATGAGCATTCACTGGTTTATTTCAGATCAGACTCCTGTATTTTCGTCAGAAAAGAAAGCATTGTAAAAACAAACATATCTGCCTTAAGCAGGGATCACATGTATCAGGCTTTCGCTAAGGAAAATAAGTTGCATGTAAAACCATTGTATGATGCACCTGAAAAAACCTTTGAAAGCAAAGAGCTTACAGAAAAAATTGCCTTTACCCATTATGTTAAAGGCTTATACTATTTTAGAAATGAAAAGTATAAAGAAGCGATTCATAATCTTTCAATTGCCTTGAAGAGGGGACAAAATCTGCATAATGGATATTTTTACAGAGGAGAGGCTTATAGAAATACCGGAAAATATGAATTGGCCATACAGGATTATCTTAAAGACGATGAAGAAAATCCATTCAGATCATACTTTCAGATTGCACAATGTTATGCAAGTCTAAATCAACCAGAAAATGTTATTTCCTATCTGACCAGACTTCAGCAGTCTGCTGCTAAAAGAAGATGGGATGAAATTTTCAAGGAACCATTGTTCTCCAGATTTCATAAATCAAGTCTTTGGAAAGAATTTGCAGCAGTGTATTCCGTGAAATTCGAAGCTGAAAATTTAATAGTATCCGGTGAAGAAAGATTGAAACGTAATGATAAAATGGCTGCGTTGGAGTTTTTCAACAAGGCAATTTCAAAGGATCCTTATACTGCAGAATGGTATAGGATTAGAGGGGACTATTATTACAACTCCGGAGAGTATGCCAAAGCCATAGAAGATTTTAAAAGAGAATTGAAGTTTGACTCATCGAGGATTACAGCAGTATATCTGAAAGTGGCCAGAGCTCTTTATCATAAAAGAGAGTATAACCGTTGCTTTAATGTTTTGAATGAATTGATCAGAATTGATAAATCACAATTTCATCTGCTTGTAGACCTTGGTTACCATGAAATAGAGAGATACAACAGGACGCTTGCTATGGAGTATTTGAACCGATACCTGGAATATGTGCCGGAAGATTATTATGCACGGTACCTGCGGGCCAGTATAAGGCATGATAGTGCAGCATGCAAGGCAGATATAATACATGCTATTGAATTGTGCAAAGAACAAGGTGCTAAAGTGCCTGATGAATTTTATGAGCTTCATAATGTTTTGATGGGAAAAAATCCTAAGTAAAACATAACATGCATAAGAATAGTTAACTATTACAGGAGCAGGAATGTGCAGACATTTTTATGGATAAGGAAAATACTATCATTAAAGAAGCAGAGATTTTTGTCTTCAATTATTTGAATGATAATCTTGATTCAAAGTTTACCTACCATAATTACGCTCATGCATCTGATGTTGTAACAGCTGCTGAAGAAATCGCAGGGCTTGCTAAAATTGATCCTCAAGAAAAAGAGATTCTTTTACTTGCCGCATGGTTTCACGATTGCGGATATGCAAAGTCTGTTCAAAAGCATGAGGAAATGAGTGCAGGTATTGCAAGGGATTATTTGTTATCAATAAACTATCCGGATCATAAAATTCAAAAAGTGGTCCAGTGTATAATGAGTACCAGGAGGGATATAGTACCTCAGGATAAATTAGAAAAAATTTTATGTGATGCAGATTTGTGCAATCTTGGTAAGGAAGATTTTTGCGAAAGAGCTGATTTGCTAAGACTTGAATGGGAAAATCTTGAAATTACCACATGCTCTGAGTTAGAATGGGATGAGACACAGTTGAAATTTCTGCTTAATTCAAAATATTATACCCCGGAGGCTAACCAATTATATCTTGAGGAAAAGAACAAGAACATATCACGGCAGAAGAAGAGAATCAGAAAGAAAAGCAAGGATAGGCCGGCTGAAAAATCTATGCCTAAAAGAGGTGTGGAAACTATGTTCAGGAGTGTATACCGGAACCACATCAATTTAAGTTCGATTGCAGATAATAAAGCCAATATGATGATTAGTATCAATACTATTATCATATCAATAATGCTTACGATTGTCGGGGCAAAGTTTTCTTTCTTCGGTTCAAGTTTAAGTGAGAATCCGGCACTGATTTTTCCTGCAATTACACTCATTATAACAAGTCTTGGGTCGGTTGTCTTTGCGATATTGTCAGCAAAACCCAAAATTACAGGTAAGCCTTCTGAAGGAAAATCTTCAATGGATAGCGATAAGAAAAGTATACTTTTCTTTGGAAATTATACTCAGCTTACGGTAGAGAGTTTTGAAAAGAAGATGAGCGAAATTATGCAGGAGGAAAGTTTGCTATACGGAAATATGATAAGGGATTTATATTCATTAGGAAAGGTGCTTGATAAAAAGTACCAGTTACTCGGGTATAGCTATACTTTTTTTATGTTCGGGCTTATTATTACCGTATTTGAGTTTGTTACTATCCTTGTTTATCTTAAGGTGTCAGAACCGGATTTCAGTTCATTGATTTTTTAAGTTGGAAAGAGTTATAAAATTGTAATCGACATTTCCGATGTAGTCATATTTCTTTTTACCGGATTTCAATTGTCCCCATTTGAAACTTTGATTGACCAGTTTCTCATTTTGCGTTTCCATGTATTGCTTTGTCATTAGCAGGTATTCTTTGTCTTTTATATTATTTTTAAGTAAACGATGTGCCAGGATAATATCTGTGCCTAAAAGCTTAATGATTCCCTTTACCTCAGTAGTACTTATGCAACCGAAGTGACATATTATTTTAAGAGAAAGATCTTCGGACCCGTTCAACTCTGGATTTTCCTGCTGAAGTTTTTTTAATGAATGATGAAAATCAAGGAAAGTTTTTTTTGCCTGTGTTTCAATTTTGGTAATTGAGGGAGGGGTTCCGAGGGTGTAAAAAAGTACTGCATCTCCTAATATCTCTGCAACCTTCATGTTAAGCACATTTGAGTCTACTATTACTTCCAGTAATTCATGCACATATTTCCGGCTTTGTGAGATTTTGTTGTTCCTGAGGAATCTGGTAAAACCACTTATGTCTGGAATGAAAATCAATGCCGGCCGGGCGTTGTCGAAGGGACTAATGGGGTTTATATACATAAACAGCAGCTCAAAAAGTATTTTCAAAGAAACCCATGCAGATGCCCAATTGTTCTATATATAACATGAAGCCCTGATTGAAAGCTAATTGAAGTGTGATATGAAAGCCGATTCAAATCGAAAAAGGTTGATGTGGCCTTTTTTACTTATAATTTTTATATATATGCTATGTCATTTCGGATCATTTCAGCTGAAAGAAGGATCCCGGTTACAAAAGCTGCATGCGATGCTTAAGCAGGTTAAATAATTATAATCTTACTTTTTTTGCATTTTTCTTATTTTTTATGGATTTAAACAAGAAATAATTATAGCCTTCCAAAAAAAAGTTACTTTTTCTAACCTAAAAGTATATAAGTGCATGTAAAATTTATTAATTTTATAAAAAGGCCTTAAACGATATTCTACGTTTAGGGTTTTATTATCTCAAAAAATAAATTGTACAAACCAAATAAAAAGTAATAATAAAATGCCTTTTCAATTTGGTCGTTTATAAAGTGAGTCAATTTCAAGTAAATAAAATCCAATTTTTTGTAAAAAATACAAGCAATATGAAACAAAGATTACTATTATTTAATCTGATAATGTTCCTGGGATTTATTGCTTATGGCCAGAATCTTCAGATTTCCGGCGGTAACAATTTCTCGGCGGCAGTTTGTGATAACCAGACTGTATTTGTTTGGGGATCTAATGTGTCGGGCCAGTTAGGGCTTACTGCTGCAGGAGCACCCGTCGCTGTCACCTATAGAAATACAGCAGCAGCTGTAACCCAAGGCAACATCAGCAACGTTGCTGGAGGGTCTACAATAGGAGCGTTGCCAGCAATAAGGCAGATAGATGCCGGTTCAGGAGCTCATATATTGGGTCTTAGCTGCGCAAAACAAGTATGGGCATGGGGTGATAATACGAAAGGACAGTTAGGGAGAAATACCAATACTAATAGTGCAGTGCCACAAAGAGTCCTGAGGGGTGAACAAGCTGCCAATGTAAATGCAAACGACCCGAACGGTATTTTTCTAAATAATATTTTTTATGTATCAGGAGGAAATAACTGCTCTTTTGCTTTGGAGGAAGGGACAGGAAGGGTTTTAGCATGGGGAGAAAATGATAATGGACAACTAGGGGATAATTCTGTTATTGAAAGATGGGTACCAAGATATGTTAGAAAATCTGATGGAACCTTACTTACCAATATCGTACAGATAGAGGGAGGAGATGCTTGTGCTTATGCGTTAGATAGGGATGGATATGTTTGGTCCTGGGGCTTAAATACAGGAAATCAGTTAGGAAGGCCTGGTGCCAGTCCCCAAATGACTGCAGGGATGGTTGTGAAGGGTGATCCCTTAAACAGCGGTTACTCAGCCACGCCTGCCCCTACTCAATATCTAACGGGAATTACCATGATTTCAGGTGGTGATACTCACTGCCTTGCACTAGAGGGAGCAACTGGTCATGTTTGGTCTTTCGGAGGTGACTGGGGGCAGGGACAGCTTGGTAGAGGAGGTGGAGACGTTTACCAAAACGATGCAAGAAGAGTGGTGCGACCAGGATTAACTGCTTATGCCACTGTAGAAGCTGATTTTCTTGGAAATGGTGTGGATGGGAAAGCAATTTATGTATCGGCAGGACAAGCATCTTCGGCCGTTGTTATGGAAAACGGAAAAGTAGTTACATTTGGTGCAAGAGGATTGTTTAATGGAGGCGCTACAGATCAGGCTTCCGGTGTGACCATCACTTGTCCTGCCCTTGGAGATATGATATCTTCAGGTACTTTGGGAGATGCTAACGCTGCATGCAATAGCGGTACCTGTGATGGAAAAGCAACTCAATGGAGCAGAACACCTCGATATGTTAAATCAAATGCTGCAGGTACAACAGATCTTTCAGGGATTAAAAGTATTTCAGATGGAGATGCATGGTATTATGCTGTTTCTTCTACTGGCCAGGCGTATGTCTGGGGATGGAACAGAAGGGGAGAATTAGGGCTAGGTGACTATACTGACAGATGTTTTGCAGTGCCATTTACATTACCTTCAGGCTGCAATTTTTCAGATCCTTGTCCTGGACAGCCAAGACTTGGAGCTGACTATTCATCTTGTCCTGTTTTTTCAACAACTCTTAATTCACAAATAACACAGGATTATAGCACCTGGAGACATACCTGGGAGTACAGAGCATTAGGTGCAACAGGCGCTTGGACAACTGTTACCGGTCCAGGGAATTTTCCTACCCAAGCTGTCAATCAATTAGGACAATGGAGAATTTCTCTGAGTGATACCAGGGCAACAGTACCTTTCCTTTGCGGCCCTTGCCCTGTTTTAAGAGATACGATCGTTATTAGCGAAACTCCAAATCCATATACTGTTGCAGCCTGTGCCGATAATACTGCCAGCCTTGCTCAATTTTCCGTAACTGCTCCTGTCGGCAGCCAGATTAAATGGTATACAAACCAGTCAGGAGGTTCAGCGTTAAACCCAAGCAATACCAATCCAACTATTACAACAGCTTTTACTAATACAAATACAACAATTCCCGGATGTTCAAGAGCATTGTTTGCTGAAGATATTTCCAGCAAACAGAGTACTCTACTTCCGGCTACTACCACAGCTCAATTGGCTACTGTATTAGGTGCGAGCGGGGAAGCATGTGCTTCAGGAAACTGGCAGGCAGACTGGGATAATAATGCAACGCCAAGAACATTCCTACAGATAACTGTTACCCAGGAAGTTAGAATAACTGCAGCTAGTTTACTTACAGGAGCAGCAGGTAACAGTAATTTTAGTATTAAAATTTATAATAATAATGCCTCCGGCGGTCCTTATTGTGGTACTTGTACCCCTGCAGGAAATAAAGATGCTCCCGGAACTTTAAGGTATACTGCAACTTACCCTACAGCAGGAACTGTTGCTGTTACGGATAACCAGATAATTGAGGTTCCAACAAATCATACATTACCCGCTGGTACCTATTGGATTGGCGTGGCAGGAAGCGGTGTGCAGGTTAGACATTTCAACTGTAATAAAGCAACAACCAGCACTGGAGCTGCACCTATTTGGAATAATCCCTTTACAGAGGCTGAAGGTATAATGAGAGGAACTCTTGGAATGAGAGATAACAATCTAGGTACAAGAGGTTCTGTATTTAATATAAAATTTGAAACAGGTTCCGGATATACCTGCGGAAGAATTCTTGTATGTGTATCTTCTGCTTGCGTTCTTCCTGTGACCTTGCTTAATTTTGATGCTACAAAAAGAGCGAATGTAGTGGATGTTAACTGGACAACCTCTGCAGAAGAAGGAAGCAGTTACTTTGTTATACAAAGATCTTCAGATGGCAATAGCTGGGAAAATATCGGAACGGTAAAAGCAGCAGGTAATACCAACAGGATAACTGAATACAGTTTTATTGATGAGAAACCATTAGGCGGAGTGTCTTATTATAGATATGTGCAATACGATCTGAACGGACAATCAGAAGAAGGCCCTATAGCATCGGTAGAGTTTAATGATCTAGGGTTTCAGATTATTCCGAATCCTAATTCCGGAGTCTTCAACTTGCTGATAGATGGGGAAGAGAAAGATGCATATTATGTAGACATTGTAAATAGTATCGGACAATCAATGTACACTAAAACATTCAATACTGATTCTGGCAATGTAAACACACAAATTTCGCTGGATGCTGCTCCTGCAGGGGTATACTATGTAATAGTAAAAACCTCAGGCAAGCAACTGGTGAAGAAAATGGTGAAGGAATAAATGGTTAAATGGTAAAAAAAAGTGGCTGCATTTTGTAGCCCTTTTTTTATATTCGCAAATGAATAAAAATACCATTAGTATTTTAGGTTGTGGTTGGCTTGGACTGCCATTGGCAAAGAAATTGGTTAATCAGGGATATCTTGTAAAAGGAAGCTCTACTTCAGAAACAAAACTTACCATTTTACAGGAATGGAATATTAAACCATATCTTATAAAATTTAAACCGGATATTGATGGCTCAGCAGATTTTTTTGATGCTGCAACACTTATAGTTTCTATTCCTCCTTCCCTCAGAAATAATTCCGGGGAATATTTTATACAACAGGTTCTCAATCTTGCAAACTGCATATCATTTTCATCAATCTCAAACGTCATTTATACAAGTTCCACTTCCATCTATCCTGAATTAAACAGAGAAATGCATGAAGACGATATCACTTCCGTTGAGTCGTCGGCTTCACCTTTTTTGTATAGGGCTGAAGAAATTTTCAGCTCACTGGAAAATCAAAATGTTACGATACTTAGATTAGGAGGGCTCACCGGTTATGATCGGTTGCTTGTTAAATATTTTGCAGGAAAGAAAGGGCTTACAAATGGAAATGAAAAAATTAATTTACTACACCGTGATGATGCAATTGATGTTCTAATCAATTTTATATCATCTCCTGAAAAAAGTGGGATTTATAATGTTGTCAGTCCCGCCCATCCAACCAAGAGTGAATTTTATACATTCCTGGCAAAAAAATATGGTCTTGAACAACCGGAGTTTATAGAAAATGCTTCACCTTGGAAAACCATTTCAGCATCTAAGCTTATTAAAGAATTAAATTTTAAGTTCAAATTTCCTGATCCTTTTCAGTTTAGTTATCTAAACCAACTTTAATTAATCAAACTTTGTTGAGTATAGTAAAGGAGGGTCAAATGGAAAAAGAAATTAAAGATGGTGTAAAGCCGGATTATAAAGACGTAGAAATGCCTCACTACAGGACACCCATGGTAGTTCGTCTAAATAAGCTTAAAGAAAAATATAATGCCATTGATTTTGAATTTGACAATGGTAAAATCACAGATCCTAATACAGGAAAGAGCTATAGTGCAAAAGATGTGCGCTTAGGAGATATATTCAGATTTGAAGGAATTTCTGATCCGGATGATATGGCGGTGGTATATGTATTGGATACTAGCGATGGAAAAAGAGGGGTAATTGTTGACGCTTTTGGTATTTATGCCGATGAGAGTATCCAGGCTTTTATAAAGGAGGTTGAAGAAGTTTCCGGAAGAGATGATGCACCAAGATGTTAATGATGGTGCTCCTCTATCTGATCTTTACCGGTAATCCTGAATATTAATCCTACAAGGAAAACTGCTGTCCATGTAGGATACAATAACCACATGTCGTCAATGTGTTTATTAATTAAGAGCAATATAATGTGGACTATAATGCTGAAAATTATTCCCGTTACACTAAGTTTTTGAAGCCCGTTCATTTGTTTTTAATTAATAAGTATCAGGATGGTCTTAAAGTTCATCAACTGATTTTAAATATACTATAATTATTTTTTAAAACCTACCTGCTTAATATAGCAGCCTATTAATCAGCATCCGAGGTTAAAAGATTTTATTTTTTATAATTTTAAGAAGGTTTTATAAATTACAGGAGGTTAATAAAATAAAACTGATGCAATTACCAATAAAGGATATCGAAGCTGCTGCCGCCAGATTAAAAGGGATTGTAAGTCATACTCCACTTCAGCAAAACCAGCATCTTTCTGAAGAGTATGGGTGTAATGTAATATTAAAGCGAGAAGATCTCCAGATGGTAAGATCATACAAGCTGCGGGGGGCCTATAATAAGATTTTCAGTTCAGACCCCAAGGATTTAACCTCAGGGGTAGTATGTGCGAGCGCCGGTAACCATGCACAAGGGGTGGCGTATTCATGTCGTCTTTTGAATATTAAGGGTAAAATCTTTATGCCTACTACAACCCCGAAACAGAAGATAAATCAGGTGCGCTTCTTTGGGAAATCGCAGGTGGATGTTATTCTCACGGGAGATACTTTTGATGATGCATATAACGAAGCTATCGCTTACTGCAAAAACAACAACATGGTTTTTATACACCCCTTTGATGATGCAAAAGTGATAGAAGGACAGGGAACCATTGCATGTGAAATTCTTGATGATTATCAAAGCAAAATTGATTATTTGCTGATTCCAATTGGAGGTGGAGGACTTGCTGCCGGTATTGCATCGTATTTCAAAGAGAAAAGTCCTGCAACAAAAATTATTGGTGTTGAACCTCAGGGTGCACCAGCAATGGCAGAAGCATTTAAGCAGAAAAAGGTGGTAGCTCTGGAAAAGATAGATAAGTTTGTGGACGGTGCTGCAATTAAAAAGGTCGGACAATTAAATTATGATATTTGTTCAACACTTCTTGATGATATTATCCTGGTTCCGGAGGGAAAAGTTTGTTCAACCATTATTAAGCTTTATAACGAAGAAGCTATTGTAGTTGAACCTGCAGGCGCATTAAGTATCTCTGCTCTGGATTTCATAAAAGATGAAATCAGAGGTAAGACAGTAGTTTGTGTTGTCAGCGGAAGCAACAATGATATTGGAAGAATGGCTGAAATTAAAGAGCGCTCCTTGATTTATGAAGGGTTAAAGCATTATTTTATTATCAGCTTTCCTCAAAGAGCAGGTGCTTTAAGGCAGTTTCTCGATGATGTATTAGGACCTGAAGATGACATAACTCACTTTGAGTATACCAAAAAGAATATTAAAGAGGAGGGCCCTGCTTTTGTTGGTATTGAACTGAAACATAAAGAAGATTATACCGGACTTATTGAAAGGATGAACAAAAAAAGGATTAATTACAGCTACCTGAATAATGATCCGAATTTATTTAACTACTTCATATAAACCATTGAAAATCCTTGAATTGATTATTGTTATATAAAAGGATTAACCATCCCTGACTATTGTTTTTAACATTTTTTTTCCTTATGTTTATCTTCCCGGCTTTAAAAAATCATAGAGTTGCGGGAAACATAGGAAGGTTAATCTGCTAATATGTTGAGAAAATTTTTATTTACTACATTTTCAGTTTTAATACTTGTCCAGGCTATTGCCGGCAGTAATCGTTCTGAAAAGGTTTTCAGCACATTCGATAAATTTTTTAAGAAATTTATCAGGAATGGGATGGTGGATTACAAAAAGATTAAATCTCACCCGGCACAGATGGCTTTATTATCGGAAGAATTGGCAAAGGCAGATGTCAGCAATTTTGATCTTAATCAAAGAAAAGCATTTTACATTAACAGCTACAATTTTTTAGTAATAAAAAACATAGTAGAAAATTACCCTGTTTCATCACCCATAGAGATAGATGCTTTTTTTACAGAGAGGAAGTTTAGCCTGGCAGGAGAATTGCTTTCATTGGAGCAAATTGAAAAGGATAAAGTCCTGAAACAATTTTCCGACATTAGAATGGCTTTTTCCCTTTCATCAGGAATAAAAGGAGCACCGCCATTGATGGCTGGTGCGTTTTTGCCTGGTAAATTAGATAAGCAGCTTGATCAAAGAATGAAGCTGATAGTAAATGATGCAAATTATATCAGGGTAAAAAAGAACAGCAATAAGCTTTTATTATGCGAAGTATTCAGATCTTGTCTGCATTGTGTAAGGGAAGACAAGCTAGTGGAATATATCAATCAGTTCCGCGAGGAAAATGTACCACTTACTTATGCATTGGATTTTTATCCTACCGATAGGTCTTTAAACGTGGTATCTGAGTAAAATTAATCATCCCAATCAAAAAATTCAGGCTCTTTTGAGTCCTTTTTGAAGATCAACTGAGGATTGGTCTTGTCCTCCTTCTTTTTAAAAACATCCAGGAATTCTTTCTTTTCTTTTTTGAGATCTTCCTTTATCTTGTTTTTAGTCTTTTGGGTATCATAACTGATTTTAAAGTCATCTGAATTCCCTTTTAATTTTAGGTGAAGAATAGTTTGTCCCTGATTCACTTCTTCAATTGCCCCATATGCTTCATCCTTATCTCTTTGACTACGTTTAAAATTTTTCAAAGGAACCGCTAGTCGATAATCCATGAAATTGTCAAAGGAGTGTGAGCCGGAAATGGAAATATTGGATACATTTGAATGAATCTCCATTTCAGGTATTCTTATAGTTTTATTTTCTATAAAAACCGTATTGCTTAATTCGCTGAATCTGACATCTTCAAGTTCTCTCTCTTCCACAAATCTTGATAATTTTCTCATAGGCTCGAAATTAACCAGTCTCCCATTGGAAATTTTAGCTTCTATGTTTGCCTGGATACTTTGAGGATCAGCATTGAAATTTTCATCCAGCTTCAGATAAAGTTTAACATTGCCTGTTAATCTACCCTGAATTTGTTTGTCTGTCACAAAAGATTGATCAAAGTTTTCACATAGGTAAAATGCGCTGTCTATATATATATTTTGAAAAATCGTATTGCTTGAAATCTTCCATTCTTCTCCCAATTTGAATAATGTATTAGAGGTCAATTTTCCTCCTGCAATATTAACTTGAGTATTCTCCATATTCATCCAAGGATAGTGAAAGCTGACTTTAGAAGAAATCCTGGTTGGTTCAAATCTCCTGTATTTTAGTTTTCCAATGCTACATTCAAGAAACACTTTATAGTTGGAAGCTGTTTTGTTACTTTCCTTGTTTTTGTCATTATCTGATTTAATAAAGGAATAAAATTCATCAACATCAATGTACTTAGACAACAAGTCTGCTTCCACTACTACCATGCCTTTATTGAAAGCAATATTTGATATAAGATTTTGAAATAATCCATTAACTATAAAATCACTCTTTCCGAATTTTCCTGTTAAATTACTTACCGCCAAATCATTGTTGTTAAATAGCAGATCAGCAGTATTTATAATAATACCCTCAGATAAGCCTTCAGTTTTAAAAAATACATCTGAGACAGTCATTTGCCCGGTAGTTCTGATAGAGTTTGGATTGGCTTTTATTTCTTTTGAATTTCCCTGGAGTTCAAAATCAAAGTCAATTGTCCCTTTCGCATTTGAAATATTTGCAATAGGATAAAAGTCCAGGAGTGCTTCTAAGGCAATAATCCCTTGTGCATCAATTTTAAGGTTGGGATAATCAAAGTTTTCCATCAAAAAATTTCCTGAAACTTTTCTGTTATCCAAAAGCAAATTTACTCCGGATAATTTTAGTAAAGAGGTGGAAGAATTATGTTTGCTTCCATTACTAAAATATCCTGTAAGATTAACATTAGTAATTTTTTCTTTATACGCCGGATGAAATATGGAGGCCTCATTAATGCCAAACTTAACTTCTACTTTTGGATTGGTTTTTTCATTTACAACCCCAGAGATTCTGCTTTCAAAAAATACATTTCCACTGCTTTGGTATTCCCTTAGCTCCGTGGTGAATTCTAAGGGTAAGAGTGAGATCAAGGTTTGAATGTTTCCTTTGGAGTTATTGATGGTAAGATCTATTTTATTAATGTCCTTTTTAAAGGAATAATATCCTTTCACTTCAAAGAATGAATTTTCTACGATTAGTTTTGATGGTTCAATAATGTATTTTTTTTCTTTGTGATTATATGAATTCTTCCCGGCTATGGTAACATTTTTATTTTTAAAAAAATGTCGCTTCCCGAAAATCAGATCCTCAATAAGCAAATCACCATTTATACCTATTTCATAAATATCATCAGCAGACTTTAATCTGGCGTTGGAATGTTGTGAAAGAATCTTGTATTCCTGAGCAGAAACTTTATTCTCGAAACTAACAAATACAGAGTCTAGATTGATATTATTTAAATCAAACTTAACTGATTCATCTCTGGAGGTTGAATCGAATCTGAATATTGAATAATTATTATTACCTCTTTCATCTATCCTAAGGGATACAAAGCCTTTTTCCAGGTCAAGGTGACTTATCACATACTTTTGCCGGAGCAGGTCCGTCATGCTAAATGACAGATAAACCCGTTGGAGGTTGGCAAGGTGATTTTTACTTTTAGGATTGCTCTCATGAATAATAACGTTAGAGAATGAAAGGGACAATTGAGGGAAATTTTTGATAATTGAAATATCTATTTTATCCACCTCAATTTTTGTTTGAATATTTTTATTGAGTTCATTAACAGTAGCCTGGATGATTTTATCTTTATAAATATAGGCCAGTATAGAGCCTGATAATGCCACAATCATCAGAAACAATGTGGTGTAATAAAGACCTTTAAGTATGATTTTCAGGAGCTTCAAACAAATATCCTCAATTAAGGGAAAGGTTAAAATCCAATAGTAATTTTACGGATACAAACGCTGAATTGAAATATTTAGTCCTAAAAAATATTTTGTCGTATTATTTTTGCATAAATAAAAATTCCGTTTACTTTTGCATCTCCAAAATTTAAAAACAGAGTAATTTTCTTTGTTTGAAAGAATTGGGAGCATAGCTCAGCTGGTTCAGAGCATCTGCCTTACAAGCAGAGGGTCACAGGTTCGAATCCTGTTGCTCCCACAAATAAAAAAGAGACAACTAAATCTGGTTGTCTCTTTTTTTTTCCATTGCCTTAAAGCTAAGGGTCATCCCGATTCTAATCGGGATTGCTCCCACCAAAAAGGACGATATAGTTAAACTGCATCGTCCTTTTTTATTTTTCTACAGGGTCAGCCGCTTTTTGACTCCTTTTATTACTCAGGAGATTGTACCGTAATACCATTTAGCTTATTTTTAAGATAAATAGTAAATATCGTTCCCTTATTTTCTTCAGATTCTACTTCAATTTTTCCTCCCGAATTTTCTACTATTCTTTTAACGATATACAAGCCTATTCCTGAACCTTCCACATGATCATGCATTCTTTTAAACATTTCAAAGATCTTTTCTTTATGTCCTTCCTTTATCCCTAGACCGTTGTCCTGAACGCGAAGAAACATGTAGTCTTGCTCTATGCCTGCAGAAACATTAATTTCCGGTTTCCTATCAGGTGAGCTGTATTTAATAGCATTTGTCAACAGGTTAGTAACAATACTCTTAAAGTTAATCAGAGAGTAGTTCAATTCAAGGGAAGGATCAATGTTTAAAATTATATCAGCATTAGAATCCGTAATCATCTTTTCTATGGATGACATTACATCTTCAACAATATGTTTAATTACAAATCGGGAAGTTGATTCCTCTAAATTTCTTTGTGTCTTACTTATATCTGTCAGGTCACGTATGGTTTTTTGGAACCTCGCAACTGACGTATCTACCATAGATAACAAATCATCAACCTCCTGATCAGTTTCTATTTTTTCCTTTAAGGAATCTTTTAGAGTATAAATCAAACCTTCAATATTGGATACCGGAGCTTTTAAATCATGTGAAGCAGTGTATATAAAATTATCCAGGTCATTATTGATGCGGATCAGTTCCTGATTTTTTTCCTGTAATATTCTGTTGTTTTCTTCAATTTCTTTTTTCCATCTTTTTTCTTCAGTAATGTCTCTTACTTCAATTACTGTAGCTACAGGAACACCATTGCTGAATATAGGACTGGCTGCACATAAAACCGGGATGAAGGTCCCGTCTTTTCGAATAAACATATCTTCATGAGCACGAATGTCAAAATTTTCAGGCAAAGCTCTGTCTATAGGACATTCTTCCAAGGGATAGAAAGAACCGTCCGGGCGGTGATGATGGATCATGTAATGAAGAGGTTTTTGTGAGATCTCTTCAAATGTAAAACCCAGCATTTTTTCACCTGCAGGATTCATAAAAGTACAATACCCTTTGTCGTTCATCATAAACAGACATGAGGTTGCATTATCAGTGATGGTTTTGTTTAGCTTGCTTTGATATTCAAGCGCGGCTTTGTTTTCAAGCTCTTCAGTAATGTCTTTCTGCACGCATACAAACAGATTTTTATCTTCTATGATTAACATGGAAATTGTGGTCCGGGTAAAAAATACAGTCCCGTCTTTTCTGATTTTCCTCAGTTCTCCATCCCAGTATTTTTTTAATTTAACTTCTTCAAGTAAGGCGTGAACGAATTTTTCTCTTTCGCCCGGAGGATAAGCGAAACTAATCGCTTTATTCTTTCCGATAAGCTCACCAGGTTGGTAGCCAAGCATTTCGTTTTCTGCAGTATTTGAAAATAATATCGTTCCGTCTTCTTCTGTCAGCAATACCCCTTCGTTCATGCTTTCCAGCACGTATGCCTGCAGTTTAAGGTTTTCCTGTACTTTCTTCTGTTCGTGAATATCTGTGCATGTACCATACCATTTTACAATGTTTCCGTGTTCGCTTTTGAGTGGAATTGCTCTTGCTAAAAACCACCTGTAACTACCATCAAATTTTCTTAATCTGAATTCAATTTCATAATTTTCACCTGTCTTCAAACAGTTCATCCAAACCTGAAGTGTTCTATCAATATCGTTTGGATGAAGCAGCTGTTGCCATCCGTCGCCGATCAGTTTATTGTAAGACAATCCGGAATAATCTATTGTGACCTTATTAACAAAATCCAGAGATCCATCTGGTGTTGATGACCAGACAAGTTGTGGCATAAAGTCCATGACAAATTTAAACTCTGCATTCAACCGACTTAATTCTTCGTTTGCTCTTACAATTTCCTTTCTGGCTTTTACCTGATCTGTAACTTCATAGGCAAAAGTGAAAATACCTGTTATATTTCGGTTATCATCATACATAGGCTGATAGACAAAATTAAACCAGGCTTCTTCGGGGCCCGCACCATTTTTGCGGTCAATTATATTCAATTGTTCATGACCTAGATATGACTCGCCGGTACGATAAACATTGTCCAATAAATCAGCAAAGTATCGGGTGTCTGCTTCCGGAAGCGCTTCATGTATTGTTTTTCCTATTAGTGGCCTGTATCCTAAAGCTTTCTCAAATGCAGGATTTACATATTCAAAAACATGGTCGGGACCTTTTTGAATACATACCGGAGCAGGTAGCTGGCTAACCAGATTCTTAAGGAATGATCTTTCTTCCTGTATGGCTTGACGTGCCTTCACAGTTTCAGATACATCCTCTGCTATCACAGTAATTCCTTCTACTTTGCCCTCTTTATTGAACAAAGGATTATATGCAAAAGTAAAATAAACCGTTTCAAGCTTCCCATCCCTGTTAAGGCTTCCCGGAACCTCTTTACCTATAAACGGAACTCCCGTGTTATAAACACCTTCCAGCAACTCTTCAAAGCCTTGTCCTTTAATTTCAGGCAAGATTTCAAATAATGGTTTTCCGATAACATCATCCTTGTCCCTGCCCCACATTTTACAAATGGATGGATTGGCATAATCCACAATAAAATCCGGACCCTTAATTATCGCAAGGCCGTTAGGAGCATGTTTTGAAAGATCGTAAATGATCCTTTGCTGTTCTTCTAAATTAATTCTATCCTGCTTCTCTTTTGCTTCAGCCTGAATAGCTTTTTCTTCCAGTGAACCTAGTCGTTCACGGGTTTGAATCTGCTCGGTAATGTCCTCGGCATGTTGTATGATATAAAGTATGTTACCCTCCTGGTCCAGCACCGGCATGTGCTCAGGATTCCAGTATTTTTTAATAAAGGTTCCATCCGGTAATGGAATATCATAGCGCTGAACAGCCATTTTATGGGGTTTTCCGGTTTGAAGTACAATCTGAAGTGAAGCCTTAACATTTAACAAGCCATCATCCCCTGGCAAGGATGGGTTCTGGGGAAAGGCATCGAATATATACTTCCCTATCAGATCTTCACGTTTTGCCTGAACAGCTTCAAGATACCTGTTACTTGCATTGAGGATAATCAGATCCGGAGATAAAATAAGGTATTGACTGGGAATAGAATCAAAGATCCTAAAATCCATTGGAAATCTGCCCTTCATCCTTACATCAGGTTAAAATAATTTTAAAAATCGGTTGGCTTTGGGTGTCATTTTCCCATATGCTTATCAGGTGAATCTAACATAAACCGAATAAATAAAAAAATGTTTTGATTTTTGTAAAAGTCGCATCAAAAGTAAGTTAAGATGGCTGCTTTTATGCGGTTTAAGTTTTACCTTACTCCTTCCATTTAAGTGTATTCATCATATGAAGTATATCCTTCTTCATATATTCAATAACAGGAGCAAGGGAATCATTCTTGGTTGCAGTACGGAAATATAATGCACCTCTTAGAAAATGCTTGGTGGAGTCTGTGACATAGAACTGACATTGACTGGGCACTTCACCTTCCAGCTCAAAGAAAGTAACATATTTTCCATTTTCTGTTCGCGTTACTACCTCATCTATTGCGCTTGCCTTTTTCTGATGCCCCCCTTTCAGCTTGTGGGCATCATTAAACAGCTCGTAAAGATTTTTACTGTCAGATTTATTGATAGGCTTATATGTAAGCTGAATGTTACATTTATGTTCAGGATAGTATATGTCTATCCAATGTGGCTCTGCAATATATGAGGTGTCTTTTAAAACTTTTGCATGAGTTGAATATTCAAAAGTATAAGGGTGATCTTCCTCCAGAGATTTATAGGTTGAGGGCTTTAGGTCAATCTTGTTGTAACCTTTTGGCTTAGGCATATAATCCTGAGTACAGCCGATTGAAAAAATCAATACGGATAATAAAACTCTATTCTTCAGCAGACTCCTGAACTTCATCTTCCTGGTTTAATGATACTTTTACTTTTTCTATGGTCTTGTCATTGACAGCCTCTACGATAAAAACGAATTTATCGAACATTATTTTATCTCCCGGGGAAGGAAGTCCGTTGCTTAGCCTTAACATCAATCCACCCAAAGACTCGGTTTCACCTTTTACTTTTTCAAAAAGTGAGGGGTCAACGTCAAATATTCTGCAAAAGTCATTAAGGGGTGTTTTGCTTTCAAACATCCACTGCTGATCGTTAAGTTTGATATACAAAGGTAATTCCTCATCAAGTTCATCGGCAATTTCTCCTACAATTTCTTCCAGGATATCTTCAAGAGTGATTATACCGGCAGTTCCTCCATATTCATCTACCACTACTCCCATGTGTAATCTCTTTTGCTGAAATTCTTTCAGCAACTCATCGATTTTTTTGGTTTCCGGTACAAAATACCCGGGCCTGATTATCTTTTGCCATTCGAAATTTGTTTCTCTCCTTACATAAGGGAAAAGGTCTTTTATGTATAAAATACCTTCGATATTGTCGATGTTGCCTTTGAAAACAGGAATACGTGAAAAACCGGACTTGTTTAAGAATTCAACCACTTCCTGAAATGAAAGGTCATAACTGATCGCAGAAATATCTATTCTGGATTTCATAACCTGCTTTACTGAAGTTTTGCTGAACTTGGCAAGGCCTTTTACCATTTCATGTTCATCAATTACAGAGTCGTCCTGAAATCTTTGTTTAATCCCACCCGTGTAATACGGATTAATCCTGTTTGCCATCCTTGGCAATAAAGAGCGAGTAAACCATTTCCAAAAATTATTTCTCATAGGACTTTTGGAGATGGGTTGAACAAAAATGGTACTTTGTGTGCGCAAATGAATAACGGAAACGGAATGCCCTATAAAGAAGGAAATCCATCCCTTCAACGGGATGGATTGAGTTTCCTGTATATTGTGATGTATAATTATCCCCGTCGGGATCCATATTATTCAATTTTGGTTTAAACTGTAACAAAAAAAATCAGAACGGAAGATCATCAATCGCTTCGTCTACAGCTGCCGGTTGAGATACAGGTTCTGCAGAATAAGATCTTGACTCGCCTGAATCAGATGAAGATCTTGGGCCACCAAGCATAGTCATATTCTGACCCATAATTTCCGTGATCCATTTTTTAACCCCTTCCTTATCTTCATATGAACGGGTTTTAATTCTGCCCTCGATGTATACCTGACTGCCCTTTTTCAGATATTTTTCAATAACATCGGCGATTGGTCCCCAGAATACAACGTTATGCCATTCTGTTTGTTCCACTCTATCACCATTTTTGTCTTTGTAGGTTTCTGTTGTTGCCAAAGAAAACTGCGCAACTTTTCTTCCGGACTCTACAACCCGGATTTCAGGATCCTTTCCAAGGTTCCCTAAAAGGATGACTTTGTTTACTCCTGCCATAATTTTAGCTGGTTTTTAGTTGGTTAAAAGTTATTAATGAATAAATTAGACTATAAAATTAAAGAAAATTGTAATCATTTAAAAACTTATTAATCAAAACTGGTTTAGGCAATTTTTCTACCTCATCGTAATTATACGAGGAAATGCCTTCCTGTTTCCAGTTTTGATCCGGATTTAAATTTTTCATAATCCAAAATTTGGAGGTAATGTTCTGGTGTGTAAGTATATGGCTATATATTTTTGATTCTTTTACTATTGATATATTTTTTCCATTTATTTTTTTCAATAATTCCTCAGGTTCCAGAATTTTATTTTCTTCAAGAACAGGAAATTCATAAAGTCCCTGCCAGATGTCCTTATCTTTTCTCTCCTTCATTATAAGTCCTGCATCGTCTTCTATGACCAGGTAATTGAAATACCTGTTTTTCTTTTTTAATTTTTTGGTCTTAACTGGAAGAATAGACTGCTTTTTGTGAATTCTGGCATAACATTCAGCTTCAAATATGCAACCATTGCATGAAGGCGACGAAGGAACACAATATAATGCACCGAATTCCATAATTGCCTGATTGTATTGCCCCGGATTTTTTTCCGGGATTAGCTGATTAGCAAACTCCCTGAAAAACTTTATTCCTTTGCCGGTTGAAATATCCTCTTCGATTCCAAATATTCTTGAAAGCACCCGGTAAACATTTCCATCTACTACCGCCACTTTCTCATTAAATGCAAAAGAGGCAATGGCAGCGGCGGTATAATGCCCGATTCCCTTTAATTTGAGCAGTTCGGCATAGTTTTCAGGAAATTTTCCATTAAATTTTTCGGTAACAGTTTTAGCAGTGGAATGTAAGTTTCTACCCCTTGAATAGTACCCTAGTCCCTGCCAAAGCCTTAAAACCTCTATTTCATTTGCTTGTGCCAAGTCCTGTATTTCAGGATAATTCTCAATAAATTTGTGATAATACGGAAGTGCTTGATCTACCCGGGTTTGTTGGAGCATTACCTCAGAAAGCCATATTTCGTACGCAGAATCGGTGTTTCTCCATGGTAAATCCCGCTTATTTTCTGAATACCAGTTTAGTAAATATTGAACAAAATTGTTTTTTTTCACGTTTTAGTTGTTAATTGTAAGTTTTAGCGAAAATAGGCAATATAATATACATTTTTATTTCGCAATTTTGCTTCATTATTAATCTATGGCAGGCTAACTTTGCGCTTCCTGGATTAAATTTTAAGGATTATTAACTATAAACTCTAAGAAAAGTGACAAAAGCAGAAGTTATCACAGAAATTTCGGAAAAAACCGGAGTGGACAAAGCCGATGTGTCAGCAGCAGTTGAGGCATTCTTTAACGTGATCAAAAATACGATGGCTGAAGGAGAAAACATTTATGTAAGAGGTTTCGGCAGTTTTGTGAACAAAAAAAGAGCAAAGAAAGTAGCCAGAAACATCTCCAAAAATACTGCTATAATTATTGACGAACATTTTATACCTAGTTTTAAGCCATCAAAAGTATTCATTGATCAGGTTAAAACTGCGGTAAAAACGAAAGAGTAATTTAGCCGGAAGGCTTTGAGGAGAAATGTCAAGATCACAAATACTTATACTGATTTCAGCTTTTGTACTTGTGGTCTTGATGCTCAGGCTCCCCAAAGCAATTCTTAAAGGAAATAAAAAGATTGAAACAGCAGCAAAAGAATCTAACCAGGCTGCTGAGTCCACCCCCCAGGAAAGCTTACACAAAAAGGAAATACCTGTAAATGAGCTGGAAGCGATAGAAGAGCTCAGAAAGAATTTTTTTACATTTTCAGAAAAGGAAAAAAAGCTTAAATTTGCCGACTCTTTAGCGAGCCTGTTTAGGAAAAACTTCTATTTTGATAGTGCTGCGAAATATACAGGGGAGATAGCGCTGCTTAATCCTACAATAGCAAATCAAATCAAAGCCGGAGATGCTTATTATGAAGCGTCCAGCATCAATACAGGTTCACATAAGGATTCTTTGAATGCCAATGCCAGGGTTTTTTATAATAAGGTTTTATCAAAAAATCCTGACAACCTGGAAGCAAAGGCCAAACTTGGTATGACCTTTATAGGTGGAAATGAAACTATGAAGGGTGTAGGTCTGTTGAGAGAAGTATTAGAAAAAGACCCGACCAATGAACTGGCTTTATTTAACCTGGGAGTTTTATCTCTTCAGTCAGGCCAGAATGAGAAGGCAGTTAACCGTTTTACTGAATTACTGAAAGTTAATCCTGGCCATGCAACAGGAACTTTTTATTTAGGATTGAGTTATTTGCAGTTGGGTAATAAAGAAAAGGCCGGAGAGTTTTTCAGGAAAGCCAAACTATTGGAACCTGATGTTGCTTTTCAGTCAACAATTGACAGTTATTTAAAAGAATTACAATAAAAGTATTAAAATTATGCCTTGCGGAAAAAAAAGAAAAAGACACAAAATCGCTACTCACAAAAGAAAGAAACGTCTTAGAAAAAACAGACACAAGAAAAAATAACAATTATCGGATATTTTTTTCCTCTATTTAACTGACCGGGCTCAAGTATGTTTGAGTTCCTGGTCATTATGTTATTTTTTAATCAACATAAAAAAGCTTGAGTAACGAACTTCTGATAAATGTTACTCAGAAAGGGAATCGTATAGCCCTTCTGAAAGATAAGCGTTTAATTGAGTGTCACTATGAGAATACAGGGCATCAATTTAACGTAGGTGATATCTATTTGGGTCATGTAAAAAAACTTGTACCCGGACTTAATGCCGCTTTTATTGATCTTGGCTATGAAAAGGATGCCTTCCTGCATTACCTCGATCTCGGGCCGCAGATAAAGTCCCTTTTGAAGTATGTTCGTTATGTTCAGTCTAATCCAAAAGCTACGCCTAAACTAGCCAAGTTTAAGCTTGAAAAGGATATCTCCAAAGACGGTAAAATTTCTCAGGTCCTTAGTAAAAATCAACCAATACTTGTTCAGGTAGTAAAGGAGCCTATTTCCAGCAAAGGTCCAAGGCTAAGCTGTGAACTGTCATTGGCCGGCAGATATCTTGTGTTGGTTCCTTTCTCAGATGTAATAAGTATTTCAAAAAAGGTTGTAAACAAGGAAGAAAGGCAAAGGCTTGTAAGGCTTGTTACATCCATCAAGCCTGAAAATTTCGGAGTAATTATCCGTACTGTTGCAGAGGGAAAAGAAGTAGCAGAGCTTGACAAAGACTTAAAGGGGCTGGTAAAGAAATGGGAGGAAGCTTTTAAAAACCTGCAAAAGGCCAAGCCAAGAGATCTGGTATTAGGCGAACTTGGAAGAGCCTCATCTATACTCAGAGACATGCTGAATGAAAGTTTTGATTCTATTACTGTAGACAGCAAAGAGGTATATGATGAAATAAAGGATTACATCAAAACCATAGCCCCTGACAAAGAAAAAATTGTAAGGCACTACCATGGGAAATCAAAGCTGTTTGAAGCAGCGGGGATTGAAAAACAGTTAAAGACACTTTTCGGTAAATCTGTAAGCCTTCCTGGTGGCGGCTATCTTATCATAGAGCATACAGAAGCACTGCATGTAATTGATGTTAACAGCGGCAATAAATCAAACACTGAGTCGGATCAGGAAAATACAGCCATTACCGTAAACATGGAGGCTGCCAAAGAAATCGCAAGGCAGCTAAGATTACGTGATATGGGCGGAATAATCGTGGTTGATTTCATTGATATGAAGAAGGCGGACAACCGTCGGATTATCTATGAAAAGATGAAGGAAGAGATGAAAGATGACAGAGCAAAATTTGTGATTCTTCCTCTTTCTAAGTTCGGTCTTATGCAAATTACCAGACAAAGGGTAAGGCCGGAAATGAATATTTCTACTCTGGAAACTTGCCCTACCTGTCAGGGTACCGGTAAAATTACAGCAAGCATTCTGGTAAGCGATCAGGTTGAAAATAATCTGGAGTATATCATCAATAAGCAGAATGAAAAAAATATTAAGATAGCATTACATCCTTACTTATATGCCTATTTCACGCAGGGGATCATTTCCCGGAGAATACGGTGGTTTTTAAAATACCGAAGGTGGATTAAACTGGAGCAGGATACCTCACTCGGTATTACTGAATTTAAGTTTAAAAATGAGCACGGGGAGGAAATAGAAATAGTATAATAAATTTTAAATTATAAATAATAAATCCCAAACTCCAATTAAAACTTCCTTGGAATTTGGGATTTATTATTTATAATTTATTAAAACCTTAGTCCCAAATCAATTGCAATGAGATCAGTATTAATTTTTAATCCGGGATTGGTCACATTTTCATTTACCTTCCATACAGAGTTAATTAAGCCTCTGTTATAGCTTAGGCCAAATGTTGCATAAGTAGATTCTCCCATTTGTAATTCAACTCCTGCTCCTAATAAAACAGTGGCATCAACAGGTACAAACCTTCTGATATAGGGTTCTTTATTAGGCATATGATCTGCAATATCGGATTTGGCCAATTTGTCTTTGAGTAAAATGTCAAATGTGCCACCAACATTAAAATATACCCTCATGTCAGTTGCTATTTCATTGGTGAGCAATTTAAGATATGCCGGAAGTTGAACGTATTGAAGATTGTGTACTTCTCTGTAAACTGCAGTAGGAGTAGTAACTTTAAGTCCGGCTCTTCTTGAGGAATACCAGACTCCGGTAACAAAAGCAGCATTTTTACCGAAAAAAAAGGCGACTTCTGGTCCGGCGATAAATCTGATACCAAAGCTGCTGGGTTTAATGGTAGCACCGGGAGAATCTTTTTCATCATAATAAACTCTGTTTAATCCGATGCCGGGAGAAAATTTAAGTCCGATTTTCACCTGTGAAAATGCCTGGAATGAGAGAAAAAGAACAACTGAAAGAAGTAATATTTTTTTCATAAGAATATGCGTTAAAAAATTTTTTGGTAAAGTTAACAGAACTGCAGAAAGCTGCAAACTCAGTGATATACGAAATCGGGAGAATAGTGTTGAATAAAACACACATTCCGGAAAGAGATCTTTGTTGAGTTTCTCTTCTCCGGAATGTATTAATTGGAAATATTAACCTATCCGGACAGATTAATCAGAATTTATACCTCATGTCAAGAGAGGCAAGATCTGTTCTAACCCTTACGTCTGGATTTGAAAATCCGGGACGTACCCTGGAAATGGTATTCAATAATCCTCTGTTATAACTGATACCGGCAAGAATAAAGCTGTTTTCTCCTACCTTGTACTGTATACCTGTACCTAGCATCATATCTGCGTCATACATCCTGAACTTTTCAACGTATGGAGCTTCATTATTGGATTTGTTTACCCTGGAATTGATTCTCCAGTCAAATCCTCCTCCGACGTTAAAATATATTCTGGTATCCGTTTGGACCTCATTGGTAAGCAAATGGACATACAGAGGAATACTTAAATATTGAAGGCTGTAGACATCCCTGAATGAACTTCCGATTCCTGTTTCCGGGTTAGAAACTGTATATTGAAGACCAACACGTCGTACATTGTAATTCAACCCTGTCACAAATGACGCGTTGTCATTTATTGCATAATACGCTTCAGGTCCAAACATAAATCTCAACCCGGTACCGGCAGAACTAAAAGAATTACCGGGCACATCATCATGGTCCACCCTGTTTAAACCAAAACCAGGAGCAAACCTCAACCCCACATTCACCTGTGAAAATGCAGAAACTGAAAGCATTAACACAAATGATAATAAAAGTGCCTTTTTCATAGTTTTATTATTTGATAATATAAAATAACTTTATCATCACATTCTATAAAAGTACTATTTGAGGAATCAAGATGTTTAAAAGAGCAATTTTCCCCCTTGTTTTTGCCGCAATGCTATTTTCCTGTAATGGAGATAATACTTCTGAAAAGAAAAAAGAAGTGATGGAAGCAGCGAAAACAATAACTGTTGACCTGAAGTATCAGAATCTGAGTGAGACATTGTTCAACCATAAGACTAAAGAAGAGATCAGATCTTTTCTGCTTCAGCATCCTACGTTTTGTAATGAGTTTCTTGAGATTCCTTCTGCACATTCAGACGAAAGGATGGTAGAGTTCATACATCAGCTATATAGCAATGAACATTTGAGAAAATTTTATCAGCAAACAGAGGAAAAGTTTTCAAAAGAGCCTTTGCTCAAAGATCAATTGACATCTATGTTCCGACACCTGAAACACCACTTTCCCGATGCATCAGTGCCGGAGGTGAACACGATAGTTACAGGCTTTAAATTCAATAAGGATTTATCTGTTTCAGACAGCCTGATCGTGATAAGTACGGATTATTTCCTTGGTCCGGAAGCGGAATTCAGACCTGTTATTTACAATTATTTTCTTGAGCGTTACGATCGGCCATATCTGGTACCTATGATTGCAATGGCAATTTCTAATAAATACAATGAGGTAAATACCAAAGATGAAACTATGCTTGCTCATATGATCTATCATGGCAAGACATTATATTTTATGGAAAGTGTGCTTCCGGAAACTCCGGATAGTCTGATTATAATGTATTCCGGTCAGACAGTAAAAGATGTGGAAGAAAATGTGGATGTAATTTGGGCACATTTTATAGAGAAAAAGCTTTTATTTGAAACCGCCCCGAGGATTATAGAAAAATATATAGGAGAGAGCCCGAAGATAAGTGAAATAGGAGAGAAATGTCCGGGCCGTATAGGAAGATGGCTTGGCTGGCAGATAATAAGAAAATATATGAATCAACATCCTGAACTGACCCTTGCAGATCTTATGAAAGAAAAGGATGCTAACAAGATTTTCAGAGAATCAAAATATAAGCCAAAGTAACAAAGTGTTCCGGTGTTAATTTGTTAAAATGTTAAGGTATCGTTACTATAAACAATAGCACAGTAGCGCCTTAACTCTTTATTTCATGCCTTCAATCACCTTTATCACCTCTTGGGTCATTTTTTCCTCAGAGAATTTTTCTTCAGCAAGCTTACGGGAATTGATTTTAAATTGAGCTGCTAAAACCTTATCTTCTATCAACATTTTTAGTTTTTCTACAAACTCTTTTGTGTTATATGGGCTGTAATAAAATCCTGTTTTCCGGGATTCTACAAGTTCAGCAATCCATCCTCCGAAATTCACAATCGTTATTTTTCCTGCAGCTAAGGAATCAAAGAATTTGTTAGGACTGCCGGTTTCCAGTGCTTTAATATCAAGAAATGAAATATAAGACGCATCTGAAATGTCCAGCAAACCCTTTAATTCTTTTTTATTCATGTAAGGGAGGAATTTTACATTGGTAAGATTTTCCATTTCCACTCTCCTTTTGATTTTGTCAAGCTCCGAACCTTGCGCCGCGATATAGAATTGCACAGGTAGTTTGTTGTGGCTTGACGCAGCAGCTGCATTGATTAAGAAATGTAATCCATTTGCTCTTCCTGCTGCTCCGAAATAAGTAATGACAAATTTTCCCTCTGCTTCATGATAGTTTTGTTTACTTATGTTTGCTGCAGCAGGCTGAAAAAATTCAGTATCTGAAAAATTCGGAATACAATAAACCGATTTACCCGGAGCTTTCATTTTAATTTCATTGGCAGCAGCAGGTGAAAGTGCTACAATGGCTTCTGCTTTGTTGTATAATCTTTTTTCCAGTCTTAAAGCAAGCGATTTCATAAAGGGATCATGAATGGCCTGCATTTCTATCGGAACTTTAGGCCAAAGATCTCTTACTTCAAAGATAAAGGGTACTTTTTTCCAGAATTTTAAGAATAGGGCAATAATACCTACTGTAAGGGGAGTAGACGTAACATAACAGATGTCGGGATAGAAATGACGGTTGACAAGTCGCACCGCTTTCCCGGCAAATTTAAAGAAGGCTACAATACGATCGAAGTTGCCCAGCTTGTTGTCATAATAAACAGGAAGGTAATGGATTTTTACGCCTTCAATGGTTTTAACATTATAAAACTTTTCATTATGCGAGGTAATAAGTTCTACATCATGACCTGCTTTTACCAGTGCTTTGGAAATATTGTACGATCTTATGGCACCGCCTTCCTCAGGAGTTTTATAATACTGATGTATGTATAAAATTTTCATGTGTACAATCTTTCTTTTGTAGCGCCTAAGTATAAATTAAAATTGTTGGCTTTCCAGCCAATGATGTAATACTATAAAACTCCATATCTCAGAGGTGTAATCTCTTTCATCCTCTCTATACTGTTGAACCATATTCACCACTAGCTGGTGAGGAATAAACTGATATATGGGAGATGCAGTGTCCCTCAAGGGCTCGAGAAGCTCTTTTCCTTTTCTTTTTTCTAACCAGGGCTTCAGTGCTATCCCGAAGCCTTCCTTTGGTCTTTTTGCAAATTCTTCTCCTCCCATACTGTTCAAAATTTCTTTCAATAGCCACTTCCTGCCTTTCTTCATTAAAAATTCTGCCGGTAATGATTCGGTAAAGTTAATAATTTCCTTATCAAGATATGGAACTCTTACTTCAAGGGAATGTGCCATGGACATCAGATCAGTAAGGTACAGAACATCCGAAGGAAGATAATGTTCTCTGTCAAACTCCAGTAATGCTATTAAAGATGTCTCACCGGTAAATTTTTGAATTTCGAAATTTATCCGAGTTTGCATAGAAACAAATCCATCCGCCACTATAGAGGGGTCATCTGAGAGAGCAGAAAAGAATCGGTTACCATGCCTGAACAACTTCCTTCCGGGCATCGATGTGCCATCCGGAAGCCTGATCTTTTTTAATAGATTGATCAGGCTTTTCTTGTTGTGTAAATGGTTAAGGTAAAAGTTAAAAGCAGAATGTCTGTAATAACCTGCAAATAGTTCATCAGCTCCTGCACCTGACAAGGCAACAGTAGCTTTTTTAGAAACGAAGTTACTTAATTTATAAGTGAGCAGCGCAGAGCTGTCTGCTACCGGCTGGTCCATATGACTTATCACATCGTCAAAGTTATTAAGCAGATGTTCGTCGGCTATTATTTCTTCAATATGAGAGCCATATTTCTTTGCAGCCAATCTTGAATAATGATCATCTTTGGTTCCGAAGTTTCTGTCGGCAGCTTTGTTGTTAATGCTGAAGCAAGGAATTTTTTGGCCCAATTCTGCTATCAGAGCCAATAGTAAGGTAGAGTCAATACCACCGCTAAGAAATAACCCCACCGGGACATCTGCCTGCAGTTGTCTTTGTAAAGAGTCCAATAACAATTCTTTCAGTTGATGAACTTCATTTCCATGTTGTATTGACTTTTTGACCTTGGCCGATGTTGATATTTTCACAGAATGATTATGAAGGTCATATGTCAAATAATATCCTCCCGGCAATTCTTTTATATTTTTAAAGAAAGTATCAGGCTTCTGTGCAAATTTATATTTAATGTAATGGTAAATCTGTTTCTCATTAAGAACCTTATTAACTAAGCCGGAAGCAAATAATGCTTTGATTTCAGAGGAAGCCAGAAAGTAATTTTCATCTTCATAATAAAACAATGGTTTAATTCCCGGGTAATCTCTTGCAAGTAGCAAGGTTGCATCTTCGGCATCAAGGAATGCCAGGGTATACATACCATTAAAGGCATTCAATGCATTTTCGCCATTACTGACCAGTTGACTGAAAACAACTTCAGTGTCTGATGAAGTAGAAAATTTGTAGTGCGTAGTTGAGTTTCTTAGCGATTTGTAATTGTATAATTCTCCATTATATACTAAAGCATAATGTTCGCCGGACGTAAAAGGTTGATTGGCGCTGTCTGAGCTATCTATTACTTTCAATCTGGTGCTTCCAAGGTATACTTTAGTGTTTCCGATTTTATAGGCTTTGTATCCTGCATTGTCCGGTCCGCGATGAATGATGCTGTTATTCATCCTGATGATGATGTCTTCATTCAGCTTTCCTTTTTTGTCAATGAGAATATTTATTCCACACATAAATCAGGAAGCCTTTTTTATAGTTTTTTGATAATAGGCACAAATGTCAGTGAGTGGACAAGAATCACATTTAGGATTTCTGGCAGTACATATATAGCGGCCATGGAGAATAAGCCAGTGATGGCTTTTGTGCACCAATTCCTCAGGGATGTATTTCAGTAATTGTTTTTCTACTTCCAGAGGTGTGGAAGCAGTTTGTGTAACCAGCCCTATTCTTTTAGACACGCGAAAAACATGAGTATCTACTGCCATTGTCGGTTGGTTATAGATGACTGAAGCAATTACATTCGCGGTTTTTCTTCCTACCCCGGGTAATTTCTGTAAGTCTTCCGTTTTTTCCGGTACTTCACCATTAAATTCCTCAACCAGCATTCTTGCCATACCGGCCAGGTGTTTTGATTTGTTATTGGGATATGAAATACTTCGGATCAAAGGAAAAATCTCCTCGGCAGTTGCAAGAGACATTTCATAAGCAGTAGGATATTTTTCAAAGATCAGAGGAGTAACCATGTTGACCCTTTTGTCAGTACATTGTGCACTAAGGATGACGGCTACGAGCAATTCAAAAGGGTTATTATAATTTAATTCAGTTTCAGGCTCAGGAAAGTTTTCTCTGAAATGATTTAAAAACTTCTCAAATCTTTCTTTTTTCTGCATTTGGATAAAAATAGGTATCCGGGGTAAAAGTCTGCATTATTACCCGGATTTTCAACCTCAATGAATCAAAAAAAGCTGCCCCGTAGGACAGCTTGGTTTTTTAGTTTCTTACAAAATTTCTGGAATAATTCAGTATGTTATCTATAACAGCGGCAGAAGGTTCTTTTTTCGCCTTTGTCATATTCAGTTTAACATCCTGAATATCGGAGTAAAAGTCTGCAAGTTCCTGGTCCCATAAGAGACAGCTAACTATATCGGCTTTTTCGTCCTGTGAAACTTCGTTGTAAATTAATCTGATTACATCATTTTGGGTAAAGGTTTTTATCATAGGCTATATTCTGTTTTTCTAATTTCTTCCTCAGATTAATGAGGGCATAGCGCATCCTTCCCAAAGCAGTATTAATGCTCACTCCTGTAGCTTCAGCAATTTCCTGAAAACTCATTTCTCCATAATGCCTCATTAAGAGAACTTCTTTCTGAGGTTCAGGAAGCGTCTGTATCAGATCTCTCAGGATGGCATGTGTTTCATCCTTGATTTTTACAGACTCCATTGAATCTTCAGAGAAGTCAAGTGAATTGAAAATGTTGCTGCCATCTTCCATTATTATGGTAGGATACCTCTTCTCCTTACGGAAATAATCTATCGCAAGGTTATGAGCAATACGCACAATCCATGGAAGGAATTTGCCTTCCTCGTTGTACTCTCCCGACTTTAATTTTCTGATGGCTTTGATAAAGGCTTCCTGCAGCAGGTCTTCTGCTACATACTGGTCTTTAACAATTAAATAGATGGTGGTGTAAACCTTAGTTTTGTGTCTTTTTAGTAACTGAGCAAATGCATCCTCGTCACCATTGATATAAAGCGATACTAGTTTTGCATCACTTAATGCAACATGTTTCATTTGTAAATCCACGTTTAGTTAACGTAGAGCTCTATATCATATTGTAAGGTTTAAAGTTTAACAATGCGTATTATTGCAGAATTATATGAACTTATGAATAATAAAGTTACTTAATATTTTTGGCACTTGCAATAAATAATCAAGTAAATATACTTTATTCAAGAAATTATGTTGCAAATTTAAGACAAAATTTTCATTTCTTAAAACATGAGGGGAAAAAAAGTAGGCGTAAACAGCCTGGAGTTGGATCAATTGGATCCTAAGCAGTTCATTATCATAAAGAACGCCCGGGTAAATAATCTTAAAAATCTTTCGGTAGCGATACCCAGAAATAAATTAATAGTCATTACCGGACTATCCGGGTCGGGCAAATCGTCTCTCGCTTTCGATACTTTATTTGCTGAAGGGCAAAGAATGTATGTGGAAAGCCTTAGTTCCTATGCGCGCCAGTTTTTGGTTCGTATGGAAAAGCCTGAAGTGGACTATATAAAAGGAATCTCGCCTGCTATAGCCATAGAACAGAAGATCAACAGCCGTAATCCGAGATCCACCGTAGGGACAACTACAGAAATCTACGACTACATGAAGCTGCTTTTCTCCAGAATCGGACGTACTTATTCTCCCAAAAGCGGAAAGGAAGTGAAAAAGCATTCGGTGAATGATGTGGTGCAATATGTTATGGCGCTGGAAGAAGGTGAAAGATTTATGATACTTGCTCCTTTTAATAGCAACAAGGCAAGAAAAAAAGAAGATGAGTTGAATCTTCTGCTCCAGAAAGGTTTTTCAAGAATCTCTATTGACGGTACTGTGCATATGATAGAAGATCTGTTGCAAGAAATTGCTTTAGTTAAAAAAGCAAAAGAAATGTCCATCGTACTTGACAGAGCTTCCGTGACAAAAAATGATGAGGATCTGGAGTTCAGAATTGCAGACTCGGCACAGACAGCATTCTTTGAAGGAGAGGGTGAATGTATTGTAGAAATTCCCGGCAAAGGTTCAGTTACTTTTTCTGACAAATTTGAATTGGATGGAATTGTATTCGAACAGCCAACTGTAAACTTATTCAGCTTTAACAATCCTTATGGGGCATGCAGAAGATGTGAAGGATTTGGACATGTGCTCGGAATTGATGAAGATTTGGTAATACCTGATAAAAATCTTTCAGTTTATGAAGGTGCAATCGCTCCGTGGAGAAGTGAGAAGATGAGTAAATGGCTGGCACCTCTGTTAAAGAACGGAATTAAATTTGACTTCCCTATTCACAGATCTTTTATAGAGCTGAATGAAAAAGAAAAAGACCTGTTGTGGGAAGGTAATGAATACTTCAAAGGTTTGAACGACTTCTTTGCATACCTGGAATCTAAATCTCATAAAATTCAATACAGGGTAATGATGTCCAGATACAGAGGCCGAACTACCTGCCCGGATTGCAAAGGTACAAGATTGAGAAAAGATGCGTCCTATGTAAAGATCGAGGATAAGTCAATTATAGATCTGGTGCTAATGCCTGTAGATAAATTGCTGAAGTTTACTACCGGATTAAAGTTGAGCTCCTACGAACAACAGGTAGGAGGAAGAATTTTAAGAGAAATAAACTCAAGACTTGAATACCTTGAGAAGGTAGGATTGGGTTATCTTACTTTAAACAGATTAAGTTCTACGCTTTCGGGAGGAGAATATCAGCGCATACGACTGGCTACATCACTTGGCAGTGCATTGGTAGGTAGTATGTACATACTTGATGAGCCCAGTATTGGCCTGCACCCAAAAGATACGCGTAAGCTTGTAAGCGTGTTGGAGGAACTGAGGAATATCGGTAACACGGTAATAGTGGTCGAACATGAAGAGGAAGTAATGAGAGCTGCCGATCAGATTATAGATATTGGTCCCGATGCAGGTATACATGGAGGAACTCTTATGTTTCAGGGAAACCTGGCTGACATGCAGAAAAAAGCGGAAACACATACTACGAAATATCTGCAAGGTATTGAAACTATAGAAGTGCCTGTGCGAAGAAGAAAATGGTCCGATTTCATTATGGTGAAAGGAGCGAGAGAGAACAATCTGAAGAATCTGGATGTAAAAATCCCGCTTCATACACTTACTACCATCACAGGAGTGAGTGGTTCCGGAAAATCTACTCTGGTAAAAAAAGTATTATATCCTGCACTGAAAAAGCTGCATGGAACTATGGGCGAGTTTACAGGGAAGTTTGATGGACTGGAAGGAAGTCTTGATAAAATATCGCAGGTAGAATTTGTCGATCAGAATCCTATAGGTAAAAGTTCGAGATCTAACCCTGTTACTTATGTAAAAGCTTATGATGCGATCAGGCAATTGTTTTGTGAGCTGCCACTTGCTAAAGCGCGTGGTTATAAAGCCGGACATTTTTCTTTCAATATAGATGGGGGCAGATGCGAATTGTGTCAGGGAGAAGGAGAAGTAACCGTGGAGATGCAATTCATGGCCGACATACATCTGAAGTGTGAAGGCTGCCAGGGAAAAAGATTCAAACAGGAAATACTGGATGTTACTTATAAAGACAAGAATGTAACGGACATATTGGATATGACCATAGAAGAGAGCCTCACATTCTTTAAGGATAAGCCAAAGATTGTAGAAAAGCTGAAACCTCTGTTCGATGTAGGTTTGGGTTACATCAGGCTTGGACAGTCTTCCAGCAGCCTTAGCGGAGGAGAAGCACAGAGAGTAAAGCTTGCATCTTATCTTGGAAAAGGAGCAAATGCTTCCAATGAACATATAGTATTTATTTTTGATGAGCCTACTACAGGACTTCACTTTCTTGATATTAAGAAATTACTTCATGCCATGAATGCCTTGGTAGATCAGGGCAATACTGTGATCATTATAGAGCACAACATGGAGCTGATCAAATGTGCAGACTGGATTATAGATCTTGGTCCGGAAGGAGGAGATGGTGGAGGTAGCATTGTGTTTGAAGGTACACCGGAAGAGATGGTGAAGAAGAGCAAGGGATATACGGCGCAGTTTTTGAAGGAGAAGCTTTGACCGGGAATTAAGAATTAAGAGTTAAGAATTAAGAATTGGATATTAGATATTAGATATTAGATATTAGATATTAGATATTAGATATTAGATATTAGATATTAGATATTAGATATTAGATATTAGATATTAGATATTAGATATTAGATATTAGATATTAGATATTAGA
>JBKBUF010000005.1:0-13684 GCA_046290815.1 Cytophagaceae bacterium | reverse complement strand
TCCAGTTTCCGGTATTTTGACTAATGACTTCTGACTATTGACTATAATAAGAGTCCATGGATGAAGACTACGATAGTTGTTTTGCCTACTGCTTAATAATCTCAATCATATTTTTTGTAGGAGCAATTCTTTTTCCGTTTAAAGTGTACCCATCAAGGTTATAAGAATTATCGCCCTCAGGTCTGAGAAAGCAGGCGTTGCATGTAAATTTCCTAAGCGACATTTCTGTAATGTCATAGTTCTTTACATCATCATTTACTATGAACCGATAGTCATAGTTATCCCATAGTGATTTTGTCAGATATAAATTTCCTTTAGAATTGTAGTAGCTTACATAAACATACATTGTGTCTACTGGCGCGGAAAAATTAGAGTTCTTACGATAATTGACAATTTTGATGTCTCCTAATTCTTCCGGACTGAGGTACAGCCGGAGGAACAATGCTATTGAAAGATATTAATCCGGGAGTGGTTGGTTCCAATCCATCATTTCTCTTTCAATCTGGAGATGTTATATTTTTTCAGGCTAGCACTCTAAGTGCCGGTGGCGAACTTTGGAAGACGGATGGCACTCCTGAAGGAACAGTAATGGTTAAAGATATAAGGCCAGGTAACCTCGGTTCAGCCCCTGGACAGTTTATAAACGTCAATGGCATAGTATATTTTACTGCCTCCACAGATGTCGAAGGTACAGAACTATGGAAAACGGATGGCACTGCAAATGGAACTGTATTGGTAAAGGATATCAATCCTGGTGGTGCGACAGGATGGGGTAATCATTTTTTAAGCTATAACAATACACTTTACTTTGCAGCCGATGATGGGGTAAACGGACTGGAACTATGGAAAACCGATGGAACGGCAGAGGGGACAGTGATGGTAAAAGATATTGCTCCAGGAGCATCTACTTCCGCTATTGCTAATCTGACACTATCCGGGGATTATTTTTATTTCAGGGCTACAAATAGCGTAGATGGTGTTGAACTGTGGAAAAGTGATGGGACTGCTGAAGGTACTTTTTTGCTTAAGGATGTGTATCCCGGACCAACGGGAGGTTTAACACAATTTGCTTCTTTTTTAAAAGACATAAATGGCACATTATTTTTTCAGGCCAATGATGGCACACATGGATTGGAATTATGGGTTACCGATGGTACAGAAGCAGGAACAAGGATGGTGAAAGACATAAACCCCGGAGTAGATAACAGCATGTTTACAAATACTAATTTACTTACCAATTATAATGGTAAACTTGTATTTACAGCTAACAATGGTACGAACGGGTTTGAGTTATGGACAAGTGACGGAACTGAGACGGGAACATATATGGTAGCTGATATTAACCCAGGTGCCGGGAATGGTTCACCAAACTTTTATACTCCCTTTCAAAATGAATTGATCTTTGGTGCTGATAATGGCACCAACGGAAGAGAACCTATGAAGATCGGTTCCATAGTTACAGCACAGTCTTCACAAGCATATATTGAATTGATTAGGAATGTTTATCCTAATCCAGGTTCAGGAGTATATTATTTTGAGTTAAATGACAACATAGGTCCTGTACAAACAACTGTGCTGAATTGTGAGGGTAAAGTGGTGCATGAGACTAGCGGTACCTCTGTTGATATTAGCAAACTGCCTGATGGCATATACACATTAAAAACTACATCAGGTAATGAGGTACATTATAACAGAGTGGTTAAAGTTAATCAGAAATGATTTGTCTCTTATAGAAATTTAAATGAGTCATAAAAAAGCCTTGGCTGTCCGATAAGGAAAACCAAGGCTTTTTATTTTAACCGAAATCATCAGAATCATGATAATCCATCAATTCTGAAATCCCGGTCAATAAGGATAATAAATCAGGCTTCTGTACTCTTTGTTATCGATCAGGAAGTCCTGTACCCATCTGCAGCTGGCTCTGATTTTTACATTCTGACTGTTTGCAAAATCGAGAGCCTGTTTTACCAGAGACATGGCCAGTTTTTGTGCATCCTTGAAGTTGTTAGGAACAAAAGTGCCTATGAAATCCCAAACTTTATCATTCCATTTGATATATTTCACGCAGCATTCCACCCCGTTAATTTTTATAAAGAATTTCTTCTCTTCTTCACAATGCATTATCTCCACGTCCATACGCTTCCTCCGATGTTTCTACTAATAGGATAACAGAACAGAAAACGGGATTGTTGATAGAAGTAATAAAATGAGTTGTAATTGACAGTTAAACAGGGTGTTAAAGGGAGAAATTTTTTCGACACCCTGTCAGGGTCCACCCTGACAGGGTGCTACCCCTTCTTCCGTATCAGTTTATCTTTGCTGACTCTCATTTTATATATCCTGTTATCAACCAGCAAATAGTATATTCCTGCCTCCAATGGTTGCAAACTTATTTCATCAGCTGTGCCGGACATTATTACTTCACCTTGAGTATTCAGTATTTCATAGTCCGCAGAAGCGTTGAAAGTAATTCTTTTATCTGCACCAAGGAAGACAGGCTTTATTTTGGGTCTGCTGCTTATAAACTCCTCCACATGAGAGTACAAAACCTGACCATCGCTGAGCTTAGTTTTCAGTCTGCATTTATTGATGCCGGAAAGATGTTTGGGGTTAAAGGTGTATACGGTATCAGGTTTGATGTTTATTAAGCTGTCAATAATAGTATAAATATTGTACTGAAACCGTTCAAGGTAAACATGTGCGGTAAATGGTTTCTTACTCTTCCAACTGATTTCAAACCTGCTTTCTTTTTCATCTGCTTTAAAGAAGTTATATGCGAAGGGATTTTTTCCTCTTGGATAACCTCCCAGCACTTTTACTTTACATGAAGCATGCTGGAATACTATTACCTCTACGGTGTCATCCAGATTAAAGTAAGAAAGATCCACTTCAAAAGCTGAGCCATCCTGATACCCTAGTACGCGCTTGCCATTTACCCATACCTCTTTGGTGCAAAAAGTTTTCATATCTTCGGTATAAGGATTCTGAAAATACAGGTTCTTCCCCTGGTAGGTAAATTTATATCTGTTGTAGTTGCCTTCGAGCGGTGGCATAGATTGTGATAGGGAAAGGTGAGAAGTGAGTAAGAGAAGCAGAAAGAATTGGAGGTAGCGAGCGGACACTTGTCTTCTATATCTTGATTGAATATCTGCAATTTAGAATTTCATTTGATTTAGTAAATTTTTTTTGACTGATTTTATTTTTTTCATCTTTTATTTATTTTTGAAGCCTTCGATTCAACCAGCTAAATCATCAATGAATCGGATTGTAAATTTTTTCCTGGAGACTTCCGTGCAAGTCTTCCTGTGGATGCTATTTGTTAAATTTTTAACACAAGATTCGATTATGAAAAAATTTCTATTTCAAGTTTTGTGCTTTTTGGATATTCATTGTGGTTACTGCATTAATAATCCTAGTTTAACCTAAAATTTCTTCAACTGGCAATGAGGAAATGGAACCTTGCTTTTGTTTATTTTTTCCTGTGCTTTTTGTCATCAAAAGCACAGGATGAATTTACTTATGCCCATATGGTAAGTGCTTCCATTTCTGCTGAAGAGAGATATTCAAATCTCCTTACCAACTCATCCGGTATAGATCTGCCTGTAGGAATTGCAAAAGAGTTAGGTGGGCAGGATTATGTGATAGGCATTGACAGTCTGGTATTGTCTCCTAATGGGTCCTATATGTCTGCAACCTCTGTTATAGGGATTCCTGGTACAGATGAATCCATCGCCTTTACCAGCCGGAAAATTAACATTTCAACAGGCGGTATTAAAGGCGTAAGTATTGCCCGCCTTAACCTGGCAAAGGATATTCCGATAAGATTAAGCAACAAAATTAAACTTAACCTTAAAGGATCGGAAAGGAAAACCTATGTAGAGTTTGATTGCAATGGCTTTCAGGGAATGGGAATACATGGTGAATTTGAGTTTTGCAGAGATATACTTATCCCGGAACTTCCATCGGGCGAGGTAGCTCCTGAACCTTACCGGGTGAAAGCTGAGTTTGAAACAAGAATGGACGATTGGGGAAGCATGCTGGCCAAAGTAAGTATTACACCATTTCAGATACCTTCGCTCAAAGGATTCGGCTTCTATGTTAGAGATGCATGGGTTGACAGAAGTGATATTTCCAATCCATTGAATATAGTTTTTCCCAAAGATTATAAGTCCCCGAATCTTGAAGACAACATGAATTTATGGCAAGGTTTCTTCCTTCGGGAAGTAGCAGTCCGTTTGCCGAGCTCATTTTCTAAAGGTGATGCGAGCAAGAGAAAAGAAATCAGAGTACACAATTTAATTATTGATGACATGGGTTTCAGCGGATGGTTTGCAGCAGCAGGTGTGATACCCATCAATGAAGGAAGTCTTGGAGGTTGGGCATTCTCACTGGATGAAATTTCAGTAGGTATAACTTGTAATAAAATCTCAGGAGCGGGATTTAAGGGATTAATAAATATCCCGCTAACAGAAGAAAGTAGGACTATCGGATATATTGCAATCATTGAAACTGGAGATAACTATCAGTTTAATATCCAGAGTATGCAAACGCTTCATGTCCCTTTGTGGGGCGCAACCATGAACCTTAATCCTACCTCTTGCCTTGAAATCGCATACAGACAAAATCAGTTTTGGCCCAAGGCAAGATTATCAGGTAGCATTACACTTGTTCCTGATTTAGGCAATGGTGGTGACAAAGGAGAATTCAAAGGAATCTTATTTGAGAATCTTGTAGTCCAGGCAGCAAAGCCACATATAATTCCGGGAGTATTTGGCATAGAGTCAAGGAATAATAACGTTTCAGGGTTTAGTCTCACTTTAAATAAAATCGGCTTTGTTACAAGAGAAGATCTGGTTGGATTTCATTTTGATATTTCTCTTCATTTGATGAAAGATTCAGAGTCCGGATTCTCAGGTCATGCCGGATTAACTGTTTTCGGCAGGTTATCTGAAACAAGTGCAGGTAAAACCAAATGGAAATATGACCATTTGCATCTTGACCGGGTGAAAATTGAAGTAAGGGGCGGAGCTTATGAAATAATGGGAGAGCTGGTTATTTACAGAAAGGATAAAATTTATGGAAGCGGATTCAGAGGAAGTGTGGCAGCCAAATTTACTCCCGGTATCCAGGTGTTCGGTACAGCACAATTCGGGAAAGTTAATGAACTTCGCTATTGGTATGTAGATGCTTTGGTAATCTTACCTACTGGAATACCAGTTGCAACCGGCTTCGGATTGTATGGCTTTGGCGGAGGCCTTTACCATCATATGAAACGGCATGATGCAAGAGTCAATCTGGATAATGCACCAAAAATTGCTACTGAACTTGCAAGCAACAATGGTGTTGCAGAAATAACACCACCGCCTTCCGGAATCACCTATATTCCGGATGATAAAACATTTCTGGGCTTAAAAGCGACTGTTGTTTGTGGTACATACGCCAGCTCGCAGGCTTTCAATGCTGATGTAACATTTGAAATTGCGTTTAATCATCATGGAGGTGTAAATACCATAGGCTTCTATGGGACCGGATATTTTATGACTGCCATTGCAGACAGAGGTCCTGATGTTCCGATTAAAGCTGATGTTGCCATCACTATGGATTTTGTCAACACAGTGCTTCACGGAAATTTTGATGTTTATGTCAATGTGCCTAACTCTGTCAGAGGAATATATCCCGGTAATTTAGCAGGTGGGGCAGTAATGCATTTTGAAAAAAACAAATGGTATGTAACAATCGGTACACCTGATAAAAGAATAGGTTTGGTATTTTCAGGGATGTTTACAACCACTTCCTACTTTATGGTTGGAACAACTATACCCGGTATGCCCCCGCCGCCTGCCAATGTCTCTGAAGTATTAGGTGGCATTGATCTGAATTTTATGCGTGATGAAAACAGCCTTAACAGAGGAAATGGATTTTGTTTCGGTTCCGCAATTCAGGCTAAGACAGGACGAAAGCAACATCTGGCATTTTACGGACAGTTTGATGCAGCCATCGGCTTTGATGTGATGTTAAAAAATTATGGCAATGATGTCATGTGTGCCGGTCGATCTACAAAGCTAGGAATGAATGGTTGGTATGCATCCGGACAGGTCTATGCATACATGCAGGGGGACATAGGATTAGGTGTGGATTTGCCCTTTGCAAAAGGTGAATATAAAATACTTGAAATAGGAGCTGCAGCTATTTTGCAGGCAAAGCTACCTAACCCAAGCTGGATGGAAGGGCATATAGGAGGATATTATTCAATATTATCAGGCAAGGTAAAAGGAAACTGTCAGTTTAAGCTAACCATAGGGGAGCAATGTAAGATAGTGGGCGGTACGGTAGTAAGCGGAATTAAAGTTATTGCAGAGACTTCTCCTAAACCTTCTGAAAATAATGTGAATGTCTTTAATAACCCACAGGTGGCATTCAACATGCCGGTGGATTCGCCATTTGATATGGAAGACCTGGACGGTGTTGTAAAGACATATAGAGTAAAACTTGCACATATCCGCTTATTAAACGGAACTAATGTAATTCCGGGCAGGATACAATGGAATGACCTTAATGAAGTAGCAGTTTTCAGTCCATCTGATGTTTTGCCTGCTAAGAAGAATTTGAAATTTCAGGTAAAGATTATATTCGAAGAAAAACAAAATGGAGTATGGAGACCGGTAATATTTAAAGGAACTCCTGCAGAAGAATCGGTTGAGGTAGCATTTACCACAGGTGATGCACCTGAAATAGTGCCTCCATCCAATATTCAATATAGTTATCCATTAATAAGTCAATATAATTTTTTCAAATCAGAAACTCAGGCAGGATATATTCAACTTATAAAAGGGCAGGATGATTTATTTGAGCCGGATCCTAAATGGAAACGCAAGGTGAGATTTATTCCTTCAGGAGAGAAATCAGGAATTGAATCGGATTTAATCTATAATGCAGAGAGCAATACGGTGCATTACGCTATTCCGGCAAATTTACAAAATGACAAAATATACACAATACAATTGGTGAGCCTGCCTGTAACAAGAAGTAACGACATTGATGCTAATGTTGTAAATGTAAATAACAGTGTAACTGACGATGGCATGGTTAGTCTTGATAGTAAGATAATAGAAGGTAACCTGGATGTTGTAGAAAATAAAATTATTTATCAGTCACATTTCAAGACAAGTAAATACAATCGGTTTATTGATAAAATTAATGCTTTGAATATTACTCCCGCATGGATAGTACCTTTATTTGATTATACCGGTATCCATCAGCTAGGGGTGACAATTTCAGGTGAAGAACTATTTGATATGTATGAAATTCAAAATAACAAATACTCAAACAGACTGATAGATTTTGAGGCGAGGACTAATAACAGTTGGTATCAGAACAGAATATTCCCATTGATATATAAACATTATCCATATAATGGAAAAGCTTCATTAGAATGGAGAAATCCTAATGAACTTGGCGTTCCTCCTGTTAAAGCTGTCAGAATTTTTCAGAGGCCTTCTGATAAAATTCTGACAGATGCGGAAGTTAATTCAGGTTTTGTTTCAAAGATTTCCGGAAACGCTTCTATAGTTTATGATCTCCCTTTTTATATGTATCGGGATTATTTGGATGTACAGCAGAAATGTGCAGCACTTGTAGTTCATTCAACTAATCAACCTCAAAATGTTTGGGATATGATATTAAAACCTTATCCGGGAATAATTGCTGGAAAGTATGAGGTTGAGGTAAAATATATTCTTCCGGGAATAAATAAAGTAAGTTCAGTTCATAAGATCACTTTAGTAAATTATTAGGATGGCCAGAATAACAGTACTAGCAATTTCATGGATTTTGATTTTTTGTCTGAATATTCAGGCGCAGGATACGGACAATAAGGCTACCAATTCTGTAGAAGTTGTAGCAAAATCATTTAAGGATTCAATAGTTTTAAGGTGGGCGCCCACCACTCCCATGGCATGGAGAACAGGATTAAGAGAAGGGTATGTAGTGGAAAGATATTTACTTCTTAAAGACGGAAAACCGGATAAAAAAGTCAAGCCGGAAAGGATGGTTTTGACTGGTGAACCCATCAAACCATTGGCTCTTCAGCAATGGGAGAAATTGGGAAAGCAAGATAACAATGCATTAGTTGCCGCCCAGGCCATTTACGGAAAAAGTTTTGCTGTGAGTAATTCTAAGGACGAATTGATGAATATGGTAAGTATTTCCAAAGAGGCTGAAATGCGGTTTTCATTTGCTTTGTTTGCCGCAGACCAGTCATTGATGGTTGCACAGGCTTCCGGATTATTGTACACTGATAAATTGGTTAAGTCCGGAGAAAAATATTTGTACAGAATATATATTAATAATTCATCCATGAAGATAGATACGGGATCCGTATTTATCGGAACTGATGATATGATAAAACTTCCCAAGCCTTTGGAGTTGCAGGCAGAGTTTTCCGATCGGACAGTGATGCTGAGTTGGAATAAAGCTTATTATGATCATTTATTTTCAGGATATATTGTTGAAAGATCAGAAGATGGAGGTATAAGTTATAAGAATACCAAGCTTCTTCCATTTGTCAATACTACAGTTAAAGAAAATATTAGTCCCGGAAGAATGTATATAATTGATTCTTTGCCGGAGAATAACAAACTGTATCATTACCGGATAAGAGGTAAGACCATTTTCCAGGAGTTTGGGCCAGCCTCAGAACCTGTACAAGGGTCAGGAATTCCTAAATCTATTGGTCTTTCGCCAAATATTTCTAAAACCGAATATCAAAAGGACGGAACTATTAAGATTAATTGGAAATATCCGAAAGAGTTAGAAAAAGAAATTAAAGAATTTGAAATATTAAGAGCGAATAAAGCAGATGGTGAATATTTAGGCTTGGGGAAAACCAATGCTGCACAAAGAATTTTTATAGATGAAAAACCCGGGCGAGCCAATTATTACATTATAAAAGCCAGAGAATCCAATGGGTCATATTCTTCATCATTTCCTGCATTGGGACAAATAATAGATAGCATACCTCCCGGCATTCCTCAAGGATTATCAGGTAAAGCGGAAATGAGCGGTTTGGTTCGCCTGCAATGGAAGAAAGGTAAGGAGGACGATCTGCATGGTTACAGGATATACAGAGCTAACGGACCGGATGAAGAGTTTTCCCAGATTACCATTTATCCGGTAACAGATACAATGTATACTGATACCATTAACATCCATACCTTAACCAAGAATGTATATTATAAAGTTATGGCTCTGGATATGAACTATAATTTTTCAGGGTTAACTAAGGCATTGGTGATAAAACGTCCGGATGTTGTTCCCCCGGTTTCACCCAGAATAGATAATTATCTATCTTCTGACAGTTGCATAATGATTAGCTGGATTCCGAGTAGTAGCAATGATGTGGTAAAGCACAAAATATTGAGAAGGCATGAAGGAAAGAACGAATGGAAGGCAATCGCGGAGTTTAACAAAATGGATGTGAAGAGTTATTGTGATTCAGAAGTTGAAATTAAAAAAGCATATCAGTATTGTGTTATTGCTGTGGATGATTCGGGATTGGAATCAGAAAAAAAGCAGATTATTAATGTTCAGTTAATTGATTACGGATTCAGGCCGGATATTAAATCAGTGAATATTGTAGCTGACAGATCAGGAAAGGAGGTAGTAATTCAATGGTTGTATAATGACAACCAGCCTGAGAAATTTTTGATATACAGAGCAGAGAAAGGCAATCCGGTAAGATTATATAAGTCGGTAGCTGGAGTAGAGAGAGTTTTTAAAGATAAAAATGTAAAGATGAATACAGATTATGTGTATCAGCTGAAGGCGGTGTATTCTGATGGAGGAGCTTCGAGATTGACAAAAGAGGTTGTTGTTAGTTATTAATTTGTCTATTATGGAAAGATTGATTTTACTAGTTTTGTTTTCCTCTGTATTTTATTTTAAAGCATGGTCACAACATGATTTGCATGTAAAGCTTGTTGGGACATATGCAGCAATAAATGATAATGCGAGTTACAGATGGGAAGTTAATCCTTATCATGACAAACCAAACTACATTACAACAGATTATAAGGTAACTTGCCTTAAAGGGGATGGTGGTCGTGGTTGGTATCCCCAAGATTACACTTTTCCTGTAATCAGGAGTTTAAATACTCATAAAGTAAAGGTTGAATTATTTGGTTTTAGAAAAAGATGTGTACCTGGGGGAAAAAGGATTAACGGAGTGGAATGTACCTATGAAGGAACATGTAAATGTAATGATGGTGGTGTTACTTATCATTGTTCGGGAAGTGACGATGAAGATATCGGATATTATTTAATGGATATGGTATATGGTCATCTTGCACCGGGAGTTTGGCATACTATTGAGTTAATTAGCCTTGATGGGGGAAGATTTGGTGTAAGGTTTCAAATTATGTTTACCCCCTCTCCTCCTACCAGTATAAGTTTTTTAAATTTGTATACCAATAGCGGATCGGATTATAAGGTTTGCATGGGAAATAAAGTCCGATTGACCGCAACCGGAGCATATCCTGCTACAGGAGATTATGTATGGGAATGGAGTTTAGATGGAAGGCCATGGGTAACTTTTACTTCCGGCCCATCTACCATTGAGATTTCTCTTCCTTCTAATGCCAGTGGAAATCCAATCGCAATTCGCTTTCGTGTATTTTCCAGAAATTTTCAAACGAGAAGTGTTACAGCCAGGACATTAAACCAAACCATTTTTTCGTATCCCCCTCCTCCTTACCTTACGCATAATAACATTGCCATTACTGAGCCTTTATGCAATGGTACACATACCGGCAAAATTAAAGTTTCAAAACTCTCGGGGACCTTGTCTGTAAAATTTACTCTTCAAGGTATTACTCATCCAGATATTATATTAAATTCAATACATCAGGAACCGCTTTTTCCGGATGATGCTGATAACCGGCCGCATAACATTATCGGTCTTCCTGCAGGAGTTTACAGATTGTCGGCGGAAAACCAAATTGAAGAAAGTGGTATATGTCGGACCACTATAGATATTTCTATCCCCCAGCCTGCACCTGTTGATTTAGCCTTAAGTGACAGGTCCAAATATTTTGGGGATTATAACATTTCTTGTTTCCAACAATCAAATGGATCCATTTCACTGCAAGCATCCGGAGGAAATCCACCATATCAGTTTTTACTATCAAGACAGAGTACATTTACTTCACCAATGTTATCTGCAAATGGTATATTTTCCAATCTTAATGCCGGTCAATATTTTGCAAAGACTATAGATAAAAATGGATGTGAAAATATTCTTGGAAACCCTATTTCGCTCACGCAGCCTGATGCCATCACCTGCGAAGTCTATCCTTATGATGTTAAATGCAATGGTGCTGACAATGGTGAAATTATTTTTTTGAATACCAAAGGCGGTACGCCACCTTATCAATACTTTGCAGATAACGGACATGGGTATTATGGAGAAGGTATAATTACAAATCTTCCACCGGGAGATTACTACACACTGATAATTGATGCAAATAATTGCAGTTATGAAGAATCAGTAAGTATAAGCGAACCGGAGGAAATTGCTGCAACAATAGAGGTTCTATCTGAGAATAGCTGTTATGGAGAGCAGAATGGTTCCTTAACTGTTAGTGTCAGCGGGGGAGTACCCGGATACAAGTATTCAGTCAATGGATCAGACTATCAACCGTCCAATCAATTCTTTGAACTTTCAGGAGGGGAGCAACATGTAGCGATAAAAGATGCTAATGAATGTGTTTTACATGAAACCGTCAATATCTATCAGCCGGATTCCATCGCTGTTCAATTTGATGTAAGCCATGTGCAGTGTTCTGGTTTTGACAATGGAACTGTTAATGCTACCATAAGAGGAGGAGTTCCTGGCTACAATTTGTTATGGAACACAGGAAGTACCGATTCTTCCATAGCTAATCTTTCCCCGGGAAATTATTTGCTTACCGTCACGGACAATAACCGGTGCAGTGTAACAAGAACAGTAACTGTAACCGAACCTGAAAATGATCTTTCAGTTTCAGTAGCAGAAAAGCATGATGCATTTTGCAATACAATTTGTTCAGGTAAGGTAGTTTTGGAGGTAAATGGTGGTACAAGGCCTTATGCATACCATTGGTTACATGACGAAGCAGTAACAGATTCATTGGCGGAGGATCTTTGCAGCGGTATTTATAGAATTGCCATTAATGATGACCGCAATTGCATTGCCGTGGCAAATGTTGAAATTAAAGATAATATTATTATTCCGGTAGTTCTTCCGGAGAAAGCTGTGCTTTGTCCCGGTCAGTCTGTAGAATTCGATGCTGGTAATCCCGGATGTGCCTATCATTGGAGTTCTGATAATGGTTATAACAACTACTTTCGTTATGCAAGAATTGATAAAGCAGGAAAATACGTACTTAAGGTAACCAATCAATATGGATGTTATACCATTGATACTTTTCTGGTTGATGTTACCAGCGATTTACTAAAGGCCAGGTTTTTACTTCCCAGCTTAAGCTCCATCTGGGATACAATAGTATTCACTGAGCTTTCTTATCCTGAACCTGATTCTGTCCGTTGGGACTTTGGTTTATCTGCCGTCAGATTGAATAAGGATGATCAAAGTCCAAAGATATGTTTTAATAAAGAAGGTACATACAGCATAAAGCTTACTGCTTATTTAGGTGAATGTGTAGACAGCATTGTAAAACAAATCACCCTCTTCATTCCTCCGGATAACAACGCAGGTCAGTCATCTCTGGTTGGAGTAAACAAGATCAAAGACCTCAAGCTTTATCCTAACCCCAATGACGGATATTTCAAAGTAGATTTAAGCTTAGACAAAGAAGAAACCATTCACTTTTCCATCTTCAACTATCAGGGGCATCTGGTCATGCATAAAACAGAAGAAGGCAGGAACGACTACAGCATACCCTTCCACATGTTTTCATACGGAAAAGGAGTTTATCTTATGAAGATACAGACAGCAGGAGATTACAGGACAGTGGGGTTTGTGGTGGAGTAGGGGAGTTTTATGGTACGTGAAGACACGAACCATAGCGTGGTGGTGGAGTAGTGGATGTAGCTATGCAATCGCTTTTCTCGGACGTCCTCGTTGCAAGAAATTAAAATAATGTGTTAATTTTATATAAAATTAACTACACATGTACCATAAGCTTATACTTTTTATTTCTTGTTTAACTGCTTCATTGTGCCAGGCTCAGATTCAGGACTGTGATGAAGAATCAAAGCCTGCATTGTCAATAACTCCTCCTCAAGAATTTTGCACTCAGGATACAATAACCCTAAATGCTACAACCAATAGTGAAGAAAATAACTTTCTTTGGAAGAGGTCTGAAGATGGAGAAATAATCAAAAGTGGCTTGGGCAATATGAGCAGCCTTAAAATAGGAGAAGGCGGGACATTTTATGTTGAGGTTATTGCTCCCAATGGATGTAAAAATTCAGGATTTTTAGAAGTTGTAGATAAGCGTCCGAATTTCTTTCTTCTACAGCGTGATACTGTTTGTGGTACGATGATTTATAATATATCCCCTGTTTATGAGGCTGTAAAATAAACTGTGTCATAAAAGTAAAAAAATGTTAAATTATACTTTTATGAACACCAAAAACAACAAAGACGAAAAATTAAAGGAATTTGAGGGCTTGTTTGAGCAAGCTC